>NZ_JCAFVK010000003.1:0-482998 GCF_059372275.1 Stenotrophomonas sp. YJH_SMC_14-1
ACCCGATCCCATCCCGAACTCGGAAGTGAAACGCAGCTGCGCCGATGGTAGTGTGGCTCAAGCCATGCGAGAGTAGGTCATCGCCAGGGTTTACACCCAAAACCCCGCTGCTCACGCAGCGGGGTTTTTCTTTGTGCGCAGGAAACCCCGGTAGTGCCGGCCACTGGCCGGCAACCCGATGGCGTTGCATTGCCCGGTAGATCCACGCCATGCGTGGGTGTTCCGCGAGGAAGCATGGCGCCAACCAAGGTTGGCCGCTACCAATCGATTGCCGGCCAGCGGCCGGCACTACCGGCAGATCCACACCAACCGTGGATGAGCCGCCGACGGTAGACAAAAGAAAAGCGGCGCCCCGTGGGGCGCCGCTCTGCTCTCAACGATGTTCAGTCGAGCATGGCCCGGCTTTACTTTGCCGAAGCCTTGTCCTTCATCATCGCGTCGCGGGCTGCCTTGAACGGGTTGCCTTCGTACCAGTTCGGCCAACGATCGCCACCGGCCAGTTCCTTGCCGACGCCGTACATCAGCTGCAGGTCCTCGACAGTCCCGTCCAGCTTCCAGGTGGACGCGTCGAACTCGTCCTTCGGACCGTGGTAGCGGTTGGCGCCGTAGTCCGCCGCGGCCTTGCGGCCGGCGTCCACGCCACCCTCGCGCAGGTCCTCGCCACCATCGGCGTACAGGGCCGGCACGCCGGCCTTGGCGAAGTTGAAGTGATCCGAGCGGAAGTAGAAGCCGCTCTGCACCGAGGTCTCACCATGCAGCGTGCGGTCCTGGGCCGCAGCCAGCGGCTTGAGGATGTCCTCCAGCTCCGAGCTGCCGAAGCCGGTGACGGTCACGTCCTTGGCACGGCCGGCCACCGACATCGCGTCGAGGTTGATCACGCCGGCGATCTTGTCCAGCGGGAAGGTCGGGTGGGAGACGTAGTACTTCGAACCCAGCAGGCCGGACTCTTCCAGGGTCACCGCCAGGAACACCACCGAGCGCTCCGGCTTCGGATCCTGGTGGGCCATGGCTTCGGCCACCTCAAGGATGCCGGCCACGCCGGTCGCGTTGTCGACCGCACCGTTGTAGATGTTGTCGCCGGTTTCACCCTCGTGCTTGCCCAGGTGGTCCCAGTGCGCCATGTACAGCACGGCCTCGTCGGCACGCTTGCTGCCTGGCAGCACGCCCACCACGTTGCGCGACTGCTTCTGCGCGATCTGGCTCTTCAGGTCGACCGTGGCGGTGGCCTTCAGCGGCACCGGCTTGAAGCCGCGCTTGCTCGCATCCTTGTAAGCCTGCGCCAGGTCCAGGCCGGCACCGGCAAACAGCGCCTTGGCGGCGTCGGCGCTCAGCCAGCCCTGCACCGGGATGCGGGCTTCCGGGTCATCCTTGGCCGGCAGGTCGTACTGCGGGCCGGCCCAGGAGTTCTTCACCACGTCCCAGCCATAGGAGGCACCGGCGGTGTCGTGCACGATCAGCGCCGCGGCGGCGCCCTTGCGCGCGGCCTCTTCGAACTTGTAGGTCCAGCGGCCGTAGTAGGTCATGCGCTTGCCGTCGAACAGCTTCGCGTCGTCAACATGGAAGCCCGGATCGTTGACGAACATCACGACCGTCTTGCCCTTCCAGTCCTGGCCGGCATAGTCGTTCCACTTCTGCTCCGGCGCATCAACGCCATAGCCGACGAACACCAGGTCGCTGGCATCGACTTTCACCTCAGCCTGGCCGGTACGGGTGCCGACCACCATGTCGGTACCGAACTTCAGCTCGGTGGTTTTGCCACCCTGGGTGATCTTCAGCACGGTCGATGCGTCGGCCGTGGTCTCGGTCATCGGCACATCCTGGAACCAGCTGTCGCCGTTGCCGGGCTGCAGGCCGATGCGCTGCATCTGGTCGCGGATGTAGTTGACCGTCAGTTCCTCGCCCTTGCTGCCCGGCGCGCGGCCTTCGAATTCATCCGAGGCCAGGGTCTTGACCATCTCGGCGAAGTCGCCGGCGTTGATCTCCGGGGAGAACTGATGAGCCGCCGGCTTCGCGGCAGCGGTGTCGGTGGCTGACGCCGGTGCGGTGGCCGGCGTGTCTTCGCCTTTGCAGGCACTGAGCGCGGCCGCGGCGGCCAGGCACAGAAGGAGTTTGCGGGGCATCGTCGATTCCTGGAAAACAAAGGGCGGCCGCACGTCGTGCACGGCCGGTGTCAGCGAGTATCACCGAACCCGAAGGCGCGGTGCGCTCAGTCCGCCGGAGCGGTTTCGGTGTCGAACGGGATCGGCTCAGCGCCGGTGACCGGACCGATGCGCGCGGTGCGATGCACATAAAGCACCACCTCGCGTTCGAACTGCAGGGGGCCGTTGACCACAGCATTCGGGCCGACGATCACGCGCGGCTTGCGGCTGGCGGTGAGCGAGACGCTGAAGTTCGGCTTGCGCACGTGCACACCGCCGTTGACCTGGGAACCGATGCCGACGGTGATATCGCCGTTGACGGTCTCCACGTCCTTGCCGACGCGGCTTTCGACCAGGCCGATGCCACCGTTCACGGTTTCGACGCCGCCTTCGATCTGGCTGCCGCGATCGGTGAAGATGCTGCCGTTGACGGTGCTGACGCTGCCGTGTGCAATCACCTCGCGGCCCAGGCGTACGCCGCCGTTGACCGTTTCAATCTTGCCGGTACGTGCACGGTCGGCCACCTTGACCCCGCCGTTGACGGTGTCGATGCTGCCGGTCTCGACGCCTTCACCAACCCGGATGCCGCCGTTGACGGTATCCAGCTTGCCGTAGCGCTGGCCAGGCTCGGCGCTGATGCTGCCGTTGACCTTGCTGATGTTGTCCTGGGCACCGGCGGGGCCGGCAACGAGCAGGACGCCCAACAACAGCGGAATGGAAAGAGTTTTCATGGGACCTCGATGGATGTGCGGCTGGCAGGCCGCGTGCGGAGATGTCACCATTCCCCGGTACCCCCTGCAACTGCCTGAAGTCACTGGAAAGCCCTTGCGCGACAACGCCTTCCCATCACGCCGACATCACATCGCCGCCATCCGCGGCGGGCGCTGCCTGCTGTTGGGGCTGGCCATCGCCTTGGCGCTGCCGTTGCCGGGCGCCGCTCAGACCACCCGCGAGACCGAGCGCAAGCTGCAGAAGCTGCGTAGCGAGTTGAAGGGCGTGGCGCAGGAGCGCAGGCAGATCGAGGGCCAGCGGGGCCAGGCCTCGCAGCAGCTGCGTGAGGCGGACGAGAAGGTGGCCCGCACCGGCCGTGCGCTTGCGCAGACTGAAACTGCGCTGCGCGAGCAGGGAAGGGCCCTGGCCGAGGCCGAACAACGCCGCAGCACGCTGCAGGCCAACCTCGCCCAGCAGCATCGCGAGCTGGCCGGCCTGCTGCGTGCGGCCTACCAGCTGGGCAACCATGCACCTCTGAAGCTGCTGCTGTCGCAGGACACGGTGGCCGATGCCAATCGTGCCCTGGCCTACCACCGCTACCTGCAACGCGAGCGGGCACAGCGCATCACCACGCTGACAGCCGACCTGAAAGAGCTGGAAGTGCTGCAGGCGCAGATCGCCGAGCGCAAGCAGAAGCTGCAGGGTGCGCAGCAGGACCAGAAGCAGCAGGCTGCGGCGCTGGAAGCCGACCGTCGCGATCGCGCCAGGACCGTCGCCTCGCTGGATGAGCGCTTCAAGGACCAGCGCGAGAAGGAACAGGCGTTGGGCCAGGACGCCAAGGCACTGGAGACGCTGCTGGCCAACCTGCGTGCCGCTGCGGCAAGGGCCGAAGCCGAGCGCCGCGCCGCGGCGCGGCGAGCAGCCGCTGAAAAGGCCGCCGCCGAGCGTGCCGCACGCCAGGCCGCCGCGCAGGGCCGCCCGCCACCGCCGCCCACCAAGGTCCCGCCTGCCGTGGCTTCCGCGCCGGCGCCGAAGGTCGGTGGCCTGGGCTGGCCGTTGTCGGGAAACCTGTTGGCCCGCTATGGCGGCAAGCTGCCCGACGGCCGCACCAGCAGCGGTGTGCTGATCGGCGCGCCCGCCGGCAGCACCGTCACCGCCGTGGCCGACGGCACCGTGGTGTTCTCCGACTGGATGACCGGCTACGGCATGATCCTGATCGTCGATCACGGCAACGGCTACATGAGCCTGTACGCGCACAACGACACCCTGCTGAAGGATGCGGGTGCCCGGGTCAGCCGCGGCGATGCGGTGGCCAAGGTCGGCAATTCCGGTGGCCAGGGCGTGACCGCGCTGTACTTCGAACTGCGCCGGGGCGGGCAGCCGGTCAACCCGGACAGCTGGCTGCAGCGGCGCTGAATCCGGCGCTGTCGCGTGGCGGACGGATTCAACGGGAATTTAGCTGTGCTTCGCGCATAATCGACGCATGTGCCTTGGGCACCATGCCACCGTCGACAGGAGTGATCCATGCGCGCAGCCCGTACCGCCACCCTCTTGCTGGCCCTGTTGCCGGCGCTGTCCTGGGCGCAGCAGACCGCGCCCGCCCCGAGCCAGGAAACCAGCGGGCAGGCAGCGAACAGCGAGGAGGCGGTGACCTCGAAGGTGCCGCTGGAGGACATCCGCCGCTTCGTGGCGGTGTACAACGCGGTGCGCGCGGCCTATGTCGACCCGGTCGATGACAAGAAGCTGATGCAGTCGGCGGTGCGCGGCCTGCTGCTCGACCTCGACCCGCACAGCACGTACTTCAACAAGGAAGACGCGCAGGCCTTCGACGAGCAGGCCAACGGCGCCTACGAGGGCATCGGCGTGGAGTTGCAGCAGCAGCCCGACAACGCCAGCATGAAGGTCATCTCGCCGATCGACGACACGCCGGCGGCCAAGGCCGGCATCCTCGCCGGTGACCTGATCATCGCCATCGACGGCAAGCCGATCAGCGCCATTGATGCGAGCGAACCGTTGCGTGGCCCGGCCGGCAGCAAGGTGGTGCTGACCATCGTGCGCGCGGGCAAGCCGAAGCCGTTCGACGTCAGCCTCACCCGCCAGACCATCCGCGTGACCAGCGTGCGCAGCCGCCTGCTGGAGCCGGGCTACGGCTACATCCGCCTGAGCACCTTCCAGGCCGACACCGGGTCGGACTTCCAGAAGCACCTGCAGCAGCTGCAGAAGCAGTCCGGTGGCCAGCTCAAGGGCCTGGTGCTGGATCTGCGCAGCAACCCGGGTGGGCTGCTGACTGCCGCGGTGCAGGTGGCCGACGACCTGCTCGACAAGGGCAACATCGTCAGCACCCGCGGCCGCATCAGCATCAGTGATGCACGGTTCGATGCGACGCCGGGCGACCTGCTGAAGGGCGCACCGGTGGTGGTGCTGGTCGATGCGGGATCGGCCAGCGCCTCGGAAGTGCTGGCTGGGGCGCTGCGCGACAACAAGCGCGCGCGCGTGGTCGGCAGCCGCACCTTCGGCAAAGGCTCGGTGCAGACCGTGCTGCCGCTGGACAACGGCGATTCGGTGAAGCTGACCACCGCGCGTTATTACACGCCGAGTGGCAAGTCGATCCAGGCCACTGGCATCGTGCCGGAAGTCGAACTGAAGCCTGCGGCGCGCCCGGAAGACGAGGCGCTGCCGGCCAGCCTGAGCGATTACAGCGAAGCGACCCTGCCAGGCCATCTGCGCGGCGATGACGAAGGCACCGAGGGCTACCACGCCGGTGCGGTGCTGCCGGGCGATGGCCCGATCAATGACGCGCTGGCCGAGCTGAAGAACCCGGGTTCGGTGGCTGCACGCTTGAAGGCCGAAGCGGCGAAGGCGGATGCGGCCAAGGCCGCGAAGGCCGCTGCGGCGAAGCCGGAAGCGAAGGTCGAACCTAAGCCGGAAGCACAGCCGGAAGCAAAGCCGGAAGCAAAGCCCGCACCGGCCCCAGCCAAGCCGTGAGGTAGCGCCGGGCCATGCCCGGCGTCGGCTCAAGGGCGGAAGAAGAAACCAAATGCCGGCCAGCGGCCGGCACTACCCGGGCGGTCAGAAGCCGTGGCGCTTGCGCAGCCGGCGGGCGAGCGCCGCGCGCACGTAGACCCCGTACACCAGGCCGAACACGAAGCCGCCGATGTGCGCCCACCAGGCCACCATGCCGAAGCTTGGGCCGATGTGGGCGAACACCACCTGCAGCGCCGCCCAGACGCCGATCAGCAGGTAGGCCGGGGCACGCACGAACTCCAGGAACAGGCCGAGCGGGATCACCACGCCCAGCCGCGCGCCCGGGAACAGGGCCAGATAGGCGCCGATCAGGGCCGACACCGCGCCGCTGGCGCCGATGATGATCTGGTCCGGGCTGCCCATGGTGTAGATCGCGACCAGGTTCGACACTGCGCCGCCGACCAGGAACAGCAGCAGCAGCCGCCACGGCCCCAGCACCCGCTCGGCGGGCAGGCCGAAGATCAACAGGAACACCAGGTTGCCCAGCAGGTGCGACCAGTCCGCGTGCAGGAACAGGGCGGTGAACAGCCGCAGCACGCTGCCGTCCTGCAGGGTCGCCCACCAGTCCAGCGGGTGGGTCAGACCGGTGGACAGCGCGCCCCAGTCCAGCCAGAGGCTGCCGCGGGCATCGTCCGGACGCGAGATCGACCACAGGAACGCCAGCCACAATGACGCGAACAGCACGGGCGTGGCCCAGCGCAGGGCCGCCTTCTTGCGGGACGGGAGCGAGACGAACATGCCAATAGCCTAGCGTGCGGCCACTTTCGGTGGGGACGGTCCTGTTCAGCTTTTGAGACGAAAAAACCGCCTGCGCTGTTATTGTTTCATTAACAGCTCTGGGTAATACTCGCATACGGCGTCGTATGTCGGGAGGGGAATCCGGCGCGCTCCGATGGGTCCCAGGACCCGGCGGGCGCAGGCGCACTCAGAGCACCATCACCGCTTACCGGAGAGAGAGAACTACGATGCAAACCGCTTCCACCATTGCCCGACTGACCCTGCTGGCCGTCGGCGTTGCCGGTGCGCTGGCCGCCGCCGATGCCAATGCTGCCGCCTTCCAGCTGAAGGAAAACAGCGCCAAGGGCCTGGGCCGCGCGTTCGCCGGCTCCACCTCGACCGAAGGTGACGCCTCGGTCATCGCCACCAACCCGGCCTCCATGCGCCTGCTCGACGGCACCCTGGTCCAGGGCGACGTCAGTGCCATCAGCTTCGGCGCCAAGTTCCGCGGCCAGGGCAAGTACGGCAACGGCGCGCCGATTTCCGGTGGCAACGGCGGCGACGCCGGCATGATCGCCCCGGTTCCGGCCGCGTACTTCCACGTGCCGTTCGGCGAGAACGACAACATGCACTTCGGTGCTTCGCTGACCGTGCCGTTCGGCTTCAAGACCGAATACGACCGCGACTGGGTCGGCCGCTACAACGGCGTCAAGACCGAGCTGCAGGCCATCGACCTGGGCGTGGCGTTCTCCTATGACGTCAACCCGTACCTGTCGTTCGGTGCTTCGGTGTTCGCTGAGCGCCTGAACGTCGACCTGACCAGCGCTGTCGATACCGGCACCGCGATCAACGCCACGGCCCAGCGCACCGCTGCGGCGCGTGTGCTGGCTGCCGGCGGCACTGCGGCCCAGGCTGCGGCGGCCTCGCAGGCCGCTGCACGCCAGGCCGCGCAGCTCGGCTTCTCGCCGGGCACCGCCGATGGCTACCTGCGCATCAAGGGTGATGAAGTGTCGGTCGGCTACACCCTGGGCATGACCGTCACCCCGGTGGAAGGCACCAACATCGCCTTCAGCTACCGCTCGAAGGTCGAGCACAAGATCACCGACGGCAAGGCCGACTTCACCATTCCGCAGAATGCGGCGGCCTTCCTGGCCACCGCTGCCCCGGGTACCTTCATCGACAGCAACGGTCGCGCGACCATCACCCTGCCGGCCAGCGCCACCGTGGGCTTCACCCACCGCGTGAACGACCAGTGGCAGATCATGGCCGAAGTCACGCGCACCGCGTGGAGCAAGTTCGACCAGGTCACCGTCGACTATGACTCCAACCAGCCGGACAGCGTGCTGCCGTTCCACTACCGCGACACCACCTTCGCGTCGATCGGTACCGATTTCCGCGTGAACGACAAGCTGACCCTGCGTGGCGGCCTGGCCTATGACCAGACCCCGACCACCGACGCCCACCGTGACGTGCGCGTGCCGGACACCACCCGCAAGTGGCTGTCGCTGGGCCTGACCTACGCCGCTTCGGACAAGATGGAATACAGCGTGGGTTACACCCACCTGTTCACCAAGGATCCGAACATCACCTCGACCTCGGCCACTGCCAACACCGTGACCGGCAAGTACAAGGTGAGCGGCGACGTGCTGGCGGCGTCGATGCAGTACAAGTTCTGATTCGGGCAATTGCCTGAAGCAGGACACGGAGGGCCCCGCGCAGGCGGGGCCTTTTTTTATGCATGGATGACGCTTCCGGCTCGTGACTTTATTGGCAGTGCCTGCCACCTTGCCGGGATTTACGCAGTGCAGGCGAATACAAAATGGTTGATCGTCGCTACCAGAAGCGGATGATCCGATACTGGGCTCGGGAAGAGGCCAAGGCGAACGCGACTCTGGATCGCGTGCTGGAGTCGGAATGGTTCGACTACTGGCACACGCATCTTGACTGGATGGGGCGCGGCAATCGCCATATCAGTGATCGCTTCGCCGTTGCCGCAGGGCTCCTGCGGCTGCTTGAACGGGTTGCGTCGAGCGAGCGGGAGCATGTGCAGTGTTGGGTGACGCTGGCGCCGGATACCGGTCAGAGTGCGTTGTTCCTGCATTCGCCGAATCCTCAGGGAACGCCATGGCCGCATCCGTTCGATGGCGTGATCTGGGACATCGTTCCGCCTGACTGGCTTGCGCCGTTGCTCTCTTCAACCGGCCTGCAGCCAGGACGTTGGGGAAGCGGAGAGAGACAGCGGTTGTTGGTGCGCGCGCGGCCTTGATTCCATCCACGCATGGCATGGATCTGCTGGTCCGACGACGCAGGGCGTGGATCTACGCGACAATGGTGCGATGAACCTGTCCGACCCGAGCTTCCAGCTGGAGCTGGCCGCCAACATCGCCGTCGCCGGCTCGATCCTGCTGGCCGGCCGCAACAACGTGCACACCTGGTGGCTGGGCATCGTCGGCTGCGCATTGTTTGCGGCCGTGTTCGAGCGCTCGCACCTGTATGCGGACATGGTGCTGCAGTTCTTCTTCATCGCCATCAGCGTGCTGGGCTGGTGGCAGTGGCTGCGCGGCGACCATGGCGCGCCGCTGCCGATCACTGCGCTGCGGCCGCGGGCATGGGCCTGGCTGGCGCCGCTGGCGGTGGTGGCCACGTTCGGCTACGGCTGGATGCTGACCCGACTGACCAACGCCTATGCGCCTTACATCGATTCGGCGGTGCTGGTGCTGAGCGTGATCGCGCAGATCCTGATGATGCGGCGCAAGCTGGAATCGTGGTGGGTGTGGCTGCTGGTGAACACCGTGGCAGTGCCGCTGTACTACAGCCGTGGCCTGCATCTGACCTCGATCCTCTACATCGGTTTCTGGATAAACGCGCTGGTCGCCCTGCGCCATTGGCGGCACCTGATGCGGGACGAGGCCAGGGCGGCCGATGCCGCTGCCTGAGCGTGTCGCGCGCGGCCTGGTGGTGGGCAAGTTCTGCCCGCTGCATCTCGGTCACGAACGCCTGATCGACTTCGCCGCCACGCGCTGCCAGCAGCTGCTGGTGATCGGCTGGTCGCAGCCGGGTTTCCCAGGCTACAGCGCCGAGCGTCGCGAGCGCTGGCTGCGAGCGCGCTTCCCGCAGGCGACGGTGGCGGTGCTCGATGATGCGCGGCTGGCGGCATTGTGCACCCAGCACGGTTTGCACGTGCGCTCGCTGCCGCAGGACAGCGACAACGAGCACGTGCAGCGCGAGTTCACCGCCTGGCTGTGCCTGAGCCTGTTCGGCGGGCCGGTGCAGGCGGTGTACACCGGCGAGGAATACGGTGACGGCTTCGCGCAGGCGTTGGCCACGCACTTCGGTGCGCCAGTACGCCATGAGCGGTTCGATCGCGCACTGGACGTCGGGCAGGCGTGTGGCACCCAGCTGCGCGCCGATCCGCATGCGCACCGTCATGGCCTTGCACCGAAGGTCTATGCCGGCTATGTGCAGCGCGTGGCGTTCATTGGTGGCGAGTCCAGTGGCAAGACCACGCTGGCGCGGGTGATGGCCGAGCGCCTGCAGACCGCCTGGGTACCGGAGTATGGCCGCACGCTCTGGGAGCAGCAGGGCGGCGACCTGATGCCGGACGATCTGCTTCGCATCGCGATGACCCAGCCGCAGCATGAAGAAGAGGCTGCGCGGCGGGCACATCGCTGGCTGTTCTGCGATACCACGCCGCTGGTGACGCTGGGCTACAGCGGCTGGATGTCTGGTACGGCGCCGGAGGCACTGCGGCAGGCTGCATTGCGGCCGTATGACCTGCTGTTCCTGTGTGCGCCGGATATCCCTTTCGATCAGGACGGCACTCGGGTGGGCGAAGCCTTCCGGGCGCAGCAGCATGCGTGGTACCTGGAGCAGCTGCAGGCAGAGGGTGTCGAGTATGTGCTGCTGGAAGGCGACCTGGAGACGCGCATCGCGCGCGTGCAGGGCGAGCTGGCGAAGCGTGCGGACAACCGGTTCAGTGTCGCCCAGCCTCTGTAGAACGAGCCCACGCTCGGCTGTGCGAGGAAAACCGAGCGTGGGCCCGGCTCTACAGGAAGCAAGGCATAAAAAACCCCGCTTTCGCGGGGTTTTTCGTTCACTGCATCAACCGGGCGATCAGTCGCCCAGGGTCAGCAGCGAGGCGTTGCCGCCGGCGGCGGTGGTGTTCACCGTCACCGTCTTTTCGGTGGCGAAGCGCAGCAGGTAGTGCGGGCCGCCGGCCTTCGGGCCGGTGCCGGACAGGCCCTGGCCGCCGAACGGCTGCACGCCGACCACCGCACCGATCTGGTTGCGGTTGACGTAGACGTTGCCGACATGGACGCCGTTGCTGATGCGGTCGACGGTCTCGTCGATGCGCGAATGCACGCCCAGGGTCAGGCCGTAGCCGGTGGCGTTGATCTGGTCGATCACCGCGTCGAGCTGGTCGCCCTTCCAGCGGATCACGTGCAGCACCGGGCCGAACACTTCCTTCTGCAGCTGGCCCAGGTCCTTCAGTTCGTACGCGCGCGGTGCGAAGAAGGTGCCGTTGGCGGCCTCGGCCGACAGCTCGGCGGCGGCGATCAGGCGCGCTTCGCGATCCATGCGCTCAGCGTGGTCCTGCAGGATCTTCAGCGCATCTGCGTCGATCACCGGGCCGACGTCGGTGGACAGCAGGCCGGGGTTGCCGACCTTCAGTTCCTTCATCGCACCGGCCAGCATGGTCATCACCTTGTCGGCGATGTCGTCCTGCACGAACAGCACGCGCGCGGCCGAGCAGCGCTGGCCGGCGGAGGTGAAGGCCGAACCGATCGCGTCCTTGACCAGCTGTTCCGGCAGCGCCGACGAATCGGCGATGAAGGCGTTCTGGCCGCCGGTCTCGGCAATCAGCACACCGATGGCGGCGTCACGCGCGGCCATCGCGCGGTTGATCGCACGGGCGGTGTCGGTGGAGCCGGTGAAGGCCACGCCGGCCACGCGCGGGTCGGCGGTCAGCGCGGCACCGACGGTAGCACCGTCGCCCGGCAGGAACTGCACCGCCTCGGCCGGCACGCCGGCGTCGTGCAGCAGCTTTACCGCGTAGTAGCCGATCAGGTTGGTCTGCTCGGCCGGCTTGGCGATCACGCTGTTGCCGGCGGCCAGGGCGGCAGCGACCTGGCCCAGGAAGATCGCCAGCGGGAAGTTCCACGGGCTGATGCAGACGAACACGCCGCGGCCGTGCAGCTGCAGCTCGTTGGACTCACCGGTCGGGCTCGGCAGCTTCTCGGCGTGGCTGAACTGCTCGCGCGCCTGCTTGGCGTAGTAGCGCAGGAAGTCCACCGCTTCGCGCACTTCGGCGATGCTGTCGGGCAGGCTCTTGCCGGCTTCCTTCACGCACAGCGCCATGAATTCCGGCATGCGTGCTTCCAGCTGGTCGGCGGCGTGCTCGAGGATGGCGGCGCGGCTGGCGGCCGGGGTGCGGTTCCAGGCCGGCTGCGCGGCTACGGCGTTGGCCAGGGCCTTCTGCACGGTGGCGGCGTCTGCGGCCAGCCACTGGCCAACCACTTCACGGGTGTCGGCCGGGTTGGTCACCGGCAGCGCGGCGCCGGTCGGGTTGGCACCCGGCACCAGCGGGGCGGCCTGCCAGGGCTTCACAGCCGCGTTGATCTGCTCGGCCAGGGCGCGCAGTTCGTTGTCGTTGGCGAGGTTGGCGCCCATGGAGTTCTTCCTGTCGTGGTTCTGGCTGCGCAGCAGGTCAACCGGCAGCGGGATCTTGGGATGCGGAATCGAAGCGAACGAGGCGACCATCTCGACCGGATCGCGGATCAGGTCGGCGATCGGTACGCGTTCGTCGGTGATGCGGTTGACGAAGCTGGAGTTGGCGCCGTTTTCCAGCAGGCGGCGCACCAGGTACGGCAGCAGGTCTTCATGCGAACCGACCGGTGCATACACGCGGCAGGGCAGGCCCAGGCGGTCAGCCGGCACCACCTCGGCGTACAGGTCGTCGCCCATGCCGTGCAGCTTCTGGTGCTCGTACACGCCACCGTTGGCGATGCTGCGCACGGCCGCGATGGTATGGGCGTTGTGCGTGGCGAACATCGGGTAGATCGCGTCGGCATGGGTGAACAGCCGCTTGGCGCAGGCCAGGTAGGACACGTCGGTGTTCTGCTTGCGGGTGAACACCGGGTAGCCCGGGTAGCCTTCGATCTGCGCGCGCTTGATCTCGGCGTCCCAGTACGCGCCCTTGACCAGGCGCACCTGCAGGCGGCGACCGGCGCGGCGCGCCATGTCGGCCAGGTGGTCGATCGTGTACGGGGTGCGCTTCTGGTAGGCCTGCACGACCACGCCGAAGCCATCCCAGCCGGACAGCGACGCGTCAGAGAACACCTGCTCGATGATGTCCAGCGACAGTTCCAGGCGGTCGGACTCTTCGGCGTCGACAGTGCAGCCGATGCCGTAGCTCTTGGCCAGCTGTGCCAGTTCCAGCACGCCCGGTACCAGGTCCTTCAGCACGCGCTCGCGCTTGGCGTGCTCGTAGCGCGGGTACAGCGCCGACAGCTTGATCGAGATGCCCGGGGCATTGTTGACGTCGCCATCCGGACGGCCGCCGCGTGCCTTGTGATCGCCGCCGATGGCGTGGATCGCACGACGGTAGTCTTCCAGGTAGCGCAGCGCGTCCTTCATGGTCAGCGCACCTTCGCCGAGCATGTCGAAGGAGTAGCGGTAGCTGGCGTTGTCGCCCTTGTGCGAGCGCGCCAGCGCTTCGCTGATGGTGCGGCCCATGACGAACTGGTGGCCCATGATCTTCATCGCCTGGCGCACGGCCAGGCGCACCACCGGCTCACCGACGCGGCCGACCAGACGCTTGAACGCGCTGGGCGCATCGGCGCGGGTGGCGTCGTTCATCTGCACCAGCTTGCCGGTCAGCATCAGGCCCCAGGTGGAGGCATTGACCAGCACCGAGTCGCTGCCGCCCAGGTGCTTTTCCCAGTCGGCATCGGCCAGCTTGTCGCGGATCAGCTTGTCGGCGGTGTCCTGGTCCGGAATACGCAGCAGTGCTTCGGCCACGCACATCAGCAGCACGCCTTCCTCGCTGCCCAGGTCGTATTGGCGCATGAAGGCTTCGATCGCGCCCTGGTCCTTGGCGCGCACGCGCACGCGGCCGACCAGGTCGGCCGCCAGTGCCTGCACCCGGGCCTGCTCGTCGGCGGGCAGGCGGGCCTGCGCCAGCAGCTCGCGCACGTGGGTGGCCTCGTCCTTCAACCAGGCGTCGGTGATGGCCTGGCGGAACGGGTTGGGGGGCGCCGGCAGTTCCGGCGACAGCAACGCGCCGGGACGCGGGGCGTCGTGGGCTGCAGGGGAGGAGGAAGGTGCGTTCATGCCGGTCCGGCCAGTGGAAAACTTGGCGATTTTAATCATTTTTGCGGGTTGCGGAAGTGCCCAGCAGCCACCTTCGTGAAGCGCTGATAGCCAATAGCTGCGGTGGATTCAGCGTGTTCAGCAAGTGCGTAGGAGTTTATGCCGAATTCGTCATTCGTACCGCCGACCTCATGCTGTGTTGCAGCATCGGAAAATGTGTGAATGCACCCTTGCTACCGGCGAGAGGGCGGGGCTACCATCGAGGCGTTTCCCGCGGCAGGAACGCGGTTGCGACATGATCGAGGTGCTTCCAGCTCCGGATGGGTCAGGTACGCAGCTGCGGCTGCGTCCCCCACGGGCGCTCGATGCCCGGCAGTTCGTCCTGTTGTTCACCGTGTTGTCGGGTGCGATGTGGCTGGTGTCCGCCCTCGGGTGGTGGGCCGGCAATGCATTCGCCCCCCTGTTCGCGCTGCTGTACAGCCTGGTGCTGGCGGCCGCGCTGCGTGCCTTGTGGCGCAGCGGTGAACGGCAGGAGGAGATCCGGGTAGTGCCGGCGTACGTGGAGGTCATCCCCGTACCCGGTGGATCGCCGGTGTTCCGGGCCCATCCCCACTGGGTGCGCCTGCTCACCGACGATGAGAGGGTCCGGCTGGCATCCAGCGGCCGGCAGGTGGAGGTGGGGAGTTTCCTCGCGCCGGCCGAACGTCAGACGCTCGCAGAGACACTTGAAAGCTTGCTCGCCGCCAGCGATGGCGGCAACCGACGACGCTAAGGGTCTAGGCAATGAAGCAAAGCAGCAGGTGGGGCACGAAGTGCGTGAACGCGGTCGCCGCGATGCTGGCGACCGGGGGACTGATGCCGGCGTTGGCCTGGGCCCAGGCGGCCGATCCGAAGCCGTGGCAGCTGAACATGGGCAAGGGGGTGACCCAGACCTCGCGCCTGGCCTGGGAATCGAACAACCTGTCGTTGATCATCTGCACGGTGATCGGCGTCATCGTGTTCGGGGCGATGGCCTACGCCATCTTCAAGTTCCGCAAATCCAAGGGCGCGGTCGCGGCCACCTTCAGCCACAACACCAAGGCCGAGATCATCTGGACAGTGATCCCGGTGATCATCCTGATCGTGATGGCATGGCCGGCCACGGCCAACCTGATCAAGATGTACGACACCCGCGATGCCGAGATGACGGTGAAGGTCACCGGCTACCAGTGGATGTGGAAGTACGAATACCTCGGCGAGAACGTCACCTTCACCAGCCGCCTGGACCGCGAGTCCGACCGGGTGCGGCAGAGCGGCATCGTGCCGACCCGCGAAAGCCATCCGCACTACCTGCTGGATGTCGACAACCGCCTGGTGCTGCCGGTCGATACCAAGGTGCGTTTCGTCATCACCTCCGACGACGTGATCCACGCCTGGTGGGTACCGGCGCTGGGCTGGAAGCAGGACGCCATCCCCGGCTTCATCAACGAAGCCTGGACCCGCATCGAGCAGCCGGGTGTCTACCGCGGCCAGTGCGCCGAGCTGTGTGGCAAGGACCACGGCTTCATGCCGATCGTGGTCGAGGCGGTGTCCAAGGAAGAGTTCAAGCAGTGGCTGGCGCAGCGCAAGCCGGCGCCGCCCGCCGAGCCCGCCACGCCTGCGGCACCTGCCGAACCGACTGCACCGACGGGCGAGGCACCGGCTGCGCCTGCTGCTGCAGAAGCGGGCAGCGCGCCTGCCACCGCGGCCAGCGGAGCGTGATGTAAAGCCCGCAGCCGTTCGCGGCCGCGGTGACAACCGATTCTGAGAGGTGTTTTGCAATGGCGCACTCGGCAGTTGGGCACGACGATCACCATCACCACCAGAGCTTCTTCGAACGTTGGTTCTTCTCGACCAACCACAAGGACATCGGCACGCTGTACCTCGGTTTCAGCTTCATCATGTTCATCATCGGCGCGGCGATGAGCGTGGTGATCCGCGCCGAGCTGGCGCAGCCGGGCCTGCAGTTCGTCAAGCCCGAGTTCTTCAACCAGATGACCACCGTGCATGCGCTGGTGATGATCTTCGGCGGGGTGATGCCGGCCTTCGTCGGACTGGCCAACTGGATGATCCCGCTGCAGATCGGCGCGCCGGACATGGCGCTGCCACGCATGAACAACTGGTCGTTCTGGTTGCTGCCGGTGGCATTCAGCCTGCTGCTGCTGACCCTGTTCCTGCCGGGCGGTGCACCGGCCGGTGGCTGGACGCTGTACCCGCCGCTGTCGCTGCAGGGCGGCTACAACGTCGCTTTCAGCGTGTTCGCCATCCACGTGGCCGGCATCAGTTCGATCATGGGCGCGATCAACATCATCGCCACCGTGCTCAACATGCGTGCGCCGGGCATCGACCTGCTGAAAATGCCGATCTTCTGCTGGGCCTGGCTGATCACCGCCTTCCTGCTGATCGCGGTGATGCCGGTGCTGGCCGGCGCGGTGACCATGCTGCTGACCGACAAGTTCTTCGGCACCAGCTTCTTCAATGCCGCCGGTGGCGGTGACCCGGTGATGTACCAGCACATCTTCTGGTTCTTCGGCCATCCCGAGGTCTACATCATGATCCTGCCTGCCTTCGGCGTGGTCAGCGAGATCATCCCGACCTTCAGCCGCAAGCCGCTGTTCGGCTACCAGGCGATGGTGTACGCCACCGCCGCGATCGCGTTCCTGTCGTTCATCGTCTGGGCCCACCACATGTTCACCGTGGGCATGCCGCTGGGCGGCGAGATCTACTTCATGTTCGCCACCATGCTGATCTCGATCCCGACCGGCGTGAAGGTGTTCAACTGGGTCAGCACCATGTGGCGTGGCTCGCTGACGTTCGAGGCACCGATGCTGTGGTCGGTGGCCTTCGTCATCCTGTTCACCATCGGTGGCTTCTCCGGCCTGATGCTGGCGATCGTCGCCGCCGACTTCCAGTACCACGACACCTACTTCGTGGTCGCCCACTTCCACTACGTGCTGGTGACCGGTGCGGTGTTCGCGCTGATCGCGGCGGTGTATTACTGGTGGCCGAAGTGGACGGGACGGATGTACAGCGAGAAGTGGGCCAAGGTGCACTTCTGGTGGTCGATCGTGTTCGTCAACCTGCTGTTCTTCCCGCAGCACTTCCTCGGCCTGGCCGGCATGCCGCGCCGCATTCCGGACTACAGCGTAGCGTTTGCCGACTGGAACCTGATCAGCTCGATCGGTGCGTTCGGCATGTTCGTCACCCCGTTCATGATGGCCGCGATCCTGCTGTCCTCGCTGCGCAACGGCGAGAAGGCCGAGGCCCGTTCCTGGGAAGGCGCGCGCGGCCTGGAGTGGACGCTGCCGTCGCCGGCACCGGCGCACACCTTCACCACGCCGCCGACCATCCGCCCGGGAGATCTGGCGCATGACGACATCACGCATTGAGGTGGGGCATGCATAACGAGAGCCCGCTGCCGATCGGTAGAGTCGAGCCAGGCTTGACTGACGAAAAGCAGCCGACCAGCGGTCGGCTCTACCAGGGCGGAAGCATCGAACAGCAACGCCAGCGCGCCAGGCGCACGGCGATGTGGGTCGGCGCCATCGCCGTGCTGGTCTACGTCGGCTTCATCCTCAGCGGGGTGATCGGCCGATGAGCGAGGCGCCAGCCAGCACACCGTCTCGCAGTGCGGGGCTGCCGCGCCTGATCGGTGTGGCGGTGGCGGTGTTCCTGCTCACGTTCTCGCTGGTGCCGCTGTACCGCATCGCCTGCGAGAAGGTGTTCGGTGTGCGCCTGGAACGCGGCCCCGGTGGCGAAGCCAGTGCAGGCGCCGCCACCGGCAAGCGCACCGTGCGCGTGGAGTTCGATGGCGGCGTCAATTCGCGCCTGCCGTGGTCGTTCCATCCCGAACAGCTGACCATGGACGTGGTGCCCGGCGAACTCAACGAAGCGCTGTACTTCGCCCGCAACGACAGCCAGCAGGCGGTGGTCGGCAGTGCGGTGCCTTCGGTGGCGCCGGCGCGTGCCTCGGGCTTCTTCAGCAAGACCGAGTGCTTCTGTTTCACCGCGCAGACGCTGCAGGCCGGCGAGAAGCGCGACATGCCGGTGCGTTTCATCGTCGATCCGGACCTGCCGCCCGAGATCAAGACGATCACCTTGTCCTACACCTTCTATCGCAACGACGCGCTGTCCGATCGGCTGGCCCCGGCCGCCACCTCGGAAGGCGCGCACGCCGCACCCTGACCCGGATACCGACATGGCCCAGACACCGACCGACGCCAACGTGTACTTCGTCCCGGCCCAGAGCAAATGGCCGTTCGTGGGTTCCATCGCGATGATGGTGACCATGGTGGGCGTGGCCAGCTGGCTCAACGATGCCAGCTGGGGACGCTGGACCTTCTACATCGGCATCGCGATGCTGGTGCTGACGTTGTTCTGGTGGTTCAGCGACGTGGTGCGCGAGTCGCAGGCGGGCAACTACAACCACCAGGTCGATGGCTCGTTCCGGATGGGGATGATCTGGTTCATCTTCTCCGAAGTGATGTTCTTCGGCGCCTTCTTCGGTGCGCTGTTCTACACCCGCAACCTGGGCCTGTCGTGGCTGAGCGGCGAAGGCCGCGGGGTGATGACCAACGAGCTGCTCTGGCAGGGTTATTCCGCCGGCTGGCCGACCAACGGCCCCGCGGCGATCGGCGGCGCGTTCCAGACCATCCCGGCCTGGGGCCTGCCGCTGATCAATACGCTGATCCTGCTGACCTCCGGCGTGACCCTGACCATCGCCCACCACGCGCTGAAGGCCGGCAACCGCCGCCAGCTGCTGATCTGGCTGGGCCTGACCGTGGTGCTTGGCCTGGGCTTCCTCACCCTGCAGGCGGAGGAGTACATCCACGCCTACAAGGAACTGAACCTGACGCTCGGCTCGGGCATCTACGGTTCAACGTTCTTCATGCTGACCGGCTTCCACGGCGCGCACGTGCTGCTGGGCACGATCATGCTGATCGTGATGTGGCTGCGTTCGGCCAAGGGACACTTCACCCGCGACAATCATTTCGGTTTTGAAGCGGCCGCGTGGTACTGGCACTTCGTCGACGTGGTGTGGCTGATGCTCTTCATGTTCGTCTACGTGCTTTGACCGCGCACGCATCGGTGACCTCAGCCGCCGATGCCGTGCGGTTTGATCCAGCCCATGTAGATGCTCACGATCACCAGCAGGATCAACGCAACCGACACCGCGATGCGGCGCGTCAGTGCGTTGACCGTGCGCTTGGTCTGGCCGCGGTCGACCAGCAGGTAATACAGGCCGGCGCCCAGATTCCAGACGATGACGATCAGAAACGCGATTACCAGCAGGGTCTTCAGCGAATCACTCATGCGCGGCTCGAGGGCAGGGTGGATGCGCCTATCTGACCGCGTTTGCGCGGACTTGTCATGATGCGCCAGCACACGCGCGTGATCGCATGGCTGCTGGCGGTGCTGGCAATGGTTGGTTTCACCGCATTGGGGCTGTGGCAGCTGCAGCGCATGCATGCCAAACAGGCAATGTTGGATGCACAAGGTCCAGCTGTGGCACAGGCGATGCCACTGGCGCAGGCCCTGGCTGCACCTGGCGCATTGCACGGCGTGGCCGACCACGGCCGTTTCCTGCCCGGCGTGGTGCTGCTGGACAACCAGACCCGGCACGGCCGCGCGGGCGTGAAGATCTATCGCCCGTTCCGCAGTGACGAGGGCAGCGTGCTGCTGGTCGATCTGGGCTGGCGCGCGCTGCCGCCCGATCGCAGGCTGCCGGATGTGCCGTCGCCGCCTTCGCCGGCGGCGGTGCGTGGCCTGCTGGCGCCGCCGCCGTCGGCGGGGCTGGCCTTGGGCCCGGCGTTCTCCGCTACCGATGAGGCCGGGCGTTGGCTGGCCAGCCGCTTGCCCGACGAGGGCCTGGCGGCGGCGCTTGGCCTGCCGGCATTGCCCGATCGCGTCCTGCGGCTGGACCCGGCGCTGCCATTTGGCGACGAACGCGACCTGGACCTGCTGCCGAACACGCTGCCGCCGCAGCGCCACCTGGGCTACGCCGTGCAGTGGTTCGGGCTGGCCCTGACCGTGCTGGTGGTCGCGCTGGTACTGGAGTGGCGCAGGCGACGTGCTGCCCGGTAGTGCCGGCCGCTGGCCGGCAACCCCCGCATTCCTGGATGCCGGCCGGCGGCCGGCACTACCGCGGCGTCACACCCGCATCCCTCACCCAACCATGAGAAAATGCCCCGCATGAACACTGCTACGTCCCCGCAGGCGCGCGGCTCCGGCCGCCGGACCCTGGTGCTGCTGTTTGCCGTGTTCTTCGGGGCGATGGCGCTGGCCGCCGTGCTGCGCTTCTCTGGCTGGCAGCCCACCGGGCACCGCAATGCCGGCCAGCTGCTGAAGCCGCCGGTGGACCTGCGCCAGCAGGCGCCGACCCTGGCCAACGGCCAGCCGTACCCGTGGAACCCCGAAGCCCGTACCTGGCGCCTGCTGGTGGCGCCGGCCGGTGCCTGCGACGCGCAGTGCGTCACTTTGTCGCAGGGACTGGGCAAGGTGTGGCAGCTGTTCGGCCATAACGCCGATAATGTCGAGATCCTGTGGCTGGGTACGCCACCGGCGTCGATCGCCTCGCTGCCCGCGCTGCGGCCGCTGGCTCCGTCGCCAGCCCTGCGCGCGGCGTTGCCGGGCGTCGATGATCCGGCGGGACTGCCGGTCTACGTGATCGATCCGAACGGCTTCGTGATCATGCGCCATGCCCCGGGTTCCGACCTCGGTGGCCTGCGCAAGGACATGGCCACGTTGCTGAAACTGAAGTGAGTCCCGTTTGATGAGCCTTTCCGCGCGTCCGGCGCTGCACCGCAATTTCCACCGCCTGGCGTGGTTCGCCATGATCATGACCGCGAGCACGATCATGTTCGGCGCCTTCGTGCGCCTGTCCGATGCCGGCCTGAGCTGCCCGGACTGGCCGACCTGCTATGGCCAGGCCACCTGGCCGCAGCACGTGGAAGAGACCATCGGCCACCCGGCGGCGGAGATCCGCCCGCTGGAGACCCACAAGGCCTGGCGTGAACAGGTGCACCGCTTCCTGGCCGGCGCACTGGGCATCGAGATCCTGACCCTGGCGCTGCTGGCCACGCGCAAGCGGCGATTCGGAAGCACGGCGGTGGTGACCGCCTGCGTGCTGGTGGCCGCCGGCATACCCCTGTACATGATGGGCTGGCATGGCACCGCCAGTACCTTGGCTCTGATCGGCGAGGCGATCCTGCTGATCGCCGCGCTGCGCTGGAGCAACATCGACCTGGCGCGCGCTGCACTGCTGACCCTGGCCGTGGTGATCTTCCAGGCCCTGCTGGGCATGTGGACGGTGACCCTGCTGCTCAAGCCCATCGTGGTGATGGGGCACCTGCTGGGCGGCATGCTGATGTTCGCGCTGCTGGTCTGGATGGCCTGGCGCGCCACGCACATGCCGATCACCCTGGCCGAAGCGCCGAAGCTGAAGTGGGTGCTGCGCATCGGCGTGGCGGTGCTGGTCACCCAGATCGCACTGGGCGGCTGGGTCAGTGCCAACTACGCGGCGCTGGCCTGCGGCGGCGGCAGCGCCTCGCTGGACAACTTCCCCCGCTGTGCCAACCAGTGGTGGCCGCAGCACAACTTCGTCGAAGGCTTCACCCTGTGGCGCGGCATCGGCGTGGATTACGAAGGCGGCGTGCTGGATGGCGCCTCGCGTATCGCCATCCAGATGGCGCACCGGCTGTTCGCGGTGGTGGTGGCCGTCTACCTGCTGTGGCTGGGCGTGCGCCTGTTCCGCTTGCCGAGCATGCGTGGCTGGGCCAGCGCGCTGATCGCGCTGCTGGTGCTGCAGGTCACCCTCGGCATCCTCAACGTGAAGCTGGCGCTGCCGCTGGAAGTGGCGGTGGCCCACAACGGCGTGGCCGTTGCCCTGTTGTTCGTGCTGGTCAGCCTGCTGGCCCGCCTGCGCGCCCCGGACTGACTCCATGTTTTCCAATTACCGCCAGTACTGGGACCTGACCAAGCCCAAGGTCGTTGCCCTGATCGTCTTCACCGCCCTGGTCGGCATGGTCCTGGCCATTCCGGGCGTGCCGAGCTGGGAGCAGGTGCGCGCCGGTGTGCTCGGTTTCCTCGGCATCTGGCTGGCGGCCTCGGCCGCAGCCGCCATCAACCAGCTGCTGGACGCACACATCGATGCGCAGATGGCGCGCACCTCGTGGCGTCCGCTGGTGGTGGGCAAGGTCAAGCCATGGCAGGTGCTGGTGTTTGCCGGCGTGCTGATCGTGCTGTCGATGACCATCCTGGTGCTGTGGGTGAACCTGATCACCGCCGTGCTGACCTTCGCCTCGCTGATCGGCTACGCGGTGATCTACACCGTGTACCTCAAGCGTGCGACCTCGCAGAACATCGTCATCGGTGGCCTGGCCGGCGCGATGCCGCCGATGCTGGGCTGGGCCGCAGTGACCGGCATGCAGGGTTCGTCGGACTGGGCGTACTCGTCGCTGCTGGTGCTGATCATCTTCATCTGGACCCCGCCGCACTTCTGGGCGCTGGCGATCTTCCGCCGCGAGGACTACGCCAAGGCGGAGATCCCGATGCTGCCGGTGACCCACGGCGTGGTGCATACCCGCAAGCAGATCATGGTGTATTCGGTGGTGCTGGCGCTGGTCTGCCTGCTGCCGTACCTGGTGGGCATGAGCGGTGCGTTCTACCTGGGCGGCGCGATCGTGCTCAACGCGGTGTTCCTCTGGTATGCCTGGCGCATGCTCAACCCGCCGGACGAATTGTTCTCGATGAAGATGTTCTATTACTCCATCGTGTACCTGATGGCGCTGTTCGCCTTCCTGCTGGTGGACCACTGGATCCTGCCCTGGTTGTGAGGGGCTGCCCTTTGTAGAGTCGAGCCACGCTCGACTCAGGCCCGGTCTGATGGCGGGAGCATCCACGCACGGCGTGGATCTACTTGAACCGCGGTTGCTGCGTCGCCATTGCTGTTCCTGACCGCAAAGGAAAGGAAGGCGCAGGGATGCATTCGATCTTCCGTTGGACCACCGCGCTGCTGCTGGCGCTGGGTGTGGCCCTCACCGCGCATGCCGATGACACCGCCGCACAGATCCGCCAGCATGCCGGTGAGCACCGCCTGCTGGTACTGGGCGAATTCCACGGCACCCGCGAGACCCCGTTGCTGGTACGTCAGCTGGTGGACGACTACAGCCGCAACGGCCCGGTCCTGCTGGCGCTGGAACTGCCACGCGCCGAGAACCCTGTGCTGCGCGACTATCTGGAATCCGATGGCGGGGCCAGGGCGCGCCGGCACCTGCACGGCCGCGCGTTCTGGACCGTGCGCGATGACCAGCATGATGGTCGCCGTAGCCGCGACATGCTGGCGATGATCGAAGGCCTCCGTGTGCTGAAGGCGCAGGGGCGCGTGATCGAAGTGGTTGGCTATGACGTCAATGCCAGCAGTGGCGGCAACCAGACGCGCGATGACTTCATGGCAGCCGAATTGCGACGGCTCTATCGAGGGTTGCCAGACAATGCACGCATGCTGGTGCTGACTGGCAATGTCCACGCCATGCTGCGGCGGCCGGAAGGTATGCCGCCGGAAATGCAGAGGCGGCCGATGGCCTCCCAGCTGCGGGACCTGGATATCTACAGCGTGCGGTTGGGTGCGCTGCGTGGCCAGGCGTGGGCGTGCGCGGACCGTTGCATGGCGCGGCCACTTCCAGAGCAGGTGGCCCCGCGGCTGCGGGGCGATACCCATGCGGAACGGGCGTACGACCTGTGGGTGTGGATGCCGGAGCTGAGCGTCGGCACGCTCGTGGATTCGTAGTGTCAGGCAACCCATCCACGCATGGCGTGGATCTACTGGTGGTTCACGCCATCCGTGGTTTGGAGTAGATCCACGCCATGCGTGGATGGTCTACCCGGAACAACCCGCGTGCCCTGTCAGGGCTTGCGCCGCGCATACCGCTGCGCGATCACGCCGCAGACGATCAGCTGGATCTGGTGGTAGATCATCACCGGCAGCACGATCGCGCCGAGGCTGCCGCCGGCGAACAGCACCTTGGCGATTGGCACGCCGGTGGCCAGGCTCTTCTTCGAGCCGCAGAACACGATGGCGATCTCGTCCTCGCGGTTGAAGCGCAGCCGGCGGGCGATGAAGGTAATCAGCGGCATGGCGATGCCGAGCAGCACGGCAGCCACCACGGCCACGGCCAGCAACGAGAGCAGCGGCGTCTTGCTCCACAACCCTTCGGTCACCGCTTCGCCGAACGCCGAATACACCACCAGCAGGATCGTGCCCTGGTCGGTGTAGCGCAGCAGCGCGCGCTGCTTCTCCACCCAGCCGGCAATCCACGGCCGCAGCAGGTGGCCGGCCACGAACGGCACCAGCAGCTGCAGCATGATGCCGCCGATCGCGTGCAGTGGGTCATGCACGCCGCCGGAGGTGCCGGCCAGCGCGGTCAGCAGCAGTGGGGTCAGGAACACGCCGAGGATGCTCGACAGCGAGGCGCTGCACACCGCTGCCGGCACGTTGCCGCGGGCCATCGAAGTGAACGCGATGGACGACTGCACGGTGGACGGCAGGGTGCACAGGAACAGCACGCCCAGGTACAGCTCCGGAGTCAGCAGCCAGCCCGACAGTGGCTTGAACATCAGCCCCAGCAGCGGGAACAGGAGGAAGGTGCAGGCCAGGATGGTCAGGTGCAGCCGCCAGTGCAGCATGCCGCCGATGATCGACTCGCGCGGCAGGCGCGCGCCATGCAGGAAGAACAGCGCGGCGATGGCGACGGTGGTGACATCGTCGAGCACGATGGCGGCGGCGCCCTTCATCGGCAGCAGCGAGGCCAGGCCGACGGTGCACAGCAGGGCGAGGGTGAAGTTGTCCGGTCGCAGGCGCGACCACCAGCGGGTCATGGTGGGCAGAGTCCTTGGTGCGGAGGGTTGTTCAGGGCGAAGTGACCGGTGTGGCCAGGCGCTGGCGGGTGGCGGCTTCCAGCGACTTCAGGCCGGCGCGCTGGCCGAGCTGAAGCGCCTGCTCCGGGCTGGCATGTTCGTAGTGGGCATTGACCAGGCCGAGCACGGCACCGGCGCGGTTGCCGGAGGCGCAGTGCAGCAGCACCGGCCCCTGGCTCTGCTGCAGGGCCTGGTGCACCGCGCGCACATTGGCCGTATCCAGGCCCTCGGCGCCGGCCACCGGAATGCGCACATAGCGCAGGCCCAGCGATTCGGCCGCGCGGGT
The DNA here is from genome assembly GCF_059372275.1 of Stenotrophomonas sp. YJH_SMC_14-1. Classification (NCBI taxonomy): domain Bacteria; kingdom Pseudomonadati; phylum Pseudomonadota; class Gammaproteobacteria; order Lysobacterales; family Lysobacteraceae; genus Stenotrophomonas; species Stenotrophomonas sp. YJH_SMC_14-1. Next base: position 25,120 of record NZ_JCAFVK010000003.1, read on the forward strand.
TTCATCGAAGCCCCGGTCCTCGTCGGGCTGGCGCAGGTCGATCACCGTGCGTACGCCCCGTGCGGCCAAGGCCTGCAGCTGTGCGGCACTGGCCTGGCCACCGGCATACAGGCCGGGACGGACTTCGTTGAGAGGCACGTCTTCGGCCAGGGCCGTCAGTGGCAGGCAGAGCGACAACAACAGCAGGCAGGTCAGGCGCAGCAGCATGGTCCTCTCCGTGAAAACGTCCTGCCGCTACAAGCGCAGTCCGGCGCGGGCCTTCAACAGCTCGCGCAGTTCGTATTTGTCAGTATCGTCGAGGCCCTGCTGGCGCTGCTTTGCCAACAACTCCTCCAGACGTTGCACCAGCAGCTGTTTCTCCAGCTGGGCCACTGCGTCGTGCAGTTCCTGGGTCCAGCTGGCTTCGGTGCCGGGCAGCGTCTGTGCGGCCAATGTATGCAGCGAGGCCTGTTCCTCGCGGCCGTCGAAATGTTCCAGCAGGGCGCCGGTGCTGATGTCCGGGCGCTGTTCGACCAGCCCCAGCAGCTCCAGCAGCAGTTCCACACCCGGCAGGCGAAGGCCCTGGAAGTGATGCTTGCCGCCCAGGGTCAGCGCCAGCGACGGCTGCTGCAGCAGCACGGCGATCGCGCCGCGCACCAGGCTGCGCCTGGCCACTGGCTGGATCGTGCGCGAAGGCTGGCGTTGCGGCATCGGCGTGCGTGCAGCCTGGGCGTTGCCGCCGAGCCCGGTCAGCTGCGCCAGCTGCTGCTTCATCAGGTCGCCGAAGGCACCGTCGGGAATCTGCGCCAGCATCGGCTTTGCGCGTTCGGCCAGGCGCGCCTTGCCGTCCAGCGTGCCCAGGTTGATCTCGCGGGTCAGTTCATCGAAGAAGAACTGCGACAGCGGCGTGGCCTGCTTCAGGCGCTCGTTGAAGGCCTCGGCGCCTTCCTTGCGCACGATGGTGTCGGGGTCCTCGCCATCGGGCAGGAACAGGAAGAAGGCCTGGCGGCCGTCCTTCATGCGCGGCAGCACCGACTCCAGCGCCTTCCAGCCGGCGCGTCGGCCGGCGGCGTCGCCGTCGAAGCAGAAGAACACGTCCGGCGCGTTGCGGAACAGCAGCTCGGCATGGTCCGGCGTGGTTGCGGTACCCAGTGTTGCCACCGCCTGGGTGACACCGAACTGGAACAGCGAGACCACGTCCATGTAGCCCTCGACCACGATCAGCCGCTCGATCTTCTGGTTGGCCTGGCGCACCTGCCACAGGCCGTACAGTTCGCGGCCCTTGTGGAACAGCGCGGTTTCGGGCGAGTTGAGGTACTTGGGGCCGTCGTCCTTCTCGAACACGCGGCCACCGAAGGCGATCACCCGGCCACGGCGGTCGAAGATCGGGAACATCACCCGGTCGCGGAACTTGTCGTAGACGTGGCCGCGGTCGTTCTTCGAGAACAGGCCGGCGCGGTCGAGCAGTTTCATGCGCCGCTCGTCCTTGCCCAGTGCATCGCGCAGGCCGCTGTACCCATCCGGGGCGTAGCCGATCTGGAAGCGCGCGCGGTTCTCTTCGTCCACGCCACGCCCATCAAGGTAACTGCGTGCCTTGTCGCTGCCTTCCAGGTTCTTCTGGAAGAACCGGGCAGCGGCATCCAGTGCCGAATACAGCTCGCGACTGTCGTCCTGCTGCTGGGGGCTGCGCGGGTTCTCGTTGCGCGGTACTTCCATGCCCGCGCGCTTGGCCAGCTCATCCACCGCGTCGAGGAACTCGAGGCGGTCGTAGTTCATCAGGAAGCTGATCGCGGTGCCGTGCGCGCCGCAGCCGAAGCAGTGATAGAACTGCTTGGTGGGCGAGACCGTGAACGACGCGGAGCGCTCGTCATGGAACGGGCAGCGCGCGGCGTACTCCTTGCCCTGGCGCTTCAACGGCACGCGGCTGCCCACCACCTCGACGATGTCGGTGCGGGCGAGCAGGTCGTCGATGAAAGCGTCGGGGATACGGGCCATGGGCAACAGGGCAGGGCGCGGTGCAGGACCACGCGACGGAACCGGGGGCGGTCGGCCTAGTTTACCCCCTGTCGGGCACCTGGCTGGCGGTTGCCGGATCAATGCCGGCTGCGGCCAGGTGATGACGCGCGCGCAGGCGCTCATCGATCACCGCCGTCATCAGGGCACCAACGAAGAACACGACGGTGGCGTAGTAGATCCAGACCAGCGAGATCACCAGCGCGCCCATCGAGCCGTAGGCACTGCCGGGGGCCACGGTGGCGATGTAGACGCCGATGCCGTACCGGCCCAGTGCGAACAGTGCCGAGGTGATGACGCCGCCGATGAAGGCCTGGCGCCACGCCACGCGACGGTCGGGCAGGTAGTGGTACATGAAGGCGAAGCCGACTGCGTACAGCAGCAGGCTCGTGACGTACCCCAGCGCGGGCAGGATCGAGGGCAGTTGCGCGAAGGCCACCTGCAGCACCGTGGTGGCGGTCATCGACAGGATCAGCAGGAAGCCCAGCGCCAGCACCACGCCGAACGAGAACACGCGCTTGCGCAGCCAGGCCTTGAGGCCTTCCAGGCGCTCGCCGCTGGTGCGGAAGATCAGGTTCAGTGCGTTCTGCAGCTGGGCGAACACGGCGGTGGCGCCGACGAACAGCAGCAGCGTGCTCCACACACCCGCCAGCGAGCCGACATCCGGCTGGTTGTCGGCGTTCTTCAGAACGGTTTCGGCCACGGTGGCCGCGCTGCTGCCGGCCACCGAGCTGATCTGGTCGATCAGTGCCTGCTGGGCCGGCGGGTACAGCGAGGCGGTCAGCCACAGCAGCAGCACCAGCAACGGTGCCATCGACAGCAGGGCGTAGAAGGAGACGGAAGCTGCCTGGGTCAGCACGTCGACGTCGATGAAGCGCTTGGCCACCGCCATCGGGAAGCTGTCCTGCAGGCGCTTGATGTACTTGCGCAGTGACACGGGAACGTTGGGCTCGGGTTCAACCATGTGTGCGGTTGTAGCAGGCGACCGACGAAGGTGCGGTGAAGCGGGTGCATCAATGGGGTCAGAGCCCTTCCGTGTCGCGGAAGGGATCCGACCGCAAGTGCTGGATTACGCCAGCAGCTGCTTGACCAGCTTGGAAACCAGGCCCATGTCGGCCTGGCCGGCGAGCTTGGGCTTCAGTGCGCCCATCAGCTTGCCCATGTCGGCCGGGCCGGAGGCGCCGGTTTCGGCGATGGCGGCCTGGATGGCGGCCACGATCTCGGCTTCGCCCATCTTGGCCGGCAGGTAGGCTTCGATGACCACGATCTCGGCGCGCTCGATCTCGGCCAGGTCTTCGCGGTTGGCGGCTTCGTACTGGCTGACCGAGTCCTTGCGCTGCTTGACCATCTTGTCGAGCACGGCGATCACGGCGGTGTCGTCCAGTTCGATGCGCTCGTCCACTTCGCGCTGCTTGATGGCGGCATTGATCAGGCGGATCACGCCCAGCTTGTGCTTCTCGCCGGCCTTCATGGCGGCCTTCATGTCTTCGGTGAGCTGCTGCTTCATGCTCATGAGGAACCTCGTGGTGGTAGGTGGGGCGGGCGCGGATGCCCGAACCCGGAAACGCAAAAAGCCGGCGACGCTCGCGCGTGCCGGCTTCGGCTCCATCGCGACAGGCAGGCCCGCCGCAATGAAGATGCGTCCGATCAGTACAGGCGCTGACGCTTGGTGACGTCGCGCGACGAGCGGCGCAGCTGACGCTTCACAGCAGCGGCGGCCTTGCGCTTGCGCTCCTGGGTCGGCTTTTCGTAGAACTCGCGCTTGCGGGTTTCGGCCAGCACACCGGCCTTTTCGCAAGTGCGCTTGAAGCGGCGAAGAGCAAACTCGAAGGGCTCGTTCTCGCGGACTTTGACGCTGGGCATGGAATCTCCGGGACACAGTAGAACCGGGTCACGCCCGGCGAGCCGCACATTATAGCGGCGAATAGACAAACTGCAAGCGGCCAACCCTGAATACGGGCCGGAAGTTCGAAAGCAGTGAGATCTGCACATCCCCCGAGGGGGCGGCAGGGGCGTCATAATAGCAGGCATGCGAGTCCTTGGCATCGAATCTTCCTGTGATGAGACCGGCGTGGCGGTGTATGACACCGGCCTGTCCGGCAGCGCGGCCCTGCGCGCCCATGCGGTCTACAGCCAGATCGCCCTGCACGCCGAATACGGGGGGGTGGTGCCAGAGCTGGCCAGCCGCGACCACGTCCGCAAGCTGCTGCCGCTGGTGCGCCAGACCCTGGCCGAAGCCGGTCTGGGGGTAGGTGATATCGATGGCGTGGCCTATACGGCCGGTCCCGGCCTGGTCGGCGCGCTGCTGGTGGGCGCGGGCGTGGCGCGTTCGCTGGCCTGGGCGCTGGAGGTACCGGCCGTGGGCGTACACCATATGGAAGGCCACCTGCTGGCCCCGCTGATGGAAGACGACCCGCCGGAAGCGCCGTTCGTGGCACTGCTGGTGTCCGGTGGCCATACCCAGCTGGTGGCGGTGGATGCGATCGGCCAGTACCGCCTGCTGGGCGAAACCCTGGATGATGCGGCCGGCGAGGCCTTCGACAAGACCGCCAAGCTGATGGGGCTGCCGTACCCTGGTGGCCCGCAGCTGGCCAGGCTGGCCGAGCAGGGCACGCCGGGCGCGTATCGCTTCGCGCGGCCGATGACCGACCGCCCGGGGCTGGATTTCAGCTTCTCCGGCCTGAAGACCCAGGTCCTGATGGCCTGGCGCGACAGCGACCAGAGCGAGCAGACCCGTGCCGACATCGCCCGGGGCTTTGAAGATGCGGTGGTCGAGACCCTGTCGATCAAGTGCGAGCGCGCGCTGGAAGCGGCGGGCACCAACGTGATCGTGGTGGCCGGCGGCGTCGGCGCCAACAAGCGCCTGCGCGCCCGCCTGCAGCAGATGGCCGAGCGCCTCGGCGGCCGCGCCTGCTTCCCGCGGCCGGCACTGTGCACCGACAACGGCGCGATGATCGCCTTCGCCGGCGCGCTGCGCCTGCAGGCTGGCCAGCACAGCCCGCCGAAGGTGGATGTGACCCCGCGCTGGGACATGGCGACCCTGCCGGCGGTGTGAACCGGTAGCGTCGGGCCACGGCCGGCGGACGCATTACCGATGCACTGCCAACGGCGACGCCGCCAGCACGGTTGTCGCCCGCTCATGGCGCTGCAGCCAGCCCAGCGTGTGTGGGCAGCGGGCATGGATCAGCCGCCCGATCGCGGCCAGGTCGGCGCCGATGTCGCGCTTGAGGATGGGCTCGTGATGGGCGATGCGGTTGCGCAGGTGGCGGATGCGGTCGAGGTCAGCGTGGATGTTCGTGCGGACCACGCTGAGAGCATCCTGTGGCGCGTTCGGCAACGCAATCTTCAAGCCCCGCGCCCAGATGGCTCCCTCAAAGCGCCGCGTGAAAAGCTGCTGCCAGAAAGCGAAACGAAGACTGGCGATGATCTCCGGAGTGTCCATCCGAGGATCTGCCTGTCTATGGATATCCTGCAAGGCCGACAACGCGCCATCTGCTGGCATCCGCTGCAGCAGTGCAGGATGCCAGGGCCAGCGCGGCCCGAAGGTATGCGCCAGCGCCGCGGCCACCGCATTGCGGATTACGATTTCACAGACGTGCAGGGGAGATAGCAGCGCGCCGCACATCTGCATGTTCCATACGTAAAGTGAGGCGGCGTCCAAACAGTGCCGGTATGCAATGCGTTTGTACGTCGCCCACCGTGGGCGTGACAGCGCTGCCTGCAGGATTCGTTGCTCTCTCATCAAATACGGGACCACATGGCGGATCACTAGCCTGCGCTGGTTGCCGCAGGCGTGATATCGGGCAATGCCGCCGTGTCAGGCAGCAAAATTCCTGTATCGCCTTGGGCTTCCTCCAGTATGTCGTGATTGACTCTGGACCGTAGAGGAAATGAACGTCACGATCTGCATCGTGTGCTCCGGGACTCGCGGCTGGATTCCAGCTCCCCCCGGGGACGTTGAGAGGTACCAAAGGGCCCCGCTAGCAGGGCCCTTTGTTTTTTCCGGACCGCCCCACGCCGGTGGCCCGCCGCCCGTTCCGGGCAGGCTCACCGCCGTGCCGGTACCATGGCCGTCTGTATTCGGCTGGTAACCGCAATGGACAAGGTTTTCATCGAGGGGCTGACGATCGACGCCCTGATCGGCATCTACGATTGGGAGCGGCGGATCCGCCAGGACCTGGTGTTCGACCTGGAAATGGGCTTCGACAACCGTCGCCCCGCAGCCACCGATGACATCGCCCACACCCTGAACTACAAGGCGGTGAGCAAGCGCCTGGAACAGTTCGTGCGCGAGTCGGAGTTCGGCCTGGTCGAGACCCTGGCCGAACGTTGCGCGCAGATCGTGCTGGACGAATTCGACGTGAAGTGGCTGCGCCTGAAGCTGAGCAAGCCGGGCGCGGTGCGCGGCGCGCGCGCTGTGGGCGTGATCATCGAACGCACGCGGGACTGACCCGGTCGTGCCGGCCATTGGCCAGCAACCCCGGTAGTGCCGGCCGCTGGCCGGCAACCTTGGCAACAACGAAACAGACAGGAGACAACCGATGGTGGACGCGGTGGTGGCAGTACAGTGGCTGGAACGGCTGCAGAACACACTGGAACCCTATCCTGGCGCCTACCTGGCGTTGATGATCTCGGCGCTGCTGATCGCCGCTGGCCTGGCCAACTGGGTGACCAAGCGCATCCTGCTGCGCGGGCTGCGACGCCTGCTCAGCCGCCTGCCGGGTGCTGATACCGGCCGCGGCAGCCACCTGATGCGGGTGATCTCGCGTCTGTCCAATGTGGTGCCCAGCCAGGTGATCGCCTCGGGCATCCGCATCGTGCCGGACCTGCCGCCGGGGCTGGTGAGCTTCATCATCGGCGCCTGCCAGGCGTGGGCGATCCTGACCGTGGTGCTGGCCATCTCGCATGCGCTGGATGCGGCCAATGATCTCTACGAGCGCCGCCCCGAGGCACGCAACAAGCCGATCAAGGGGTACCTGCAGGTCGCCAAGATCGTCATCTTCGTGATCGCCGGCCTGTCGATCGTTGCCACCCTGGCCGGCGTCGACCTCCGCTATCTGGTCACCGGTCTCGGCGCCGCCACCGCAGTGCTGATGCTGGTCTTCCAGGACACCATCCTGTCGCTGGTGGCCAGCGTACAGATCAGTGGCGATGGTCGTGTGCGCATCGGTGACTGGATCGAGATGCCCAGCCAGAACGCCGATGGCGATGTGATCGACATCGCCCTGCACACCATCACCGTGCAGAACTTCGACAAGACCATCACCACCATCCCCACCAAGAAGCTGGTGACCGAGTCGTTCAAGAACTGGCGCGGCATGCAGGAGGCGGGAGGGCGCCGGATCAAGCGCGCGCTGTACCTGGACCAGCACAGCGTCGGCTTCCTGGATGAGGGCGACCTGGCCTTCCTCGGTGAATTCGCGCTGCTGCGCGACTACCTGCAGGCCAAGGAGCAGGAGCTGGGGCAGTGGAACGGGCGCCTGCGCGAGCAGGGCGTGGCCGAGGTCAACAGCCGCCGGGTGACCAACCTGGGTACCTTCCGGGCCTATGTGGAGCGTTACCTGCGCAGCCACCCGGGCATCCATACCGACATGACCCTGCTGGTACGCCAGCTGCAGCCGACCACCGAAGGCCTGCCGCTGGAGCTGTACTGCTTCACCCGCAGCACCGCCTGGGGCGAGTACGAGGCGGTGCAGTCGGACATCTTCGACCACCTGCTGGCGATCCTGCCGGCCTTCGGCCTGCGGGTGTTCCAGGCCTCCAGCGACGCCATGTTGATGGCCGGGCAGCGCCAGCTGGCCGGCTCGGAGTAAGCTGCGGTGCCCCCGGCGGGGCCATACGGACCCCGCTGGTGGCTGAAACTGAATGAACAAACCCCTCGCCAAATCGCCCGGGATCGCTAGAATGCCGGGCTTGTAAACGTTTTCATCAAGGACTGCCGGTGGCCTCCGATCGCATCGAATCCCTCATTGCCCAGATGACCGTCGAGGAAAAGGTCGGCCAGCTGGGTGTCTTCGCGGACATGGTCCGCCCGTTCGCCCCGGACGTGAACCCGGAAGCCAACGTGCGCAATGCCGACCAGGTGCTGCAGCAGGTGCGCGAGGGCAAGGTCGGCTCGCTGTTCAATGGTGTGGGCGCCGAACTGGGCCGCCGGATCCAGCAGGTCGCCACCGAAGAGAGCCGCCTGGGCATCCCGGTGATCCTGGCGGCCGACGTCATCCACGGCATGCGCACCGTGTTCCCGATTCCGCTGGGCGAGGCCGCCAGCTTCGAGCCGGCGCTGGCCGAGCGCACCGCGCGCGCCACCGCCATCGAGGCCACCGCTGCCGGCCTGCACTGGACCTATGCCCCGGCCGTGGACATCGCCCGCGACCAGCGCTGGGGCCGTGGCGCCGAAGGTGCCGGTGAGGACGTGGTGCTGGGCTGTGCCTTTGCCGCCGCCCGCGTGCGCGGCTTCCAGGGCGGCGACCTGCGCGCCGCCGATTCGCTGCTGGCCACGCCGAAGCACTTCGCCGCCTATGGCGCGGTGATGGCCGGCATGGAATACAACATGGTGGACATCTCGCCGCAGACCCTGCGCGACGTGCACCTGCCACCGTTCAAGGCCGCCTTCGACGCCGGCGCGATCACCGTGATGTCCTCGTTCAACGACATCAACGGCGTGCCGGCCAGTGCCAACGCCGAACTGCTGACCGACATCCTGCGCGGTGAATGGAAGTTCCCGGGCGTGGTGATCTCCGACTACACCGCCGATATGGAACTGGTCGCGCACGGCTATGCCGCCGACGACCGCGATGCCACCGCCAAGGCGTTCACCGCCGGCCTGGACCTGAGCATGCAGAGCGGCTTCTACGCCGAGCACCTGCCGGGCCTGGTCGAGAGCGGCGAGGTGCCGATGGCGGTGCTGGATGAGGGCGTGCGCCGCATCCTGTGGCTGAAGGAAACCATCGGCCTGTTCGACGACCCGTACCGTTCGCTGGACCCGGCGCGCGAAGCCGATACCTCGTACCTCGCCGCGCATGACGAACTGTCGCGCGATGCCGCGCGCCGTTCGATCGTGCTGCTGAACAACCGCGACAACGTGCTGCCGTTGCAGAAGACCGGGCAGAAGATCGCGCTGATCGGTCCGTTCGTGCAGGACCGCGAGAACATTGAAGGCTGCTGGACCCTGTTCGGCGACAAGCAGCGTTACGTGGACCTGGAAACCGGCGTGCGCGCCGCCATCGGCGATGAAGCGCTGCTGGAGATCGTGCCGGGCTGCGAACTGGAAACTGCCATTCCGGGCGGCACCGAAGCAGCGGTGGCTGCCGCGCTGCGCGCCGACGTGGTGGTGCTGGCGCTGGGCGAACCGCAGCGCTACAGCGGTGAAGCGCAGTCGCGCGTGGAGATCACCCTGCCGCCGGCACAGCAGGCACTGGCCGAGGCGGTGGCGATGACCGGCAAGCCGCTGGTGGTGCTGCTGCGCAACGGCCGCGCGCTGGCACTGCAGGGCGCGGTGCGCAATGCGCAGGCCGTGGCGGTGACCTGGTACCTGGGCACGCAGACCGGCCATGCCGTGGCTGATGTGCTGTTCGGCGACTACAGCCCGTCCGGCCGCCTGCCGGTCAGCTTCCCGCAGGTGTCCGGCCAGCAGCCGTACTTCTACAACCACCCGCGCACCGGCCGCCCGGAACTGCCGACCATGTCGGAGTTCAAGGCTCGCTGGCGCGAGATTCCGAACGAGCCGCTGTACCCGTTCGGCCACGGCATCGGTTACACCACCTTCGCCTACGGCGTGCCGCAGCTGAGTGCCGCGCAGCTCGGCTGGGACGACACCCTCACCATCACCACCACCCTGACCAACAGCGGCGACGTGGCCGGCGAGGAAGTGGTGCAGCTGTACATCCACGACCGCGTGGCCAGCCGCGTGCGTCCGGTGCGTGAACTGAAGGACTTCCGCAAGGTGGCACTGCAGCCAGGCGAGTCGACCGACGTGGTGTTCACCCTCACCCGCGAGCAGCTGGCCTTCACCGGCCGCGACGGCGTGCTGCGTGCCGAGCCGGGCCACTTCGACCTGTGGGTCTGCGCGTCCTCGGCGGCCGGCGAAGCCGTGCAGTTCGAGCTGCTGAAGGCCTGATCGAAGAAAAAGGGGACGGAGGGGATTAAGTCGTTTGTGCCACTAACGACTTAATCCCCTCCGTCCCCTTTTTGTTGTCCTCACCGCGGCGGCGCTACCATCGGGCTCCCTGTTTCGATGGAGTGCGCGCATGCGCCGGATGGCTTGTCTGATTCCCGCCCTGGTGCTGGCCGCCTGCTCGCAGCCGGCGGCACCGCCGGCCGAGCCTGCGGCGGATGCACCGCCGCCGATGGAGGCCAGCGCCCCGGCAACGCCTGCGGCATCTGCCACTGAACCCGCTGCTTCGGCACCGGCCGCGCCCGCAGCGGAAGCGCCCGCCGAAGACGCACGCGCGCGCATCGAAACGCTGCTTGGCGATGCGGCGCAGTTCGAGAAGGTCTTCAATGCGTTCAAGGCCGCCGTGGTTGGCGGCGATCGCGCTGCGGTGGTCGAGGAAGTGCGCTTTCCATTGAACGTCGGTGGCGGAAAGAAGATCACCGGCCCCGGTGAGTTCCAGCGCAACTACGAGAAGATCATCACCCCGGCGGTGGTCAAGGCGGTGTCCGAGCAGGATTTCGGCAAGGTGTTCGTCAACCAGCAGGGCGTGATGATCGGCAGCGGCCAGGTGTGGTTGAACGGGCAGTGCCTGGACCAGGCCTGCACGAAGACCGAGGTGAAGGTCATCACCATCCAATGAACGCAGGCGGCCCCGCGTGCGGGGCCGTTGCGGACAAACGTGCCGGCCAGCGACCGGCACTACCTCAGGTGCTCGGGGTGAGCTTCAGCAGGCGCGCCTTGCTGCCGTCTTCCAGCAGCCACAGGGCGCCATCCGGGCCCTGTTCCACTTCGCGGATGCGCTCGCCCATGTTGAAGCGTTCGGCTTCGCGCGCGCTGTCGCCGTCGAAGGCCACGCGCACCAGCGAGGTGGAGGACAGGCCGCCGATGAAGCCGCTGCCCTTCCACTGCGGGAACAGGTTGCCGCTGTAGATCACGAAGCCGGCCGGCGAGATCACTGGCGTCCAGGTCACCTTCGGCGCGGCGAATTCCGGGCGCGTGTCGTGGTCGGGAATCGTCCGGCCGTCGTAATGGTCACCATTGGAAACGATCGGGTAGCCGTAGTTGGCGCCGCGCACGATCAGGTTCAGTTCGTCACCGCCGGCCGGGCCCATCTCGTGTGCCCACAGCTTGCCGTTGGCATCGAAGGCCATGCCGAGGATGTTGCGGTGGCCCAGTGACCACACCTGCGCGGCCACGCCGCCCTGCGAGGCGAACGGGTTGTCGGCGGGCAGGCTGCCATCATCGTTGAGGCGGATGATCTTGCCGAGGTTGCCGCCCATGTCCTGCGCCGGATCGAACTTCTGGCGCTCGCTGGAGCTGATCCACAGCTTGCCGTCCGGGCCGAAAGCAAGGCGATGGCCGTAGTGACCTTCACCACTCACCTTCGGGCTCTGTCGCCAGATCACCTTCAGGTCCTTCAGCTGGCCGGCACCGTTGGCGTCCAGCGCCAGCGTGGCACGGGCCACGGCGGCGCCGCGGGTGTCCAGCGTGCCTTCCTCGGCATAGCTGAGGTAGATCACGTGGTTGCTCGCGAATTGCGGGTGCAGGATCACGTCACCGAAGCCGCCCTGGCCGCCGTAAGCGACCTTCGGAACGCCGGTAATCTCGTGCTTCTGGCCGCTGGCCAGGTCCAGGTGCTGCAGCTTGCCGCGCTTTTCGGTGACCAGCAGGCTGCCGTCCGGCAGGAAGGTCATCGCCCACGGCTGGTCGAAGCGGCTGATTTCGGTGGCGGTGAACGGGCGCTGGTCGGCAGTGGTGGAGGCTGCGGGCGCTGCGGTCTGGGCGCCGTTGGCGGCCGGGTCGGCGGCATTGCAGGCGGAGGTGGCAAGGATCGGCACCAGGCCGAGGGCGAGCAGCAGGGGCGTGCGGGTCATGGGTATCTCCAGTGCGGGGATGCGGATGGCCGGGCTGTCCCTTGTATACCACTGGCGCCGTGAGCGTCGTGGCCCGAAGGTCCTGCGACCCCTGTGCGAGCGCGGCGGGATCGTCTAGGGTGGGCACGCCCGGGCAAAGCGTGCCCGTCTGCCTGCCAAGGATCTGCAATGAACACTGCCATGCCCCACAAGCCCTCCACCGCCTTCATCGCCGCCTCATGGGTGGCCCTGCTGCTGGGTGCGGCGGCCTACCTGATCGGTCTGTTCAACGCCACGATGGCGCTCAACGAAAAGGGCTACTACCTGACCCTGCTGCTGTTCGGCCTGTTCGCGGCGGTGTCGCTGCAGAAGAGCGTGCGTGACCGCGTCGAGGGCATTCCGGTGAGTGGCCTGTACTACGCGCTGTGCTGGTTCGCACTGCTGTCGGCGTTGATGCTGCTGCTGGTTGGCCTGTGGAATGCCACGCTGGCACCGAGCGAGAAGGGCTTCTACGGCATGGCGTATGCACTGTCGCTGTTCGGCGCGGTGGCGGTGCAGAAGAACACCCGCGACCTGATCGCCGCCGGTGGCGGTGAGAGCAAGCGCAGCGCGGCCGTGCCGCCGCTGCCGGAACAGGAGTGAATGTGTAGAGCCGGGCCAATGCTCGGCTGTCCTGCGGCGTTTGTGGAGTCGAGCCGAGCGTAGGCTCGGCCCGACAAAAGCATGGCGTTATCGCTTCAACCGCGGATCCGCCAACTGCGCATCCTCCCAGCCACGGCGCACGGCACCGCGCGCCTGCGCCCATTCCAGCCGGCTGCGGCCACGCTCGCTGGCCCAGCGCGACTCCAGTTCAGCTTCGACCTGTTCGTAGGCGCGGATCATGTCCTGCGCACGCGCGGCGTGGCCGATGCGGTAGGCCGGTTCATAATCCTCGAAGAACAGCTGGTCGTCGTAATACGGCTCGGCCGTGTAGCGCTCACGCCAGTAGTTGCTGACCGCATCACGCGGCGTGCTGTCGTCCGGTACGCGGCCGGGGATCTGGTACTCGGTCATGGAAGGCTCCGTTGTGGACGAAGCCTGATCCTGCCTGTGTGGCGGTTAACGGCCCGGTCCGGCAGCGTGATCACCAGATCAATCCGCCGGGCATGGCCCGGCGCTATTGGTCATCCGGCGTCGGCATCTTTTCGCGGCAGCTTGTAGATCACCGCGCCGATGGCGAACGCCACCAGCGCAGCAGCGATGTTCTGCCAGCTGGCACTGGCGAACAGCGCCAGGCACAGCAGCAGCGCCAGTACCGGAATCAGCGGGCCACCCGGCAGTTTCAGTGCACCCGGCCGGTCCGCATAGCGCTTGGCCAGCACCAGTACCGCAGCGGCCGTTCCGATGTAGGCGAACAGGCGCGTGGTCATCGACAGCAGGGCCAGCTGCACGAACGAACCGGACAGGGCCAGGCCGAGTGCGATCAAACCCTGGCACAGGATCGATGCGGCCGGGGTGTGGAAGCGCGGATGCACCTGCGCCAGGATCTTCGGCCCATAGCCATCGCGGGCCAGTGCGAACAGGAAGCGTGGGCCCATCATCATCGTGTTGCTGTTGGTGCCGAGGATGGAGATGGTCGCGCCTACGGTGAGGATCAGCGCCAGTGCTTCGCCGCCGAAGCCGGCAGCGGCATCGGCCAGCGGCGTGGCCGAGCTGGCCAGGCCGGCCAGCGTGCCCTGTGCCACCACCTGCACCGCGCCGTAGATGACGGTGACGGTGATGATCATGGTGATCAGCGCGAACGGAATATCGCGACGCGGATTACGGTACTCGCCGGCGGCGGCCGGGATGTTCTCGAAGCCGGCGTAGGCGTACAGCAGCAGCAACGCGGCCTCGCCCATGCGCTGCAGGTCGTGCGGGTCGGGGCGCTGGCCGGAGAAGGCCAGCTGCGGGTCGATATAGAACGCACCGATGGCCACGAACAGCAGCAGCGGCAACATCTTGCCGATCACCAGCACCACGCCGGTGCGCGCGGCCGAGCGCACGCCGATGATGTTGACGCCGGTGAGGAAGCCCAGCGACACCACGATCACCGCGATGCGCCCCATGCCGGCACCGGCCCACGGCCAGAAACGCGCGACCGCATCGGCCAGCGCGTTGCTGAGTGCGGCCGCCGAGCTGATGCGGGTCAGCCAGATCATCCAGCCGATCTCGAACCCGGCGAAGCGCCCGAACGCCTCGCGTGCATACAGGTAGCTGCCACCGGGCTCGTCGAAATAGCTGGCGGCCTGCGCGTAGCACAGCACCAGCAGGGCGACCACGATGCCGGCAGCGACCACGCCCCACAGGCTGAAGGGGCCAAGCAGGGCGACGGTGGCGGCCGGCAGCAGGTAGATGCCGCTGCCGATCACATCGTTGATCGACAGGCCGACGATCTGCCAGCGGCTGACCGCGCGCTGCAGCTGCGGTTCGTCCTGCGCGCTCAACGGGCGTCTCCGCGCAGTGCGGGCAGTTGCCACTGGGCCTGCAGGCGCGTGTACTCGGCGCGCGGCAGCAGCACGAAGCGCGGCGCATCCTGCGGCCGCAACCAGTCCAGCAGGGCCTGCATGCGGGCCTGCGGCATGGCGGTGCAGCCGGCCGTGGCCTCACCGGGTTGGCGCCACAGATGGGCGAAGATGCAGCTGCCCTTGCCGGGCTGGTTGTCCGGGTTGTGGGCGATCACGAAGCCCTCCTGGTAACGCACGTCGCCCTTGTTGTGCAGATCCAGCCGCATCGGCTCGGTGGAGCCTTCCACAGCTGCCTTGCCGACCTTCTTCGCGTCGACGATGCGGTTATAGAACGGCGACGCCGGCACATCCATGCAGTAGCTGCTGTCGAGCATCGGCTGGTAGGGCATGGCGGTGCCGGGGCGGGTGACGGCATAGCCGAACGCGCTGCCGAGCGCGAACACGCCTGCCGGGCTGCGGCCATCGCCTTCCTGCTTCTGCGGGCCATCGGCCTGCGCCGGGTGCAGGCCCAGGCCCCAGGCGCTGCCGGTGCGGCCCAGTGCCACCGGGAACGCCTCTCCATGTGCATGCCAGCCCTTGCCATCACGCACATAGGCCTGCAGCTGGCCCTGTGTGCTGTCCCAGCTTTCGCTGGTGACCACGATCAGCTGGCGCGCACCCTGCAGCGGCGCAGCGTGGACGGATGCCGCCGCGGCAAGCAGCAGTGCAGCGGTAGCGAGACGGACCAGCGATTTCATCAACAGGTGCTCCGGTCAGGAATCCAGCAGGTGGTCGATCCGCTCCAGGTTCACCGCCAGCTGCTGCTGGCGGTCCGGATTGGTGTGGCAGAGCAGCACGAACAGGAAATCGAGCAGGGCGTGCATGGCGCTACGGTACAGCAGCTGCGCGACCTGCGGCGTGCGCTCGTGCGCACACACCACCAGCGCTGCGTCAGCATGCGCGCGCAGCGGGTTGGCGGTATGGCGGGTGATGGAAATCACCTTGCCACCCATGTCCTGGAACTGGCGCGACAGCTGCGAAAGCTGAGGCAGGTTGCCGAATTCGGAGAACACCAGCAGCGCATCACCGGGGCGCGCGGCCGACAGGTTGGCCAGCATCAGGATCGGGTCGGTATGCGGCACCACCAGCAGGCCGAGCAGCGACAGCCGCATGGCGAACTCGCGCGCGAACAGGCCGTCGTCGCCCAGGCCGTACACGAACAGCTTCGGCGCGCCGTCGAGCAGCTGCACGATGCGCTCGATCTCCTCGCGTGGGTTGGCCTGGCGGGTTTCCTCTTCGGCCTGCGCCTTGCTGCGGCGCAGGGTGTCGCCCAGGCGCAGGTAGTCGTCGCCGCTGTCGGGTTCGCTGGGGGCCTGCTGCGGATCGGCGCCAGCACGGGCGACATCCTGGCCGATGGAGTACTTCAGGTCCGGGTAGCCCTTGAAGCCAAGCTTCTGGCTGAACTTCACCACGCTGGACTGGCTGATGCCGAGCGCACTGGCCAGTTGCTGGGACGAGTAGTCGCGCAGCAGGTGGGCGTTGTCGAGGATGAAGTCGGCGATGCGGCGCTCGATGGCCGACATCTGCCCGCGCTCGGAACGGATCTTCAGCAGGGGCGGCATGCGGGATGTCCGGGCATGTGTAGGCGCGTTGCGGTTGGCAGCGTAGAGCGTTTCATGGAGTGGGTCGGGCGGGTGGGGTTTGCGGGGGACGCCGTGAATCCGTCCATGGAGGCTTGGCCGCCGCATCCATGCGGCGGACACCCCCGCAAGCCCCACCCGCCCGACCCCAAACAGATCGCGCGCGTGCCAGCCGCGAGGGGGATACGGGGTAGGGCAAGAGCAAGAGCAAGAGCAAGAGCAAGAGCAAGAGCAAGAGCAAGAGCAAGAGCATCCACGCATGGCGTGGATCTACCCGGAGCTGCTGTTGAGTCCGCCTTCAAGCGAGCCGAGCACCGCAGGTCCGGCGAGGGCGAAGAGGCGCGGGTGTCTGAGCGCAGCGAGTTCCGCGCCGTCCCTCGGTGGACCGAGGAGCGCAGGGCACCGACGTGCGAAGCACGTCGGCTCGCGGCCGGCGGAGCGTTTCTTTTGGTTACTTTTCTTTTCGCGAAAAGAAAAGTAACGCCCGACCAGGCGTCAGTCACCCATGGTCCCTGTAGAGTCGAGCCATGCTCGACTGATCGGTTCAACCCAGCATCTCCAGCCCACGCACCTCAGTAATGCCCAGCCCCGGCACGTCGCTGATGCTGATCTCCGATTCGTTGAAATGCACGCCGCCGCTGACCGGGTCGAACTGGCCCAGCGAGGGACCGTCGAGGTCAACCTTGGTGATCACATCACTCTTGGCCACGGCCAGGTGCACGGCGGCGGCCACGCTGATGCTCGACTCGATCATGCAGCCGATCATGCACGGCACGCCGTAGATGCCGGCGATGTCGGCGATGCGGATCGCATTCGACAGGCCGCCGGTCTTCATCAGCTTGATGTTGATGATGTCGGCCGCGCGCTGCTGGATCAGGTCCATCACCTGGCTCGGGCTGAACACGCTCTCGTCGGCCATCACCGGCGTGTTGACGCGATCGGTGACGTACTTCAGGCCGCTGATGTCAGCCGCCTTCACCGGTTGCTCCAGCAGCTCCAGCACCACGCCGGCCTCTTCCAGCGTACGCATCGCATGCACCGCCTGCTTAGCGGTCCAGCCCTGGTTGGCATCCAGTCGCAGCAGGGCACGGCCTTCCACGGCGGCATGGATCGCCTTGACCCGTTCGATGTCCAGTCCGATGTCCTTGCCGACCTTGATCTTCAGCGACTCGAAGCCGCGTTCGATCGCCGACAGCGAATCGGCCACCATCTTGTCGATGTAGTCCACGCTGATGGTGATGTCGGTGGTGATCACCGGGTCGCCACCACCGAGCATCTGGTACAGCGGCGCACCGTGCAGCTGCGCCCACAGGTCGTACAGCGCGATCTCCACCGCTGCCTTGGCGCTGGTGTTGCGCTCCATCGCGGTCTGCACCAGCGTGCACAGATGGTTGAGGTTGACCACGTCCTGGCCGATCAGGCGCGGGGCGATGAAGTGGCGGATCGCTTCGATGATCGAGCCGTGCGTATCGCCGGTGATCACCGCGGTGGCCGGGGCTTCACCGTAACCGGTGTTGGCGGTGTCGGTGCGGATCAGTACGACCACGTCTTCCACGGTTTCCACCGTGCGCAGGGCAGTCTTGAACGGCGTCTTCAGCGGCACGCGCAGCATGCCCAGTTCGATGGCAGTGATCTTCATTCAGGGGGTCTTGGCCCGCAGGCGCTGGATGTTGGTGATGCGGTCGATGTAGCGGACGGTATCGCTGGCCATCATCGGCTCCAGCGGCGTGACCGAAACACCATTGAGATGGGCCTGCACACGTCTGCCGTCGGCACCGAACCAGCTGCCGCCCGCCGTATCGTGGATCACCCAGGTGCGGCCGTCGACGTGGCCAATGGCCATCATCACGTGGCCGGGGATGTAGACCAGGTCGCCGACCTGTAGTTCGCTGACCGCACGGTCGCGCGCGGCCTTGCCGACCTTGTCGGTGAACGGCAGGCGATCCAGTGCCGGGCTGACCGCCTGTGCACTGGTGTTGCGTGGCAGCAGCACGCCGAAGCTGCGGTAGATCTCGGAGACGAACCCGCTGCAGTCACGGGTGTCGTAGTCATGGCCCCAGCCGTAGCGTTCGCCCAGGAACTTGAAGGCCTGCTGCAGCAGCAGGCGCGGGGTCAGTGGCAGGTAGTCGGCGGCGGTGTCCTGCGAGCGCGGCAGCAGCGCCGGTACGAGCTTCAGACGCCCATCGGCCTCGCGCACCGGCAGCTGCACCACCCACGAGGCATGCGCCTGCTGGCCGTTCACGGGTTCTGAAGCGGGCCAGTCGGCCAGCACCGGCAGGCGTACGCCCATGTCCAACTGCAGGCGCGATACGCGCGGTTCCTCCGGGGTGTAGGCGGTCTGCGCGGTGGCGCCGGTGACAATGCGGTACGGGCCCTTCGTGCCATAGCCGAGCACCGTGGCCTTGTCGCCGCTGGCGATGGCGTCGGCTTCGATCCACGCGCTGTAGCGCTCGCTGTGCACGAACAGCCAGCGGCCGTCGGCACTGCGGTGAACCACCGCGACCTTGTCGCCGGGGAACAGCGCCGATTCCTGGAAGCGGTCGATGTCGGTGTCACCGGTGGTGCTGAAGACGCGCTCGCGGGTGGGGAGGGTACGCAGTGCCGCGCGCTTCACCACCAGCCCATAGGCCGGTGCCACCTGGGCAGGAATCGCATCGAGGCCGAGGTTGGCTTCGATGCCGCTGCGCAGCGCGGGGGCGATGGCCTGGCCCGTCTCGTTGAACAGTGCACGCGTGGGCCAGCTGGACAGCGCGCTGATGCTGGCACGCACCGTCGCCGCATCAAGCTGGGCGGGCAGTGTGGCGATGTCCTGGATATGGCTGTCCTGCGCCCGCATCCGCGCGTTCTGCGCCTCGATCTGCGCGCGATCCAGAATCGGCGCATCAGCGTTGTCCAGGCGCGCGGCCCAGTACTGCGGGGTGAGGTAGGCCTCGTGCAGGCCGATCACATAGGGCAGCGGCGCACCCGGGTCGGGCGGTGGTGCCGCCTGTGCAAAGGCTGGTGCGGCCAGCAGGCACAGGGCCAGGGTCAACCGGCGCGGCCAACGCCGGTGCGGTTCGCGGGAAGCCAGGCTCATGCGGTGCACACCCTCCTCGAATGCCTGTTGGAATATTTATTCCTTTTGGCATCGAAAGCAAGAATAAATTATTGACCGGCATCCCGGCCCGTGTTACACAGCCGTTACCACCCGCGCTGGGGAAGTGTCGCTGTGGATCCTGCCGTTCGCAAACCGCGTCTGCCTGCTGCTGCCGGCCTGTGTGCCGCGCTGCTGCTGTGGGCGTCGGCCACGCAGGCGGCAGACGGGCGCAGCAGCCAGCAGCGTGCGCGCGAAACGCAGGTGATCGACCTGATCGACAGCGGCCGCTTCAGCGACGCCGATGCGCTGTTGGCGACCGGGAGCGATGCTGCCGAAGGCACGTTTCAGCGTGAGCGCATGCGCCGCATCCGCTTGGATTTTTCCCTCGATGAATCCGCCGCCAAGTCTGCCGTGCGTCGCTGGATTCCGGACCTGACCGACGAGGAATTCGCGCGCTGGGACCAGCTCGGCCTGATCGAGCATCTGGATATCGATGGCACGCGTTGGTATTTCAAGCGCGCACCGTCGAACCTGTTCCTGCTCAGTGACGAAGCACGCGCACGCCGCCGCGCGGATGCACCGATGTCACCGCCGGGCCAGAACGAAGTGCTCAACGCGCACCACGCGCGCGTGCTTGCCGCAGCCGAACAGAGTGGCCAGGCGTCCGTACTGCCGCAGCGCATTGAGTTCACCCAGTCGCTCACGGTGAAAGCCGATGCCGTCCCGGCGGGTGAAACCGTACGCGCCTGGATTCCATACCCGCGCGAGATCCCGGGCCAGCAGGAACAGGTGCAGTGGCTGGGCAGCGCCCCGGGCAAGGCACGGGTGGCACCGGCCAGTACCCTGCAGCGCACCGCCTACCTGGAAGCCAAAGCCGTAGCCGGCAAGCCGACCCGGTTCGAGATACGCTATGCGGTAACGGTCTTCGCGCGACACACCGCGATCGATCCCGCGAAGGTGCTGGCCACCCCGAATGATCCCGCATTGAAGCCCTATCTGGCCGAGCAGCTGCCGCATGTGCGCTTCACCCCGGCGCTGAAGCTGTTCTCCGACCAGGTGCTGCAGGGCGAGACGCGCCCCTATGAAGTGGTGCGCAAGCTGTTTGCCGCCGTGGACCGCATTCCATGGGCCGGTGCGCGCGAATACTCGACGCTCAGCAACATCAGCGATCATGCGCTGCGCGCCGGCCATGCGGATTGCGGCCAGCAGACCCTGCTGCTTATCGCGCTGCTGCGCATGAACGGCATTCCTGCACGCTGGCAGTCGGGCATGGTGTTCTCCGACGATGGCAGCGGCTACAACAACCTGCATGACTGGGGACAGGTCTACCTGGCGCCATACGGCTGGCTGCCGATGGACGTGACCACCGGCGCGCTTGCCAGCGATGTGCCGGCACTGCGCGATTTCTATCTGGGTGGCCTCGACGGCTACCGCATTGCTTTCAACGACGATTTCGGCCAGCCCTTGGTGCCGGCCAAGCAGCACTTCCGCTCGGAAACGGTCGACTCGCAGCGCGGCGAGGCCGAGTGGGCAGGCGGCAACCTGTACTTCGACCAATGGACCTACGACTTCCAGTGGCGGGTACTGCCAGCCAGGCAACGCTAGCGCGACACATCGCATTCCACACCATTCAATTCTTGCAGGAGAGAGCAGGGGATGAAGGCTTACAGCATCAAGCGGGCGGCGTTGTGCGTCGCCCTCGGGGCGTGTCTGGGCGTAGTGCTGCCCTGCATCGCGATGGCACAGAACGTGAGCGGTGCAGTCGCCGGCCGTGCAACCGCCGGTGACCAGGTGACCGTGGTCAGCAGCAGCACCGGCCTGACCCGTACCGTCACCGTAGGCGCCGATGGCAGCTACCGCCTCGGCCAGCTGCCGGTGGGCGACTACCAGCTGCAGCTCAGCCGCGATGGCCAGAAGCTGGGCGACCAGGTATCGGTGAGCGTTGCCGTCGGCGGTACCACCACGGTCAACCTGGGCAGCGGCGGCGGTGTCACCAACCTGGATGCACTGCAGGTGGTTGGCACCCGCGTGGTCAACCGCGTGGATGTGTACTCCACCGAAACCTCGTTCAACATCAACCGCCAGGAGATCTCGCGGCTGCCGGTGGCGCAGGACCTGTCCGCGGTCGCGCTGATGGCGCCGGGCGTGGTCGGCGGCAACTCGTCATTCGGAGGCCTGTCGTTCGCCGGTTCATCGGTGGCCGAGAATGCGGTCTTCATCAACGGCCTGAATGTCACCGACATGTATACCCGTCGTGGCTTCAGCACCGCGCCGTTCGCCTTCTTCAAGGAATTCCAGGTCAAGACCGGTGGCTACTCGGTCGAGTTCGGCCGCTCCACCGGTGGCGTGATCAATGCAGTGACTCGTTCGGGCAGCAACGAGTTCGAAGGCGGCGTTGAAGTCACCGCCGAGCCCAGTGCGTGGCGCGCCAGTGGCGGCGATCATTTCCACCGCGATGGCACCCCGCATTCCTACGGAAGCCGCGACAACAACTCGTTCCTGAAGACCAACGTCTGGGGCTCGGGGCCGATCGTCAAGGACAAGCTGTTCCTGTTCGCGATGTACGAGGACCGCAGCGACAAGGGCCACAACACCTCGTCCGATGGCAGTACCTGGTTCAAGAACGACTCCGGCAACGGCTTCTGGGGCACCAAGCTGGACTGGAACATCAACGACAACCACAGCTTGGCGCTGCTGGCGTTCTCCGACGAGGGCGATGTCACCAACGCGTCGTACGGCTACAACTGGAATGCGGACCGGATCGGTTCCTGGGGCGGCGACTCGGTCACCGAGACCGGCGGCCGCAACTGGTCGGCCACCTACACCGGCCACTTCGGCCAGAATTTCACCGCGCGCGCCATGGTCGGCCAGAACAAGCAGCGTGCCTTCACCAATTCGTCGCTGGACCAGGCCTGCAGCCCGGTGTTCACCGACAGCACCTACGGCCCGCGGCTGGGCAAGCTGCAGGGGCTGCGCGCGGGCTGCCACCCGACCGGCGCGGCGGTGGCCGAGCGCGATGACACCCGCGATGTCGCGCGCCTGGATTTCGAATGGCAGCTCGGTGATCACCTGCTGCGCTTCGGTGTCGACCGCGAACTGATGACCACCAAGCAGTCCACCCGTTATCCAGGGCCGACCGAGCTGAGCTACACCGCCTACGTGGCGCGCCCCGGCGATGAAGTGTGGGATGGCGCCAACGCCTACGTACCGGCTGGCGTCACCGAGATGCTGCGCGCTCGCAACCGCCGCTCCGGCGGCACCTTCGAGACCGAGGCCAATGCCTTCTATCTGGAAGACATCTGGAACATCACCCCGAACCTGATGCTGAACCTCGGCGTGCGCTGGGACCGCTTCGAGAACCGCACCGCCGCCGGCAAGGCGTTCATCAAGATGGACGACCTGATCGCGCCACGCGTCGGTTTCTCGTGGGACATGCGCGGTGATGGCAGCACCAAGCTGTTCGGCAACGCCGGCCGTTACTACCTGCCGGTCACCAACAACATCAACGTGAACTTCGCCGGTGGCCTGACCGACGAATACAGCTATTACGTGCTGAACGGCTGGGAGCAGAAAACCTCGCCGACCGGTTCGCCGTACATGGCACCGATCGTCGGCCAGCAGATCGGGCCGACCGACACCCGCATGAACACCGGCGGTGCCGACCTGCGCCAGAGCGTGGACCGCGACCTGAAGGCGGTCTACCAGGACGAATACATCCTGGGCTTCCAGAACATGATCAACCAGGCCTGGTCGTGGGGCGTCAATGCCACCTACCGGCGCATGACCCGCGCGCTGGATGACATCCGCATCAACTACACCCCGTGCGGCCCGACCCCCAGCACGCTGTGGCCGATCGCCAACCCGGGCGAGAGCCTGACGATCTGGGGCGACAAGAGCATCGGTTGCGCCAACGAAGGCTGGATCACCATCGACACCGCCAACAGCGGCTATCGAAAGGGCGGCAGTGGCGAGGTGATCGGTTACTCCAAGCCCAAGCGCACCTACAAGGCGCTGGAGTTCCAGATCGACCGCGCCTGGGACGAGAAGTGGATGTTCAACGCGTCCTACCTGTGGTCGAAGAGCGAGGGCAACTTCGAAGGCCCGGTAAACTCCGATACCAACTACGGCGACACCGGCATGGTGCAGTTCTGGGACCACCCGGCCACCAATGAACGCTATGGTGTTCTGTTCAACGATTTCCGCCATCAGTTCAAGCTGCGTGCCGCGTATGCGCTGAACAAGCAGTGGTCGTTCGGCACCACGCTGCAGGTGCAGTCCGGTGGCCCGATCACCGCCTACGGCGTGATGTGGCCGAACGACTCCATCGCCGGTGGCAGCACGTCCAGTGAAGGCAGTGGTGGTGGCACCGGTTGGCTGTGCGTGGCCAACTGTTCGGGCCCGTACAACCAGCGCCAGTTCGAGTACAGCCCGCGCGGCGCGTTTGGTCGCCTGCCGTGGACCTGGACCATGGGCGCCAACGTGACCTGGCGCCTGCCGGTGGAGGGCATCGACCTAAGTGCCCGGTTGTCGGTGTACAACCTGTTCAACAACCAGAAGACCATCAACGTGCACCAGCGCTACGAGGCGCAGCCCGGCCAGTATCGCGAGGCGACGTTCGCTACCGGTACGCGCTGGCAGGCACCGCGCTACACCCAGCTGGTGGTGACCTGGAACTTCTGAGGCCACGATCCGCGCCGTCCACCGTGACGGCGCGGGCAATGGAGGGGCTGCCCGCATGCACCACCTGCTGATCCTCGCGGCGGCACTGGCCGCACCGTCCGCTTCGTCGGTCGACAGTGCAGCCATCGAGGCCGACATCGCGACCGTGGTCCGGGCCGAGCATCTGCCCGGGCTGGCCATGGCGGTGGTCGACAACGGGCAGGTGGTCTATCGCCACGCCGAGGGCGCGCGTGGCGATGGCGGCCGCATCGACGAGGACACGCTGTTCAAGATCGCCTCCAACAGCAAGGCGATGACCGCCGCGCTGCTGGCGCGGCTGGTGCAGCAGGGCACGCTGCACTGGGATGATCCAGTGCAGCGACACCTGCCGGGTTTCCGCATGCATGATGCGTGGGTGGGCGAGCAGATGCAGGTGCGCGACCTGCTGATCCACAACAGTGGCCTTGGCCTGGGCGCCGGGGACCTGATGCTGTGGCCGGAGCCGAACGCGTTCACCCGCGCCGACATCATCGCCGGCTTGGCGCATCTCAAGCCGGTCAGCAGCTTCCGCAGTCACTACGCCTACGACAACCTGATGTATGTGGTGGCCGGCGAAGTGGCGGCGGCAGCGGGTGGCAAGCCGTATGACCAGCTGATGCGCGAGCAGGTGTTCGAACCACTGGGCATGACGCGCTGCCAGGTGGGTGCGTGGTCGGTGAAACGCGTGGGCAACGTGGCACAGCCGCATGCCTGGCGTGGTGAACGCAACGAGGTGGTGAACGCCGATGCTGCGATCAGCCCGGACCTGCCCTCGATGGCGGCGGGAGGCATCCGTTGTTCGCTGGGCGACATGACACGCTGGATGCAGGTGCTGCTCGATCCCGCGCTGGTGCCGGACTGGCTGGGCAGCGAGCAGCGGCGCACGCTGTGGACCCTGCACATGCCGATGCCGTTGGGTGAACGCCAGCGGCGCTGGGACAACGCGCATTTCTACGGCTATGGATATGGCTGGCGGGTGTCGGACATGGACGGGCAGTGGAAGGTGGCGCATACCGGCACGTTGTCGGGCATGTACTCGTCGCTGGCATTGCTTCCTGACCGCAGGGTCGGCGTGGTGATGCTGATCAACGGCGAAGGCGAGGATGCACGCACGGCGCTGATGCAGGCCACGCTGAAGCGCTTCACCGCACCAGACGATGCGCGCCCTGCGATGGAGTACCTGGCCGAACTGAAGGCTGACCGGGCAGCGCAGGCAGCATCTGGCCATCAACGGTCAGCGACCACCGCCGCACCGCCGGCACGCGGCAATGACCTGCCGCGTTGGCAGGGCCGCTACTCCGACCCCTGGCTGGGCCCGGCTTCGCTGTGCCCGGGCAAGGATGGCCTGCGCTTCAGCGTGGACAAGTCGCCCAGGCTGCAAGCGGCCGTGCTGCAACTGCAGGGGCGCTGGCTGCTGCGCTGGGATACGCTGGGTGACGAGGCGCAGGCGTGGCTGCAGCCGGGCGAGGGCCCGGCACCGACACTGGACCTGCGCGCCATCGATCCTGACATCGACTTCAGCTATGACTTCCAGGACCTGCATTTCACTCGTACTGGCGACTGCTCTGGCGGCGACCGCCAACGCCGCTGAGCCACCGCGCGTTTCGCCGGCCACCGATGCGGCCAGCGCCGGATTGGTGGAGATCCGCACGTTGTCGCCAGGCATCGACATGGACATCCGATACGCCAATGCCAACAACTTCACCGGCGCGCGCGTGCCCGGCTATGAGGCGCCATCCTGCTACCTGCTGGCGCCCGTGGCGAAAGCGCTGGCGCAGGTAGAACAGGATCTGCGCGCGCAGGGCTTTGGCCTGCGCCTCTACGACTGCTACCGGCCGGTGCGCTCGGTGCAGGCCTTCATGGCCTGGGTGAACGATCCGCGCGAACTCTCGCGCAAGGCACAGCAGTACCCGGACCTGGACAAGCCACGGCTGCTGGCCGACGGCTACATCGCCGAGCGCTCTGGCCATAGTCGTGGCGCCACGGTTGATCTTGGCCTGCTGGATTGCCGCACTGGCGCCTGCACGCCGCTGGACATGGGCACCGACTTCGATTTCTTCGGCCCGCGCGCGCATACCCGGACGAGCGGGTTGAGCACTGTGCAGCAGGCGAACCGCCAGCAGCTGGTGCAGGCGATGGCGCGCCGTGGCTTCGTCAACTATCCGCAGGAGTGGTGGCATTACACTCTGCAGCCCGAACCGGATCCCGGCACCGCGTACGACGTGCCAGTGCTTTAGGTGGTATCGGCAGGGCTGCGCCCTGCACCCGCGGTAGTGCCGGCCGCTGGCCGGCAACATCAGACGCAACAGCAACAGCGTGCGTTCCGTGGGTTGGCTGGGCGGTGCCGGAGTGCGGGGACGCCGTAAATCCGTCCATGGAGGCTTGGCAGCCGCATCCATGCGGCTGACACCCCGCACTCCGGCACCGCCCAGCCTCTGACAGTTTCCCGCGCGGTCCGTTGTAGAGCCGAGCCCATACTCGGCTGCTCTTTGTTCGTCGGCTGCTTCTTGTTCAATCGTCGCGATATTCGATCTCGATGGAGATTCATCCACGCATGGCGTGGATCTACTGGGGCTACCGGATTGGGTCCGGGGCAGATCCCTTACACTGGCCGCCTCTTCATCCCTGCCCACCCGATGAACCTTCCCCTGCACTTCGGCCTGCTCGGTACCCTGGAAGCCGGCGCCATCGCCCTGCTGGTCGGGCTGCTGGTGTACTTCCTGTGGTCGCAGCTGTGCCGGCTCCTGCACTGGACCGCGGGTCACGCGATCGGGTGGTCCTGTGTCATCGCCGTGATCATCTCCGCCGGCATCGATGCATGGAAGCTGTTCTACATGGGCATCGTGCGGCTGGAGTCGCCGCTGTACGCGCGCCTGTTCCTGGCAACCATCCACGATCCGAACGAACTCGGCAGCCGCGTGGTGCTGGAAATCGCCGGTGCGCTCGCCGGTGTTGCGCTCGGCTGGGTGTTGTTCAGTTCGCGGTCATCGGAAAAAACCGTCGACTGACGCAGGTTTTTCGTTGGCTGGCGGTTAAATCCGGCAGCGCTGAATGCGCATCTTATGAGCTGCTCACTTGCTGCTAACCACCGCGCTAATGCATGCGCGGGGGCGAGTGGTTAATGGTGCGTGCTGACGCCGGTCGCGGGGCAAAATCGATTCAGAAACGGGGTGGCAGGGTAGGTGCCGTGCGGAGACAACACGCCGCGCAACACCACCCAATTGGCAGGAGACACCCCTGATGACTATTCGCAACCGCAAGCCCCTGATCGCCCTGATCGTCGCCGCTGGCAGCGTGCTGGCCATTCCGGCGATGGCCCAGTCGGCCAAGCAGCAGGCGGCGCATGCGCAGAACGAGGCCGCACAGGCCCAGCAGGCGGCTGCACAGGCCGGCCAGGCCGCCGACCAGGCGACCAACGCTGCCGCAGCCGCATCGGCGCAGGCCAACGGCGGTGGCCAGACCTGGGCCAGCATCGATACCGATGGCAACGGCACCATCAGCAAGACCGAGGCGCAGGTGAACGCGGGCCTGGCCCAGGTGTTCGACCAGGCTGACACCAACAAGGACGGCGAGCTGAGCGCCGATGAGTACAAGGCCTATGTGGCCGCCCAGCAGGCCGGCGCCGGCGGCGCAGCGCAGGGTGCGCAGGGCAGGTAAGACCTGTATCGGGGCGTATGGGAACCCGGGCGGCTTCGGCCGCCCGGGTTTTTTTCGTCATCGCCACCCCTGTATCCTTGGCCGATGAACACCTCCACGCCTGCGCCGTCGCGCGCCATCGGCCTGGTCGGTTTTGACGGTGACGATACGCTGTGGAAGAGCGAGGACTACTACCGCAAGGCCGAGCAGGATTACCTTGACCTGCTGTCGCGCTACGTCGACGTGCATGACACCCAGACCGCGCGCCACCTGCTGGAAGTGCAGCAGCGCCACCTGGGCACCTTCGGCTACGGCGTGAAGAGCATGACCCTGTCGATGATCGAAGCGGCCATCGACATCACCGGCCAGCGCATCGAAGCGAAGGACATCCAGCGCATCCTCGATATCGGCCACGACACCCTGCGCCACCCGGTCGAGCTGATCGACGGTGTGCGCGAAGCCGTGGCGGCCATCGCCGAGCACTACCCGGTGGTGCTGATCACCAAGGGCGACCTGTTCCACCAGGAAGCGAAGATCAAGGTCGCCAACCTGGGCGAGCTGTTCCCGCGCATCGAGATCGTCTCGGAGAAGGACCCGCAAACCTACGCCCGCGTGCTGGCCGAATTCGACCTGCCGATGCAGCGCTTCGTGATGGTCGGCAACTCGCTGCGTTCGGACATCGAGCCGGTGGTTACCCTGGGTGGCTGGGGCGTGCATACCCCGTACGCGGTGACCTGGGCCCACGAGACCCAGCACGGCGTGGCCGACGATGAACCTCGCATGGTCACCGCCGATACCGCCCACGACTGGCCGGCCGCACTGGCGGCGATCGAAGCCAAGGCCGCTGCGGCGGCCTGACAGGGCCCGGCGGCTGCGGCAGAATCGGGGCATGAATTACCGACTGCGCGTGTTGCTGTTGTCCCTGCTGCTGGCGCCGGCCACCGTGCTGGCCCAGCAGACCGCCGAGCGTTCGGCTGCGTATGAGGTGGCAACCGGCGACAGCTGGGTTGATGCCCAGCTGCAGGACATCAACCATTACGCCGAACGCTACCCGGATGCCTTTCTCGATGAGGTATCGCGCTATGCCGACGTGCCCCGTGGCTACATCAGCGCGCTGTTCACCACTCATGGCTGGCAGGCCGGGGACATCTATTTCGCCTGCTTCTGGGCCAAGGCCAGTGGCCAGACCTGCCGCGACAGCGTGCGCGCCTTCAGCCAGGACCCGGACGGCGGCTGGGAAGTGGTGGTAAAGCGGATGCCCACCAGGCCGGACAACCTGCATTACCGTGCCGTGCGCCACGCCATCGTGGCCAGTTACCAGCACTGGGACCGTCCGATCACCCTGGATGCCACCCTGAAGCGCCAGCTCAAGCGGTAGTGCCGGCCGCTGGCCGGCAATTGCACCCTTCCAGGCATCCGGAGATTGCCGGCCAGCGGCCGGCACTACCGGTTTGTTTCATGTTGCTCTGCATATCGCCGCCACCGCGCGCTCCGGCGACAATACGGGTCCGAGCTGTTCCCCCGTTCCCGTAATCGAGTGACTGATGAGCGCCTCTTTGGTTTCGCCTGATGTGATCCGCCGCCTGTTCGCACAGGCCATGTCCCGCATGTACCGCACCGAAGTGCCGCTGTACGGCACGCTGGTGGAACTGGTGGAGCGGATCAACGCGCAGGTGCTGGAGCAGGATCCGGCGCTGGCCGCGCAGCTGCAGCGCAACGACGAGCGTGCGCGCCTGGACGAAGAGCGCCATGGCGCGATCCGCGTCGGCACCGCGCAGGAGCTGGCGACGCTGCGCCGCCTGTTCGCCGTGATGGGCATGTACCCGGTCGGCTACTACGACCTGTCGGTCGCGGGCGTGCCGGTGCATTCCACCGCGTTCCGCCCGCTCACCGGCCTCGCGCTGGCGCAGAATCCGTTCCGCGTGTTCACCTCGCTGCTGCGTCTGGAGCTGATCGAAGACGCAGCGCTGCGTGCCGAGTCCGCGCGCATCCTCGAAGGCCGCCGCATCTTCACCGAGGGCGCGCTGGCGCTGATCGACCAGGCCGAGCGTGACGGTGGCCTGGCGCAGGCCGATGCCGAGCGCTTCGTCGAGGAAGCACTGGAAACCTTCCGCTGGCACGGCGATGCCACGGTCGACCTGCCGACCTACCACGCGCTGCACAACGCGCATCGGCTGGTGGCCGACGTAGTCAGTTTCCGTGGCCCGCACATCAATCACCTGACCCCGCGCACGCTGGACATCGACGCTGCGCAGGCGGCGATGATCGAACACGGCATGGCGGCCAAGGCGGTGATCGAAGGCCCGCCGCGCCGCGCCTGCCCGATCCTGCTGCGCCAGACCAGCTTCAAGGCACTGGAAGAGGCCGTGCATTTCCCGGGCGGCGAAGGCGGCGATGCCGGCACCCACACCGCGCGCTTCGGCGAGATCGAACAGCGCGGCCTTGCGCTTACCCCGAAGGGCCGCGCGCTGTACGACCAGCTGCTGTCGCAGGCCCGCGATGCCGGTGGCGAAGGCAGCACCGGCGGCGACTACGGCCAGCGCCTGCAGGCGGTGTTCGCCAGCTTCCCGGATGACCATGACACGCTGCGCCAGGAAGGACTGGGCTATTACCGCTACCAGCTGACCGACGCTGGCCGCACCGCGCCGGAGCGCGTGGCGGATCTGCCGGCTGAGGTGCTGGTGGCCGCCGGCCTGGCCACGGCGGACCCGATCGTCTACGAGGATTTCCTGCCGGTCAGTGCCGCGGGCATCTTCCAGTCGAACCTGGGTGGTGAAGAACAGCGCGCCTATGCCGCACATGCCAACCGCGAGGCCTTCGAGCAGGCGCTGGGCGTGGCGGTGCATGACGAGTTCGAGATCTACGAGCGGCTGCAGGCCGAATCGCTGGCGAGCCTGCGATTCGCGTGAAGGTAGAGCCGGGCGCTGGCCGGCTGTTGGGGAAGCCGGCCAGCGGCCGGCTCTACCCGATTCCGTAGCTGGGGTCAGATCCCTTTCTGGCAGAAAAGGGCTCTGACCCCCAACGCAATCAGCCCTTCATCGTTCCGGTATCCAGCCAACGCTGGTGCCACGACAGCGCTTCCGGCAGCAGGTGCGGGGTGTGCTTGCCGTAGCTCTCGCGGCTGGCGCGGTCGAAGTAATCCTGCAGCTGCGGACGGAAATCCGGATGCGCGCAGTTGTCGATCAGCACCTGCGCGCGCTTGCGCGGGGTCAGGCCACGCAGGTCGGCCAGGCCCTGTTCGGTGACGATCACCGACACGTCGTGCTCGGTGTGGTCGACATGGCTGGCCATCGGCACGATCGCCGAAATGGTGCCGTTCTTCGCGGTGGACGGGCTCAGGAACGCCGACAGGAAACCGTTGCGGGCGAAGTCGCCGGAACCGCCGATGCCGTTCATGATCCGCGTGCCCATCACGTGCGTCGAATTGACGTTGCCGTAGATGTCCACCTCGATCATGCCGTTCATGCCGATGCAGCCCAGGCGGCGCACCAGTTCCGGATGGTTGGAGATCTCCTGCGTGCGCATGATGATGCGCTCGCGGTAGAAATCGATGTTCTCCTTGAACGTCTCGTTGGCCTGCGGGCTCAGCGCGAAACCCGTGCACGAGGCATAGCTCAGCACGCCGTCGCGCAGCAGGTCGAGCATGCCGTCCTGGATCACTTCGGTGAACGCGGCCAGGTCGCGGAAACCGCTCTTGGCCAAGCCGGCCAGCACCGCGTTGGGAATGTTGCCCACGCCCGACTGCAGCGGCAGCAGGTTCGGCGGCAGGCGGCCCTTCTTCACTTCGTGCTTGAGGAACTCGATCAGGTGCGAAGCGATCTGCTCGCTGGTCGCATCGATCGGGCTGAACGGGCTGTTGCGGTCCGGGCCGTTGGTGCGTACCACGGCCACGATCTTGTCCGGGTCGCAGCGCAGCGCGGTGTCGCCGATGCGGTCGTTGGCGTTCACCAGCGGAATCGGCTTGCGGTGCGGCGGCAGCGCGGTGCCGTAGTAGATGTCATGCATGCCGTCGACGCCGGCCGGCTGCCATTCGTTGACCTCGACGATCACCTTCTTCGCCAGGTCCAGCCAGGTCTTGTTGTTGCCGACCGAGGTGGAGGGCACCAGCGAGCCGTCTTCGCGGATGGCCGAGACTTCGATCACGGCGGTATCGATCTCGCCGTAGAAGCCGAACCACACGTGCTGGGCAACGTGGCTGAGGTGGATGTCGATGTAGTCCAGCTTGCCCTCGTTGATGCGGTTGCGCGCATCCGGGTCGCTCTGGAACGGCATGCGCATGGCGATGCCATCGGCCTTGGCCAGCGCGCCATCGAGTTCCGGCGCGGTGGAGGCGCCGGTCATCAGCTTGATCTGGAAAGGGTTGCCCTGGGCATGCACCGCTTCGATGCGGCGGGCCAGTTCGACGGGAACGGCCTTGGGATACCCGGAGCCGGTAAAGCCGCTCATGGCCACGGTTTCACCGGGCTGGATCAGCGCGGCTGCGGCCTCTGCGGAGACCACGCGGTCACGGAGACGCGCGTTGGCGATGCGATCAACAGACATGACGACACGTGTTGCTGGGGGGAATTCCGATTATCGGCCATCCTCATCCGTACGGGGGGTTCTACCTTCGTGGAATGGCTTTTCCCCGGGGGCTCACCCAAACCCGTCGGTTTTGTTTTGCAGTGCAGCGTGCAAAGTGCTTTCGCAGCCCGCACGATGGCCCTGCATCCCGACGTGGGGGAGGGAGCAGAGCCCGCTGGCAGTTCGCTGCAAGCGGGCTTTTTTATTGCCTGTCGCCCAGTATGAATACGCGGCCTCCATTGTTGGTAATGCCGGCCACTGGCCGGCAGATCCGTTGACTTGGTAGTGCCGGCCGCTGGCCGGCAGATCCGATGATGCTGCCGAAGGTTACCGGGGTTGCCGGCCAGCGGCCGGCACTACCGGGTCCGTTGCGTCCCGACCGGGTCGATACAATCAGCCCATGACCCTCGCCCCCGCTGATCTGCCCGCCTCCCTGCAGCCTCTTGTCGACCGCGCCCTGGCGCGCCTGGCCCAGGTCCTGCCCGAGCCCATCCCGGCCGACCTGCTGCCGTTGCTGACCCGGCTGGCGGTGACCAGTGACTTCGCGCTGGACACCCTGGTGCGGCAACCGGCGCTGCTGGCGCAGCTGGCCGCGCACGGCTGCCCGCCGATCCCCGCACCCGTGCTCGACCCGCTGCAGCCCAGCGATTGGCCGGCGCAGATACGGCGCTGGCGCACCGCCATGTCCACGCGGCTGATCTGGCGCGACCTGGCCGGCCTCGACGACGTGCCGCAGACCCTCGTCGGCGCCACCGCTTTGGCCGAAGACTGCCTGCGGCTGGCACTGGACGCCCTGCAGCAGGAATTCGCCCAACGCCACGGCGTGGTCCGCGATGGCGAAGGCACCCCACAGCAGCTGGTGGTGTTCGGCCTCGGCAAGCTCGGCGGCGGCGAGCTCAACTTCAGTTCCGATATCGATCTGGTCTACGCCTATCCGCACGGCGGCGAATCCGACGGCGCGCGCGCGCTGGCCGCCGAAGAGTATTTCGCACGCCTCGGCCAGCGCCTGGCCAAGCTGCTGGACGAAACCACGGTCGATGGCTTCAGCCACCGCGTCGACCTGCGCCTGCGCCCGTTCGGCAGCGCCGGCCGCGTCGCGCTGTCGTTCGCAGCGATGGACCAGTATTTCCAGCGCGAAGGCCGCGACTGGGAACGCTACGCGTGGCTGAAGGCGCGCGCGGTGGCCGGCGACATCGCCGCCGGTGAAGCGTGGCTGCAGACCCTGCGCCCGTTCGTGTACCGCCGCTACCTCGATTTCACCGCGCTCGATGGCCTGCGCGAAATGAAGGCGGCGATCACCGCCGAGGTCGCGCGCCGCGAGTTGCACGAGGACATCAAGCGTGGCGCCGGCGGCATCCGCGAAATCGAATTCCTGTGCCAGGCGTTGCAGCTGATCCGCGGTGGCCGTGAACCGGCACTGCGCGAGCGCCGCCTGCTGGTGGCGCTGGATGCACTGGTCGCCGCCGGACAGATCGCGGCCGAGGATGGCGCCGCGCTGCGCGAGGCTTACCTGTTCCTGCGCCGGCTGGAGAACCGACTGCAGATGCTGCGCGACGCGCAGACCCACGTACTGCCCAGCGACGCGCTGGACCGCGAACGCATCGCCGTCGGCCTCGGCTATGCGGACTGGAACGTGCTGCGCGCGGCGTTGGCCGAACAGCAGCAGCGGGTCAGTACTGAATTCGCCGCGCTGCTGGCGCCGCGCAAGGGCCAGGCCGCGCCCGACGCGCTGGCCAACTACTGGCGCAGCCTGCCCGAAGGCAGCAACGCACCACTGCTGGCCGAAGCCGGTTTCCTCGATGCCAACGGCGCCGACCAGTCGCTGCGCGATTTCGCCCAGGGCACCGGCGTGAAGTCCTTGTCCGATGCGGCGCGTGCGCGGCTGGATCGCGTGCTGCCGGCACTGCTGCATGCGGCCACGCGCTCGCCACAACCCGACGCCGCGCTCAAGCGTGTGCTTGGCCTGCTGCAGGCGGTGCTGCGCCGGACCAGCTATCTCGCGCTGCTGGACGAGCAGCCCAGTGCGCTGGCGCGGCTGGTGGATGTGCTGGCGCGCAGCGCGCTGCTGGCCGAGCGCCTGGCGGCGTATCCGCTGCTGTTGGACGAACTGCTGGACGTACGCGTGTCCGGTCCGATGCCGGATGCCGCCGGCATGCTGGCCGAGTGCCAGCAGGTGCTGGCGGTGGAGGATCCCGAATCCGCGCTGCGCTGGCTCAACGAGACGCGGCTGGCGCTCAGCTTCCGCATGGCGATGGCCACGCTGGATGGCCGCCAGGGCGCGGTGGACAGCACCCGGCAACTGGCTGAACTGGCGCAGGCGGTGGTGGTCACCGTGCTGGCGATGGCCGAAGCGGACATGCACGCCGCACACGGCGGAATTCCCGGCGGACGTTTCGCGATCATCGGCTACGGCAGCCTGGGTGGGCTTGAACTGGGCTTCGGTTCCGATCTGGACCTGGTATTCCTGCATGACAACCCGGCCGGCGTGGATGCCAGTGATGGCGCCCGCCCGCTGGAGCCGGGCCGCTGGTATGCACGCCTGGCGCAGAAGGTGATGGCGTTGCTTGGCGCAGTCACGGCTGCCGGGCGCCTGTACGACATCGACGTGCGCCTGCGCCCGGATGGTGGCAAGGGTTCGCTGGTGTCTTCGCTGGCCAGTTACACCGAATACCAGCGCGAACGCGCATGGACTTGGGAACACCAGGCGCTGGTGCGCGCACGCGGCGTGGCCGGCGATGCCAGCCTGCTGGCCGACTTTGAGCAGGTGCGTGCACAGACGCTTGGGCGTGAGCGCGACATGGGTGTGCTGTATGCCGACGTGCTGAAGATGCGCGGCCGCATGCGCACCGAGCTGGACCGCAGCGATGCCGCACGGCTGGACCTGAAGCAGGGTGCTGGCGGCGTGGTGGACCTGGAGTTCCTGCTGCAGACCGGCGTGCTGGCACGCAGTGCGCAGCATGCGGCGCTGCTGCAGCCTCGCGATACGCCGTCGTTGATCGATGCGCTGGCGGTTGTCGGTTTCCTGCCGGATGCCACCGCGCAGGCACTGCACGGGGCACATGCCACGCTGCTGGACGTGGGCCTGGCCTGCACGCTGGATCGGCGCCCGCGGTTGGCGCCGACCACGCCTGCGATTGAAGAGGCGTGTGCCGCGATTACGGCAGCGTGCAGAGCCGCGGAGTTGCCGTTCGCCTGAGCGGCAGCGATGGTTGGGCAATGGCCTGCTTCTGGTGGGTGCCAACCTTGGTTGGCACAACCCATCAGCGTTCATGACCCCGGCAACAGCGTGCCAACCAAGGTTGGCACCTACCAGAGCTATGGCCTGGCTATGACCTGCTGTTGGTGGGTGCCAACCTTGGTTGGCACAACCCGTCAGCGTTCATGCCCCCCCGGCAACAGCGTGCCAACCAAGGTCGGCAACTACCAGAGCATGTGCGGTCAGCTGGTGGCCCGCAGCGGCGCCATCTTCCACAACAACGCGCGGAACGGGGCCAGCAGGCAGACGCCGATCGCCAGCTTCACCGCCAGGTCGCCCGCTGCCCAGCTCACCCACGGCAGGGCGGAACCGGCAAACGCGATCGACCAGAAAATGGTGGTATCCACCGTCGCGCTGCAGGTGGTGGCCACCATCGGTGCGCGCCACCAGCTGCCACGACGCAGGCGGTCGAACACGGTGATGTCCAGCAGCTGCGCCACGATGAAGGCCGAGCACGAGGCAATGGCGATGCGCGGCGTGGCCACCCACACCGACAACACCACCGCCACCAGGAAGCCGATCCATGCCACGCGGCGCGCCGGGCCCGGGCCGAAGCGGCGGTTGATCAGGTTGCTGACCAGGAACGCGACCGGATAGCTGAAGGCACCCCAGGTCAGCCAATCGTTGATCGGGTACTGCACCAGTACGTTGGACAGCAGCACCACTGCGCCCATCGCCAGTACCGCCAGCACCAGGGCGCGGGCGGTCAGCGGGGCAAACACAGGGGCAGGACGCACGGACATGGCGAGCCAGGGGGACAAAGGGGATCGCCCATTATCCGCCCGGCCCGCGGCAAAGCCAAAACCGGTCGTTCAGCTTTACAGCGCTTCGCTCATCACGTCGCCAGCGGCGTAGGCGGTGGGCACGTAAGCCAGTGCCTGGCCCTGCGCGCTTTTCACGGTCCAGCCGGCACCGGCTTCGGTGGGGTCGAAGTGCACCTGCTGGCCGACCACGAAGCCTGCCGCCTGGTCTTCGTGCACGTGCGCCGGCCAGCGCAGGGTGGCGGTCTGGTCGGCCTTGTCCGGCACCTGCAGCTGTACCTGGCGCTCGCCCTCCGGCGTGGTCTCCACCTTCTTCACCTCCATCGGTGGCAGCGGCACTGCCTTGGTGCGCGTGGCCCGGCCGTTGCGTTCGCTGGCCTTGAACGGCGCCTTGGACAGTTCTGACAAGCCCATCGAGGCCGCCAGTGGCAACGACAGCACCACGAACGACGTCACGATCACGCTGGCCTCGCTGCTGTTCAACTGCGGCGCGGCGCCAGCATGGACAGTGGGCGCCAGCAGCGCCGAGAGCAGCAGGGCGGACGCGGGAATGCGCAGGCAACGGAACATGGAGACCTCCTGGTCAACGTGGGGGCGGCGGCTCAGCGCCGGGTATCGAAAATGTCGCGCGGGCCGGTGGCCTCGGGCAGGTATACCAGCGGGCGGCCCTGGTTGTCCTTCACCTGCCAGCCCTGGTCGGTGCCGGTCGGCTCGAAGTTCACGGTCTGCCCCACGGTGAACTGCACGGCGGGATCGCCGGGGCGCTTCGGCCACTGCATCGACGCGGTGTTCTGCGGGTTGTTGGCATCGCGCAGCAGCACTTCGCGGCGGCCGTCGACGGTGGTGGCGATGGCGCTCACCTGCATCTGCGGCAGCTTCACCGATGCGCCGTGGCCGGGCGGCAGCCCGGCATCCCGGGCTTCCTTGGCAGCGGCGGCGCGCGCGGAAGCCACCAGGGGCGCGGACATTTCCAGGCTCGGCCCCTGCGGGCCCGGGTCCTGCAGGATGATGATGCGGCGTTCGGCATGGGCGGTGTTCGCGCCGAGCAGGCCGGCAATGATCACCATCGACATCAGGGAAACAGGCAGCGGACGCATGTCGTTCTCCTCGCGGGATTCAGGGTGTAGCGGCAGCAGCACCGGCCACCGGCACATGGGGGATCACCAGTTCCTGCTGCAGCTGGCTGCGCTGGTGCAGGAAGTCGAATACCGATTCCACTGTCACCACCGAATAGTTGCCGGAAATGCGTTCGCCGGCGGGGTGGTCGGTGGTGGTGGCGTTTGCAATGAACAGGCGTGCACCCACGCGCTTGCCCAGGCCGATATGCAGCACGCTGGGCTGGTACTTCTGCTGGCGCAGCCACTGCTGTGCCTGTTCGCGCTTGACGATGGCCGGCGCACCGTCGGCCTGTGCCATCGCTGCCGCCAGCACCTCCAGTACCCACTGGTTGGAGTTCTGGTAGTCGGTGGCGAACGGGTAGGCGACCACGTTGTACCTGGTCTCGTGCAGCGCCTTGGGCTGGATCGACGGCGACACCAGCATCGCCTTCAATGCAGCACGCAGCGGCGCCGACGGCACGCCGATGCGCAGGTCGGTATGGCCGCCGCTCTCGCCGACGAAGTTGCCCAGCCCTTCGTGGTACAGCTGCGAGCTGTCGGTCTTGCAGCGGTTGAGCAGGTGCATCGCGCGCCAGCGGCCGTCGTCCTCGCGCAGCAGGAAGGCCAGGTGGCTGTGGCGCAGGCCGTAGCGGCTCAGGTCCTGGCCACCGCGCGCGGCCACCGCCACGTCCACCTCGGGCAGCGCGTCCAGGCGTTCGGCGGTGGTCCAGGCCACGTCCAGCATCGCCGCCTGCGACGCCACGCTCGGGTAGCGCTCGCGGCAGGCGGTGCTGTCGGCCCAGGCCGGTGCGGTCGCCAGCAGGCTGGCGATCAGCAGGGCGGCGCGGGGCAGGCGGGAGAAACGATCCATGTCGATACCTTCAACGGCGGGCAGGCCCGCGCGCCGATCATACGCCGCTCAGCGCAGCGGGCGGTCCACGCCCTTGCGCTTGAGTTCCCTGTCGCAGGCATCGCTGATCGGCGCGATCGGCAGCGGCGGGCGCTCGCCAGTCTTCGGATCGCGCAAGGCCGGTTGTTCGCGATACGCGTCCAGCTGCTGCTGGCACTGGTAGGAAATCGGGTCCAGTTCGGTGGGCGCGGTGGAGCAGGCAGCGAGCAGGGCCAGGGGCAGCAGGAGCAGGGTGCGCATGAAGACGTTCAGCGTGATGGGGGAAGCTGGACTCTAACGGTGCGGGCGGACCGAAATGTTCAGAAATCGCTGCGCACCCGGCACCACCGTGATGCCGGGCGCCCAGGATTGCCGGCCAGCGGCCGGGACTACCCCAATGCCAGGCGCTGCTTCACTTCTGCCGCTACCCGAGCGGTCTCGCGCAGCGGCTCGATGCGGTCGTACTGCCAGTCCAGCCAGCGCGTTTGCAATCGCCCGCGCTCGCGCAGCTGCTGTTGGAAGCGTGCCAGCCGGCCCTGCGCGGTATCGGCCAGCGCCACCATCACCGGCATGCGCGTGGCGCAGGCTTCAGAGAGCAGGTTCACCGAATCGGGCGACACCACCACGCGGTTGGCCCAGCCGAGCAGGCCACCATAGGGATTGGTGCCGTCGCCGCCGTCGCCCCAGATCACGTGCGGCAGGTCGGCGAAGGTCGCGCGCAGGATCTCGGCCAAGGCCGGCGGCGTGCGTCGCGAGGTGGTCGCCAGCAGGCTGCCGCCTTCGCTGCGGATCTGGTCGGCCAGCGCCTGGAACACGCCGACCATCGCCGTCTCATCCCACGGTGCCAGTGGTGTCGGCCCGCCCACCAGCAGCGCAGTACGCGGACCGGGCAGGGTGCTGAAGCCGGCGAACGCGGCGCGGCCCCAGGCCAGCCAGTCATCGTCCACCGGGTTGAGGCTGCCGAGCAGGGTCAGCACGTTGCTGCCACGCAGGGCATCGTGTTCGGGCACCACCACCACATCCCAGTGGCGGGCGCCGATGCGCGGGTCGAGGATCTGCACGACCTGGCTGCCACGTGCGCGCAGCACGCGCAGTGCGCCGGCGGCCTGGCGGCCACAGCCGATCGCCAGCGCCGGGGCGTCTGCCGCCAGTGTCGCGAAGGCCTGGCCGTAGCCGTTCACATCACCGGGCAGCCGCCGCGGCGACAGCCAGCGCCAGGGCGCGCGGGGCTGCAGGACCAGCGGCCGATGGGTGCCCTGGCGCAGCGCAGAGGCCAGCGCGACCGCCTGGCGGACATTGCCCGCACGGCCGTCCGTGACCGTCCAGGGCGCACTCGATCGTTTCACCTGTGGCATTAATTCGTTTCAGCCCTGCTGGGTGTTGCAACAGTCGCGACACTCTACACTGCGGCTCGTCGATTCGCCCCGCGCCGCCCGCGGGCACTGACTTCCTTTCGCCGCCCTGGAGATCCACCGATGTCCCACGCGCTCGACGCTGCCGCCCTCGATCAGCTGTTCCGTACTGCCCGTACCCAGAACGCCTTCCTCGACAAGCCGGTCCCGGCCAGCCTGCTGCAGGAACTGTACGACCTGGTGAAGTGGGGCCCGACGGCTGCCAACACCACGCCGGCCCGCTTCGTCTTCGTCACCTCGAAGGAAGCCAAGGCCAAGCTGGCCCCGGCCCTGTCTGAAGGCAACCACGACAAGACCATGGCCGCCCCGGTCACCGTCATCATCGGTTTCGACCTGGACTTCCACGAAAAGCTGCCGTACCTGTTCCCGCACACCGATGCCAAGGCCTGGTTCGACGGCCCGCAGGAAGGCCGCCACGAAGCCGCCATCCGCAACGGCAGCCTGCAGGGCGCCTACCTGATCCTGGCCGCACGCGCGCTGGGCCTGGATGCCGGCCCGATGTCCGGCTTCGATCCGGCCAAGGTGGACGAAGCGTTCTTCGCCGGTACCTCCATCAAGTCGAATTTCCTGGTCAACCTGGGTTACGGTGACTCGGCGGGCCTGTTCCCGCGTCTGCCGCGCCTGTCGTTCGACGAAGCGGCGCGCATCGCGTAAGTCGCTGTATCGGTTTCGGGCCGTCATCTTGGCGGCCCCTGTTGTCCCCACCCTACGATCCGGAGAGTTCCTGAGATGAGCGCCACCCGTAAACTGCTGCTGCCGCTGGCCCTGACCCTGGCCATCGCCGCCTGCTCCAAGCCGGCCGACACCGCTGCCCCGGCCGCCGATGCCGCCGCCCCGGCCACCACCGAGCAGGCCGCCACCCCGGCTGCCGATGCCGCCGCCGCTGCGCCGGCTGCTGAAGCGATCAAGATCGCCTCGGGCACCTACAAGCTGGACCCGACCCACACCGACGTGCTGGCGCAGTGGAGCCACTTCGGCTTCTCCAATCCCAGCGCGCACTTCGGCAACGTTGAAGGCACCCTGGTGTACAACGCCGAAGACGTGACCAAGTCCACCGTGGAAGTGAAGCTGCCGCTGAGCGGCCTGAACAGCTTCACCGCCAAGTTCGACGAGCACCTGAAGAGCGCCGACTTCTTCGACGCTGCCAAGTTCGCCGATGCCACCTTCAAGAGCACCAAGGTGGAAGCCGCTGGCACCAACAAGCTGACCGTCACCGGTGACCTGACCATCAAGGGCATCACCAAGCCGGTCACCCTGGACGTCACCGTCAACGGCGGCGGCGAGCACCCGATGGCCAAGGTTCCGGCCGCCGGCTTCGATGCCACCACCACCCTGAAGCGCAGCGATTTCGGCGTCGGCGCCTATGCCCCGAACGTCAGCGATGAAGTGAAGATCCGCATCACCACCGAAGCCACCGGCGAAAAGCCGGCCGCTTGATGCACCCCGCTCACTCGTCGTGAGAAGGCAGAAGGCCCGCTGAAAAGCG
This sequence comes from Stenotrophomonas sp. YJH_SMC_14-1, assembly GCF_059372275.1. NCBI lineage: Bacteria > Pseudomonadati > Pseudomonadota > Gammaproteobacteria > Lysobacterales > Lysobacteraceae > Stenotrophomonas > Stenotrophomonas sp. YJH_SMC_14-1. The sequence goes on from NZ_JCAFVK010000003.1 coordinate 66,096, forward strand.
GGCCTTCTTTTTTGGAGCGCGGGTAGAGCCGGCCGCTGGCCGGCTGCATGCGAGGTGCCCGATGCCGATGGGGTTGCCGGCCAGCGGCCGGCACTACCCGGTAGACGCCAACCTGCATCTGGTGGGTGCGGACCTAGATCTGGTGGGTGCGGACCGTTGGTCCGCACGATCCCTCAGCGCAGCGCGCCCAACCATGCCACGCACGCTTCGCTCGGGCTCTGCTTGGCTTTCACCGCCAGCCCGCTCACGCGCACGAAGGTCTGCGCGGCCTGTGCCACCACCTGGCGTGCGATCAGTGCTGCCTGCTTGGTCGCGGCCTGCTGCTTGCGCAGCTGCACGATGTGCACCGACGGCCGGCCCACCGGTGCGTACTTCTGGTCGCGGCGCAGCACATCGGCCACCTGGGCCACTTCGAACTCGGCCTGCAGGTAGCGGTGCTGTGCTTCCACCAGTTCGCGCAGCGGCGTGCGCAGGGCAACGGTGTCGGCGAAGGCGGCCAGCGCCGCGTCGCAGGCGGCGTCATCGGTGAAGCGGGTACGCAGCGCATCCACGCTGGCCAGGGTCAGTTTGGCCATGTGGGCCTCGTTGCTGCAGGAAAGGAGCGCGATTGTCGCATTGCTTGGCGTGTTCCGGAGCGGCGGTCTTCCGTTTGGTAGAGTCGACTGTTAGTCGACTGCTCTTGGCGCGATACCGGAAACCCCCGCGCTGCGCGCGGTAGTCGACTAACAGTCGACTCTACCTGGCTGGCGTTTCAGGCACAGCCGCACCCACGGAAGGAAGACCCATGCAGGACGCGCAGTACTGGTTGAACGAATTCTGGTCGGGCCTGAGCGTGCTCGATCTGCTGGGCGGCAGCCTGCTCGGCACGCTACTTGGCCTGGTGCTGGGCATCCTCGCCTGGCGCGGGCTGCACCGCCGGGGTTGGTTGCAGCGGCGCAAGCGCAGGCATCACTGGCTGCTGGCCAGCTACGTGGTGGTGCTGCCGCTGGCCACCGCCTTCTTCGGGCTGCAGCTTGGCTTCACCGCCGGTGCGCACCGCGCGCTGTTCAAGCAGCTCGATCATTTCCAGCCGCACCTGCAGACCCTGGTGGAAGGCTGGAGCGAGGGCTTCACCGACTCGCTGGACGACCCGCGCATGCGCGAGGCTTTGCGCAGCCAGGGCACGGTGGGCGACGTGGCCGATACCATCGCTTCGGCCTACCTCAGCGAACATCCGTTGCCCGGTCTTGATCGTCTTGGCAACGGCCCGTTGGCACGCGGCACCGGCTGGGTGATCGGCAAGGTGCGCGAAGGCCTGCTGCGCGGCATGGTGGAAGACACGCTGGTGGACAAGGCCGGCACCCTCGGCCTGGAACCCAAGGTGGTGCGTGAAGCGCTGACGATGCATGTGGATGAGCTGCTGCACACCCGTGGTGTGCTGCGGCTGGTGAAGGCGCAGATCAACGGCATGATGCCCGGCGTGTACTTCGGGCTGCTGTTGCCGTTGTTGATCATCGCGCTGTTGGTGGCGCTGGAGATCTGGGCCGCGCAGCGGTTCGGATGGGCGCAGCAGGTGGTAGTGCCGGCCGCTGGCCGGCAATTTCAGGTTCCTGTCGAAGGTTCATGAGGTTGCCGGCCAGCGGCCGGCACTACCTGTCGGAGGGCGTGCGGATGCTGGCGCTGGAGATCTAGGCCGCGCAGCTGTTTGGGTGGATGCGGCCGGCACTACCTGTTGCAGGGCGTGCGGACCAACGGTCCGCACCCACCAAGCAGGGTCCGCACCCACCGGCTGCCCGGTCAATCGCCGTCGGTTTCGTCCGGGTGCGCCTTCCAGTAGCCGGTCGAGCGGATCCAGTCGCGCGGTACGCCCAGGTGGCCTTCGATGAATTTGCGCATCATCCGTGCGCGGCGCGATTCGGTGGCGATCCAGTAGAAGACATCGCCGTCCGGGGCCTCGAAGTCGGTCAGCATGTCTTCCAGCAGCGTGCTGCTGGCCGCCGGGAAGCCATTGCGCTCCAGCCAGTGGATGCGCACGTTCTCGTACTGCGGCAGGTCCTGGCGTTCGGCCTCATCGCTCACTTCAATGAAGGCCTGCACCTCGGCAGCGTCCGGCAGCACGTCCAGCCAGCGGGCGATGGCCGGCAGCGCGGTTTCATCGCCAATCAGCACATAGGCATCAAAGCTGTCGGCCACCACGAACGAACCGCGCGGGCCACCGATTACCAGCACGTCGCCCGGCTGCGCGCGCTCGGCCCACGGCCCGGCAATACCCTGGTCGTGCAGCACGAAGTCGATGGCCAGCTCGCCGGTTTCGTGGTCCCACCAGCGCGGGGTGTAGTCGCGGGCGGGCGAGGGCTCCTTGCCATCCGGGTAGCTGCGGCCTTCGGCGGTCAGCACCGGCAGCACCATCTCGCCCGCAGCGTTGGGGAAGAACAGCTTGATGTGGTCGTCGGCGCCGGGCGAATCGAAGCCGGCCAGCGCGTCGCCACCCAGCACGATGCGGCGCATGTGCGGGGTGACCTCTTCAGTGCGCAGCACGGTCAATTCACGGAAGCGCACATCCAGGCGCAGGCGCGTGTTGTTGTGTTCGGTCATGGGGGTTACCTGTAAAGGTGTCGCGCGGGGGCGCGCGGCGTAGGGAAGACCTGGCTGGAGTCAGTCTGGCTGGGTCATTGAAATCGGTGGTTGCTCGTTACCGGCGGTACCGTTGAGCAGGGCCGAGGCCCGGGTCAGCAGCGCGGCCACTTCGTCCGCCTCGCCCTCCGCCCAGCGGCCGTGGTGGTGCACCAGCGCCCGCTTGAACTCGCGCAGGGCACCGGCCAGCGGCGGCGGCAGCGAGGCCTTGGTGATCTCGCGGGCGCGGTCGAAGGCACGTCGCTGCGCCAGGCGCACCTGGGTGCGCTGCACCTTCAGCTCGAACTCGCCGGCGGCGGTGATGCGGAAGATCCGCTTGCCGTCCACTTCCTCGGCCTCGATCCAGCCGGCCTGCTCGAAGCTGGCCAGCAGCGGGTACATGGTGCCGGCGCTGGGCGTGTAGGCCTGCATGAACTGGTTGCTGATCAGCTGCATCAGCTCATAGCCATGGCGGGGTTGTTCGCCGATCAGGGCCAGCACCAGCAGGCGCAGGTCGCCGCGGCTGAGCACCCGCGGCTGGCCGTTGCGGCGCGGCACTTCCGGATTGGTGGAACGGGCTCTGGGAGAAGCGGTGCGGCTCATTTCGATATATCGGTAAACGAGTGTGCAAACGATATATCGATATATCGAAGACGACAATCACCGATCCGGCCACAAGCGGATCAGTTTTGGGCCACGGCCAGCCCCGCGCACGGCAAAAGGGGCGCCCCTTGCGAGGCGCCCCGGGCAACACTGTGGAAGGGAGCGAGGCAGGGCCAGACGGCGGACCGAAGCGGGCGAGGCCAACACTCGAGGCCTACCCTGAGGGCAGGGTGGGGGCCAATCCAGAGGCAGGTGCGACACGTTGTCGCCGGTTCAGCGCCAGCACGCGCAGCCGATACAGGTGGGCATGGCGCTGCCCTACAACCGTCATCGGCAGCGGTAACACTGCGTCCTGCACATGGGCGCAGCGGCCCGCAAGCGACAGCCCGCGCAGCCACCAAGGCCCGCCGCAGGGCCTTCAGCGGGCCCGGCAAGCCCCTTGCGGACACTGGCCGGTTGCATCCATACGCCTGCGTAGCCAAGTGACGAAAGCCCTTGGTGCGCTACACTTTGCGGTCTAGAAATCTATACAACAGTCGCGCGCGTGCGTGCGGTTATGGGAGCGCTAATGAACTGGTTGAACGAGGTGCTGAACAACGACCCGAATCCTGTGGAAACCCAGGAGTGGATCGAGTCGTTGAAGGCCGTTATTGATGTCGAGGGCTCCGAGCGCGCGCATCAGCTGCTGGAAGGCATGGTGGAACTGACCCGTCGTTCGGGCGCCTACCTGCCGTTCTCTCCCACCACCGAATACGTCAATACCATCGAACCGCAGTTCGAGGCCAAGAGCCCGGGCAACGCCGAGCTGGAATGGCGCATCCGTTCGATCATCCGCTGGAACGCGATGGCCACCGTGGTGCGCGCAAACCGCAAGCCGGGTGACCTGGGCGGCCACATCGCCTCGTTCGCCTCCGGCGCCACCCTGTACGACGTGGGCTTCAACCACTTCTGGCGCGCCCCGAGCGAAAACCACCCGGGCGACCTGCTGTTCATCCAGGGCCACAGCGCCCCGGGCATCTACGCGCGTTCCTTCCTGGAAGGCCGCATCAGCGAAGAGCAGCTGGACAAGTTCCGCATGGAAGTGGACGGCGGTGGCCTGTCCTCGTACCCGCACCCGTGGCTGATGCCGGACTACTGGCAGACCCCGACCGTGTCGATGGGCCTGGGCCCGCTGGCCGCCATCTACCAGGCGCAGTTCATGCGCTACCTGGAAAACCGTGGCCTGATCGAGAAGTCCGACCGCAAGGTGTGGTGCTTCATCGGCGACGGCGAGAGCGACGAGCCGGAAACCCTGGGTGCCATCGCCCTGGCCGGCCGTGAAGGCCTGGACAACCTGATCTTCGTGGTGAACTGCAACCTGCAGCGCCTGGATGGCCCGGTGCGCGGCAACGGCAAGATCATCCAGGAACTGGAAGGCGTGTTCCGTGGCGGCGGCTGGAACGTGATCAAGCTGCTGTGGGGCGGTTACTGGGATGCCCTGCTGGCCAAGGACACCAATGGCGTCCTGAAGAAGCTGATGATGGAAACCGTCGACGGCGAATACCAGAACTGCAAGGCCTTCGGCGGCGCGTATACCCGCGAGCATTTCTTCGGCAAGTACCCGGAAACCGCTGCGATGGTCGCCGGTCTTTCCGACGACGACATCTGGCGCCTGAACCGTGGTGGCCACGACCCGCACAAGGTGTACGCCGCCTACCACCAGGCCGTGAACACCAAGGGCATGCCGACCGTCATCCTGGCCAAGACCGTGAAGGGTTACGGCATGGGCAGCGCCGGTGAGGCACTGAACCCGACCCACCAGACCAAGAAGCTGGACGACGAAGCGGTGCGCCACTTCCGCGACCGCTTCAACATTCCGGTGACCGACGCGCAGCTGGCTGACGGCCAGGTACCGTTCTACCACCCGGGCCCGGATTCGCCGGAAGTGCAGTACCTGCAGGAACGCCGTGCCGCGCTGGGCGGTTACCTGCCGCAGCGCCGCCGCAAGGCCGACAAGACCTTCGTGGCGCCGAAGCTGGAAGCCTACGAGCGCCTGCTGAAGAGCAGCGGCGAGCGCAGCTACTCCACCACCATGGCCTTCGTGCAGAGCCTGAACATCACCCTGCGCGACAAGGAACTGGGCCCGCACATCGTGCCGATCGTGGCCGACGAAGCCCGTACCTTCGGCATGGAAGGCCTGTTCCGCCAGATCGGCATCTACGCGCCGTTCGGCCAGAAGTACAAGCCGGTGGACGCCGACCAGCTGATGTTCTACCGCGAAGACCAGAGCGGCCAGGTGCTGCAGCAGGGCATCAGCGAGCCGGGTGCGATCAGCTCGTGGATGGCCGCCGGTACCAGCTACTCGGTCAGCAACGTGCCGATGCTGCCGTTCTACATCTACTACTCGATGTTCGGCTTCCAGCGCGTGGGCGACATCGCCTGGCAGGCCGCCGACATGCGTACCCGCGGCTTCCTGCTGGGTGGCACCGCCGGCCGCACCACGCTGAACGGTGAAGGCCTGCAGCACGAAGATGGCTTCAGCCATCTGGTGGCCGGTGGCATCCCGAACGTGCGCAGCTATGACCCGACCTTCGGCTTCGAAGTGACGGTGATCCTGCAGCACGGCACCAAGCGCATGATGGAAGACCAGGTGGACGAGTATTACTACGTCACCCTGATGAACGAGAACTACACCCACCCGGAAATGCCGGAAGGCGCGGCCGAAGGCATCGTCAAGGGCATGTACCTGCTGACCGACGCCGGCAAGCCGAAGAAGGGCGAGCTGCGCGTGCAGCTGCTGGGTTCGGGCACCATCCTGCGCGAAGCCATTGCTGCTGCCGAGCTGCTGGACAAGGACTTCGGCGTGACCGCCGACATCTGGAGCTGCCCGAGCTTCAACGAACTGCGTCGCGATGGTTTCGACGTGGAACGTGCCAACCGCCTGCATCCGGAAGGTGAGCAGCGCAAGGCCTACGTGACCGAGCTGCTGGAAGGCCGCCAGGGCCCGGCGATTGCCGCCACCGACTATGTGCGTGCGTATGCGGACCAGATCCGCGCCTTCGTGCCGATGTCTTACACGGTGCTGGGTACCGATGGGTTTGGCCGTTCGGATACGCGTGCGAACCTGCGCCGGTTCTTTGAGGTTGACCGGTACTACATCGCGCATGCCGCGATTGCGGCGCTGGCAAAGGAAGGGAAGATGACCGCGAAGGATGTGGCCCGGGCGATCAAGCAGTACAAGATTGACCCGGAGAAGGCTAATCCTGTTGGGGTTTGATTTTTTAATTAGATGAAATATAAAAGGGCGACCAGAGATGGTCGCCCTTTTTCTACACGCCGGACTGCCTGAGGTTGCTGCATGGATGATCGAACATATGCGTGGAATTATTTCTCAATACATGCAGCACAGCGAATGGCGGTTTTTCAGTTCTATATCACACTCGTTACCGCCATTTTTGGCGGGGGGGTTCTTATTGCCGGGAGTGCTGAAAATAGAAAGTGGTCTGTATTTCTATTTATTCTAGTCCCGTTACTCTCTTTTGTATTTGAACGGCTGGACAGGCGGACTTCCCAGATGATTAAGAAGGCCGAGGCCGCGCTGATGGAGCTGGAAGGTAATGGTGGGGGCTCGGCATGTGCAATATTCACGAAAGATCATGCATTTCAAAGTTCCGAGAAGGGTGGGATTTCGTATAGTCAGAGCTTCAGAATTGTATTCTATGCAGCCGCTATTCTCGGTCTGGCCGCTGCTCTGGTTGCGGTCTTGCACGGTGGAACTTCGAAAGAGAAGGAGCTGTCGAAAGTCTCGCCGCACCTGAATTCGATAAGCGCGTGTGAGTATACGCCGACTCCCGCTTTGCCCCGATGTACGAGCGGTGTTTCTGAGTATGGGCTGTGCCTATACTACTATTCTGACCTTCCAATCATCCAGAGGGACATGAGGTGATGTGTGGATAAGACGGAGTTGCAAGAAACCTACGCGGTTTTTAATGCTAGTGGGGATGGTATTGAATCTTTGCTGTGGGGGAATGAGCACGAATTCGTTTGTGAGAGAGTGCTTAATATTCCGAGTGATCCGCTATCCAAGGTGCAGCTGAACCAGTTGCTTGGATACAAACGAGAGATGGCGGTCTCAGATGAGTTCTTCAAGTTCTACTGGTGCAATGGGGGGCGTTCTCCATACGTAGTATCTAACGTTCCCAATTATAGCGAGTCGTATGCCGCTCATGATGATATTAGGAGCGTGGAGCAGCTTTTTCATGGGCTATATAGAATATTCATGGATGGCCTGCTTCTTTGCGGTAACGTGCGGGCGTACTTTCGAAGCAGCTGTTCACTTGGATTGGAGGCGATTGAGGCGAGATTGAAGCCTTTGTTCTTCGATACGAATGCCATTAAAGCGCGCGGGCCCGCGCTCGAAATGCGCGGAATCTCCAAGGACGATAGATACTTGATATCGGAGATGGCATGTAAATCATATGGTGACATGCCGGAGAATGGGGAGCTTCTGAATTACATGCGTGAGGCGTGGGGAGCCCATGCGAAACGGAGCGGTGGTTCGATTTCCATCACCCAACTTCTTGGTGACGAGAAGGAGCCAAGGCAGCAGATGTTTATTTTTTCGGCTGACGATATATTAAGTCATGACGTCAGCTCGGAAGACGAGCTTGTTGAGAACTATAATAAAGTTGCCGCGAAATTCAAGAAAGCTAGAGAGGCGGCTCTTCAGAATACAAAGCACTATCTTTCGCTTGTTAATGATCTGGATGTCTATGTTGCCACGAGTATGCGGACTAGGCAGGACTTTAGGCAGATGGCGGAAAAGTGTGAATCGATATTCGGTGATCAAGCAGTCGCGGATCTGCATCTTCGATATTTCGATCCCACCATGAGTGCGGCTGAGGGCCATCAAGACAAGGGCTTGATTGAATGTCTTATGGTTAGATGTTCTAAGGTGTTAATATACTGTGCGGGTGAAAAGGAAAGTTACGGTAAGGATGCTGAGGCTGCAATGGCCCTTAGTCTTGGAAAGAATGTTATCTTTCTCTGTGATAACGAGACGAGGAATAACTTTTACAAGGAGGTTCATCCTCTTTCAAGGCTAATAAATTTCTCAACCGGTGTTGCAGTTGGTGCGATCGTTACTACATCAGTTACTGACGTTGCTTTGCTTTTGGATAGAATATTCGAGAATGAGATGAAATACGAGCTGCGCCAGCACGAGTCCCGTAAGGGATATCTCCAGCTCGTAGAGTCTCAAACTGAGTCTATTATAAGAATTCAGACGGACGATAAAATGCTGTCGGAAGCATTTTGGAATCACTATAAGAGGCTTTAGTCTAAATATTTACCCCAGGAGAGCTCTATTTCCTAACAGGAGCTCTTCTTGCTTTGGAATGGATGCTCCTGCCGATCACTGTATAGTTGGTTTTTTCCCTGGCTATGGGCGTACGCAAGTAGCAATGAAGCGTACGCCAGGCTGGTGGCCCCTTGGATTGCTACCCGACCATCTTGAGACTTATATAGGTAAGGACGGCGAACGAGCGACCTTGCTCTGTAATAGCTGCGTTAGATCGAGCTTAGTGGTCCACCTGGGTGATTCATAAATCTTCGCCGCAGGCCCTGAAAAGCCCGGGGATCGATAATATGTAGATAGTAATAGCGGAACAGCAGAGCTCCGCCCCCCCCCAAAGTGACACTAAGCGAGCGCGCAACGAGATCGCCGATGCGCAGTCGATGAGAATCGCGCTGGTACCTCGCCAGCAAGTATATGAGAGTGACTCGCCAGTGCTCGGAACTCCTGCGCCACTGTCAGATCAGCCGGTGCTCGGCTAGCGAGCATACGGGTCGACACGTGCATATGCTGGGCTGCCTTGAGAGTGTGCTGATTACGACATCGAAAGGTACTATCCCGTCTCGGAGGCCAATAGGCCGCATCAATTAGATGAGACAGGGGAAGCGAGGATGGCGTACTGGTGGGTGAACCAGAAGCAGACGTTTGATCGGGCTGTTAAGGCAGGCTACTTGTGGTCGCCGAAGACCAATGTAGAAGGGAAGACGAATCCCTTCTATGAGCACATGACTCAGGTGCGTCCGGGTGATGTGGTCTTTGCATTTGCCAACACTCGAATCAAGGCTGTCGCAATCGTCAATGGCGCGCACTATGCGAAAGATCGCCCTGATGACTTCAAGAAGACGGACAACGAGTGGCGCAGGGACGGCTGGGCCGTTCCGGTTGACTATCACCTGGTGGAATCGCCGCTAAAGGTGAGCGAGCATATGGCGAAGATTCGGCCGCGTCTTCCGATGAAGTACTCGCCGCTGAAGCCGGATGGCAAGGCTAACCAGGCCTACCTGTTCCCAGTGCCGCCGGAAATGGCTACTGAGCTTTTGTCGCTGCTCAACGTTGACGTTGATGACCTGAGCGCTTGGCAAGACGAGGTGCGAGTCAAGGAGATCAAGGAAGACAAAAATATTGGCGAGACAGTGAAGGCCCAGCTGATCAATGCCAGAGTGGGACAGGGAATCTACCGTAAGAACGTGAGCGACATCGAAAAGGTCTGCCGCGTTACCGGCACGAGTGAGCCCAAGTTTCTCGTCGCTAGCCACATTAAGCCCTGGGCGAAGAGCACCAACTCTGAGCGCCTTGATGGAAGCAATGGGCTGATGTTGGCGCCCCATATCGATCGGCTATTCGACCGTGGATACATCTCTTTTGAAGATGACGGCCGGCTAATTCTGAGCAAGCAGTTGCCGGAGGCAGTGCGCTTGAGGTGGGATGTGGTGCAGAAGATTCCGAGCGTTCCGTTCTCGGCGGCGCAGGTCTCGTACCTGAATTACCATCGGGCCGTACTGCTGCGTAAGTAGGAAATAATCACCGGAGGTAGGCATCTCCGAATCGGGGATGCCTTGTGGAATCCGCAAGGGCGCTTCCAACCGACGTCAGCCGATAGCACGTGGACGACCAGCAGCTACGTGACACACGGCCAGATCCAACTGGGCTATTCCCGCACGTGCAACCGCTCAGCCACCTGCGCAGTCAACGCCACACACGCCATCTTCAACCCTTCCATCACCCGATCCCCCAGGTACTCCTCGGGCGCGCCGTTCTGCCGAGTCCGCTCAGCAGCGAGCATCAACTCCGCCACCACGCGCAAGCCGGCCAACGCGCAATCCGCATCCGCCAGTTGAAGGCAACGCCCAGGCAGTTGATGCCGCTCCGGCCAAGGCTGGCCGTCCGCAGCCGCACCAGTGCCGATGCGATGCAACGTGGCGACGAAGGCGTTGGGATCGATGGACCGTTCGCGGTCGGGTTCGGCGTTGTCCGGATCGTACTGCGCGTGCAGGGAACGGAAGTCCGATGTGTTCATGGCAATGCTCCGTACAGGACAGACAGCAGCGCCACCGATAAAAGTGGCGGACGATGCGAGGCTCGAAAACCGGTCAACAACCAATCCGGCGGGTCCGAAGACCCCCACGCACCGCCCGCCATGGACCGCGAACGGATTGCCAGCCGGCGTCACACGAACGTGACGCCGGCTGACAAGCGCAAACACATGGTTGTTGACCGGGTTTTCGACGCCCGTGCCACCCTGTGTGAGGTGGCATGCCAAGGTGTACTCGCATGGCTGCGAGATGCCAAGAAACCGTAGGCCGCAGAGGCCGCAAATGCTGACGCTTACGGCATTGTTGCATGGCGCACGCGCGACATAACCCTTGCGGTGCAGTGGTTTCGGCCGTTGTTAAGCTACCGCCCGAATGCGCTTCAAAAAGTACGGTTTGCAGCCGTGTAGGATCCCAAAAGCGACACCTAGCCCGCCGAGCTGACACGCGCGGCGTGCCGATTGCGACACAGCTTAACTTTGCACCCCTAAGCCCGACCGAGGCCACAGCGCATCGTCGCGCTCCAGGTCGTAGTCGCTTCCGAACGCCAGCGCCGCCTCGCGTGGCGGCAGGTCTGCGTAGCAGCCCAGCAGGTACTCATCCATGCCGGCATCGCTATGGTCGATGGCGAACAGGTGTAGGAGCTCCTTGTCGAAGGTTTCCAGCCATGTAGGTTCGATCCTGGTCACAGTCGTCCTCCAGAGGGGGAGCTGAGTTTGGCCGCGGTAGATCTCACAGGATGGGATAGGAGCTCGACAATCATTTGATTTCATTCGGCTCCGATTGCCGGCCCGTGCAAGTCAGGGTAGAAAAGGGCTGCGGCTTGTTCGGGTGAACATTCACCGATCGCCTTCACATGATCGGAAATGGGTCGAGACCTTCGCTCCAACGTCGGAGTGGCAATGAGAGGGAGGCAGTGCATGGATTCGGTTTCAACCCGCCATCCTCGAAAAGGGGAGTTCTTTCTCCTTGAGCCAGGGGCGATAAGCGGCCCTGCCTGCGGGGTCGTCTTCGAGAATCTGGATCGCCTGCTGTCTCTCCCTCGCATGATCTTGCTGCCGGAGGATGGCGGCGTCCCCTCGCTTCGCGAGGCGCCGCGCCTGGTACTTAAACTGAGCGAAGGACCGCCGCCTCGGGATCTGGAGTCGGGGTTCAGCGGCTACTGGCTGGTCTCTGAGCGGCTGCATGACGTGATGATCTCCGTGGATCCTCACGCCTTCACCTTTGCGGAAGCCGACTATCGCCTGGAAGACGGTAGCCGGGGTGATCGCCACTTCCTGTGCACCGTGGTTCAGGTCGTTGACGCGTTGGACGAAGGTGCGTCCAAGCTCTTCATCGACACCACCGAGGAATTCATCAACGGGAAGTTCTACGACTTGGGCGGCGGTGCGAGTGTGACGTTCGACCGGGAGAGGCTGGGGCAGGCTCACGTCTTCAGGACTCCATTCTCCGGCTCTGTGTTCTGTGACCGCGTGTTTAGGGACGCAGTGGCTGCAGCCGGTATAGAGACTGACAGCGATGCCGACGGCGTGTGGTTGACGGATGCCGCGGATATATAGGGTGTAGCCCATGCCGGCAGAGAATTCATGAGTGGCTGGCCTTCACATAACTGACAGTCGATGCCTTCCCGAAACCCGGCTATGTCTCTACGTTGGAGTGCAAACATCTGGAAGATAGGAAAAAGCATGGAACCGTCGAAGCCACCCCATGCTGTTCCTGGCGAGTACTTCCTCCTGGTGCCTGATACCACGCGTCGGAGAAAAGCAGCAGTGCGCTATGCCGGCCCAGTGCGCGGTTGGCTTTCCGGAGGGGGCTTCGGGCTGTGAGCGCGCGGGCATGACTCGAAGAGGGCATGGAAGGTTGGCGCCCTCTGATAAGCTCTTGGCACGCTTATTTAGATTGATTCTGAGGTGAGACAAGCAATGACTTCGAATCTCCCAAAGAAGGGCGAGTTCTTCGAGTTGCGCCCAGATGCCCGACGGCGCGGCAAAGGGCATGGCGTCGTTTTTGAGAACGAGTCTTCCTTGAAGACCCCTCCAAATTTCCTCTTGCGTCCCGATCAGGGGGGCTTCCCGCCTCTGCGCGAGACCCCGCGCCTGGTGTATTACCCAAGCGAAGGGTGGCCACCGGAGGATCTTGAAGCTGGGATGAGCGGCTATTGGCTCGTTTCCGGGCGTCTCCGGGAGGTGATGGCGGCCGTGGACCCAGGAGCTTTTGCGTTCAGGGAGACTGACTATCGACTCGCTGATGGAGCAATGGGTGGCCCTTATTTCCTTTGCGATGTCATCAGAACCATTGATGCCTTGGATGAGGCAGCATCCCAGCTGAAGATCATCGTGAGTGACGACTATGAAGAGGGGAAATACTACGATCTGACTGGCGACGTCCGCTTGGCGTTCAAGCGGGAGGTCATCGGCGATGCTCACGTATTCCGGCTCCCTTACTACGAAGGTGTCTTCTGCGACCGCACTTTCAAGGAGGCGGTCGAAGCCGCGGGACTGATCGCCAGCGGTACGTCCAACGGTCTGTGGTTCTATGACGCGGTGAACTGCTGAGACCAGGCGATGCTTGAGTCAAGGAGGATTTGTGGCTGGACATTCCACTCATTTGCAGGACCATCACGCGATTGAGCAGCAGACGCTGAGGCACAGCCCATTGCTCGCAAAGCTGCAGGAGGCCGGGCGATTCAATATTCACGCCCAAGAGAACCGGCTATTCCTCCCCGCAAACCCTGCCTATGCAGATGCGATGGGCATTACGCCTCACAGTGGCGGACCGTTGGGTGAATACCAGAACGGAATGATTCGGCGCTTGAACGAGATTCAGAGAACGCGAGACGGTAAGGCCGCGCTGCTGAATGACTCTGACGCCCTCGATAGAGTCATGGCACGTGTAGAAGCATTGCGAGACACCGTCAAGGTCGGGTTGATCAACGGCGATCTCAACACGAATACTCCGCTGGGAAGCACGCCTGCGATCACGAACAAACGAATCCGGGATTTTTTTGACGGAGTTCCTGAGTACCACCAAAGGCATATCGCTCAGATCCAAGCCTTGAAAGGTTTCACCGGGGTCGACCTTGGCTGGGTGGCTGTCACGCATTCCGAAAGTGGTATTGTGACTACGCTCAATAGAATCGAGTATGACGCCAAGCCACTGACTCGCGGTGGAAACATTGAGTTGCAGCGAAGCGGCCTGTCGCTTGCCATTTCCAATGCCCACCACGGTGGCCGAGTTGTTCTGACAGAGCCGGGTATCCAGACGGTCGAGCGCGTGCTCGGCGAGGAGGCCGGGCATCGCATTCGCAGCCCGCGCTCGCAGCAAGGCGGTGCGACATTGGACCTCCTCCTCGGCGAAGCCTCCACCAGCCAACTGATCCGCTCCGGTGGCCTGCTTGCCTCCGGCGCCGATGCCGTCATCACCGCCCGCCGCACCTCACAGCTGCTGGAAGAAGGCAACGGCACCGCCGCCCAGTCCGAGCTCACCCACGCTCTGGCGCGCAACGGCGGTGGCTGGGTCGGTGGTATGGCTACCGCGTCGGTGATCGGCACGTCCAGCTTCGTCCCTGCGGCTATCGTCGCGGGCGATGCGCTGCTGATGAGCAAGGCATTCGACAAGGGCGCCGATCTGCTCGACAACCGCGCCGTCTACCGGCAGACCGACAAGGCCGATGTCACATGGCAGTTCGATGGCCGCAACTGGCAGCGCCAAGCGGTCATGGACAGCGCGGGCGACGGCCTGGGCAATCCGGCTGAGCGCAGTGTGGGCGCCAGTTACGAGAAGGCCCGCGAGCTGGGCGCATACGCCCACGTAAAGGCGGTAGAGCTGGCGCTGGGCAAGGCAATGCCGCCGCAGGATCCTTTCAGCATCCCGGCGAAGGACGGCGAGGGCCGTCTGGACAATCCCAACTGGTACCGCGATGCACAGACTGAACAGTGGACGCGGCAGGTCAAGATTGGCGTGTCCGGTGCCAACGACCGGGGTGTGTATGAGACGCAGACCGCCAGCCCTGAGCGCGCCAACGAGTTGAATCGCGAGGCGGTGCAACGCATCGAGAACAACATCGCCAACGGCAAGGCCGCCATTGCCGCCAGCTATCTGGAGACCCGAGCTGCTACACGGGCAAGTGACTTCGTGCCGCTGGTGCCGGAAGCGGTAGAGCAGGCCCGTGCCAAGCCCGACGCCATCCAGGGCTCCGACAGCCATCTTTATCAGCGCGATGAAGCAGGACAATGGAGCCATGCTGGCCAGAACGCACAGGGGAACATGGCGCTGGAGCTGGAGCTGACCCGCACCATCCAGCAGCCGTCGCTCGATCAGTTCAACCAGACCATTGCCGCATTGGAATCGCGGCCGCTGCCGTCGGCGGCGGAAGTGAACCAGAACGAGCTGCGCCACAGCTACTACGCTGCGGGTGTTGCGCTGACCCCGGCGTGGGAGCAGGCCATTGCCTTGGCCACGGCGCGCACGCGCGAGCAGCACGGCATTACGGGTCCCACGCTGCAGGAACTGGGGCCTGTAGCCGAGGGCAACGCGGGCGCGTCCCGGCCCATCACCCATTACCAAGTGGGTCAGGATGGCGTGGCGCGTGCCGTCGCGACCACCAGCACGCAGGAGTTGCAGGCCGCATGGAATGAGGTGCGCGCGCGTGCCAATGAGCAGGCGCCGTTGCCGGACTCGCCCGAGCTGCGCATTGCTGCACTGTCGGCGGGTGAGGAGGAGGCGTACCGGCAGGCACTGCAGGAAGCCAATCGGCTGGGTGCTGCGCAGGTAGATGCAGGACAGGCTGCACGAGCAGCCGCGCAGATGGCACATGGCGACAAGCCATCTGAGCAGGATGGAAACGTGGAAGCGCGGGCTGAAGAGCCGGCGACTGCGCAGCCCGTCGCGCCTGTAACGGTTGCGGCAGCGCCGCCCGCGGTAGCGGTCACGCCACCGCCTACGCCCGCCCCCCAGGACAAGCCCGCGCCTCAGCGACACGCCGAGCAGCGCGATCCGCCGGGACGCGAGGCGGAGCCTCAACCTCAGCCCCATCCAAACAACGAGGCGCCTACCGAAAACCGTACCGCCTCACAGACGCCGGAGCCCGCTGGGCCGATGCAGGCGCACCCGGCCGCACCTGAGCGCGCGACGCCACACGCTGACACGCCTCTGGCAGCGGCAACGCAGACCATGCCCACGCAGCGCACAGAGCAGGCATCGGAGCCGGAGAAGATGGCCCCGGTGCCTGCGGTTGCTCCCACTCCAAAGCAGGACATGGCAGTTCAGGAGGTGGAACCGGTGCCCTTCAAGGAGCCGCTGCCTGCTGAGCCTGCGCGCGATCCATGGCCTTTGGAGCAGGAAGCGGCACAACACGTGCCAGAGCCCGAACCGGCTCTATCGGATGACCTCCAGCCTGTCACTGCGGCTGTCACTGTTCCTGCCGCGCCCACGATTGCGCCAAGCCCTGAGCCAGCCGAACCCGCACCGGATGAGGCGTCGGCCCCGAACCTGGCGCTGCAGGACCCTACGCAGCCCGGCCACCCCGATCACGCGCTGTATCAGCAGATCCGCGAGGGCGTGGAAGCGCTGGACGCCAAGCACGGCCGCAGCTTCGATGAAGTCAGCGAACGCATGACCGCCAGCCTTCTGGTGCTGGCCAAGGACAACGACCTGGAGCGGGTGGACCATGTGCTGGTGAGCAACGCTACGAGTGAACATCCGGCTGGGCACACGCTGTTCGTGGTTCAGGGCGAGCCAAGCAATCCGGCGCATCAGCGCGCTGCGATGCCGACTGAGCTGGCGGCGCAGACATCAGTTGAAGAGTCACTGCAACAGTTCGACTCTGTCAGCCGTGAAGCGCATCAGCGTGCGCTTGCGAATCAGATGGATCAGCAGCTGGAAGATCAGCGGGTGCAGCACGAGATACAGATTCGTGCGGCGAACATGTGAGGAGCTCCCAAACCAGGATACTTCAGTCGTGGGCACGAAGCTCACACGCACCCCTGGCCTGGGAAGGTCTCAGGGACTGCGATCTCTGGCCCGGAGGGAGGAGGTCGCCTCCCTCCGGGCGATCAGCCCATGCGCATGGCGTGGCTCTGCTGTTCCTGCGTACGTGCATCCAGCGCCTGCTGCGCATTCTGGCGGGCGAGCTCGCGCTGATCGCCCACCACGGCCAGTTGCTGCAGCGACTCAGACACCGGTGTTTGTGCCGCCACGGCAGTGGGCATGCCTGCACGCAGGTGGGCAGGGTCGGATAGGTCGCCTTGTACAACAAAGATGGTGTGACCCGCCGGCTGATTGGCCGTGGCGTTGCTCAGCACCACATGGTCCACCTGTTCCAGACCCTGCTCGCGTGCCTTCACTGTCAGGCTGGCGGCGAGGTTCTCACTGGTCGCGTCGAAGGGGCGGCCGTGCTTCTCGTCCAGTGCAGCGACGCCCTGGCGAATCTGCTGGTGAAGCGCGTGGTCCGGGCTGCCTGGTTCCATCGCCGCGACGCGGCGTCCTTCCGTAAAGAGAGGCTCGGGCTCCTGCGTCGACACCACGCGCGGGCTCTTGGCGATCTCTCTGTAGGGATCTTCAGGATGAAACTGCTTCGCCTTGGCCTCGCGTTCCAAGCGAACCTCGCGGGTCTCATTCAACGCGGAAATCTCGGCGGGATCGGTCTCTTTGGTTGTTCTATCGAGTGGGGGAACGCCCACTGTGCGGTTCCAGCTGCCGTCTTTGGGGTCGTAGCTGTGATAGTCGAACTTGGTGCCAATCACGTTCGGATCTACGGCGTCGCGCTGCAGGAGTGCTGCGCCCTCGAACTTGCTCAGCTCAACGAAGTAGAAATGCCCAGCGGGCTGCGGCATATCCAGGTGCACGCTGACGGCCGTCTTGCCGGCACGGAATGCGCCGGCAGCGCTGTTGTCCAGCATGTTCTGCCAGACCTTTTCGGCTGCCTGCTCACCGCGTTTGTGCTCCGTGGACACCAGCAGCAAGCGCGGCGTCCAGCAGTTCACATTGAGGTCGTTCTTTTCGAACGAAACATCGTGGGATTTGAGCGTGCTCGTATAGGGCAGGTTGAGTGCCAGATCAGGCCTGCCGGCCTCCATCCAACTTTTGCGCTCCGCCAGGTCGTTCCTGATCAGATCCTGGCCGAAGGTTTCTTGCCTGCGTTCGGTGAACGCTACGTTCTTCTCGTTGCCGAACAGCGTGGCCTGTTGCTCGGCAACGGCGCTTGCAAAGCTGTTGGCCACCCGGCCGGGGAGGCTGTCGTTGCGCACAACACCCAACGCAAGCAGGCCGTAGCCATCATTGTCGGGAAGCTGCGCGAGATAGTTCCAGTACAGCTCGCGATTTCCCTCCTTCGCGTAGGAGGACAGGACACGAATGTCCTTATCGGTAAGTCCGCTCATGATTCATCCTTGAGATGCGGTTTACGGCTGAACGCGATAGCGGCTCAGAAGATCACGCACGCTGGCTTCCAGGCCCTGCCAGTCGCTCAGCATGACGCGTGCATAGTTCATCTCGATGGCAATGCTATCGCCGACGTCCACGATGGAATGGCGGCACATTGCGATCTGGCCTTCGCCGGCGCGTTCAAGTGTCTTTCCCTGAACTACAAGTCCGTCAGGAATGCGGTCTGCCGGGTCGCAGCTGATGAACGTTGTCAGTTGCCCCTCCGCCGAGCGGGCCACATACCAGTCTGGCTCCATCCCCGGGTTATGCACGTAAGGCCTGCCCAGCGCAGCCTCTGACTCCTTTGCATAGGCTTCCATCAACGATGGGTCAATCGCATACGGCGTCAGACCCCAGCGCTCGGGTTGTGCAACGCGCAGCGCAAGGTTCTCTACCGGGTCCCTTCGTTCCAGTGATCCCGGCGCGCTGGTGGCTTCACTACTGGACCGACGCGCCAGATAGTTCTGGATGGGAACGCGATCGATGTACCTAAGCTCGACCAGTATCTGCCGCCGGCTGTCCTGCGTGCTGCGCACCGGGCGATCACCAGGAGGAGCTGCATCGAAATCAGGCCAGAACAGAGTGAGCATGACGCCCCCATCGGCCAAGGGGCCCGTCTGGTTGTAGTAGAAGTTGGCCGGGAACATGAAGCGGTGCGGGCCAAGCCGAGCCTCTACCGGGTGCGTCGTGTAGGTCTGTCCGCCCACCGTACGTGGGCTGGTTGCGCTTTCGGACATGGGGGTTCCGTTCGGGTCCTTTTCCGTGGATGGGGCCTTCGCGCAGGCGGTGGTGCTCAGCACGGCCACCAGGGCGAAGGAGGCAAGCCGGCAAGCCGGTGCTCTGCTCATGGGCGATTCCCTTGCATGATCGAAACGACTATAGAACGGTGGAATGGCAAGCTCCAGTCGCAGCCGAGACCGCAGCCACCGCGGGGTCATTACTGCATGCTGGCTCACATATTCAGCAAGCCGCGATCGGTCGCCTCTATTCCTCCACCTGCCCGCCATCCCACCTATGCCATCATCCGGCCAGGACCGCAGCACCCATCAAGGCTGAACAGGCATGGAGCAGGCAACACGCTACACGGCAACGCTGTACCTAGCCGCCCCCGGCACCCCACTGAAGAGCGGGGGCATTTCGCCGCGCGGCCACATGTACCTGCAGGTGGCAGCAGGCGACGAGGCCCACAGCTATGGCTTCGCACCACCGCGCCAGGCGCCGGGCGAAACCCCCACCGGCGTGCAGTACGCGCAGGTGCGCCACGATGATGCCGACGAACATCTGGACCCGTACTACAGCCGCACCCTGGAAATCTCCGAGGAGCATTACGGCTGCCTGCGTGATTTCGCCGAGGAACCGGCCGAGTTCGAATTCGATGTGGATCGCCCGGCCACCATCAACCGCTGCAGCGATTTCGTCTGGGCGGCGCTGCACTACGCCGGCCTGCATCCGCTGCCGGCACCGCTGGATGGCGGCAGCAACCTGGGCGAGTTCGCGGTGCTGTTCAACCTGCCGGAAATCCAGTGCATTGCCGCGCCGTTCCCGGGCAGCGATCTGAATGCCGAAACCCACCACGCGATGCCCGAGCGCGAGGCCGAACATCATCGCCAGGGCGACCGTGCCAGCGATGAGCCGCCGCCGACGCCGATTGAAGTGGCCGGCACGCTGCTGGACCCCTCGCATCCGGACCACCGCCTGTTCTCGCAGCTGATCCAGAAAGTGGCCGAACTGGATGCCGCGCATGGCCGCCCGTTCGATGCGGCCAGCCAGCGCATCAGCGCCAGCCTGCTGGTGCTGGCCAAGCAGAACAATCTCTCGCGCGTGGACCACGTGCTGCTCAGCCAGCCGACCAAGAGCAGCCATGCGGCGGAGAGCATCTTCATCGTGCAGGGCGACCGCAATGACCCAGGGCACCGCCGCGCCAGCATCGCCACCGAGGTGGCGGCCAAGACCGATGTGGCCGATTCGCTGCGCTTGAAGGAGCAGTAACCCGCGCGCCTGCCATACGCGTGCCGGCGCACGCCACGCCCCCCACCTGCTACCATTCCCCCGCAACCCCAGCCAGCCCACCCCGCGCAGACAGATGCAGGTCGGGCCGTCGTAGAACGGCCCAGCGAGCCAGGACACCCTCCCGTGCCCATTCAAGGACGCTCGCATGTTCCGTAATCCTCTCTTCCGCTCGGCCGCCCTGGCCGTGGCCGTTTCGCTCAGCCTCGGCGCGCCCTCCGCATTCGCCGACAACGCACCCGCCGCCAGCGCCACCACTGCCGTGCAGCGCCAGGCCGTGGCCAAGGGCCTGTACGAGCTGGCCTACAGCCCGAAGCAGAACGCCGTGTTCGTAGCCTCGTCCGGTGGCTTCGGCGATGACGCCGGCCCGGCCCAGGTGCTGCGCCTGAACCCGGCCACGCTGGCCGTGGAAACCCGCATTCCGCTGGAGCGCAAAGCCTTCGGCGTGGTGCTGGATGACGCCCACAACCGCCTGTACGTGGGCAACACCGTGGACCTGTCGGTGACCGTGGTCGACACCGCGCAGAACAAGGCCGTCGGCACCATCCAGCTGATGGAGAAGAAGACCGGCAAGGACGGCAAGGCCGTCTACACCCACGACCTGCGCGAACTGGTGGTCGACAGCGCGGCCAACCGCCTGTACGTGACCGGCCACAGCAGCCAGCCGGACGTGAGCAGCGTGCTGTTCGTGATCGATACCACCACGCTGAAGGTGATCAACACCATCGATGGCCTGGGCAATGCCAAGGCACCGGGCCTGGCGCTGGATGCGGCCAACAAGCGCGTCTACACCAGCAACCTGCTGGCCGACCTGGTGGTGGTGGGCACCGATTCGAACAAGGTGGTGGCGCAGCACAAGATCGCCGCCGAGCAGCCGATGAATATCGCGCTGGACCCGGCCGGCAAGCGCCTGTTCGTAACCGACCAGGGCTCGGAATTCCTGCGTGGCTACCAGGCCAAGAGCAGCGGCCTGGTCAGCAAGCATCCGGGCCAGCGCGTGCTGGTGCTGGACCGCAGCACCGGCAAGGAACTGGCCAGCATCCCGACTGATGCCGGTCCTCTGGGCATCCTGCTGGATGCACCGCGCAAGCGCCTGTACGTGACCAACCGCGAGGCCGGTACGGTGACCGCGTACAACAGTGACAGCTACCAGAAGGTGGCGACCTACACGGTGCCGACCCACCCGAACAGCCTGGCGCTGGATGCTAAGAACAACGTGTTGTTCGTCAGCATCAAGAACGGCGAGAAGGACGACAAGGGCGCTGACGAGAGTGTGGCGCGGATTCAGTTGTAACCGGCTACGGGGCCGCCCGTGCGTCTGGCACGGGCGGCCCTGCTCGGATCAGGGCATCAGCTTCCTTATGTCCCGGGTGACTTCTCGGTGTCTGTTTCCCGCGGGCACGGGTTGAACTCGGTAACCTGGTCCATGGGGATGCGATGGATGGTCCTGCTGTCGTCATCCTTCAAGCGTACAAGCAGCACGGAACTGGTCGAGTAGACAACGTTGACCGGATGGGTAGCGGTACCATCACCGGTCAGGAGCTTGCGGGATGCGCTGTCACGCGATCGCAGATCCAGCGTCATGCAGCCGCGGGATTTTCCGCTTGGCGGATTGACAACCTGCGAGGCCAGGTATGCACCGGTCGGAGGGAAGAGCATGGCCACGGTGACCATGATCGAGGCGAACGAGAGTGCAAGCACACCAACGCCGTATCGTCCACTCAGTTCATCGACCACTCTGATGACGATGGACTGGAATATGCCCAATGCTACTGCGGCCGTGAGCAGGCACATGCCAATCACCAGATCACTTTCCCTGGAGACCAGGCCGAGCATGAGCCGCATGATCGTGTTGATGGACAGCAGTTGCATGAGCCCCATGCCCAGCAGGAAGTAGCTATCCAAGGAAAGCCATTTCTGCTTCCTGTCATCGGGCTTCGCCCAGCGGGAAAAGAGAACGAAGATCAGCAGGCAGCCAATCGTACTGAACCACAGTGCTGCGTCTGAAATCTCGGTGTAGAAGGATGCGACATAGATTCCGCTGAAATGCAGTACGCCCGGAGTGATCAGCGCAAGGCTCCAGCGCCAGAGCGTCCTCTTCCGGCTCGCCAGATCGTCCGGCAGCAGCTTGATTCCCTGGCCTGGGATGTACGAGAACCGATTGGGTGACAGTACGATGGGGGAAAGGAACATGACGGCCAGGGCAAGGACGCGCAGCCCGGTCACCGCAAGCATCATGGGGAGTGCGGAAACGGCATCGGACGAAAGCAGGCTGAGAGGCAGCTCTTCCCTGACGGCGTAGTAGAGGATGCCTGCGCTGGGCAGAAGTACGGCAATCGACGCAATAAGGACCGGATGGCGCTCGATCCAGGCCAGCACCGGGCGAAGTTCTACGACGACATTGTCAATGAAGGTCACGAGCTCGGAATGACGCTTGTTCATCAATCTCTCTTTTGGGGATTCCATCATCCTGATCTGTGTTCCCTCGCTGTCCGGTGAGGGGATTGCCTGCTGTCGACCGCTGAGGTCATCCGGGTTTCGACAGGAGTAAAGGTCTACCTCGTGTCACGTACTTCGTGGCTGTCACGTACCCAGCATCCCAGGCCATACAGCGCGAGCCCGTACACCACGGTGGCACCGATGATTCTGAACATGGCGTTCCTCGTCAGGTGATGGAAGGAAGGGAGGCCCAGCACCTGCGTGGCCTCCCCGGAGAGGAATATGCGGATTCCTCCGACAATCTGTGTCGCAGTGCGATGTGTCGTCGCAATCGGCCACGAAAAGTTCGCAATAGGCCTAAAGTTTTCGGAAGTGCTGTCGATGATCCGGGGGATCAGGCGTTACGACATGGTTTGTCGCTATGTACGCCGAAGATGGATCTCCCAGCCAAACCTGCGGGCGAAGCATGCCCGGGTATTGGCCCACAGCTGGATGCTTTGCGTCACGGAGGAAAACGCAATGGAACCCAATGCAGATGAAAATGCCCGCAAAACGTCGGGCAGGCAGATCCTGGACGCAGCGACGACGATGTCAACGCTGGAGACTGTCCAACGCTATGGCAATGCTAATGCCGAATACATCAAAGGGTATACCGGAAGAGACGAACTGACCGGTCAGACATTTACCCATGGCCTGAAGAAGATCTCCGGGTACAAGCTTGATCCGCTACGTCCGGAAAACAGCATTGCCCAGCAGGCCGGCTATGCGGCTGAGGTCGCAGCGACCAGTCGTGACAATGCCGAGGCCATCATCAGTGGGTCACCCGTTCGCACGGTGCGCAGTGATGACCATCCCCAGTACCGGCGGAACGATGATCGCGTTGATCGGATAAGGGTGCTGGATGGCCAGATCATTGAAGGCAGCCAGTCACAGATGAAGTTCGTGGGCAACCGTGACCGGCTCCTTGAGAAGATCGCTGCGCCCGATGGAGAGTTCTCGCGCTATCGTGGGCTGAAGTTGGAGCTGCCCTCGGAGCAGTACGTCGATGCCGAGGCACATTGCCGGGCGCAGGCAGCAGATCTGCGCCGTCAGGCGGACGTGGTCGACGCGAGGGGCAAGCCTGAGGTCGCACTGCATCTTCGTGCGAAGGCAGACAACTATGAGCAGCTGGCCGGCAACCTTCTGGATACGGGGCTGACCAGTGACGATGCGAAGTTCTATCGTACCCATCCGCGGATGGCGACGGTGCGCGATATCGCGCATACCAGCCACAGGGCAGGTCTTGAAGGCGCGCGCGGGGCGTTCATGGTTGGCGCGGCGATCAGCATGGCGACCAATGCCTATGCGGTGGCAACCGAGCGCAGGGGGATGATTGATGCGGGCCGCGCAGTCCTGGTGGATGGTGCCGTCTCTGCCGGCATGGGCTACGCAACGGCTGCGTCCGGGGCCGCATTGACCGCAGTGATGCAGCAGTCAGGCCGACAGAGCCTGCAGGTCCTTTCCCGTACAGCCGCTCCGGCCATGGTGGTCGACGTCTGCGTGACCATGACCGGCTGCATACGCCGCTACGCCAGGGGTGAGATCGACGGCGTCCAGTTCCTGGATGAGATCGGTGAGAAGGGTTCCGGCATGATGGCTTCGGCCATGATGGCGGCATTGGGCCAGATCGCGATTCCGGTCCCGGTGGTTGGCGCCGCCATCGGCGGGATGATTGGCTGCACGCTTTCATCGATCTTCTATCGGGAAACGTTGGAGGCGGCCCGGAGTGCAGATCTGGCTGCCGAGAGGCTGGCCTTGGCAATCGAGCTCAATAAAGCTGCCCGTGAAGAAATTCTGGCGCAGCGCTTGGCGCTGGCGCAGTTCATTGCGGCCGAGCTTCCAGTGCTGAATGACGAGACGGCCCAGTTGCTGTGTGCACTCGATACCACCCAGCCGGAGATTGACGCCGATGGATTCGCGGCTGCAATCAACCGCTTTGCCCTTCTGCTGGGCAGCCGCCTGCAGTTTGCTTCGCTGCAGGAGTTTGATCTGTTCATGACGGGTCACGAGCCGCTTCGGCTTTGATCAATCGAACCCATTTCTGGTCGTGGCCTTCCGGGCAGGTTGGCCACGCCGGCTTCCGTGTGTGATCCCAGGACCTTGGAGATACGATGTTCCTTTATCTGCTTCCAGACACCGAGCAGGCAACCTTCCTGAAGGTTGCGCGCCTGCTGAGCGTGAGTGACAACCCGATGCTGTGGGACGGAAAGACCCACGAAGAAGTGACTGGCGATACCAACCTGAGCAAGGTTTCGCTGGATGAATCCGAACACGAACGTGCGATCTTCGACAGCTTTTCCCGTGAGTGCGGCAAGGTATATCGGTCCGACGGGGTGACGAAGGAACTGTTGACGCGCCTGCAGACGATGCCGCTGGTGCGCCAGAGCGACCCGGTGGAGCGGGCGCGGGTGGCGTGTGAGGTGCTCGACTCGCTGATCGACAAGGCCATGGTTGAAGCCGCGCAGCCGGCTGTACCGAAGGTGATGCTGTATGAGTTGATGCTGCTTGCACTGGCTGACGGTGAAGTGTCGAGTGTCGAGGAAGCACAGCTGCGTCGCCTGGCCGATATCTTCGGTATTGACGACTACATCTACAACGACCTGCTTGAGCGCGCGGAAAGTATCAATCGCGAGGCCAGTCGTACCGTTGCCATCATTCTTGAGTAAAAGGAGTTACCCATGATTCCAATCGTAGTCGGGGCCGCGATGGCGGCCAGCGCGCTGTATGGCATCTACAAGGGCGGCAAGGCCGTGGTCGATCACAAGGATGCCGGCATCGCCAACGCCGATGCAAAAGGGCTGATCGAGAAGGGCTCGTCGTTGCTGGAGACGCAGCGCAAGCGTACCAACACGGTGCTTGAGGACTATGGTGCACGCAAACTGCGTGCTTTCAATGGGGGGATCGCAGACTTCATCGATGCATTTGGTCAGCTCAAGAACGTTGAGGGGATCGGCTCACCCGAACTGGACAAGCTGGTGCAGGGCGATTTCACCACGGCGTCGCTGGAAGGCCTGAAGCGGGACTACCAGTTGCTGATGGACTCGGGCCTGGGCCTGGGCGCCGGGCTGGGAAGTGGCGCCGCGTTGGCATTTGGTGCGTACAACGGGACGATGCTGCTGGCCAGTGCCAGCACCGGCACTGCCATTTCGACCCTCAGCGGTGTTGCAGCAACCAACGCAACGCTGGCGTGGTTGGGCGGCGGTTCGTTGGCTGCGGGCGGATTCGGAATGGCTGGCGGCACCCTGGTGCTGGGTGGCCTGGTTGCCGGTCCGGCGCTGGCGATCTTTGGCTACGTGGTGGGCAGCAAGGCTGAAGCCGCGCTGGCCGATGCACGCCGCAACAAAGAGGTTGCTCGAACCCATTACGACGAGGCCGTGTTGGCCGCCGAACAGTTGGCGGCGGTCGAGACCGTTACAACGCTCGCCAACAGGACGTTCTCCAAGCTGTGCATGTCGCTGCGTCGTGGTGTAGCCGATATCCGTGATGTCATCCGGGAGCACGGCTGCGATTTCAGTAGTTTCCCCCAGCAGGCGCGGGAGCGGGTTTTCCGTGCCGTGAAGATTGCCCAGCTGATCAAGGTGATGATCGATACCCCGATCCTGGATGACGCAGGAGCGCTGGTGCTTTCGACCGAGAAGACCGTGGCCGATGTGGATGCGGCGATGGTGGTGATGAAGGGCGAGGAGCCCGCCAAGGCGGCTTGACGATGGGCAGAGCCCCACGCCGTTCTGGTGGGGCTCTTGTTGCCTGTCGGCTCTGGAAGGGAAGATTGATATGAAGATCCGTTCGAACGACACGTTGATGCGGCAGTGGGAGATGCTGCGCATGATCCCGCGAGCTCCGCGCAGGATATCCGTCAGGCAGATACTGGAGAATCTGGAGCCGCTGGGCTTCAGGACCAGCAGTCGCACCATTGAACGGGACCTCCAGAACCTGTCCACGCGGTTCCAGCTCATTGCCGACGACAGTGAAAAGCCCTTTGGCTGGAGTTGGTCCAGGGAAGCGAACTTCGCCTTCACGCCCAGGCTGTCGATTTCGCAGAGCGTTGCACTGCTGCTTTCGCATGCACATCTGCGTCAGCTGCTCCCGGCAACGGCCATGAATGAGCTGATGCCCGTGTTCGACATGGCGCGGGCGGAAGTCTCGACGTCGGGCTGGGGGGAGTGGGCCAGCAGGACCGCGATCCTGCCCATGGGCCCGAACCTGCTCGCCCCCGAAGTGGAAACGGCCGTACAGGTGGATGTCCACAGGGCATTGGCATCCCGACGCTGCCTGTCAGGCTGGTACCGCAGCAAAGGCAAGGACGAGCCGAAGGAGATGATCATGCATCCTCTGGGGCTGCTGATGCGCGGTTCTGCGCAGTACCTTGTCTGCATGCTGCGGGACTATACGGACATCCGCCACCTGGCGTTGCATCGCCTGAGTGGAACCCGGGTGCTGGAGATGGAGGCAAGGAGCCTGCCGGACTTCGACTTCCAGCGCTATGCGACGACCACCGCCACCGCGTTCCAGGGGCAAGGACGCATCGTGCTGGAGGCGCGCTTCCGGGCGCAGGCTGCGGAGCATCTCAGGGAGACGCCCCTGTCCGAAGATCAGACGATCAGTGATCTGGGTGATGGATGGATCCGGCTGCGCGCTACGGTGGAGGACGACCAGACCTTGCGTTGGTGGCTGATGGGCTTCGGGAGCAACGTACGGGTCGATTCCCCAACGCACCTGTGCGACGCCATCGGCGCGGAGTTGGCTCAGGCAGCAAGCTACTACGCCCGCGATCTGGAGGAGACCGTGGGCTGAATGGTCTTGGTCAGGGCGAGTGAACAGTCGCCGACGGGTTCATTTCGTTGCCGGCCGATGGTCATAGCTGATCACCCGCTCGGCCATCCAGCGCCCGTCCACGCGACGCCAGACCTGGATGAAGCGGGCCTGGCCCACCCAGCGCTCCACGCCGTCCTTGCCGCGTTCGTGGAAGCGGTGGTCGCCGATCTCCAGCGCCCGCTCGTCGTGTAGTGGGAACACCTGCAACGAAGGCTCCACCCGCTCGCGGCGCAGGCTCCAGCCGCCCTTGCGCGCATTGCTGCACATGGTGGCCACGCTGCGACGGAAGTCTTCGCGGCTGCTGGCCGACTTGCCATCCTTGTCATGGAAGAACTCCATGTCCTGGGTGGTCATCGCGGCGGCCTTGTCGGCATCGCAGGCCTCGAAGGCGGCGGCGAACAGCTGGGTGTCGGCCTGGCGGATCTGCTCGCGCAGGTCATCGGAGGGCGCGGGTGCGGCGGCGAGGCCGGCGGCCAGCAGGGGCAGGGTGAGCAGCAGCATGGCGAGTCTCCAGGGAGGGTTCACGCAGGCTCGCATGGCGTTCGGGGCGCTGCAGCCGGCGTCCGACGAAACGGCCCTTCCACGGAGTGAATGCCCGCATTGGCGGCTCGGCTCCAGCGTCGGGGCCGTGGTCTGTGCAGGGGATGTCATGGCGACCGGCGATTCCATCACGGCCGCGATAGGGGCCGGCCCATAGGCTGAAATCCTCCCCTTCCACAGGAGGTTCCATGCCTGCTTCCCGCGTCCGCCTGCACGTTGAAGACACCGGTGGCGACGGCCGCCCGGTCATTCTGATTCACGGTTGGCCGCTGTCCGCCGACGCATGGAAGACGCAGGTGTCGATCCTCCGCGACGCCCAACACCGGGTGATCAGCTACGACCGGCGCGGCTTCGGCCGTTCCGACAAGCCCGCCGAGGGCTACGACTACGACACGCTGGCGGCGGATCTGGCCGGGGTGATCGAGGAACGTGACCTGCGCGACGTCACCTTGGTCGGCTTCTCGATGGGCGGCGGTGAGGTGGCGCGGTATGTGGCCAATCACGGGCAGGAGCGCCTGCACAGCGTGGTGTTTGCAGCAGCCGTGCCGCCGTATCTGCTGCGCGGCGAGGACAACCCGGAAGGTCCGCTCACACAGGACAAGGCCGACGAAATGCGTAGCGGTCTGGAGAAGGATCGCGAGGCGTTCTTCGATGGCTTCACCCGCGATTTCTTCAGTGCCAATGGCAAGCTGATGGTGACCGAGGATGAGCGCCAGGCCGCAATCGCGCTTTGCCATCAATCCGACCAGACGGCGGCGCTGGGTTGCATGCAGGCGTTTGCCACTACCGACTTCCGCGACGATCTGAAGAAGATCACGGTGCCAACCCTGATCCTGCACGGTGACAGCGATGCCATCGTGCCGTTTGAAGGCTCGGGTCAGCGCACGCACCGGGCCATTCCGGGCAGCGAAGTGGTGATCCTGGAAGGCGCACCACATGGGTGCAATACCAGCCATGCGGACCGCTTCAATCTGGCGCTGCTGAACTTCCTGAAGCGGTAAGCTGCGGCCATGCGCCAGACCAAGACACCCCCGTGGAAGAAGCCCAACCCCAAGGGCCAGACCTCGCAGCCGCTGTCGCCTGCGCAGAAAGAGGCGGCGCGGCAGCGGGCGGAAGAGAATGGGCGGCGTTATCCGAATCTGGTGGACAACATGTGGGCCGCGAAGCTGCCGCGCGGGTCCTGATCTGTAGAGTCGAGCCGTGCTCGACCCCGCACGGTGCCCATCCAGGCATGGCGTGGATCTACTGCAACAGCAGCCTGGCCTGGCCCGGCATCTGCATGCCGTCCAGCGGCGTCCAGCCGGGTTCCAGCCATGGTGAGATCTCGCTCTGGCGGACGGTGATTGCCTCCGTCGGCAGCCCCGCCAAACGCGCAAGCTCTGCACGCAGCAGCTCGGAATCCACCGGCGCGGCCGTAGCCACCTGCAGCCGATCACCCTGATGCCTCACCTGTACCGGTAGCGTGGCGTGCGCGTCATGCTGGCCGCCGGTGCGCCCGATCGGGTAGCGCATTGTTACCGGCCGTGACAGCTGCGCCAGTGCGGGCTGCCACGCCTGCAGCACGAGAGGCTGCCCGGCAGCGGGAACATGTACTTCAGCAATCGTGGCCGGGTAGCCCGTAAGGCTCTCGACCAGCACCTGGAAGCGCGCGCCATCCGGCATGACCAGCACGGCGGCAATCAACGCAGAGAACGAAACGAACACCGCCGCGAGGTTCCAGCTGCGCGGCGCGGTGGCCGGGCGCGTTGCGGTGCGCAGGCCCGGTTTGCGCCGCAGCTTGCGCGCGTAGATGCGCCGGTCCTTCCTGCGCGGGCTGCTGCTGTGCTCGGGCAGGTTCAAGGGCACCCGTGGAAGGCGCGCCACGCGGGCCTTGATCAGGCGCGACAGCAGCATCCACGCGATCACGAACGCCAGCAGCGGAAGCAGCGTTCGCACCCACAGATACAGCGTGACCATCCACAACACCTCTACATGCGACCATCCATGCTCGTCCACATCCTACCGGGGCCACGCGGCGGTTGTCGTATCCGCCAGCCGACAAGCACAGGGCGCTTGGTTAGGATGGTCCTTTGTTGTCACGGATGAACCGATGGTCTCTGCTGCTGCCCGCTTCTGTCGTATCTGTGGTCCTGGCCCGATTCTGCTGGCACTGCAGGTGGTGGCGCTGCTGGCGGTAGCCCTTGCAGCCGGCTTCTTCCACTACCGCGTGGGATTGCTGCTGGAGCCGGTGGATGACGCATGCGGTGGGCCTGATCCTGTCGCGCGCATGCAGGTTGCAGAACAGCTGCTGGCGCGGTCCGCTGCGCTTGCACCATGGCAACCGTTGCAGTGGATTCCGATGGCGGGGGTGGTACTGGCGTTGCTGGGCGCGATGTCGATCAGCGTCTACCGCCTGGGTCGCCTGTCCGAACGCCTGCGACGCGCCAACTGGGGGGTGATGGCCCTGCACGCCGCGATCCTGGCGCTGGCGCTCAGGGCATTGCATCTGTACGACATGGCATGGACCAGCGTGGCCAAGCTGTCTCCGGCCGCATGCTTGGTTGAACTGGGCGAGCAGGGCCGGCTGCCGCTGGCGCAGGCGCAGCAAGTGGTGTTCGAGATCCTCACCCATGAGCATGCGCCGCTGCTGCGCAATCCCGATGACCTTGCCCTGGTGCTGGTCGCGTTGATGCTGGTGGCAATGGCTGCAGGATTCATGCTGTGGCGGGCGATCGTGCGCGAACGTCAGGTGCAGTCGCCCAGCCCCTGAGGGGTGTGTGACCGACCACGCGCCCGCAATCGCGCTACAGTCTGCGCTTCGCTCCTGCAAGGATGTGCTGATGCGTTGGTTGCTGCGTGCTGTACCGCTACTGCTCTGTTCGCTGGCGGTACACGCCGCCGAGGTGGACCGCCGGATTGCGGTGACCATCGACGACCTGCCCTGGGCGCGGGTGGACGAGATCGTTCCGCCGGACCTGCAGTCGCGGCACGAAGCGCTGATGGCGCAGCTGCACCAGGCGGGTGTGCCGGTAGTTGGCTTCGTCAACGAGAACAAGCTAGAGATCGATGGGCAGGTGCAGCCGGCGCGGGCGCAGATGCTGCGCGACTGGCTGGACGCCGGTTATGTGCTGGGCAACCACACCTACTCGCACATGGACCTGAATGCCAAGGGCGTGCCTGCGTTCCAGCAGGATTTCCTGCGTGGCGAGACGGTGCTGCGGCCGTTGCTGGCCGAGCGTGGGCTGAAGCCGCAGTGGATGCGTCACCCCTATCTGCGTGCCGGGCGCACGCCGGAAGAACGCGCGGAGATGGACGCGTTTTTCAAGCAGCATGGCTACCGCGTGGCACCGGTGACGGTCGACAACGGCGAGTGGGTGTGGGCGTTCGCCTACGCCAACGTGATGAACGAGCAGCCGGATTCACCGGCGCGCGAGGCGACGCTGGCACAGCTGCGCAAGGGCTACGTGCCGTACATGCTGAACAAGCTGGACTACTACGAGAAGCAGTCGCAGGCACTGCTGGGCTACGCGCTGCCACAGGTCTGGCTGATGCACGCCAACGAACTCAATGCAGCCACGTTTGCCGAACTGGTGGCGGCGACGAAGCGCCGCGGCTATCGCTTCATCTCACTGGATGAAGCGATGCGTGACCCGGCCTATGCACGTGGTGCCGAAGGCTACAGTGGCCGTTACGGCCCGAGCTGGTTGCACCGCTGGGCGATGGCGGAGAAGAAACCGAAGGAGTTCTACGCCGGTGAACCCGAGGTGCCGGCGTGGGTGATGAAGCTGGCCAAGGTGGATTCGGAGTGAGGCTCAGCGCTTGACGGCCAGCACACCGTCAAGCGCCAGCTCGGCCTTGAAGCCGGCCTTTTCCAGACGTTTGGCCACTTCACGTGGCACGTCGCGGCCGCTGGTCAGCTTGTTCGGCGCGCCGGTGTAGTGAAACAGGCGCCCGCCCTTTCGGATGACGCGGGCGAGGTGGTCGTAGAACACCTGCGAGTACAGTTCGCCGGCGATGCCGAAGCGCGGCGGGTCGTGCAGGATCGCGTCGACGCTGCTGCTGGCCACCTGTTCGATCTGCTGCGAGACATCGCCGTGGCTGAACTGCAGGCGGCCACCGGCCGCAGCCGATTCCGGGTCCGGCGACCACGGGTTGAGCGTGCGCAGCCACATCACGTCGGCGTTCTTCTCGAACGAGCGGATCTGGCCGACGCCGGCCTCCAGCGCGCAGGCGGCGAAGTAGCCCAGGCCACCGCAGGTATCGAGGATGACCTTGCCGGCCGGGGCGACCAGCTCGACCTTGCGGCGCGCGTCCTCGAACGGTGACAGCTTGGAGGTCGGCAGCATCTTGATGCCGTCGATCTCGAAGGTCGGTGCGCCCCATTCGGTCGGCACCAGCTTGATCAGCGAACCGCTGTAGCGCGAAATCGGTGCGAAGTCCTCGCCGTCCCAGTAGTACAGCGTGCGGTCCTTCAGCTTGCCCGGCCACGGGTAGGGCTGGCCACGGAAGTGGAAGCCGTCGGCATCCAGCGCCACGCTGCCCTCGCTGCGGCCGAGGTCGAGCGAGCCCTGCCAGTCGGCAGCGCCCTTGTCATGGGCACGGCGCAGGCTGTCGGCGCTGTCGCGGGTCAGCAGGGGGCCGGTGTAATGGGACACGGCGGGTACCGGGGCGGTTCGGGGGAGGGCATGGTACCGCAGGGCGTTGGCCACCATCATGGAGTTCGGTAGTGCAGGCCCAACCGGATGAGGGCGTTGGTAGCAATGCTGTCCCCAATGAAGGCGTCATGCCCATGGCAGCGCAGAGTTCTTCATGGAGGTCTCGTGCCGCTGAGGGTTGAAGGGCGTAGTGATAGGTCAGTACCCCTTCTTCATTCCTGATAAGAAGTTGTTGGATGCACGTCATGTTTCCAGAGCTGTCAGGGGCCGATGTGTTGCGGATGACAATAGGCGTCCCTGACAGGCTGTAGTCCGCGCTCAGTTGGCCCGGAAGGCAGGATACCGATAAGAGAGCAAGGAATTGAATAGTAGAGGCGATCATCAGGATAGGATCATGAGCCTGAGCAGTGAGGGCGGCTTCATCACCCTCACTGCCACGTCAAAGGGTTTTGACCTCAGTAGGCTCTGATGGAGCCACGATCGCTTGCGCAGGCCCGCGGCACGCATCCTTCCATCAACGTATTCATCGTCTGTGGCGCATGAGCGAAGCAGAGTATTCTGGCAGTGTGACTTCCCACAGTGTTGGGTGGGTAATACTCGCTATAGAAGGTCTGGCACCTTCCGTTGTCGATTTGCGCACTACCTTGGATGTTTCCGCTGACTGAACTGTTGAATCTTACGGTTCCGTAGGAAACGAAGTTCTGGCCGGCGGATACCTGTCCATTTGGCGCATAGACGATTACATAGTCAGTACTCTTTTAGTCGATAACACTGTTCGACTCGATGCTTGAGCAATGCCACGCGGCGCTTCCTGGACCCACTGTGATTGACTCACCCTTGGCCGGATTCATCCCGATATCCGCGCAGGATGCCTCGTGATATTGTTTCGTAGCTGCCGATTGATCGTCGTAGCGATATACATATTGCCCCTTCGAGTTGCGGATGAGGGACTGCTCTACAATTACCGCTCCTCCCATGAAGTCGGGCCATTCTGCGGTGCGGACGATTCTTGATGGGGTCTTCGCTTCGTCAGCGGTTTGTCCATCAGCTGGAGTTCCGCCTCCTGCCTGCACAGATGTAGAGACGATGAGCATGAGAATAGCTACCTGCATTTTCATTTGAGCCTCTCAGAATTGGGTGAGGCTCCATCTTCATTACTTGCTCCATAGAATTTTGGGGCACACCAGGCAATTCTTCAGATTTCAAATAATTCTCAGTCTTTCCTGTCGCTAATGGCACTTCACCGCATACACCGGCCCAGCCCCGATCAGCATCAGCGCCATGTAGTCACTATCACTGGCCTTGCCCTTCAACGTCGCGCCCTTGTTGAAGTGGAAGATGCCGAAGCCACCGGCCATGCGGATCAACGCGCTGTCGATCTGCTCGGCGTCATCGCGGAAGTAGCGGCTGATCTCGCTGCGGGTGGCCTTGTGCAGGGCATTCGGCTCGCGCTGCCACTGGTCGCCGCGGCTGAAGGAGACGAAGTATTGGCCGCCTTCCTTGTCGATGCGGAAATCGGCCGGTTTGCGCGCGCCGGTGGCGAAGCAGCCCTGCAACGGGTCGGCGCTGAAAGGAAGCCCGGCGTCACCACCGCAGGCGGTGAGCAGGAGGAGGGCACCGGGCAGCAGCAGGCGGAGCGTGCGCATGGGATGTCCCGACGGGGCAGGTGCGGCTAGTGTAGGCAGCACACGGGCACGGCCCGTACAGAAATTCGGCAAGGACACAGGGGTTTTCGGATGGCGCAGGGCAAGGCACCGTGGTGCGGCGTGGCCACTTGGCTGGGGATCGCTGTGGGTTGGGGCGCGGGCACGTTGGCTGCGCAGGCGGCGGTGGCCGCAGGTGGCAATGGCATGGCCGCCGGGCTGGGCGTGGGCGTGCTGGGTGCGGCACTGGTGGGCGGCGGCCTGGCGGTGGCCTCGCGCGTGCGCGGCGAGCGCTGGCCGTGGATCGGCATCGGTGGTGCGGTGCTGAGTGCGCTGCCGCTGCTGATGTACCTGCTGCGGATGATGTTGAATCTCTAGCGGTAGTGCCGGCCGCTGGCCGGCACCGCTGGATTGTTTCCGGAGCCCATGAGGTTGCCGGCCAGCGGCCGGCACTACCGGATGCGGGTCAGGTGCTGCGGTGGATTTCCACGGTGACATGCACCAGCTCTTCATGGATCGCCAGCGCCTTGCGCACGGTATCGGCATCCAGACCTGCGTCGCTGGTGACCACGCTGGCGCTGACCGCGTACTTGCCGCGACCGACCTGCCAGACGTGCAGGTCGGCCAGGCGTGCCGGCCACGGGCCCTGTTCGATCACCTCGCGTACTTCGGCCACCACCGGCGCGTCCATCTGCGCGTCGAGCAGGATGCGGCCGCTGTCGCGCAGCAGGCCGATCGCCCACACCGTGACCAGTACGGCGCCGACCAGGCCCATCACCGGGTCCAGCCAGGTCAGGCCCAGCAGCTTGCCGCCGAGCAGGGCGACGATGGCCAGCACCGAGGTGGCGGCGTCGGCCAGCACGTGCACGTAGGCAGAGCGCAGGTTGAGGTCGTGACCGTGCGCATGGTCGTGATCGTGGTGTTCGTGGTCATGCCCGTGGCCATGGCCATGCCCGTGGTGGTGATGCGCGTGGCCCGGGCTGTCGTGCAGCCACCATGCGCAGAGCAGGTTCACGCCCAGGCCCACCGCAGCGATGGCGATGGCTTCGTTGTAGTGAATCGGCGCCGGCACCCACAGCCGCTCCAGTGACTGCACGGCCATCAGCGCGGCGACGCCGAGCAGGGCGATGGCGCTCGTATAGCCGGCCAGGATCTCGATCTTCCAGGTGCCGAAGGCGAAGCGCGGATCGTGCGCGTAGCGGCGCGCGCAGCGGTAGGCGAATACCGAGAGGCCCAGCGCCAGCGCGTGCGAACTCATGTGCCAGCCGTCGGCGAGCACGGCCATGGAGTTGAACCACCAACCGCCGACGATCTCCACCAGCATCATGCCGACGGTGAGCCACAGGGCGCGGCGGGTATTGCGTTCGGCCAGCGGATTGCCGTCGTCGAAGCGGTGTTCGTGGCGACGGGCGGCGGCGAGGGCGTCCAGGTGCATAGCGGCGGGAGCTGGAGTGGATACCCCCATAGGGTATATGATCCCGCCATGGCCCATGTACACAGGAATCGAAAGCAGCTGCTGACCCGGGTACGCCGCATCGCGGGCCAGGTGGCGGCATTGGAGCAGGCGCTGGACAGGCCCGAGGGTGAGGCCGGCGACTGTGCGGACGTGCTGGTGCAGGTTGCCGCCGTGCGCGGTGCCGCCCACAGCCTGCTGATGGAGCTGCTGCACGAGCACCTGCAGGAACACGTGGTGGGTGCCGACGACCCGCAGCAGCGGGCAGACGAGGCCGCGGTGCTGGTGGAGCTGCTGCGCCGCTACGGCAAATAGGCCGAGGGGCGGTAGAGTCGACTGTCAGTCGACTGCTCTTCGTACAACCAACGAAAAACCCCGCGCTTCGCGCGATAGTCGACTAACTGTGATCTCTCGGTAGGTTGTTCATCCGGGGCATCTTTGGAAAATGGTGGTTACCACACCTATCCAGTCCCCAAAGAGCCCGGATGAACCACCATAAAAATGCCCGTTTGACCGTCCATAGTCGAGCACTTCTTATTCGCCGCATCCTCCACGAGGGCCTGCGCCCAGAGGAAGCAGCCCAAGCATGCGGCGTAAGTGTGCGTACGGCCTACAAATGGCTGGCCCGATTCCGCCAGTTCGGGGCACCGGGGCTGGAAAACCGCAGCTCACGGCCTCACCAGACGCCGCATGCCACACCTGCTCCGGTAATCGAGCAAATCAAGGAGCACCGCCGTAAACGGCAGACCTACCTGACCATCTCCAAGGCGCTGGGGGTCGGCCACAGTACGATTTCAAGGCTGATGCGTGCCCACGGCCTCAATCGGCTGTGTCGGCTTGAACCGCCCAAGGAGGTCATCCGATACGAATACGATCAGCCCGGAGGGCTGCTGCACCTGGACATCAAGAAGCTGGGCAACTTCCAGCGGCCAGGGCACAGAACCGATGCCAAACGCCGGGGAAACGCCGCTGGCGGTGGCTGGGGCTACGTCCACGTGGCCATCGACGATCACTCCCGGGTCGCCTTCAGCAGCGTCCACCCCAACGAACAGGCCGAAACCGCCTGCCAGGCGCTGCTGGGCGCTCTGCAGTACTACGCCAGCCTGGGAATCACCTTCAAGCGGATCCTGACCGACAACGGTGCCTGCTATCGCTCCACCGCCTTTGCCAAGCTGCTCAAATCCCTTGGGATCAAGCACATCAGAACCAAGCCCTACACGCCGCGGACCAATGGCAAAGCCGAGCGCTTCATCCAAACCAGCCTGCGCGAATGGGCCTACGCCCGCGAATACGCCTCCTCGGACCAGCGCAATTCCGTGCTGACCCAATGGCTGCACCACTACAACTGGCACCGCCCTCACATGGGGATCGGTGGCCAGCCACCTATTTCCAGAGTCCTGCTGAACAACGTGGTGGGTTTACACAACTAACAGTCGACTCTACCCCGCGTGCCGGTGCCGCGCGTTCCAGATATGCGTTGCGGCCAGCAGCAGGCTGCCGGTGACCGTCATCGGCGTTTCCCAGTCATGTGAGGGCAGCGCCAGCGCGCCGGCCAGCAACAGGCCCAGACCGACGCCTGCGGTGGCCCAGGCCAGTACGGGCAGCGGGTGACGGCGCTCGGCGCGCCATAGCGCGTAGCCGGTCAGCGGCAGGGCGATGGCCACGAACAGCAGGTGTACCCACTCCGCTTCGGCCCAGGTGCCGAACAGCGGTAGCGCGGCGGCCAGCAGAGGCAGCGCCAGGCAGTGCAGCAGGCACAGGCTGGACAGGGCGAGCGCGCCGGCATCAAGCAGGGCGGCCGAAGGTGACTTCATCGGGGGAGGTTCCTTGCGCAACAAGTGTTATACAGTAACATTTCCGTTCCGCAGCCAACCCGCTCCGACATGAACACTGTTTCCCGCGCCGACCGTCGCCTTCCGGTCACCGTGCTGTCCGGCTTCCTGGGGGCCGGCAAGACCACCCTGCTCAACCAGATCCTGCGCAACCGCGAAGGCCTGCGTGTGGCGGTCATCGTCAACGACATGAGCGAGGTCAACATCGATGCGCAGCTGGTGCGCGAAGGTGGCGCCGAGCTGCGCCGCACCGAAGAGACGCTGGTGGAATTCAGCAACGGCTGCATCTGCTGCACGCTGCGCGACGACCTGCTGCAGGAAGTGCGGCGCCTGGCCGATGCCGGCCGCTATGACTACCTGCTGATCGAATCGACGGGCATCGGTGAACCGATGCCGGTGGCGGCCACCTTCGCAGTGCGCGACGAGCATGGCTTCAGCCTGAGTGATATCGCGCGGCTGGACACGATGGTGACGGTGGTCGACGGCAGCGCGTTCCTTGCCGACTTCGGCTCGACGTCGCGACTGGCCGAGCGCGGCCAGCAGGCCGGCCCGGAGGATGATCGAGGTGTGGTTGACCTGCTGTGCGAGCAGGTCGAGTTCGCCGACGTGATCGTGGTCAGCAAGGTGGACCAGGTGGACGACGAGGTACTGCAGGACACGCTGGCGGTACTGCGTGGGCTGAACCGCGACGCGAAGCTGCTGCTGTCCAGCTTCGGCGATGTGCCGCTGGCCGAGCTGCTGGATACCGGTCGCTTCGACATGGAGCGTGCGCAACGTGCGCCGGGCTGGGTGAAGGAACTGCGGGGCGAGCACACACCGGAAACCGAGGAGTACGGCATCGGCAGCTTCGTCTACCGCTCGCGACGTCCGTTCCACCCGGCGCGCTTCGCCCGCGCGCTGCAGTCCGGCATGCCCGGCGTGATCCGCAGCAAAGGCTGGTTCTGGCTGGCCAACCGCATGGACTGGGTGGGTGAGCTGAACACCGTGGGCGCTGCGACGCGCACGCAGGCGGCGGGCTTCTGGTACGCCGCACGTGACCGCGTGCGGGCCGGGCTGGAAGACACCGCGCCGTTGTTGCCGCCCACGCCGCTGCCTTACAGCGACTTGGGATGGGCGCGGCAGCAGGCCGATTGCTGGAGCGCGCCGCTCCCGGGGCCTGAAGAATTCCCGGATGAGGCAGCGCACACGGCGATGCAGCGGCTTTGGCACCCGTTGTGGGGGGATCGCCGCCAGGAACTGGTGGTGATTGGCGTGCACATGGATGAGCGCGCGGTGCGTGCGGAGCTGGATGCGTGTCTGCTCAACGACCAGGAGCTGCGTGCGGGGCCATTGCTGTGGCAGCAGTTGCCGCAGGCGTTCCCGGTGTGGAAGCGTTGACGGTGCATTGAGGATCCATGGGTTGCCGGCCAGCGGCCGGCACTACCCCCTGGTCGATACGTCATGCGTGGATGGATGCATGGCGGAGTCGAGCATGGCTTGACTCTACAGACTGTCGCGCCACTGCCAGCCCCCGGTGCTCACCTGCAGCACGTGGGTCGGTCGCAATGCCTGCAGCAGGTGCCGGTCGTGGCTCACCATCAGCAGCGCGCCCGGCCACGCCGCAAGCAGTTCCTCCAACGCCTGCAATGCGCTCAGATCCAGCGCATTGCCGGGTTCGTCCAACAGCAACAGCTGGGGCGCGGGATCGGCGTACAGCACGCTGGCCAGCGCACCTTTCACGCGTTCGCCATCGCTGAGGCTGTGGGCTGCCCGCTGGATGCGCTGTGCATCCAGCCCGAGCAGGGCCAGCCGCGTGCGCAGCTCGCCTGGGTCCGCGCCCGGGTTGGCGGCCTGCACGGTGTCGAGGATGCTGCGCTCGCCGGACAGCCCCAGCAGCTGCTGGTCGAGCAGGGCCAGTGGCGCATGCCGTTGCACGGCGCCACTGCGTGCCGGCAGCTGGCCGGCCAGCACACGCAGCAGGGTCGATTTGCCGCTGCCGTTGTCACCGACCACGGCGATGCGCTGGCCGCGGCGGATCTCCAGCTGCAACGGTGCACTGCAGCCATGTGGCAGCACCAGCGCCTCGGCCTGTAGCAGGCGCATGCTGCCCCGGTCACCCGCACCGGCGAACAGTGCCAGTTCCGGCGCCGCGTGCACCGCCGATGCCGCTGCGCGCAGATGCTCTGCGCTGGCCTGCAGGCGTTCGGCCTGCACCTGTTGTGCGCGGCCGTGGCTGGCCTCGGCGCGCTGCTTCTGCCGGCCGAGCAGGATCGGGGCCTGGTTGGCCTGCTTCGCATCGCGGTTGCCACGCGCCTGGCGTTGTTGTTGCCGTTCGTGCTGTTCGCGCGCGCTGCGTTGCTGCTGGCGGTGCTGGGCGCGCGCATGATCGAGCTGGGCGGTGGCAGCTTCGCGCTCGGCGGCGCGCGCATCGGCATAGTGCTGCCACGGTCCGCCGTAACGATGCAGCCCGCCCCCATCGAGTTCGACGATCTGCTGCATGTGCGCCAGCAGCTCGCGATCATGACTGATCACCAGCAGGCCACCGCGCCACTGCTGCAACTGCTCGTACAGCTGTTGGCGATGGCGTGCATCGAGGTGGTTGCTGGGTTCGTCCAGGATCAGCCAATCGGCACCGCTGGCCCAAGCACCGGACAGCGCGACCTGCATGGCCTGGCCACCACTGAGGCGCGCGGCCGGCTGGGCGGGATCGAGGTCGTCGGGCAGCCGAAGCGCCCGCCATTGCTGCTGCAGGCGTTCGCGCAGATCCCAGCGGTCGTCGACGCAGGCGAAGTCGGCCTCGTCCACGCTGCCGGCTTCGATGCGTCGCAGTGCGGCCAGTTGCGCGCCGACGCCGGCCAGTTCACCGACCGTGCCGGCGGGTGGATAGCCGGGCGTCGGCAACAGGAACACGCGGCCGGTGCCGCGCACCTGGCCATTGTCGGGCAGCAACCGTCCGGCCAGCAGGCGTGCGAGCACGCTCTTGCCGGCGCCATTGGCACCGACCAGGCCGGTGGCGACCGGTTCGAAGGAAAACGTCAGATCGGAAAACAGCGGGCGGCCGTCGGCCAATCGATACGACACGCGATCGAGCGTGAGGGAATGCGGGGTCATGCGACCTCCATGGATGCCGGGTTCTCCCCTGCGCGCAGGGGCGGGAAGAGTCAGGCCGTCTGGTGGGAAGACGGCGGCATCAATGGCGCATTGGTCGCGAGCCTCTGGGAGGAATGAGCGGCCAGTATAGCGGGGCTGGCTGAATGGTTTGATGGCGCGACTCTACAAAGGCATCCACGCATGGCGTGGATCTACTGTGGGCCGGGCATGGGGTGGATCGATCGCCTAGGGCACAGTTTCCAGGCGTGCGCTGACGAAGTCGATGAACACGCGCAGTTTCGGTAGCACGTGGCGGCCGGAGGGCCACAGCAGGTGGAAGATTCCGCAGGAATGCACATGCTCGTCCAGCACGGTGACCAGGCGGCCATCGGCCAACGCATCGCGCACCGAGTGCACGGGCACGAACGCCAGGCCGATATCGCGCAGTGCCAGCGCTACCCGCGCTTCGATGGTGTTGGCCACCATGTGCACTGGCAGTTCCTGCGGTGTTTCCTGGTCGGGCCAGTGGATCGGCCATAGTTCCAGCTTGCCGGTACTGGGGAAGCGATAGTGCAGCAGCGTGTGCTGCATCAGATCAGCCGGTGTGCGCGGCGTGCCGCGCCGCTGCAGGTACGCCGGCGAGGCGACGATGCGGCGTGGGAACACGCCCAGGCGTCGTGCGTTCATGCGTGAGTCGCTGGGCTCGCCGACGCGCAGCACGGCATCGAAACCTTCCTCGATGACGTCGACCAGCCGATCGCTGAAATCGAGGTCGAGGCGGATATCGGGATAGGCCGCCATGAACTCGGCCATCAGCGGCAGGGTCAGGTCGCCCACCAGTGGCAGGCCGATGCGCAGCGTGCCGCGAGGCGTGGCGTGCGGTTGTGCCAGCTCGGTGCGTGCGGCATCGCGCTCGTCGAGGATGCGCCGGCAGCGCGCCAGGAACAGCTGGCCCTCGGCGGTGAGGGTGATGCTGCGCGTGCTGCGGTGGAACAGGCGCACGCCCAGTGCATGCTCCAGCCGGGCAACGCACTTGCCGGCGGCCGAGGCCGAGATGCCCTGCAGGCGCCCGGTCTCGACGAAGCTGCGGGTATCGGCCGCGTGCACGAAGGTCTGCAGATTGGCGAGGTTGTCCAGGACTGACATGGGCGTGTGGGCAATGAAAGCGGCAGGGTAGGTCGGCGCGGCCGTAGTGGACGGCTCCGCCATCGCAACACTGTGGTGCGGGGTGGCGTTGGGACCGTTGCGGCCTTGCAGTTCCGGCCATCATGCCGATTGCGGACTGCACGGTCCATGATGCCCGGAGCGCCAACCGGCTTTTTGCGCTGCGCCGTGCTGCCTAACGTGGCGGGCCACTCCCCACGGATTCCCGCGATGAATGCCGCTCCTTCCCTTGAACCCACGCCGACACTGCCATCGGTGCAGCGGCTGCTGCAGCAGGTGCACCCGCAGCGCCTGGTCGGTGCGGTGGTGCTGGTGCGCGAGCACGGTGTGCTGCGCCACGCCCGCGCGACCGGGCTGGCCGATCGCGAGACGGCCACGCCGATGCAGCGCGACCAGTTGTTCCGGCTGGCATCGGTGAGCAAGCCGCTGCTGACCACGGTGATCCTGCGCCTGGTAGCAGAGGGCGTGCTCGACCTCGATATGCCGGTGCAGCGCTGGCTGCCGGACTTCCGCCCGGCACTGGCCGACGGCAGCATGCCGCCGATCAGCCTGCGCCAACTGCTCAGCCACAGTAGCGGGTTGGGCTATCGCTTCCTCGAAGCCGATGCCGACGGCCCGTATGCGCGCGCTGGGGTCAGCGATGGCCTGGACGCGAACCCGCTCTCCCTGGCCGACAACGTGCGCCGCATCGCGCAGGCGCCACTGCTGTTCGCGCCGGGCAGCCAATGGCTCTACTCGCTGGGCGTGGACGTTGCCGGTGCCGTTGCCGAAGCAGCGACGGGTGAAACGCTGCAGGCACTGTGCGAGCGCTTGCTGGCCGCACCGCTGGGCCTGCGCGACACCGCCTTTGCTGCGCGCACCGCGGCACGCTTGGCCACGCCCTATGTAAGCGACGCGCCGCAGCCGCATCGCCTGCAGGAAGGCGAGGTGGTCGCTCCGTTCGAGGGTACGGTCGGCATCGAATACAGCCTCGCGCGCGCCACCGATGCGAGCCGTTTCCCCTCGGCCGGGGCCGGCCTGGTCGGTACCGCCGATGACGTGATGGCGGTGCTGGAAGCCTTGCGTGACGTGCAGCGTTCAGGCCTGCTGCCGCCCGTACTGGCAGCGGAGATGGCCAGCCCGCAGGTCGGCGAGCAGGGGCCGCCGGAACCGGCCGGCTGGGGCTTCGGCCTGGGCTTTGCGGTGCTGCGCGATGCGGCCGCAAGCGGCACGCCGCAGAACGCAGGTACATGGCGTTGGGGCGGTGCCTACGGGCACAGCTGGTTTGTCGATCCTGTGCGC
This sequence comes from Stenotrophomonas sp. YJH_SMC_14-1, assembly GCF_059372275.1. NCBI lineage: Bacteria > Pseudomonadati > Pseudomonadota > Gammaproteobacteria > Lysobacterales > Lysobacteraceae > Stenotrophomonas > Stenotrophomonas sp. YJH_SMC_14-1. The sequence continues at coordinate 108,991 of NZ_JCAFVK010000003.1, forward strand.
GGGCTGAGCGTGGTGGCGCTGACCAACACCCTGTACGAAGGCATGGACGGTGCCTTCGTCGATCAACTGCGCGATGCGGTGTATGCCGATGTGGGGACCGTGCGATGAGCGGCCATGCCATCGATGCAGCCAGCCCCGCCGGCGAAGCCACGCGCCTGCCATGGGCCGGCCTGCTGGCGTTGGCCGGTGGCGGCTTCATCACTCTGCTGACCGAGACCCTGCCGGCCGGTGTCCTGCGGCCGATGGGCGACAGCCTTGGTGTGAGTGATGCGGCGGTCGGCCAGCTGGTCAGCGTGTACGCACTGGGCTCGGTGATGGCCGCATTGCCGATGACCGCACTGACCCAGCGCCTGCCGCGACGCCCCTTGCTGCTCGCTGCGATTGCCGGCTTCGTGCTGGTCAACACGCTGACCGCACTGAGCAGCAGCTATCCGCTGATCCTGGCCGCGCGTTTCCTGGCCGGCGTGAGTGGTGGCCTGCTGTGGTCGCTGGTGGCCGGTTACGCCGCGCGCATGGTGGTGCCGTCGTTGCAGGGCCGGGCAATCGCGGTGGCGATGGTCGGATCGCCGTTGGCGCTGTCACTGGGTGTACCGGCCGGTACGTTGCTGGGCCAGCAGATCGGCTGGCGTTGGGCATTCGCGCTGATGAGCGTGCTGGGCGTGGGGCTGCTGGCGTATGCGCGTTGGGCACTGCCGGCCTTGCCCGCCGCCGGTGCCGGCCGGCGCATACCGCTGGGCACGGTGTGGCGCATGCCGGGCGTGCGCAGTGCACTGCTGGTGATGGTGCTGTACGTGCTGGCGCACAACGTGCTCTACACCTACATCGAACCGCTGGCGGTGGAGGCCGGTACCGGCCCGTGGCTGGACCGCCTGCTGCTGGCCTTCGGCCTGGCCGCCATCGCCGGCATCGGCATTGCCGGCTGGGGCGTGGACCGTCATCTGCGCACGCTGGTGTGGGCGGCGGTGATCGGCTTCATCGTGCCGGTGCTGGCGCTGCTGCTGTGGCCGGGCGACGCGACCGCGCTGCTGCTGGCGACGATCCTGTGGGGCGTGGCCTTCGGTGCGGTGCCTACGTTGTTCCAGACCGCATTGGCACGGCGTGCGGGTGCCGCCGCGGATCTGGCGCAGTCGATGCTGGTGACCGGCTGGAACCTCGCCATCGCCGCCGGAGGCGTTGCAGGGGGTGTGCTGCTGCAGGCGGGCGGCCCGAACCCGTTGGGATGGCTGCCGTTGCTGCTGCTGGCGGTGAGCGTGGCGTGGCTGCTGGCACGGCCGAAGGCCTGGGCGTAGGCCCAGAGCAAACGTTACGGAGGTGCCGGCCAGCGGCCGGCACTACCGTGGTCCCCGCCATCCACGCATGGCGTGGATCCACCGAGCGCAGCGACCCGCGTTTGCTTTTGCCTTTTCCCGTTGATTCCGTGGTGGGACGCTGCAGGAACCTGTCAGAGGCCGGGGCGGTCGGATTCGCGGGGGTGTCCGCGGCATGGATGCCGCGGCCAAGCCCCCATGGACGGGTTTACGGCGTCCCCCGCGAACCCGACCGTCCCGGCCAGCCCTGGGATAGCAGTACGCGACCCACCACGAGGGGCTCCGCCGTTCGCCGTCCTACTCCACTCCCTCACGCTCGATCGGCACGCTGCGCGGATTCTGCATGTGCTCCCGCGCCGCGCCATAGCGCTGCTGCCGCTTGTGGTGGAACGCCACGAACTCATCCCGTGGCAGCGGCCGCGAGAACAGCCAGCCCTGCGCGAACTCGACCTTCCGGGTATGCAGGTACGCCAGCTGTGCCTCGGTCTCCACGCCCTCGGCCACCACCCACAGGCCCAGCTCCTTGGCCATGTCGATGATGTGCGGCGTCACCGGGCTGGTCGCGCTCTCGGTGCCGATCGCATCGATGAACGACTTGTCGATCTTCAGCGCATCCAGTGGCAGCTGCTCCAGGTACTGCAGGCTGGAGAAGCCGACGCCGAAATCATCGATGGCCACGCTGTGCCCGGCCCGACGTGCCTGTGCCAGCATCGTGCGGGCGCGGTCCAGATCGAGGAAACCGCGTTCGGTGGCTTCCATCCAGATCTGCTGCGGCAGGATGCCGCTGCCGGCCATGTGCTTGGAGATCATCTTCAGCGCACGGCCGCTGCTGATGTCTTCGGCGGCCAGGTTGATCGCAATGTGCGCGCTGCGGTCGGCCACCAGCAGTTCGCGCATGTCGCGCACCACGTTCTCGATCACCAGATCGGTGACTGCGGCGATCATGCCGGCCTCTTCGGCCAACGGAATGAACAGGTCCGGCCGCACCTGGGTGCCATCCGGGCGCTGCCAGCGCACCAGCGCCTCGGCGCCGACGCAGATGCCGGTATCCAGTTCGATGATGGGTTGATAGTGCAGGTACAGCTCGCGGCGGCGGATCGCCGTGGCCAGCTCGCCGCGCAGGGACAGGCGGCGACGCGACAGCCAGATCACCAGGCCGGCACCGATGGCGGCCAGCAGAACGCCGATCGGCACGAACAGCCAGGCCTGCTGGCGGAAGGTCGCGGCAAGCGCGGTACGCGGCGTGGTTGCGATCGCCAGCCACTCTTCGTTGCGCGCGGTGGCGTACAGGGTGTTGTGGTCCAGGCCCTCACCGGGCGCGCGCAGCAGGGTCTCCAGCAATGCCGGATCCATGCCGTCCTGCCTGGCCAGGAGGCGGCCGTCCGGGCTGGCCAGGGCAAGGCGCACGTTCGGGTCGGCGATGACATCGACGAAGCGGCGCGGATCGACCAGCACGTCGTAGTTGCCATACAGGATCGACAGGACCTGGCGCCGTCCGCTTGCCTCGGGGCGCACATCCACGGCGATGCCGGCGCCATCACTGGTGACGTGGTCGGACCTGGGCTGGTTGACGTCGGACAGGAACGGGCCCCACGACGTGCAGCGCAGCTTGCCACCCTCGAAGTAGCCCATCTGGTCGACCGACGGCGAGGTCATCACCAGCGTCTGCATGCGCCGGATGTGGTCCGGCCCGCACGGATCGTAGGCGCCGGCTTCGGCGGACTTCAACGCGGCCAGCGCTTCCAGGTAGGACTGGTCGGCGCGGCGCAGGGTGCGGCCGGCGATGTCGCGCAGGCGCTGCTGCTCGACACTGACCGCACGGTCCCAGGTGGCATAGGCCATCACCGCGATCGGCACGGCTGCGGCCAGCAGCGCCAGTGCGGTGCCGCCGATGATCACGCGCAGCCGGCTCATGGTTGGGGCTCCAGCGGGGCGGGCAGGGCAGGGCGCATGGTCGGGCCGATCCTTGGGCAGGTGCGGCTATCTGAGCATGGCGCCGGGCCGGGCGGAATGGGATGAATCCGGTATTCGGTCACATTGTGATGAAAGCGGCGAAGTTTGACGGGATTGGCCCATCCGGCGCTGGCGCTCCGGCCTGTGGAGGACTACCGTCGAACGCTTCGCCCGCCCTTTTGCCCGCGCCCATGACCGAGCCCGCAACGCCCCCCGAGCACCTGCGCCGCAGCCTGTCCAACCGCCACCTGCAACTGATCGCCATCGGTGGTGCCATCGGCACCGGCCTGTTCATGGGCTCAGGCAAGACCATCAGCCTGGCCGGCCCGTCCATCGTCTTCGTTTACCTGATCATCGGCGCGATGCTGTTCTTCGTGATGCGCGCGATGGGCGAGCTGCTGCTGTCCAACCTGCAGTACAAATCCTTCATCGATTTCTCCACCGATCTGCTCGGCCCCTGGGCCGGCTTCTTCTGTGGATGGACGTACTGGTTCTGCTGGATCGTCACCGCCATTGCCGATGTGATCGCCATTGCCGCCTACGCGCAGTTCTGGTTCCCCGGGCTTGACGCCTGGAAGCCGGCGCTGGCGTGCGTGATGCTGCTGCTGTCGCTGAACCTGGTGACGGTGAAGCTGTTCGGCGAAATGGAATTCTGGTTCGCGCTGATCAAGATCGTGGCGATCTGCGCGCTGATCATCACCGGCGCCGGCCTGGTGGCGTGGGGCTTCACCTCGCCCAGCGGCCACACGGCGTCGCTGTCGAACCTGTGGAACGACGGCGGCATGTTCCCGATGGGCCTGGTCGGTTTCTTCGCCGGCTTCCAGATTGCGGTGTTCGCCTTTGTCGGCATCGAGCTGGTCGGCACCACCGCCGCCGAAACCGCCGACCCCGAGCGCAACCTGCCCAAGGCGATCAACTCGATCCCGGTACGCATCATCATCTTCTACGTGCTGGCGCTGATCGCGATCATGGCCGTCACCCCGTGGCGTCAGGTGGTGCCGGACAAGAGCCCGTTCGTGCAGCTGTTCGTCCTTGCCGGCATCCCTGCCGCCGCCAGCCTGATCAATTTCGTGGTGCTGACCTCGGCAACGTCCTCGGCCAACAGCGGCATCTTCTCCACCAGCCGCATGCTGTACGGCCTGGCCGAAGAGGGCCATGCCCCGCGCGGGTTGTCGAAGTTGTCACGCGCCGCCGTGCCGGCCCGTGGCCTGCTGTTCTCGTGCCTGTGCCTGCTAGGTGGCACGCTGCTGATCTACCTGATTCCGAACCTGGTGACCGCCTTCACCCTGGTGACGACGCTGGCCACGGTGCTGTTCATCTTCGTCTGGTCGCTGATCCTGGTGGCCTACATGGCCTATCGCCGCCGCTACCCGGAACGCCACGCTGCGTCGATCTTCAAGATGCCCGGCGGTGTTGCCATGTGCTGGGCCTGCCTGGTGTTCTTCGCCGCCGTGCTGGTGCTGCTGAGCCTGCAGGCCGACACCCGCCAGGCGTTGATCGCCAGCCCGGTGTGGTTCGTGCTGCTGGGCGTGGGGTATTGGGTGCGTCGGAGGACCGCGAGATGACCGGGGATGCGGGGGCGGCAAGGCCGAAATCGGGAACGTCGGAAGCGTCGACTGTTAGTCGACTGCTCTCCCGTGGGCTTCCGGAAAACCCCGCGCTGCGCGCGATAGTCGACTGACAGTCGACTCTACCGCCGCCGGCGCCGGTGCCCGCGCGGGTGCAGGGCGCAGCCCTGCCGGCCCCCATTCACCCAACATTAGCGGGCGCGGCCGGATGATCCGGCCGCCATGTCCCGTCACCCGCTCCTGCTTGCGCTGTTGCTGCTGCCCAGCCTGTGGCCCGGGCTGGCCGCCGCGCGCACCGTCTACCGCTGCGTGCAGGGCAACACCGTCAGCCTGGCCACCGCGCCGGAACCCGGTTCACGCTGCACCCCGAAGGAAATCGACGACAACGCCATCCAGACCCCGAACCTGTGGGGCAACATGGGCGTGTTCAGCGGCGTGCTGTACGAGCGCGAGCAGGATGGCGCGCTGGTCTACTCCACCCGCAACCTGCCCGGCTCGCGGGTGTTCCTGAAGTTCACAGTGGCCACGCCGCCGGGCGAACCTGCCCACGAAGGCCTGGGCAAGGTCGGCAAGCCGCAGTTGGCGCAGCACGCCAAGCAGTTCAAGGCCGCGGCCAAGGCCACCGGTGTCGATGACGCATGGCTGCGCGCGATTGCCCATGCCGAAAGCAACTTCGATGCGCTGGCGGTCTCGACCAAGGGCGCACAGGGCGTGATGCAGTTGATGCCGGAGACCGCACAGGAATATGGCGTGCGCGATCCGTTCTCGCCGCAGCAGTCGATCGAGGGCGGCGCGCGCTACATGCGCGCGCTGCTGCGCCGCTACAACGGCGATCGCCCGTTGGCGGCGGCCGCCTACAACGCGGGCATCGGTGCAGTCACCCGCTACAAGGGCGTGCCGCCCTACGCCGAAACCCTGGCCTATGTGGACAAGGTGATGGCCCTGTACGCACGCTACCGCGAAGCGATGGGCATCCGTACCGAGGTGCCAGCCCGCTAGGCGGAAGGTGTAGTGCCGAGCCCACGCTCAGCGCCACAGAAAATCGGCTCAGCGCGAAGTGGAAGCGCTGACCAGGTCGTAGCGCTCAATGCGGCCGACGCGTGCCACCTCGGCCTGCACGTCGGCGCGCTGCTTCAGCGCACGCCAGGCCGCATCGATCTTCACGTCACCGGGCAGCGAGGGGTAGGTGCGCATGTCCTGCAGGGAGGCCAGCGTCTCGCCACGGTCGGTGGGGGAGCGCAGCTGTTCGATCAGCACTGCGGCTGCGCCGTCCAGGTTGCCTTCGTCCAGCAGCATCTCGCGATGGAACAGGCGTGCGTCGTCGCGCTGGGCAAGGATCACCGAGCGGGCGGCTTCCACTGCCTGGGCATCGCCGCGTTCGCGGGCGGCAGCGAACTGCAGCAGTGCCTGGGCCGCCTTGCCGTAACCGGCCAGGCCTGGCATGTCATTCACTGCGGCAGCAGCGTCCTGCATGCGGCCCAGCGAACTGAGCACGAAGCCGACGTTGAACTGGTGCTCGGCACCATCCGGGCCCAGCGCACCGATGCGTGCGGCCAGCCTGGCTGTGGCCAGCGCATCGTCGGTACGGCCCAACCGGCGCAGCGCCGTAAGCCGGCTGTTGAGCAGCCATGCCACCCATTCGGCTTCCGCCGCCGAGGGCGACTCACCTTCGGCCGCCGCACCGGCCATGCCATCGGTCAGTGCCAGCACTTCCTCGTTGCGGTCCAGCATCAGCAGCGTACTGCTGAACTCGGCCATGCGTGCGTCCAGCGCCCGGTCGAGCAGGCCGGAGACCCGCAGTTCGTCGAGGTGTTTCTGTGCAGCCTGCACCGGATCGAAGCGGGCATCGGCGCGGTCGACATAGCGATCAAACCGCTTGTCACTGCGCAGGCGGATGATCTCGGCGGGGCCGGTGATGCGCGCCAGCGTGGCGGGAATCCTGTCGCCACGGCCGTTGTCGGCCTGCAGCGTGGCCAGTGCCAGCCACAGCCCGGTGGGTTCCAGGCCGCCGCTTTTCCAGCCGTTGTCGAACAGCGCCTGCAGCAGTTCCATGCGCTGCTGGGGCTGGTCCCGCAGGCGGAACTGCAGGTAGTTGATCGCGTGGTGGTCCACCGGCAACGGCGCGTCGGCATGCTTCAGCGCCTGCACCAGGTGCTTCGTGGCAGGTGCCGGTTGGTTCTCGGACAGTTCCACCGAGACCAGGGTCAGCAGTATCTGCGCGTCGTCCGGCAGTGCTTCCTGTGCGCGCTGCAGGTAGCGGCGCGCCTGGTCCGGCTTCTTCTGCACCATTGCGGTCCAGCCGGCCACCTGCGCGGCGCGGCCGCGGTGTTCGGCATCGAAGTCATCCAGCATCGGATCTTCCATCAGCCGTTCCATCGCGATCAGCGCGCCCAGCGTGTTGCCACTGCGCGACTGCTGGATGGCTTCATCCCATCGCGTGGCATAGGCCTGGTGCATCGCATCGGCGGTGACGGACGGCTTCTGCGGTACCACCGTGATCGAAGCAGTGGCGGATGTGCTGGCCAATGCGGCAATCAGCAGGGCGGCGACGGGGAGGATGCGGGGCATGGAGGATTTCCATCCGTGGGAACCGCATTGAACCCGCTGCAGCCAGCGAGAACAAGCGCGGTGGATGGAACTCTGGCGTTTGACCGCACGATTGACCATGGCGGATCGTGCGTTCAGCGACTATTGTCGGTGCCTCTTCGGACAGCAGGCAGGCAGCGCAGCACGATGGCACGGTGGCAATGGATGGCGGCAGGCGTAGCATTGGCGACGGTAGTGGCATTGGCCGCAACCTGGTGGGAGACACCGCTGCATACGCTGGCTGAACCGGCGGGTCCGGTTCCAACGCCGCTGGCGTGGACCGCGCAGATCGAACCGCTGGCCGGCGATGGCCACCCGGGTGACCGCGATGGCGCGTCCGCGCAGGCACGCTTCGCCGATCCCTATGCGTTGCTGCGCAGTGCCGATGGCAGTGTCTATTTCACTGATGCCGGTGATAACAACCGGATCCGTCGCCGCCTGCCCGATGGCCGCGTCGAAACGGTGGCCGGGCAGGGCGAGGGGCGCGTTGATGGCCCGGCACTGCAGGCCAGTTTCAACACGCCTTCGGGCATTGCCGCCGACGCGCAGGGCAACCTGTATGTGGCCGACACCGGCAACCATGCCATCCGCCGCATCGGCACCGACGGCCAGGTGACCACGCTGGCCGGTGGTGAACAGGGCCACGTTGATGGACCTGCCGCGCAGGCGCGCTTCGATGCGCCGATGGGCATCGCAGTGGATGCGCAGGGCCAGGTCTACGTGGCCGATACCTTCAATGACCGCATCCGGGTGATCGGTACCGATGGCAACGTGCGCACACTGGCCGGTGGCGATCGGCCGGGCCTGGCCGATGGCACGGGCGCCGCTGCGCGCTTCGATACGCCGGTGGCACTGGCCTTCGACGCGCAGGGCGCGTTGCTGGTGGCCGACCTGTTCAACAACGCGGTGCGCCGCGTCGGTGCCGATGGCACGGTAAGCACCGTGGTGGGTGGTGGTGGCGTGATCAATGGGCCGCTGTCGTTGGCCACCACCCACGATGGCGTGCTGTACGTGGGCGACATGGATGGCCGCATCGTGCAGGTGACGCCGCAGGGCCATCAGATCGCGCTGGTCGGCAACGGTCGACTGCCACGCCTGGCCCGCCCCAGTGGCCTGGCGATGGACGCCGACGGCAGCGTGCTGGTGGCCGACGCCGCCAGCTACCGCCTGCATCGCCTGCGCCCGCTGCCGGTGGGCGAACTGCCGGCACCGGCACTGGTCGGCCCGGCTGCCGATGCGGCGTTGCCGGAGACGGGCGGCCGCTGGCCGCTGGCACCGCAGGACGGCTGGCATGAAGTGGTCGGTACGTTGGGTGAGGTGCGCGGCAACTTCACCGGCGAGAGCCGCCACCACCTGCATGGCGGTTTCGACGTGCGCGGTGATGTGGGCCAGACCGTACTGGCGATTGCCGAGGGCAAGATCAGCAGCCCGGTGGCCGCCTGGAACCTGGGTGAGCAGGCCGAGGGCCTGGCGGTGGACCGCCTCAAGTACATCCACATGCGCGTCGGCCGCACCCCGCGCGATGAGCCCTACGATGCGCGCTGGCAGGCGTTGTATGACGAGCAGGGCAAGCTTGAGCGGATGCGCGTGCGCCGCGGCATGCGCATCCACGTCGGCGACCGTCTGGGCAGCGTCAACAACCAGGCGCACGTGCACCTGGCCGTGGGTACCGGTGGTTTCGAGACCAATGCCGTGGCGCTGGGCTTCCACGACTACGCCGATCACTTCGCACCGCGCATCACTGATGTCGCACTGCTGGACGACAACGACCAGCCGATGGCCGCCGGCAGTGATGGCGTGGTGATGGTCGCACGGCAGGGGCGTGGCGTGCAGATCGTGATCGAGGCCTGGGACCAGGTCGACAACAACCTGCCGCGTCGTCGCCTGGGCATGTACCAGGTGGGCTACCAGATCCTCGATGCCGGCGGACAGCCGCTGCAGGGTTACGAGCAGCCGCGCTGGAACATCGTGTTCAACCGCATGCCGCCGCAGAAGGAAGCGGTGCGCGTGGCCTACGCGCCGGACAGCGGTATCACGGTGCATGGCAGTGCGGTGACCCGGTTCCGTTACCTGGCTACCAACACCGTGCGTGATGGCCTGATGGAAACCGGGCGCTGGCAGCCGGCGGCGCTGCCACCGGGCGAGTACATCGTGCGCGCCAGCGTGCGCGACTACAGCGGTAACGAAGGCGTCGGCCCGCGCGAGATCAGGGTACGGCTGCTGCCATAGCCGCAGCCGGGGCGCCGCAGCGCTCGCGCTCGGCGTCCATGTCTTCCAGCGGCCGCACCTCGATGCTGCCGAAGCGCGCCCATGGGAAGTCGCGGGCGATGCGCATGGCTTCGTCGCGGTCGCGGGCGACGATCAGGTTGAAGCCGGCCAGCAGTTCGCGGGTTTCGGCGAACGGGCCATCCAATACACGGCTGTGGCCATCACGCACGCGCAGGGTCTGCGCGGTGTCGACCGGTTGCAGCTTCTGCGCGGCCAGCAGCGTGCCTTCGGCCTGCAGCTTGTCGGCATGGGCCAGGCAGTCGCGCATCAGCGCGTTGAATTCTTCGATGGGCAGGGCCTGCAGCAGGGCAGGCTCGATATAGATCAGAAGCAGGTACTGCTGCATGGGACGGTCCTGGCGGCGGCGGGGTGTCCATGATCGCGCAGGATTGCGCGTGGGCATGTTGCAGCGCGGGAGGCGGTGCCTTCGGCGAGGGTCGGCGAACGGCGGAGCCCCTCCGTGGTGGGGTTGGGTTGGTCGCTGAAAGCTGGTTCCTGGCGGTTGGCCGGGCGGGTAGGCGGGTCGGGGGACGCCGTAAACCCGTCCATGGGGGCTTGGCCGCGGCATCCATGCCGCGGACACCCCCGCCCCGCCTACCCACCCGGCCTTGGACAGATCTCTGCAGCTGATCCACCACGGAAAATCACAAACAAGAGCAAAAGCGGATCGCTTCGCTCGCAAAGCCGAGGCCGCCAGCCAATCGCCGTTGTTTTTGCTTTTGCTTTTGCCTTTTTTCTTGATCTTCCCGTGGTGCGTGCCGGAGGCAGGAAACTGTCCAAGGCCGGGTGGGGAGGCAGGGCAGGGGCGTGAGCCGCATGGATGCGGCGACCGAGCTTACATGGACGTACTTGCAGCGTCCCCTGCCCTGCCTCCCCACCCGGCCAAAACCATGAACCCGAGCTTTCAGCGACCAACCCAACCCCACCACGGAGGGGCTCCGCCGTTCGCCGACCCTCGCCGAAGGCGCGCTTTCCGCGCAAGAAAAGAATTCCCAACAGACGTGTCGATTCCCAGCCCCCTGGTTCGTTGTACCCAGTGAAGGGCACGCACCACGCGTCCCACGGGAGACCAAAATGAAAGTGATGGTGATCGTGAAGGCCAACGCCGACTCCGAAGCCGGCCGCATGCCCAGCGAACAGGAACTGTCCGAAATGGGCGCCTTCAACGAGCAACTCGTGGCCGCCGGCATCATGCTGGCCGGTGAAGGTCTGCACGCCACCCAGCGCGGCCGTCGCATTCATTTCGGCGGCGGGGCACCCAAGGTCGAGGCCGGTCCGTTCGGTCCTGCCAGCGAACAGATCGCCGGCTTCTGGCTGTGGGAGGTGCGGTCGCTGGACGAGGCCGTCGAGTGGGCCAGCCGTGCGCCGTTCGGCAGTGGCGGCACGCTCGAACTGCGTCCCTTGATCTCCGCCGAAGACTTCGGTGAAGCCTTCACCCCCGACTTACAGCAGCAGGAACAGCGTCTGCGTGCACAGCTGGAAGGTTGACCCGATTCATCTCCCTGCCGGGCACGACACGGCACTACTGCCCTGAACCGCACAACGGAGTATTGCCATGAAACTGATTCCCTTCCTCGGCTTCAGCGGCCAGGCCCATGAGGCGATGGCGTTCTACGCCAAGGCACTGGGTGGCCAGGTCACCTCGGAAATGAAGTACCGCGACATGCCGCCCTCCGATGGGTCGCCCGGCTGCAACGAGATGCCGCCGGAAACCCTGGACCACGTCGCGCACAGCCAGCTGGAAATCGGCAGCGCCATCGTGATGGCGGCCGACGGTCCCGGCGGTGGCGAGGGTGGCTCGACCACCATCAATGTCGACGTCGACAGCATCGAAGAAGCCGAACGCGTGTTCGCTGCACTGGCCGAGGGTGGCCAGGTGCAGATGCCGATTGCCGAAACGTTCTGGGCGCACCGCTGGGGCATGCTGATCGACCGCTACGGCAAACCGTGGATGGTCAACTGCATGAAGCAACCCTGATTCCTCTCTTTCTTTCATCCACAAGGAGCTTCACCGATGAGTGCACCGCAACCGCAGATGATCTTCGTCAACCTGCCTGTGCAGGACCTGGAAAAGTCGAAGGCGTTCTTCACCGCGTTGGGCTACAGCTTCAATCCCACCTACACCAATGACGATGCGGCTGGCATGGTCATCAGTGAGAGCATCTACGTGATGCTGCTGACCCAACCTTTTTTCCAGCAGTTCACCAACAAGCCGATTGCCGATGCGCACACTCACACGGAAGTGATCAATGCGCTCTCGGCCCCCAGTCGCAAGGCAGTTGACGAGTTGGTGGACAAGGCACTGGCCGCAGGCGCCAGCGAACCGCAGCCGGCGCGCGACTACGGCTTCATGTACCAGCGCGGCTTCCAGGACCTGGATGGCCATCTCTGGGAAATCGCACACATGGACGGCGAGCCGGGCTGACGGCCGCCGCAAGGGAGAACCCTCATGGCTTACGTGGATGCTTACGTGCTGCCGTGCCCACAGGACAAGGTGGCGGCCTACCGCCGCCTTGCCCGCAAGGCCGGTGCGGTGTGGAAGGACCATGGCGCGCTGCAGTACATGGAATGCGTGGCTGACGATGTGGAACCGGGCAAGAGCACCTCGTTCCCGCGTGCGGTCAAGGCAAAGCCCGGCGAAACGGTGATCGTCGCCTTCGTGGTGTTCCGTTCGCGCGCGGCGCGCGACCGCATCAACGCCAGGGTAATGGCCGACCCGCGGCTGGCGTCGCTGGGCCCGAAGGACATGCCGTTCGATACCAGGCGCATGTTCTGGGGTGGCTTCAAGCCGATTGTTGAAGCGTGAGCTGTGGCGCTTGTGCGGGCCGGGCCTGCGTGCTGTGATCGGCGCATGCCCGATCCCGCACTGACGCAGCGTCTGGAAACCCTCTGGCGGATGGAGTCGCCGGTGTTGATCGCGCGCCTGGCGCGGCTGCTCGGGGGCGATGTCGGCCGTGCCGAGGAGCTGGCCCAGGACACCTGGCTGGCCGCGCTGGAGCGCTGGCCGGAACAGGGCATCCCGGACAACCCCGGAGCCTGGCTGATGACCACTGCGCGCAACCGTGCCATCGATGTGCTGCGCCAACACCAGCGGGTGGCGCAGCAGCATGCGCAGTGGGGCGAGGAACTGCACCCAGCGGCGCTGCCGGCACCGGATGACAGCCAGGCGCTGGAGGATGACCTGGGTGACGATCTGCTGCGGTTGATGTTCGTGGCCTGCCATCCGGTGCTGCCGGCTGATGCGCGGGTGGCACTGACCCTGCGCCTGCTCGGTGGCCTGACCACCGTCGAGATCGCACGTGCGTTCCTGCAGCCCGAGCCGACCATCGCCCAGCGCATCGTGCGCGCCAAGCGCACCTTGGCGCAGAAGCAGGTGCCCTATGAGGTGCCGCGCGCGGACGCGATGCCCGAGCGGCTGGCTTCGGTGCTGGAGGCGATCTACCTGGTCTTCAATGAAGGTTACGCGGCCAGCGCCGGCGATGACTGGATGCGTCCGGCGCTGTGCGAGGAAGCACTGCGGCTCGCACGCATCCTGGCGCACCGGCTGCCGGTGCCGCCGGTGCTGGGCCTGCTGGCACTGATGGAACTGCAGGCATCGCGTGCTGCGGCACGGACCGACGCGCAGGGCGCGCCGGTGCTGCTGGACCAGCAGAACCGCGCGCGCTGGGACTGGCTGCAGATCGAACGCGGGCAGCAGGTGCTGGCCCGCGCGCTGGCCGCCGGTGGTGCTGATGATCCCTATGTGCTGCAGGCGCGCATCGCCGCCTGCCATGTGGCTGCGCGTCGGGCTGAAGCCACCGACTGGCCACGTATCGCTTCGCTCTATACCCAGTTGCTGCAGGTGATGCCTTCGCCGGTTGTCGCTTTGAATCGGGTCGTGGCGGTGCTGCGCAGCGAGGGCGCGTTCGCTGCGTGGGCGCAGCTGCAGCCGTTGCTGGTGGATGCGCGACTACGCGAGTACGCGCCCCTGCAGGTGGTGCGCGCGGAGATACTACAGGCGCTGGGGCGCGACCTCGACGCACGTGACGCTTTTGCCGAAGCCGCCAGACTCAGCCAGAACCAGGCGGAGCGGGGCCTGCTGCGCCAACGGGCCGGACTGCCGCCCCAGGAGTGACTGCGACGAACGCAGCACTTGTCGGCAGGCGCCTGAGCGGCTATGTTTCGCGCCCAGCGGACGCATCAGCGTCCGCATTCCGTGCGTATTGACCGAGGAGCGGTTGGATGTATTCAAGGACGAAGAGCGCATCGCGCGCTTTTGCGCGCCTGCTTGCCTGTGCCCTGTGCCTGGCCGTGTGGCCGATGGCCGCGCAGGCGGCTGACAAATCGCAGCAGGCCTACTGGGCCGGTTTTGCCTATACCGCGGATGCCGCTGCCGTGCAGGCGACCACGCCGCATGCGCATGCCGTGCTGGAAAAGCGCGGCCTGATCCCGCTGAACCAGACCCTGGCGCAGGCGCTCAAGCGCCGGCCGCCGGCGAACCTGGAGCTGATCGACCAGCCGGTGGCGATGCTCGACGGCACCACCAGCGCGACTGTGCTGGCCGCCGCACTGGACCGCGAACTGGTCTCGGTCGAGCCGATCGGCAACCAGTACAAAGTGCTGGTGGAAGTGGCCCTGCAGGCACTGTTCTTCGATTTCCGCGAGCGCCAGGTGATCGCGTCCTATCCGCTGACCCTGCAGCGCATCGACGTGCAGGATTACCGGCCGGACAACGACGATATCGACGCGATCGTCGCCGATCTGCTGTACGGCAGCGCCGATACCAGCCTGTCGCAGGTGCTGGCCGCCAGTCTCGCCCAGGCCAAGCTGCCCGATGCCGCCGTGCGTCGCCTGCAGGTCGGTGGCGTAACCCTGTCCGACGCGGTCCGTGCCAAGCTGCCTGACCCCAAGTGGGAAACCCCGCTGCGTGCAACGCTGGCCCATGAGCTTTCCAAGACGCTGTCGTCCAATACCGGCGTCGGCCTGCTGCCGCCGGCCTCGGGCCAGGCGATCGGTGGTGCGATGGCCGCCCGCTTTGCCGACGGCAAGGTCTACCAGCTGAAGATTCCCGAGCCGGACTACGTCATCACTGTGCAGGTCGATGCGCTGAAGAACGGCGTCATCAATGAAACCCCGGCGATGAAGACGATGCTGTTCGGCGCATTCTTCACCGCCAAGGTGACCGAGCCCTTCTCCGGCAAGGTCTATTTCGAACAGCCGCTGCGCAAGGGCGCCACCAAGGTGGTGCCGGTCACGCAGTGGCAGGTCGACCAGTGGTCGGCCAGCTACGAAACCCTGCTGGCCGGCTTCGATGCCTTCGCCGGCGCCGCCGCCAAGCGTGCCGATTCGCGCGCTTGGCTGGACGAACAGAAGCCGGGCGGCCGCCCGTTGCAGCAGCAGACCCAAGCCCTCCAGGAGTTGATCAAGTCATGTCGTTGATGCGTACCATCCTGCTCATCCTCATCGCGCTGGTGGTGGCCTCCCCGGTCGCCGCGCAGACCGCGAGTTCGCGCGGTACCGGTTCGGCCAGCTACGGTCTGCGCCTGAGCGCCGACACCCGTGCCCAGGCCCTGAACAAGGCCAAGGTCAATGCACTGGAGGCGTACATCGCTGAAACCGGTGCGGCCAAGCTGCGCCTGTTCGAAGCCCGCCGCGCCGAGTTCATCGGCGAGATCGACCGTTATGTGCTCAGTGCCGTACCGCTGTCGGACACCGAAGACAAGAAGGCCAAGACCTACACCGTCACTGTCCGCGCCGAGATCAACACCACGCTGCTGCAGACCAAGCTGGACGCAGGTTCGGCCGTGGCCGGTGCCACCGCCGCGCAGCGTTCGCTGCTGACCTTCCTGTTCATGGCACGCTCGCAGGACACCGTGCAGTCGTTCCAGGACAAGGAATACCGTCGCGTCGACGCCAGCAGCAGCTACAGCGAGAACACCCGTGAAGGCGACAGCTTCCGTGGCAACTCGGTCAGCACCAACGGCAGCATCAACCAGAACGGTTCGGTGTCGGTCACCAGCGGTGGCAGCACCACCCAGCGCAGCGACAACATCAGCTGGAAGGTGGCCAACGCCGCTGAAGTGAACACCGCGATGACCGGTGCCTTCAGCGCCGCCGGCTACGAAGTGGTTGAAGCCGAGTACGTGGAAGGCGAATCGCGCGGCCTGCTGAGCATCGAGCGCATCCGCAAGGACTTCAGCACCGGCAACGACCTGTCTGCCGCCACCCTGCGCGATACCGCCAACGGCATCCGAGCGGCCAACATCCCCTACATCGCCGTCGGTACCCTCGACGTCGGCATGCGCGACCGCGATCCGGCCAGCGGCAACACCCGCGTGTTCGTCACGGTCACCGGCAAGGTGCTGGACGTGACCGGTCGTTTCCCGCGCACCGTGTCGTCGGTGGGCCCGGTGCAGTTCTCCGGCACCGGCCCGAATGAAACCGTGGCCCGTACCAATGCCCTGCAGCTGGCTGCCGAGAAGGCCGCCCAGCAGATGATCAACGAACTGAACGTCAAGGCAGTCCGCTGATACGCCACCCGGTGGGTGCCGAGCTCGCTCGGCATCGCGCTGGGGTTACCGATTCCCACGTGCCGCTTCGCGGCCGTCTCTCCCAAAGGACACTCATATGATCCGCAATACCGCTCTTGTCGTGGCCATCGCTGCCGCCACCCTGTCGATGCCGGCCCACGCGGGCCTGGGCAAGCTGAAGGACCTGGCCGGTGCCGCCACCGGCACCTCCAGCAGCAGCGCCTCCAACGCCGCCGCTCCGGACGAAGCCGCGCAGGAAGCACTGGTGCGTCGTTTCGTCAGCTCGCAGTCGCACTCGCTGCAGGCCCAGACTTCGTTCGCCCGCGCCTTCGGCCTGGCCGAGCAGGTGCAGCTGCTGGAAGCCGAGCGCCAGGCGCTGTCGTCGGGTTCGGTCAGCGTCGATGCGATGAAGAAGTCGGTGTCGGTCAGCGAAGCTGCGCAGGCCGCGATCAACGAGCGCCAGGCCGCTCAGCCGGAACTGAACGCTGAATCCAAGCAGCACTACGCCGAAGGCCTGGTCTCGCTGCTGGCGTCGGCAGCCGAAGCACAGAAGCTGGGCGGCGAAGCCAGCAGCTTCACCGCCGGCATGAAGAACCTGGGCGCGACCCAGCTGGCCACCGTTGGCCGCAAGCTGGCAGCGGGCGCATGGGTGGCCAAGGAATCGCCGGGCTTCATCCAGGGCTTGTACGGTTCGACCAAGTCGGCCGTGACCTTCGCCAGGAAGAGCAAGGTGAAGGTGCCGTCCAACGCCGACTCGATGCTCGACTCGATCTGATCCGAGGCGAATCTCCATGCGTATGACAACCCGTTTGATCGGCCTGGGCCTGGCCGCCGCGCTGCTTGCAGCCTGCGGCAAGCAGGACACCCCGGCCGCCGCGCCCGCCAAGGACAAGGCAACCAGTGCACTGGCCAGCAATGCGCCAGTGGAAGCAGCGCCCCTGCGTGGCACGCCGGATTTCGGCGGCACCACCCAGGTCGCGCGCGAAGCCGACGGCATCGGCAGCACCCCGGAACTGGCGGTGCTGGCGGCGCTGCAGTCGGCCGTGGCGCAGGTCAACGGCGTACGCGTGGCCAGCCAGATGCAGGGCCTGCGCGCAGGCCTGCATGTGGATGTGGATGGCGAACACGTCGGCGATATCCGCGCCGACGCGTTCACCCAGCAGATGATCGCCGGCTCGCAGGGCGCGGTGCTGGGCTATGAAATCCTGTCGCAGGATGAAGTGCGGCAGCTGGACGAGGAAACCATCGCCCGCGTGCGCGCCAGCGATGAAGGCTGGAGCTTCAAGGGCTCGGCGTCGGCCACTGCGTCCGGCGAAGCCTCGGCCAAGAGCGGTTCGGCCTCGGCCAGCGTCAGGGAAAGCTACGACGAGAAGGTCAGCGTCGATGCCAAGCGTGGTGCAAGCTCGTTCGATTCCGACGTGACCCACCGCAGCATGCGCAGCTACTGGAAGGTGCGCGTGCGTGCACAGATCGCCCAGTACCGCGCACCGGACGAACAGGGCAAGCCGAAGATCGTGGTTGCACTGCCGCGCACCAAGGCCGGCAGCTACGCCGTAGGCGATGGCCGCGTGGATGCCGATGAAGTGGCCGACGCGATCCGTGCGCGCCTGTCCGACACGCTGACCCAGACCCAGCGCTTCATCGTGCTGGACCGCGAGTTCGGCGACGAACTGCAGGCCGAGATCGACCACATCAACAGCGGCAACGTGCGCCTGCAGGACACCGCGCGCGTGGGCCAGCAGCTGGCGACCGATCTGATCCTGATACCGACCATCGAACGCTTCGAGTACCCGCGCAGCGTGCGCAACCTGCGCATGTCCGACCGCCAGGTGACCTCGTACTCCGGTGGCGGCCGCATCACCCTGCGCCTGGTCAACGCCACCACCGGCCAGGTGGTGATGTCCGACAGCTTCGACCACCAGCTGGCCTCGACCGGCCCCAGCACCCTGCCGCGCGTGGTCAACGGCCGCAACATGGCCGCGGCGATGATGGAATCGCTGTCGGGCCAGATCGGCACCAGCATCGTCACCACGCTGTTTCCGGTGTCGGTGGTCTCGGTGGACGGTGACCAGGTGGTGCTGAGTCAGGGCGGTGACACCGTGCAGGCCGGCCAGCGCTGGCAGGCCGTGCGCCTGGGCGAAGAACTGAAGGACCCGCAGACCGGCCGCTCGCTGGGCCGCAGCGAACACCCGTGCTGCACCATCCGCATCGACCGCGTCGCTGCACAGACCTCGTACGGCACCATCGAAGACGGCGTCGACGCGATGCGCGGCGGTTTCCGTCCGGGCCAGATCGAACTGCGCCAGAAGCTGGGCAGCAAGCCGGCCGCCGCCGCCGCAGGTGCGACTGCCTCGGCCGCTCCCGCAGCTGCCGCACGCCCGGCCGCCAAGCCGAAGCCCAAGCCCGCTGCCACGCCGGCCGAAGACCCGAACTGGTAACAGGCTCAAGCAACACACCGATGGGGTCAGATCCCTTTCCCGCCGGGAAAGGGATCTGACCCCTTCTTGTTTCAGTCCGTGTCGACCAAGGTCGACACCCACCAACAGCAGCGGGAAGCTGTCGAAGGCGGGATGGGGCCGATTGCGGGGGTGTCCGCGGCATGGATGCCGCGGCCAAGCCCCCAAGGACGGGTTTGCGGCGTCCCCCGCAACCGGACCCACCCCGCCATCCCACCGAATGCCTGCTTCTGCTGTTGCTGTTGCCCTGGCATCGGCAGGTGCAGGGCGCAGCCCTGCCGAATCCCATTACACTCCAGAAGGATTTCCTGCTGGAGAGAGCAATGAAACGAGTAGTACTGGGCGTGCTGGCTCTGTCGGTGTCGAGCGCACTGATGGCGGCGACCCCGAAATTCGATGGCGCGCGGATCTCCGCCGACGTCAAGGAACTGGCCTCCGACGCCTACGAAGGCCGCTCCCCGGCCACCGCCGGCGAAG
This sequence comes from Stenotrophomonas sp. YJH_SMC_14-1, assembly GCF_059372275.1. Lineage (NCBI taxonomy): Bacteria > Pseudomonadati > Pseudomonadota > Gammaproteobacteria > Lysobacterales > Lysobacteraceae > Stenotrophomonas > Stenotrophomonas sp. YJH_SMC_14-1. The sequence goes on from NZ_JCAFVK010000003.1 coordinate 128,115, forward strand.
AAAAGACCATCGCCTTCCTCAGCAAGCAGTTCGCCGACGCCGGCCTGCAGCCGGGCGGTGACCTCAAGGACGGCAAGCGCCTGTGGACCCAGGCCGTGCCGCTGCGCAAGGGGGACATCGTCGGCGCGCCGCAGTTGGCATTGCACCAGGGCGGCAAGACCCTGCCGCTGGAACAGGGCAAGCAGATTGCCGTGCGCGCCGCCATGAACGGGGCCAGCAACGTCGACATCAGCAAGGCCCCGCTGGTGTTCCTCGGCTACGGCGTGAAGGCCCCGGAGCGCAACTGGGACGACTTCAAGGGCGTGGACCTGAAGGGCAAGATCGCCGTCGTGCTGATCAACGACCCGGACTTCGAGACCGGCCAGGGTGACTTCGACGGCAAGGGCATGACCTACTACGGCCGTTGGACCTACAAGTACGAAGAAGGCGCCCGCCAGGGCGCGCTGGGCGTGCTGATCGTGCACGAGACCGCACCGGCGTCGTATGGCTGGGCGACCGTGGCCGGCTCCAACACCAACACCATGTTCGATGTGGTGCGCGACAACCCGGCCGACAGCCACCCGCTGCTGGAAGGCTGGATCCAGCGCGACCTGGCCGTTGAGCTGTTCCGCTCGGCCGGGCAGGATTTCGAGGCGCTGAAGAAGAAGGCGCAGCAGCGCGACTTCACCCCGGTGCCGCTGACCGGCGCCAGCTTGGACGCGAAGTACGCGGTGAAGACCGAAGTGATCACCTCGCACAACGTGGCCGCGCGCCTGGAAGGCAGCCGCCACCCGGACGAGACCATCGTCTACAGCGCGCATTGGGACCACATCGGCGTGGGCGAGCCCGACGCACGTGGCGACCGCATCTTCAATGGCGCACTGGACAACGCCAGTGGCACCGCCTCGCTGATCGAACTGGCCCGTGGCTTCGCCAAGGCCAAGCGTCCGGAGAGGTCAGTGCTGTTCCTGGCGGTCACCGCCGAGGAAAAGGGCCTGCTGGGTTCGGAGTACTACGCCACCCATCCGCTGTATCCGCTGGAGAAGACCGTGGCGGTGATCAACATGGACGGCATGGCGCCGTTCGGGCCGTCACGTGACTTCGGCATCTACGGTGCCGCGCGTTTCGAGCTGCTGGACCAGCTGAAGGACGTGGCCAAGGGCTGGGATATCCGCTACACCCCGGACCCGAAGCCGGAAGCCGGCCTGTTCTTCCGCTCCGATCACTTCCCGTTCGCCAAGCGTGGCGTGCCGGCGCTGTCGTGGTCGGCCGGCCAGGACTGGGTGGACGGTGGGGTGGCCGCAGGCAAGAAGGCCTCCGAGGACTACACCGCCAAGCGCTACCACCAGCAGGGCGACGAATGGCAGCCGGACTGGGTGTTCGCCGGTGCCGCCCGCGACCTGGAAGTGCTGTACACGCTCGGCAACCAGCTGGCCAACACGCGCAGCTGGCCGAACTGGAGCAAGGACGAATCGTTCCGCGCCGTGCGTGATGCCAGCGCCGACCAGCGCAAGTAAGGGCATGCGCCGGGTTCGCCCGGCACCTCCCGGGTAGTGCCGGCCGCTGGCCGGCATCCCTGTGATGCATGCGGAGATAGTGGGGAGCCGGCCAGCGGCCGGCACTACCAGATGGCTTTCCATCCCCGCTTTTCCGGCCTTCGTCGCAGTCCGCTTGTTTGCCCGGCGGGCCGCTCTATGCTCGGCTCACCCCCTTCCTCCAAGGCGCCGCCGTGTTCGCCAGCCTCTCTCTCCTGATCCGCCACCTGCTGGCCTGGGCCGCCGCGCTGGTTGTCGCCGGCATGGTCTGGAGCGGCATCTTCAGCGGCATGAACGATGGCCCGGGCTGGGTGTTCGGCCTGCTGGCGATGTTCCTGATGATCTCCGCGCTGGGCAGCGCGATCACCCATGTGCGCCGGGTGTGGCTGGTGGCCGGCCGATTGGATTCGACCACGTTGTCCGGGCGCCAGCGCCGCCAGGTGGAACTGCCGATGGATGCCGGCCAGGCCTATGCCGTGGTGGAAGCGGCGATTGCCGAACTTCCGCGCGTGGAAGATGTGGAAAGCTCGGCCGGCAGCCTGCAGGTGCGCGCCTACGTGCGCCGGGTCGACCTCTGGAATGGCCGCCAGCCGTCGCGCTGGAACCTGCCGGCGCGGTTGGCGATCAAGCGCAACAGCGTGCTGGCGACGGTCACGCCGGGGCAGGGCACCAGTACCGTCACTCTGCTGTTCGAACCGGATGCTGGCTGGTGGGCCGATCTGCTGGCGCTGGATGAGGGCAGCAACTTCGAGAACGCCGAAGCGGTCACCCGCGCGATCAGCCGCCGCGTGGCCGACCAGCGCCGCGATGAGCAGGCCGCCGCCGAACAGACCCAGGTGGAAAAGGAACTGTCGGTCGCGCGCTTGAACCTGCTGCATGCGCAGGTGGAGCCGCACTTCCTGTACAACACGCTGGCCAACGCGCAGGTGCTGACCCGCACCGACCCGGCACGTGCCGAGCAGATGCTGGGCCACCTGATCCAGTACCTGCGCAGCTCGTTGCCGCAGGTGGACGAGTCGGTGTCGACGCTGGGCGTGGAGCTGGAACGCACGCGCGCCTACCTGGAGATCCTGCGTATCCGCATGGGCGCACGGTTGGCGGTGGAAGTGCAGGTACCGAATGAGCTGCATGGCGTGCACCTGCCGGCGATGGCACTGCAGACGTTGGTGGAGAACGCGATCAAGCACGGCCTGGAACCCAAGCCCGGCGGTGGCACGATCTGGATCCTGGCGCGTGGGTTTGATGACCATGTGACCGTGACCGTCGCCGACGACGGGCTCGGCTTCGGCCAAGGCACCAGCGGCACCGGCATCGGCCTGAAGAACCTGCGCGAACGCCTGCGCCTGACCTGTGGCGAGCAGGCCGGCGTGGCGATCGTTGCCAACTTCCCCAGCGGTGTGGCCGCGACCATGACCTTGCCGCAGACACACAAGGAGCGCAGCCATGCCGCTTGAAGCCCTCATTGCCGAAGACGAGGAACTGCTGCGGCAGTCACTGGTGGAACAGCTGCGCCGGTTGTGGCCGGAGCTGAAGCTGGTGGCCGAGTGCGAGGACGGCGCCAGTGCGCTGGAGCAGCTGGCCGAGACGCAGCCGGACATTGCGTTCCTCGACATCCGCATGCCCGGCATCAGTGGCATCGAAGTTGCGCGCTCGCTGTCCGAGCTGAGCCCGCGTACCCAGGTGGTGTTCGTCACCGCCTATGACCAGTACGCCATCGACGCGTTCGAGCAGGGCGCGATGGATTACCTTCTGAAGCCGGTCAGTGACGAACGCCTGCTGGCGACGCGTGAGCGCATCCTGTCGCGGCTGCCATCGACGCGCCAGGATGACGCCGTGCTTGAACGCCTGCTGCAGCGGCTGGGGCCATCGCAGGGTGCTGCCGAGCGCCCGCCGCTGGCCTGGATCACCGCCAGCAACGGCCGCGAGACGCAGCTGATCATGCTGGAAGATGTCGCCTACTTCCGTGCCGACAACAAGTACACCACCGTGGTCACCGCTGCCGGCGAGAGCCTGTTGCGCACACCATTGCGCGAACTGCTGGAAGTACTCGACCCGCAGCACTTCCGCCAGATCCACCGCTCCACCATTGTCAACATGAAGGCGGTGGCGGCGGTCAGCCGCGACGATACCGGGCGCGGTGTGCTGCGGCTGCGGGGCCGGACGGAAACACTGGTGGTCAGCCAACCATTCATGAGCCTGTTCCGCGGCATGTAGCCGCACCGCTCCTTTCCGCTACCAGGAGCATTGCATGCGTCTTTTCCTGCTTGCAGCCCTCGCTGCACTGGCGCTTGCCGGTTGCCAGAAGTCCACCGAAACCGCGATCACCCGCACCACTGCCAATGGCGTGGACACGCTGTACAGCAAGCGCACGGTAGTGGACGGCGTGGCGCGTTTTGAGTGCATGGCCAGCCGCAGCGGTCAGTGCCATTACCTGTTGCTGGACCCGGCCTGTCGTCCTGACGCGGCGTGTGCGAAAGCGCCGATACGGTCGTTCGCGTTGGCGGTCGGCACCACCCAGGAGTTCAGGGACCTGCCGAAAGGCTTCGCCCAGTGCGTCAGCGAGGATCGGAAAGAACAATGCCACCGTGAGTGATCACGGTGGCATTGTGGGTCCCCCCGCTTCCCTGAAGGGTCAGTAGGCAGGCTGCAGTGTCAGGTCGTGGTGGTGCTCGTTCTCGCCCACGTGGTTGAGGCGGCCGACCAGTTCGGAGTGCTGCTTCATGCGCCCGATCTCGGTCATGATGCGGATGTCCTCGTGGCGCAGCTCGCGCTTGGCGGTGACCGCCTGCTTGTAATCGAGCACTTCCGGGTAATGCTCGGCCAGTTCCAGGGCCTCGGCCACGTGCTCGACGCTGTCGGCCTTGGAGCTGATGCGTGCGCGACTGTTGAACGCCTTCATCCAGCGCTCGAAACCGGCCTGCTGATCGAACATGTTGGCCATGAACCAGATCACGAACAGGATCGAGACCCACGAGCCGAACACGACTACCACGCGGGTGAACGTGATATGGAAGTCGTCACGCCACAGGTAGTTGGCGATCAGGCCAAGAATCAGCAGCGAGGCTGCCTGCCAGCCGACGATCGAGGCGATCAGCCATTGGCACTTGGCCTGCGCCAGCACGGCTACTTCATCGCGGATCTGCTGCTCGCTGAGATTGCGCCAATGCGCAACCTGTTTATCGAACGGGCTGCTGTAGAGCTCGTTGTCGCGAAGCAGAATTCCCAAACCCTTGAACAAAGCAATCATGGCTGGCTCCTTGTGGAACGTGCGTCGATCAGCATTGGACGGTGTGGCGGGTCCAGTTCTAGCACTTCCAGCGAGCCGTGCAATGGGCGCCATGCCAAGCCGCGTAAGGGCCTTCTCTGAATCGGTGAATGTTGCTGCATCGCAGCATCGAGGCCGGAGCCTGCGACAGGATGTCGCAGGGTGAAATGTGCTGCGGGCGCACATGAAACCGTGGCTGAGTGCGAAGACTCGCCGCCGGCGTCGTGATCGCCCAGAATCGGGGCCGACCGCGCAACTCGCGGCCACCCTTTCGCTTTTCCTGGACCTGTGATGCCGGCTCTGCTGCAGCGACTCTCCCGCCCCGTCACCGCGCCGATCCGGCGCTGGGTACTGGAGGCCTTCCCGCGTGGTCAGAGCGGCATCGATTACGACCAGCCGCTGGGTGACCCGGGCTGGTTTGGACCTGACAGCGTGACCTGGCGCCTGCACGCGGAGTTCCCCTCGATGCTGGCCGGGGGCCTGTGTGCGCTGATGCTGCAGACCCTGCATCCGCGCGCGCTGGCCGGGGTCTACGACCACTCCAATTTCCGTCAGGACCTGGTGGGTCGCCTGCGTCGCACCACCGCGTTTGTCGCCGGTACCAGCTATGCACCCAGCGGGGAGGTAGAGGCGCTGGTGGCCAAGGTGCGCCGCATCCATGCACAGATCCGCGGCCAGACCGCGCAGGGCGAGCCCTACGCGGCGGACGATCCACAACTGCTGACATGGGTGCACGTGACTGAGGCGTTTGGTTTCCTGCAGGGCTTTCGTCGCTACGGGCGCGAGGTGCCGGCGCACATCGCCGACCGCTACTACGACGAGTACCGCCGCGTGGCCGAAGCACTGGGTGCGGTGGATGTGCCGCGCAGTGAAGCCGAGGTGGCAGCGTACTTCTGCGCGCGGCAACCGGAGCTGCGTGTGGACGAGCGCTCGCGTGAAGTGCTGGAGGTGTTGTCCGGCGTGCGCCTGCCGGTACCGGTGCCGGGGCTGTCGCGCGAGGTGTTCCTTGGCGCCGGTGCGGCACTGCTGCCGGACTGGGCCGAAGGCATGCTTGAACGCAGCGGCCGCCAGCGTGCGCAGGCGGTCGCTTCAGCGAAGCTGATGCAGGGCATGGCGCCGCTGTTCCGCCGTGCGCTGCCCGATGGCCTCGCCAGCCGCGCCTGTGCGCGCATGGGCGTGCCAGTGGAAGCCCTGCGCGAGTGGCCCACCGTTCCCCGGTAGGTGCCAACCTTGGTTGGCACGCGCTGCGCGATAAAGCTTCATCCACGCATGGCGTGGATCTACTGACGCCATGGTTCTGGTAGGTGCCAACCTTGGTTGGCACGCGCTGCGCGATAAAGCTTCATCCACGCATGGCGTGGATCTACTGATGCCATGGTTTTGGTTGGCACACGCGTTGCGCGCGGTGCCGCAGAAGGGCCAACCAAGGTTGGCCTCTACCAGAGCGGATGCGGCAGTATATCCACGCCATGCGTGGATGGGCCTCACCCGGCCGACTTCAACCCACGCAACAGCATCTCCAGCGCCACCGTCGCTTGCCGCAGGCGCGTGTCGCCATCCTCGCCCTCGGCGATCCAGAACGCGGCCTCGGCCAGGCTGCCGTAGATCAGCGATGCCAGCGCATGCGCATCCACCGGCATCGCTACGCCCTGCGCGATCAACTGTTCGATCAGGCGCTGCATCGAGTGCACGCAGTGGCGCTGCGATTCCGGTGAGGCGCCACCCAGCACCGCGCGCGCGTCACGCAGCACGATGCGCTGGATCTCCGGCTCCAGCGCCATCTCCAGATAGGCACGGCAGCGCTGCACGAAACCGTCCCAGGCATCATCCGCGCCATCGCTGATCGCCTGCAGGCGCAGGTCGGTCTCGGCATCGAGCTGGGCGACCACTGCGGCCAGCAGTCCCTTCTTGTCGCCGAAGTGGTGGTAGAGCGCACCCCGCGTCAGGCCGGCCTGGGCGGTCAGGTCATCCATCGAGGTGGCGGCATAGCCATGCTCGCTGAACACGCGGCGGGCGGTGGCCAGCAGGCTGGCACGGGTTTCTTCCATCTCGGCGCGGGTGCGACGGACCATCCGGAACTCCTTACATACGCAGTGCATGATTATTTACATACGTCGCGTATGAATGTAGGCTCTTATTCATACGCTCTGTATGTATTGTCGTGGCGCCGGGAGCGCCAGGCAAGCCGCTGCCCTGGAGATCCCGATGGCCACCCCCTACCGCGACCTGTTCGCCGCCCCCGGCACCGCCCGCCTTGCCTTGGCCGGCCTGCTGGCCCGCCTGCCGCTGCCGATGACCGGCATCGGCATCATCACCCTGCTGTCGCAGCTGCGCGGCAGCTATGCCTTGGCCGGTGCGGTGTCTGCCACCTTCGTGCTGACCTATGCGCTGCTGTCACCGCAGGTATCGCGCTGGGTCGACCGGCGCGGGCAGGGCAGGGTGCTGCCATGGGCTACTGCGGCCAGTGCGGCAGGGTTGTTGCTGCTGCTCGCGTGCACGCTGCTGGCTGCGCCAGACTGGGCGCTTTTCGTCGCCGCCATGCTGGCTGGGTGCATGCCCAGCGTGTCCGCAATGGTGCGCGCACGCTGGACTGCGATCCATCGCGGTCGCCCGCAGCTGCAGACCGCGTATTCGCTGGAGACCGTGTTCGATGAGGTGACCTTCATCGTCGGTCCACCGTTGTCAGTGGGGCTGTCGGTGGCGGTATGGCCACAGGCCGGCGTACTGGCGGCCGCCCTGCTGCTGGTGGTCGGCGTCGCCGCATTGGTGCTGCAGCGGGGCACCGAGCCGCCGCTGCAGCAGCACGAAGGTGCAACTCCCTCGGGCTCGCTGCTGCGGCACACGGAGATCCGCCTGCTGGCGTTGCTGATGCTGGCGATGGGCGTGATTGTCGGTACGGTCGACATCACCAGCGTGGCCTTCGCCGAACAGCGGGGGCAGCCGCTTGCCGCCAGCGTGGTGCTGTCGGCCTATGCGCTGGGCAGCTGCGCGGCGGGCCTGCTGTTCGGGGCACTGAAGCTGCAGGCGCCGTTGCGGCGCCTGTTGCTGCTCGGTGCAGCAGCTACCTCGATGACCACCCTGCCGCTGCCGTGGGTCGGCAGCCTGCCCGGGCTGGCCGTGGCGGTGCTGCTGGCCGGGGTGTTCTTCGCACCGACGATGATCGTGGCGATGTCGCTGGTCGAACAACGCGTGCCCGAATCGCGCCTGACCGAGGGCATGACCTGGCTGCTGGCCGGATTGAACATCGGCGTGGCGCTGGGCGCGGCGCTGTCCGGGCAGAGCGTCGATGCGGGGGGCGTGCGTAGCGGCTTTGTCGTTGCACTGGTGGCAGGCGGGGGCGTGCTGCTGTTGGCCGTTCTCGCGCGACGTGCCTTGCGCCCGGCTGCCGCATCCACCCCTGAAGGAATTATCCCGTGAGCGCTTCGTCGCCTGCGCATGCCGCGCCTGTGCATCGCCATCCGTGGTGGGCGGTTTCTGCGGTTGGCCTCGCCACCTTCTCGGTGGTCACCACCGAAATGCTGCCGGTGGGCCTGCTGACCCCTGTCGCCGAAGATCTCGGCGCGTCCACCGGCACCGTCGGCCTGATGATCTCGCTGCCGGCCCTGCTGGCGGCAGTGTTCGCACCGCTGGTGGTGATCGCAGCCGGCGGCATCGATCGTCGTCGCATCCTGTGTGTGCTGCTGGGGCTGCTGCTGGTCGCCAACGTTGCTTCGGCGCTGGCACCCGGCATCGGCTGGCTGCTGGCCGCGCGCGTACTGGTGGGGTTCTGCATGGGCGGGATCTGGGCCATCGCTGGTGGGCTGGCAGCCCGCCTGGTACCGGCGCATCGCATCGGCCTGGCCACCTCGATCATCTTCGGGGGCGTGGCCGCAGCATCGGTTCTGGGGGTGCCGCTGGGTGCACTGATCGGCGACGCCCTGGGCTGGCGCTTCGCGTTCGCAGCGATGGCGCTGTTCAGTGCGGCGGTGATGCTGCTGCATCTGTGGGTGGTTCCCGCCTTGCCGGTGGTGGCGTCGGTGCGCCCGGCGCAGTTCGTGCAGCTGCTCGGCCACCGTGGCCTGCAGCGCGGCCTATGCCTGACGCTGCTGCTGGTAGCGGGTCACTTCATTGCGTTCACTTATGTACGCCCGTTGCTGACCCTGCGATCGGGCGCGGATGCCGCTTGGATCGGCGCGCTGCTGTTCGCCTATGGCATGGCGGGCATCGCGGGCAACTTCATCGCCGGGCCACTGGCCGCTCGTCACCCGCGCGGCATGCTGCTGGCGATCTCTTGCGGCCTGCTGCTGACGCCGTTGTTGTTCCTGTGGCTGGGCGGCACACCCACCGGCGGCATTGTGGTGCTGCTGCTGTGGGGCCTGGCCTATGGCGGCGTGTCGGTCGGCCTGATGAGCTGGATGATGAAGGCAGTGCCGCATGCGGTGGAGATCGCCACCGCGCTGTATGTCGGTGTGTTCAACATCGGCATCGCAATGGGCGCGTGGGGCGGTGGATGGCTGCTGGATGGCGTGGGCCTGCATGCGAATCTGTGGGCCGCGGCCGGGCTTGCCATGGTCGCCACGCTGGTGATTGCCACAACGCGCCGGTAGATCCACGCCATGCATGGATGGCTTGTAGTCCTGTAGACCTGTAGATATGCCGACTAACGTCGGCATCCACCCGAGCGGGGCATTTGCCAACCAAGGTTGGCAGCTACCAGAGCGAGGCATGTGCCGACCAAGGTTGGCATCCACCCGAGCGGGGCATTCGCCAACCAAGGTTGGCAGCTACCGGGAAATGAAACGGGCGCCTCGCGGCGCCCGTTCCGGTTACATCACCACACCTTGACCCGCTTGTCCGGGGCCAGGTAGAGCTTCTGGCCTTCCTTTACTTCGAACGCCGGATACCAGGCGTCGATGTTGCGCACGGTGAGTGCGCGGAACTGCCCTGGCGCATGCACATCGGTCAGCAGCGAGTTGCGCAGCGCCTGCTCGCGGCTCTTGCTGCGCCACGCCTGGGCGAAGCCCAGGAAGAAGCGCTGGTCCGGCGTGAAGCCTTCCAGGGTCTGGCCCGGCTTGCCCTGCAGCGACAGCTGGTAGGCATCGTAGGCAGTGCCCAGGCCGGCCACGTCGGCGATGTTCTCGCCCAGGGTCAGCTTGCCGTTCACATGCACGCCCGGGAACGGCTCGTAGCTGCTGAACTGCGCGGCCAGCGCATCACCGGCGGCGTTGAACTGCTTCAGGTCCTCGGCGGTCCACCAGTTGTGCAGCTTGCCGGTCTCGTCGAACAGCGCGCCGGCGTTGTCGAAGCCATGGCTGATCTCATGGCCGATCACCGCGCCGATCGCACCATAGTTCACTGCGTCGTCGGCGGCACCGTCGAAGAACGGCGGCTGCAGGATCGCGGCCGGGAACACCAGGCGGTTTTCCAGTGGCACGTTCATCGCATTGATGGTCTGCGGCAGCATCGCCCACTCGCTGTGGTCGACTGCCTTGCCCAGCTTGGCGATGTTGCGCTGGTACTCGAACAGTTCGGCGCGCTGCGCATTGCCCAGCGCGTCATCACGGCGGATCTCCAGGCCGGTGTAATCACGCCACTTTTCCGGGTAGCCCATGCCCACGGTCAGGCCGGCCACCTTGGCCTTGGCGCTGGCCTTGGTCTGCGGCGACATCCACGCGAGCGCATCGATGCGCTTGGCGAAGGCGGCGATGATGTTCTTCGCCATCTCGTCCGCGCGTTCCTTGGTCCTGGCGTCGAAGTGCTTCTCGACGTAACGCTTGCCGATCGCTTGGCCGACGGCATGGTTGGCGTCGTCCACCGCACGCTTCCAGCGGTCGCTCTGCTGCGGCGTGCCGCTCAGCGCGGTGCCGTGGAAGGCGAAGCGGGCATCGGCGAACTTCTTCGGCAGGTAGGCAGCGGCGCGGTCCAGCGCGTGGAAGGCCAGGTAGTCCTTCCAGGCATCCAGCGGCTCGGTGGCGACCAGCCTGGACAGGCCGGCCACGGCCTTGGGCTGCCAGACGATGAAGTCCTGCTGCTTGCCCAGTGCGGCCGCGTCGAGGAAGGCGCTCCAGTCCATGCCCGGCGCCTTCGCATTGAAGTCGGCCTGGGTCCACGGATTGGCACCCTTGGTCACGTCATTGGTTTCTTCCTGGGTGGCGTGCGCCTGCGCGATCTTCGTTTCCAGCGCGAGAATGCGCTGTGCCTTGCCCGCCGGATCGGCGACGCCGGCCAGCTGCAGCATCTGTGCGATGTAGGCCTGGTACTGCTTGCGCAGCTCGGCCATGCGGCCACCGCCCAGGTAGAAGTCGCGGTCGGGCATGCCCAGGCCGCCCTGCACCAGGTACGGCGCGGTGCGGTCCGGCTGCAGCAGGTCCACCGACACCCACAGGCCGAACAGGCGGTCGGTGTAGAAGTTGGTGGCATTGAGCAGGTCGACGTCGGCGCGCATCTCGCCGCCGAGGGCACGTGCCAGGCCAGCCTTGTCGGCGATCGCATCGATGGCCTTCAGCTGCGGCTGCACCGGGGCGATGCCGTGCTGCTCGATGCCGGCTTCGTCCATGTAGGCGGCGTAGTAGTCGCCGATCAGCTTGTCGTCACCGCTGGCCTGCGCATTGCCGGCCGCACCCTCGAGGATGGCGCGGGTGTCGGCCAGGGTCTTTTCAGCGATGACGTTGAAGCTGCCGAAGCGCGAACGGTCGGCCGGAATCTCGGTGTTCTTCACCCAGGTGCCGTTGGCGAAGCCGAAGAAGTCATCGCCGGCCGCGATGCTGCGGTCCATGCCGCTGGCATCGAAGCCGAAGCTGCCCAGCATCGGCTTGGCGGCAGCGGGTGCAGCCTCGGCGGGCTTGGCGGTGCCAGCGGCCGGATCGGCCGGACGGTCGCAGGCAGCCAGGGACAGGCTGGCAACAATGGCCAGTGCCAGGGTGGGACGGCGCAGCTTGGACATGGACTTCTCTTGCAGCGGAAAACCCCAAGTCTAATCCGCCGCAGCCCGGCTGGCCGTCCCTGTGGCTGGCCGGTCCTGTGCAGGATCTGGCTGAACGCGCCGAAGCGATCTTCACGCCGTCACCGGGGTGGTGCATGCTGGGCCCTGGAGCCCTGCGCGGACACGGGGAGGTGGCCATGCAGGACGGGGTCAGGCGTCAAGAATGGCGTCCGCCGGCCGTTGAGGTCGGGGACGTGGAGGATTCGTTCGCGCATGAAGCCAGCCGACTGCACAAGGAAGACCAACCGATGCCCGCGCTGAAACGGGCGTTGGCCCGGCCGCTGCGCGCCATTACCTGGGGCGGGGTGTTGCTGGGCGTGCTGCTGGTAACCGGCCTGACCCTCATGCTGGTCAATGACTACCACCGCCGCCTGGAAGCGGCACAGCGGCAGAGCCGGGCGCTGGCGGTGGGCAGCGAGCGCCTGCTGGCGCTGGAACTGCGCAACCTGGAGCGGGCCATGTCCGGCATCGCCGCCGACGCCGCCGAGCTGTTCCGCAGCGTGCCGGCGCAGGCGCCGGCCTTGATGGATGCCTCCATCGGCGGGGTGCTGGGCCGGCATGCCGAACTGCACAGCATCGCCGTGCTCGACCGCCATGGCCGACCGTTGACGGCCGGCGAGGGCGACCTGCAGCTGCCGCTGTGGACCGACCCGCAGCGTCGTGGCCAGGGCAGCGCCCTGTACATCGGCCCGCCGCAGCGGGCCAGCGATGGCGGCTGGGTGGTCCCGCTGGCGCTGCCGATGGCCGATGAACGCTGGCTGCTAGCGCGGCTGCGCTGTGGCGAACTGCAACGCATCGTCGGCGGCCTCGATGTCGGCCCCAACGGACTGGTCTCGATCAGCGATGCCGAGGGCTACATGCTGGCCCGCGTACCCGATCCGCATGGCACGGTGGGCCGTCGCTACGATCTCCCGCGCCGCGACCTGCTCGGCAAGCAGGCGGTGGTCGAACTGGGCAGCATGCCGGGCGTCGTCGACGGCGTGCCGCGCATCATCACCATCAGCACGCTGGAACGCAGCCCGCTGGCGGTGCAGGTCGGCCTGGCCGACGAGGACGTGCTCGCGCCCTGGTGGCCGTACCTGCAGGCGTCGGTGGCGATCGTACTGGCTTACATCGCGGTGTTGCTGGTGCTGCTGTACGCCGTGCGGCGCAGCACCCGCAGCCAGCAGGCGATGGCCGAGGAGCTGAAAACAGGCCACGCCGAGCTGCGTCTTGCGCACCAGGTCGGTCGTGTCTGTACCTGGTACGTGGATGAGGACGCCGCATTGCTGCGCTGGTCGCCGCTGGCGCGCGAGATCTTTGGCGTGCAGACCGATGCGCTGCCGGTGGCCGATTTCTTCGCACGCGTGCACCGCGACGATGCCGCGCGCCTGCAGCATGCCTTTGACCAGGCCTTCGCCGGCGGCGCCGTGCTCGACCAGGTGTTCCGCCTGGTACTGCCCGGGGGCGAGGTGCGCTGGGTGGGCGCGCGTGGGCAGCGGGTGGAAGTGGCCGACAGCGAGCGGCGCATGATCGGCGCGCTGACCGACCTGAGCGAGCGTTACCAGGCGCGCGAGCAGGTGAGCGAAGTGGAACGGCGCTTCCGGCTGCTGTTCGACCGCAATCCGGCGCCGTTCTGGGTGTTCGATCCGGACACGCTGCGCTTCATCGAGGTCAACGATGCCGCCGTGCGCCAGTACGGCTACAGTCGCGAGGAGTTCCTGGCGATGAGCATCCTCGACATCCGCCCGCGCGAAGGTTGGGACGAGGTGAAGGGTGCGATCGCCAAAGCACGTGTCGGCGAACTGCAGGACGCTACCGTGCGCCTGCACCGGCGCAAGGATGGCAGCGTGTTCGAAGTGCGCGCGCACCTGTCCAAGCTCGATTTCGATGGCCAGCCGGCCTGCCTGGTGCTGGCCGAGGATGTCAGCGAACGGCTGGCCTACGAGCGTGACCTGGCCTATCGGGCACGGCACAACCCGGCCACTGGCCTGCTGAACGTGCGCGCCCTGACCGAACAGCTGGATGAGCAGGAACAGAATTACACCATCGCCTTCGTGCAGTTGCGTGGCCTGCAGCTGGTGGCCGATACGCTGGGCCGTGAGATCGGTGATGCCGTGCTGCAGTCGATGGCGACCCGGCTCGGTGGACTGGGCGCGCGTTGCGGCACGCTGGCCTTCCAGCCAGCCGAGGACTTCGTGCTGGCCATCGGTGCCGAGCACGATACCCAGCGCGTGCTGGACGACCTGCTGCAGATCGTGTCGGCGCCGATGCGCGGCAAGGATTCACTGCACCAGTTCGAGCCGCGCATCGGCGTTGCGGTGCATGTGGCCGGTGACGGCCATAGCGCCGAACAGGTGATCGGCATGGCCGCGCAGGCGGCGCACGCGGCGCGTGCCGAGGGCAACGTGGTGGTCTGGTTCGATGCGGCGGTGACCACACGGCTGGCCGACCGGCTGCGCCTGGCCGGGCGCATCCATGCCGCCATCGACAACGAATTCCAGCTCTATTTCCAGCCGATCCGGCATGCCAGCGATGGCACCCCGGCCGCCTTGGAGGCGCTGCTGCGCTGGCCGCAGGCCGACGGCAGCTTCATCCCGCCCAACGAGTTCATCCAGCTGTGCGAGGAGACCGGGCTGATCCTCGCGCTGGGCCGCTGGGTGATCCGCGCGGCGGCGAAAGCGCAGCGCCGGCTGGTCGAGGCCGGTTGGGGCGAGCTGCCGATCGCGGTCAATGTATCGGCGGTGCAGTTCTTCAACAGCGACCTGGTGGCCGAATTCACCCGTGCCCAGCAGGACTTCGGCCTGGCCCGCGGTGCCCTGCACGTGGAGCTGACCGAGAGCAGCCTGATGCGCAAGCCGGCGCAGGCGATGCAGACCATGCAGCGCCTGCACGAGCAGGGCATCAGCGTGTCGCTGGATGATTTCGGCACCGGCTATTCCAGCATGTCCTACCTGCAGCACCTGCCGCTGGACATCCTGAAGATCGACCGCAGCTTCGTCGCCGACGTGGAAACCAATCCACGCAATGCCTCGATCTGCCGCGCGCTGTTGTCGCTGGGCCACAGCATGGGCCTGACCATCATCGCGGAGGGCGTGGAAACGCCGGGGCAGCTGGACTGGCTGGCCGCGCACGGCTGCGACCAGGTGCAGGGTTACCTGCTGGGGCGGCCGGCACCGCTGGAACGGATCATCGATGCGCTGGACGAAGTCGCTGCCTGAGCGGATCTCGGATTTGCCGGTCGCTGGCCGGCAAACACCAGACTCGTCTACACCCCGCTTTCCACCAGATGATCGATGAAACTGCGCACCTTCGGTGCCAGGTGGCTGCGGCTGGTGTAGACCGCGAAGATGCCGATCGGCGAGGCCTCCCACTCCGGCAGGAT
This sequence comes from Stenotrophomonas sp. YJH_SMC_14-1, assembly GCF_059372275.1. Classification (NCBI taxonomy): domain Bacteria; kingdom Pseudomonadati; phylum Pseudomonadota; class Gammaproteobacteria; order Lysobacterales; family Lysobacteraceae; genus Stenotrophomonas; species Stenotrophomonas sp. YJH_SMC_14-1. The sequence goes on from NZ_JCAFVK010000003.1 coordinate 143,219, forward strand.
GCGCACCAGGCGACCATCGGCCAGCGCGTCTTCCAGCAGGAAATCCGGCTGCAGGATCACGCCCATGCCAGCAATCGCGGCTTCGCGCAGCACGTCGCCGTTGTTGGCGTGCAGCAGGCTGTTCACCGCCACCTTCACCTCACCACCGGGCCCCTGCAGCGGCCAGTTGTTGCCGGCGGCCCAGTAGCTGTAGCTCAGGCATGCGTGTGCCTGCAGCTCCTGCGGGGTCTGCGGGGTGCCGTGTGCGGCCAGGTAGGCCGGCGCGGCGCACAGGCTCACCCGCGATTCGCCCAGGCGACGTGCGATCAGCGTGGGACCGGGCTCGCGGGTGATGCGGATGGCCACGTCGTAGCCTTCCTCGACCATGTCCACCAGCCGGTCGGACAGCGCCAGGTCCAGCTCCACCTGCGGGAAGCGCTGGCGATAACTGGCCAGCAGCGGGCCGAGGCGGGCAATGCCCCAGCTCACCGGTGCGTTGATGCGCAGCGTGCCCGAAGGCTCCAGCGCCTGCGCGCCGATACTGGCCTCCAGCGCGTCGAATTCGGCCAGCAGGCGCACGCACTGGGCGTAGTAGGCGGCGCCGGCACTGGTCGGGCTGACCCGGCGCGTGGTGCGGTGGAGCAGGCGGGTGGACAGGCGCTTTTCCAGCGCCGCGACCTGGCGCGTGACGCCGGCGGTGGACATGTCCATGGCCTGGGCGGCGGCACTGAAGCCGTTGCGCTCGACCACCGCCACGAACACGCGCATCGCTTCCAGGGTGTCCATTGTTGCGCCTTGTGAAATAAATACGGTCAAACGATCGTATTTATCGGCCCGTGAAGGCGCAATAACCTGTGCCCACTCCCTTCAAGGTGCTTTGCCATGCACACCACGACCGCTCCTGTTTCGCCGCTGGCGCCGTATGGCGCCACCCTGCTGCGCCTGGCTCTGGGCGTGCTGTTCCTGGTCCACGCACTGACCAAGCTGCTGGTGTTCACCCCGGCCGGTACGGCGGCGTTCTTCGAGTCTCTGGGCCTGCCTGGTGTGCTCGGCTACCTCACCATCGGCGTCGAGCTGGTGATCACCGTCGCGCTGCTGCTGGGCATCTACGCACGCTGGGTGGGCCTGGTCGGCGTGCCGCTGCTGCTGGGCACCATCGTCACCGTGCACGGCGCCAACGGCTTCGGTTTCGCCAATGCCGGCGGCGGCTGGGAATACCCGGCGTTCTGGGCATTGGCGCTGGTGGTGCTGTTCCTGCTCGGCGATGGCAAGTGGACCCTGCGTTCGCGCTGATCGCCGCCTGATCCTGCAACTGGAGAATTCCATGTCCCGCCTGCCTTCGCTGTACATCTCCCATGGTTCGCCGATGACTGCCCTGCAGCCGGGCCAGGTTGGCGTGCGCCTGGCCGAGCTGGCGCGCGATCTGCCGACGCCACGCGCCATCGTGATGGCCTCGGCGCACTGGCTGGGCCGGCAGCCGCTGGTCGGTGCGCATCCACAGCCGCCGACCATCCACGACTTCGGTGGCTTCCCGCGCGCGCTGTTCGAACTGCAGTACCCGGCACCGGGTGATCCGGCACTGGTCGAAGAAGTGGCCGGCCGCATCGCCGCCGCAGGCCTGCCAGTGGCCATCGACCCGCAGCGTGGCCTCGACCACGGCGCGTGGGTACCGCTGCGGCTGTTGCGCCCTCAGGCGGACATCCCGGTGGTGCCGGTGTCGATCCAGCCGCTGCTCGGCCCCGAGCATCAGTTCGCGCTGGGCCGTGCGCTGGCGCCGCTGCGCGAACAGGGCGTGCTGCTGGTCGGCTCCGGCAGCATCACCCACAACCTGCACGACTGGGGCGACTACCAGGACGGCAAGGAAGCGGCGTACGTGCGGCCCTTCATCGAATGGGTGGAGCAGCGCCTGGCCGCCGATGACCGCCAGGCCCTGCTGGATTACCGTCGGCAGGCGCCGTTCGCCGAACGCGCGCACCCGACCGACGAGCACCTGCTGCCGCTGTTCTTTGCAATGGGCGCGGCCGGCAAGGGCGGTTTCGGCGCACGCCGCATCGATGCCGGCATCGATGCCGGCTTCCTTGCCATGGATCTGTACCGCTTCGACGGGGCATGAGCCGGGGCTGACGCGCGGCGGCCCCGGCCGTCGCGGCCATGGCCGCATGTGGTAGTTTTTTCCGGGTTTCCGGCGCTGGCCTCCAAGCCTCCCCACGCGCCGCTTCCTGGAAGAAGCATGCATACCATTGAAGTCGTCCTGGCGATGCTGGTGGCCGTTGTCGCCAGCGGCTACCTGGTTCGCGTCCTGCCGTTCTCGTTGCCGCTGCCGCTGGTGCAGATCGGCCTGGGTGCGGTCATCGCCGGGGTGTTCAACCGTGGCCACGCGCTGGAGCCGGAAGTGTTCTTCCTGCTGTTCCTGCCGCCATTGCTGTTCCTCGATGGTTGGCGCATCCCCAAGCAGGGCCTGTTCCGCGACAAGGGCGCGATCCTCGAACTGGCGTTCGGCCTGGTGGTGTTCACCGTCATCGGCGCCGGCTTCCTGATCCACTGGTTGATTCCGGTGATGCCGCTGGCGGTGTGCTTCGCGCTGGCGGCCATCGTCTCGCCGACCGACCCGGTGGCGGTGGGCGCGATTGCTTCGAAGGCGCCGATTCCCAAGCGCCTGATGCACATCTTGGAAGGCGAGTCGCTGCTGAACGATGCCTCGGGCCTGGTCTGCTTCCGCTTCGCGGTGGCGGCGGTGATGACCGGCACCTTCTCGCTGGCCACGGCCTCGCTGACCTTCGTGTGGGTGGCGGTGGCGGGATTGGCGGTGGGCGTGGCGGTGACGCTGGGTGTGTCCACCTTCCAGCGCTGGCTGTGGCGCCGCTTTGGCGAGGAGCCCGGCGCGGCGATGCTGGTCAACCTGCTCATTCCGTTCGCGGCCTACCTGCTGGCCGAAGAGATCCATGCCTCGGGCATTCTCGCTGCGGTCGCCGCCGGTATCGCGATGAGCTATGTCGAGCTGACCGGTCGCGTCTCCGGCAGCATGCGCGTGCAGCGCGCCGGGGTCTGGAACATGCTGCAGTTCAGCTTCAACGGCATCATGTTCGTGCTGCTGGGCGAGCAGCTGCCGGGCATCGTCGAACGCGCCACCACCACCATGAACGAGACCGGCCACCAGAGTGCGTGGTGGCTGCTGGTGTATGTGGTGGTGATCAATCTGGCACTGGTCGTGCTGCGCCTGTTGTGGGTGTGGTTGTCGCTGCGCTGGAACCTGCTGCGCGCGCGCCGTCGCGGCCTGGAGCGGGGCGAGGCACCGAACTGGCGCATCGTGGTGGCGACCTCGGTGGCCGGCGTGCGCGGTGCGATCACCCTGGCCGGTGTGTTGACCCTGCCGCTGTTCCTGCCCGACGGCAGTGCGTTCCCGGCGCGTGATCTGGTGATCTTCCTGGCCGCATCGGTGATCCTGTTCTCGCTGCTGGGCGCCAGCATCGCGCTGCCACAGCTGCTGAAGGGCCTGCAGCTGCCGGCTGACTCGGGCGAGCGCAAGGAAGAGGACCTGGCACGCCGGCTGTCGTCGAAGGCCGCGCTGGCCGGGGTCGAGCGCATGCGCCAGCAGCTGGTGATGAACCAGAACACCGAGAACGTGCAGCTGTACAACGACGCCGCCTCGCGGGTGAGCCTGCTCTACCAGCGCCACCTGGAGCGCGACAGTGATGGGCCCGACGTGGACCCGGAGAAGGTACGGCGCATGGAAATGGGCTACCGCCAGCTGCGCAGCGCCGGCCTCAATGCCGAGCGCGAGGAGCTGTTCCGGTTGACCCGGCGCGGGGTGATCTCCGATGAGATCTCGCGGCGCCTGATCCGCAACCTGGACCTGCTGGAATCGCGCAAGCGCGAATGACCGTGTACTCCGGGTGGGTGCGGACCTTGGTCCGCGTTGATCGGGGTCAGATCCCTTTCCGCAGGAAAGGGATCTGACCCCAGGATCCGGGAGCCGTGCTTATTCCGGCTTCTGGTCCAGGAAATACACCTCGACCTTGCCCTTGACCTTGATGGTCATCGGGTTGCCGCGGCGGTCGCGGGCCTTGCCGGCCTGCACGCGGATCCAGCCTTCGCTGACCGAGTATTCCTCGACGTTGTCACGCTCGACGTCGTTGAAACGCACGCCGACGCCGCGCTCCAGCGCCTGCGCATCATGGAAGGGGCTGGCCGGGTTGATCGCCAGGTGGTCGGGAGGGGTATCGCTCATCGCTTCATTCACAGTGACGGCCACCAAGGCCGGCTTCAGCGGCACAGGATAAACCGTAGAATGCCGGCCTGCCCCAGAGGAAGTTCCGCCATGCCCGACAACAGCGACTATTTCGACTTCGAGGAAGACATCCACGACTTCGACGAAGATGGCTTCGAGGCACGGGTCTGGAACCTGCTGGTGCTGATCAACCCGGGCGACGAGGAACTGGCCCTGCAGCAGTTCAACCGCTGGCGCGAGCACCTGGCCGAGGACGGGCAGCCGCTGGAAGCGGACAGCGACTGGCTGCCGGCCCTGTTCACGGCCATCGCCTGGCAGTCCGGTTTCGAGGTCGAGCGTGATGATCTGGAATCGCTGCAGTCGGCAGTGAACGAGCTGTCGGCGCGCTTCAATCTGCAGCTGGACTGGGGCGGCGACCTGGATGACGAGGACTTCGCCGAAGACCTGGACGGCGTGCAGCTGATGTCCACCGCCTTCGACCGCCTGCGCGAGCACAACTACACGCTGTGGAGCGTGGATGCCGGCAGTGACGGCTTCACCGGCGTGATGGCGCTGACCCGCGACGACGACGCAATGCTGGCGCTGTGCTCGCTGCTGAACGTGGAAATCCGCCTGGGCAGCGACCCGTTCTGAGCGATGGGCCGATCCGCCCGGCACCACCCGGCGGGGACGATCTGCTGGGCACGGCCTGATGGGTTGATCCGCTGGAGACGACCCGACGGGGTAGCGTCGACTGTTGGTCGACTATCGCGCGCAGCGCGGGGTTCTCGCGGCCGGATGGGAGAGCAGTCGACTGACAGTCGACTCTACCCGGTCGGTGCCGGTTGGTGGCCGGCGAACCCGCGACGTGGCCTACGGCCGGTACTGCGCCCTGGCGTTGGCAATCACCGTTTTGACCAGTTCACGGTCGGTGTGCCGTGAGATCGCCCGCGCACCGAGCGCGATCGCCTGTGCGCGCAGCTCGGAAGTGACATCGTAGTGGGCACCGCTGGCCTTGTTCTGGAAGGCCCGCGGGGGAATGCCGAGCTGCGCCGCCATCGCGTGCAGCTCGGCCAGGGTGTCGGCCATCAGGTGCGCCCAGCGCTGTCCGCGCCAGGGATGCACCGCGTCATCGACGTAGACCGTCACCGCCGCGGCCGGTTCAGGCCTGCGGCTTGCTGTCGCTGTCAGCGGCCGGAGCGGCCTCGGCAGCGGCTTCTTCGGCCACGTTGCCCTCGGCGGCTTCGCCTTCCTCGCCTTCAGCAGCGTCGACGCCTTCGAACTCGGCGACCAGCTTGTCCAGGTACTCGTCGGCGGTCTGCTCGGATTCGGCCGCCAGGGTGTCCAGCAGCTTCTGCAGCAGTTCGGAGTATTCCAGGTTGACCTTGCGGCCTTCCTTCTCCTGCACGTTGGCCAGGTGCTTGAGCATGGCCAGCATCGGCACCGGGTTCTCGGCGTTGCCCATGGTCTGGCCGCCGATGGCCAGCAGCCACTCACGGCCCTGCAGGCCGATGGCCGCGACCACCTGGCCGTCTTCGTTGGTCAGCACGGCATGGTTCTGCACCTGCTGCTGTGCGTTCAGGCGCAGGAACGGGCGCTTGGCCTGCTGCTTCTTGCGCTTGTCGCGCTTGGCCTTGGAGTTCTGGGACATGGGGTGGGATCACCTGGAAACGGAAAGACCGCCATTGTAGCGGGTGCGCCGGGTGATGCCCCTGGTGGGTGCGGACCTTGGTCCGCACGCTTTCCCGGATGTGCGGACCAGGGTCCGCACCCACCGTCTACTTTGCCTCACCCTGCGCGGCCTGCACGTCCGGGTCGGCGGTGGGCGCCGACAGCCCCACCTGCGGGCCGGCACCGGCCAGGGCGGCCTCCTCGGCGGCCTTGGTCATCACCACGATGCTGATGCGGCGGTTGATCGGGTTCTGCGGGTCGGTCTTATCGAACAGCACCGACGAGGACAGGCCGACCACGCGGGTGATCTTGCTGTCCTCCAGGCCGCCGTCCACCAGTGCGCGCCGTGCGGCGTTGGCACGATCGGCGCTCAGTTCCCAGTTGCCATAGCCGCGTGCGGCCGAATAGGCGGTGATGTCGGTGTGGCCGGTCAGGCTGATCCGGTTCGGCACATGGTTCAGGTACTCGGCCAGTTCGTGCAGGATCTGCTGCGTGTACGGCTTCAGCGTGGCGCTGCCAAGGTCGAACATGGGCCGGTTCTGCTTGTCCACGATCTGGATGCGCAGGCCTTCCGGGGTCAGGTCCAGCAGCAGCTGGTCCTTGAACGGCTCCAGCGCCTGGCTCCTGCTGATCGCCTCCTGCAGCTCCTTCATCAGCGCTTCCAGCTGCTGCTTGTCGCGCTGCTGCTGGTCCACCGGCTGCGGCACGGCCTCCTTCTGGTTCTGGAAGGGATCGTTGCTGTTGCCGCGCGAGATGTCGGTGGCACCGCCCAGCTTGATCATCGAAGTACTGGCGCCGCCCGGTCCGGCCATGCCGGGTGCAGGCGTGGCGTTCTGCCCACTCAGCGGGCTGGGGTTGCGGAAGTACTCGGAAATGGCCGCACGGTCGTTCTTGTTGGTGGTGGCCATCAGCCACAGCACCAGGAAGAACGCCATCATCGCGGTCACGAAGTCGGCGTAGGCCACCTTCCACGAGCCGCCGTGGTGGGCGGCGTGGCCGGCCTTCTTGACCCGGCGGACGATGACGGTGGGCTTGTTCTCGGCCATGGCTTACTTGACCGTCTTCAGGTGCTGCTCGAAATCGGAGAAGGCCGGGCGCACGTTCGACGGCAGCGTCTTGCGGGCAAACTCCAGCGCGATCTTCGGGTTGTAGCCGCGCAGGCAGGCCAGCAGGGCGGTCTTGACCGATTCGTAGATGCGGCTGTCCTGTTCGGCGCGCGCTTCCATCGCCGCCGCCATCGGGCCGACGAAGCCGTAGCCCAGCAGGATGCCGAGGAAGGTACCGACCAGCGCACCGGCCACATGGCCGCCCACTTCGACGATGTCCCCGCCGATCGAGCCCATGGTGATGACGATGCCCAGCACCGCCGCCACGATGCCGAAACCGGGCAATCCGTCGGCGACCTTGGTCAACACCTGCGACGGCGCCATGGCTTCGGCGTGATGCTTTTCCAGTTCCAGTTCCAGCAGCGGTTCCAGCTCGTGCGGCTCGATGTTGCTGCCGATCATCAGGCGCAGGCAGTCGGTGATGAAGTCGATCAGGTGGTGGTCGGCCTGCACCTTGGGGTAGTTGCCGAACAGCGCGCTCTCGGCCGGCCGCTCCACATGGTCTTCCAGCGCCATGAAGCCTTCGCGGCGGGCCTTGTTGAGCAGTTCATAGAGCAGGCTGAGCACATCGATGTAGTCCTGCTGCTTGTAGCGCGGGCCCTTGAACACGCCCACCATGGCCTGCAGGGTCTGCTTGACGGTCTTGGCCGGGGTACCGACCAGGAAGGCGCCGAGCGCCGCGCCGCCGATGATGACCAGCTCGTAGGGCTGCCAGAGGGCACCCAGGCGGCCGTGGGCACCGAGATAGCCCCCGATCACGCTGATGATGACGACCAGGAATCCAACGATGATGAGCATGGGGCGACGCAAGGAGAGGGGATATCTCCTTGTCGGCCCGTCGCCCGGTTTTCTGAAGAGGGAATTCTGTGAAATCGGTCAAGGGGGGGTGTTTCAGCCCGCCACACCGCTTTCTGCGCCGCCACGCTGCAACGGGTCGGGCCAGGGCTCGCCATTGCCGGTGAACGAAAGTGAGACGGAGTTCAGGCAGTGGCGCTCGTAGGTGGGCGGCGGACCATCCGGGAATACGTGGCCCAGATGGCTGCCGCAGCGCGCGCAGGTGATCTCGGTGCGCACCATGCCATGGCTGGTATCGCGGATCTCGCGTACGTGCGCCGGGTCGAATGGTGCGAAGAAGCTGGGCCAGCCGGTGCCGGAATCGAACTTGGTGCTGGAGCGGAACAGTGGCAGCGCGCACAGGCGGCAGCAGTAGACACCCTCGCGTTTGTTGTCGAGGAATACCCCGCAGAACGGCGCTTCGGTGCCGTGCTGCAGCAGCACGCGGCGCTCCTCGCTGCTGAGGCCGGCAACCAGCGCCTCGGTCTGGGTGGCAGTGGGGGGCGTCAGGTCGAAGGCGGTCATGGCGGCGCTCCGTGGGGTCGATGGCCTGGGGATGCCGGAAAACGTGGGGGTGCTGGCGCCCGCTTGCAAGTGCGATGGCCGTTCATGGGCGGCACACAGGCGTTGGCGCATGGTGAAGACGATCCACGTCGGAGCGTGCCATGAAACCGATACTTCCCCTGTTGTTGATGGCCCTGCTGCCGCTGGTCGCGCAGGCCCAGGTACCGACGTCGTCGAGCCCGACCGCCACCCGCAGTGCCACCACCGTGGCACCGCAGCCGGTGGTGCCGCCACCACAGGCCGCGCGCCCGCAGCCGCAGGTACTGCCCTCGCCACAGCCGACGCAGCCGATCAAGTCCACCGGTCCGGCCCAGGTCGCGCCGGCGCCGGTCCCGAAGTCTGCCGACAAGGTCTATGACCGCAATGGCCGCATCGTTCCCGGGGTGCGCCCGGCCGGCCCGAACCGCGTGTTCGACTCGCGCACCGGCCGCTATTACGACAGCGTGCCGGCCGGCGATGGCCAGCAGATCAAGCGCTGACCTCCAACGCCAATCCAGGTGGGCAGCGGCTGCAGGCTGTGCGGGCTGAACGCACGAAAACAACGGTCTGCCAATCACTGCTTTTTCGCCTGCGATTAACCGTTCCGGGACCAACGTGACCGTGCGCCGGCATTTCGCCGCCGCATGTCCTTTGTCCACTGGATCGCGATCATGAAAAACCAGCAGAACCGTCATCCCGGCAAGGAACCGCAGGGCCGCAACCCGCAGCAGCAACAGCAACAGCAGATGGACCCGCAGCAGCCGCATAAGGGCGGCAAGCAGCAGGAACAGCGCTCGCAGAAACATCCACAGCAGCGTTGACTGTTGCCATGACCGGGGTCAGAGCCCGCAACGCGGGCTCTGACCCCGATCGCAACCGCCTCAATCCGGAATCGGCAAGCTCAGCGTTTCCTTCACTTCTTCCATCACGATGTAGCTTTTCGACTCGCGCACGTGCGGCAGTGTCAGCAACGTGCTGCCGAGCAGCTTGCGATAGGAGGCCATTTCGCTGATCCGCGCTTTCAGCAGGTAATCGAAGTCGCCCGACACCAGATGGCACTCCAGCACGTTGGGCAGCTTCAGCGCCGCGCGCCGGAACTCCTCGAAAATGTCGCCGGACTTGTAGGCCAGGCTGATTTCCACGAACACCAGCAGGCTGGCCTTCACTGCGGCCGGGTCGAGGTGGGCGTGGTAGCCGGTGATCACCGCTTCGCGCTCCAACCGGCGCACGCGCTCCGTGCACGGCGTGGTCGACAGGCCGACCCGCTCGCCCAGTTCGGTGAAGGAAATACGGCCCTCGGCCTGCAGGATGCGCAGGATCTTGCGGTCGATCTTGTCCAGTTCGCGGGTACGGGTGGCCATGGTCGTCAACCTTGGGGAATGAATTGCAGGAGAACATCCTGCCGGTTGATTTCAAAACAGGCAAATCAACTGGGAATGGCTGTCTATACTTCCCCAATTATGGTCCCTGTGCGCTCCAGTGCAGGGAATGATCGGGTTGGAGAAGTCCCATGCGAGTCCTAGTTCTCGGCAGCGGCGTGATTGGTACCACCAGTGCCTGGTACCTGCGACAGGCCGGGTTTGAAGTCACGGTCATCGACCGCCAACCCGGCCCGGCGCTGGAAACCAGCTTCGCCAATGCCGGCCAGCTGTCATTCGGCTACACCTCGCCGTGGGCGGCCCCGGGCGTGCCGAAGAAGGCCATCGGCTGGCTGTTCGAGAAGCACGCGCCGCTGGCGATCAAACCGGGCATGGACCTGGCCCAGTACCGCTGGCTGTGGCAGATGCTGCGCAACTGCACCCACGAGCGTTACGCGATCAACAAGGCGCGCATGGTGCGCATGTCCGAGTACAGCCGCGACTGCCTGAACGAGCTGCGCGCGCAGATCGGCATCGAATTCGAAGGCCGCGACCTGGGCACCACCCAGCTGTTCCGCACCCAGCAGCAGCTGGATGCCTCGGCGCAGGACATCGAGATCCTGGCCCAGTACGGCGTGCCGTACGAGGTGCTGGACCGCGCCGGCATCATCCAGGCCGAACCGGCCCTGGCCCATGTCGATGGCCTGGTCGGCGCGCTGCGCCTGCCGCGTGACCAGACCGGCGACTGCCAGCTGTTCACCCGTCGCCTGGCGCAGATGTGCGTGGATGCTGGTGTCGAGTTCCGCTTCGACCAGGACATCACCGGCCTGGAGGTCGATGGCGACCGCATCACCGGCGTGCGCATCGACGGCAAGCTGGAAACCGCCGACCGCTTCGTGGTCGCGCTCGGCAGCTATTCGCCGGCGCTGGTCGCACCGCTGGGCATGCGCCTGCCGGTGTACCCGCTGAAGGGCTATTCGCTGACCCTGCCGATCACCGACCCGGCGATGGCGCCGACCTCGACCATCCTCGACGAGAGCTACAAGGTGGCGGTCACCCGCTTCGACGACCGCATCCGCGTCGGTGGCATGGCCGAAGTGGCCGGCTTCGACCTGTCGCTGTCGCAGCGACGCCGCGAGACCCTGGAGCTGGTGGTCAGCGACCTCTATCCGAAGGGCGGCGACCTGTCGCGCGCGCAGTTCTGGACCGGCCTGCGCCCGGCCACGCCGGACGGTACGCCGGTGATCGGCGCCACGCCGTTCCGCAACCTGTACCTCAACACCGGCCACGGCACCCTGGGCTGGACCATGGCCTGCGGCTCGGGCCGCTACCTGGCTGACCTGATGAGCGCGCGCCAGCCGCAGATCAGCACCGAAGGCCTGGATATTTTCCGCTACGGCCAGTACGGTCACGCGCCGCAACAAGAGAACCGCACATGCGTCCTGCCCGCGCGCTGATCGATCTGGGCGCCCTGCGCAGCAATTACCGGCTCGCCCGTGAACTGGGCGGTGGCAAGGCCCTGGCGATCATCAAGGCTGATGCCTATGGGCATGGCGCGGTGCGCTGTGCGCAGGCGCTTGAAGGCGAGGCCGATGGCTTCGGCGTGGCCACCATCGAAGAGGCGCTGGAACTGCGCCAGGCCGGCATCCGTGCGCCGATCCTGCTGCTGGAAGGCATCTTCGAACCCAGCGACATGGCGCTGGTGGCCGAGCATGATTTCTGGTTCGCCGTGGGTTCGCCGTGGCAGCTGGAGGCCGTCGCCGCCTTCGACAGCCCGCGCCCGTTGACGGTGTGGCTGAAGCTGGACAGCGGCATGCATCGCCTCGGCCTGGACGTGGACAGCTTCCGCGCGGCGCACGCGCGCCTGTCAGCGCTGCCGCAGGTCGAGCGCATCGTGCTGATGACCCACCTGGCGCGCGCCGACGAGCTGGACAGCGAACGCACCCACGAACAGGCGGCGACCTTCGCGCGCGCCATCGACGGCCTGCACGGCGAGACCAGCGTCTGCAACTCGCCGGCGCTGCTGGGCTGGCCGGACGTGCGCAGTGACTGGGTGCGCCCGGGCCTGATGCTGTATGGCGCGAACCCGCTGCCGGACGACACCACGCTGACCGAGCGCCTGCGCCCGGTGATGACGATGCAGTCGAAGGTGATTGCCGAACGCTGGATCGAAGCGGGTGAGCCGGTGGGTTATGGCGCGCGCTTCGTGGCCAAGGCGCGCACCCGCGTGGGTGTGGTTGCACTCGGCTATGCCGACGGTTATCCGCAGTTCGCCCCGAATGGCACGCCGGTATTGATCGATGGCCAGCCCGGCGCACTGATCGGGCGCGTGTCGATGGACATGCTGACGGTGGACCTGACCGCGCATCCGCAGGCCGCGGTGGGCAGCGTGGTGGAACTGTGGGGCAGTGCGCCGACGTTGGCGGAACTGGCGCCGCGATGCGGCGTGAGCGCGTACCAGCTGCCGTGCGCGGTCAAGCGCGTGGCGAAGGTGTACGTGTAGCGCCGAGCCCACGCTCGGCTTCGGTAGCGGCCGACCTTGGTCGGCGCCCTGTAATGCGTGTCGACCAAGGTCGACACCTACCGGGGGGCCTGGCGCGCAGCGGTCGCCATGCGCAGCTCTGGTCGCGGCCGACCTTGGTCGGCGCGGTGAATGCGTGTCGACCAGGGTCGACACCTGCCGAGGGGCCTAGCGCGCAGCGGTGGCTTGGCTGGCGAGCTGGCGCTTCACCCAGTCATCAATCAGGCGCTTCTCGTAGCGCAGCGGATCGCTGTTGGTCAGCAACCCACTGCCCTGCAGGTAGCCGGAGTCGCTCAGGCGGGCGTCGCCTTCGCTCACAATACGGCCGTCGGCGTCCTTCAACGTGTACTGCAGGGTGATGCGGGGCGGGTAGATATCACGCATCACGCGGATGTCGCGCGCACGCGGGCCGTGCCACGGCTCGTAGTCACCGGCACGCTTGATGTCCACCAGGGTGACATCGAGGGTCTGCCCAGGCTGCAGCGGCTTGGCAGCGGTGGTCTGCAGGTAGCGGGCCAGCTGCTGTACCCAGTCACCGCGTTCGGCCTCGAAGCGGTTGGTGCTCTGGCGGATCTCGGTGAACGTGGCCGGATCCTCCCATTTCACGCTGACCGGGCCATTGGCCTGCAACGCACGCGGCGCGTCCGTACCGGTTACGTTGCGGGCTGCAGCGTTGGCGCCGCCCGCCACCAGGGCGCCTGCCAGCAGGGCAATCACGAGTGCGCGTTTCATGACGGTCTCCTGCGTCCCCGCGCTGGGGACGATGTTGATCACGGATCGAGTGTGATCCTGTGGCCGGGTCACTGCAATGGCCGGCTGCGTCGTATGCAAGGGGGGTTACCGCCAATTCATCGTCGTCAACCCTGACTGACGGCGCTTGACGCTGTGAATACGCTCTCTGGAACATGCTGTGTCTCCAATCCGGCCCGTCCAGACGCCCTTGTCCACACTGCCGCCCCTAGTGGAGCGCCCACCGATGATGGTGCCGGCGCCCGAATCCGACCTGCATCATGGCGTGCTTGAGCGCATCAACGCCGGTTTCTGCGTGATCCAGGTGCTGTTCGAAGGCGACCGCGCGGTGGACTATCGTTTCATCGAGGTCAACGACGCCTTCGAGCGCCATACCGGCCTGAAGGACGCACGCGGTCAGCGCATGAGTGCGTTGGAACCGAACCACGAGGAAGACTGGTTCCGCATCTACGGTGAAGTGGCCCGCAGTGGTCGCCCCGCCCAGTTCGAGATGGAAGCGCGCGCCCTGGGCCGCTCGTTCGCGGTTGATGCGGTGCGCGTTGGTCGTCCGGGCGAAGACAAGGTCGGCATCCTGTTCTTCGACATCACCGCGCGCAAGCAGATGGAAGTGGAGCTGGGCGAAAGCGAAGCCCGCTTCAGCGCACTGGCCGATGGCCTGCCGATGCCGGTATGGGTGCTCGACGAGCGCGGCCACGCCCGCTTCGTCAACAGCGCCTTCAGCGAGTTTTTCGGTGGCGACGAAACGCGCGTTCCGGAAGATGTCTGGCGCGGCCTGGTACATCCAGACGATGCGTCCGTATTCGAGTACGAGCTGCAGGAAGCACTGAAGGCGCAGCGTTCGATGCATGCGCTGGTACGTGCGCGGCGCGCCGACGGCCAGTGGCGCTGGCTGGAGATGAACGCGCGCCCGCGCTTCTCGCGCATGGGCCGCTTCATCGGCCTGGCTGGCAGCAGTCCGGACGTGACCGAGCGCCGCGAGATCGAACTGGCACGCGAGGAACTGCTGCAGTCCGAACGCGCCGCGCGCAGCGCCGCCGAGAACATGGCGCGGCTGAAGGACGAGTTCCTGGCCACGCTGTCGCACGAGCTGCGCACGCCGCTGACCACCATCCTCGGTTGGAGCGAGCTGCTGCTGCAGCGCGTGGACAACACCAGCCCGCTGTACAAGGGCCTGAACGTGATCGCCAACAGCGCCGGTGCGCAGAAGCGGCTGATCTCGGACATGCTCGACCTCAGCAGCATGCTGCTGGGCAAGGTACAGCTGGAGGTGGAAGTGCTGGACCTGCGCACGCTGCTTGGCGAAGCCATCGGCGCGCAGGAACTGGTGGCCGAAGGCAAGGCGCTGGACGTGCACCTGCAGCTGCCCGAGCAGCCCAGCCTGGTATTGGGCGATGCCACGCGCCTGCAGCAGGTGTTCTGGAACCTGCTCTCGAATGCGATCAAGTTCACCCCGGCCGAGGGCCGCATCGACGTTCAGCTGCAGGCCGACGGCATCCACTGGGTGATTACGGTGCGCGACACCGGCGATGGCATCGCACCGGAGTTCCTCAACCACCTGTTCAGCCGCTTCCGCCAGGCCGATGGCACCACCACGCGCCGCCATGGCGGCCTCGGCCTGGGCCTGGCGATCGTGCAGCAGCTGGTCGAACTGCACGGCGGCACCGTCGCCGCCGCCAGCGAAGGCCATGGCCACGGCGCCACGTTTACCGTGCGCCTGCCCCAGCACCTGCCGGATGCCGAGCGCCGGCCGCTGCGCGAAGTCATCAGCGGGCCGATCCTGGAGCCGGTGATCGTCGAACCGTATCCGCTGCGGGGCATGCATGTGCTGGCGGTGGAAGACCAGCCGGAGGTGCTGGAGTATCTGCGGCGCATGCTGGAAGAGCAGGGCGCCAGCGTGTCGGCGGCCAGCTCGGCCGGCGAGGCACTGGCACTGCTGGCCGACAACGGCCATCTGCAGTACCACGTGATGCTGACCGACATCGGCATGCCGGGCATGGATGGCTATGGGCTGGTGCGCACGCTGCGCGAGGACATGGGCGTGGACGCGGCAACCTTGCCTGCGGTGGCGGTGACTGCACTGGCGCGTGCCGATGACCGCCGCCGCGCGCTGGCGTCGGGCTTCCAGGAGCATGTCGCCAAGCCGTACTCGGTGGCGCAGCTGGTGGCTGCCGTACGCAAGGTGCAGGTGCCGCGCGCGGACGCGCTGCACTGAACATTCACGGCCGATCGGCGACCCTGCAATCAGGAGGTCGCCGATGTCCCGTATAGCTCCACGTATCCACACCGATCCGGCGCAGATCGCGCGCCTGGAAGCCCTGCTGCCGCAGCTGGATGGCGAAACGCAGGTGGAACTGATTCTGCACGATGGCCGCCGCCTGCTCGGCACGGTGGCCGTGAGGCCAACCGTGCAGCAATACCGCAACGTCGCTGGTGATGAAGGCAGCAACGGCCAGCTGCGCCTGGATGACTACGACACGCCGGTGCAGCAGCACCATGTGTGGTTGGACGAGATCGCCAGCATCCGCAGGTTGCCGCCGAGGGTTTGACGGCAACCTGCCGGGTCCATCCCCGCTTGGCGTGGATCTACCAGAGGTTGCAGTAGAGCCACGCCATGCGTGGCTGCTGCGCTCAGTGCTCGAACAGGGTCGGCGTCGCCTCGAACCGGCGTGCATACGCCCGCTCCTCCGCAACCCTCGCCACCTCGTCATCGGCCAGGTCCGGCGCGCCATACACCGCATAGGCCACGCTGCCGTCGGCACCATGACCGACCTGGTGCAGCCGGTAGCGCGAGTGGCCGCCGCCGGTGTCCTCGGGGTAATGCACGGGCGGATGGCTGCCTTCCAGGTCCATTTCACTGTTGTCGACCACGCCACCGACGAACAAGGCTCGCATGCAGGTTCTCCTGGGTTTCCGGGGGAGCCTCTACCCTGAACGTTACGATGTTGCTGGCAGATCAAGGCCCCGTTCGGGTTTCGCAAAGCGGCTGCCGGGGCCGGCCCGGTCAAGCCGGTACAATGGACGGCCCTCACGCTTGAAGTACCCGCGCCGATGGCCTCCAGCGACGACGCCCCCCTGCAGACCCTGTTCCTGCCGTACTCCCAAGGCGCCCTGCGCTGGCCGGAAGGCTCCGTGGCTTTCCTGCGGGCCCGCGACGGCTGGCCGCTGCGCGAAGTGGCCGGCAACCGCGAGGTGCATTGCGAGCAGAGCTTCGCCCCGTTCGCGCAGCCGCTGCAGCAGGCCGCCGGCTGGACCGTCAGCGGCCAGCTGGATGATGTGGCCGGCAAGGGCCGCTACCCGCTGGTGCTGGTGCTGCCGCCGCGCCAGCGTGAAGAAGCCCGCGCGCTGTTCGCCCGCGCGCTGGCGCTGGTCGCCGACGGCGGCCGCATCGTTGCCTGCCAGTCCAACAACGAAGGCGCACGCTCGGGCGAGGGTGACCTCAAGCAGCTGACCGGCCTCGGCGGCAGCCTGACCAAGAATCACTGCCGCGTGTACTGGACCGCGCCGATGCAGGGCCAGCACGACGCCGACCTGGCCAAGCGCTGGTCGGCGCTGGATGCAGTGCGCCCGATTGTCGGGGGCCGTTTCCTCAGCCGCCCAGGCGTGTTCGCCTGGGATCGCATCGACCCGGCGTCGGCGCTGTTGGCCGAACACCTGCCGGCCGACCTGGCCGGGCGTGCCGCCGACCTCGGCGCGGGCTACGGCTACCTGTCGCGCGAGCTGCTGGAACGCTGCCCGAAGATCACCGCGCTGGACCTGTACGAAGCCGAGCAGCGCGCGCTGGCACTGGCCGAACTCAATCTGGCGCCGCCGCCGCGCCCGCTGCCGCTGCGCTTCCTGTGGCAGGACGTCACCGCCGGCATCGAACCGGGCTACGACGTCATCATCAGCAACCCGCCGTTCCACACGCCGTCGCGCGCCGATCGCCCGGACATCGGCCAGCGCTTCATCGCCGTGGCCGCGCAGGCGCTGCGCCCGGGCGGACGCCTGTACGTGGTGGCCAACCGCCACCTGCCGTACGAGTACACGCTCAACGAGAGCTTTGGCGCGGTGCGCGTGATCGCCGAGCGTGATGGCTTCAAGCTGGTGGAAGCGGTGAAGGGGAAGGGCAAGTGAAGCTGGTCAAGCTCATCGCCAACCTGGGCTATGGCAGCCGCAAGCAGGTGCAGTGGATGTTCCGCGAAGGCCGCGTCACCGACGCCGATGGCGAGGTGCTGTATGCCGACGACCAGGTGCCGCACGAGGCGATCCGTGTCGACGGCGAGCCGCTGGACCCGCCGGTGGGCCTGTCGATCGCGCTGCACAAGCCGGCCGGCTACACCTGCTCGACCAAGGACACCGGCCGCCTGATCTACGATCTGCTGCCGCCGCGCTTCCGCGATCGCGATCCGGTGCTGTCCACGGTGGGCCGCCTCGACCGCGAGACCAGTGGCCTGCTGCTGCTGACCGACGATGGCGGCCTGCTGCACCGGATCATCTCGCCGAAGTCGAAGCTGCCGAAAGTCTATGAGGTCGAGTTGAGCGACGACCTGCGCGGCGACGAGGTCGCGTTGTTCGCCAGCGGTACGCTGATGCTGGAGTCCGAGAAGACGCCCCTGCTGCCGGCTGAACTGGAAGTGCTGGATGCGCGCCACGCGCGCCTGGTGCTGCACGAAGGCCGCTACCATCAGGTACGCCGCATGTTCGCCGCCACCGGCAACCACGTGCAGGCCCTGCACCGCAGCCGCGTCGGCGGGCTGGACCTGCAGGGGCTGGACGAAGGGCAATGGCGGCAGCTCACCTCCACCGACCTGGATACGCTGTTCGCTCCATGACCACCATCGCTGCGCTGCCGTTCCTCCCCGACGCCGTCATCTTCGACATGGACGGCCTGATGATCGACAGCGAGCGGGTCTCGCTGGCCTGCTGGAGCGAGGCCGCCGACGAATTCGGACTGGGCCTGGACGAGGCCGTGTTCCTGCGCATGGTCGGCCTCGGTGACCGTGACACGCACGCGCTGCTGCGTGCGCAGGGCATCGAGGACAGCGTGATCGAGGCGATGGCCGCGCGCTGCCACGACCTGTATGAAGCACGCACGCAGACCGGCCTGCCGTTGCGGCCGGGCATCCTGGAGCTGCTGCAACTGCTGAAGGCGCATGCGGTACCGCGTGCGGTGGCAACCACCACGCGGCAGCCGCGCGCCAACCGCAAGCTGGCTGCGGCCGGCCTGCTGCCATACTTCGATGCGGTGATCACCAGTGGTGACGTCGCGCGGCCGAAGCCGGCGCCGGATATCTACCTGCTGGCCGCGCAGCGGCTGGGCCAGGCGCCGGAACGCTGTCTGGCGCTGGAAGACTCACCGGCCGGTACGCGTGCGGCGCTGGCGGCCGGCATGACCGTGATCCAGGTGCCTGACCTGGTCCATCCGGATGAAGAGTTGCGTGCCCTGGGACACCGCATCGTTGGATCCCTGGTGGACGCGCACGCGCTGCTGCTGCCGTTGCTGCCGAAGTAGCGGTGGGTGCCGACCTTGGTTGGCACTGAGCCGAGCATGGCTCGGCTCTACATCTTCTGGTGGGTGCCGACCGTTGGTCGGCACACCTGTTCAATCACACCCGCCCGAACACCAGCGCAGCGTTGGTGCCACCGAAGCCGAAGCTGTTGGACATCACCGTATCCAGTTTCTCCTCGCGGCTCTCGCGCAGGATCGGGAAGCTCTCCACCTTCGGGTCCAGCTCGCCGATGTTGGCCGAACCGGCAACGAAGCCATCGCGCATCATCAGCAGGCAGTAGATTGCCTCGTGCACGCTGGCTGCACCGAGCGAGTGCCCGGACAACGCCTTGGTCGAAGACAGCGGCGGCACCGCATCGCCGAACACTTCGCGGATCGCGTTGAGCTCGGTGACATCGCCCAGCGGGGTCGAGGTGCCGTGGGTGTTCAGGTAGTCCAGCGGGCGATCGACACCCTGCAGCGCCATTTTCATGCAGCGCACCGCACCTTCACCGGAGGGCGCGACCATGTCGGCACCGTCGGAGGTCACGCCATAGCCGATCAGCTCGGCATGGATGTGCGCACCGCGTGCGACGGCGTGGTCGTAATCCTCCAGCACCAGCATGCCGCCACCACCGGCGATGACGAAGCCGTCGCGGTCCTTGTCGTACGGACGCGAGGCGCTGGCCGGGGTTTCGTTGAAGCTGGTCGACAGCGCGCCCATCGCATCGAACATCACGCTCATCGACCAGTGCAGGTCTTCACCGCCACCGGCGAACATGATGTCCTGCGCGCCATGGCGGATCATGTCCGCGGCCGCGCCGATACAGTGCGCCGAGGTCGCGCAGGCGGCCGACAGCGAATAGCTGACGCCCTTGATCTGGTAGGCCGTCGCCAGGCAGGCCGAGACCGTCGAGCACATCGTGCGCGGCACCATGTACGGGCCGACCTTGCGCACACCACGTTCGCGCAGCAGGTCGACCGCGCCGATCTGCCATTCGCTGGAGCCGCCACCGGAACCGGCGATCAGGCCGGTGCGCAGGCTGCTGACCTGCTCGGCGCTGAGCCCGGCATCGGCGATGGCATCGCGCATGGCCAGATAGGCGAAGGCCGCTGCATCGCTCATGAAGCGCTTCTGCTTGCGGTCGATCAGCGCCTCCAGATCGAGGTCGACACGACCGCCGACCTGGCTGCGCAGGCCCGCTTCGGCGTGGTCGGCCAGGGCGGTGATGCCCGAGCGCCCTTGGCGCAGCGCGGCCGAAACGGTATCCAGATCATTGCCGAGGCAGGACGTGATGCCCATGCCGGTGATGACGACGCGACGCATCAGAAGCTCCCGGTTTCGGTGAACAGGCCGACGCGCAGGTCGCGCGCGCTGTAGATTTCGCGGTCATCCACGTACATGCGGGCGTCCGACTGGGCCATCACCAGCTTGCGGTTGATGACGCGGCTGATGTCGATCTCGTAACGCACGAGCTTGGCTTCCGGCAGCACCTGGCCGGTGAACTTCACTTCGCCACAGCCCAGCGCGCGGCCCTTGCCGGGGGCGCCCAGCCAGGTCAGGAAGAAGCCGGTCAGCTGCCACATGGCGTCCAGGCCCAGGCAGCCGGGCATCACCGGGTCGCCAATGAAATGGCAGCCGAAGAACCACAGGTCCGGGCGGATATCCAGTTCGGCGCGTACCATGCCTTTGCCATGCGGTCCGCCGTCCTCGCGGATGTCGGTGATGCGGTCGAACATCAGCATCGGGTCGTTGGGCAGACGGCCGGCAGCGGTGCCGAACAGTTCACCGCGTGCGCTGGCCAGCAGCTGTTCGCGGTTGAACGCGTGGAGACGGGTCATGAAGCACAATCCTGGAAGCGAAGAACAGGGAAACAAGCGCCCGAGAATGCCCGTGGAAACTGCGCCGATCAAACATTTCAACCGTACGCAACCGTAGTGTTTTCAAGGGAATACGCGCATCCTGTTGATGTGCAACGACCATACTTCGGCGTGTGGCCCACCCGGCCCGGCCCCGCCTTTCCCAGCTGACATGACCCGACTGCGCAAGATCATCCACGTTGACATGGACGCGTTCTACGCGTCGGTGGAGCAGCGCGACGATCCGTCACTGCGTGGCAAGCCAGTGGTCGTGGCATGGCGTGGTGCCCGCTCGGTCGTATGCGCGGCGTCCTACGAGGCGCGCGTGTTCGGCGTGCGTTCGGCGATGCCCGCCGTGCGTGCCGAGCGCCTGTGCCCGGACGCGATCTTCGTGCCACCGGACTTCGCGCGTTACAAGGCGGTGTCACAGCAGGTACGCGCGATCTTCCTGCGCCATACCGACCTGGTCGAGCCGCTGTCGCTGGACGAGGCCTACCTGGACGTGACCGAGCCGAAGAGTGGCATCGAACTGGCCACCGACATCGCCCGCACCATCCGCGCGCAGATCCGCGAGGAAACGAACCTGACTGCTTCAGCCGGGATCGCGCCGAACAAGTTCCTGGCCAAGATCGCCTCGGACTGGCGCAAGCCCGACGGCCAGTTCGTGATTCCGCCGCAGCGCGTGGATGCGTTCCTGGCGCCGCTGCCGGTGAACCGCGTGCCCGGCGTCGGCAAGGTCATGGAAGGCAAGCTGGCCGCGCGCGGCATCGTCACCTGCGGCGACCTGCGGCAGTGGGCCTTGATCGATCTGGAAGAGGCATTCGGCAGCTTCGGCCGCAGCCTGTACAACCGCGCACGTGGCATCGACGAGCGGCCGGTGGAACCGGACCAGCAGGTGCAGTCGATCTCCTCGGAGGACACCTTCGCCGAAGACCTGCTGCTGGAAGACCTGACCGAGGCGATCGTGCAGCTGGCAGGGAAGACCTGGAACGCCACGCGCAAGACCGAGCGCATCGGCCACACCGTGGTGCTGAAACTGAAGACCGCGCAGTTCCGCATCCTCACCCGCAGCTTCACCCCGGAGCGCCCGCCGGAATCGATGGAAGAGCTGCGCGACATCGCGCTGGCCCTGCGCGCCCGCGTCGACCTGCCGGCGGAGACCCGTTACCGCCTGGTCGGCGTCGGCCTTGGTGGCTTTCGTGAGAAGGAACCGGTGGTGCAGGGCGAATTGTTCGAGCACACCCAGACCGATCGCTCCTGATCGTTCATCCACGCACGGCGTGGATCTACGTGCCGACCAAGGTCGACACCCACCAAGAGCAGGTCATTCCATCCCGACAGGTTGCGCAGACATGCCACCCAGGCAGATCGCAGAGAACTGTCGAAGGCGGGGTGGGTCCGGTTGCGGGGGCGTGAGCGCCATGGATGGCGCGACCGAGCCTCCATGGACGGATTCACGGCGTCCCCCGCAACCGGACACACCTCGCCATCCCACGGATAGCCAGCTGTTGCTGTTGCTTCGGCTGTTGCCGTTGCATTGAGCAGGTGCAGGGCGCAGCCCTGCAAAAGCCTCCCCTACCTCATGGCCACTGCATCTCGCCCTTGGCCACCTTCGCACTCAGCTCCAGCGACGCCACGCCCGCCAGCTTCGGATAGCGCGCCTGCATCGCCTTCACCAGCGCCGCACTGTCCCTGGCCTTTGCCGTCTCGGCATCGAACGCGCGGATGTAGTCCGCCGTGAACACCAGCGCACTGACATCCAGTGCGGCACCCGGCGCGTAATGCCCCGGCACCACCACCTTCGGCTTCAACGCCTGCAACCGCTGCAGGGTCTGCAGCCAGTCGGCGTGTGACTTCGGCGTCTGCGTGTCGGCCATCCACACGTGTTCACCGGCCACTACCGGAATGCCGCCGACGATCGCGCGCAGCGACGGCACCCACAGCACCGTGCGGTCCGGGGTCGGGCCATCCAGGCCGATCAGCGGCAGGCGCTGGCCTTCCAGCTGCAGGGCATCGCCATCCAGCACCTGCGGCACCACGATGCGCGACGGCACGTCGGCACCCATCTTCGGCCCCCAGTAGGCCAGCTTGCCGGCCTGGGTCTGCTGGATGTGGGCAACGGTCTGCGCAGTGGCGACGATGCGTGCCTGCGGGAACGCGTCCTGCAGGGTAGCCAGGCCGAAGTAGTAGTCCGGATCACCGTGGCTGATGTAGATCGTTGTCAGCTGCTTGCCGCTGGCGCGGATCAGCTCGACCAGCTTGCGCGCATCGCTGGCACCAAACTGCGCATTGATCAGGATCGCGTCGTGGCGGCCTCCGATCAGCACCGAGGACACCGAGAACATTGCCTGCGGGCCGGGGTGGAAGGTCTGCAGGTGCAGCTGGGATTTTGTCGCTGCCGCGGGCGCCGCGGTGGCCGGTGCGGCCAGCAGCGGCGCAGTGGTGAAGCTGGCGGCCAGGGCGAGGGGAAGCAGCAGGGCAGCGGTGCGCATGGGAAATTCCTTGTGTCGAATGGGGAGCCGAACGTGGGCTATGCCGGGCGTCCTTGCCCGGGCCCCTGCGGGCCGTCGCAAGTGACGTTGGCAACGGCTCCTGCCGTTGCCTTCGGCTCTACAGGGCACGCGCGTCGATCAGTACGCCGCGGTGATGATCTGCTTCGGGTACTGGTGCGCTTCCAGCTCGGCGACGAACGCGGCGCCGTAGTCGGCATAGCTGATGCGGCTGTGGCCGCTGGCGTCGGCCAGGAAGGCCTTGGGCTGCACGCGGTACTGGCCGCGCTCTTCACCCGGGCCGATTTCGGCCGCCGGCGAGAAGAAGGTCCAGTCCAGGTCGTCCACCGCCTGCAGTCGATTGAAGGCTTCACGATGGGCCAGTGCGTACGGCTTGTAGGCCTCCGGGAAGGTGGGGGTATCGACCAGCTGCACGCCGGGCGCGACTTCCAGGCTGCCGGCGCCACCGACCACCACCAGGCGCGGTACACCGGCCTTGCGCACGGCGGCGGCCAGCTGTGCAGCCACGTCGCCGACGCGGCCGATGTCATCGCCCGGGCGCGGGCCGTAGGCGCTGGCCAGCACGTCGTGGCCGGCGATGGCGGCGATCAGCGCGTCCTGGTCATCCAGCGGGGCGACCACCGGATGGGCGCCGTCCAGTTCGGCCGGAAGATCCTGCGCGCTGCGCACGATGACGGTGAGTTCGTGGCCGTTGGCCAGCGCGTGGCGGGCGATCTGGCGGCCGATGTTGCCGGTGGAACCAACGAGGGCGATCTTCATGGCAGGACTCCGTGGGGCGGTGTGGGGTGGGAATGGGGCCACTCTAGGCCGCTGCAGTCGCTCGAAAAACAGCGTATAACGCGCTTGTTTGTTGCATGGATCGAGCATATGGACCGACTGACCGCCATGACCGTATTCGTCGAGGTGGCCGAGCGCGGTAGCCTCACCGCCGCCGCCGAGGTGCTGGACATGTCGCGGGCGATGGTCAGCCGCTACCTGGCCGAGGTCGAGGCTTGGCTGGGCGCGCGCCTGCTGCACCGGACCACGCGCCGGGTCAGCCTGACCGGCCCCGGCGAGGCGGCGCTGGCGCGCTTCCGGCAGATGCTGGCCATCGGCGAGGAACTGCAGGGTGAGCTGGCCAGCGACGATCCCGAACCGCATGGCACGCTGCGGGTGACCGCCAGCGTCTCGTTCGGGCAGAGCCACCTGGCGCGTGCGGTGGCCGGTTTCGTCGCACGCCATCCGGCGGCACGCATCGAGCTGCTGCTGGTCGACCGCATGGTGAACCTGGTGGAAGAGCGGGTGGACCTTGCGGTGCGCATCGCCCGCCAGATCGATCCCAGCCTGATCGCACGACGGCTGGCCACCTGCCGCTCGGTGCTGTGCGCGACGCCGTCGTACCTGCAGGCGCGCGGTACGCCTACCGCCCCGGAACACCTGGCCGGGCACAACTGCCTGACCCATCACTACGTGGGCAAGAGCCTGTGGCAGCTGCACCGCGATGGGCGTTCGCTGTCGGTGGCGGTGGGCGGCAACATCAGCGCCAATGAAGCGTCGCTGTTGCTGGAGGCGGTACGTGCGGGCGCCGGCATCGCGATGCTGCCGACCTACCAGGTGGCGCCACTGCTGCGCAGTGGCGAGCTGATCGAGTTGTTGCCCGAGTTCAGTCTGGACGAACTCGGCATTCATGCCGTGTACGCATCACGGCGCCAGCAGCCCGCTATCATGCGGCGATTCCTGGACTTCCTGGCCGAGTGTTTCGCCAGCCCGGCCTTCCAGGATCTGGATTGGCGCCCACCGGGCAAGGAGAACACATGAACCACGGACAGGCCTTGATCGACCACAACCGTGCTGCCTGGGACCGCCAGGCCAGCGAAGTGCGCGAATGGTCGCGCCCGGTGGAAAGTTCAACCATTGCCGCCGCGCGCGAAGGACGTTGGCAGGTGCACCTGACGCCCCGTGCCCTGCCGCTGGACTGGCTGGGTGATGTGCGCGGCCGCCGGGTCCTGTGCCTGGCCTCGGGCGGTGGCCAGCAGGCACCGGTGCTGGCGGCGGCCGGGGCCGACGTCACTGTGTTCGATCTGTCCGATGGGCAGCTGGAACAGGACCGCAGCGTGGCGGCGCGCGACGGCCTGCGGCTGCGCACGGTGCAGGGCGACATGCGCGACCTGCACGTATTCGCCAACGACAGCTTCGATGTGGTGTTCCACCCGATCTCCAACCTGTATGTGCCCGACGTGCGCCCGGTGTGGACCGAATGCCGCCGCGTGCTGGCGCGCGATGGCATGCTGATGGCCAGCTTCTACAACCCGGTGCTGTTCGTCGGCGCGCGCGATCCGCAGCTTGATGCACAGGGCCTGATCCGGCCGCAGTACGCCATTCCCTATTCGGATCTGGAAGACCTGCCACCGGCCGAGCGCGAGGCGAAGCTGGCGCGGGGCGATGCGCTGACCTTCGGCCACAGCCTGACAGAACTGATCGGTGGGCAGCTGGATGCCGGCTTCGTGATCGATCGCTTCATGGAAGACTGGCAGCCGCAGCCGCGCTTCCTGATCGACCGCTATCTGCCCACCTTCCTGGCTACCCGCGCGCGCCGGATCGGCTGAGGCGGATCGGTGCAAAAACCAGCGGCGTACAATGGACGGCCCCACGTCGCACAGGTGCCGTTCCCTTGTCGTATCCCTATCCGCTGGTCGTGTTCGACCTCGATGGCACGCTGGTCGACAGCGCTGCCGATATTGCCGAAGCACTGAACCGCACGCTGGAAGACATCGGCCTGGCGCGCGTGCCGGAAGCCACGGTTCTGGGCTGGATCGGCGACGGTGTGCGTCGTCTGGTCGAACAGGCGGTGCAGGCCGCCGGCAGCGAGGTGGACCTGGCGGAGGTGATGCCGGTGTTCATGGTGCACTACCGTGAGTGCCTGCTGCGCAGCCCGCGACTGTTCGACGGCGTGGGCGAAGCGCTGGCGCAACTGCGTGCGCGCAACGTGCCGCTGGCGATCTGCACCAACAAGCCCGAAGCACTGGTGCCGCCGCTGCTGCAGCACCTGGGTATCGGTGATGCATTCGCGCTGGTACTGGGGGGGGATTCGCTGCCGCAGCGCAAGCCCAGTGGCGAGCCACTGCGGCACATCGCCGCGCACTTCGGGCTGCCGGTGGAGTCCTGCCTGATGGTGGGTGATTCGTTGACCGACTACCGCGCCGCCGAAGAGGCCGGCATGCCGATCGCGCTGGTGCGCTACGGCTATCCGCGCGGCCTGGACCTGGCCACCGCGCATGCGGTGGCGGTGATCGACGACCTGCGTGAACTGCCGGGGTTGGCCGCCGGCCGATAACCCGGCCAACGCAATGGGTAGTGCCGGCCGCTGGCCGGCAACCCGGGATGCGTTACCGAAGGTCATGATGTTGCCGGCCAGTGGCCGGCACTACCATGAACGTTGCGCTCACTTCGGCTGGTAACGCACGCTCAACTGGTACTCGCGGCCGGGCTGGTTGAACCATGCCACCGTTTCGTAGCGACGGTCGAAGACGTTGGCGGCACGTGCCAGCAGCGACCACGATGGCGTCAGTGCGTATTCGGCGCGAACATCCAGCGTACCGTAGCCGCCCACCTTCACCGCATTCGAGGCATCGTCGTAGCGCTTGCCGGCACCCTGCACAGTCAGGCCTGCGCGGAAATCGCCGAAGCGACGGTCGATGTCCAGGCGCGCGGTCTGCTGCGCGCGGCGTGGCAGCCAGTTGTCGAACTGGGTGCTGCCGCCGGTGCGGTTGCGCGGGTCGGTGTAGCTCAGCTGCGCGTTGATGTCGAAGCCGGCCAGCAGCACGCCACCGGTCAGCTCGGCACCGCGGATGCGGGCCTTCTCCACCTGCTGCATCTTGAAGGTTGCCGCATCGTAGGTGATCAGGTCATCGATGCGGGTTTCATACACGTCCAGGCCCCAGTGCCAGCCCTGGCCCTGCTGCGAAACGCCGAGGTTGGCGCTCTTGGACTTCTCCGGCTTCAACGTCGGCACGCCGCTCCACGGGTCGTACAGATCGCTGAAGGTCGGTGCCTTGAACGCCGTGCCATAGCTGGCGTTGAGGCGCAGGCCGTGGCCCAGCTCCATCGCCCAGCCAACGCTGCCGGTGGCGTGGTTGCCGAACTGCTGGTTGTCGTCGTTGCGTGCGCTGGCCTGCAGCTGGTGGCGGCCGAAGCGGCCCTGGTACTGCACGAATACGCCGGTGTTGCGGCGGCTGTCGACCAGGTAACCCGCGCTGCTGCCATCCAGGTTGTCTTCGCTCCAGTCCACGCCTGCGCTCAGCAGCTGGCCCTCGGCCACGCCGAAATCGCCCTGCAGGGAGGCGCTGTCGCGGTGGGTCTGTGCGCTGCCACGTGCACCGAAGTCGCCGAAGTTGTCCGACTCGTTGTCACTGCGCCCGACGTTTGCGGTGAATGCCAGGCGCTCGGACGGGGTGTAGCGCACCTTGCCGGCCAGCACCTGCTGGCGGGTTTCCGAATAGTTGTAGTAACCGTCGTAATGGTTCTTGCCGTCGGCGCGCAGGGCGCTGCCTTCCACGTTCCACTGGTCGTTGAAGGTGTAGCCACCGCGCAGGCTCTTGGACAGGTTGCGGTAACCGTCGCGGTCGGGCTCGTCGGCGAAGCAGCCGGTGAACAGCGTGGCCGAGCCGCGGCAGGCATCGATGCCGTCGGAATGCTGGTAGGCGATGTCGGCACCGAACCAGCCGCGTTCGGTACCGCCGCCAATGCCACCGCTGGCTTCACGCAGGCCGTTGCTGCCACCGCCAAGCTGGAAGTGCGGGGCGAAATCGCCCTGGTTGCGGCGGGTGAAGATCTGGATCACGCCACCGATGGCGTCGGCGCCGTACAAGCTCGACTGCGGGCCGCGCACGATTTCCACGCGCTCGATCTGCGCCAGCGGCAGGTCCTGGTACATGGCCAGGCCGAGGTCGGCGCTGTTGATGCGCACGCCGTCCACCAGCACTACGGTGTGGCCGGAATTGGTACCGCGCAGGAACAGCGAGCTCTGCTTGCCGAGGCCGCCGGCATTGGCCAGGTTGATGCCGGCGCGACCGCGCAGCAGTTCCTGCAGCGAAGTGGCCTGGCTGGATTCGATCTGGGCGCGGTCGATCACCTGCGCCGGCGCGATGCTGTCCTGCAGGGCGATCGGGGTGCGGGTGGCAGTGACCAGGATCTGGTCGAGCGCGGTGGTGTCATTGGCGGCCTGGGCCAGCGCGGGCAGGGCGGCCAGCACGGCCAGGGACAGCATTCGGGACTGCAGCTTCATGGGGGACTCCAAGTGCCACGCACGCCCGCGTGGCGAAGGGGAGGAGCCGCGAAGGCAGGCGTGCGCCGATGCCGCAGCGCACGCCACGGTCATCCAGCGCCATGCCCACCGCATCGCGACCTGAGGCTTCCGGGCCGGTCTCCGGGCTTGCCGCCGGGTGGCGCGAGGCCACCGTCCAGGCGCCTTCCCATGCCTGCGGCACAGTGGCGGTGTTGCCTGGAACTGACGTGCTTACCGTTGCGGGGGCAGCGCCGGCCTGGCGTGGAATCACGCGTCACCGGCTTCCCGTTTCAACCTGCCGGCCATGGCCGCAGGTCACCTGGAAGTGGGCGCAGTCTACGGCATCGCAGGCCGTCCCGTTGCGTCGCGCCTGCGCGACTGCCTTTGCTGTGCCTTTAGAATGGTTGCTCGATCCCGTGGTGCCGTTGCCGATGTCCGCCCGTTTTCCGCTGTACCTGCGTCGCCCGTCCGGGACGCCCGCATGATCCTCGACCTGGTCCGCCATGCCGGCAATGGCCGTGACGAGTTCCTTGATGGCCGCAGCGACCCACCGCAGCTGGCCGGGCTGCCGCAGGAGCTGGTCGAGGCCTATGCCGGGCAACGCTGGGAGCGGGTGATCAGTTCACCGCGGTTGCGCGCGCTGCATACGGCGATGGCCTTGGCCACGCCGCGTGGGCTGGACGTGGAAGCGGACGAGGAATGGGAAGAGCTGGACTTCGGCGATTGGGACGGGCGGTCGCTGTTCGACTTGCCGGAGGATGCACTGGCGGCCTTCCATGCCGACCCGCACGCGTTCCCGCCGCCCAATGGCGAGAGCTGGGGCCACTTCGAGCGGCGCATCGCGCGCGCGCTGGATCGCCTGCTCGATGATGACGATCCGGTGCCGACGCTGGTGGTCAGCCATGGCGGCCCGTTGCGCATGGTGCTGTCGCAGGTCTGCGGCCTGCCCATGTCGCTGTGCTGGGCGCTGCGTATCGACCACGGCACGCGCCTGCGGGTGTGGCTGGAGCGCGGCGAGATCGGGCTGGTGGGTGAGCTGCTGGAGCTGCAGCAGTCCTGAGCGCACTCGCCGGGCATGGCCCGGCGCTACCGATCCCGCATCACACTGGTAGTGCCGGCCGCTGGCCGGCATCCCCAGGAACGCGGAGGCCTCAATCCTCGTCCGCGCCCTCGGCCACGCTGTCCTCAGCGTCATCGTCGGCATCGAAGCGCTGCTCATGCACTGGGCCCGACGCCGGGCCGGCTGCCTTCAGCGGATGCGCAGCGATGCGTGCTTCGTAATCCTGCACCAGTGCTTCACGCTGTGGCTCGCTCAGCTCCTGCCAATGGCAGTCCAGCAACGCGCCTTCCAGCGAGTACAGCAGGTTCAGGCTGGGCTTGAAGCCGGCGCGCTTGACCTTGACGAAGGCGCCGACGGCTCCGATCGCGACCAGGTCGTCGCGGCTGCGCAGGCCGACCTGGCGCAGCCACGCCGCACTTTTCGGGCCGATGTTGCGCAGCTTCGGTGCGCTCATCCCAGCGCCTCGACGAACACGCGGGCGATGGCTTCCAGGCCAGCCTGGTCGTCGGCATCGAAGCGGCCGACCTTCGGGCTGTCGATGTCGAACACGCCGATCAGTTCATCGCCGCGCAGCAGCGGCACCACCAGTTCCGAGCGCGAGGCCGAATCGCAGGCGATGTGGCCGGGGAAGGCGTCGACGTCCTCTACGCGCTGGGTCACGCGCTGGCTGGCGGCGGCACCGCACACGCCCTTGTCCAGCGGGATGCGCACGCAGGCCGGCAGGCCCTGGAACGGGCCGACCACCAGTTCCTTGCCGTCGTACAGGTAGAAGCCCACCCAGTTCAGGTCGGGCAGGGCGTGGTAGACCAGGGCCGAGAGGTTGGCCGCGTTGGCGATGCGGTCGGACTCGGCGTAGACCAGGCCACGGGCCTGTTCCAGCAGCTGGGCGTATTGTTCCGGCTTGCTGCCGGTGAGCGAGGCATTGGCGAACATGACAGCAGTCTAGCAAGCGCGCCGGGCCGGCGATAATGCACACACTGTTGCCCTGTTGGAGCCCGTCGATGCCGTTGCCCGCCACGCTGCCGCCCGCCCTGTTCGTCACCGGCACCGATACCGAGATCGGCAAGACCGCGGCCAGCACCGCGCTGCTGCACGCACTGCGCCGGCGCGGCCTGCGCGCGGTGGGCATGAAGCCGGTGGCCAGCGGCAGCGAAGACCTGGGCCAGGGCCTGCGCAACGAAGACGCATTGGCGCTGCAGGCGGCCAGCTGGCCGGTACCGGACTATGCCGATCTGAACCCGTATGCGTTGCGCCAGCCGCTGGCACCGGAGCTGGCCGCTGCCGAGGACGGCGTGCAGGTGGAGCTGGCGCCGATCGTGGCAGCGTTTGAGCGGCTGCGCGCGCAGGCCGATGTCGTGGTGGTGGAGGGTGTTGGCGGTTGGCTGGCACCGGTCTCGGCCACGCTCGACCAGCTCGACCTGGTGCGCGCATTGCGGTTGCCGGTGTTGCTGGTGGTGGGCATGCGGCTGGGCTGTGTCAACCACGCGCGTCTGACTGCGCAGTCGCTGCAGGCCAGCGGCGTGGAGTGCCTGGGCTGGATCGGCAACCACATCGACCCGGCGATGCAGCGCCAGGATGAGAACATCGCAACGCTGCAGCAGCGCCTGCCGATGCCGTGCTGGGGGCGGCTGCCGCATCTGCCGGGAGCGGATGGCCAGATCCTGAGCACGCATCTGCTCGATTGACCTGGGGTAGTGCCGGCCGCTGGCCGGCAACCTCGATGTATCCACCTGCGTGCAGTTGCCGGCCAGCGGCCGGCACTACCGTGCTGCGGCCGCCAGCTCCCGCGCGATCGCACCCAACCGCTCCACCGCGCCGATGAAGCGTGCATCGAGCGTCTGGCAGCACGACAGCCGCAGGCAATGGCGATACCGCGCGCCGCGTGAATACACCTGGCCGGGCATGAACACGATGTCCTCCTGCAGTGCACGCTCGAACAGCTCGCGCGTGTCCACGCCCGGCAGTTCCAGCCACAGCAGGAAGCCACCCTGCGGTTCGGTGGCGCGGGTGCCGGCCGGGAAGTGTTCGGCCACCAGCTGGCGCAGCCGTCCGACCTGTTCGCGGTACAGCCGGCGCATGCGATGCAGATGGTGCTCGTAGCTGCCCGCTTCCAGATAGGCCGCCACCGCGTCGCCCAGCAGCTGCGGCTCGCCGCCGGTGGACTGGAATTTCAGCAGCGCGATGCGCTCGGCGAAGCGGCCGCCATCGAGCCAGCCGATGCGGTAATCCGGCGCCAGCGTCTTGGAAAAGCCGCCGACCACCATCACCCAGCCATCGCGATCGAAGGCCTTCAGGAGCGGTGCCGGCGGTTCGCAGAACTGCAGTTCTGCATACACCGCATCTTCGATCAGCGGCAGCTGGCGTGCGTTGACCAGTTCGGCCAGGCGTTGCTTGGCGGTGGTCGGCATGGTGCAGCCGAGCGGGTTATGCACGGTCGGCATCACCACCAGTGCGGCCAGCGGCGTGTGCTCCAGCAGCGCGTCCAGCGCATCCACATCCAAGCCGAGCTGCGGATGGGTGGGCAGTTCGATGGCCTGCAGGCCGAGGTTGGCCAGCAACGGGTAGAGGTTGAAGTAGGACGGCGCCTCGATGCCGACCGCATCACCGGGCTGGGTGACCGCGCGTAGTGCCAGCTGCAGCCCTTCCATCGCACCGTGGGTCAGCAGCAGGCGTTCGCTGTGGGTATGCAGGCCCATGCGCGGGCCGCGGCGCACGATCTGCGCCAGCAGCCGTGGCGAGCCGTTGGGGCGTGCATACGTCTCCACGGTCTGCTGGCCATGGCGCAGTACCTGCGCCGTGTGCTTGGCCAGCTGCGCTCCGGGGTAGAACTGGCGACCGCGCGGGCCGGCAAAGGCCAGGTCGATCACGCCGGGGCGGCGCTGTGCTTCCAGCACGCGGGCCATCAGTACCTGCTGCAGCGGCGCGGTGGGCGCAGACGGTGTGTCGCGCAGCGAACGTTCCGGCACCGACAGCCGCGGCGCGACCTCGAAGCCGGCCTTGGGCCGGGGAATGACCAGACCAGCGTCTTCCAGCTGGCGGTAGGCGGCGATCACCGTGTTCAGGCTGAGCCGGCGCTGCAGGGCCATCTGCCGCAGCGAGGGCAGGCGGCTGCCTACCGGAAGGCGTCCGCCGTGGATGGCCTCGGCCAGTTCGTCGGACAGCCGTTGGTAGCGGGGGGGGATCATTGCGCTCTGATCATCTGTATCCATCGAGTTTCCCGCCATCTGGTGCTGTACCCATGATGACGGCGAGCCTAGCATGTCGTTGTCGGCCGGGCCTGATCGGGGCACGGCCGGTACTTTCCAAGCGCACGGCTGGATGGCCGTGCGTCTTTTTTTGGTAGTGCCGGCCGCTGGCCGGCAATCCCTGGAACCGCAAGAGCCGGCCAGCGGCCGGCACTACCCGGGGCGTTACCGCATCGGCAGGAGCCGCACCGAGCGCCAGCCGGCCCCACGGAAATGCCGTCAGCGCATCGGCACCAGCGCTGCATCGCGCCGGTACAACGCCGGGAACTGCCTGCCCAGCGCGGCCAGCTTTGGCGCGTCGTAGTAGCGGATGTAGGCGGCCTGCGGGTAGTTGGTCATGTAGTTCTGGTGGTAGCTCTCGGCCGGGTAGAAGCGCTGGCCGCTGACCAGCTGGGTGACGATCGGCGCGCGGAAGCTGCCGGCCTGGCCGAGCTGGGCGATGTAGGCGCGGCTGGCCGCCTGCTGGCGGGCGTCGTCAGTGAAGATCGCCGAACGGTACTGGCTGCCGTGGTCGGGCCCCTGGCGGTTGAGCTGGGTCGGGTCGTGCACCACCGAGAAGAACACCTGCATCAACTGCGCATAGCTGACCTGGCGTGGGTCGTAGTCGACCTTCACCGCTTCGGCATGACCGGTCTGACCGCTGCTGACCCGCTCATAGCGGGCATTGGCAGCGCTGCCACCGATGTAGCCGGACACCGCATTGCTCACGCCTTTGACATGCTGGAACACGCCCTGCACGCCCCAGAAGCAACCGCCGGCGAACACCACGCTGGCGTGGGTGGTGTCATCGCGGAACGCAGCGTCGCCCGTGGGTACGGGCAGTGCCTGGGTCTGCGCGCTGGCTTCGACCGGTGCCGCGATGGCGCCGTGGTCAACCAGCAGCACACCGGCGATCAATGCCGTGGCCACCAGTCCGGCAACGCCAGCGGCAATGCCCTGCTCAAAGGAGAATTTCATCGTGTCCTCCCGGTTCAACCGAAGGTGAAGGCATAGGCCTGCACGCCCGCATCGAGGAATTCGATCTCGAAGCGGTGCGGGCTGACCGTGCCGCGTTGGCGCACCAGCTGGTAGAGGCGGTGCTCGTCGACCACGCCGCTGCCATCGGCGCCGACATCAGTGCCGGCATCGGTGGCCGGCAATGGCTTGCCATCCAGCAGGACGCGGAAGTGCACCGGCTTTCCTTCCTGGCCTGGTGCCAGCACCAGGTGCAGGTCGCGCGCATGGAACTGGAAGGCGATGCGGCCACCGGCCTGCTGCACCTGCGCAGCCTCGTCGGTAACGGTCCAGCGTCCGGACAGGCCCCACTGATTCAACGCCAGGGTGGCCGGCAATGTGTAGTCGAACGCGGTGTCGCTGCGCTGCCCACCGGGCGAGGCGAACTGCTCGGCACGGGCGTGGCCCAGATAGGTTTCCGGCGAGCGCAGATTGCCCATGTCGGCCTGCGCAGCCACGCCCTTCAGATCGGCGGCGGCCGGATCGGCCGGCGCCGGCAGGTTCGTCTGGCCGGCCTCGGTCAGCAAGCGACGGATCACCTGTTCCGAGCGCGCATAGTTGCCCTCGCCGAACTGGTGGCTGCGGATGTTGCCCTGCGCATCGACGAAGTACTGCGCCGGCCAGTAGCGGTTGTTGAACGCGCGCCAGATCGTGTACTGGTTGTCCAGCGCCACCGGGTACTCGACCTTCAGCTGCTGCACCGCCTTCATCACGTTGCGCGGGTCACGCTCGAAGGCGAATTCCGGGGTGTGCACGCCGATCACCACCAGGCCGTGGTCGCGATAACGGCGCTCCCATTCGTGCACGAACGGCATCGCGCGCAGGCAGTTGATGCACGAGTACGTCCAGAAATCGACCAGCACCACCTTGCCGCGCAGCTGCTGGGCCGTCAGCGGCGGGCTGTTGAGCCAGCCGGTGGCACCGTCCAGCGCGGGCAGGGTGCCTTCCACTGGCAGCGGTGCACTGGCACCCGCATCGGGGCCCGCCATCATCATCATCGACGGTGCTGCCGGCTGCGTGCCGGGTACCGCATCCAGCAGGCCTTGCTCGATGCGCGCGGTGCTGACCGCGGACAGGCGGGTCAGCAGGCCGGTATCCCAGCCCAGGCCGATCGCCACCACCGCCAGCAGTGCGGCCACGCCCAGTACCTTGCGCAGCACATCGCCGAGGCCGAGCCGCGCCTGCAGCGCGCGGAACACGCGGCCACCTACCCATACCGCCAGCGCCAGTGCGGTAATCGCGCCCAGTGCGTAGGCCAGCAGCAGCGTGCTGCTGCCGGCGCTGGCCCCGTGCAGCGCGGCACCGGTCAGCACCAGGCCGAGGATCGGCCCGGCGCAGGGTGCCCACAGCAGGCCGGTGGCGATGCCGATCAGCAGCGAGGTCCATGCGCCGCCATTACCTGCGGCATCGGCTGTATCTGCACGCGCGCTCAGCCGCGCACCCACGCGCTGGAACGGTGCCAGCAGATGGTCGGCCAACCGCGGCCACAGCAATGCCAGCGCGAACAGCGCCATCAGCAGCAGGGCGATCCAGCGTCCGACCTGGTTGGCCTGTGCCACCCATTGGCTGCCCACCGCAGCCAGGCTGGCGACCACGGTGAAGGTGAGTGCCATGCCCAGCAGCAGCGGCAGCGTGCTGCGCAGGAAGGGGCGGTCGGCACGCGCGAACACGAACGGCAGCACCGGCAGGATGCAGGGACTGAGCAGGGTCAGCGCGCCCCCCAGGTAGGCAAGCAGCAACAGCAGCATCGTCAGGCTCCGGAAGCAGGGGAAGAACCGACCGGCACCCGCCAGCCATCGGCGGTACCGCCCTCAGCGGCACCGGGAACGAACACCATCGCTGCGCCGTTCATGCAGTAGCGAAGTCCGGTTGGGCGAGGCCCGTCGTTGAACACATGACCGAGGTGGCCACCGCAGCGGCGGCAGTGCACCTCCACCCGCAGCATGCCGAAGGTGACGTCGCGGTCTTCGCCGATGGCGTTGTGCAGTGGCGCCCAGAAGCTGGGCCAGCCGGTGCCGCTCTCGAACTTGGTGGAGGAGGAGAACAGCGGCAGCGCACAGCCGGCGCAGGCAAACGTGCCCTGCCGGTGTTCTTTGTTGAGCGGGCTGCTGTACGGGCGCTCGGTCGCCTGCTGGCGCAGCACTGCGTACTGCGCCGGGGTCAGGCGCTGGCGCCAGTCGGCATCGCTGCGCATGACCTCGAACTGTCGCGACGGGCGCGCTTCAGCGGCGGCCGGGGCGGCGCGGCTGCAGGCCCCCAGGCCGAGCAGGCCGGCGGCGGTGGCAACACCGCCCAGGCCCAGCAGATGGCGTCGGGTAAGGGACATGGCGGACTCCGGGAAGGGGCGACGGGGCCATGCTGCGCCCGCCCGGGTCAACGAATCCTCACGCAGGATTCAATTTTTCGTGAGGTATCGGCGTCCATCCCGCGCCACAATGCAGCCAGCCTCCCCACTGGCCCCGAGCTGCCGATGTCCACCAAACGCGTGCTGATCGTTGAAGACGATGCCCACATCGCCGACCTGCTGCGCATGCATCTGGGCGATGAGGGCTACGACGTCGCCCATGCCGCCAGCGGCGATGCCGGCCTGCGCCTGCTCGAGCAGGAAGGGCCATGGGATGCGCTGGTGCTGGACGTGATGCTGCCCGGCGTGGACGGCCTGCAGGTTTGCCAGCGTGCACGCGCGATGGCGCGCTATGTGCCGATCATCATCATCAGTGCGCGTGGCAGCGAAACGCAGCGCATCGTCGGCCTGGAACTGGGTGCGGATGATTACCTGGCCAAGCCCTTCTCGATGCCGGAACTGGTGGCCCGTGTGCGTGCGCTGCTGCGCCGGGCCGAGGCGATGGCGCAGAGCGCGCGCATCGATGCCGGCGCGATCGAGCTGGGCGGTCTGCAGCTGGACCCGGTCGCGCGTACCGCCTCGGTGGATGGCAACGCACTGGAGCTGACCCCGCGCGAGTTCGACCTGCTGCTGTTCTTCGCCCGTCATCCGGACCAGGTGTTCGCGCGCATGGAACTGCTCAACCAGGTCTGGGGCTACCAGCACGATGGCTACGAGCACACGGTCAACACCCACATCAATCGCCTGCGCAGCAAGATCGAGCGGGACCCGGCCAATCCACGGCGGCTGCTGACGGTGTGGGGCCGTGGCTACAAGCTGGTCGATCCTGCCGGGGCGGCGGCATGATCAAGCCGAACCTGTGGCAGAAGCTGGCGGCGGTGATCGCTGCGCTGATGCTGATGTGCTGCATGGCGTTGCTGGCGCTGCAGATGCGCGCCAACACCCGCCACGAGCAGGAAGTGGTGCAGCGGTTGTCGCTGGGCCTGGCCGAGCACATTGCCCAGCGCAGCGAACTGATGGACACCAGCGGCATGCGTGATGCCGCCGTGCGCGCGCTGTTCGGCCAGCTGATGGCGGTCAACCCCAGCGTCGAGGTCTACCTGCTGGACGACCAGGGCCGCATCCTCGGCCACGATGCGCCGACAGGCCATCTGGTGCGCAACCGGGTGGACGTGGCACCGCTGCGCCGGCTGCTGGCCGGTGCGCCGTTGCCGATCCTGGGCGATGACCCGCGCAGCACGGACGGCCGCAAGGTGTTCAGTGCCGCGCCGCTGATCGTGCAGGGTCGCCAGGCCGGTTATGTGTACGTGGTGCTGGTCGGCGAACACCGTCAGATGCTGTCCGACGACCTTGCCGCCGGCAGCCAGTGGAACACCACGCTGTGGTCGGTGATGCTTGTCGGCAGCCTGGGCCTGCTGGCCGGGTTGGTGGCCTTCTATTGGGTGACGCGCCCGCTGCGGCGGCTGACCCGGCGCATCCAGGCCTTTGACATCGACGCACCCACGCCGTTGCCGCCGCCGGAGCCGCTGCGTCCCGGTGAGCGCGACGAGCTGGTGATCCTCGAACACGCACACGCGCAGATGGCGCAGCGGCTGGGCGAGCAGTGGCAGCAGCTGCGCCAGCAGGACCTGCAGCGCCGCGAGCTGGTCGCCAACATCTCGCACGACCTGCGCACGCCGTTGTCGTCGCTGCACGGCTATCTGGAAACGCTGGCGCTGAAGGACGCCACGCTGTCGCCGGACGAGCGCCGCCGCTACCTCGGTATCGCGCTGGCGCAGAGCGCCAAGGTTGGCCGGCTTGCGCGTGCGCTGTTTGAGCTGGCGCGGCTGGAGCATGGCGAAGTGCGCCTGGAGTGGGAGGTGTTCGCATTGCCGGAGCTGCTGCAGGACGTGCTGCAGAAATTCGAGCTGGCGGCGCAGGCTCGCAACCAGCACCTGCACGCGGACTTCCCGCCCGGCCTGCCGCTGGTGCGCGCCGATCTGGGCCTGGTCGAGCGGGTGCTGACCAACCTGCTCGACAACGCGCTGCGGCATGCGCCCGACGGTGGGCGGATCGAGGTGTGCCTGCGCGCGACGCCGGACAGCGTGGAGGTCAGCGTGGCCGATGATGGACCTGGTGTTGCCCCTGCACTGCGCACGCAGCTGTTCCAGGCACCGGCCGCGCTGGGCGCGCGACGTGGAGAGAACGGCGGGTTGGGCCTGCTGATCGTGCAACGCATCGTGCAGTTGCACGGCCGCCGCATCGAACTGCGTGACAGCGAGCGCGGCGCGTTGTTCGCGTTTGCGTTGCCGCGTGCGGAACCCGCGGCCTAGCAGGCCGCATTGCACTCCACGGCAGCGCCGCTTTCCAGCGGCAGGTGCAGTCGGATGCAGGCACCACCCAGCTCCGAATCGGTTACTTCGACCAGGCCGCCATGCTTGTCGGCCACCACCTGCACCAGCGCCAGTCCGAGGCCGAAACCGGGGCTACCCGGATCCAGCCGCACATAGGGTTGCAGCACCTGGCCGCGCAGTTCGGGTGCGATGCCGGGGCCATCGTCCTCCACCTGCAGGCACAGCCAGCCGTCGTTGACCGTGCTGGCGATACGGATCTGCCGCCGCGCATAGCGCAGGGCATTGCCGAGCAGGTTGCGCAGTGCCAGTTCCAGCATGTGCCGGTTGACGTTGACCAGGCCCGCCGGCGACAGCACCTGCTGTACCGGCATCGGCAGCGGTGCGAA
Organism: Stenotrophomonas sp. YJH_SMC_14-1; assembly: GCF_059372275.1. Classification (NCBI taxonomy): domain Bacteria; kingdom Pseudomonadati; phylum Pseudomonadota; class Gammaproteobacteria; order Lysobacterales; family Lysobacteraceae; genus Stenotrophomonas; species Stenotrophomonas sp. YJH_SMC_14-1. Next base: position 181,649 of record NZ_JCAFVK010000003.1, read on the forward strand.
CTGGGCCACCACGCCACGTACCAGTGCCGCCAGCTGCAGGCGCTGGCGGGTCAGCTGATGGCAGCGGCCGAGCGCGGCGTACTCGACGCCGGCATCGGTGAGGTGCTGCAGCCGATCGACATCAGTGCGCAGGCCGCCCAAGGCATCACGCTGGATCTCGTCCAGCGCGGTGTCCTCCAGGTCGGCCAGGCCGAAACGCATCCGCGCCAGCGGCGTGCGGACTTCGTGCGCCACTGCCTGCGCCAGCACGCGCTGGCTTTCCAGCAGCTGCTGCAGCTGCTCGGCCATGTGATTGAAGGCATTGGCCAGCGGCCGCACCAGCGCTGTGCCGGCGCGCGGGGCGCGCGTGTCCAGCTGGCCGTCGCGCATCTGCCGGGCGGCCTGGGCCAGCTGCGAGACGTCGCGCCACAGGCGGTAGACCATCACGTACATCGGCAGCGCCACGGCCACCATCAGGATCAGCAGCAGGATCGCCACGCCTGACACTTCGCTGTCCTGCCAGCCCTCGTCAGGCAGCGCTTCGTCCAACGGCCCCAGCATCACCGCGTAGTCGCTGTCGCCGATCCGCTGCAGGCTGCGCATGTGCTCCAGGTCGATCTGCACCCGGCCGTTGCTGAAGGGGGGGCGCTGGCTGGCCGGCAGCGCCTTCATCGCCTCTGCCAACGGCACCATGCGCAGGGCATAGGCGAAGTCGGCGTCCAGTTCGCGCGCCAGCGTCGGCCACTGCTCGCGCGGGGTTTCGGCGAAGCGGTGCTGCAGCAGGGCATGGGTACCGCGCATCTCGGCCAGCAGTCCGGCTTCGGTGCGGTCTTCCAGCAGCGCATCCCAGGCCCACAGGCCCAGCACGATCAGTAGCAGGTGGGCGACCAGGAAGCCGATGCCGTAGCGCAGGAAGTGGAAGGCGTGGCCGCGCATCGCCGAGGGCGTGCGCTTCATCCCCATGCCGAGCGGCTGAACAGGTAGCCGCGGCCACGTACGGTCTTGATCCGCTCCGGTTGTTCAGGGTTGTCGCCCAGCTTGCGGCGCAGGCGCGAGATGCGTGCATCGATCGAACGGTCCAGGCCGTCGAAGGCAATCCCGCGCAGGCCGCGCAGCAGCGCATCGCGGTCCAGGATCTGGCCGGCATTGCTGGCCAGCAGGAACAGCAGGTCGAACTCGGCAGTGGTGAGCTCCAGCAGCGCGCCCTGCAGGTGCACGTTGCGGGTGGACGGGTCGATGCTCAGCTCGCCGAAGCGGAGGCTGCCGTCGCGTGGTTCGACCCGGCGGTGACGGCGCAGGTGGGCGCGCAGGCGGGCCAGCAGCACCCGTGGTTCGATCGGCTTGCCGATGTAATCATCGGCGCCCAGTTCCAGTCCCAGCACCTGGTCGATGTTGTCGGTGCGGGCGGTCAGCACGCAGATGATGCCGTCATAGTGGGGGCGGATCTGCCGACACACTTCGAAACCATCCTGGTCGGGCAGGCCGACATCGAGCAGGACCAGGGCGGGCTTGTCGGCCAGGATCCGGGCCACCGCACGCTCACCGCTGCGCTCGTGGGCCACCTGGTAGCCATGCCGCTGCAGATAGTCGCTGACCATCGTACCCAGGCGGGCATCGTCTTCGACCAGTACGATATCCAGCATTTTCAAGGCCTCCGTGGACGCACACGTACCGCCACGGCACGAGCGCGGCGATGCTATCCCAGCCTTCGGGCCGCCCGGGTCCCGGGGGCGGGCGCCATTCAGCCGGGGTTGCTGGCGCACGGGCCGGGCCTCAGGCCTGGCAACAACTTGGCGTCCAGCATAGCCTGATGCTGTTACAAAACGTTACCTTCGTGATACGCACGGTGACCATCGCTGACAGCAAAGCGACTGACGCAGGGCCGGGGGCGGGCCGAGCATGGAGTCTCCTCCGCTCCGCGTGTCGCTCCCATGTCGCCCGCCGCCGCCTGCCTGCTGAACCCGTCCCGCCGCTGCCGCTGCGGAGGTGCCCGATGAGCGGCGTGGTCGGGGCCTGGCTGCCGCCCGCCGAGGACGAACACCTGCTGCAGCAGCTGGCGCCAATGCTGCGCGCCCTGCAGCAGCGCGGCCGGGGGCGCATCGGCTACTGGACCGACGCCGAGGCCGGCCTGGCGCTGGGCCACTGCCGGGCGCCAACCGATACGCCGTTGCAGCCCCTGAGTTCGGACTGTGGCCGTTACGTGCTGTGCCTGGATGGCCGGTTGTACAACCGGGCCGACCTGCAGTCGCAGCTGCGCGATCTGCCACGCAGCTGCAGCGATGCGCGGCTGCTGCTGCAGGCGATCATCGAATGGGGCGTGGAACGGGCGCTTTCCCGCATCGAGGGCGCGTTCGGTTTCAGCGTATGGGATCGCGAGTCGCGCGAACTGTGGCTGGCCCGCGACCCGGTTGGCGAGCGGCCGCTGTACTACGGCTGGTACCAGGGCCGGTTCCTGTTCGCCTCGGAAATGAAGGCACTCCAGGCCTTTGCCGGTTTCGCCCCGAGCATCGACCAGGATGCGCTGAGCCTGCTGCTGCGCCATGACTACGTGCCGGCACCGCACACCATCTACCGCGGCATCCACAAGCTGGTGGCAGGCGCGATGCTGCGCATCGATCTGAATGACCATGCGGCTGGCGGCTCCAGCCAGGCCGCACAGGGTGGTTCACGCTACTGGTGCGCACGCGATGCGATGCAGAGCGCACTGCAGGAACCGCTGCAGCCGGCGCCGAGCCTCGAGCAGGCGACCGACCAGCTGGAAGCTGTGCTGCAGAAGGCCATCGCCGCACGCATGCATTCGCCGCTGGCCTGCGGCGCGTTCCTGTCCGGCGGCACCGATTCCTCGCTGGTGACGGCGATGATGCAGGCACAGTCGACGCTTCCGATCGAAGCGTGGACGGTTGGCTTCGACGATCCCGGCCATGACGAGAGCGATTGGGCCTCGCAGGTCGCACGGCATCTGGGCGTGCAACACCACCTGCACCGGATGGACGCGCGACAAGGCCTGGATCTGCTGCAGCGGCTGCCGCAGGTCTGGTGCGAACCGTTCGCCGATGCCTCGCAGCTGCCGACCCTGCTGGCCAGTGAACTGCTGGGCGCGCGCAAGCCGGTGGCCCTCACCGGCGACGGTGGCGATGAACTGTTCTTCGGCCACCCCAGCTATGGGCGCGCGCTGCGCAATGCGCGCCTGTGCGGTGGCCTGCCGGACTGGGTGCGTGATCTGGCGCGGCGCAGTGGCAACCGCATGAATGTCGAGCGCGGCCGCCTGGGCGGCTGGCGCGCACTGGTGGCGGAAGTCGCCGCCAACGACGTGGAAGGTCACTACCTGCAGCGCGTGACGCGCTGGCGGCAGCCGGCGCAGGTGGTGCTGGGTGCACGCGAGCCGATGACGATCTTCCAGCAGCAGGACACGGCGCTGCCGGCCGAGGCCCGCATCCAGCTGCTGGATTTCCGCATGGATCTGGCGGAGGGCATCCTCGCCAAGGTTGATCGCGCGGGCATGGCGGCGGGCGTGGAGACGCGCGCGCCGCTGCTGGACATGGAGGTGGTGCGGTTGGCCTGGCGCCTGCCGCAGCACCTGAAGTACCACGATGGGGAGCACAAGCGGATCCTCAAGCATCTGCTGGCACGCTATCTGCCGGAGCCGCTGGTGTATCGCCCCAAGCGCGGCTTCGGACCGCCGATGGCGCGCTGGTTGGCGGGCCCGCTGCGCGACTGGGCGGAGGCGTTGCTGGACCCGCAGCTGCTGCGCAACCAGGGCTGCTTCGATGCGGCACGCGTGCGCGGCATCTGGGAAGCGTTCCTGCGGGGTGAGCGCAAGTGGCACACGCACCTGTGGAACGTGCTGATGTTCCAGGCGTGGCACCAGCACTGGCACGTCAATCGCGGGCGTTGAAGTTGCTTCGCGGTGTGTTCTGCGCGGGGCAGGGCGTAGGCCCTTGCGTACGAATGTCCTCCGGCGCCGGCCGTTGGCCGTCACCTCCCCCTTTACTTCGTACGCAAGAGCCTACGCCCTGCGTTCGGAGTTCGTCGGCGCTTCCTTGAAAGGCGGCCGCTTGCTGCGCTTTCCTCACCGCACGCCGAGCCTCGTCGGGGCGGGCAGGGGTTTGGGCAAAGTAAAGGAGGAGGTGACGGCCAACGGCCGGCGCCGGGGGACATTTGCCCAGGCCCCTGCCTGTCTCGGCGGGGCCCGTCAGTTCGCGGGGAATCGGGACGAAGACACGCGTGTGGCGGATTCATTCTGCGTGGCGCCGGGCGGATGCCCTTGCGTACGAATGTCCTCCGGCGCCGGCCGTTGGCCGTCACCTCCCCCTTTACTTCGTACGCAAGGGCATCCGCCCGGCGTTCGGAGTTTGTCGGCGCTTCCTTGAAAGGCGGCCGCGCGTGCTGCGCTTTCCTCACCGCACACCGAGCCTCGTCGGGGCGGGCAGGGGTTTGGGCAAAGTAAAGGAGGAGGTGACGGCCAACGGCCGGCGCCGGGGGACATTTGCCCAGGCCCCTGCCTGCCCCGACGGGGCCCTTCAGCTCGCAGAGACGTCGGGCGAAGACGCACTTCGGTATCCAAACGCCAGGCAAAAAAAGACCCGGCAGAGGGAGGGATCTGCCGGGTCCGGATTGCGTGGGGGGAGGGACCCACGCAATGAGCGTTGCGTCGCGTCAGTGGTTGCTCGCGTCCGCCGTTGATTCGTTGTAGCCCTGCACCAGTTCGGACCAGGCCTTACCGGCCTGCAGGCCGAGACCGACCACGTCCTGATGGGCCTGGCCCAGCCGCTGCAGGTTGTCCTGCCACAGCTGTGCGCCCTTGTTGAGCATCCCGGCCGTGTCGTCACTACGGGCCAGTTCACCCAACCAGCCGCCGGTCGCGGTCAGGTTGCGCTCCATCGCCTTCAGCTGCACGCCGAACATGCTTTCCGCGTTCTCCAACGCCAACCGGTTCGCGCGGGTTGCTGCGGCGGCGAGCTGGCGGGTTGCATCACTGAAGCGATCGCTGAAGGCGGCGGCCATGGGGCATCAGGGAGTGGCTTGATGCATTGCAGCATACGCTCTTGATGCCGCATTGCAACAAAAATAACAAAGGCGCCTAGGGTGCCTTTGAAAAACCTTTCAGATCAATGGGTTGATCAGGCCATCGGGCCCCGGTAGCGGCAGCCGGAGGTGCAGGTTTCGTGCACGGTGATCTCGCTCAGCGCCGGCAGGCTGGGCTTGAGTTCGTTCCAGATCCACACCGCCAGGTTCTCGCTGGTCGGGTTCTCCAGGCCGGGGATGTCATTGAGGTAGTGATGGTCCAGGCGGTCGTATATCGGCTGGAAGGCCGCCTTCACGTCGCCGAAGTCCATGATCCAGCCGGTCTGCGCCCCCGGCTCGCCCTCGACCTTCAGTTCCACCCGGAACGAGTGGCCATGCAGGCGCGCGCACTTGTGCCCCGGCGGCACGTTGGGGAGGCGGTGCGCCGCCTCGAGCATGAAGACTTTGAAGATTTCCATGGCGCGATTGTACGCCGCAGGTGGCCGGTCATCCTGAGCGGATGTTTGGCTCTCGTGAAGTAACTCTTTCCATCCGGATGAAGAGATGATAGTTTCTCTTATATCCGTATGAAGAGATGTTATTGGCCGGATCCCGGCCAGGCATGGACTACTGCGGAACTACGTCGCCCTTTCCACCTCCCCCACATCGTCATGCCCAAGCACACCCTGCTCGTGGCGGCCCTGGCCGTCGCTCTGGCCGCGCCTTTGTCCGCCGCCGCCGAAACCTCCGCCGATGCCAGTGGCGAAGCCAGTACCCTGGCCGCCGTGCGCGTCACCGGTTCCAACATCAAGCGCACCGATACCGAGGCCTCCAACCCGGTGCAGGTGATCGGCCGCCAGCAGCTGGAACAGACCGGCAAGGCCACCGTGGCCGATGTGCTGCGTTCGATCTCGGCCAACACCGGCAACGCCAGCAACGAAACCACCAACAATGGTTGGGCGTCCGGCTCGGCCGGCATCGGCCTGCGTGGCCTGTCGCAGAAAAACACGCTGGTGCTGCTCAACGGCCGTCGCCTGGCCAACTACGGCTTCCCGGCCGGTGGCCTGTCCGACACCTTCGTCGATCTCAATGCGCTGCCGCTGGTCGCGGTCGAGCGCATTGAGGTGCTCAAGGACGGCGCCTCGGCGGTGTACGGCTCCGACGCCGTGGCCGGCGTGGTCAACATCATCACCCGGCAGAACTTCGAAGGCGCCGAGATCGGCGGCAGCTTCGGCGGTGCCGACCAGGGCGGCCTGCACGAGCAGAACCTGAAGTTCGTCGGCGGCCTGGGTGATCTCGACACCGATGGCTACAACATCCTCTTCAGCCTGCAGGGGTACAACCGCGAGCGCCTGGACCAGGACGAACGCAACCTGACCAAGAGCGGCATCTATACCGACAAGCCGGGTGGCCGCTGGAACGGCTGGTCGGCCAAGGGCGCGCGCTACCTGGTCAACGGCGTCTCGGTGCCGATGCTCGATGCCAACGGTAACTGCCCGACCGGCACCACCCGCGTCGCCAGCGCACCGATCGACGGCCTGGCCGGCGACACCTGCGGCTTCAACCAGGCACCGTTCACCACGCTGATCCCCTCGACCAAGCGCTACCAGGCCTACGCCAACGGTACCTTCCGCCTGAACGACAACGTCGAAGCATTCGGCGAAGTGCTGTACAGCCAGATCAAGAGTGCCGCGTGGTTCGGCAGCAGCCCGTTCTTCACCCTGGAGAGCGGCCGCTTCGCACTGAACGCGAACAGCGGCCTGGCAGAGCCGGTGTCGTCGCTGCTGCCGGCCAACAATCCGTACAACCCGTACGGCCGCGCGATCCCGATCGAGTACACCTTCTTCGACCTGGGCGGCACGATCAAGACCAACCGTTCCACCGCCTACCGCGGCGTGTTCGGCCTGCGTGGCACCACCGCGTCGTGGGACTGGGAAGTGGCCGCGTTCGGTGCACGCAGCAGCGAGCGCGAGAGCGTGTCCGGTGGCTTCGCCAACCGCTGGGCGCTGGCCGACGCGATGGCCACGGGCAGCTACAACCTGCTCAACCCGGCGGCCACGCCGCAGTCGGTGCGTGATTCGATCAACATCGCCACGCTGCGTCCGGCCGAATCCAAGCTGCAGGGCATCGATGCGAAGATTTCCGGCAGCCTGGGCCACACCTGGGCCGGCGAGATCGGCTTCGCCGCCGGCGCCGAGTGGCGCCGCGAAAAGCTCGACTCCAACAACCCGTGGCAGATCGATGCTGGCCTGCAGGTGCGCCCGGCCATTGCCGAAGTACACGGCAAGCGCCAGGTCAGTGCGGCCTACGCCGAAGTGAACGTGCCGCTGGCCTCGACGCTGGAGCTGTCCGCCGCCGCGCGCGCTGATCACTACGATGATTTCGGCGATGCGTTCTCGCCGAAGATCGGCCTGCGCTGGCAGCCGCTGGATGTCCTGCTGGTGCGTGCGTCGGCGTCGAAGGGCTTCCGTGCGCCGTCGCTGTCGGAAAACTCCAACAGCACCAGCATCGCCTACGGCAGCGTGGTCGACCCGCGTGATCCGGACGTGCCGGGCTCGCGCCAGAACCCGACCTTCTTCACCGTCGGCAACAACGAACTGAAGCCCGAGCGCACCAAGAGCGTGAACTTCGGTGTGGTGCTGTCGCCGTGGGCCAATACCAACCTGAGCGTGGACTACTACCGCATCCAGCTGGACAACCTGGTCGGCACCAACAACACCCAGACCCTGGTCAACGACAACGTGGCCGGCGCCGTGCAGCGCGATGAGCGCGGCAAGCTGCAGGCGGTCTACAACCGCTACCAGAACCTGAGCGAGCTGAAGACCTCGGGCATCGATGTCGAGCTGCGCCAGCGCATCCCGACCGCGGCGCTGGGTGATTTCACCGTGTCCTCGGCCTACACCCACGTGCGCGACTACCGTCGCCCGACCGTGGTCGGTGGGCCGCTGGTCGACTACGCCGGCAGCAACCTGGGCGCGACCCTGCCCAAGGACAAGGCCACCACCATGCTGGACTGGAAGTACGGTGATTTCAACGCAGCCGTGACCTGGTACTACACCAGCAGCTACCGCCAGGAGGCCAGCACCGCCGCCAAAGCCGTGCAGCAGCGCGTCGGCAGCTACAGCCAGTACGACCTGTACCTGGCCTACACCGGCATCGACAAGCTGACCGTGTATGCCAAGGTGCAGAACCTGGCCGACAAGACGCCGCCGTACGACGCCTCGTTCCCGGGCATCCGCGCGCCGTACGACTTCAGCCAGTACGACCTGCGTGGCCGCTACTTCACGCTGGGCTTCGATTACCGCTTCTGATCCATCCGCCGCGGCCGGTCACCTGAGGGGACCGGCCGCGCGATCGTCTGCCGTTGTGTTCCAGGGGAGTCACCGTGTCCTTGCATCGCCGTGCCGTTCTTCCGTTGCTGCTTGCCGCCGCTACCGCACTGTCCTTGCCGCAGCCGGCGCAGGCACAGAGCGCGTACTTCTTTCCGCAGGTCACCGACGCAGCGGCGTTCGATGCGGCGGTGCCGACGCCGGAGCAGTTCCTCGGCTACCCGATCGGCAGCCGTTACACCCGGCACGACCAGCTGGTGGCGTATTTCCAGGAACTGGCGAAACGCTCGGACAAGATCAGCGTGCGCGAGATCGGCCACAGCTATGAAGACCGCCCGCTGTTGATCGTCACCGTCACCGCTGCAGGCAATCATGCGCGGCTGGAACAGATCCGCCAGCAGCACGCGACCCTGGCCGATCCGGCGCAGCCGCGCAGCGCCGCCGGTGACAGCCCGGTGGTGGTGTGGCTGGGCTACAGCGTCCACGGCAACGAGACCTCCAGTGCCGAGGCAGCGATGCTGACGGCGTACTACCTGGTAGCCAACCGCAGCGCAGAAACCCAGCAATGGCTGCAGCAGGCGGTGGTGCTGTTCGATCCAGCGCAGAATCCGGATGGTCGTGACCGTGCTGCCAACTGGCACAACGCCTGGGCGTCCGACCCGGCTTCTGCCGACCCCGCCGACAAGGAACACGTCGAGCCGTTCCCGCAGGGTCGTACCAACCACTACTTCACCGATCTCAACCGCGACTGGCTGGCCCTCACCCAGCAGGACTCACGGCCGAAGGTGGAGGTGTTCCACCAGTGGTACCCGAACGTGCAGATCGACTTCCACGAAATGGGCAAGGACAGCACCTACTACTTCGAGCCCTCGCCGAAGAGCATGCACAGTCCGCTGATTCCGGCGGCGTCGTATGAATTCAACAAGACCCTCGCCAAGTACCACGCGCAGGCGCTGGATGCGCTGGGGTCGCTGTACTACACCGGCGAGAATTTCGACAACTTCTCGCCGGTGTACGGTTCCACCTATCCGGACTTCCATGGCGCTGTCGGCGTTACCGTCGAGCAGGCCAGCTCGCGCGGCCGCGTGCAGGAATCGGTGAATGGCCTGCTGACCTTCCCCTTCACCATCCGCAACCAGGTCGCCACCGGGCTGGGCACGGTGCGTGGCGCGGTGACCGAGCGCAGCGGCCTGTTCGACCTGCAGAAGCAGTTCTTCCAGAGCGCGCTGAAGCAGGCTGCGCAGCAGCCGGTGAAGAGCTTCGTGTTCGGCGATGCGCATGACCCGGCCCTGACCCGTCGCCTGCTGGAACTGCTGCTGCTGCACCGGATCGAGGTGCGCGCACTGGACCGTGCAGTCACTGTCGATGGGCAGCGCTTCGATGCCGGCAGCGCCTACGTGGTGCCGGTGCAGCAGGCGCAGTTCCGCCTGGTGCATTCGATCTTTGCCGAGACGCCGCGGATCAAGGGTGATGTGTTCTACGGCAGCACCAGCTATGCAATCGCACCGGCCTACGGCGTGGCCTTTGCGGGCAGCCGCAGCCGTATCGAAGGCGGCGCACGCGTGGCCGCGCTGCCGGTGGAGCAGGGCGCGGTGCTGGGCGGCGAGGCCGGATTCGCCTACGCCATCGACTGGCGCGACTACAACGCCGGGCGCGCGCTGGCCGCGCTGCAGGGCAAGGGCGTGAATGCACGCGCGGCATTCCAGCCGTTCACCACCGCGACCGCGCAGGGTGACGTCAGCTTCGCCGCCGGCAGCCTGGTCATTCCGGTTGCCGGGCAATCGCTGCAGGGCGCGGCGCTGCTCGAGACAGTGACATCCGCCGCGCGCGAGGCGGGCGTACAGGTCCACGCGCTGTCCAGCGGCCGCAGCCGCGAAGGCATCGACCTCGGCAGTGACGGCGTCAAGGCGCTGCGCAGGCCTGCGGTGGCACTGGTGATGGGCGAGGGCGTGGCCGCCACCGAAATCGGATCGGCGTGGTTCCTGCTCGACCAGCAGCTGCAGTTGCCGGCCAGCAAGCTGGATCCGCAGCAGCTGGGCAAGGTACCGCTGGACGGCTACACCACGATCGTGCTGTCCGGTGGCACCTACACGGGCGTCGATGCCACGGCGGTGGCTGCACTGAAGCGCTGGGTGCAGGCCGGTGGTTCACTGGTGACCTACGGCAGTGCCTCGAAGTGGGCGATCGAGCAGAAGCTGGCCGACGGCGAAAAGCTCGGCAAGGAAGAAGAGGCTGCTGATGCAAGTCGCCGCGCGTTTGGCGACCAGCGCGACATCGCTGCGATCGAGCGGGTCAGCGGCAACATTCTCAGTGCCGACGTGGATACCAGCCATCCGTTGGCGTTCGGCGTGCCGCGCCGGCAGCTGGCGATCAACAAGGAGAACACGGTGACGCTGCAGCCGAGCGCGAACCCGTTCTCCACGGTGGTGCGCATCGACACGCCGCCGCGGGTGAATGGCTACCTGTCCGAGCGCAACCGCACGCGGGTGGCGGGTAGTGCGTGGCTGCTGGTGTCGGCGCAGGGGCAGGGCAACGTGGTGCTGTTTGCCGATGACCCGGCACACCGCAAGTACTGGCACGGAACGGACCGACTGCTGATCAACGCGATCTTCTTCGGGAATCTGGTGAATCCGAGTAAAGCGCGGGGTTGAGGTGTTTGGCGCCGAGTTTCTGTTGTGCTTGGGAGGCAGGGGGCCTCAGCCAGGACACGCCGTAAACCCATCCATGGGGGCTCGATGGCGCCATCCTTGGCGCCAACGGTCCTGGCTGAGACCCCCTGCCTCCCATGACAGTTTCCTGCGGGCGCGGACGCATCAGACCCCAAGGCGGGAGCAAGGGCAAATACAAAAGCAAAAGCAAAAGCAAAAGCAAAGCCAGGAATTGCGACTTCGGCTTTTGCCTTTGAAAATTTGAATTTGATCTTTCTTCTCCCGGCTACCCGGCGGGACAAGAAGGCGCAGGCAATGCTTGAAGCGGATGGGAATGGGGGCAGCGCAGAACCGTTGGCGCCATGGATGGCGCCATCGAGCTTACATGGACGTATTTACAGCGTGTTCTGCGCTGCCCCCATGCCCATTCGCCCTCGATAGCCTCCGCGCAGCGGGAAGCACCCTCGATGTCAGCTGGGATCAGCCGGCGCGACCACCGCCGCCACCCTGGCCACGACCACGGCCGCCACCATTGCCACCACCGCCACGGCGCTGGCCCTGGCCGGCACCTGCACGCTGCTGGCCATTGCCACCGCCTTCGCGGCGGCCACCGCCGGCCTTCTTCGGGCCTGCGTGCGCGTGGCGCGGCGCATCACCGTGCGGACGGCGCGCATGGCTCTTGCGCGGTGCGCGCTCGCCGGTATCGTGCTCGGCCTTGCCCGGCGCACTGTTGCCCCAGCGGATCGGCACCTGCAGCTCGAAGCCCGGTACATCGCGGATGTCCATGTCGCGGCCCAGCAGGCGCACGATCGCGCGCAGCAGCTTCACTTCATCCTGCGCCACCAGCGAAATCGCCTGGCCGGTCGCGCCGTTGCGGCCGGTACGACCGATGCGGTGCACGTAGTCCTCGGCCACCATCGGCAGGTCGAAGTTGATCACCTTCGGCAGCTCGTTGATGTCGATGCCGCGCGCGGCGATATCGGTGGCCACCAGCACGGTCACGCGGCCGGCCTTGAAGTCGCCCAGCGCACGCAGGCGCTGGCCCTGGCTCTTGTTGCCGTGGATCGCCGCGGTCTTGATGCCCGACTTTTCCAGGAACGAGGCCAGTTTGTCGCTGCCATGCTTGGTGCGGGCGAACACCAGGGTCTGCTCGCGGCTGTCCTGCGCCAGCAGGTGCAGCAGCAGGTCGCGCTTGCGACCGGCATCGACCGGGTGCACGCGGTGGGTGATGGTTTCGGCCACGGTGTTCTTCGGCGTCACCTGGATCTGTTCCGGGTTGCGCATGAACTCCAGCGCCAGCTGGCGGATGTTGTCCTCGAAGGTGGCCGAGAACAGCAGGGTCTGCCGGTTCTGCTTCGGCAGCTTGGCCAGGATGCGCTTGATCGACGGCAGGAAGCCCATGTCGAGCATGCGGTCGGCTTCGTCCAGCACCAGCAGTTCAATGCCGGACAGGTCGATGCTGCGACGCTCCAGGTGGTCGATCAGGCGGCCCGGGCAGGCCACCAGCAGGTCCACGCCACGGCGCAGGATGTCCAGCTGGTTGCCCATGCCGACGCCGCCGTAGATACAGGCGCTGGGAATGCGCAGGTACTTGCTGTAGCCGCGCAGGCTGTCGTGCACCTGGGTGGCCAGTTCGCGGGTCGGTGCCAGGATCAGCGCGCGCGGCTTGCGTGGGCCGCTGCGCACTTCCTGCGAGGCGGTGCCCAGGTGCTGCAGCAGCGGCAGGCCGAAGGCGGCGGTCTTGCCGGTGCCGGTCTGTGCGCCGGCCAGCAGGTCACGACCGGCCAGTGCCAGCGGGATCGCCTGCTGCTGGATCGGGGTCGGGTTTTCGTAGCCCTGCTCGGCAAGCGCACGCAGCAGGAAGGGCGCCAGGCCCAGCGATTCAAAAGACATTGAGTTTGCTCCAAGTACAAGAAACGCCTGTCCGAACGGACAGACGGGGGCAGATCAAACTGATCGGCTGACTCGGAGCGTTCCCGTGAACCGCGCTGCGAGAATTGGGTGCAGCCGGCACGAAGCGCAGGCTGGAATGCGTGACGAACGGCGTCGGAGTGGGGGCGGGCGAAGAGGGCGGATCCTGGTCGCCGGCGATCCCGGAGGGAAACGGACGGCCGCTGCAGACCGTGCAAGTCTAAACGATGTTTGAGACTTCACGCAAAAAGACCTGTTCAGGTAGGGGTTCTCTCTGCAGGGCTGCGCCCTGCACCCGCAGAGGCTGAAGCAACGTCAAAGGCCGGGTTCCTGTGGGTAGGCGGGGTGGGTCCGGTGGCAGGGGGCGCTGCAAGTACGTCCATGTAAGCTCGGTCGCCGCATCCATGCGGCTCACGCCCCTGTCACCGGACCCACCCCGCCTTCGACAGTTTTCCGCGATCTGTCGAATCTCATTCGATCAATTTCGGTGTCTGACGGATCTCGACGATGAATGATGTGGATGTTCGATCAGTCATTGGGAACCTGTCGGGGGTGGGGCGGTGTGGGTGGGCAGGACCGTTGGCGCCATGGATGGCGCCATCGAGCCCCCAGGGATGGGTTTACGGCGTGTCCTGCCCACTCACACCTCCCCGCCATCCCACGGAATGCAGGCTTTTGACGTTGCCGTTGCTTCTGCAGGTGCAGGGCTGCAAGCCCTGCCGAACCCCCTCCTGCGGTAGTGTGGGCCGATGCCGCGCTGCAGCTTGGCGCCGCCGCAGATTTGATTACACTTGAAACTTGTTTGCCCACGACTCCGGACACCCACCCATGAAGCTTGGTTCTTTGAAGGAAGGCGGCCGCGACGGCACCCTGATCGTCGTCTCGCGTGACCTGCGCCACGGCGTGCGCGCCACCGGCATTGCCGCCACCCTGCAGCAGGCCCTGGAGGACTGGAGCCACATCGCACCGCGCCTGAACGCCCTCTACGAATCGCTCAACGCCGGCGACGCCGATGGCGTGTTCGACCTCGACCCGCAGGCCCTGGCCGCGCCGATGCCGCGCGCCTATGAATTCGTCGACGGCAGTGCCTACCTGCCGCACGTCGAGCGCGTGCGCCGCGCCCGTGGCGCCGAGGTGCCGGAGAGCTTCTACACCGATCCGCTGATGTACCAGGCCACCAGTGCCGGCTTCTACGGCCCGCGCGATGCGGTCAAGGTGGTCAGCGAGGAGTACGGTATCGACCTGGAAGCGGAGATCGTGGTGATCACCGACGACGTGCCGATGGCGGCCACCCCGGAACAGGCGGCGGGCCACATCCAGCTGGTCGGCCTGGTCAACGATGTGTCGCTGCGCAACCTGATTCCGGGCGAGCTGGCCAAGGGCTTCGGCTTCCTGCAGTCCAAGCCGCGTTCGGCGCTGTCGCCGGTGTTCGTCACCCCCGATGAGCTGGGCGCTGCGTGGCAGGACAGCAAGGTGCACCTGCCGTTGCTGACCCACATCAACGGCCAGTGGTTCGGTGCGCCGGAGGCGGGCGTGGACATGCAGTTCAACTTCGCCCAGCTGGTCGCGCATGCGGCCAAGACCCGCCCGCTGGGTGCCGGCACCATTGTCGGCTCGGGCACCATCGCCAACGAAGACACCAGCAAGGGTGCCTCGTGCTTCGCCGAGCAGCGCGTGGTCGAGACCCTGCGTGACGGCAAGCCGAGCACGCCGTTCATGTCCTTCGGCGACGTGGTCCGCATCGAGATGCTCGATGCTGCCGGCAACAGCATCTTCGGTGCGATCGAGCAGCGCATCGAACAGGCGGCCAAGCCCTGAGCATGGAGGCGGCGATGGAGATCCCGGTCGACGACGGCATCGTGCTGTACACCTACTGGCGATCCAGCGCCGCCTACCGCGTGCGCATCGGCCTGGAGCTGAAGGGCCTGGCCTGGGAGGCGCGGCCGGTGCATCTGGTGCGCGACGGTGGCGAGCAGCACCATGAGGCTTATCGCGCGCTCAATCCGCAGCAGCTGGTGCCGACCCTGCTGCATGATGGGCACACGCTGACCCAGTCGCTGGCGATCATCGAGTACCTGGAAGAGCGCTTCCCACAGGTGCCGCTGCTGCCGGCCGACGCTGCGGGCCGCGCACGGGTGCGGGCGCTGGCGCACCTTGTGGCCTGCGATATCCATCCGATCAACAACCTGCGGGTGATGCAGTACCTGGAGCGCAGTCTGCAGCTACCGGCCGATGCACGCACGCAGTGGACGCTGCACTGGATTGCCGAGGGCTTCGCAGCAATGGAGGCGATGCTGGCCAACAGCCGTGACACCGGCACCTTCTGCCACGGTGACCGCCCCGGGCTGGCCGACCTCTGCCTGCTGCCGCAGCTGTACAACGCCCATCGTTTCGGCCTGGACCTTGCGCCGTACCCGACTCTTCGCCGCATCGAGGCCGCCTGTCAGGCGCTGGACGCCTTCGACCGCGCGCGCCCGGAAAACCAGCCCGACGCAGCCTGAAAGTAGAGGGACGGGGGGATCAAGTCGCAAGTGCATTCACGACTTAATTCCCTCCGTCCCCTCTTTGCAGCAGTTGCGCGAGATCATCGCGGAACAGTGCATAGGCCCGTTCGCGGCGCGCGCCATCGCCTTGCCGCAGCACCCACGCCGGGTGCACGGTGGCGTAGCCGCGGGTGCCTTCCTCCAGCGTGTGCCAGCGTCCACGGTCGCGCGACAGATTGAAATCACGGCCAAATACCGAGGCTGCCGCGGTTGCGCCCAGGCAGACGATGATCTGCGGCCGCACGCGCGCGATCTCGCCCATCAGCCACGGCCGGCAGGCCTGGATGTGGCGGCTTTCCGGCCGCTTGTGCAGCCGCACCTTGCCACGCCGCTCATGGTGGAAGTGCTTCACCGCGTTGGTCAGGTACAGCGTGGCGCGATCGATTCCCAGTTCGGCCAATGCGCGGTCCAGCAACTGGCCGGCAGGGCCGGCGAACGGCTGGCCGCGCAGATCCTCGGTATCGCCAGGCTGCTCGCCGATCACCATCACCCGCGCATCGGCCGGCCCCTGGCCGAACACCGTCTGCGTGGCGGTCTCCCACAGCGGGCACTGGCGGCAGGCGCTGGCCTGTTGTCGCAGCGTCTGCAGGGTGGCGGTATCTGGGCGCGCTGCCGCAGCGTCCCCACGCATGGGAATCCTGCGCTGGGGTGCCTGCGCGGGCCGGTCATGCATTTCCTGCACGCGATCGCCCGCATCGCGCACCAGGCGCGGCAGCAACTGCGCCTCGGGCAGGTGGCGCCAGTACCTGGCCGGCATCTCCTGCATCATCATCCGGGTGTTGAGCCGGGCCGGATTGAAGATGCTGGCGTAATAGGTCTGCCACAGGGCCTCGCGCGCATCCTCGGCCGGAGCGTCCTCGCGGCGTGCGCCGGGGCCGAAGGCCAGCGCCTGTCCATCCCACGCCACGCTGCGCGAAGGAGTGAGGATCGCCCAGCGCATGCCGGTGAAGCGGCGTGCGAAGAACGGCGCGACCCGGTCGACGATGTGGTGCTGTGGCTCGAACCAGGCGATGAACGCATCAGGTTGGCCGGGCAGCTCGCGGAAGCGCACGAATGCCTTCATCTTGTGCGTGTCACGGCGGACGGCCTGGGCCAATGTCATCGCACGCAGCACATCGGCATCGGCGGGATTGGTCAGCACCGCGCGTTCGCCATGGGTGATCCGCCACAGCAGCCGGTACAGCAGTGACAGGCGCTGCGGTTCGCCATGGCACAGGCAGGTGGCGGCCAGCTCCAGGAATTCGCGCGGGACGCCGGGAACGCTTGCCGGTGCCGCCACCGGTGCCTGCTGCACCGGCGGCGCATCCAGCAGCGATGCCTCGCCGCCTTCGAGCCAGTCCAATTGCTCGGGCCGCACGCCCCGCAGCAGCGCATCACGCGCGCCGTCGCGCCAGGCCTGCAGCGACCACGGCGGATCCACCCGCTGCGACCAGCGCGGCGCGTCAGGCTGCCGGCGGTGCATCGAACAGTGATCCTTGGCGCGGCGGCGGGGCCAGTTGTGCTCGCAGCGCGGCCGGGTCATCCAGTGCCTTGCGCGGGTGATGGTCGGCCAACAGCACGAACGGTAGCAGTTTGCTCATCGGCGCCTTCAACCGGGCTACGTCGGCCACCCGCAGGCGCCCGTGCCGGCGCGCCATCAGCACGCGCTCTGCATTGCGCACGCCCAGGCCGGGCACCCGCAGCAGCATTTCCTTCGGTGCACGGTTCAGATCGACCGGGAAGCGTTCGGGATGGCGGATCGCCCAGGCCATCTTCGGATCGATATCCAGATCGAGCATTCCGCCCTGGGTGGTGTCGGTGATCTCGTCCACGCCGTAGCCATAGAAGCGCAACAGCCAGTCGGCCTGGTACAGCCGGTGCTCGCGTTGCAGGGGTGGGGGCTGCAGCGGCAGCTGCCGGCTGGCATCGGGAATCGGGCTGAACGCGGAGTAGTAGACCCGGCGCATCCGGTAACTGCCGTACAGGCTGTCGGCGCTGGCCAGGATCTGCTGGTCGTTGGCCCCGTCCGCACCGACGATCATCTGCGTGCTCTGCCCGGCCGGGGCGAAACGGGGAGGGCGCGGGCGTGCGCTGCGGCTGGCCGTCGGCGCCACCGCTGCGGGGGCCTTGCGCGCCTCCTTGGCTTCCTCGATGCGCCAACGCAGTTCGCCCATCGCGCCGCGTATCGAATGCACCGTCTTCTCCGGCGCCAAGGCGCTCAGCCCGGCTTCGGTGGGCAGTTCGACGTTGATCGACAGGCGGTCGGCGTAACGCCCGGCGCTGGCCAGCAGTTCCGGCGAGGCCTCGGGAATGGTCTTGAGGTGGATGTAGCCGGCGTAGCGGTGTTCTTCGCGCAGTTGCCGGGCCACCTCCACCATCTGTTCCATGGTGTAGTCCGCATTGCGGATGATGCCGCTGGAGAGGAACAGGCCCTCGATGTAGTTGCGCTTGTAGAAGTCCAGGGTGAGCGTGACCACCTCGTCCACGCTGAAGCGCGCGCGTGGCACATTGCTGGACACGCGATTGACGCAATAGGCGCAGTCGTAGACGCAGAAGTTGGTCAGCAGGATCTTCAGCAACGAAACACAGCGGCCATCGGGCGTGTAGCTGTGGCAGATGCCCATGCCCTCGGTGCTGCCGATACCGCCGCTGGCGCGCGAATCGCGCTTGCCCGAGCCGCTGGAGGCGCAGGAGGCGTCGTATTTGGCGGCATCGGCCAGAATGGCCAGCTTGCGGATGGTTTCCATTGAGGAAACCTACGGATGAGGGGTCTCATTGGATGAGACGGCCCCTGAATTCTTCAGGAAAAGGGGACGGAGGGGATCAAGTCGTAAGTGCATATACGACTTGATCCCCTCCGTCCCCTTTTTCGTGCGGTCAGAAGCCGTGGGTGATGCTGGGTGCGCCGGCCGAGAAATCCGCGTACGGGTCATGCTCGCCGCTGCTGCCTTCGGACAGGCGGAACTTCAGCGCCAGGCCATCGCGCGAGTCGGCCGCGCGCAGCGCTTCCTCCTGTTCGATGGTGCCGGCCTTGGCCAGCCGGAACAGGCACTGGTCGAAACTCTCCATGCCCTCTTCCAGCGATGCTTCCATCGCCGCCTTGATCTCGTGCACCTGGCCGCGACGCAGCAGGTCGCGGATCATCGGCGTGTTGAGCAGTACTTCGGTGGCCGGCAGGCGACGGCCTTCCTTGTTCTTCACCAGGCGCTGGCTGATCACCGCACGCAGGTTCAGCGCCAGGTTCATCAGCACGTTCTTGTGCGCGCTTTCCGGGAAGAAGTTGAGGATGCGCTCGATGGTCTGGTCGGCGTTGTTGGAGTGCAGGGTGGCCAGGCACAGGTGGCCGGTTTCGGCGAAGGCGATCGCCGCTTCCATCGTCTCTGCGTCCAGGATCTCGCCGATCAGGATCACGTCCGGCGCCTCACGCATCGCGTTTTTCAGCGCGTTGTGGAAGGCATGGGTATCCAGCCCGACCTCGCGCTGGTTGACGATCGACATCTTGTGCTTGTGCAGGTATTCGATCGGGTCTTCGATGGTGAGGATGTGACCGGTGGTGGTGCTGTTGCGGTGGTCGATCATCGACGCCAGCGAGGTGGACTTGCCGGAACCGGTGGACCCCACCACCAGTACCAGCCCGCGCGGGGTCATGATGACGTCCTTCAGCACCTGCGGCAGGTTCAGCTCCTCGATGCTCGGAATCCGGCTGCGGATGGCACGGATGACCATGCCCGCTTCGCCGCGCTGCTTGAACACATTGACGCGGAAGCGACCGGCATCGGGCAGGGCGATGGCCATGTTGAGTTCCAGCTCGCGCTCGAACTGCGGCACCTGGCCTTCGTCCATCAGCGAGTAGGCGATCTTCTTGACCATGCCCGGCGGCAGGCCGGTGTTGCCCAGCGGATAGAGCTTCCCCTCGATCTTGATGTAGACCGGTGCCCCGGTGGTCAGAAACATGTCCGAAGCGTTCTTTTCGGTCATCAGCTTCAGGAAGTAGCCGATATCCATTGCGAATTTTCCCCAACGAAACGGCCGACGCCCGTTGCCAGCACGGTGTCGGCTTGACGACAATGGCCGTGAACCGACAACCGGTACGGCCTCCCCAATGAAACGACTTAGCTTCGCACGAATGCGCCACAGCCTGTATGTGATGGCGTTTGCATTCGCACTGTCTGCCCCCGCCTGGGCGCAGGATGGCGCGATGGAACTGGCCCAGGCCCGGCAGGCGGTCGACAAGGCCACCCAGGCCGATGCCGACCAGTACGCCCCGGACCTGATCGGGCTGGCCCGGCAGGGGCTGGAGCAGGCCCAGCGCGCCGCCGGCGACCGCCGCGAGCGCAAGAATGCCCCGGCCATGGCCCTGCGTGCCGCCGCCGATGCCGACCTGGCCCGCGTGCGCAGCGAGGAAGCCACCGTGACCGCGCAGCTGCAGCTGCGCCGCAACGAGGTCAATCAGCTGCAACGCCAGCTGTCGACCGGGGAGGATCGCCGGTGAAGCCGATGACTGCCGCAACCCTGGCCGCGCTGCTGGCGCTGCCGACCCTGGCCGTGGCCGCCGACAACCCGATGGTGGCGCAGCTGAGCCAGCGCCTGATGGCCATCCAGGCCAACCCGGATACCGCTGAGCTGGGCGCCTTCGAGCGCATGCAGGCCCAGCAGGCCATCGCCATCCTGGACAAGGCCAAGCGCCGCGACCAGGAGCTGGCCACCTACCTGGCCGAGCGCCGGGTGGAGATCGCCGAGACGGCCGTGCGTACCGCGCTGGCCGCCCGCGAGGTCGACCGCCTGGAGCGGACCCGCAGCGACCTGCTGATCGAGGCCAGCCGCCGCGATGCCGCGCGTGCCCGCCAGGAAGCCGAACAGCTGCGCATGCAGGCACAGATGCAGGCCGAGGAGGCTGAACGCCTGCGCCAGGCCGCCGAGGCCGAGACCCTGGCCCGCCAGGACGCCGAGAACGCCCTGACCAGCGTCGCCGGCAAGCAGCAGCAGCGCCTCAGCGCCGCCCAGCAGAATGCCGCCAAGCTGGCCCGCGAGGAAGCCGAGCTGGTGTCCGGTCAGAAGCTGCCGGGCTCGAAGTTCGATGGCCGCGGCGAGGTCTTCACCTTCCGTGGCGATGCGTTTGCCGCCGGCGCCTCCAGCCTGTCCGGCGGCGCCCGCAACCAGGCCAAGGCGTTGGCCGAATACCTGAACATCGGCAAGAAGGGCCGCCTGCGCATCGAGGCTTACGACAGTGCCAACGGCGTAGGCCAGAAGCGTGCAGAGGCCCTGCGTGACGCCCTGGTTGCGGCGGGTGTCGCGAGCAACCGGATCCAGCTTGCCGGCAAGAAGGCGGCCTCCACCCAGGCACGTTCGGCCGAGGTCATCATCGCCCCGTAATTGCTTGATATTGTTTGTTTTTCGTTGTGATGAGCATTCAGCCTGAACCCCGCCCCGGCGGGGTTCGGTCTTTTTGACGCAGGGGTCTTGTACCCCGCCTTGAGCAGGCGTAGGGTCAATCGTCCGGGACGCAATGCCGCGGACCGGACGATGGGAGGGCCGGGCCGATGCAATCAGGGCGCGAACCGCAGCAGATCGACGTGCGCAGGCCAGTGCCGCAGGTCGTTGCAGGCGTCCAGGTGGCCATCGACCGGCGCTCCTCCATGAACAACGCCCCGTGCCTTGCGGCTGGGGCGTTCGTGTATCTGTCGAAGGAGGTCCATCATGTTTGAAGATCAGCCCCAGAGCGAGATCGACGCACGTCGCGCGCGTGATCCGGAGTTCAGGGCACTCCATGACCAGCACCGCAAGTTGAACAAGAAGTGCATGGACGCGGAGTTGGGTGTACTCCCGATCGATGATGTCACCCTGGGTCGCATGAAGCGCGAGAAGCTGCTGGCCAAGCAACGACTTCTGCGAATGTACGAAACACCGCTCCCAACGACGTCCCCCACGCTTTGACGCACCCCGTCACGCCCGGAACGGCGTGACCCGGCCATCGATGGCCCCGCCGGGCGCTCCTGCCCCGGCATCGCGGCACCGCCGATGAGGCGGCCGCGCCAAGGCACCACAGGCGGTGGTGCCTTGGCCTGCAGGCACAACTCACCGATGCGGGCGGTACCGGTCTCCTCGTCGATCCGGGGCCGTCCGCATCTCTTTCTGCGGGCTTGCGGCCCGTCTCCGCGCCGACCTGACATTCATCGCCATCCGACGGATAATCATCGGTCCGGCCCCCTGCGGCGCGAACCGAAAGTCCTCCGAATGCCCATTCATTCTTCCGTCCTCGAACTCATCGGCCAGACCCCGATCGTCAAGGCCCAGCGCCTGGACACCGGCGTCTGCGAGCTCTACCTGAAGCTCGAAAGCGCCAACCCGGGCGGATCGATCAAGGATCGCATCGGCCTGTCGATGATCGAGGCGGCGGAGCAGCGTGGCGACCTGAAGCCGGGTGCGACCCTGGTGGAAGGTACCGCCGGCAACACCGGCCTGGGCCTGGCCCTGGTCGCGCAGCAGAAGGGCTACAAGCTGATCCTGGTCGTTCCCGACAAGATGAGCCGCGAGAAGATCTTCAACCTGAAGGCGATGGGCGCCGAAGTGCGCCTGACCCGCTCGGACGTGGCCAAGGGCCATCCGGAGTACTACCAGGACCTGGCCAAGACCATCGCCGAGCAGACCCCGGGCGCCTACTTCATCAACCAGTTCGGCAACCCGGACAACCCGGCCGCGCATGAATTCGGTACCGGCCCGGAGATCCTGGAGCAGATGGGCGGCGACCTCGACGCCATCGTGTTCGGCTGCGGCAGCTCCGGCACCATGACCGGCCTGTCGCGCGCCTTCGCCAAGCTGTCGCCGAAGACCGAGCTGGTGCTGGCCGATCCGGTCGGCTCGATCCTGGCCGAGTACATCAACGACGGCAATCTGAACGACAAGTCGGGCAGCTGGCTGGTGGAAGGCATCGGCGAGGACTTCCTGCCGTCGATCTCCGACTTCAGCCGCGTCAAGAAGGCCTATGCCATCAGCGACGCCGAGAGCTTCCACACCGCGCGCGAACTGCTGGGCAAGGAAGGTATCCTCGGTGGCTCGTCCACTGGCACCCTGCTGGCCGCTGCGCTGAAGTACTGCAAGGAGCAGACCGCGCCGAAGAAGGTGCTGGTGCTGGTGTGCGATACCGGCAACAAGTACCTGTCGAAGATGTACAACGACTACTGGATGCTGGACAACGGCTTCCTGGAGCGCCCGCAGCACGGCGACCTGCGCGACCTGATCCTGCGCCCGTATGGCCAGCGCGACACTGTCGTGATCGGACCGAACGACCTGCTGACCACCGCCTACCAGCGCATGAAGCTGTACGACGTGTCGCAGCTGCCGGTGATGGACGGTGACCAGCTGGTCGGCATCGTCGACGAAAGCGACGTGCTGCTGCATGTCTATGGTGACGAAGCACGCTTCCGCGACACCGTCGCCACGGCGATGGTCAGCAAGCTGGACCGGCTGGACGTGAAGTCGCCGATCGAGGCGCTGCTGCCGGTGTTCGACCGCGGCCAGGTGGCGATCGTGATGGACGGCAATGCCTTCCTGGGCCTGATCACCCGTATCGACCTGCTGAACTATCTGCGCCGTCGCGTGCAGTAAGCCGTTGATCGCAGACGTTCGCTGCTGAATCCCGGTTTATCCGCGTCAAAGGTCGTTAAGGCCGCGCTGATAGACTTCCGCACCTTCGACGGCGCCGAGCTTCGGCGCCCCTCAGGAAAGAACATGTCCAACGCTACTTCCCAGGATCGCGCCCTGGCCCTGGCCACGCTGGCCATCCACGGCGGCCAGTCGCCAGACCCCAGCACCGGCGCGGTGATGCCGCCGATCTACGCCACCTCGACCTATGCGCAGTCCAGCCCGGGCGCGCACCAGGGCTTCGAGTACTCGCGTACCCACAACCCGACCCGCTTCGCCTACGAGCGCTGCGTGGCGTCGCTGGAAGGCGGCACCCGCGGTTTTGCCTTCGCTTCGGGCATGGCGGCCAGCTCGACCGTGATCGAGCTGCTGGACGCCGGCAGCCACGTGGTGGCGATGGATGACATCTACGGCGGCAGCTTCCGCCTGTTCGAGCGCGTGCGCCGCCGCACCGCCGGGCTGGATTTCAGCTTCGTCGACCTGACCGACCTGGCTGCGTTTGAAGCGTCCATCACGCCGAAGACGAAGATGGTGTGGATCGAGACCCCGACCAACCCGATGCTGAAGATCGTGGACATCGCCGCTGTGGCCGCCATTGCCAAGCGCCATGGCCTGATCGTGGTGGTCGACAACACCTTCGCCTCGCCGATGCTGCAGCGCCCGCTGGAGCTGGGCGCGGACCTGGTCCTGCATTCGGCCACCAAGTACCTCAACGGCCACTCGGACATGGTCGGTGGCATGGTGGTGGTTGGCGACAACGCCGAACTGGCCGAGCAGATGGCCTTCCTGCAGAACTCGGTGGGTGGCGTGCAGGGCCCGTTCGACAGCTTCCTGGCCCTGCGCGGCCTGAAGACCCTGCCGCTGCGCATGAAGGCCCACTGCGCCAACGCGCTGGCCCTGGCCCAGTGGCTGGAAAAGCACCCGGCGGTGGAGAAGGTGATCTACCCGGGCCTGCCGTCGCACCCGCAGCATGAACTGGCCGGCAAGCAGATGGCTGGGTACGGCGGCATCGTCTCGATCGTGCTCAAGGGCGGTTTCGAGGCGGCCAAGCGTTTCTGCGAGAAGACCGAGCTGTTCACCCTGGCCGAATCGCTGGGCGGCGTTGAAAGCCTGGTCAACCACCCGGCGGTGATGACGCATGCGTCGATCCCGGTCGCGCGCCGCGAGCAGCTGGGCATCAGCGATGCACTGGTGCGGCTGAGCGTGGGTGTTGAGGATCTGGGGGATCTGCAGGTGGATCTGGAGCGGGCGCTGAGGGTTGCCTCTGTATGATGGGACGCCGCATCGAACTGATGTTGAGCCTGGCCGGCCGCGACATCAAGACGAAGTACAAGCATTCGCTGCTGGGCGCGCTATGGGGCGTGCTTGTGCCGTTGATCATGCTTGGCATCTATACAGTGATCTTCGCCACCATCTTCAGTGCCAAGTGGAAAGGCATTGAAGTGCACAGCAAGGTCGACTACGCCGTGTTGCTGTTCATTGGCTTGATCGTCTACAACTTCTTTGCAGAATCATTGACGCGAGCACCTACGGCGGTTCTCAGCAATCCCAACCTGGTCAAGAAGGTAGTCTTCCCGTTGGAGGTACTGCCGCCCGTGGTGGTGTTGTCATCGCTGTACAACGCTGGTGTGGCCACGGTCGCGCTCGCGGTGTTCCTGGCCTTCAGCAGCTTTGGCCTCCATTGGCAGATGATCCTCCTGCCGGTCCTGATTCTGCCGTTGCTCATGCTTACGATGGGCGTGGCCTATCTGTTCGCGTCTCTCGGGGTGTTCTTCCGCGATGTTGATCAGATTGCCGGATTGCTGGCGCGGGTGCTCCAGTACCTGACACCTGTGCTTTATCCATCGATCATTTTTCCCGATGTGATCGGCAAGTGGATGCGGCTGAGTCCGCTGGCTGTCTATGTCGAGCAGACCCGCGCGCTGATCGTGAGTGGCACATTGCCGGATTGGCCTTCCTATGGCTGGGCCGTCGCTTGGTCATTGGCCATTTTCTTCATTGGTTTCTGGTGGTTCCAGCGGACCCGGAGGGCGTTTGCCGATGTCGTCTGAAGATCTCGTGATCGATATCGAGAACGTCAGCAAGGTGTTCAACATTTTTGAGAAGCCTTCTGATCGACTGCTGCAGATGCTGTTGCCACGGCTGGGGCGTGTTCTGCCTGTTGGTAGCTCGTGGACTTCGCGTCAACGTGGGCGTGAGTTCTGGGCGCTGCGTGATGTCAGTTTGAAAGTGAAACGGGGCGACGCGGTCGGCATCATCGGTCGCAACGGTTCAGGAAAATCGACGCTGCTGCAGATCATCGCCGGCACACTTGCACCGACAAGGGGCAAGGCCAAGGTCAATGGACGGATCGCTGCGCTGCTTGAGCTGGGAAGCGGGTTCAATCCGGATTTCACCGGGCGCGAGAATGTCGTGCTCAATGGCATGATTCTTGGCCTGACGGAGCGTGAGGTGATGCAACGCTTCGATGCTATTGCCGCCTTCGCCGACATAGGCAGTTTCATCGATCAGCCCGTGCGCACTTACTCCAGCGGCATGATGCTGCGGCTGGCATTTGCAGTGCAGACCCAGGTCGAGCCGGACATCCTCATCGTGGATGAGGCCCTGGCTGTGGGCGACGCGCTCTTCCAGAAGCGCTGTTTCCAGCAGATGGAGGCGCTGCGAGCCAACGGTTGCACCCTGCTCCTCGTCTCCCATGACCAGGAGTCGATCAGGACGTTGACCGATCATTCGATCCTCCTGAGGGACGGCACCGTGCGGGTTGCGGGGCCGTCATCGGACGTGGTCCTCGAATACAGGAAGCAGCTGCATGAGGATGAGCGCGACTATTACGCGTCGGTCAGTGCGCAGCACCTGCAGTTTGCCCAGAAAATTGTTGACGCGCAGGTGGCTGGCGAAGGGGCCGCGGACGTAGAGGGCCATGAAGGTTCTGCGATCTTGGGTGCCCGCAGCGACAAGTTGTCCTTCGGCGACTATGACTGCGTGATCGAGCGGGTGCGCGTGCTCGACCAGCGCGACGAGGAGTGCGCCTACTTCCTGCCGCAGGACAAGGTGGTCATTGAAGTGACCGGGCGCCCGAAGCGTGACATGGACCGGCTCAACATCAATGTCCGGCTTCGCAACAAGGAAGGGGTGAAGCTCTACTCGTGGGGTACTTTGAACCAGGATGTTGGTGCGTGGGCCGAGCGCGGACGGGATGATTCAGGGGTGTGGAACATGATGTTCCCGGCGGACGTTCCTTTCGTGGTGCGGTTTACCTTCGATTGCGCCCTTGGCATGAACTTCTATGAAGTCCAGGTTTCTGTTTCAGAAGAAATCGAGCAGTTTGGCGGAGCACAGCGCATGCTGCATTGGCGTGACGAGGCGGCCTTCTTCCAAGTGGGCATGAGGCAGAAGGAATACACATTCGGTGGTGTCTGCGATCTCCGCATGCACGCCGAAGTGGCCGGAATTCAGCGAAATACGGAGAAACTGTGATGCAAACAAGCACGAATGTTCCCCGTTCCGCATTGTCCCCCGCGGCGTTGCGCGTCGGAGTTCGAAGACTGTATGACTGGTTGGCTGCGGGTCCGGTTGCGCTGCTGGGAAATTCCGAGCCGGCATTGGCGCGCGGCCTGCGGCAGTGCGGATATGAGGTGCTTGATGGAGTGGAAGGCGCAGCGTCTGCGGTCCTCGTTGTTGATCATGCAGATGTTGGCTCCGCCGATGAGTGCCTGCAGTCATTGCTGGCGGATATCCGTATACCCGTATGCCTTCTGGTCGGGGGGGGGGCGGCAACCAACGTAGCGCGTGCCCAGTGGGAGGCAGCGGCCATCCGCCAAGAGTGGCGCAAACATCCGCAGAACGAGCGCGTAGCGCCATACGGTGAGTTGGATCGTGTCAATGGGTTGCTGTTGATGGCGTTCGAACGCGTGCCCGACGCAGCCATTGCTGCCTATCCTCTGAGCGCGCTTGTGGAAGAGCGCGATCTGCATACGGACATGACTCGCGAGGCTGGGCGACGATCCGATGCGCACATGGCCCGCTATGCACAGGCTGCGCAGTTCATTCGACCTGGGGATCGCGTCATCGACGTCGCATGCGGCTTGGGGTACGGCTCCTACCAGCTTGCCCACAATAGCCAGGCGGCCTCGTTCATTGGACTTGATGCCAGTGACTATGCGGTGGACTACGCCAGTACCTGTTTTGCCCCTGATGCCCCGGTAGAGATGAGCTTCGTTGTCGGCGATGCGCAGGATCTGTCGGGAATGGCTGATGGTTCCGCGGACTTCGCGGTATCTGTGGAGACGCTGGAACATCTTCCTGAGCCTGATCGACTGCTGGCGGAGCTGCATCGGGTGCTCTCGCCGGAAGGGCGCTTGTATGCAAGCGTGCCTAATGACTGGTCGGACGAAACTGGCGAGGACCCGAATCCATTTCATTTCCATGTATACGACTGGCCGCGACTCATCAACCAGTTCCATCGGAATGGTTTCGTTATCGAGAGGGCGTGGTTGCAGGATGCCGGAGGTGGCCAGAAGCGGCATCTGTCGGTGCGCTCCATGCTTGAGATCGATCCGCACGTAGGTCCAAGCTGCGATGGTGAATGGCTGCTGGTGCTCGCCCGCAAGACCGATGCGGCAATGGAAACGGGGGACGATCCGCTGCGGCCGTTCCGCGAAATGCTCGCCAACGGACAAACTGACGCCGCATTGCATCAACTTGAGGCCCATTTCGAAACGGGAGAACCGCTGCTCCAGGCCCGCTCGCGTGCGGCGGCGGCTGTGCTTGCGACAACCACTGGGACGCTGGAGTCCGCTGCTGCGCATTGGGAGCATTGCCGGACAGCGGCCCGTGAAGCATTGGTCGAGCCATCCATCGAGGCCGAGGCGGCCGCGCTTCTGCATCTTGCCGCGGCCCAGCTGGCATTGCCAACGCATCTACGCTTTGCTCGATTGAAACTTCTGATTCGGATCCGAGCCCCGATCATCTGCGATCTGCTCGGCCCGGAGCCCGCATTGCTGGGCGACAACGATGATCGCGCCGTGTCCGCGGGCATCGGGGATGGCAATGGGCAGTCGAGCCTGAGTGCTGGCGATGTACAGCAGCTTGTGGATGCCAAGCGATGGCTTGATGGCAAGTACCACGAGCAGCAGAAGCATATTGCCGAACTGGAGCAGTACAACGTCGAACTCGAGGCTGCTCGCAGATGGCTGGACGCGCAGTACCACTCACTGACGGCAGAGGTACAGCGCCTCGGACAAGCGTCTGCTGCTGCGTCCGGCGATAGCAGGTAGCAATCGCCATGAGCGCGCCAGATTCATCAATGTCCTCCGCGCAGCCGGCGACTACTCTGTTACCCGACGGATTGGCGGAATTCTGTCTGCGGATCTGCGGGCCGGGCCGGGTAGTCCTGTTCGGCGCCGAGATGACGATGCTGACCGCGCCGTTGCGCAGGGCAGGCTGCGAAGTTTCCACGACTCAGATTGAGGCGGATGGCGAGCGCCCGGAATGGATGGTCGCTTGGGCGCAGACCGATGCATTGCGGTCCGAGGCGCTCGGATCTGACGTTTCCACGTTGGTGCTGGTGGGCGGTGCAGGCGCAGACGTGCCCGCCTGGCGGGAGCAAGCCTGTGAGCGTGGATGGGATCTTCACCCCGCGATCTTCACCATGCCTGGCGTTCTTGGCAGCGCTGCCTTGTTGGTGCTTGCTCGGAGCGGGGTCAGATCGACCTCCGCCGATACGATTCCGAATGCCAGCTTTCACGGTTTAGCGGCCGCCCTCGTACGTCCTGGTGATGCAGTCATGGCGACCGAAGCCGCTGGGGACGGCGTATGGCGGATCGTGCAGCAGCAATCACGCTGCCGCTGGTTGGGCGTGCTGGCATCGCGACCACCCGCCCCGTCGCAGCCCGGCCTCGAATGGACCAACCCTGCGCGCTGGCCGGAGTTCTCCGATTTGCTGGATGTGGTGATCACGCAGATGGCCGTCGATGCCGCGGACTGGCACGGGCTGCTGCGGAATGCACATGCTCCACTGCGGCGAAGCGGGCGGCTTGTCCTGCGCGTGCCGTTGGCGCATGGACTCGATCCGCTGTCACATTTGGTGACTTGCTTGGAAGAGTTGGAGCTGGTGGTGGATCGCGCGTGGTATCAGCGTACTGCCGGCCGGACTGGTCTTGAGCAGTTCCACGAAATTGACCGCGAAACTCCGCTCGCCACTGCGCGCGGGGAGAGCGCCGACGCAATTGTGCTGCTCGCGGTGAAAACTGGCGGGCGAGGGGTCACGCAGGACCCTTTCGCGCAGGTTCCCAACATCATCGCATTCCATCGCGACTATCAGGACGCAAGCGTTGTCCGCTTGATCGTTTCCATGGGGGAGCGGATCGAATCACCGGTGCTACGCCGGCAGCTTGCCCGCAGCGTACTCGACTCGTCGTCACCGACTTCCGCCGATCACGGTGCTGCCCTGTGCGTACTGCTCTATGACGCGGAAGCAGCCGCCGGAGACAAGCGTGAGGTGTTGCTCGGTGCCGTCTGGCACTACATCACCGAGCCGGCTGCCAATCCTACGGTGCTGCGCTGGCAGGTTTCCCTCGCCTTTGCCGCCGCTCAGCTCTACCAGGCCGATGGCAGGCTGGAAGAGGCGGCTGAGCTCTATCAGCGTGTCCTGGCATTCGATGTGCTGGCCTTCAGCCCGCTGCTGGGTACCAAGACCACTGCCGCCGCCGCAAGGTTGGGCTGGATCAGGTTCGGCCAAGGCAACGTCGATGCTGCACGCATGGCATGGTCCCGCGGTCTGGACGAGGCGCGGCGGCTGTCCGCTCAGGCGGACTGGTCCGAAGTCGTGGCTGATCCTGCGGCGCCGGAGACATTCTCGATGCCGGAATTGGCCGCGGTCATGGATGAAGCCGGTGGCCTGGCGACTGCGTTGCGCGTTACTGCTGAGTCTCCACTGCGGCCGGGGATTGCTTGGCAAGGGGGAAACCATACCTGGAAAGCACAATTGCAGGAGGCGCGCACGGAACTGCGGCTTCAACAGGAGTGGATCGGCAAATTGCAGGTTGCCAAGGACTGGCTCGACGGTCAGTACCGCCACCTCAACGCCGAGTTGGAGCGGCGGGAGGGGGTGGAGCGCGTACTCGAGTCACAGTTGCTTGTGCTCGCTGAAGATATGGACGAACTGCGTTCGGATCTTCAGAGGCATCGAATCGAAAGTGAAACGCTGCAGGAAGGAAAGGCATGGCTGGACGGGCACACTGCACGTCTCGCCACCGAGCTAAGGCGACTGATGGCGCAGCACGAGGAGCTCTCGTCTGCGAAAAACTGGCTGGATGCCCAGTACCAGAGTCTGAGTCTTGAGCTCGACCAGCGCCTGACGTGGCAGCGCCAGCTGCAAGAAGGCAAAGACTGGTTGGAGCAGCAGTACTACCGGCTGCATGAGGAGTTGGCACTGCGTACCGAAGAGCTTCAGGCATCGCAGTCCGAGAATGAAGCCAGGGCGGCAGAGATCGTGGGCCTCCGGGCCGCATTCCGCTTTGCGCATCTGCATGCGGAAGCTGAATGGGCGGGGCTGCAGGATGAGCTCCAGCGGAGGCGGGAGGAGCTGGCGCAGGTGCACAACGCGTATCAGCGCCAATCAGCTGCACTGGACGACAAGATCGCAGCACACCGGAAGCTGGAGGAGGCAGCGCGTGATCTCGCCGCAGCAACCGGGCTGATCATCGGCAACTCACCTCAGCTGCGATTCCCGGCCGAGGCCATCGCAGAAGAGATGACCTCGCTCGCGTCAGCACTTCAACGCATGCCGCTGAAGTCCGTGGTACGCACGGCATTGCGTTTGCTTACCAAGCTGCTCGATTGGAGACATCCGCGATGATGGCTGAACTTACCGTCGTAGTGACTTTCCATCGCGAGGGATTGTTTGCATATGCTGCGCTGCGAAGCTACATGCGGTCGCGCCAGCATGCGTCTGCCGCCGGATCGCAGGTGAAGTTCGTGCTGGTATTGGACAATGCAGATGAGAAAACCAGCGCAATTGTGCGCGGGCATCCTGACCTGGAGGGAGATGAGCTGATCCTCGTCACTTCAGCAGGAGATCCGGCGCTGGCGCGCAACCTGGGTATCGAGCAGGCCAGAAGCACCTTTGTCTGCATCCTCGATGGCGATGACCTGATCAGCCGGGATTACTTTCAGCGACACTTGGCCTTTGCTGCGGCAGCTCCAGTTCGGTCCGTTCTTCACGCCGAGGTGGTTGCCAGCTTCGGCAGGGAAAATGGAATCAGTCTGCAGCTTGATCAGCGCAGCATGCCATTTTCGCCGGACGTGCTGCTCCACGCGAATCCTTGGATAAGTGCCGTGTTCGCGCGCCGTGAAGTCTTCAGTCAGATCCCCTACGTCGCCTGCCGGCCAGAAAAGACCGGATATGGCTATGAAGATTGGCATTGGAGTTGCCAGACCGTGGCGGCGGGCTACGAGCATCTGATCGTGCCACGCACGGCCTATTTCTACAGGCTCAAGCACACAGGCTCGGTCAATGCGAGCAGCGCCGCCATGCGCGCCGTCTTGCCACCGAGTGATCTGTTCGGTCGATGGGAGCATTGTTGATGCGGCGTCTGTTCGCTTTGGCGCGTCGTGTCGATGTTCGCCAGCTGCTGCGTAATCCACGAATGGAACTGGGCCGCATCATGGTCTGGCTGGGTCGACGCATTGAACGCGTGGGTCGGAATACCGGCAGCGGGCACAGACCAATGCCGGACTGGCTGCATGAGGAAATGGTGGCGCTGGCGGCGATCGAGCCGGAGCTGTTGAGGGAGGGTGACGAGCCCAGGCGCTTTGGCCACGCTTCGATCCCGCTCACCAACCGCCCGGGCGAGATCTATCGGGAACTGGTGGAGTCTGTCGGCACTCAGTCAGCCAGCCACGTTCTCATCTTGCCATGGTTGGTGCGGGGAGGGGCTGATCGGGGGGCGCTGCATCACCTTCGGGTCTGGGCAGAGGCGCTGCCCGCAGGCAAAGCATTGCTTGTTCTTACCGAGGACGTTGCCTCTCCTTGGCTTGAGCGAGTCCCAGCGGCGGTCAGGGTGCTCCCATTTGGCCGGATTGTGGGCGGCATGGCATTGCCCGGTCGCGTGCAACTTCTGACCCGGCTGTTGCTGCAGATGCAACCGGCGGTGATTCACAACATCAATTCAAGGGTCGCCTGGCAGGCGTTCGCGCAGCACGGACTGGCGCTGCGCCAGAATTCAGTGCTGTTTGCTTCCCTGTTCTGCGATGACCGCGATGAGGAGGGGGTTCCAACCGGATTTGCCCGAAGTCACCTGCGCGACAGCTATGCAAACCTGGTAACGGTTTTTTGCGACAATAGCGTCTATCCGAACATCTGGTCCAGGGAGCTTGGTGTTCCTCGACAGCTGTTCAGCGTGCTGCGCTTCCCTTATGACCAGAAGGTTGTCCGGAAGGAGGGGCCGTATCTGATCGAAGGTCCTGCTCGAGTACTCTGGGCAGGGCGTTTTGATCGCCAGAAGCGGCTTGACATTCTCCTCCAGGTCGCAAAGTCAATGCCATCAGTAGGATTCGACGTGCATGGGGTATCCGAACTGGGCCGTCCGGATCCTGCAGTCAAGGAGATCAGAGGATTGCCCAACGTAGTCCTGAACGGTTCATTCGAACGGTTCGACGACATCGTGCGTCCCACGCATGCGGCGCTGCTTTTCACCACATCATGGGAAGGATTGCCGACACTGCTGCTTGATGCTGCGGCCGCGGGTCTGCCGATCGTGGCGCCAGCAGTCGGGGGGATCGGCGATCTCCTCGATGCTGCTTGGTTGGTTGATGATCCCGATGACGTTCCTGGATTCGTGGCGAGGTTGAAGGACCTGGGACATGATCAGGCGCTGCGTGAACAGCGTCGGATCGAACAGTACGCCTCGCTATCAGATGGTCGGGACTGGAGCACCTTCGTCAAGACACTGCAAGACATACCGTTCTACCTGCCGGAACTGCCGGCAGCGCCTGACATATCTATCGAGCAAGGAAGAATTCAGTGATTATTGGACGAGGCCTGGTTGCCAAGGCCTTCGCCGGCAAGTGGCCGCAGGACGGGGCGACTGTGATCGTTGCTGCAGGGGTGTCCAACTCCGACGAGCGGGAGCAGGCTGCATTTGATCGTGAGAAGCGTCTGCTGGATGAGGTGTTCACTTATCCGCAAGCGCGCCGGGTTGTCTATTTCGGAAGCTGCGCAGTTGGCAATCCGGACGAGCCGAGGACTCCCTACCTGCGGCACAAGACTTGGATGGAGTCTCGGGTGCTGGCCGATGAGCGTGGCAGGGTGTTCCGGCTTCCACAGGTGGTTGGCGAAGGAGGCAACCCACATACGCTCACCAATTTTCTCAGCCAACGCATTCAGTCTGGTGAGCACTTCGAGGTGTGGGTACGCTCTGAGCGCAATCTGATCGATGTCGAAGATGTGGTGACCCTGGTGACCCATGTGCTCTGTCACCCCGAGCAGTTCCCGCGGATGATGCCGCTCGCAGATGCCCAGTCGACCCGTATGCCTGACATTGTTCATTGCATGGAACGTGCGCTCGCGAAGCGCGGGAACTACAGCATTCTTGAGCGCGGTGCCGCGTTTCCGATTGATACCACGGACTGCCTTAGGGCCGCCAGGGCTTGCGGTATTCACTTTGGCCCAGGATACCTGGAGCAGCTCGTGGAGAAGTACTATGGCGTCGCCAAGAGGGTTCGGATCTAGGAGGAATGGCCATTCGCGTCAGGACAGGTCCCCTAGTATCATGAAGATCGTTAAGTACGCTTAGAATTCAGTAGATTGGGGCGCAAATGAACGCGAAGAGGACGCGGCGAGCTGTAGTGTCGTCGAGCCGCAGGAGCGGCAAATGACCAGGCCAGCGCTGAGCGCCATCGTCACTTTCCATGGAGAAGGAATCCTTGCGCACACCTCGCTGCGCTCGTACGCGCTGTCCCGCAAAGTGGCGCGGGAGCATGGGGTCGAGGTTGAACTGGTCCTGGTGCTGGACAATGCGGACCACCAGACCCGCATGTTCGTGACCGAGCACCCCGATCTGGATGGGACTGAAATTCTTGTCGAGACCCGGCTCGGGGATGCGGCACTTGCACGCAATGCGGGTGTGGCAGCGTGCCGGGCAGACTATGTGTGCACTCTGGACGGTGATGATCTTGTCTCCACCGGCTACTTCCTGGTGCACATGAAGGAGGCCGCTCGCCAGCAAGGGCGCTTCGTTCTGCATCCTGAGATGGTCCTGAGCTTCGGCATGTACAGTGCGTTCAACTGGCAGGTGGATCAGGAGGGAGGTTACTACGATGAGAACGCATTGCTCACTGTGAACCCCTGGATCAGTGCAGCGTTCTCCACCCGCGAGCTGTTCGAGAGCATTCCCTACGTGGCCTGCTACCCGAAGCGAACTGGCTTCGGGTACGAAGACTGGTACTGGAATGCGGAGACGATTGCCCGCGGAGTGGTCCACCGGCTCGCCTGGGGATCGGCTTACTTCTACCGGCGCAAATGGCATGGTTCTCTCAACGAAGCCAGCCACGCATTGAAAACCGTCATTCCCTGCACCTCGCTGTTTGCCCTTGGGCGCAAGCGCGGCAAAGGACAAGGCCATGTTTGATCAACTCACTCATAATCGCTGGGTCCGCAATCGGTACACGCGCCGGGTGGCACACTGGGTCCGCCGTGTGCTTGCCATGCTGTCCGCAAAGTCGACAGATTCGAATGCGTCAACGTATGGCATCGCATCGGCACCTACGATGCCGGTCTGGCTGCAGGATGAGATGCGTGCACTTGCTTCGATAGAACCAGAGTTGCTGCCGCCAGGATCCGGCGTGGAGCGCTACGCCTTCTATTCGGTTCCGATGGATACCCGGCAGGGGGGGGTGTATGCCGCACTATCCGATGCCATTGGTGGAGAGCCGTATACGCATGCATTGCTGGTGCCATGGCTGAAGCCTGGTGGGGCGGATCGGGGAATCCTTTATCACGCAAGCGCCATCGCGCAGAGCGATCCGTTGGCACGGATTCTTGTTCTTACGACTGAGCCCGCTTCGTCGCCATGGGCCTCCAGGCTGCCGGCGCAGGCCCAATGCGTCGATTTCGGGAACATTGCGGCTTCCCTGGATTTCAACCAGCAAGTCAACGTAATGGTGCGTGTACTGCTGCAGTTGCGCGCGCCGACGGTTCATCTTGTGAACTCCCGTGTTGGTTGGGATGCAATCCTGCGCCACGGGCTGGCGCTGACCCAGCACTCGCGATTGTTTGCTTCGCTGTTCTGCGATGACTACGACCAGCGGATGAATCCGGTCGGTTACGCGCGTGACTATCTGCGCTACTGCTACCCGCACCTTTCCACGGTAATCTGCGACAACTCGCGTTATCCGCAGATCTGGTCGCGTGAGCTGGGCATTCCTCGTGGTTCCTTCACCTTCATCCCGTTCCCATATGACGGTCGGGTGGCCGAATCGTGCGGACAGGCGATCTCTGCGGACGGTGCCAGGCGCGTGTTGTGGGCCGGCCGTCTCGACCGGCAGAAGCGCCCGGACATCCTGGCAGCGATCGCTAAGCGGATGCCTGACGTGCACTTCGATGTGTACGGTGCACAAGTGATGTCTGGCGCAGCGGTGCAGGATCTCTCCCAGCTACGGTCTCTGCACAACGTTACTCTCCACGGCGAATTCCAGAGGCTTGAGGACGTTGCAACCCCTGATCACTTTGCCTATCTGCACACGACGGCGTGGGAAGGGATGCCGACCATCCTGTTCGATGTAGCCGCGGCGAGACTGCCGATCCTCGCGCCGCAGGTGGGGGGGATCGTGGACTTCCTCGCAGAGGAGGATATGGTCGAGCGTTATGACGACGTGGATGCATTCGTTTCGCAGCTAAGACTGCTGCAGTCCTCTGCTCAACTTCGCAGCCAGCGCGTCCAGCGACAGCTTGAATCGCTTCGCCGGAATCGCCGCTGGGAGGACTTCGCTGCATCGCTCGAAGCCCTCGATGGTTACCTGACTGCCCGGAAGAGAAATGCGTCGGCAGGAACGGAAAGAGAGATCAACGCGGTGCACGTGGCGCGTGGTTGAGATCGTGACGTGAAGAGAGCGCTTGGCCGCGCTCTCCGCGCGATTTCACGGGTCTTTCCGCAATGCAGTTGGAGCCCCGCCCGGTCGCAGTCCGGACGCCGGGCTGGTTCGAGGCTGATCGCCACGTCCGCTAAATCTTTCAACAGAGTTTTCGTTGAGTCGGCCACGCAGTAGCTGCTGCTGATCCTTCAGATCGGGTCTCTTGCCCAAGAGTTCAAGCGCCAGGCGAAGAGGCTGTGCTCTGGCGAGACCGGCTTCGTCACCCTAGCCACAGCTACAAAAACCAATGGACTCTTGGCTGAAGCAGTTTCGGGATCGGCGCCAGCACCACGATAGGCAATGCCTGCAATGAACGTGGTGCTTCCGTAACAGGCTGCTTGACTGATCGCGTTCTGCGTCGTCTGTTGCGAGGGCGGGGCTGATTGCCCGAGGCCTCGCCCGCCGAAGAGCTGGAGAGCAGCTTTCAGAGCAGCCTCAGTTGCCTTCCCCAAGATTGAGATTGGTGAGAGTGCGTAGTCCGGTGCTGGAATATCCTGGCTCAGGGGCCGCGGCGATAGAGCTCCGTTGATTGACGACGGTGGTATCGGGTGCTCGTCATTCTCGCGTCGCATCGATACCCATACGGCGGGTTGCTCCCAACGCCGTCTCGGCGCAGATTCAAGGAGACGCCGAGTCCGCAGGAGCACGCTTCGTGCGCCTGTCACTAGGAGGGCGGACTTGGAGTATCAGTCCGCACGCAGAGTCCCGTAGCGCCGGACCGGCGCTGGCTTCCATCAATTCCCACAACCGGTATTTGGTCCTAGGCGAGTCCCACGAAATGATTCAAGTGTTTCGGGCCGTCCCGGCCGACCAGTTGCTGCGAACTCTCTGAGCTCCGGTTAGCAGTCGAGTTGACCAGCTGGTTCCCTGCAGATGCAGGCGAGCTTCCAGAAAAGCTGTAATCAGGAGTACTGAACCGGCTATTTCGACTGTGAAGTAGTACTTGAAATGCGATCCTGGAGCGAAAAGTACCATTGCTGGAATCCTGGAAAGAATCAGCACAGCCGCCAGGCTGCTTGCGGGTGCCCATCGGTAGGCCAGTACCACCAAAAGAAGCAGTACCAGTTCCGGAATGAAATTCCACCACAGGAACGACCCCTTGAGGTGCATACCCTGGTATTGCGTGGTCGAACTTAGGGCCGCCATAACAGATTCGCGGGAAGGCCCAAGAGTCCCGAACAGACTGCGCACATGCGACATCGGTCGGCCGTCGGAATAGTAGGGATTGGAGGCGTTTAAGGTTGACCAGTTCCCTGCGATGTCGCCCTCGACAAATGTGAGTGTCCTTGGGCCGAGGCCAGAGGCATACCCCGCTGTCATCAGCTTTGCAGAGACGAACTTCGCCGGGTTTTCGACAATCAAAGTAGTCACCGCAGCCAGGAAGACCTGCTTCTGTTCTTCTGTCGCATTGGGATTCATCGCCTGGTCCCAGTACAGCGGGATCTCCTGTGGAATTGATCGTTCGACGACACGGTCATATGGAATGATGGGGTCAACGGCAGTACGAGCGGCGCCAGGCGTGCTTTCGTAATAGGGGCCCTGTACTAGCTGGCCGAGCGGGTTAAGAGCCAATGTCAGTTGATATCCCCAGCGGTTCTGCCATTCACCCAGAACCGATGGCAGCAGAAGACTGCAGACCAGCAATGGAGCAGCGAATGCAGAAAACAGCAGCGCTGTGGAGCGCGGACTGTGGAGTGCCTTGATCAGAACGATGGCCATGGCAATGAATGCCGGGAGCAATCCATCGGTCCGGACCACTAGGCCCAGGGCGGACAGCAGGCTCAGCGCGACTATGTAGCGCGTAGATGTCCAGTGCCGATCAAGCAGGTAGTTGAGCAGCACCAATGCCAGTGCGACCTGGATCATCGCGAAAGGCACGTCTCGACTCAGCAGCAGGCTGGTGGATACGAATGCAACCGATGCAGCCAATGGAAGATGCAGGACGATTCTGGCGATAAGTCCGCCACCCAAGCGTCGGACAGTCCAGTCGGCATAGGCTAGCAACATCGCGGCCATGAGAACTTGAACCATGCTGATCGCCCAGTATTTCGGAATCACTTGCAGGACAAATTGATAGCCGACCGGGGTCATGAACCCAAGCCAGCTATCGATGGGGAAGTTGAGTCCATACAAGTAAGCCGAATAGGTATCCGACATCAAGATTCCTGGCCAGACCAGTGCCAGTGCGGCACCGAGCCACATGGCCCAGGCCAGGAAGACCAGTCGCGACGCGGTATCGGCGAGTAGGAAAAGTCGGAAAGACAGCAGCAGCGCAATGGACGCCGTTCCAGCGCCAGCTAGGCGAAGAAAAAGCACTTCCGTGCCGCGCCCATTCATTCCAAACCAGTCCGCTGACCACGCTACGGCCAGGTAAAGGGCGAAAGAAACTGCAGCTGCACCGAGCTGGCGTGCTGACGGCTGTGAGATCGACATGGCTCTTCTACTGCTGCAGGGAAAGGAATGCGTCCAGTTCGGCGGGAGTTCCGAGTGGGACGACATCGCAGAATTCCAGGACCGAAACGCTGACCCGAGCGTTCTGCTTGATCATCGTGTTGTACATGGGGGCGATGTAAGCTTCTCCGCGCTCAAGCCCCGAACCGCTTGCGCCGAAGTGTTGCTCGTAGGTGCGGCGATACAGTTCGGGAGAGCGGAACCAATAGAGTCCAACTGTCGCCAGCTCCGAAATGCGATGTTTCTCGCGAACCTCCAACGCGAGTCCGTCCTCGCCCAGGCGAACGAAGCTCCAGTGTGTGCCGGGAGCCAAGAAGCAGGGAATATGACCGTCGACATTCCCGCCTGGGGGCTGCATGCTGCCGGGCGAGATGTGTGTGTCTATATTGAAGATCGCAATCGGTGCATTAGCCTGGCAGTGATCAATGGCAAGCAGGGCCGTTGTTGCTTGTCCATTGGTCAAGCCGTCGATCTCGACGATCTCAACATCATCGATGCCCAATGCTATGCATTGGTTGATGATGAAGTCGCGTGCATGGTCTTCCCGCCGAACGACAAAGACGCAACGAGCGGGCATGTAGCCTTTCAAGCTAATCATTGACCAAGCGAAAAGGGTGGAGCCTTTTGCTTCTATCATGTACTTCGGCACGGTGTATCCGGCCGCAGCGAAGCGCGAACCCAGCCCAGCCATGGTTATCAGCAGAGTCGTCATGGATTAATCCGTGTCCCTGTCGCCATTCAGCAAGTTCCGGATCTGATCAAAGGACAAGTCGCGGAACTCATCGGGCCTGACCGTGCGGTCGTCGACGTAGAACCCGTCCTTTCCTGGCCAGGGTTTGGCAAAGTAGAGCTCGTCGTAAGGGATATCCCAGCGCTGCAACCACTCCACCATCTGTGGCGCAGTGACTGCATTGATGCGCCCGAGGTTGCCATCGAACGTCCGCATGTTGCGGGAAGTGCTGAGCGCGATCCGGAAGCCCAGCTCACGATATTCACGCATTCGGGAAATTATCTCCGGATAAGGCACGAGATCCGAGTAGCTCTCGCCGTCCTTCTTGATCGGACAGAGCGTGCCATCGACATCAATGACCAGTGTTGAATCGTTGCTGATAGTTTTGCTCGATGTCATGAAGGATATCCGTTGCGTTGATCAGGAATGCGAGAACTTTGTGCTTTCTGTCAATGTGCAATGGCAGCATTGACAGGAACAAAGACAGTTCGTGGAGGCGGACAAGCAGGGGGTCGTAACCGTTATCGGTGAGCCACTCAAGGAATCTATTCTTTGCTTCATCAATGCCCGCGTGTGCATTGACGATCAAGCTCAGCCGCCCATCTTGGTCAACTTCAAGTCGATATAGATCCTGGTTGATGAAGTCATAGTCGCCGAGGATCGAATGCGAGAGTTTGGCGACGTCGTAACTGGGGTCGGTCCACAGTTCGGCTTCTGTGATGGCGCCCTTGGGGTCAATTAGTTTAAGAAGCCTGCCGTGACGCTCATACAGCATGTTTGAGAAGCATAGGTCTCCGTGCCCGATGCACTCTCGAGACGTGGCTACTGGGACGCTTTGGGTGACCTTGTTGTACAGGTCGGTGTAGCGGGCTGTCAGTTCATCGAACGACGTGTATGGCGTGCCGATGGCAAGCCAGTTCTCCAGCTCGCGGCCCTCCGGCAGTGCGCGCAATTCCTCCATCCGGCGCATGAGCTTGTTCAGATAGAGCTCACGCTGTGTGGCGCTGCAGACCTCGACATCTACCTGACGGCTTGGACGTTCTTGAAGGAACGCGCGCAGCAGGGAAAGCACTTGCTGTAGTTCGGGGCCGGATATGGCGCCATGAACCCATTGCAGGGCTACGTCAGCAACCTGCAGTCTTTCCATCCGATATTCTGCGCCACTGGCTTCCACGCGCAGGTCATAGGGCATGACAAACCATCGCCGCATCGCTTGAGGAAGCAGGTGCCAGTAATCATGCTCGGCAGTAATTTTGCGGGCGTTGGAAGAGCGCTTGCTGATGGTGAGCTCATCGGCGCGGATGTCATTGAAATGGCGGGCCTCGAATGCCCCTGACAGAAGCGACAAGCAGTTCCGGTAGTCATTCAGGTCGACGAACGCATCCGAGCCATCCATGACCACCAAACCAGGAAGCGGCGGCTGGTCCAGACCTTTTATCAGCCTTCCCAGGGATATCCCCGAAGCGCTATACAGCACTGCTTGGTTTCCAACACGAATGTGCGCGTCGATGGCAGCAAGTACCAGGCGCTTTATCAGCGCGGAACCGCTACCGATATCACGGATCCAAACGCACGCTGGAACCATGAGTGTCCTGCACTCGTTCAGATTCGCCTGTTCTATTGCCTGTGTGAGGTCGCCATCGGAACGGACAACGTGGATATCGCTGCAGCCCACCTCCATTGCTCGAGCCTTCATCCAGCCAAGCAGGGCACTCCGGCGGTAGTTGACCTCGCCGAACCGCCGATGCCCGATCAGGTCACTGACGGGGGGGGATGCCGTCTGGCGATCGTCAATGACAAGGTGCAACGTCATGCTTGTTCTCCGGAATAGCGCTTCTGCCTATGCTCAATGCGGTAGCTGGTCTGCCTGGAGCGGCGCCGTGCCAGCGAGCTGTAAAGGCAATAGATGCTCGATGGAATGGTTGCCGTGGCGAGAGTCAGGGTGACTACGTTCCAGTAGCCTGCGTGCCAAGGTGAGAATGCCGACTGCAGCAGGACGGATTCGAACATATCGATGAAGCCCGCGAGCTGACCAGGTGCAGGGTCGACGTTCATGGCGATAAGGTAGAACGCAGTGAAATCAAGGATCCAGATTCCAATGGTCACCAGGAGCAGAAGAAGGACGCGGCCGCCCATCATCTGCCGGAATGCGCTGAAGGCTGCCTCGAATGTATTAAGTAAGGTCAATGCGTGCAGTCCACGCACGCTGCTGGAGCCAACCAGGATGAGCTGACGAAGTTCTGTGGAAGTTGCGCGACTGGTGAGATAGGCGGCAAGTGCAAACAGAAGCACGGTTAGAAGCACCGCAGCGAGCAGGCCGATTGCTGCATCGCTGTATCCGCTCGAAGTCAGAGCCAGAATGGCCAACAACAGGACTGAGGCATCGAGCACCTTTTCGCTGGCATAGGCTGCCAAGCCAGCCGCAGGCTTGCGGGCGAGCCGCATGATGGCCCATGCCCTGGTGAGCTCACCGAGCTTGAATGGAGCCACCGCACTGAGCCAGGTGCTCCATGCATGGGTCGCCGACACATTTGCCAGCGAAGGCTTCTCGAAGATGAAAAACATCACCAGCCGCGACACGCGCATTAAATGAGAGATGGCGTATGCGATCACCGCTACCCAGATTCCAGGGCCAAGGTGGGTGCGGGTCGTCAGCCAGAAGATGGCCAGCCCAAGCGCAGCCGCAGGTAGCACAAGGTCGAGGAGGCGGGGCAATATCCTCACGCCCCCGTCCTCGATTGGTAGATCACCTCGGTCCTGTAATCCGCAGCTACGCGCTGTCGGTGATCCCTGGATAGAAAGGCGCGTGGCCGCAAGGCGAAGGCGCCCAGCAGTGCCAGCACCTTTGATGCCTGGCGGAAAAGTCTGACATTCGAAATCTGGTCGTCCTCCCGCCAAGTGATCGGGAAGAACGTCATGCTGTGGCGCAGGTGGCTGTGAGCCAGCACCATGCAGTAGTTGAAAGTTAGGTCATCCGGGAAGCGTAGATGGAAGCCACCCCTGAAGATTGCAGTACGGTAGCTGTTCAGGCCTGACCCCAGGTCATGCAGCCGCTTGCGAGCCACGAGCGAGAACAGCAGGTTGAACACTTCGTTGCCGAAGGTTCTAAAAGCGGAGTAACCAGGCAGGGTGCTACCGGGCATGAATCGTGCGCCCAGCAGCGCATCCAGATTTACGCTGTCCCCGGACAACGCCGGGACAAGATCGGCAATCGACCCCTGATCGTCGCCATGCAGAATCGTTACGCGTTCGAACCCGTTCTCCAAGGCATGCGCGAAACCCACCTTCTGCGATCCACCCAATCCATAGTTTTCCACGTTGCGGCAGACCTGAATCTCGCAGCTCGTGAACTGACGGGCTGCGTCGCATGCGACCTGAAGCGTCTCGTCGGTGCTCCGGTTGTCGATCACGAGGACACGATCAACGAAGCCAGTCGGGAGCGATTCGAACTGCCTGAGCACACGGGCAATCTGTCGCGCACAGTTATAGGCGGGGATGAAGACAAGGTGTCTGCTCATGCGTCTCTTTCTGATTGCGGCGGGAATAGGTCGTGCGACAGTGTATTTGAATGGCGCCCCGCAAGATGGCGACACCTCTCAGGCAACGGTTCAGGGAAGTTCCGCGCGGGAGCGAACCGAAGGTGCGGTCAATAGCGTCACAGGACGGGAGATATTAACATCACATGAGGGCATCTCCATGATCCTCCGCCCCTGGTTGGCGACCCGTTGGCATGGAAGGCGCGCGACCCGCCTCCCCTGGAATCGCACCTGCCCCGGGTTGGACGATTGCCTTGGCTCGGGGATCCGGATGCCGAGGAGCTATCAGCGCTGTTGGGCTCACTTCACTCAGGCCAGACGGAGGCCGGCTGATTGGGTCTCGCAGGCTTGGATCAGGAATTTTCCTTGGCATTGCCGGAATGGAGAAGAAGTCGAGCAACAACGAAGTTGAGGGTCATTGTGAATGGTGTGATGGCAATCTTGAGAAGCGTCTCCGGGCTGCCTGACGTAATGTCGTGCAAGCGAGGACCGAACGTGCTCGTCAGCCAAGCCAAGGCGAGCGAAATCAGCATTATGTGAACCGCCTGCCAGGCCAGCCATGCCAGATACTTGAGCCCATCGTGTCCGCCAGCGCCGTCAAAAATCCTCTGGCGGGAAACCAGAAACACGAAGGTTGCTGCGGAGGTATCTGCGATGGCGTTGGCCCATCCCACCGGCAGGTGTACCAGGTGTACCAGCAGCCACAGCAGGCCCACGGCGATTACAAGCCCGGTGCCTGAAACGATGAAGAAGCCTGCGTACTGCTTCAGTAAATTCCGGAAGCCAGCACGGACGCCGACCAACGGCGTACTTGTCATGGCGCAGTTCCCCGCCGTGCCAGGAAGGCAGGCGCGCGCGCGCGCGCGCCTTCTTCCGCGACCAGCAGAATCCAACTGCCAGCGCACCTCATCAGAGCAATGTCTCCAGCTCCGGCAGGATCGCGAACAGATCCCCCACCAGACCAATGTCGGCAATCTCGAAGATCGGCGCATCGCCGTCCTTGTTGATCGCCACGATCGTGCCGGCGTCCTTGATGCCGGTCAGGTGCTGGATGGCACCGCTGATGCCGACGGCCACATACAGTTCCGGCGCGATGATCTTGCCGGTCTGGCCGACCTGCAGGTCGCTGGGCACGTAGCCGGCGTCGACCGCGGCGCGCGAGGCACCGACCGCGGCACCGAGCTTGTCGGCCAGCTGGAAGATGACCTTGAAGTTCTCTTCCGAACCAACGCCACGGCCACCGGAGACCACGCGCTTGGCGCTCTGCAGGTCCGGGCGGTCGCTGGCACCGGCGGCCAGGCCGATGAAGCGGGTGTGGGCCGGCAGAGCGGCGTCGACGCTGGCCGCTTCAATGGCAGCGCTGCCACCCTGGGCGGCTTCCGGCCACGACGCGGCACGCACGGTGGCGACCACGATCTGGTCGGCCGGGGCTTCCACGGTGATGATCGCGTTGCCGGCGTAGATCGGGCGCTTGAAGGTGTGGCTGCGTTCAACGCTCATCAGGTCGGATACCTGGTTGACGCCGAGCAGGGCGGCCACGCACGGCATCAGGTCCTTGCCGAAGGTGGTCGATGGGCCGAACACGTGGGTGTAGCCCTTTGCAAGCTGCGCGATCTGCGGTGCCAGCACTTGGGCGATGGCCTGCGCATTGGCGGCGTTGGCAACGGTCAGGACCCTGGCGACGCCAGCAATCTTCGCGGCTTCAGCGGCGACGGCGGCCGGATCGGCGGCCAGCACCAGCACGTCGATGCTGGCACCGCTGATGGCAGCGGCGGCGCTGACGGTCTTGGCGGTGG
Organism: Stenotrophomonas sp. YJH_SMC_14-1; assembly: GCF_059372275.1. Taxonomy (NCBI): domain Bacteria; kingdom Pseudomonadati; phylum Pseudomonadota; class Gammaproteobacteria; order Lysobacterales; family Lysobacteraceae; genus Stenotrophomonas; species Stenotrophomonas sp. YJH_SMC_14-1. The sequence goes on from NZ_JCAFVK010000003.1 coordinate 226,327, forward strand.
CGGCGTTGAGCCTGCCGTCGTGGTGTTCGGCGATGACGAGAATCTTGCTCATTACAGCAGCCCCTTCTGCTTGAGTGCAGCAACCAGTTCGGCCGCGTCCTTGACCATCACGCCCTTGCTGCGCTTGGACGGCGCGGCATAGTGGTTGGTCTTGAAGGTGTCGGCGGCTTCAACCCCGAGGTCGGCCAGCTGCAGGGTCTCCAGCGGCTTGGCCTTGGCCTTCATGATGTCCGGCAGCTTGATGAAGCGCGGTTCGTTCAGGCGCAGGTCGGTGGTGACCACCGCCGGGAGGTCCACTTCCAGCGTTTCCAGGCCGGCGTCGACCTCGCGGGTCACCGTGGCCTTGCCGTCGGCGACCTCGAGCTTGCTGGCGAAGGTCGCCTGCGGGCGGCCCCAGAGCGTGGCCAGCATCTGGCCGGTCTGGTTGGCGTCATCGTCGATGGCCTGCTTGCCGAGGATCACCAGGTCCGGCTGTTCTTTCTCGATCAGCTTGAGCAGGGTGCGTGCGGCGGTGAGTGGCTGGATGGCCTGGTCGGTGACCACATGGACCGCGCGGTTGGCGCCCATGGCCAGGCCGTTGCGCAGGTGCGCCTGGGCATCGGCCGGAGCGATGGTGGCGACCACCACTTCGCTGGCGATGCCCTTGTCGCGCAGGCGGAGGCCTTCTTCCAGGGCGATTTCGTCGAAGGGGTTGGGGGACAGCTTGACGCCGTCGGTGACCACGCCGGAACCGTCCGGCTTGACCTGAATGCGGACGTTGTAGTCCACCACGCGCTTGTACGCGACGAGGATTTTCATCTGGTACGGGTCCTTCAATAACGGAGAGAACGTCCGGTCCTCGCACAGCAACCGGTTCGGGGGTGGGGTCCCGATTCTAGCGGGTGACGGGGCACCATGCGAATGCGTATGGTTTTGTTGCGATGCGGCAGAATCCGCGAGGCCATGCGTGTTGTTCACGGTGTGAGGGCAGTCGTGAAGGTGCCCCCGATGTATCCTGTTGCGCTGAGTCGGGCTGCCGGGTGCGGCCCACATGGATCATCAACAGGAGAACAGGTAGTGCCCACATGGCTTGTCACCGGCGGTGCCGGATTCATTGGCGGTAACTTTGTTCTCGAAGCGGTCGCCCGTGGCATAAAGGTCGTCAACCTTGACGTGCTGACCTACGCCGGCAACCTGAAAACCCTGTCCAGCTTGGAGGGCAATCCCAACCACGTGTTCGTGCAGGGCGACATCGGTGACCGCGAGATGGTCGCGCGCCTGCTGGCCGAACACCGGCCCGATGCGGTGCTGAACTTCGCTGCTGAAAGCCATGTCGACCGTTCCATCGACGGCCCGGGCGCCTTCATCCAGACCAACGTGGTGGGCACCCTGGGCCTGCTGGAAGCCGTGCGCGACTACTGGAAGGCACTGCCGGCCGAGCAGGGCGCGGCGTTTCGCTTCCTGCATGTGTCCACCGACGAGGTGTACGGCACCCTGGGTGAGACCGGCAAGTTCAGCGAAACCACCCCGTATGCGCCGAATTCGCCGTATTCGGCGTCCAAGGCCGCCTCCGATCACCTGGTGCGTGCGTTCCATCACACCTACGGGCTGCCGGTGCTGACCACCAACTGCTCCAACAATTACGGCCCGTACCACTTCCCCGAGAAGCTGATCCCGCTGGTGATCGCCAAGGCGCTGGCCGGTGAGCCGTTGCCGGTGTACGGCGATGGCAAGCAGGTGCGCGACTGGCTGTTCGTGTCCGACCACTGCGAGGCGATCCGTACCGTGCTGGCCAAAGGCCAGGTTGGCGAGACCTACAACGTCGGTGGCAACTCGGAAAAGCAGAACATCGAAGTGGTGCAGGCCATCTGCCGGCTGCTGGACCAGCGTCGCCCGCGTGCGGATGGGCAGCCGCGCAGCAGCCAGATCACCTATGTGACCGATCGCCCCGGCCACGACCGCCGTTACGCGATCGATGCCTCCAAGCTGAAGAACGACCTCGGTTGGGAACCGGCCTATACCTTCGAGCAGGGCATCACCTTCACCGTCGACTGGTACCTGGACAACCAGGAATGGGTCAATGGCGTGCTCGACGGCAGCTACCGTCTGCAGCGCATCGGCACTGCGGCCTGAACCCAGGAGACGACATGACCCAGCGCAAGGGCATCATCCTCGCCGGTGGCTCCGGCACCCGGCTGTATCCGATCACCAAGGGCGTCAGCAAGCAGCTGCTGCCGGTATACGACAAGCCGATGATCTACTACCCGCTCAGCGTGCTGATGCTGGCGGGCATCCGTGAGGTGCTGATCATCAATACGCCGCACGAGCAGTCGCTTTTCCAGCAGTTGCTGGGCGACGGTTCGCAATGGGGCATGGACATCCAGTACGCAGTGCAGCCCAGCCCCGATGGGCTGGCGCAGGCCTATCTGATCGGTCGCGACTTCGTGGCCGGCAAGCGGAGCTGCCTGGTGCTGGGAGACAACATCTTCCACGGGACCGGCCTGCGCGAGGTGCTCAGGCGTGCCGACCAGCGGGATGCAGGTGCCACGGTGTTCGGTTACTGGGTGAATGATCCGGAACGCTATGGCGTGGCCGAGTTCAACAAGGATGGCAGAGTGATCGATCTGGTCGAGAAGCCCGAGAATCCGCGTTCGAACTATGCTGTGACCGGCCTGTATTTCTATGATGGAAAAGCCAGCGAGTACGCGGCCGAGTTGAAGCCTTCGCCGCGCGGCGAGCTGGAAATCACCGATCTCAACAAGCGCTATCTGGCAGAGAGCAACCTGCACCTTGAAGCACTGGGTCGCGGCTACGCCTGGCTGGATACGGGTACCCATCAGTCGTTGCTGGAAGCCTCGAACTTCATCGAGACCATCCAGACCCGGCAGGGCCTGCAAGTGTGCTGCCCTGAAGAGATCGCCTTCGGGCAGGGCTGGATCGATGCGGCCAAGCTTGAGGAACTGGCTGCACCATTGAGCAAGAATGGCTATGGCCAGTATCTGGTCAAGCTGTTGCAGCGTGGTGTCGTGCCGTGAAAGTCATCGAGACGAGTCTGGCTGGCTGCAAAGTGATCGAGCCGAACGTGTTCGGCGATGCCCGCGGATTTTTCTTTGAAACATGGAATGCCGACCGGTTCGCTGAGGCGGGGCTGGAGGGCGGCTTCGTACAAAGCAATGTTTCGTCGTCGAGCAAGGGCGTGCTGCGTGGCCTCCATTACCAGTGGCCGCGCCCGCAGGGCAAGCTGATCTCGGTGCTGCAGGGTGAAGTCTATGACGTCGCGGTGGACATCCGCCGCGGCTCGCCGACCTTCGGACGCTGGGAAGCGGTGATCCTGAGCGCCGAAAACAAGCGGCAGTTCTGGATTCCAGAAGGGTTCGCGCACGGCTTCGCTGTGCTTTCTGATACGGCGCTGTTCAACTATCTGTGCACCGATGTCTACGTAAAGGAGGCCGATGCTGGCGTACGCTGGAACGATGCCGATATCGCTGTCGACTGGCCGATCAGTGCGCCGACGCTATCGGCCAAGGACGAGAACGCCCCATTCCTGAAAGACATCGCCGAAGACCGCCTGCCGGTCTACACCCCATGACGGTGCTGGTGTTCGGCGGCAACGGCCAGGTCGGCCAGGAACTGCTGCGCGCTTTGGCACCACTGGGTACGGTGGTGCCAACCACGCGCAGTGGCCGGTTGCCAGATGGCAGTGCCTGCGAAACGGCCGATTTCAGCCAGCCCGACAGTCTGCCGGCGCTGCTGGACCGCCTGCAGCCGTCGATCGTGGTCAATGCTGCGGCCTACACGGCTGTGGATCGTGCCGAGCAGGACGCAGAGGCCGCCTTCGCTGCCAATGCGCAGGCACCGGGTGTGATCGCACGATGGTGTGCGGCGCATGGCGTGCCGTTCGTGCATTACTCCACCGACTATGTGTTCGATGGTCAGGGTTCCGCGCCGTACCGCGAAGATGAGTCGACTGCGCCGCTGGGTGTATATGGCACCAGCAAGCGAGATGGCGAGGATGCCGTACGCGCGGCTGGTGGTCGCCACCTGATCTTCCGCACGGCCTGGGTCTATGCCTCGCATGGCGCGAACTTCCTGCGCACCATGCTGCGCGTGGGCGCCGAGCGCGATGTGTTGCGGGTGGTGGCCGACCAGATCGGTACGCCCACGCCGGCCGCGCTGATTGCCGATGTGACCGCGCAGGCATTGCAGCACCCGGGCCGTCTGTCCGGCACCTGGCATCTGACCGCCAGTGGCCAGACCAGCTGGCACGGCTTTGCCGAGGCGATCTTCGCCGAAGCGTTGGCCACTGGCGCGCTGGTCAAGGTGCCGACCGTCGAGGCGATTCCCAGTTCCGAGTATCCGACCCCGGCCAAGCGCCCAGCCTGGTCGGTGCTGGACAATCGCAAACTGCAACAGGATTTCGGCATCGTGCTGCCGGCATGGCAGGACGGCCTGAAGCGGGTGATGGCAGAGATTGCCCGATAAGGGTAGCGCCGGGCCACGCCCGGCGGATGCTTGCAAGCCGCTGCGCTCGCCGGCCATGGGCCGGCGCTACCGTGGGGCGCAGGCGTTGATGCCTCAACTCCGCCCGTACGTATCCTCGAAACGCACGATGTCATCCTCGCCCAGATAACTGCCTGACTGCACTTCGATCAGTTCCAGCGGCAGCTTGCCGGGATTGCGCAGGCGATGCGTCACGCCCAGCGGGATGTAGGTGCTCTGGTTCTCGCTGAGCAGGATCACCTCGCTGCCACGGGTCACCTCGGCGGTGCCGCTGACCACGATCCAGTGCTCGGCGCGGTGGTGATGCATCTGCAGGCTGAGCGTGCCGCCGGGCTTGACCGTGATCCGCTTGACCTGGAAACGCTCGCCGTTGTCGATCGAATCGTAGGCGCCCCAGGGGCGATACACCTTGCGGTGCCAGGTCGCCTCGCTGCGGCCTTCGGCCTTCAGCTTGGCCACCACGGTCTTGACCTCCTGCATGCGGTCTGCCCTGCCGACCAGCACCGCATCGTCGGTCTCGACCACGATCACATCGTCCAGGCCGACCAGTGCCACCAGGCGCTGGGCATAGGCATAGGTATTGCGGCAGTCGATGGCGATCACATCGCCCTGGTGGGCGTTGCCGTCGCCATCCTGCTGCGAGACATCGCGCAGTGCGGTCCACGAACCGACATCGTTCCAGCCGGCATCCAGCGGGATCACGACTGCATCGGCAGTCTTTTCCATCACCGCGTAGTCGATCGAGTCCGACGGCACCGCCGTGAAGGCATCCCTGTCCAGGCGGGTGAAGTCGGCATCGCGGCGCGCCTGCTGCCAAGCCTGGCGGCTGCGGGCCAGCATTTCCGGCTGGAAGCGCTCCAGCTCCTGCAGGTAACGCGACGCCTTGAACAGGAACATGCCGCTGTTCCAGTAGTACTGGCCGCTGCTGACGTAACCGGTAGCGGTCTCCAGGTCGGGCTTCTCGACGAAACGCTCGACCGCGCGCACGCCCTGTCCATCAGCGGCATTGATATAGCCATAACCGGTTTCCGGGCCGGTCGGTACGATGCCGAAGGTCACCAGCTTGCCGGCGTCGGCGGCGCTTGCTGCGGCCTGCACTGCACTGCGGAAGGCTGCTTCATCAGTGATTACATGATCGGAGGGCAGCACCAGCAGCAGCGCGTCGGCACCGTCACGGGTGGCCTCCAGCGCGGCCACGGCAATCGCCGGTGCAGTATTGCGGCCCACCGGTTCAAGGATGATCGCGGCCGGTTCGGCGCCGACCTGCTGCAGCTGTTCGGCGGCAACGAAGCGGTGTTCCTCGTTGGCAATCACCAGCGGGCCACGCGCCGCCAGTGGGGCGACGCGTTGCCAGGTGGCCTGCAGCATCGTCAGCTCGCCGGCCAGTGGCAAGAACTGCTTCGGGTAGGCCTCGCGCGAAAGCGGCCACAGGCGGGTACCGGATCCACCGGACAGGATGACGGGCTGGATGCTGCTCATGCGGGCCTCGGTTACTGCTGGATGAGACGGGAGATTTCGTCGGTACGCGCCTGCATCAGCGACGCGTCACCACGCGCTTCGACGTTCAGGCGCAGCAGCGGTTCGGTGTTGGAGCTGCGCAGGTTGAAGCGCCAGCTGCCGAAGTCGGCGCTGATGCCGTCGGTGTGGTCCAGCGTGGGCGACTGCGCCGCGAAGTGCTCCATCACGCGCGCAACGGCGGCCTTGGCATCGGCGACCTTGAAGTTGATCTCGCCACTGCACGGGTAGGCGGCCATGCGATCTTCAACCCAGTCGGCCAGCGAACGGCCGCTCTCGGAAACCAGCTGGGCGATCAGCAGCCACGGAATCATGCCGGAGTCGGCGTAGGCGAACTCGCGGAAATAGTGGTGCGCGCTCATCTCGCCGCCGTACACCGCGTCTTCGGCACGCATCTTTTCCTTGATGAAGGCATGGCCGCTCTTGCACTGCACCGCGACACCGCCGGCCTGCTCGACCATGTCCACGGTGTTCCAGACCAGGCGCGGGTCATGCACGATCTTGCCGCCGGGATGGCGCGCCAGGATCGCCTTGGCCAGCAGGCCGACCAGGTAATAGCCCTCGATGAAGCGGCCGCTGTGGTCGAAGAAGAAGCAACGGTCGAAGTCACCGTCCCAGGCGATGCCGAAGTCGGCACCGTGTTCGCGCACCGCATTGGCGGTGGCGGCGCGGTTTTCCGGTAGCAGTGGGTTGGGGATGCCGTTGGGGAAGCTGCCGTCCGGCTCGTGGCAGATGCGGATGAACTCGAACGGCAGGTGCGGTGCCAGCAGATCGACGATGGCGCCTGCGCCGCCGTTGCCGGCATTGACCACCAGCTTCAGCGGCTTCAGCTTGCCGGCGTCGACATAGCTCAGCAGGTGCTGGATGTAGGCGCTCTTGTCATGCTGGGCGACCTGGCCGGCACGCGGCGGCTGGGCCTCGGAGGTATCGGCGGCGACCGCGTCGGAAATCGCGAACAGGCCGGTATCGGAGCTGATCGGCCGTGCGTTTTCCTTCACCAGCTTCATGCCGTTGTAATCCATCGGGTTGTGGCTGGCGGTGACCATCACGCCGCCGGCTGCGCCGAGGTGATCGGTCTGGAAGTAGACCTCTTCGGTGCCGCACAGGCCGATGTCGATCACCTCACGGCCGGTCCCACGCAGGCCTGCGGCCAGCGCATCCTGCAGTGCCGGACTGGTAAGGCGCACATCATGGCCGAGGACCACCGGGCCCGGCGCGAGCTGTGCGGCCAGGGCCACGCCGATGCGGCGAGCCAGGTCTTCGTTCAGTTCCTCGGGCACGCGGCCACGGATGTCATAGGCCTTGAAGGCGGGCAGGGGCATCGAAGCAGTCCATCCGGATAGAGAAACCTGATTATAGCGGGAGGGTCTGCAAACGGCCGGTGAGTCAGGGACGCCCGGCCGGTAGCGCCGACATGGGAGTGGGGCGGGCCGATTCCCCGTCGATGGGCCATGGCCAGCAGGCAGTTCGCATACAATTGCGCGCTGACGACCGAGGACATGGCCCGCGTGGCCATCGCCGATTGGCCTGTTGTTCCAGAAGGATCGAGGTTTGCTTTGAAATTCACTCACGATCAGAAACGCGTGCTGGTGACCGGTGGCGCGGGCTTCCTCGGGTCGCATCTGTGCGATCGGCTCATCGCGGGCGGCCATGACGTCCTCTGCGTGGACAACTTCTACACCGGTAGCAAGGCGAACGTGGATGGGCTGCTGGGCCACCCACGGTTCGAGCTCATGCGCCATGACGTGACGTTCCCGCTCTATGTGGAAGTGGACCGGATCTTCAACCTGGCCTGCCCGGCGTCACCGATCCACTACCAGCAGGACCCGGTGCAGACCACCAAGACCAGCGTGCATGGCGCGATCAACATGCTCGGCCTGGCCAAGCGTCTGCGCGCGCGCATCCTGCAGGCCAGCACCAGTGAGGTGTACGGCGATCCGGAAATCCATCCGCAGGTAGAAGGCTACTGGGGCCGGGTCAACCCGATCGGCATCCGCAGCTGCTACGACGAAGGCAAGCGTTGCGCCGAAACGCTGTTCTTCGATTACTGGCGCCAGCACCAGCTGGAGATCAAGGTCATGCGCATCTTCAACACGTATGGCCCGCGCATGCATCCCAATGATGGCCGGGTGGTCAGCAACTTCATCGTGCAGGGGCTGAAGGGCGAGCCGATCACCATCTATGGTGATGGCAGCCAGACGCGCAGCTTCTGCTATGTCGATGACCTGATCGAAGGCATGTTGCGGCTGATGGACTCGCCAGCTGATCTCACCGGTCCGATCAATATCGGCAATCCGTCCGAGTACACCATGCTGGAACTGGCCGAGACCGTGCTCCGCCTCGTCGGTGGCAGGTCGAAGATCGAGTACCGCCCGCTGCCCTTGGATGATCCACGCCAACGCCAGCCGGATATCAGCCTGGCCAAAGCGGATCTGGGCTGGGAGCCCAAGGTCGGCCTGGAGGACGGCCTTAAGGAGACCATCGCCTATTTCCGCCATCGCTTGCAGGCCTGAGGTGGCGACGATGCGAAAGATCGTGGTGATGCCGGTCTACGAGGATCTGGAAGCCTCCTCGAAGCTGTTTGTCGAGCTCGCCCGCACCCAGGGCCCGGACACCTATTTGGTGGCCGTGGACGACGGCTCGGTGCGGCAGCCATTGCCGATCAGCGCCATTGAGGCTTCAGGGTTGGAGGGCGTGGTGATCCGCCTGCGTCGCAATGTCGGGCATCAGCGTGCGATCGCCATCGGCCTGGGCTATGTGGCCGAACACTTCGATGGCAATGACATTGTCGTGGTGATGGATTCCGATGGCGAGGATACGCCGGAGAGCATCACCGAACTGGTGGCGGGCCTGGATTCGGCCGATGTCGACGTGGTGGTGGCCAGTCGTCGCAGCCGGGTCGAATCGCTGAAGTTCAAGTCGTTCTACATTGTCTACAAGCTGCTGTTCTCGCTGCTCAGCGGGCGCCAGATCAGCTTCGGCAACTTCATGGCGGCGAAGATGCCGGCGGTGCGCCGGTTGGCATCGATGCAGGAGCTGTGGATCCACGTTGCAGCCTGCGTACTGGGCTCTAAGCTGCGCGTGCAGACCTGTGCGCTGGATCGTGGTCCGCGCTATGCCGGCCGCAGCAAGATGAACTTCGTCGGCCTGGCCCTGCACGGATTCCGTGCACTGATGGTGTTTGCCGAGGACGTGCTGGTACGCGTGGGCATCGCCTGCACCATGGTGGCGGCACTGTCGATCATCGGCGGCATCGTCGCCACCGGGCTGAAGATGCTGGGCTTTGCATCACAGGGCTGGTTCTCGCTGGCATTCGGCATCCTGGTGCTGGTGTTCCTGCAGACCGCGGCACTGACGCTGATCATCCTGATGTTGTCGGGGATGATGCGCGGCGGTGGTGTCATGAGCGTGGGCAGCTATCGCGAGTTCGTCGACGAGGTCCTGCATGCCGGCCGCCGCAGTGGCTAAGGATGCGCTGGGCGGACAGGCCGTCCGCTACGTGATCAATGGCCTGCTCGCCACCGCAGTGCACTATGGAGTGCTGCACTTCAACATTGAGGTGCTGCACATCCCGTTGGCCGCGGCGGCCAATGCGATTGCAGCGGTCTTCGGCATCACCGTATCGTTCCTCGGCAGCCGCTACTTCGTTTTCCATGGCAGGCAGGGCAGCCTGGCGCGGCAGGGCTCGCTGTTCCTGCTGATCTACGCGGCGATCGCCGTGCTGCATGCGCTGGTGATGTACGTCTGGGCCGATCGATGGGGTCTGGACTATCGCATCGGATTCGTATTGGCCACGGGGATGCAGATGGCTTTCAGCTTCGTTGCCAACAAATTCCTGGTGTTCAAATGAACAAGTATCTGCGTGCCGCGCTGGCAACCCTGGCGTTCATTGCCACCCTGCTGCTGGTCTACTACGTCCACATGCGCCAGTTCCGCGTGAACGTGGTGCTGTATGCCAGCATCCTCGACGCGGTGATCGCCGTGGTGGTGGTGTTTGCGGGCCTGTACGCGTTGAAGTGGTTCAGGGATTTCAGCCGCCTCGAGCTGATCCAGCTGGCCGCCATCTGGCTGCTGGGAGGCTACGTGTTCGCGATTTCGGTCCCGACCGTCATCGATCGTTCGCTGTCCTTCTACATCCTGGAGAAGCTGCAGCAGCGTGGTGGCGGCATCCGCGAGGATGCCTTCCGGCAGGTCTTCATCGAAGAGTACGTCCCCGAGCACCACCTGGTGGAAGTGCGCCTGACCGAGCAGCTGCAGTCTGGAACCGTGCAGATCCATGATGGTTGTGTGCGGTTGACCGCGCGCGGCGAGCGTCTCGCATCGTTCGGCCGCTTCTACCGGCAGAACCTGCTGCCGACCCACCGCCTGCTGATGGGGCAGTACACCGATGCACTCACCGATCCCTTCCGCGACAGCCGGATGCCCTCTGACTACCGTTGCCGATAGCCCGGGCGCTGCTGGCGTATTGATTCTTCCGTTGGTTCCTGAAACGATTCATGGATGACATGACCTCCACCTCTCCCCGCCTGCGCACCCCGCGCCGGGACCTGGCGATTGCCGGGATCCTGGTGCTGCTGTTGGCCGCTTCCCTCGTATCGGTCGCCAAGCGATCGGACTATCAGACGTCGTTGCTGCGCCAGGCCTTCGCTGAGGACGCGGGATTCGAGGCATCCGTACCACGCGAGGTGGTGGATGCACGTGGTCTGGTGCGCGCGCAGCCGATCGCTCCCTCGCTGCTTTCACTCGGGCAGGGGCTGAAGGACGACCCATTGATCCAGCAACGCATGTGGGAGGCGCTGTATCCGGTCCGGTTCAGCGATACCGATACCCCGCAGCGCCTGCTGAGGGCCGGTGATCCGCTGGTTGACCAGTGCCACGTCCAGGGGAGGAGCGGAGATGTCGTTCTTGCCGACTGCCGCTGAACCAGGGCGCCGTGCGGCGCTGGCCATGCTGGTCTCCATTCTTCTCTGCTACGGCCTGGCCGCCGTGGGCCTGATGGGCTGGCCGGTGCAGGTGGCATTTGGCGCGGTCGTGCTCAGCGCGCTGCTCGCCCTGCCGGCTGTGCGTGACCTGCGTACCGCCCCTCTGGTCCTGGCCGTGCTGGTGCTGGTGTTGATCGCACTGGGAAGCCCCAGCAATGGCTGGGACCCGCGTTCAATCTGGCTCTTCCATGCCAAGCGGATCTACCTGGAGGGCACGTTGTACGCCCAGCTGGATGATTACGCGCCGTGGAGCCACAACGACTATCCTGCACTGGTTCCGTTGTTGATGGCCTGTGCAGCAGGATTGGCTGGGCACTGGAACGAGCTGCTGCCCAAGGCGGTGGCACCGCTGCTGCTGCTGCCGGCACTGCTGCTGATCGCCCCGAGTTTCCGCTCGCGCTGGTGCGGCGTGCTGTTCGCAGTGCTGCTGCTGCGCCTGGCGCGCGACATGCTGATCAACGGCTACATGGATCCGCTGGTGGCGGTCTACGCCGTCGCTGCCGTGGCGACAGCGATGCGCCACCGCATGTCCGGGAAGCACGGTGGTAGTCGCGAGCTGGTCGCATTCATGTTGCTGGTGGCCGTGCTGTCGATGTTGAAGAACGAGGGGGCCGTGCTTGCAGCTCTGTTGACGGCCGTGGTGCTGGGCGAAGGCGTGCTGCGTGAGCGTCGCCTGGGCTGGCACATCCTCCTGGCCGCGGTTGTGGCCCTGCTGCCACTGCTGGCATGGAAGCTGGCCGTCGGGCAGGCAGGGGTTGGCAATGACCTGGCGGGAAGCGACATGAAGGTGCAGCTGCTGGCGCGGCTTGGCAGCGAGGGCAGTACCCTGCCGATCGTCGGGCGCCTGCTGCTGGATGTCTGGGTGCTGGTGCCGCTGCTGGTGCTGGCGGTGCTCTGGCGCCCGGTGCTGCGGGTTCCGGCGGCATCGGTTGCCGTGCTGGCGGCGCTGGCGTATGCAACGCTGCTGTTCCTGGTCTACCTGGGAACACCGCATGACCTGGACTGGCACCTGCGCAGCAGCGTCGACCGTGTCCGCATGCCGGTGACACTGCTGCTGGGGTTTGCAGTGCTGCTGGCACTGGAACATCGCGCCACGGCGAAGATGCCGCGCGCGCGTTGAGCCGGAACGCGCCGCGGCGTCATGCTGCGGCGCATCCCAGCGGTAGGCAGGTGTAGCGCTAGAATGCGCTCATTCTTTCCGTTTGGGGCTGTAGAAATGGAACACGTGACTTCCACCGGCAAGCGCGGCAAGCGCTTCGCCAGTGCGGCGCAGGCGCTGGAGGGCGTGGTCGCCGATGGCCAGACCCTGGCCGTGGGCGGCTTCGGCCTGTGCGGCATTCCCGAGGCGCTGATCGCCGCGCTGCGTGACAGCGGGGCCAAGGGCCTGACGGTGATCTCCAACAACGCCGGTGTCGATGGCTTCGGCCTTGGCCAGCTGCTGGAGACGCGCCAGATCAGGAAGATGATTTCGTCCTACGTGGGCGAGAACAAGGAGTTCGAGCGGCAGTTCCTGGCTGGCGAACTGGAGCTCGAATTCAATCCGCAGGGCACCCTGGCCGAGCGCCTGCGTGCTGGCGGTGCAGGCATTCCCGCGTTCTTCACTGCCACCGGCTACGGCACGGTGGTGGCCGAAGGCAAGGAGACGCGCGAGTTCGACGGCAAGCACTACGTGATGGAAACCGCCCTGCGCGCCGACGTGGCGCTGGTCAAGGCGTGGAAGGCCGACGAGGCCGGCAACCTGGTGTTCCGCAAGACCGCGCGCAACTTCAACCCGGCCTGCGCGATGGCCGGCAAGGTCTGCATTGCGGAGGTCGAGGAGGTCGTGCCGGTGGGCGCCATCGATCCGGACCAGGTGCACCTGCCGGGTATCTACGTGCACCGTATCGTGCACAACGCACACCCTGAAAAACGCATCGAGCAGCGCACCGTCCGCGCGGAGGGCAACTGACATGGCATGGACCCGCGATGAGATGGCGGCACGTGCCGCCCGCGAACTGACCGATGGTGCCTACGTGAACCTGGGCATCGGCCTGCCGACCCTGGTCGCCAACCACATTCCCGAAGGCGTGGACGTGTGGCTGCAGTCGGAAAATGGCCTGCTGGGCATCGGCCCGTTCCCGACCGACGCTGAAGTCGACGCGGACCTGATCAATGCCGGCAAGCAGACCGTGACTGCACGCGCCGGTGCCAGCTATTTCGGCAGCCATGACAGCTTCGCGATGATCCGTGGCGGCCACGTCAACCTGGCCATTCTCGGCGCCATGCAGGTCACCGACAAGGGTGACCTGGCCAACTGGATGGTGCCCGGCAAGATGGTCAAGGGCATGGGCGGCGCGATGGACCTGGTGGCCGGCGTGCAGCGCGTGGTGGTGCTGATGGAGCACACCGCCAAGAATGGCGAGCACAAGATCCTGGCCGAATGCACGCTGCCGCTGACCGGCGTCGGCGTGGTTGATCGCATCATCACCGACCTGGCCGTATTCGACGTTACCGACGAGGGGCTGCTGCTGGTGGAAGCGGCACCGGGTGTCGGCGATGACGAACTGAAGGAAAAGACCGGCGTCGCGTTCCAGCGTGCCTGATGTTCCGGGGGCGGCCAAGCGCCGCCCTGTTCTTTGAGGGGCCGCCATGTTGTTCCTCCACGATCTGCCCGATGCGGACGTCCAGCACTTGCCGGGCTGGCTGGCTGCGGCCGACGCCGACCGGCTGATGGCCGCGCTGCAGGCCGAAGTGCCATGGGAGGTACATCGCATCCGCATGCTCGGCAACTGGGTGGAGTCGCCGCGGCTGAGCTGCTGGATCGGCGACCCGCAGGCCCGCTACCGTTACTCCGGTGCCGAGTTCGTGCCGTACTCATGGCCGCCCGTGCTGCAGGCCGTGCGTGAGCAGCTGCAGGACGGGAACATCAGTCGTTTCAACAGCGTGCTGCTGAACCGCTATCGGGATGGGGGAGATCACATGGGATGGCACAGTGACGATGAGCCGGAGCTGGGGCCGGCACCGGTGATTGCTTCGGTGAGCCTTGGTGCTGCGCGCCGCTTTCTGCTGCGACGGCGCGATGAGCCAGCGCGCAGGACCGAGTTCGTCCTGGGCCACGGAGACCTGTTGTTGATGGGCGGGCAGACCCAGCGCTTCTACCAGCACGCGCTCCCGAAGATGGCGCGGGTTCGCGGGGAGCGGATCAACCTGACGTTCCGCTGGATCCATTCACGCACGGCGGGCGCGCGTACCGGAGCCTAGCGCCGGACCAAATCGATGGCGGCGGTCAACAGGCCACGCCCGAAGTAGCCGTAGTTGCCGGAGAACACCTCTGCCATCACCGCGGGAATGCGGCGAATGCGTGCAGGGCCCATCCCTGTGCGTACCGTCAAGTGCCGCTGCTTCCGTTCAATCCACTCCAGGCGCGATACGGGCAGGCCCAGCGCGCGTGCGCGGGCCAGCAGCTGCTCGCACTGCAGTCGTTCGATCTCCAATTGGCGTTCCCGCCTCACCTCGCGCGAGACGCCATCCTGGTCGCCAAGCCCCACCTGGTTGTTGCCGTGCAGGCGGTAGCCGATCAACGGCTCGGGTAAGCTGTCGATCTCCCCTCGCATGGCCGCCAGCGTGCTGATCCAGGCGTCGTGGACCCAGCCCGAAGCAGGAAGAGGCAATGCATCGTCCAGAACCTGGCGACGCAGCGCCATTGCCGCCCCTGTCATCAGCGGACGCTTGAGCAGCAGCTCGAAACCGTGGCCTGCATGCATCCGCACATGCTCCGAAGGCCGGTACCCCAACGCGGAAAACAACCGTTTGGACAACATCCGGCCGGATCCGTCGATCAGTTGCGCATCGCTGTGCAGTGCCAGCAGCTCAGGGCGGGCATCGAACTCGGTGCAGAAACGTTGCAGCTTGTCCGGGTACCAGAGGTCATCCTGGTCGCACAGGAAAATGAGGTCGCCGGTACAGGCGCGGAGCGCGCCGTCGAAGTTCTGCCGATAGCCGACGTTGCGGGCATTCACCTGCAGGTCCACCGCGATGCCCAGGGCCTCTGCACGAGGCACGAACGAACGCAGCAATGCCAGGGTACCGTCGGAGGACGCATCGTCACGGATCACGAGCTGATCCGGATGGCGTGTCTGCGCCAGCAGGCTGTCCAGCTGCTCCTGCAGGAAGCGCTCGCCGTTGTAGGTGCAGACGGCGATGGAAACGGATGAGGTCATCGGGAGACGGTGCAGCCAGGTGCAGCCAGGATGCGTCGAGTATCGCATGCCTCCATCGAGACCCTCCCGCCCTCCGTGGCGCGCACGCCGGCCATTGATCAGTGCAGGGCGCCCGGCTGATCGTTCTGCCCGCTGACCAGCGTCCACCCCACCATGTCCTGCGCCAGCTGCTGCAGGCCACGCTCGAACGCGGCGGTCACGGCCGGCACATCGGTGCTGCCGACCGGCTGCGCCTGGCGGAACGTGCGGTCGGCCACCACGCGCTGGTCGGCGACGTGGATCAGCTTGGCGTTGACCTCGATCACCACCGTCGGCGTGGCCTGGCCCTGGTAGTCCGACTCGAAGCGGCGTACGTCGGTGGACAGCTTGTAGTCGGCGCGGATGCCGGCGGTGCTGCGCGCCACGCCGCGGATGCGGCCGGAGTCCTCGAAGCCACGCAGCAGGGTGTCCTCGATCATGTCGGTGGCCGGTTGCGCCCAGCTGGCGCCCTTGTAGATCTCCAGCTGCGACGGGGTCGGCCGCACGTTGATGCGCGGGCTGTCGACCATGCGCGCGGCGCTGGGCTTGGCCAGCACCAGCTGCCAGCTGGCCTGCGGCCACGCCGGATCGGCCTTCACCTGCACGGCGGGCGAGTACAGCGTCACTGCGGTTTTCTCGCTGCTGCCAAGGATGGAGCAGCCGCCCAGCAGGGTGGCCAGCGAAGCGGCCAGCAGCAGGCGCGGAAGGGGCATCGGGCTCATTTGGGTTCGAACTCCTTCGGTGCGTCGCGGCCCAGCAGATAGCGCGCGGGGTTGTTCTCGAGGCGGTCGCTGACCCGGCGCAGGTCGCGGATCAGGCCGCGCAGTTCGGTCAGCGTCGGGCCCAGCTGGCCGAGGCCATCGTTGGCGAAGCTGTTGATCGCGGCGCGGTTCTCGCCCAGGATCGAATCGGCGTTGCCGGCGGCCGAGTCGAGCTTGGCCAGGGTGCCGTCCAGCTTGTCGATGATGCCCGGCAGCTGCTGCACCAGGTTCTTGTCCAGGCGCTCGATCGTACCGTTGGTGGTCTTAAGGGTGGTGTCCAGGCTGCGGGCGGCGTCGCGCGCGCTGAGCAGCAGCGCCTGGGTACCCTGGTCGCGGTCGGCCAGGCCGCCGCTGATCGTCTCCAGGTTGGCCAGCGTCGCATTGATCGAGGCCACGTTGCGGTCGCTGAGGATCTGGTCCATGCGCTCGACGATGCGGTTGGCAACGTCGGTGATGTTCTGCAGCGCCGATGGCGTGGTCGGGATGATCGGGGCCGGGTCCTTGTTGACCGTGGTCAGCGCAGGCGACTGCGGCGTGCCACCGCTGAGCTGGATGATCGATGGGCCGGTCAGGCTGGTGATCGCCAGTTTGGCGCGGGTATCGGTCTTGACCGGGGTGGTCGAGTTCAGGCGGATGCGTGCGACCACCTGGCGCGGGTCGTCCGGCACCAGGTTCAGTTCGATGATCGAACCGACCGCGATGCCGTTGTACTGCACCGGGCTGCCCACCGACAGGCCGGTCACCGCCTCGCGGAACACCACGCGGTATTCCTGCCAGGTGCGGTCGGAGGAGTACTTGGCCGCCCACAGGCCGAAGGCCAGCAGGGCCAGGCCGGTGATCAGGGTGAACGCGCCGATCAGCACGTAGTTGGCTTTGGTTTCCATGGCTCAGGCACTCTCGATCTGTTCGCCGCGCGCGGCACGCGCACGCGGTCCGTGGAAGTATTCCTGGATCCACGGATGATCCAGTTTCTCGATGTCCGGCAGCGGCGCGTTGGCCACCACTTTGCGGTCGGCGATCACCGCGACCCGGTCGCAGATGGCGTACAGCGTGTCCAGGTCGTGGGTGATCAGGAACACGGTCAGGCCCAGCGCTTCCTGCAGGGTCTTGATCAGGCGGTCGAACGCGGCCGCGCCGATCGGGTCGAGGCCAGCGGTCGGTTCGTCCAGGAACAGCAGCGGCGGGTCCAGCGCCAGCGCGCGGGCCAGGCCGGCACGCTTGCGCATGCCGCCGGACAGCTGCGAGGGCAGTTTGTTGATCGCATCGGCGGGAAGGCCGGCCAGCTTCACCTTCAGCAGCGCCAGCTCGTAGTGCCAGCGCTCGGGCAATTCGCGGTGGTGTTCCTTCAAGGGCACCTGCACGTTCTCGCCCACGGTCAGTGAAGAGAACAGGGCGCCGTCCTGGAACAGCACGCCGGTATTGCGTTCGATGTGCAGGCGGCTCTCGGCGTCGTCGGCACGCGCATCGCGGCCCAGCACCTCGATCTGGCCGGCGTCGGGCGTGCGCAGGCCCAGGATCGAGCGCATCAGCACCGACTTGCCGGTGCCCGAGCCACCCACCACGCCCAGGATCTCGCCACGGCGCACGTCCAGGTCCAGGTCTTCATGCACGGTCTGGCTGCCGAAGCGGTTGACCAGCCCGCGAACGCGGATGGCCAGGTCATGGCCGTCGTCGTCCTGCATGGAAATGTCTTCGGGGGTCGGATGCGTGCTCATGTCACCAGTCCATGTGCATGAACCACAACGCCGCGAAGGCGTCGATGATGATCACCAGCGAGATCGTCTGCACCACGCTGGAGGTGGTGCGTTCACCGACCGACTGCGCCGTGCCTTCCACCTTCAGCCCTTCCAGGCAGCCGATCAGGCCGATCACCAGCGCGAACACCGGCGCCTTCGACAGGCCGACCAGCATGTGCCGCACTTCCATCGTCTCGTGCATGCGCGCGATGTACATCTGCGGCGGGATGTCGAGGTCGAACGCGCCGACAGTGATGCCGCCGGCCAGGCCCGCGATCATCGCGATGAAGGTCAGCAGGGGCAGGGTGACCAGCAGCGCCAGCAGGCGTGGCAGCACCAGCAGGTCGATCGGATCCAGACCCAGCGTGCGCATCGCGTCGATTTCCTCGCGCGCCTTCATCGCGCCGATCTGCGCGGTGAACGCACTGGCGGTGCGGCCGGCCAGCACGATCGCGGTCAGCAGCACGGCGAACTCGCGCAGGAAGGCGATGTTGACCAGCTCGACCACGTAGATCTCGGCGCCGAAGTCGCGCAGGATGGTCGAGCCGAGGAAGGCGATCACCGCGCCAACCAGGTAGGACAGCAGCGCCACCAGCGGTACTGCGTCCAGCCCGACCTGCTCCATCTGGTGGACGGTGGCGGTCAGGCGGAAGCGACGGGGCTCCTTGACCAGGCGCGCCGCTTTGACCAGGTTCTCGCCGAGGAAACTGCACAGCGCCTTGATGTTGTGGCCAGTGGCATGGACGCTGACACCGAGCCGTTCCAGCGCCGCCAGCACGCCGAAATCGCGCTTGGGCCGGGGCCGGTCGTCGGCCACTTCCTCGATGGTGCAGACCAGCGCCTGGTGGTCCGGCCGGAACTGCAACGCGTCCTCGCCAAGGTCGGCGCGATGCGCTACGCGCAGTACCTGCAGCACGCCGGCCGAATCCATCTTCTCGATGCCGGTGGCGTCGATGCCGGTCAGCGTGTCGGGAACGCCGCGCAGGACTTCGGCCGCGGCCAGCGCGGTCTTCAAGGTCCAGGTGCCGGACAGGCGGATCAGGCCCGGGTCATGGGCATCCTGTTCGAGCTGGGGGGCGTGGTTCGGGGTCACTTGGGCCATTCGGGTCGCAGCATAACCGTTCTGTCTGGGGCATCGCGTCGAACCCGGATGAATTTATCCAGTGCGGCCCGGCAGTAGGTAATACTACGGCGCATGTCCGCAGACGCTCACACGATCCCCACGCCCCAGGCCACCTACGCGCAGCGCGTGGCCTTTGTTTCCGAGATCGCCGGACGCCTGCACAGCTACGGCACCACGGCCCAGCGCCTGGAAACGGCGGTGGTGGCACTGGCCCGCCAGCTCGATCTGGATTGTGAACCGTGGTCGAATCCCACCGGTATCATCCTCAGTTTCAGCGACCCGGCACAGGCGATCGGCTCCAGCGACATCACCCGCGTGATCCGCCTGGCGCCCGGCGAGAACGACCTGCACAAGCTCAGCGTCGCCGACCATATCGCCGAGGAAGTGGCCAACGGGCGGATGAGCATTGCCCAGGGCCACACCGCGCTGCGCCAGTTGGACAAGGATCCGGGCCGGCGCGGCAAGCTGCGCACCATTCTTTCATTCACCCTGGGCGCGGCCGGCGTGGCCGGCATGTGGAAGCTGCCGTGGCTGGACATCGCCACCGCCGGTGTCATCGGCCTGATGATCGGCCTGCTCGGCATGGTCACCGACCGTCGCCCGGCCACCCGTGAAGCGGCCGAGGCGCTGGCGGCGCTGCTGGCCGGCATGGTCGCAACCCTGGTCGCGTCCTTTGTTGGCGCACTCAACCTCAACACGGTGATCATCGCCTCGCTGGTGGTGCTGCTGCCGGGCATGTCGCTGACCAATGCGGTCAATGAACTCGCCAGCCAGCATTGGGTCTCCGGTACCGCGCGCTTCGCCGGCGCGTTGACCACCATCATGAAGCTCAGCGTGGGCGCGATGATCGCGGTGACCCTGGCTGATGTACTCGGCCTGGACCCGGTGATCCGCGCCACACGGCCGCAGGGGCCGTGGGTGGAGTGGGGTTCGCTGCTGACCGCGGCATTCGCCTTCGCGATGCTGTTCAAGGCCAACCGGCGCGATTACCCGTGGGTGATCGCGGCCTCGGTGGCGGGTTACGCGATCTCCAAGTTCGGCGGGCACGCCTGGGGCGCGCCGGCCGGCATCTTCCTGTCAGCGATGCTGCTGACCGCCGGTGGCAATCTGTTCGGCCGCCTCGTTGGCCGCCCAGGAGCGATCATCCGCCTGCCCGGCATCATCATGATGGTGCCCGGCAGCACCAGCCTGCGCGGCGTGCTGACCCTGGTCCAGCAGCAGGACGTTGGCGCGGGCCAAAGCGTGTTCCTCACCGTGCTCAACGTGGTGATGGCGCTGGTGGCCGGCCTGCTGTTCGGCAACCTGCTGATGCCGGCGCGCAAAACGCTGTAGGTGTGGACCGTTGGCCCGCACACCGAAGAATGAAAAACGCCGGCTTCCGCCGGCGTTTTTCATTGCAATCTGATCCTGGCCTCAGGCCTTCTTGATCAGGAAATCTTCCGGCTTCTTGTTGCCCTTGGCGGTCAGCTCGGCCATCCAGCGCGGCTGCTTGCCACGACCGGTCCAGGTTTCCTTGGGGTTGGCCGGGTTGCGGTACTTCGGGGCAACCTTGCCCAGCTTGCGGCCGGCGGTCTTGGACGGTGCCTTGGCTGCCGGGGCGGCTTTGCGCGCGCGCGGTGCCGGGGCGCCGCCGAACAGTTCTTCGATGGTGTAACCCTCGGTCTTGGCCAGCTTGGTCAGCTGGGCCCGGACCTTGGTGATTGGCCGGCGCTTGGCGACGATGGTCTGCTGCTTCTTGGCGGTACGGATCAGGGCGCCCAGCTCGCGTGCCGACAGGCCGGTCAGGTCAATGCTCATTTACGGTTACTCCGGAAACTAAAATGTGGACGGGACGAGCCAGTCCATGGCGTCGCGGGACAGAATAGAGATGAATTAATCACAGCACAAATGCAGGCGGGTCATGGCCTGGCAGCATCCCGGCTGCATTGCGTCGATTTTGACCGGATTATGTCCGCTGCAATATTGCTCAACTGGGCGACAGGCAAAAAAAAGACCGGGGCATGCCCCGGTCTTCTCCTGATCAGCCCTGCAGTCGCTGCAGCAGGGTGGCCTTGTCCAGGCTTTCCGCTTCGCTGGCGCGGCGCGAGCGGTACTCGTAGGTACCGGCGGCCAGGCCGCGCTCGCTCACCACCACGCGGTGCGGAATGCCGATCAGTTCCATGTCGGCGAACATCGCGCCCGGGCGCAGGCCGCGGTCGTCGAGTGCCGCGTCCAGGCCGGCGTCGCGGAGTTCCTGCAGCAGGCTGGCAGCAGCATCGGCCACGGCGGCGTCGCCCTTCGGGTTGATCACGCACACCACCACCTGCCACGGCGCCATCGCGTCCGGCCAGATGATGCCGGCATCGTCATGGTTCTGTTCGATCGCGGCAGCCACCACGCGCGAGATACCGATGCCGTAGCAGCCCATCGCCATCACCGCCGCCTTGCCGTTCTCGTCCAGCACGGTGGCATCCAGCGCTTCGGCATATTTGCGGCCGAGCTGGAACACGTGGCCGACTTCGATGCCACGGGCGATCTTCAGTTCGCCACCGTCCAGCGCGCGGTCACCGGCACGCACGTTGCGGATGTCGGCCACTTCCGGTTCCGGAAGGTCGCGGCCCCAGTTGACCCCGGCCAGGTGGAAACCGGCCTCGTTGGCGCCGACGACGAAGTCGGACATCGCGGCCACTTCGCGGTCGGCGACCACGCGGATGGCCTTGGCCGGAGCGACCGGGCCGAGGAAGCCCGGCACGCTGCCCAGGTACTCGGCGATTTCCGCCTCGCTGGCGAAGCGCTGTTCGTCCAGGCCGGCGACCTTGGCCAGCTTGATCTCGTTGACCTCATGGTCGCCGCGCACCAGCACCAGCACGAACTGCTGTGCTTCGCCTTCACCGGCGATCAGCGCCACCGACTTCACCGTGCGCTGCAGCTCGATGCCGAGCAGCGCCGCGACGTCCTCGCAGGTTTTCTGGGTAGGGGTGTCGACCTTGCGCATGGCTTCACTGGCAGCCGCACGCGGTGCCGGATCGGCGGCGATCGCCGCTTCCATGTTCGCGGCGTAGTCCGAACCGGTGGAGAACACCAGCGCGTCCTCGCCGGAATCGGCGATGACGTGGAATTCCTGCGAGGCATCGCCACCGATCGCACCGGAGTCGGCCTGCACCATGCGGAAGTCCAGGCCGAGGCGGGTGAAGATGCGGCTGTAGGCCGACTTCATGTTCTCGTATTCGCGCACCAGGCACTCATCGTGCAGGTGGAACGAATAGGCGTCCTTCATCAGGAATTCGCGCGAACGCATCACGCCGAAGCGCGGGCGGATCTCGTCGCGGAACTTGGTCTGTACCTGGTAGAAATTCACCGGCAGCTGCTTGTAGCTGGACAGCTCGCTGCGCGCGAAGTCGCAGGCGGCTTCTTCGGCAGTCGGGCTGTAGCAGAACACCTGGTCCTTGCGGTCCTTGATCTTCAGCAGCTGCGGGCCGAACTTCTGCCAGCGGCCGGTCTGCTCCCACAGTTCCTTCGGCTGGATGGTCGGGATCTGGAATTCCACGGCACCGGCGCGGTCCATTTCCTCGCGCACGATGCGTTCAACCTTGCGCAGCACGCGCAGGCCCAGCGGCGACCAGGTGTACAGGCCCGATGCCAGCTTGCGGATCATGCCCGCGCGCAGCATCAGCCGGTGGCTGGTGAGCTCGGCGTCGCTGGGGGTTTCCTTGGTGGTGTGCAGGTGGAACTGGGAGAGGCGCATCGTCGGCTTCGGATAACGGCAGAGACGCCTATTCTGCCAGCCCGGCCGGGGAGAGGGGTATCGGCAGGGCTGCGCCCTGCACCCGCCTCAAGCAACGTCAGCTGCAACAGCAACAGCGGGCTTCCCGTGGGATGGCGGGGTGGGTCCGGTTGCGGGAGACGCCGTAAACCCATCCATGGGGGCTTGGCCGCGGCATCCATGCCGCGGACACTCCCGCAACCGGACCCACCCCGCCATTGACAGGCCCCGCGATCTGTTGGACATGCGGATGGGGTCAGATCCGTTTTCCGCAGGAAAACGGATCTGACCCCGGATTCAATTCGAGATCTGACAGATTTCATCCACGCATGGCGTGGATCTACCACCGTCACCAGGAACCTGTCGGGGGTGGGGCGGTGTGGGTTGGCAGGACCGTTGGCGCCATGGATGGCGCCATCGAGCCCCCAGGGATGGGTTTACGGCGTGTCCTGCCAGCCCACACCGCCCCGCCAAACCAGTAGAAAACCAGAGCCGCTTTGGCATTTGACGTTGCCGTTGCTTGAAGCAGGTGCAGGGCTGCAAGCCCTGCCGATAACCCTCACTCTGCCGGGCAGTAAGCCTTGATGGCGGCCTCCGCCAATCCCTTCTGCGCGCTGCGCTGTTCCGCGGTCAACGCGGTATCGGCCTTGCCGTCGCCATTGGTGTCCTGCATCACCTGGCCGGAGCCTTCCAGCAGGGCCAGGTTGGCACGGGCGGTGCTGCACTGCTCCGGCACCGGCGCGGCCGGGGTTTCGGCGCTGGCCGCGGCCTGCGGGGTGCGGGCCTGTTCGCGGGTCTCGAACTTCTTGCCCGCCGGCGGGGTCTCCGAATACTGGGTCACGCCATGGGCGTCCTTCCATTTATAGACCGGGCCGGCCACGGCGTTGGCACTGGCCAACAGCAGCAGGCATCCAAGGCAGGACAGGGCACGCATGGCAAACTCCGCGGAATGGGCGTAGAACGCCGATTGCAGCATTGGCGCCGAGCACTGGCAAGTCGATTAAACTGGATTCCATGGACCCGATCACACCGCCGCCGCGTTCGCGCACGATTTACCTGCTGCCCAACCTGTTCACCACCGCCGGCCTGTTCGCCGGCTTCTACGCGATCATCGCCGCGGCCAACGGGGATTTCGTCAATGCCAGCATCGCCGTGTTCGTGGCGGCGGTGATGGATGGCCTGGACGGGCGCGTGGCGCGCCTGACCGGTACCAGTAGCGAGTTCGGCGTCCAGTACGACTCGCTGGCCGACCTGGTCAGCTTCGGCATGGCCCCGGCGCTGGTGATGTACCACTGGTCGCTGTCGTGGCTGAAGTTCGATGACCCGCTGCTCGGCCGCGTCGGCTGGGCCGTGGCCTTCCTGTATGCCGCCTGCGCGGCGCTGCGCCTGGCCCGCTTCAACACCCAGGTCGCGGTGGTCGACAAACGCTGGTTCGTCGGCCTGGCCAGCCCGGCCGCGGCCGGGCTGATGATGTCCTTCGTCTGGGCCTTCGCCGATGGCAACCTGGGCTGGGACGGCAACCAGCTGCGCTACGTGGCGTTGGCGGTGACGATCGTCGCGGCGCTGTTGATGGTCAGCCGTATCCGCTTCTGGAGCTTCAAGGGTGGCGGCGCCAAGGGCACCCGTCCCGACCGCGTGCCGTTCCTGGTGCTGGCCCTGGTGCCGGTCGCCATCGCCATCGCGGTCATTGATCTGCCGCGCGTGCTGTTCGCGGTCGGCATCCTATACGCCTTGTCCGGCCCGGTGATGTGGGCCGTGCAGCGCCTGCGCAAGAAGCCCGAGGCCGCGTGAGCCAGGAACTGCCCGTGCTGTGGTCACCGGCCCAGCAGGCCTGGCTGCAGGCCATGGGCTACACCGTCTATCACGACGGCCAGTTGGCTGCGGAGCTGGATGCCGCGCTGCAGTTGAGCGTGGCCGAAGCCGATGCGGCTGCCGCGGCTTCGGCGGAACAAGTGCGGGCGGGTTCGGCCTCCATGCGGGAACACCCTGCCGAAGCCGCACCCGCTCCTCACCAGGAACGCCCGGCACCTACGCGTCGCGAGACCCCCGTCACCGCACCGGACACCGCGCCCGCCGCTGCCCGCCCGCTGCCGGGTGGCAATGCGCGGCAGCCGGTGGTGCGGCTCCCGGATCGCCTGCAGATCGCATTGCTGCGTGCCTCCGGCTGTAATCCCAACGACGCTGCCACGCAGGCGCTGATGGACAGCTGGCCGCTGGACCAGCTGCGTCAGGACCCGGCCGCCAAGCGCGCGTTGTGGCCGCAGCTGCGCGCCCTGCGCAAGCGGGGCGCACCATGAGTGCGGTCAGCCAGCCCGGCCCGGTCAGCCTGCGCGCATTGCGCGAGAGCGACCTCAATGCGGTGATGGCGATTGAAGTGCGTGGGTATCCATTCCCATGGACCCGCGGCATCTTCGTTGATTGCCTGCGTGCCGGTTATCCCGGCCTGGCGATGGAGCGCGATGGCCAGTTGATCGGCTACGGCGTGCTCAGCATTGCCGCCGATGAGGCACATGTATTGAACATCTGCATCGATCCGCTGGCGCAGTCGCGTGGGCTGGGTCGCCAACTGCTGCGCGCACTGGTGCAGCTGGCAGGCAACCGCGGTGCGCAGCGTGTGTTCCTGGAAGTGCGTCCGTCCAACACGCCGGCGCTGGCGCTGTACCACAGCGAAGGCTTCAACGAGATCGGCCGTCGTCCGCGCTACTATCCGGCCGCACAAGGCCGCGAAGACGCGGTGGTGATGGCGATCGAACTGGTCGACGACGACCTGCAGACGATGCCGCCGCTGTAACGGAGAAGGGTTGCCGGCCAGCGGCCAGCACTACCGGTGGATCTCCGCTGTCATCGACACGTCACCTGCCGTGGTAGGTGCCAACCTTGGTTGGCACGTTTTTCTCACGCCAGCCGCAGTGCCAACACACCGCCGACGATCAGCGCGGCCGCCAGCCAGCGCGCACGCGGAATCCGCTCGCGCAGCACGAACACCGAGATCAGCAACGCGAAAAGGATCGAGGATTCACGCAGCGCCGAGACCATCGCCACCGGCGCCTGGGTCATGGCCCACAATGCCATCGCGTAGGACGCCGTGGTGCCGACGCCACCGGCCAGTCCCAGCGGCCAGTGCTGGCGCGCATAGTCCAGCACTGCGCCGCCGCGGGTGTACAACGCCCACAGGGGTAGTGGGATGCCTGACAGCAGGAACAGCCATAGCGTATAGCTGAGCGCACTACCGGACTGGCGCGCGCCCTGCGCATCGACCAAGGTGTAGGTGGCGATCATCGCCGCGGTCAGCAGCGGCAGCCGCAGCTGGCCGCCACGTGTGCCCAGTGCCATGCACAGGATGCCGGTGCTCACCAGCACCACGCCCAGCCACGCCGCCGGGGGCAGTTGCTCGCCCAGCAGGGTGCCGGCCAGCGCAACCAGGATCGGCGCGCTGCCACGCATCAGCGGATAGGCCAGGCTCATGTCGACCTGCTGGTAGCAGCGTGCCACCAGTCCGTAGTAGGTCACCTGCAGCAGCACGGATGCAGCCAGCCAGGGCCAGCTGTGCGCGGCCGGGAACGGCAGGAAGGGCAAGGCGGCCGCCGACAGCAGCGCGGCGCTGCCGGTGACCAGCACGGTGCCGAGGAATTTGTCCGGCCCGCGTTTGACGATCGCATTCCAGCTGGCATGCAGGGCCGCAGCCGCGAGGACCAGCAGGAAGATGGAAAGAGGCATCGGGCGATGATGCCATGCCGGGGAAATGTTCCGGGTTTGGTGGGTGCCAACCTTGGTTGGCACATCGCTCAGTGCGGACCAAGGTCCGCACCCACCAGAGCGGGGCAGGGCAGGTGCCAACCCTGGTTGGCACGCACCAGAGCGCGGCGCTTACAGCTTCGCGCGCTGCTCGCGCAGGCCGGCCAGCTGGGTGTTCCAGTCGGCCAGTCGCACGCGCTCCTGCTCGACCACGGCCGGCGGCACCTTGTCGGTGAACTTGGCCAGCTTGGTCTCGCTCTTTTCCTTCTCCGCTTCGACGCGGGCGATTTCCTTGTCCAGGCGCACGCGCTCGGCATCGAGATCGACCAGGCCTTCCAGCGGCACCAGCAGCTTCAGCTCGCCCACGATCGCGGCGGCGGCCGGCGGTGCGCTTTCGCCTTCGGCCAGCCACTGGATGCTGTCCAGCTTCAGCAGGAACGACAGCGAGGCGCTGAAGCGTTCGATGCGCACGCGGTCCTGCTCCAGCCCGGCCTGCAGGCGCAGCGGCACCAGCTTGGACGGCGCGACGTTCAGCTCACTGCGCACGCGGCGCACGGCACTGATCACCGCCTTCAGCCATTCCACGTCGGCCTCGGCCTGGGCGAAATCGCCTTCGAACTCGGCGGCGGTCGGGTACGGGCGCAGCGACAGCGTGGTTTCGGTCAGGCCCAGGCGCGGGGCCAGCTGCTGCCACAGCTGTTCGGTGATGAACGGCGTGAGCGGGTGCAGCAGGCGCAGCAGCGCTTCCAGCACGTACAGCAGGGTGTGGCGGGTGCTTTCGGCGTCGGCGGCGTCTGCACCGTTCAGTGCCGGCTTGCTCAGTTCCAGGAACCAGTCGCAGAACGCGTTCCAGGCGAACTCGTACAGGCACTGCGCCAGCAGGTCGAAGCGGTAGGCGGCGAAATGGCCCTGCGCTTCGGCGGTGGTGGCGGCCAGGCGCGCGAGGATCCAGCGCTCGGCATCGGTACGCGGCCTGGGCACGCCGGTGAACGCCGCGCCCTCGGTGTTCATCAGCGCGAAGCGGCTGGCGTTCCACAGCTTGTTGCAGAAGTTCTTGTAGCCCTCGGCGCGGTTCATGTCGAACTTGATGTCGCGGCCGTGGGTGGCCAGTGCCGCGATGGTGAAGCGCAGCGCATCGGCACCGTGGGCGGCGATGCCGTCCGGGAATTCCTTGCGGGTGGCCTTCTCGATCTTCTCAACCATCTTCGGCTGCATCAGGCCGCCGGTGCGCTTGGCGACCAGGTCGTCGATGGTGATGCCGTCGATGATGTCCAGCGGGTCGAGCACGTTGCCCTTGCTCTTGGACATCTTCTGGCCCTGGCCGTCGCGGATCAGGCCGGTGAAGTAGACGTCCTTGAACGGGATCTTCCCGACCAGGTCGTCGGTGGCCATGATCATGCGCGCCACCCAGAAGAAGATGATGTCGAAGCCGGTGATCAGCACCGACGACGGCAGGTAGCGGTCGAAGCCGCGCTCGGCCATGGCCTGCTCGTTGGGCCAGCCCAGGGTGGAGAACGGCCACAGCTGCGAGGAGAACCAGGTCTCCAGCACGTCGCTTTCCTGGTTCAGCACCACGTCGCTGCCGAGGTTGTTCTTTGCCCGCACTTCCTCTTCGCTGCGACCGACGTAGCAGCTGCCGGTGGCTTCGTCGAACCACGCCGGGATGCGGTGGCCCCACCACAGCTGGCGGCTGATGCACCAGTCCTGGATGTTGTTCATCCAGTGGCGGTAGGTGTTGATCCAGTTCGGCGGCACGAAGGCGATGGTTCCGTCTTCGACCAGTTCCAGGCCACGCTTGGCCAGGTCGTCCATCTTCACGAACCACTGGTCGGTCAGGTACGGCTCGATCACCTGGCCGGTACGGTCGCCGCGCGGCACCTGCAGCTTGTGCGCCTTGGTCTCGACCAGGATGCCCAGGTCTTCCAGTTCGGCCAGCACCGCCTTGCGCGCGGCGTAGCGGTCCAGGCCCTGGAAACGCTCCGGTGCGTTTTCATTCAGCGCCGCCACCGGGGTGAACAGGTTGATCATCGGCAGGCTGTGGCGCACGCCCACTTCATAGTCGTTGAAATCGTGCGCCGGGGTGACCTTGACCACGCCGGTGCCGAACGCACGGTCCACGTAGTCGTCGGCGATCACCGGCACGCGGCGGCCGGTCAGCGGCAGCACCACGCTCTTGCCGATCAGGTGGGCATAGCGCTCATCTTCCGGGTGCACCATCACCGCGGTATCGCCCAGCAGGGTTTCCGGGCGCGTGGTGGCGACCACCAGGTAGTCGCGGGTTTCGCGCAGGGTTTCCACGCCGTCGGCATCGCGCTCGACGTGCTCGTAGCTCAGGCCCTCATCCAGCGTGTAGGCGATCGACCACAGGAAGCCGTCTTCCTCGGCGCTCTCCACTTCCAGGTCGGAAATGGCGGTCTTCAGCACCGGGTCCCAGTTGACCAGGCGCTGGCCGCGGTAGATCAGGCCCTGCTCGTACCAGCGCACGAAGGCTTCGTTCACTGCCGCCGACGGCTGCGGGTCCATGGTGAAGGTGCTGCGCGACCAGTCGGCGGAGGTGCCGAGGCGGCGCATCTGGCGCTCGATGGTATCGCCGGACTGCTGCTTCCACTCCCAGACCTTGCCGATGAAGCCTTCGCGGCCCAGCGAATCACGGGTCTCGCCCTTGCCTTCCAGCGCCAGGTTGCGGCTGACCACCATTTCGGTGGCGATGCCGGCGTGGTCGGTACCGACCTGCCACAGCGTGTCGTAGCCGCGCATGCGGTGGTAGCGCACCAGCGCGTCCATCAGGGTCTGCTGGAACGCATGGCCCATGTGCAGCGTGCCGGTCACGTTCGGCGGCGGCAGCAGGATGGTGTACGGCTCGCCCGTGCCGGACGGCTTGAAGTGGCCGGCCTTCTCCCAGGCCTCGTAGAGGTCGGTCTCGAAGGACTTCGGGTCGTAGCTGGAGGCGAGTTGGGTCATGCGGGGGAACCAGGAGGTAATCGTTGAAGGATCAGGGCGCGGCGGCGGCCCATCAAGGGAGCCGGGGCGCGCTTACATGTCGTGCTTGTTCAGCTCGTAACCGGCGGCCTTGTACTGGCGCCAGCGTTCGCGCAGCGGTTCGCGCGCTTCCGGATCGGCCGGGACCACTTCCAGCACGCGTTCGCACTGGCCCAGCCAGGGTTCATCGCGCAGGTTGATCACCAGCGGGCGTGCCGGCGCGTCGGTGCCGGGTACGGCGATCAGCACCAGGGCCTCTTCCTCGTCCATGTCTTCGCCGGCGATCTGGTGCGGGATGTAGGCATCGTTGTCGAACGCCCACAGCAGCTCGTCCAGCTCCTCGGCCTGGGCCTGGTCGCGGGCCAGCACCAGGGTGAACAACCCGGCGTCGTTGGCCTTGCGCGCCAGTTCGCAGACCAGGCGCAGCGGCTCGGTCAGGAAGCGGGGCTTGGCGATCAGGTAGAAGTCGGCGCGGGGCATGGCAGGATCCGGGTCAGGCAGGGGCCCGGCGGTGCCGGGCGAGGCCCTGGCCAGCGGGGGCCGGCCAGGGTCGGGTACGGCATCAGGCGCGGGCGGCCTGGTCCAGCAGCCACTGGCTCAGCAGGCCGACCGGGCGGCCGGTGGCCATGCCACGCTTGCCTTCATCGCTGGCCACGCCGGCGATGTCCAGATGGGCCCAGCGCTGGCCTTCGGTGAAGCGCGACAGGAAGCAGCCCGCGGTGATCGCGCCGGCCCAGCGGCCGCCGATGTTGTAGACGTCGGCGAAGGTCGAATCCAGCATCGGCTGGTACTCGTCCCACAACGGCAGGCGCCAGGCGCGGTCGAACACATGCTCGCCGGCGGCCAGCAGTTCATTGGCCAGGTCGTCGTGCTTGCTCATCAGGCCGGCGGTCTGGTGGCCCAGGGCGACCATGCAGGCACCGGTCAGGGTGGCGACGTCGACCAGCGCGGCCGGTTCGAAGCGCTGCGCATAGGTCAGCGCATCGCACAGGATCAGGCGGCCTTCGGCGTCGGTGTTGCCCACTTCGATGGTCTTGCCCGACATCGAGGTGATCACGTCGGACGGGCGGTAGGCGTTGCCGTCGATGGCGTTTTCCACCGCCGGCACCACCACCACCAGGTTCAGCGGCAGCTTGGCCTTGACCGCGGCGACGAAGGTGCCGATGACGTTGGCGCCACCGCACATGTCGTACTTCATCTCTTCGATGCCGCCCTGGGTCTTCAGGTTGACGCCACCGGTATCGAAGGTGATGCCCTTGCCGACCAGCACGTACGGCTTGGCGTCGCCGCCGCCGGTCCACTTCAGCACCACCAGGCGCGGGCGGTTGGCCGAACCACGGGCCACGGCCAGCAGCGAGCCCATGCCCAGCGCTTCCATCTGGTGCTCATCGAGAATCTCGGCCTCGGCACCGTCATGCTCACCGGCGAACTTCACGCCCACCTCGGCCAGGTAGGCCGGGGTGCAGTAGTTCGGCGGCAGGTTGCCCAGCTCGCGGGCGAACTCGACACCGGCGGCGATGGCCTGGCCCTGGGCCAGGGCCTGGGCGTCGTCACCGGCGATGGCCAGCTGGGCCAGGCCGGCGTCGTCGGCCTTCTTCTTGCCCAGAGTGGCGGTGTAGCGGTAGGCAGCGTGATCGGCGGCGATCACCGCCTGGCGGATCGCCCAGGCCGCGTCGCGGTCCTTGATGGCCACTTCGGACAGGGTGAACAGTGCGCTGCGGGTAGCGCCCGCCTTCAGCGCGCGCACGGCGTCGCCAACGGCCTTCAGGTACTGCGGTACACCGAAGCGGGCGGCGTCGCCGAGACCGACCACCAGCACGCGCGGGGCGGACACGCCCGGCAGGTCGTGCAGCAGGGTGGTGGCGCCGGTCTTGCCGGACAGGTCGCCGCGCTGGGCCAGCGAGGCCAGGCGGCCGCCGCTGGCGGCGTCCAGGGCCTGTGCGGCGGGGGTCAGGGTATGGTCGGCATACGCGCCGACCACCAGGCAATCAACGGCGGCGGCGGCCGGAGCAACGTGGTTCAGGGTGAATTCGAGGGCCATTGAGCAGATTCCATTGGCGAGTCCGTACAATCGCAGGCCGTTTACGCCCAGACAGTAGACTGGGCGGCACCGCGAACGAACCCCAGAGTTTAAACCACCGCCCCATGCTGAAGCTCGACCGATACCTGCTGGGCGATTTCGTCCAGAGTTTCCTGGCTACCCTGATCGTCCTGCTGGTGGTCAGCGTGGGCGGCGTGCTGGTGGACATCCTCGGCAACATCGCCGACGGGCGCCTGCCGGCCAAGCTGCTGTTCTCCCAACTGGGCCTGCAGTTCATCGCCTACCTGCCACTGATCCTGCCGCTGGCGTTGATGCTGGGCCTGCTGCTGGCGGTGGCCCGTCTCTACCGCGACTCGGAAATGGCCGTCATCACTGCCATTGGCGTGGGCCCCAAACGCCTGCTGCGGCCGCTGCTGATGCTGGTGGTGCCGGTGGTGGCGCTGGTCGGCGCCTGCTCCTTGTGGCTGGGCCCGTGGGCCGGCCGGGTGGCCGAGCAGATGATCATCGAGGCCAATCGAAGCGTGCTGATGGCGGGCCTGGAGCCGGGCCGCTTCACCCAGCTGCCCAATGGTGGCGTGGTCTACCTGTCCTCGATCTCGCCCGATGGTACCCAGCTGGGCCGGGTCTTCCTGCAGCGGCAGAAGGACGATCGTCTGGAAGTGGTGTCCGCCGCAGGGGGGCGCATGTTCTTCGAAGGCGCCCGCCAGCGCTTCCTGGAGCTGGATGATGGCCACCAGGTGGAAGGACCGGTGGCCGGGGGGCTGGATTACCGTCTGGCCACCTTCGCCCGCAACGATGTGGCCCTGCCCGACGGTGCGCAGACCCGTACCGGCGATGATCCGGAACTGATGCCGACCACGCAGCTGTTCGGCGATGACCGGCCCGAGGCGCAGGCACAGCTGCATCGCCGCCTTGCCCCGCCGTTGATCGCGCTGGCGTTTGCGCTGCTGACCGTGCCGCTGGGCCGCAGCTCGCCGCGCCAGCAGCGCTACGGGCGGATGATGCTGGCGCTGATGGCCTACATGGTGGGCACCAACCTGATGTTCATCGGCAGTGGCTGGATCGCCAATGGCAAGATTCCGCCTGCGCTTGGCCTGTGGTGGCTGACCCTGCCGCTGCTGGCGCTGGCGATCTGGATGTATGCACGTGATGGCCGCCTGGGCCGCCCGAAGGGAGCCCGCGCATGAGACTGCGCCCGATGCGTTTCGACCTGTATCTCGGCCAGTCGGTGTTCACCACGGTGCTGCTGACCTGGGCCGTACTGGTGGGCCTGGACGTGGTGATGGCGTTTTCCGGCGAGTTCAAGGACATCGGCAAGAACGGCTACACCCTGGGGCATGCGGCCGCCTGGGTGCTGTATACGGTGCCACGCCGTGCCTACACCATGTTCCCCACCGCTGCGGTGATCGGTGCGCTGATGGGCCTGGGCCAGCTGGCCGCGACCTCCGAGCTGACCGCGCTGCGTGCGCTGGGCCTGTCGCGCAAGCGCCTGAGCGTATCGGTGGCCATCGCCCTGTCGTTGCTTACCGCAGTGATGGTGCTCAGCGCCGAGACGCTGGGCCCCTGGGGCCAGGACCGTGCCGATGCGCTGAAGTCCAGTGCCAAATGGGGGCGGGACATCTCCACCACCCGCTATTCCGGCCTGTGGGCGCGCGAGGGCGATACCTTCCTCAGCGCCGCCGGTGGCGAAGAGCAGCTGGTGGGCGACAAGGGCACGCGACTGATCCTGCGTGACGTGCGCCTGTATCGCATCGCCGAGGATGGTCGGATCGCCTCGCTGACCCATGCGGACACGGCCGAGCATGACCGTGACGGCTGGGTGCTGACCGGCGTGCGCCGCGATACCTTCGCTGAACGTTCGGCCACGCGCGAGGAAGTGGCGCGCGAGCCGTGGAACTCCAAGCTGGACGCCGGCGCGCTGGCCACCGGCATCGCCAAGCCGCGCAACCTCAGCGTGGCCGAACTGCGCACCAGCATCGAATACCGCGAGCGCAACGGTCTGGATGCGCGCGACTACGAGGATGTGTACTGGAGCCGCTGGTTCTACCCGGTGAACGTGCTGGCGCTGTGCCTGGCGGCGGTGCCGTTCGCGTTCGGCTCGCTGCGCAGTGGTGGCATGGGCAAGCGCCTGTTCCTCGGCATCCTGTTCGCGCTGGGCTTCTGGCTGCTGCAGCTGTTCTTCGGTCGCATGGCCGGCGCGTTGAAGTTCGATTACCGCATTGCCTATGCGTTGCCGCCGATCGTGATGCTGGCGATATCGGGATTGCTGTTCCGGCGCAAGTCGGGCTGATCATCGTTGTTGTAGAGCCGAAGGTAGCGGCAGGAGCCGCTGCCAACGTCGCTGGCGACGGCCTGAAGGGTGCCGGCCGGGACGGCAGGCATAGCCCACGCTCGGCTGCTGTGCGCGCACCGCCCGCCAACCGAGCTTCGGCTCGACTCTACACAAGCGCCGCGCAGGATCGGATTGAAAGGTGATGCGTTACCGCTTCGGCATGCGCAGCAGGCGGGTGCCGCTGGCGCGGTCGTGCCAGGTCAGCCGCTGGCGGTCAGCCCATGCCCACCAGAATCCCAGGCCGCCCAGCAGCAGCGACAGCGTGCCCACCACGAAGCGCAGCCAAAGCTGCGTGCGTCGCAGGGGCGCGCCATCACTCGATTCCAGCTTCAAGCGCCACGGCCGCATGCCCAGCGTCTGCCCACCGCGGCGCCAGCTGGCCGTGGCATACCACCCCGTGACCAGCCAGCACACCCCCCACAGCAGCCACTGCCAGGCGCTGAACGGTGCGATGTTCTCGCGCTGGGCGTGGCCGCTGAAGGTGTAGGCAAGGGTGAACAGGGTGCCGGCCAACATCCACAGCGCCAGCACCGGCAGCGCGTCGTAGACCATCGCCAGCACGCGCCACAGCAGCAATGCACGCGGGCGGGGCAGCTCGGTAGTGGCCGCAGGGGCCGTATCAATGGCGGGGCGGGACATGCGCCGAGCATACGCAATGCTGGCCGCATCCGCAGTGGCCCTCGTATCCTGCACGCATGGCCCTTGTTTCCACCCCCGCCGAACGCCGCCAGCTGGTCCAGCAACTGCCCGAACTGCGCGCCGACGACAGCATGCGCATCCAGCGCTTCCTCGATGCGATCTGGGCCGAGAACGGTCTGGCCCGCGCCACCCTCGACAGCTACCGGCGCGACCTGGAGGGACTGGCGCGCTGGATGGATGGGCGCGATGGTGGCCTGGCCGGCATCGAGCGCCCGGGGTTGTTCGACTACCTGGCCTGGCGCACCCGTCATGGCTGGTCGCCGCGCAGCAATGCGCGGTTGCTGTCGGCGCTGCGGGCGTTCTTCGCCGATGGCGTGCGCCGTGGCGAGCGCGGCGAGGACCCCAGCGCGCTGCTGGATCCGCCCAAGCTGCCACGATTGCTGCCCAAGGCGCTGGCCGAAAGCCAGATCGACGCGCTGTTGGCAGCGCCGGATATCGACAGCCCGCTGGGCCTGCGCGACCGCGCCATGCTGGAGTTGATGTACGCCGCCGGCCTGCGCGTGAGCGAGCTGGTGCTGCTGCCGGCCACCGCGGTCAACCTGCGCCAGGGCGTGCTGCGGGTCACCGGCAAGGGCAGCAAGGAACGGCTGGTGCCGCTGGGTGAGGAATCGCAGCACTGGCTGGAGCGCTATCTACAGGCATCGCGCCCGCTGCTGGTCGGCAAGGGCAAGGTGCAGGCGCTGGCCGATGGGCAGACCCCTTTGTTTGTCGAGCCGACGCTGCATGCGCTGACCCGGCAGGCGTTCTGGCACCTGGTCAAGCGCCACGCGCAGGTGGCCGGCATCGACCCGGCGCGGATCAGCCCGCACGGCCTGCGCCACAGCTTCGCCACCCATCTGCTCAACCGCGGTGCCGACCTGCGCGCGCTGCAGATGCTGCTTGGCCACAGCTCGTTGTCGACCACCCAGATCTACACCCTGGTGGCGCGCGAGCACCTGCAGAAACTGCACGCCCGGCATCATCCGCGCGGCTGAGCCGTGTCCTGAACCCCGGCCCCGGGTGGTGCGCGGCGTCGCGGCCCGGTGCCGGTGGCTGTGTCAGAATCCGGGGTCTTCTTCTGTCGCGGACTGCTCCATGCTCCGATTTGCCATCGCCGCCGTGTTCGGTGCGCTCAGCCTGACTGCCTGCGCCCAGCCGGCCCCGCCAGCCGCCAAGGCGCCTGCCGCTGCTGCCAAGCCCGGCCCGGCCGCCAACGCGCCAGCCGACCAGGCCGTGCGCGCTGCGTTGACTGCCCTGAACCCCGGTTTCAAGATGGACTACATCGGTGCCGCGCCGTTCCCCGGCTTCCGCGAGGTGGTCGTTTCCGGCCAGCTGCTGTACGTGTCCGACGACGGTCGCTACCTGTTCCAGTCGCAGCCTTACGACACCCGTGCCAAGGGCCCGGCCAACAGCGAAGGCCTGCTCGGCTACCGCCGCGATCTGCTGGCCAAGGCCAACCATGGCGACCGCATCGTGTTCGCCGCGCCGAATGCCAAGTACACCATCAGCGTGTTCACCGACATCGAGTGCGGCTATTGCCGCAAGCTGCACCAGGACATCGCCGAGCTCAACCGCAACGGTATCTCCGTCGAGTATCTGGCATTCCCGCGCATGGGCCTCGGCAGCAAGGACTACACCGACATGATCTCGGTCTGGTGTGCGGCCGATCGCCGCCAGGCACTGACCAACGCCAAGCGCGGTGGCAACGTGCCGGCAAAGAACTGCACCAACCCGGTGGCGATGCAGTACGCACTGGGCCAGCAGCTGGGCGTGAACGGCACGCCGGCGATCTTCGCGCCGGACGGCACCCAGCTGGGGGGCTACCTGCCGCCGGCGCAGCTGCGCGCGGCGCTGGAAAAACTGTCGGCCAAGCGCTGATCGGCGCCGACCTTTTCCTGTAGAGCCGGGGATGCGTGTCGCATCCCCGGCTTTTTTCTTACTTCAGGCCATCACTGACCGCCTTGGTCAGCGTGCCCTGCGCATCATCACCACTGAACTCCCAGACGAACGCGCCGCCCAGGCCCTGGGTCTTCACGTAACCCATCTTGCGGGTGATGTTGGCCGGGGTGTCGAAGCTCCACAGCGTGCTGCCGTTGTAGATCCAGGTGGCACCGGCGGTGTTGTCGGTGTAGCCCGGCCACGCCAGGTTCTTCAGCACCTTCCAGTCCTCGATGCCGGCTTCATACGTGCCCGGGGCAGCGCCGGTCGCGGTCTGGTACAGGCCGTTGTTGGCGTTGGCCACACCGGTCCAGCCACGCCCGTAGTAGCCGATGCCCAGGTTGAGCTTGGCGGTAGGCACGCCACGGCTGATGAAGGCCTCGATGGCGTCGTTGCTGTTGTACAGCTTCTGGTCGCCGGTGGACGGATCATTCGGCGAATCAAACAGCGCCGACTGGTG
Source organism: Stenotrophomonas sp. YJH_SMC_14-1 (assembly GCF_059372275.1). Classification (NCBI taxonomy): domain Bacteria; kingdom Pseudomonadati; phylum Pseudomonadota; class Gammaproteobacteria; order Lysobacterales; family Lysobacteraceae; genus Stenotrophomonas; species Stenotrophomonas sp. YJH_SMC_14-1. Next base: position 263,045 of record NZ_JCAFVK010000003.1, read on the forward strand.
ATTGGTCTTCGCATCCCACGCGCCGTGGAAGTCGTAGGTCATCACGTTGATGTAGTCCAGGTACGGGTGGTACGCGGCCGGGTCGGTGACGCGGATCTTGTCGATGCCGGCACCCACCGCCACCGTCAGCAGCAGGCCCGGACGCACTGCATCGAGCTGGCGGCGGAACTCGGCCATCAGCGCGGTGAAGTTGGCGTTGTCTTCCGGCTTGCCGCATTCGATGCCGCACGCAACCGGGTATTCCCAGTCGATGTCGATGCCGTCGAACACGCCCAGCGCGGCACCGGCACCACCGGCACCGTCGGTTACCGGTAGGTTGCCCTTGATGTAGGCATCGATGCACGAGGCGACGAAGGCCTGGCGGTTTTCTGGGCGCGCCGCGCTGGAGAAGCCGCGCGACCAGGTCCAGCCACCCAGCGAGATCAGCACCTTCATGCCGGGGTACTTGGCCTTGAGCTGCTTGAGCTGGTTCCAGTTGCCGCGCAGCGGCTGGTCCCAGGTATCGGCGCTGCCGCTGACACTCTCGGCGGCACTGAAGGCCTTGGTGTAGTCGGCGAAGGCATCACCACCGGCACCGCTGTTCGGATCCGATGGCTGTGTGACGCCCACTTCGCAGCGGTTGTTGCGCACGTTGCCGAAGGCGTAGTTGATGTGGGTCAGGCGCGCGGCCGAACCGCTGCTGTCGATGTTCTTGACCCGGTAGTTGCGGCCGTAGATGCCCCACTGGGTGAAGTAGCCGATGACCCGCTTGCCGTTGGTGCCGCCGTCGCCGGCCAGCGTGGTGGCGCTGATCTCGGTGCCCTGCGCGGACGCGTTGCCGGCGTTGTCGCGGGCACGCACACGGTAGCGGTAAGTGGTCGATGCAGTCAGGCCGCCATCGACGTAGCTGGCACTGGATGGTGAACCGACCAGGCTGCCATTGCGGTACACGTCATAGCCGGCCACGCCGCTGCCCCCGGTGTTGTCGGTGGACGGGCTCCAGCTGAGCGCGATGCTGTTGGCGGTACGCGTGCCGACCGCCAGTCCGCCCGGCACGCTCGGTGCGGTGGTATCGCCACCGGCGGCGTTGACGGTGATGGTGATGGTCGCGGTGCTGCTGGTGGCGTTGTTGTTGTCGGTGGCTACCGCGCGCAGGGTGTGGCTGCCGGCGCTGGCATTGGTCCAGCTGGCCGCATACGGCGCACTGGTGGCCACGCCCAGCGTGCTGCCATCGCGGAAGAACTCGACCTTGGCGACGCTGCCGTCCGGATCACTGGCGGTGGCGGTCACGTTGACCGTGCTGCCGGCGCTGAAGGTGGCGCCGTTGGCCGGCGAGGTCAGGCTGACCACCGGCGGCTGGTTGGCGCCGCCGCCATCACAGGCGCCGAGGTTGGTGTAGTAGGGCGCACCGGCCGGATGGTCCGGCGGTGCGTTCCAGATGTCCTGGTTCGCCCGATAGAGGACGCCTCCTTTCTGCAGGGTATCGCCGGCCCGGTAGATCTTGGCCTGGTCCCACTGGGCCACGCCGGCACAGCTGGCGGCCTGCGCCAGGCCGGGCAGGGCAGCGGCACCGGCGGCCACGGCAAGCAGCCAGGCCAGGCGGCGGGGACGACAGTTTCGGGTCGCACGTTCGGCACTGCGCACAATCGGGTCGTACATGGGTAAGTCTCCGATCAAAGGGCGCGCGGGCCCCGATGGCGCCGCGCGTGACGCAGGTCCGGGCGTCGCCCGGGAAGGCGACGGGTGGGGCCGGACGGAGGTACCTGGGAGGCCGGGGAGAGAGTCCGGCGCCAGGTGGGGACAACGTTGTCATCAATCGCGTGGTCAATCCGTGAGCAAGCGCATGGTTCCGGGATTCGGATGGAGAGCGGCGCTGCGCGCGGTCGGCGGCCATCGGCGGAGCCCCTCGTGGCTGGTCGGGCGCGAATTCATGGGTTTGGCCGGGTGGGTGGGGTCAGGCGGGGACGCCGTGAACCCGTCCCTGGGGGCTTGGCCGCGGCATCCATGCCGCGGACACCCCGCCTGCCCCCACCCACCCGGCCTCTGACAGGTTCCTGCGCAGTCAGCCACGAAAGGCAGAACAAAAAATCAAAAGCAGAAGCCGGTCGCTGCGCTCTTAAATGCCTGACTTCCGACGTTCCCTTATTGCCGGCCAGCGGCCGGCACTACCGGGGAGCATCCACGCATGGCGTGGATCTACCGCAGATCGCGGAAATCTGTCGGAGGCGGGGTGGGTCCGGTGGCGGGCGGCCAGATCAGTCCGCGGCATGGATGCCGCGGCCAAGCCCCCAGGGGCGGGTTTACGGCGTCCCCCGCCACCGGACCCACCCCGCCATCCCACGGGAACCCCGCTTTTGCTTTGGCCGTTGCTGTTGCTGTTGCCCTGGCCTCGGCGGGTGCCGGGCGCCGCCCGGCCAAAGCCCTTCCCCCGCTTCCGGTACAATGTCGGGCCCGTTTCCCAACCACGGTTCCCCGGACATGATGGTCCTCGAGGGCGCGCCCGCCCTGTCGCCGTTCCGCCGCGAACGTCTTGAATCCCGCCTGCAGTCCATCGCTCCCTCCCTGCGCATCAGCGGTGCCTGGCACGTCTACTTCGTGCAGCCCGAAGGCAGCGCCGCTCCCGACCTCGCCACCCTGTGCCGCATCCTCGAAGCTGCGCCGCAGGCGGAAGCCGTGGCCGACGGCGCGGTCAGCCGCATCGTGGTGCCGCGCCTGGGTACGCTGTCGCCGTGGTCGAGCAAGGCCACCGAACTGGTGCGCGGTGCCGGCCAGCCGGTAAGCCGGGTCGAGCGGGGCCTGCGCATCGACGTGCAGGGCTGGCCGGCCGATGCCGACGTGCAGCAGGCGCTGGTCAAGGCACTGCACGACCCGATGACGCAGTCAGTGCTGGAGACCGTGAAGCAGGGCCAGGCGCTGTTCTCGGCGCCCGCCCGCGGCGAACTGGAACGCGTGCCGGTGGACCAGCTGGAGGCCGCCAACGAGCGCCTCGGACTGGCCATGGCCCAGGACGAGATCGATTACCTGCGCGAACGCTTCACCGCGCTGGGCCGCTCGCCGTCGGACGTCGAACTGATGATGTTCGCGCAGGCCAATTCCGAGCACTGCCGCCACAAGATCTTCAACGCCAGCTGGACCATCGACGGCCAGGAGCAGGACCGCTCGCTGTTCCGGATGATCAAGAACACCCACCAGCAGACCCCGCAGCACACGCTCAGCGCGTACAGCGACAACGCCGCGGTGATCGAAGGCCATCCGGCGTCGCGCTACCGCCCGGATCCGGCCAGCGGCGAGTACCGTCGTGAACCGCAGGTGCCCAGCGCGTTCCAGATCAAGGTGGAGACCCACAACCACCCGACCGCCATCGCACCGTTCCCGGGCGCCTCGACCGGCGCCGGTGGTGAAATCCGCGACGAAGGCGCGACCGGCCGCGGCGGCAAGCCGAAGGCCGGCCTGACCGGTTTCTCGGTCTCGCACCTGCGCATTCCCGAGCTGCCGCAGCCGTGGGAAGCGCCGCGCGCGCTGAACCCGCGCATGGCGCCCGCGCTGGAAATCATGACCGATGGTCCGCTCGGCGGCGCCGCGTTCAACAACGAGTTCGGCCGCCCGAACCTGCTCGGCTACTTCCGCAGCTTCGAGCTGCCTGAAGGCGCCGACCTGGTGCGCGCCTACGACAAGCCGATCATGCTGGCCGGCGGCCTCGGCGCCATCGACCGTATCCAGGTCGACAAGATCCAGCTGCAGGCGGGTGATGCGGTCATCGTGCTCGGTGGCCCGGCAATGCTGATCGGCCTGGGTGGCGGTGCCGCCAGTTCGGTGGCCTCCGGCGAAAGCGCCGAGGACCTGGATTTCGCCAGCGTGCAGCGCGACAACCCGGAGATGGAGCGCCGCTGCCAGGAGGTCATCGACCGCTGCGTGGCGATGGGCAGCAACAACCCGATCAAGTTCTTCCACGACGTCGGTGCCGGTGGCCTGTCCAATGCCATCCCCGAGCTGCTGCACGACTCCAAGGTCGGTGGCGTGATCGATCTGGGCAAGGTGCCCACCGATGATCCGTCGCTGTCGCCGATGCAGCTGTGGTGCAACGAATCGCAGGAACGCTACGTGCTCGGCGTCGCCCAGGAGCGCCTGGCCGAGTTCGCCGCGCTGTGCGCCCGCGAGCGCTGCCCGTTCGCTGCGGTCGGCGTGGCCACCGCCGAGGAACACCTGGTGGTGGCCTATGGCGCCGTGCCGGGCCACACCCCGGCCGATGCGCCGATCGACCTGCCGATGGACGTGCTGTTCGGCAAGCCGCCGAAGATGCACCGCGATACCGCACACCCGCCGGCACCGCGCTGGCCGGCGCTGAAGACCGCGGGCCTGGACCTGCAGGAAGCGGGCCTGCGCGTGCTTGCGCACCCGACGGTGGCCTCGAAGAACTTCCTGGTCACCATCGGTGACCGCAGCGTCGGTGGTCTGACCGCACGCGAACAGATGGTCGGCCCGTGGCAGCTGCCGGTGGCCGATGTGGCCATCACCGTGGCCGACTTCGACGGCGTGGCCGGCGAGGCGATGTCGATCGGCGAGCGCACCCCGCTGGCCCTGCTCGATGCGGCGGCTTCGGCACGTATGGCCGTGGGCGAAGCGTTGACCAACCTGTGCGCGGCCCCGGTCGATGCGCTGGATGAGATCAAACTGTCGGCGAACTGGATGGCCGCGGCCGGCCACCCCGGCGAAGACGCGCTGCTGTACGACGCGGTGAAGGCCGTGGGCATGGAACTGTGCCCGCAGCTGGACATCAGCATTCCGGTGGGCAAGGACTCGCTGTCGATGCAGGCGCAGTGGCACGACCAGGGCCAAGCGCACAAGAGCGTGTCGCCGGTGTCGCTGGTGATCTCTGCGTTCGCACCGGTCGCCGATGTGCGCCAGCAGCTGACCCCGCTGCTCGACCGCGACGTGGAAAGCGAGCTGTGGCTGATCGGCCTTGGCGCCGGCAAGCAGCGCCTGGGCGGTTCCATCCTGGCCCAGGTGCATGCCGACCACGGTGACCTGCCGGCGTTCGCCGGCGCTGCCCCGGATCTGGACGACCCGCAGCGCCTGCGTGGCTTCTTCGAGCTGATCCGCGATGCGCGCCAGGCCGGCCTGCTGCTGGCCTACCACGACCGCAGCGACGGCGGTGCCTTCGCCGCGCTGTGCGAAATGGCCTTCACGTCGCGCCTGGGGCTGGACATCACCCTCGATGCCTGGGGCGACGATCCATTCCGCAGCCTGTTCAACGAAGAGCTGGGCGCGGTGGTGCAGATCGCACGCGAAGACCGCGCAGCGTTCGCCGACCTGGTCGAGCGCCATGCACTGACCGAGTGCGCGCAGCGCATCGCCAAGCCGACCACCGCACCGGTGGTGCGCGTGTCGCTGGCTGGCGAGAACCTGGCTGAATGGCGCTGGGAGTCGCTGTTCGACGCATGGTGGTCGGTCACCCACGCGATGCAGAAGCGCCGCGACAACCCGGCCAACGCCGACGCCGAGCGTGAGATCGCCCGTGCCTTCAACGCACCGGGCCTGAAGCCCAAGCTCAGCTTCGACATCAATGAAGACGTGGCCGCCCCGTTCATCAGCACCGGTGCGCGTCCGCGCGTGGCCGTGCTGCGCGAGCAGGGCGTCAACGGCCAGATCGAAATGGCGAACATCTTCGAACGTGCCGGCTTCCGGCCCTTCGATGTGCACATGAGCGACCTGATCGAAGGCCGCGTCGCCCTGCAGGACTTCAACGGCCTGGTCGCCTGCGGCGGCTTCAGTTACGGCGACGTGCTTGGCGCTGGCCGTGGCTGGGCCACCTCGATCCTGGAGCGCAGCGCGCTGCGTGATGCCTTCGCCGCGTTCTTCGCGCGCGAGGACAGCTTCGCCCTGGGCGTGTGCAACGGCTGCCAGATGATGAGCCAGCTGAAGGACATCATTCCCGGTGCCGAACACTGGCCGCAGTTCCGCCGCAATGCCAGCGAGCAGTTCGAAGCCCGTACCGCGCTGCTGGAAGTGGTGGAATCTCCGTCGATCCTGCTGCGTGGCATGGCCGGTTCGCGCCTGCAGGTGGCAGTGGCGCATGGCGAAGGCCAGGCGGTGTTCGACAACGCGGTCGACCAGGCCGCGGCCCGTGTTTCGCTGCGCTACATCGATGGCCACGGCAACGTCGCCAGCCAGTACCCGCTGAATCCGAACGGTTCGCCGGACGGCATCACCGGCCTGACCAGCAGCGACGGCCGCGTGACCATCATGATGCCGCACCCGGAACGCACCCCGCGCGCGCTCAACATGAGCTGGGCCCCGGCCGAGTGGCAGGGTGATTCGCCGTGGATGCGCATGTTCCGCAACGCGCGGGTGTGGTGCGGCTGATCGCACCACACCGCGCAGGCTTCAATGCCGTTGCGTATGGAAAAACCCGCCGTTGATCGGCGGGTTTTTTCTTTGCGCGTGTGAAAATCCTGATGTACCCGCGAGTTACATGGATTTTCAGGCGACAGGGTTACGTCACGCGTCGCTAACAAAATCCTTTCATAAACAGGGAAAAGAGTGAACTGCTTCACGGCAATAGGATTTGTCGTGTCAAAGTCTTGACGATCTGCAAAGTTGCCGTTAACACTTGAACCCCGTTTCAGAATCATTCATTTCGCAGTAACCGGTTGGCGCACGCGCTCGGTTTTCTGTCGCTGCGCGCCGTTCGGCAATACCCCGCAGTAAATCACGCGAATAAACGCCCCCAGGGGACGTTGGGCCGGAAAGCCCAGCGGTGGCGTTGCTTTGCCCAAAACCAGTCCAATCAGGAGCCGTACCGATGAATCGGATTTATCGCAAGGTCTGGAACAAAGCATTGGGTCAGTTGGTGGTGGCCTCGGAACTGGCTTCCTCCGACAGCAGCAGCGGTGGGGTCGTCGACCAGCGCCGCGGTGCGACACAGGCCACGCCCGCACTGCTGGCGGTGGCACTGGGCCTGGTATTGGGATTGGGCATGAGTGGCTCTGCCACCGCACAGTCGGTGCAGATCGGCGGTAGCGCCACCTGCGTGGCATTCAGCGGCAAGCTGCTCGAAAAGTGCCTGATCGAAGGCTCGGCCACGGCCAAGGGCAGCAATGCGGTGGCGATCGGCAGCAACAGCAGTGCCAGTGCGGCCAACAGCGTGGCGCTGGGTGCCGGCTCCAAAGCCACGCGTGCCAACACCGTCTCCGTCGGCGATGCCGGCAAGGAACGGCAGGTCACCAATGTCGCCGCAGGCACGCAGGCGACCGACGCAGTGAACAAGGCGCAACTGGACGCGCAGGCGCGCGCCACGCAGGCCGCGCTGGCCGACGTGGCCGCCGACGGCAACCGGTACTTCAAGGCCGACGGCGCAGGCGATGACAGCGACGCGGCGAAGATCGAGGGCGAGGGCGCACTGGCCGCCGGTGCCGGTGCGCAGTCGCTGGCCAACGCCACCACTGCCATCGGTACCCAGGCCATTGCTGCAGGCATCGGCGCCAGCGCATTCGGCCAGGGCGCGCTGGCGATCGGCGATGCCAGCGTGGTGGTCGGGCAAAGCGCAGCAGCGTTCGGCCTTGGCGATACCGCCGTCGGTGCCAGCGCCTACGCCGCCAGCGAAAACGGTGCAGCAACGGCACTGGGTGCACTGTCCGAAGCCACCGCCGATGGCGCGACCGCCGTCGGTGGCGGTGCCGTAGCGATGGGCCCCGGCAGTACCGCATTGGGCCGCGGCGCCACGGCTGGCAACGAAGCCTCGATTGCAGTAGGTGCGTTCAGCACGGCCGTCGGTGAATACAGCACCGCGCTGGGCTCCAATTCGGCCGCGGTCGCTACCGGCAGCGTGGCGTTGGGCGCCGGTTCGCTGGCTGACCGTGTCGATACCGTGTCCGTCGGTGCCGCCGAATATGGCCTGACCCGCCAGATCACCAGCGTTGCCGCCGGCACCGAAGATACCGATGCGGTCAACGTTGGCCAGTTGAAGGATGTTGCCGCAGTGGCCGATGCCACCGCCAAGCGCTTCCAGGCCATCGGCAGCAGCAACAGCGATGCCGGTGCGCTGGCTGAAGGTGACGACGCGCTGGCCGCAGGCGAGGCCGCCAATGCCATCGGCACTGGCACCACGGCGGTCGGTGCCGGTGCCACTGCCGTTGCGCAGAACGCGACTGCGGTGGGCAACAACGCGCTGGCCTCGGGCCAGAACAGCGCAGCATTCGGCAACAACGCACAGGCCAACGGACCGGGCAGCGTGGCCGTCGGTGGCACTGCGGTGGATGCCAACGGCAACCCGCTGATCACCAGTGGTGGCGTGCCGGTGGTCACCGGCGCCACCAGTGCCGGCGTGGGTGGCACGGCCGTCGGCGCCAGTGCCGATGCCAGCGGTTTTGCCGCGTCGTCCTATGGCGTGGGGGCCTATGCGTCCGGCGCGCAGGCGTCGGCGTTCGGTGCGGTCTCCAATGCCATCGGTGATTACTCCACGGCATTGGGTACGCAGAGCAATGCCACGGGCACCAGCAGCGTCGCCATTGGTGGCCCGGCCGACCTGATTCCCGGCCTGGGCTTCTTCGTACAGACACAGGCCAGTGGTGAAGCCGCGACCGCGGTGGGTGCCGGCGCCATCGCCAGCGGCGACCGTGCCGTGGCCAACGGCAGCCTCAGCGAAGCCTCCGGCGCCGAAGCCACCGCGGTGGGCTACTTCGCCTATGCGCCGGGCGAGAACGCCAGCGCGCTTGGCGCGCAGACCTGGGCCAGTGGTGCGCAGAGCACCGCAGTGGGCTACTACGCTACGGCACGCGGCGCCAACAGCGTCGCGCTGGGCGCGAACTCCGAAGCGGTGCGTGCCAACAGCGTGGCCGTCGGCAGTGCCGGCAACGAGCGGCAGATCACCAGCGTTGCAGCCGGCAGTGAAGCCACCGATGCGGTGAACAAGGCGCAGCTGGATGCGGTGGCCAGCACTGCCGACAGCACCGCGCGCTTCTTCCAGGCGCAGCCTGAAGCTGGCAGTGATGCCGGTGCGCTGGCGGAAGGCGAGGGTGCCATCGCGGCCGGTTCGTCGAGCAATGCGATCGGTGTCGGCGCGGTTGCACATGGCGCGGCCGCGTCGGCCATCGGCGATGACAGCGTGGCGGTGGGCCGCAACAGCACGGCCACCGGCAATGGCGGTGTCGCCATCGGTGGCCTGGGCCAGGCCTACGACGAGTTCAACCAACCCATCATCGGTGCAGATGGCAAGGCGCAGCAGGTGGGTACCACGGCCGTGGCCGATGCCACGGCGGTCGGCAGCGCTGCGCAGGCCAGCGGTGCAGCCAGCAGCGCCTTCGGCAATGCGGCCAAGGCCAGTGGTGACAACAGCTTCGCCGCCGGCGGCAAGTCGCGCGCCACCGGCGCGTATGCGGTGGCGGTGGGTGACAGTGCGTTTGCCAGCAGCGATGACAGTACCGCGGTGGGCGGCTACAGCTGGGCCACCGCCAGCGGCGCCAGCGCCTTTGGTTCCGGTGCGTGGGCGACCGCTACCAATGCCTCGGCGTTCGGCAACGCGGCGTGGGCCAGCGGCGCTGGCGCCACGTCGATCGGTTACAACAGCTGGGCCAACGGAACCAGCGCCACCGCAGTCGGCCGTGGTGCCTTCGGCTATGGCGACAACAGCGTGGCGCTGGGCTTCCAGGCGCTGGGCAACAGCATCAACAGCATCGCCATCGGCACCAACACGGTGGCCGGCGGCGAAAGTGCGATCGCGCTGGGTGCGGGCAGCAACGCCAGTGCCAGCAACGCCGTTGCACTCGGCGCAGGCTCGTTCGCCAACCGCGCACGTACGGTGTCGGTGGGCAGCAGTGGCAACGAGCGCCAGGTCACCAACGTCGCCGCCGGTACCCAGGCCACCGATGCGGTGAACAAGGCACAGCTGGACGCGGTGGCAAGCACCGCCACAACCACCAGCCGCTTCTTCCAGGCCAGCGGTAACGGCGACGATGTGGCGGGTGCGCTGGTGGAGGGCGACAACGCGCTGGCCGCAGGTGATGCGGCCAACGCCATCGGCAATGGCGCCACCGCGCTCGGCAGCGGTGCCAATGCGCTGGCCGGCAACGCGCAGGCGATCGGCTTCAACGCGCTGGCGACCGCCGCCAATGCCAGTGCCGTAGGCGCCAATGCACAGGCCACCGGCGAATACGCCACCGCGCAGGGTGCGGAAAGCGAAGCCAGCGGTGAGCAGAGTGCGGCGTTCGGCGCGGCCAGCATCGCCAGCGGCGCGGGCAGCACCGCCAGCGGTGCCTTGTCCGAAGCCTCCGGCGAAGAAGCCGTAGCCGTGGGCTACTTCAGCAACGCCAGTGGTAGTGGTGCCACCGCGGTCGGCAGCGAGAGTGTGGCCAGCGGCACGGCCGCGGCAGCATTCGGTATCGGTGCCGAAGCCACCGGTGGCTACAGCACCGCCATCGGCGGCTACGCACAGGCTTCGGCCTTCAATGCCACCGCCTTTGGCAACTTCGCCAACGCCTCGGGTTCCAACAGCGTGGCGCTGGGCGGTGATTCGCAAGCGTCCGGCGCCTACAGCACCGCCACCGGCCAGGGGAGCATGGCCACCGGCACCAACAGCGTCGCCGTCGGCGGCTCGCTGTTCGGCGTGCTGGCTACCGAAGCCTCGGGCAACTACTCCACGGCGGTGGGCGGTGGCGCCTGGTCGGGGGGCATCAACAGCACCGCGCTGGGCAACGCGGCGGAATCGCGCGCGGCCAACAGCGTGGCGCTCGGTGCGGATTCGATTGCGGACCGCGACAACACCGTATCGGTGGGCGGCGGCGGCAACACCCGCCAGATCACCAACGTGGCCGATGGCACGCAGGGCAACGATGCGGTCAACAAGAACCAGCTCGATGCCGTAGCCGCCGCTGCGGAAAAGACCAGCAGGCAGTTCCAGGCCAGTGGCAATGCCGATGGTGAAACCGGCGCGCTGGTGGAGGGTGACAATGCGCTAGCAGCAGGTGATGCGGCCAACGCGATCGGCAACGGTGCCACTGCGCTCGGCAGTGGTGCCAATGCGCTGGCCGCCAACGCCACCGCCGTCGGCATCGATGCGCTGGCGACCGGCACCAACGCGGCGGCACTGGGCAACACCGCACAGGCCACCGGCGAGGACAGCCTGGCCCTGGGCAGCGGCGCCAGCGCCAGCGAAGTGGGGACAAGCGCGGCGGGCGCGCGTGCACAGGCAAGCGGTGTCTACAGCACCGCCAACGGTACCGAATCCAACGCCAGTGGCGCACAGTCCCTTGCCAGCGGCTTCCGCAGCGCGGCCTCCGCCGATGGCACCACAGCGGTGGGTGGCTATGCCGAAGCGACCGGTCGCCTTGGCACCGCACTCGGCTACGGCTCGGCTGCCAGCGGTGCCAACACCACGGCGGTGGGCTTCGGGGCCGCGGCGGCGGGCACCGGCGCGGTTGCGGTGGGTCAGTCGAGTGAAGCCAGCGGTGCGGAAAGCGTGGCGATCGGCGGCAGCACCTTCTTCGGCCTGATTCCGTCGCGCGCCAGTGGCACCGGTGCGGCAGCATTCGGTGCCGGTGCGTGGGCCACCGAGGATTACGCTACGGCCATCGGCTGGAATGCCTGGTCGGCAGGTACCAACGCCACGGCGCTGGGTGCAAACGCCACCGCCAATGGCAGCAACAGCGTTGCGCTCGGTGCCGGTTCCAAGGCTGACCGCGACAACACGGTGGCCGTTGGCAAGGCCGGCAGCGAACGCCAGGTCACCAACGTTGCCGCCGGTACCGAAGCCACCGATGCGGTGAACAAGGGCCAGCTCGACGCCGTTGCCAGTGTCGCCGATAAGACCAGCCGCCAGTTCCAGGCCAGCGGCAATGCCGATGGCGAGGCCGGTGCACTGGTCGATGGTGAAAATGCGCTGGCGGCCGGCAATGCGGCCAATGCGATCGGCAACGGTGCGACCGCGCTGGGCAGCGGCGCCAACGCCATGGCCGCCAACGCCACGGCGGTCGGCTTCGATGCCCTGGCCACCGGCAACAACGCTGCCGCACTGGGCAACGCCGCGCAGGCGGCCGGTGTCGACAGCGTGGCGGTAGGCAGCGGTGCCAGCGCCAGCGAAACCGGCGCCAGCGCCACCGGTGCCGGTGCCCAGGCCAAGGGCGCCTACAGCACCGCCAGCGGCGCACAGGCGGCTGCCACCGGCACGCAGTCGCAGGCCAGCGGTTTCCGCGCCACTGCTTCGGCGGACGGCGCTTCGGCCATCGGCAGCTACGCCGATGCCAGCGGTCGCCTCGGCACCGCGGTCGGCTACGGCAGCAAGGCCTCCGCCGCCAACGCCACGGCGGTGGGTGTCAGTGCCACCGCCAGCGCTGCAGGCAGCGTGGCATTGGGTTCGGGCTCGGTGGCTGATCGTGCCAACACGGTGTCGGTCGGCAGCAGCACCAGTGATCGCCAGATCACCCGCGTCGCCGCCGGTACCGAGCGCACCGATGCGGTCAACCGTGGCCAGCTCGATGCCGTCGCCGCAACCGCCGATGGCACCGCCCGCTACGTCAAGGCCACCGGCAGCGGGACCGCCAGTGCCAGCGGCAGCGATGCGGCCGCGCTCGGTTCCGGTGCCAGTGCCAGTGGTGCGCGCAGCAACGCATTGGGTGCCAACGCCGCGGCCATCGGCAATGGTGCGCTGGCCCTGGGCAGCAGCGCCGGTGCATCCGGCGCCAATTCGGTGGCACTGGGTGCGGGCTCGCGCGCACTCGATGCCAACGTGGTGTCGGTCGGTGGTGGCAACGGCACCGATGGCCCGGCCACGCGCCGCATCGTCAACGTGGCTGATGGCCGCATCGCTGCCGGCAGCAGTGACGCGGTGACCGGCTCCCAGCTCAATGTCACCAACCAGCGCGTGGGCGCGGTGGAAACCCGCGTCGGTGATTTCGATTCGCGCATCGCGACGGTGGAGACCACGGCGGCCAGTGCAGTCGGCTACGACGACGCCAGCCGTGACCGCCTGACCCTGTCCGGCTTCCAGGGCACCACCATCGACAACGTCGGTGCCGGCAGCATCGCCGCCGGCAGCCGCCAGGCGATCAATGGCGGCCAGCTGTTCCAGTCGCTCAGCGATGCCGCCGGCTTCCTGGGGGGCGGCGCCAGTGTCGGCATGCAGGGCGTGTTCGTGGCACCGAACTACGTGATCCAGGGCGCCACCTACAGCAACGTCGGTGATGCGCTGGGTGCGTTGGACCGCAAGGTCAGCGAGATCGACCGCCGCACCGCCGGTGGTACGCGTTCGGGAACGGCCAGCCTGCGTTCGATGAGTGCCTCGCTGGATGAAAGCGCACTGGCCAGCGTTGCCGAAGCACCGGCGGCGGCCGATGCGGCACCGGCCAGCACCGCACGCGTGCAGGGCACGCCGACCGCTGCGGCGGCGGGTGCGGGCATCCCGGTGGGCACCTCGGCATCGGGTCTCAACGCGGTCGCCATGGGCGACGGTGCAGTGGCCAGCGGCGCTTCCTCCACCGCCATAGGCCAGGGCGCAAGTGCCACTGCTGCGAACGCGGTGGCGCTGGGCCAGGGCTCGGTTGCCGATCGTGCCAATACGGTGTCGGTGGGCAGCGAAGGCAACGAGCGCCAGGTCACCAACGTTGCGGCCGGTACCACCGCCACCGATGCGGTCAACAAGGGCCAGCTCGATCGTGGCATGGCCACCGCCAACAGCTACACCGACAGCCGCGTGCAGGCCGTCGCCGACAGCTTCGATGTGTTCAAGGGCGAGGTCGACGGGCGCCTGCGGCACATGGATCGCCGCATCGACCGCCAGGGCGCGATGAGCGCGGCGATGCTCAACATGGCCACCAGTGCTGCCGGCATCCGCACCCAGAACCGGGTCGGCGTCGGCATCGGCTTCCAGGGCGGCGAATCGGCACTCTCGCTGGGTTACCAGCGTGCGATCAGCGATCGCGCCACGGTGACGGTCGGCGGTGCCTTCAGCAGCGACGACAGCTCGGTCGGCGTCGGTGCCGGCTTCGGCTGGTAAGCCACTCCATCGCGCCGGCGGCCACCCACGCCGGCGCAGCACCTGCAACGAGGGCCTGGGGGGAGGTCACGGCAATCCCGGCTGGGCCGGCCGGGAGTCGTCAAGGAATGATGGCCGCAGTGTTGGTTCGATCCATGACCCAGAAGAGGAATTCGACGTGATCAAGAAGCAGAACCTTCGCATCAATGTGTTGGCAGCCGCCGTGCTGTCGCTGACCGGTGTTGGCCTGGCACAGGCCGCCGACCTGAAAGCAAATGCGCCGTTGTCCGGCCCGAAGACGCAGCAGGTTGATGGCATCATCGTGAAGTACCGCGCTGGCAGCGCCGCAGCTGCCGATGCAAATGCCAAGCTGGCCGTGGTCAACTCGGCCATCGCGCGCGCCGTGCCGGCAGGCACCAATGCAGCTGCGCGCAGTGCCGCGCTGCGCCCGCAGGTGGCCCGCAGGCTCGGCATCGGTGCCGATCTGATCCGCCTGCAGGGAGGGATCGCGCGCGCCGAACTGGACAAGGTGCTGGGCGAACTGAAGGCTGACCCGACCGTCGAATATGCGGTGGCCGACGCCGTCATGTATCCGATCGATGCCGCGTCGTCGCCGCGCGCGGACGCCGTCGCGAAGTCCGATGCGTCGCCCAGCTTCGTGCCCAACGATCCTTACTACCAGAGCCACAACTGGCACTTCCACAACCCGGTCGGCGGCGTCAACGCACCGGCCGCATGGGACGTCTCGCAGGGCGAGGGCATCGTGGTGGCCGTGCTCGATACCGGCATCCTGCCCGAGCACCCGGATTTTGCCGCCGGCACCCTGCTGGAGGGCTACGACTTCATCAGCCAGGCCAGCCGCTCGCGTCGTGCCGCCGATGGCCGCGTGCCAGGTGCACTCGACTACGGTGACTGGATGCCCACCGCCAATGCCTGCTACGACGGTTCGCCGGTACGCGACAGCAGCTGGCACGGTACCCATGTGACCGGCACCATCGCCGAGGCCACCAACAACGGCCTGCATACCGCCGGCCTGGCCTACAAGGCCAAGGTGCTGCCGGTGCGCGTGCTCGGCTATTGCGGTGGCACCCTGTCGGACATCACCGACGCCATCACCTGGGCCTCGGGCGGTACCGTGGCCGGCATTCCTGCCAACCAGAATCCGGCCGAGATCATCAACATGAGCCTGGGCGGCTCCGGCAGCTGCGATCCGGCCTACCAGGCGGCCATCACCGGTGCCACCAACCGCGGTACCCTGGTGGTGGTGGCAGCCGGCAACGACTCGATGAATGTCGCCAACGCCCGCCCGGCCAACTGCGATGGCGTGGTCTCGGTCGGCGCGACCGGCATCACCGGCGCCATGGCCTACTACTCCAACTTCGGTACCCGCATCGATCTGTCCGGCCCGGGCGGTGGCGTCACCGACGGCAATCCGAACGGCTATGTCTGGCAGGCGGTGTCCAGCAGCAAGACGTCGCCGCCGGCAGCCGGTTCCACCGAGGGTTACACCCTTGGCGGCAAGGCTGGCACGTCGATGGCGGCACCGCATGTGGCTGCCGTCGCCGCACTGGTGCAGAGCGCGCTGATCGCCGCCAACCGCGACCCGCTCGCGCCGGCGGGCATGCGTACCCTGCTGAAGGAAACGGCACGTCCGTTCCCGGTCAGCATTCCGTCCGCCACCCCGATCGGTACCGGCATCGTCGATGCCAAGGCCGCGCTGGACAAGGCCCTGGAAGAGCCGTGCACCGAGAACTGCGGGCCGGTGGCCAAGCCGCTGACCAACAAGGTGGCCATCGGCGGGTTGAGTGGTGCCGCCGGCAGCAGCGTGCTTTACAGCTTCGAAGCCGCGGCAGGCAAGCAGCTCAGCGTCATCACCTATGGTGGCACCGGCAACGTGTCGGTCTACCTGGCCAAGGGCCGCGAGCCGAGTGCCACCGACAACGATGCGCGCTCGACCCGTCCGGGCACCTCGGAAACGGTGCGGGTGACGGCACCGACTGCCGGCACCTACTACATCAAGGTGGTGGGCGAGGCGGCTTACAGCGGTGTGAGCATTCTCGCCACGCAGTAAGCGCGCAATGCGGTAGTTGAATGGCCGAAGCCCGTCACCCGCATGTGACGGGCTTCGTCTTTTTACGAAAGCGGGCGGCGGGGCGACGGAAATCACGACGTAACTGCTAAAGTCGAGCCGATTGACAGGAGAGTCACGTGAACGCCCTTGCTGCAACCGCTGCCGACGACGCCGAAGGCCGCATCCTGGATGCGTTGTTGGCGCGTGGCCGCCTCAAGGAGAGCGATCTTGCACGGGCACGGCCGCTGCACGCGGAGGCCGGCGGCAGCCTGCTTGGCCTGCTGGTGCGGCTGGGGCTGGTGTCCGAACGTGACCAGGCGCAGGCCAGCGCCGAGGTGCTGGGCCTGCCGCTGCTGGATGGCAAGCAGCTGCCGGATTCACCGCCCCAGGGTCTGGCCGAGGGCCTGCCGCTGTCCCTGCGTTTCCTCAAACAGTTCCATGTATGCCCGCTGGCGCTGGATGAACAGGGTGTACGGCTGTGGCTGGCCGATGCCCACGATCCCTATCCGCAGCAGGCTGTGCAGCTGGCACTTGGCGTACCGGTGACCCCGGTGCTGGGCATGCGTGCGGAGATCGATGATCTGGTCGAGCGCTGGTTCGGCCAGGGCCGCAGCGCGATGGGCGCGATTGTTGAAACCGCAGACGGCGAGGGCGGCGCGGTCGACGATATCGAGCACCTGCGCGACCTGGCCTCGGAAGCGCCGGTGATCCGCCTGGTCAACCTGGTGATCCAGCGTGCGGTGGAACTGCGCGCTTCGGACATCCACGTCGAGCCGTTCGAAAGCCGGCTGAAGGTGCGTTACCGCGTCGACGGCGTGCTGGTGGAAGGCGAAAGCCCGCCGGCCAACCTCACCGCAGCGGTGATCAGCCGCATCAAGATCATGGCCCGCCTCAACATCGCCGAGCGCCGCCTGCCGCAGGACGGCCGCATCATGCTGCGCGTGCAGGGCAAGGAGCTGGACCTGCGCGTAAGCACGGTGCCGACCGCGCACGGCGAAAGCGTGGTGATGCGCCTGCTCGACCGCGAAACGGTGGTGTTCGATTTCCATCGTCTCGGCTTTACCGATGCGTTCCTGCCGCAGTTCCGCAAAGTGCTGGAACAACCGCACGGCATCCTGCTGGTCACAGGCCCGACCGGTTCGGGCAAGACCACCACGCTGTACACCGCGCTGAGCCAGCTCAACACCGCCGACGTCAAGATCATCACGGTGGAAGATCCGGTCGAGTACCAGATCGAGGGCATCAACCAGATCCAGGCCAAGCCGCAGATCGGCCTGGACTTCGCCAACGCACTGCGCAGCATCGTGCGCCAGGACCCGGACATCATCATGATCGGCGAAATGCGCGACCTGGAAACCGCGCGCATCGCGATCCAGTCGGCGCTGACCGGCCACCTGGTGCTGTCTACCCTGCACACCAACAATGCGGCCGGCGGCATCACCCGCCTGCTCGACATGGGCGTGGAGGACTATCTCCTCACGTCCACCATCAACGGCATCCTGGCCCAGCGCCTGGTGCGTCGGCTGGAGCCGACCCACGCCGAGCGCTATGAAGCCTCGCCGGAGGAGATCGAGCGTTTCGAGCTGCGCCGCCTGCAGCCGGAAGGGCCGATCCATCTATACCGCCCGAAGCCTTCGGCACTGGCGCCGACTGGTTACCTGGGCCGCACCACCATCATGGAATTCCTGGTGATGAACGACGCGCTGCGGCGTGCGGTGATGCGCCGCGATGGCATGGGCGAGATCGAACGCATCGCCCGTGAAGCCGGCATGCGCACCATGTACGAGGATGGCCTGGCCAAAGCACTCAGCGGCCAGACCACCATCGAGGAAGTGCTGCGCGTGACCGAGGAAAGCTGATGCGCGCAGGACGCCGGGGCTGACATGCCGAACTACCGCTACAAAGCGCTCAATTCGCACGGCGAGATATTCGACGGGCAGATGGAAGCCGCCAGCGAGGCCGAACTGGTCGCGCGCCTGCAGGATCAGGGCCATCTGCCGATGGAGACCCAGCTGGCCGATGGCGGCGTGGTCGGCGGCAGCAGCTGGCGCACGCTGCTGCGCCAGCGCCCGTTGCAGGGCGCGGCGCTGCTGCAGTTCACCCAGCAGCTGGCGACCCTGCTTGGTGCGGGCCAGCCGCTGGACCGTGCACTGTCGATCCTGCTCGGGCTTCCGGAAGACGAACGCTCGCGGCGTGCGATCACCGACATCCGCGACGTGGTGCGCGGCGGTGCGCCGCTGTCGACCGCGCTGGAGCGCCAGCACGGCCTGTTCTCGCGCCTGTACGTGAACATGGTGCGTGCCGGCGAGGCGGGTGGCAGCCTGCACGAGACCCTGCAGCGGCTGGCCGACTACCTCGAACGCAGCCGCGCGCTGCAGGGCAAGGTGATCAACGCACTGGTCTATCCGGCCATCCTGCTGGTGGTGGTGGGCGGTGCGCTGCTGTTCCTGCTCGGTTACGTGGTGCCACAGTTCGCGCAGATGTACGAAAGCCTGGACGTGGCGCTGCCGTGGTTCACCAATGCGGTGCTGCAGCTGGGCCTGTTCGTGCGCGACTGGTGGGTGCTGCTGCTGGTAGTGCCCGCACTGCTGGCATTGTTCTTCGAACGCAAGGTACGGCAACCGGCGTTCCGGCTGGCGCTGGATGGATGGCTGCTGCAGCGTCGCGGCATCGGCCGCCTGCTGGGCGAACTGGAAACCGCGCGGCTGGCGCGCACGCTGGGCACCCTGCTGCGCAATGGCGTGCCGCTGCTCGGGGCGCTGGGCATCGCACGCAACGTGCTGGGCAACCGCGCGCTGGCCGCTGATGTGGAAGCGGCCGCCGACGAAGTGAAGAACGGTGCCGGCCTGTCGCTGGCACTGTCACGCGGCAAGCGTTTCCCACGCCTGGCCCTGCAGATGATCCAGGTCGGCGAGGAATCCGGTGCCCTCGATACCATGCTGCTGAAAGCTGCCGACACGTTTGAACAGGACAGCGCCCGTCGCATCGACCGCCTGTTGGCCGCGATGGTACCAGCGATCACCCTGGTGCTGGCCTCGGTGGTCGGTGCGGTGATCGTCGCCGTGCTGGTGCCGTTGTACGACCTGACCAATGCCATCGGCTGATGATGGCTCCCTACGCAACCCCGACACTCCGCAACTGAAAGGACCGACCATGATTGCTTCCCGTCGACCGATCCGCCTTTCCTTCACTGCCGCGCGCAACCAGTCGGGCATGAGCCTGCTGGAGATCATCATCGTCATCGTGCTGATCGGCGCGGTGCTGACCCTGGTCGCCAGCCGCGTGCTGGGCGGTGCCGATCGTGGCAAGGCGAACATCGCCAAGGCCCAGGTGCAGACCGTTGCCTCCAAGGTCGACAACTACCAGATCGATACCGGCAAGCTGCCTGGCTCGCTCAACGATCTGGTGACCGCACCGGCAGGTGTCGGCGGCTGGCTGGGCCCGTACGCCAAGCCGGCCGACCTGAATGACCCGTGGGGCCACGCGCTGGAGTACCGCGCGCCGGGCGAAGGCCAGCCGTATGAACTGATCAGCCTGGGCAAGGACGGCAAGGCCGGCGGCAGCAGCGTCGACGCTGACATCCGCTACCAGCCGTAACCGGGCATGACGCATTTCCTGCAGCGCCGGCTGCCTCGCCCGCGCCTGCACGGCAGGCGCGCAGCGGGCCTGTCGCTGCTGGAAATGCTGCTGGTGATCGCGCTGATCGCCGCGATCGGCCTGATCACCGCTGCGGGTCTGTCGCGCGGCTTTGCCGGCATGCAGCTGCGCAGCGCCGGCAAGGACATCGCCAACCAGCTGCGCATGGTGCGCGCCCAGGCCATCGCGCGCGGTGAGCCGCAGCGCTTCGTGATCGAACCGGCGCGTCGCCGTTGGCAGGGGGCCAACCAGCGGCAGGGCGATGTGCCGACGCAGCTGCAGGTGCAGTTCGAAGGTGCCGCGCAGCTGGCCACCGCGCCGGGGCAGGGCGTGATCGAGTTCCATCCCGATGGTGGCTCCAGTGGTGGCCGCATCCGCCTGCAACGTGAGGGCGCCGAATGGCGCATCGATGTCGGCTGGCTGACCGGCGAGGTCCGCTCCGGCCCGTGGCAGGCGCCATGAAGCGGCAGGCGCGTGGTTTCACGTTGCTGGAAGTGATCATCGCCTTCGCCTTGCTGGGCCTGGCGCTGACGCTGCTGCTGGGCAGCCTGTCAGGTGGCGCGAAACAGGTCCGGGAGGCCGAGCTGCGCACGCGTGCGGTGCTGCATGCGCAGTCATTGCTGGCCGAAGCCGGTGTCGCCGCGCCATTGCAGGTGGGCAGCCAGCAGGGCGACTGGGAACAGGGCCGATACCATTGGGAGCTGCAGGTACAGCCATGGGTCGAGCCGCGTGCCGCCAACGCGGTACAGGCACAGGCGCAATCGCCGGGGGCTCCCTGGCTGGCCGAGCTGCAGCTTCAGGTGCGCTGGGGCGAAGGCGAACGCGAACAACTGCGCTGGCGCAGCCTGCGCCTGCTGCCGCCGGACCTGGAGAGCGCGCGATGAAGCGACGCGCCGCAGGATTTACCCTGGTGGAAGTGATGTTGGCCACGGTGCTGTTGGCCGGTGGCCTGGCGTTGGCCTTTGCCAGCGTGCGCTCGGCGATGGCGGTGAGCCAGCGTGGCGAGCAGATTGCCGCCGAGAGCGAACGCATGCGTGCGGTCGAGGCTCTGCTGCGGCGGCAGCTGGCCGGTGCGCTGCGCACGCCGCTGGAAGTGCCCGATCCCACCCGCGAACCGATCTTCTTCCAGGGCGAAGAGCAACGCATGCTGTTCGCGGCCGATCTACCGGGCTATCTGGGCCGTGGCGGTGCCTACCTGCACGCACTGCAGGTGGATGGCCGCAGCGGCCAGCAACGCCTCCTGCTCGACCTGGTGCTGCTGCAGGAGGGCGAGCGCATCGCCGAAACTCCGCCGCGCCCACCGGAGGTGCTGGTGGAGAACCTCAAGTCGGTGCAACTACGCTATCGCGGCATCGATGCCAGCACCGGGCAGGTGACTGATTGGACGCCGCGCTGGGATGACACCCGGCGCCTGCCGATGCTGGTGGAGATCCAGATCGTGCCCGCCAAGGGCGCTCCCTGGCCTGCACTGGTGGTCGCTCCGCGCGCGGGCGGCAGTGGAGGAGCGCGATGAGCCGGGCGCACGGCGCGGCGCTGGTACTGGTCCTGTGGCTGATCGCCCTGATGACGGCGCTGGTGGGCGCGTTCGCGTTGAGCGCGCGGGTCGAGCACCTGCAGCAGCGGGTGCTGGATGATGATGCGCGAGGCCAGGAGCGTGCACGGGCGGGACTTGAGTACGCGCTGACGCGCCTGTCCGCCGATCCGCAGCGGGCGCCCTGGCGCGCCGATGGCCGTGTCTATCGCTGGCAGTTCGATGACGCCAGCATCGAGATCAAGGTGCTGGACGAGAACGGCAAGATCAACCTGAACCTGGCCGACGTGGCTCTGCTGAGCGCCTTCCTCAAGGCGCTGGGTGAAGACGAAGCGCAGGCCCGCCAGCTGGCCGGCGCGATCGTCGACTGGCGCGACGAGGACAGCCTGCTGCAGCCCGGCGGCGGTGCCGAAGCGCCCGACTATGCCGCGGCAGGCCTGCCCTATGGCCCCCGCAACAAGCGTTTCGAGACGCTGGGCGAGCTGCAGCGGGTACTCGGCATGCGCGGCCCGCTGTACCAGGCCATGCTGCCGCACCTGACCCTGTACAGCCGCCAGGCGCGCCCGGATCCCCAGTTTGCCAGCGCGCCGGTGCTGACCGCACTGGGCCTGGATGCGGATACCGTGCTGGCGCAGCGCGCACAGCAGGAGCGTGACGCAGATACCGCTGGCGGTGCGACAACGCTTGCCAGCAGCAGCGGCACCTATAGTATCGAGTCTCGTGCAACCGACGGCAGTGGACGCCGGTCGGTGTTGCAGGCAGTGGTACGCAATGGCTCGGGCGGGGTTCCCGGGCGGTCCTACACAGTGCTTCGCTGGGAGCAGGGAATGACAGCAAGATGACGGCATGGCAGGACAGTGTGCGGCAGGTACAGGGCCGGATCGGCCCTGGCGCCGGCCGTTTCCTGCGCTGGTGGCGGCAATCGCTGCTGGCCTGGGTGCCGGCACGTTGGCAGTGGGCACTGGGCTGGGCGCAGGCCCGCCTGCTGCTGCAGCGCGAAGGCGACCACCTTCAGGTCTGGCGTGAGGCGGGGGAGCGCCGCGAACCGGTGGTGCGGCTGCCGTGGCCGCTGTCACCGGCCGAACTGGATCGCGTGCTGGAAGCCCGCCTGCGCAGCTTGCCGCGGGTGTGGCTGCTGCCGGCCGGCGATGTGCTGCGCCGGCAGCTGCGCCTGCCAGCGGCGGCGGCTGACCGCCTGCGTGCGGTGGTCGGCTTCGAGATCGACCGGCAGACGCCGTTCGAATCCAGCCAGGTCAGCTATGACGTGCGTGAACGTGGCGCGGCGGGCGAGGGCCAGCTGCAGGTCGAACTGGTGGCCTGGCCGTTGCGGCAGCTCGAGGCCTGGCGCAGCAACGTGGGCCAATGGGCCGATGCACTGTCCGGTGTCGATGCCATCGATGCGCAGGGCAACATCCTGCAGGTGAACCTGCTGCCGCCCGCGCAGCGTCAGCTGCAGGCCGACCCGATGCGGCGCTGGAACCTTCTGCTGGCGGTGGCCGCGGTGGTGATGCTGGTGCTGGCTGGCCTGCAGCTGCTCGACAACCGCCGCGCGGCAGCTGATGAACTGCGTGCCGAAGTTGAGCGCAGTGCGCGCAGTGCGCGTGGCGTGGCCAGCGAACGTGCCCAGCTGCAGGCGCTGATCGACGGTGCTGCGTTCCTGGAAAAGCAGCGCGGCCAGCGCGCCGGTACGGTGGAGATCTGGAACGAACTGACCCGGCGCCTGCCGGAGGGGACGTACCTGGAAAAACTGGCCATCGAGAACAACAACCTGCAGCTGATCGGGCTCAGCCGCGAGGCATCGCAGCTGGTGCAGCTGCTGCAGGATGCGCCGCAGTGGCGCAAGGTGAACCTGACCGGCGTGCTGCAGGCCGATGGTGCCGCCAGCGGCCGCGACCGCTTCACCATGACCGCTGAACTGCAGCCGTTGCCGACGGCAGCCCCGACCCGGGAGGCGGCCGATGCCGATGCCAAGCGCACGCCGTGACCGCTGGCTGGCACTGGCACTGCTGCTGGCAGTGCTGGGCCTGGCCTATCTGCTGCTGGTGCACCCGTGGTTCACCCAGCCGCTGCGCGAGATCGATGCCGATGTCGCCGCACTGCGCGAACGCGAATCGCGCGTGCAGGCACAGTTGCAGCAGAAGCCGCAGATCGAGCAGCGCCTGCGAGCCACCCGCGAAGCCCTGCAGCAACGGCCGGGCTTCCTGCGTGAGGCCACTGCCGAGGCCGCCGCCGCCGCACTGGGCGCGAAGCTGCAGGACGCGGTGGCGATGGCCAGCCCGGGCAACCGCAGCTGCACCATCAGCAACCGCACGCCGCTCACCGACAACCGCCGGGACGCCGAGTTCGTGCGCGTGGCCATGCAGGTGCGCCTGCGCTGTGGCGTGGCCGAACTGGCCACGGTGCTGCACAGCCTGGAGACCGGCAGCCCGCGCCTGTTCGTCGACAACCTCAACCTGATCGCGCAGCGCTTCCAGCAGTCGCCGAATGAATCCGGGCTTGGCCTGGATGTGTCATTCGAACTGGCCGGTTACCTGCTGCCCGGTGCAGCAGCCGATGGCAGTGCGCCGACGCCTGCCGCCGAACCGGTGTCCGCGCCGCAGCCGCCTTCAGCGCCACCCGCCCCCGCACCGGCGGCGCCGGTCGAGGGACAGGAGGTCGCTGATGAAACTTGAGCAGATCAGCCTGCGCACCGGTTTCCTGCTGGCCCTGGCCGGTTGGGCTGCGGCGGTCTGGCTGGCCACCGGCTTCGGTCTGGGTAGCCAGTTGCCAGGTGCGGATGGCGATGCCGATGCGGTGCCTTCGCTGCCGGTGCTGCCGCCGTTGGCCGCAGAACGCATGCCCAGCGCCGACAGCTACAGCGCGATCGGCGAGCGACCGCTTTTCGCCGAGGACCGCAGGCCGAAGCCCTACCTGCTCGGTGGCAGCGAGCCGGCCGCCAGCGCCGCGCTGCGCCTGACCGGCGTGCTGTTGACCGGCGACTTCGGCATGGCCACCTTCACCACCGAACAGAACCGTTCGCTGCGGCTGCGCCTCAACGGCGAAGCGGTGGACGGCTGGCAACTTGTGGGGCTTGCGCCGCGCCAGGCCACGGTGATCGGCCCAAGCGGCAGCCAGGTGCTGGAACTGGCCGTGTTCAATGGCCAGGGCGGCGAGCCGCCCACCGTACTGCGGGGTGCCAATGGCGCGCCGCCGGCGGGTGCGGTCGTTGTGCCACCGCCGGCGGGTGCACCGCCGATGCCATCCCCACCTCCGGCTGCTGCAACCGCAACCGCAACCGCGCAGCCGCAGCCCGCCAGCAGCGTGCCATCAGCCGCCGCCGCGGCACCTCCTGCCAACACCAATGGCCCCAGCGAAGCGCAGATGCAGGCCATCCGCGAACGCATCCAGGCCCGTCGCCGCCAGCTGCAGCAACAACAGCAGCAACAACCGTCGCCGCCCCCGGGCGATGGCACCAACCGATAGAGTGAATGCATGAGCCTGCGTTTTCTTCCCTGGTCCTTTGCCCTCGCGCTGCTGGTCGGCTGCAGCACCGTGTCCGCGCCGCATGTGCAGCGCAAGGGCAATCTGTCGCCCACTGCCGAGGCCGGCCAGGCAGCTGATGTCGCAGCAGATGCTGCCCGTGACGCCCAGGGCGCTCCGCAGGCGGTGATCCGCCGTGGCACCGGCACCATGATCAACCGCGAAGCAGCACGTGCACCGGCACCGGCGCTGCATGGCGCCAGCACCGGTGAAGCAACCTTCAATTTCGAAGGCGAGTCGGTGCACGCGGTGGTCAAGGCCATCCTGGGTGACATGCTGGGCCAGAACTACGTGATCGCACCGGGCGTGCAGGGCACGGTCACCCTGGCCACGCCCAAGCCGGTGTCGCCAGCGCAGGCGTTGAACCTGCTGGAGATGGTGCTGGGCTGGAACAATGCCCGCATGGTCTACAGCGGTGGCCGCTACAACATCGTCGCTGCCGACCAGGCGCTGGCCGGTACGGTTGCGCCGAGCACGGCGCCTGCAGCCAGTGCGCGTGGCTTCGAGGTACGGGTGATCCCGCTGCAGTTCATCTCCGCCACCGAGATGAAGAAGGTGCTGGAGCCGTATGCGCGGCCTAATGCCATCGTCAACGTCGACAGCGGCCGCAACGTGATCACCCTCGGTGGCACCCGCGCCGAGCTGGAAAACTACATGCGCACCGTCGAGATCTTCGACGTTGACTGGCTCTCGGGCATGTCGGTGGGCGTGTTCCCGATCCAGTCGGGCAAGGCCGAGCAGGTCGCTGCCGATCTGGAGAAGGTGTTCGGCGAGGAGAGCAAGACCCCCAGCGCCGGCATGTTCCGTTTCCTGCCGCTGGAAAACGCCAACGCCGTGCTGGTGATCACCCCGCAGGTGCGTTACCTGGACCAGATCCAGCAGTGGCTGGACCGTATCGATACCGCCGGTGGCAGCGCCCGTCTGTTCTCCTACGAGCTGCGCTACATCAAGGCGCGCGACCTGGCCGAGCGGCTGAGTGAAGCCTTCGCCAGCAGCGGCAACCGCGGCGGCTCCAGCCCGGCATCGCTGGCACCCGGCGCGATTCCATCGCAGCTGGGCAGCGACGGCGAGCGCGGCATGGACAGCAACAACAGCAGCAGTTTCGGTTCGACCCCGGGCAGCGGTTCCAGCGGTGCCGGCAACGGCAGCATGAACCTGCCGCAGCGCCAGTCCGGCAACGTCAGCGTCAGCCTGGAAGTGGAAGGCGATCGCGTGGGCGTCTCGGCGGTGGAGGAGACCAATACCCTGCTGGTGCGTTCGAGCCCGCAGGCCTGGCGCTCGATCCGCGAGGTGATCGAGAAGCTGGACGTGATGCCGCTGCAGGTGCACATCGAAGCCCAGGTGGCCGAGGTGTCGCTGGATGGTGACCTGAAGTACGGCGTGAACTGGTTCTTCGACAATGCCGTGGTCGGGCGTGCCCTGACGGGAGCATTGGGCGGCGTGACCCTGCCGGCAGCAGCGGGTGGCTCCTGGAGCAGCTTCGCCGGTGCCGCAACCGGGGGCGAAGGCCTGGGCTGGGCATTCACCGGCCACAATGGTGCGGCGGTGGTGAGCGCGCTGGACAAGGTCACCGATGTACGCCTGCTGCAGACCCCCTCGGTGTTCGTGCGCAACAACGCCGAGGCCACGCTCAACGTGGGCGACAAGGTGCCGATCAACACCACCACGGTCAACACCGGTATCGGCACCGGCACCTACAGTTCGGTGCAGTACATCGACACCGGCGTGATCCTGAAGGTGCGCCCGCGCGTAACCCGCGATGGCACGGTGTTCCTCGATATCGTGCAGGAAGTGAGCAGCGCCTCGAACGTGCCCGACAACTGCAATCCGACCGAGCGCAACTGCAACCCGCGGATTTCCACCAAGAAGCTGTCGACCGAAGCGGCGGTGCAGAGCGGCGACACCATCATGCTGGCCGGCCTGATCACCGATTCGGCCACCGATGGCAGCAGCGGCATTCCCGGCCTGAGCCGGATTCCGGTGGTCGGCGCGCTGTTCGGGCAGAAGAGCCGCACCAGCCGCCGTTCGGAGGTGATCGTGCTGCTGACCCCGAGCATCGTGCGCAACGGGCAGGAAGCGCGGAATCTGACCGATGAGTACAGCCAGCGCTTCCGCGCGATGGAGCCGCTGAACCAGCCGCGCGCAAAGAAGTAAGGGGTTTGCGGCCGGGCTGCGCCCGGCACCCGCAGAGGCCGGAGCCAGAGCCAGAGCCGGAGCCGGAGCAACGGCAACAGCGGGTTTACTGAGGGGTGGCGGGGCTGTGTGGGTTGGCAGGACACGCCGTAAACCCGTCCCTGGGGGCTCGATGGCGCCATCCATGGCGCCAACGGTCCTGCCAACCCACACCGCCCCACCGTATGACAGATCCCCGCGGCTGTTGGTAGGTGTCGACCTTGGTCGACACGATCCACGCCATGCGTGGATGACTCTCCATCGAAATCGAATATTTCGAAATCTGTGAGATCTGAGCCGAGCATGGCTCGGCTCTACAGAAGAGCAGGCAGATCGCGGAAAACTGTCGAAGGCGGGGTGGGTCCGGTTGCGGGGGCGTGAGCCGCATGGATGCGGCGACCGAGCTTACATGGGTGAGGGCGCTTTGCTTGCGAAGCACTGCTTCGCAAGCGCCCGAACGCACAGCCGCCAGCGGCTGGGCCGGGCCCCGGAAGGGGGACTTGCAGCGTCCCCCGCAACCGGACCCCCCCCGCCATCCCACGGATAGCCGGCTTCTGCTGCTGCTTCGGCTTCGGCTCTGGCCTGAAGCGGGTGCCGGGTGCAACCCGGCCGATACCCTCCCGGTGCTAGGCTGTGGCTACCGACAACCACGGAGGCGGGATGGGGGCGATCGTGTTGTTGCCGCTGTGCGTGGACGATGCCGCGCTCGACCGCTGCCTGGCCGCACTGGATGCCGGCACCGCGCCGGGCACCGCGGTCTGGTTGGCCGACGATGCGCAGACCGGGCCGCGCGCGCAGGCGGTGGTGGAACATTGGTTGGCGCATACGCCACTGCAGGCCGAGTACACCCGCCGCGCGCGGCCGCTGGGCGAGGTGGCCCACCTGGACGAGATGTTGCGCGCCTGCGATGGCATGGACGTGGCGGTGCTGGCACCGGACAGCGTGCCCGCGCCGGGCTGGCTGCAGCAGCTGCAGGACACCTTCGCCCGCGATGCCGCCATCGCCACCGCAACCACGTGGTGCAATGCCGGCGAGACCGCTGCGTGGCCACGGCTGGGCGAAATCAATCCCGAACCCCATGATCCGGCCCTGCTGGCGCATACCTGTGCCACATTGCCAACCCTGCACCCCGAGCTGCCGTCCGCAGTCACCCATGCGGTGCTGGTGCGGGGCAACGCGCGTCGACGTGCCGGGGGCCTGGACGTGGACAGCTACGCCGGCTGGAACGCGGCGCTGGTGGACCTGAGCCTGCGCATGGCCGGCCTGGGATGGCGCAACGTGCTGTGCGAGACCGCCTTCGTCAGCCGGGCGGGGGAGGCGGTCAGCCGTGACGGCGATCTTGAAGCGCTGGCCGCGCGCTGGCCGGGCTGGGTGCCTCGGTTGGCGGACTTCCTGATGCACGACCCGCTGCACGGGCTGCGTGCCGACCTGCAGCAGCGCATGCGGCAGGCGATAATGCCGAAGGAACAGGGCGACCTGTTCGTTCCTTCCGCGCCGGAGCCACCCGTTTGAATGTTGCCATCGCCGCCATCGTCGTCACCTACCAGAGCGGCAGCACCATCGATGCCTGTCTCTCGCGCCTGCGCCAGGCGCGGGACGTGGCCGAAATCCGGGTGATCGACAACGGCTCGATGGATGGCACGCTGGATATCGTGCAGCGCCATGCCAGCCACGACCCGCGCGTGCGTTTTGTCGGCAATCCGGACAATCCCGGCTTTGCCGCCGCAAACAATCAGGGGGTGGCCGATTCGCACAGCCCGTGGCTGGCCTTCATCAACCCGGACCTGATGGTTGAGCCCGATACTCTGGCCGAGCTGCGCAGTCGTGCCGAACGGTTGGGGGATTGCCTGCTGGGTGTCGAACAGCTGGACGAGCATGGCCATGCCGACGAGGCCGTGCGCCGTCGTGATCCGGATTTCCTGTTGATGCTGCGTTCGCCCGGCAAAGGCTCGAAGCTGTCGGTCCCGCGCGATCCGCAGCAGGCGTTGCAGCGGGTGCCGGCGTTGTCTGGCGCGCTGCTGCTGATGCCGCGTGCGCTGTTCGACCGCATCGGTGGCTGGGACGCCGGCTATCGCCTGCACGCCGAAGACCTGGACTTGTGCCGGCGCGCACGTGAGGCTGGCGCGGTGGTGGCGATCGCCAACGACCTGCAGGTCACCCATGTGCGCGGTGTCTCCAGCCGCTCACGGCCGTTCTTCGTTGAATGGCACAAACACAAGGGCCTGTGGCGCTATTTCCAGAAGTTCGAAGCGAAGCAGCGTTCGCTGCCGGTGCGGGTGGCGGTGTGGGGCGCGATCTGGGCCCACGCTGTGATGCTGGTGCCGCGCCTGTTGCGCCGGTCCCTGTAGAGCCGAGCCCGCGCTCGGCTGCATGGATAGGGGCATCCATGCAGGGTGTGGATCCACGGGCGGCGCCCCCGGTTCACCCGTCCGGGCGCATAATCCGCCCCATGCCTATCATCCAGTCCCTGCTCGACACCGACCTGTACAAGTTCACCATGATGCAGGCGGTGCTCCACCAGCACCCCGGCGCCCAGGTGCAGTACCGGTTCAAGTGCCGCACCCCCGGCATCGACCTGGCCCGCTACATCGACCAGATCGACGAAGAGATCGACCACCTGTGCAGCCTGCGTTTCAGCAGCGCGGAACTGGACTACATGCGTGGGCTGCGCTTCGTGAAGCCGGACTTCGCCGATTTCCTCGGCCTGTTCCACCTGGACCGCAAGTACATCCAGTTGCGTGCGTCGAAAACCGTGCCCGGCGAGATCGAACTGGACATCACCGGTCCCTGGCTGCACACCATCCTGTTCGAAGTGCCGCTGCTGGCGATCATCAACGAAGTCTGGTTCCGCAACACCACCACGCCTGACTTCGCCGAAGGCGAGCGCCGCCTGCAGGCCAAGGCCGCGCTGCTGCGCGATACCCCCGGTTTCGAACAGTGCCGCATTGCCGACTACGGCAGCCGCCGCCGCTACTCGCGCGACTGGCACGCGCGCCTGCTGCCGTTGCTGCGCGATGCACTGGGCCCGCAGCTGGTGGGCACCAGCAACGTGCACTTCGCCCGCCTCTATGGCATGACCCCGCACGGCACGATGGCGCACGAGTACCTGCAGGCGTTCCAGGCGCTGGGCCCACGACTGCGCGATTCGCAGGTGGCGGCACTGGAATCGTGGGCGCGCGAGTACCGCGGCGACCTGGGTATCGCGCTGTCCGACGTGGTTGGCCTGGACGCGTTCCTGCGCGATTTCGACATGTACTTCTGCAAGCTGTTCGACGGTGTCCGCCATGACTCCGGCGATCCGTTCGACTGGGGCGACCGCATGCTGGCGCACTTCCAGCAGCGCCGGGTCGACCCGCGCAGCAAGGTGCTGGTGTTCAGCGATGGGCTCGACATCGCCAAGGTCATGCGCCTGTACGACTACTTCCGTGGTCGCTGCCAGGTCGCGTTCGGCGTCGGCACCCACCTGACCAATGATCTGGGTCCGACGCCGCTCAACATCGTCATCAAGATGGTCCGCTGCAACGGCCAGCCGGTGGCCAAGCTCAGCGATTCGCCGGGCAAGAGCATGTGCGACGACCCGGGTTACCTGGCTTACCTGCGCCAGGTCTTCGAGCTGCCGCAGCCGGCGTAACCGCGCCGGCCTTCAGTACTGCTTACAGGTAGTCGACAACGACCAGGTAGGCGCCCTGCAGCGGCTGCTGCTTCGAGGCCTGCACGCTGTAGCGCTCGGAGAAGGCGATATCGCCGGCGCGCATCGCGCTGGCCGACACCGACAGCTTCTGCCCCTGACGCTTGCCATCGCGCAGCGTTGCGGCCTGGCCATCGGCCAGCGCCGTCACAGCCACCGTCGAGCCCTTGGCCGACGGCGGGCAGGCCGCCAGGCTCAGCTCGCCCTGGGACAGGTTGGTCGTGCAGCCCGGTTCGACGATGCGGCCGCTGAAGCGGATGCTGCCGCTGCTGGCCTGGGCCACGGCACTGATGGACATCAGGGCCACGCACAGCAGAAGGGAGGTTCTCATGACACGTTCTCTGGTTCGGTGTGTCCTAGTTAGCGACAGCTTCGATCAGCCTTTAATAGGACGATTCCGAATCTGCTAGGCCCATCACCAAGAAAGAGTGATGCGCATCAAAGAAGCCGATTTCCACCTGAGAAAGGCCTGTTTCCGTGCATGCCGAACGCGCCACCTGAAGCGTCATCCAAGGTCGTTTCCGACCTGATCCGGCGACCGCCAAATCCCCGCACCTTTGAGGCCATCATTTCGCCTAGCACGTCACATTTATAGCGTCAATGAATTGGCGTTCAGAAAAATAATGAGACTTTCATCACACTTGTGCATATACGTGCGTCACGGATTCAGGGGAACGTATGTCCGAATCCGGCCACAGGTGAGACGCAAGGATGGGTCTTGTTCGCCCGGCAGTGCTCCTTGCTTCCTCCTCTACTTCCATCTCTTCAGTAGGGTTAGGTAAAAGCGAATGCACAAGATCAACCTCATCGCCGCTCTGATGCTGGCCGCCGCTCCGCTGGCCGCCAACGCCGCCGACGGCACCATCACCTTCACCGGCAAGGTGACCGACAAGACCTGCACCATCTCGACCCCGGGCGGCAAGGACTTCGCCGTCAACCTGCCGACCGTGTCGAAGAACACGCTGGCCGCCGCCGGCAACGTTGCGGGCCGTACCCCGTTCGCGATCAACCTGACCAAGTGCAGCGCCGGCAACGTCGCTACCTACTTCGAGCCGGGTTCGACCGTTGACTTCAACACCGGCCGCCTGCTGAACCAGGCCTCGGCCAACGCTGCCACCAACGTGCAGCTGCAGCTGCTGGGCTCGAACAACCAGGTCCTGCCGATCAAGGCTGCAGGCGCTGGCCAGGCCCAGACCAACTCGCAGTGGGTCACCGTCGGCACCGACGGCTCGGCCGACCTGAACTACTACGCCGAGTACTACGCCACTGCCGCCGCCACCCCGGGCGACGTCACCAGCAGCGTCAAGTACACGATCATCTACAACTGATCGCAGCCGTACCCGCATTGGCCGGCGTACGCGCCGGCCAGTGCCTCGCGGCCTCTGGCCCCATACCTCGAGCGTAGTACTTCCGATGAAAGCATTCTTTCCCCGGGCGCTGCTGCTGGCAGCGTTCACGCTGCCCTTCTGCCAGAACGCTCTGGCCGGCGTGGTGGTCAATGGCACGCGGGTGATCTACCCGGCGCAGGCGCGCGAAGTCACCGTGCAGGTCGACAACGTCGGCGACTCGCCCGCCCTGGTCCAGGCCTGGATCGACAGTGGCGACGCCAACCAGACCGCCGATACCAGCGACGCCCCGTTCGTACTGACGCCGCCGATCGCGCGCGTCGAACCGGGCCGCAGCCAGGCGCTGCGCGTGATCTTCTCCGGCGCGCAGCTGCCGACCGACCGCGAGTCGGTGTTCTGGCTCAACGTGCTGGACGTGCCGCCGTCGCCGGACAACGCCGACAGTGGCGACCAGAACTACCTGCAGGTCGCGTTCCGTTCGCGCCTGAAGCTTTTCTACCGGCCGCAGGGCCTGAAGGGCGTCGCCAACGACGCGCCGGCAGCGCTGCGCTGGACCCGTTCGGGCGACCGTCTGCGGGTGGAAAACCCAAGCCCCTTCCACGTCACCCTGGCCGAAGTGCATGCCGTGACCGGCAGCACTGAAAAGGCTGTCGAGGACAAGGGCGCAATGGTCGCGCCGAAGCAGAGCCTGGAGTTCGCCGCACCGGCGGGCACCGACCAGGTCCGCTTCATCACCATCAACGACTACGGCGGCCGGGTGGAACACACGATCCGCCTCGGCAGCACCGGGGGCTGAACGCGCCGCGCTGGCCCACGGCCGGCGCATCCCGCCACCGCCGCCGTGCGGCGAACTGAAGGAATGTCAGTGTGATCGGAAACAGATTGACATTGTCGATCCATCAGGCGCTTTGCCTGCTGGTTGCTGGCGTGGCCTGCCCAGGATGGGCGCTGGCTGCTCCGGCCAATCTCGGCGAACAGGCGCTGATGGCGCAGAGTGGTGCGGCCAATGCGCGTGCCCCGGAATCGGCCCAGTTCAACTCCAGCTTCCTGTCTGGCCAGGCCAAGCAGGTCGATCTGGCGGCCTTCAGCAACGGCAACCCGATGGTGGCCGGCAACTACCGTGTCGACGTCTACGTCAACGGAGCCTGGCAGGGCCGCCGCGACCTGCAGTTCAAGGCCGATGCGCAGGGCCGCGTAGACGCCTGCCTGCCGCTGCCGATGCTGGAAGAAATGGGCGTGGACAGCGAGGCCGTGCTGTTGCAGCAGGACCCGTCCGTGCCGACCGACAAGACCAGCTGCGTGCCGGTCCAGCAGCGCATGGCCAATGCCTATGGTGTCTACGACAGCGGCAACCTGCGCTACGACCTCAGCATCCCGCAGGTGTTCCTGCGCCGCGAGGCGCGTGGCTACGTCAACCCGGCACTGTGGGACCGTGGCATCAATGCCGGCTTCGTCGGCTACAGCTTCAATGCCATCGACAGCGACAGCCGCGTCGAAGGCGGCCAGCGCAACCGCAGTGCCTACCTGGGCCTCAACGCGGGCCTCAACCTGGGCGGGTGGCAGTTCCGCCACGACTCGAACCTGACCTGGTCCGAGGGCGACGGCCGCCATTGGCAGAGCATCGCCACCTATGCGCAGCGCGGCATCCCGCAGGTGCGCGGCATGCTCACCATCGGTGAGGCCTACACCACCGGCGAGCTGTTCGATTCGATCGGTTACCGCGGTGCCAGCCTGGCCAGCGACGACCGCATGCTGCCCGATTCGCTGCGCGGTTACGCGCCGGTCGTGCGCGGCATCGCCGAGACCAACGCGCGCATCGAAGTGCGCCAGAACCAGCAGCTGATCTATTCCTCGACCGTATCGCCGGGCAGCTTCGTCATCGACGATCTTTACCCGACCGGCTATGGCGGCGACCTGGAAGTGAGCGTGATCGAGGCCGATGGCCGTCGCCGCGAGTTCAAGGTGCCGTTCGGTTCGGTGCCGCAGATGCTGCGCGAAGGCGTGTCGCGTTACTCGCTGACCGCCGGCCAGGTGCGCAACAAGCTGCTGGCCGATGAGCCGTGGCTGGTGCAGGGCACCTACCAGCGCGGTATCGGCAACCAGCTGACCCTGTACGGCGGCAGTGCACTGAGTGATGGCTACCTGTCGCTGCTGTACGGCGTCGGCCTGTCCACGCCGGTCGGCGCGTTCGCCGCCGACGTCACCCATGCGCGTACCTCGTTCGATCACTACGGCAACCACACCGGTGCCAGCGTGCGTCTGAGCTACAGCAACATGATCGGCGAGACCGGGACCAACCTGACCCTGGCCGCCTACCGCTACTCGACCGAGGGCTTCTACAGCCTGCAGGACGCACTGTACGGTCGTGATTCGGACAAGCGTGGCATCGATCCGACCACCCGCGGCCGCCAGCGCAGCCAGTTCCAGGTGACGCTGAACCAGCCGCTGGGTCGTCGCGGCGGCGCGCTGTACCTGACCGGTTCGGTGCGCGACTTCTACGATCGCCCCGGCACCTCCAAGCAGTACCAGGTCGGCTACAACAATGCCTGGCGCTCGGTGAACTATGGCTTCTCGGCGCTGCGCACCGAAGAGGGCGTACTGGGCCATTCCGATACCCAGTACCTGCTGTCGATGAGCGTGCCGCTGGGCCGTGGCACCCACCCGGTGTCGTTCAGCGCCGACCTCGGCGTGCGCGACCGCGGTGGCTACGACAACAGCCGCGTCGGCATCACCGGTTCGGCAGGCGTCGACAACAACTTCAGCTATGGCGCAGCCCTGTCCGACTCGCGCGAGGGTGGCACCACCGCGGTCGGCAACGTCGAATACCGCAGCCGCTACTCCGCGTTGAACGCCACCTACAGCCACTCGCGTGATTTCCGCCAGGCCTCGGTCGGTGCCAACGGCAGCGTGGTCGTGCATCCAGGCGGCTTCACCTTCACCCCGCAACGTGGCGACACCATGGTGCTGGTGGAAGCGCCGGGTGCACGCGATGCCATCGTCAGCAACGCCCCGGGCCTGCGTGTCGATGGCCGCGGCTACGCGGTGGTCCCGTACGTGTCGCCGTACCGCCTCAACACCGTCACCCTCGACCCGCAGGGCATGGCCCACGACGTCGAACTGGAGAGCACCAGCCAGGCGATCGCGCCGTTCGCCGGTGCCATCAGCTACCTGCGCTTCGATACCCGCAAGGGCAACGCGCTGCTGATCCAGGTACGCAACCCTGATGGCCGCACCATGCCGTTCGGTGCACAGGTCAAGGACGAGCAGGGCCAGCCGGTGGGCATGGTCAGCCAGGGCGGCCGCCTGTACGTGCGCAGTGAAAAGAACCAGGGCCGCCTGCTGGTGGAGTGGGGCGCAGGTGCCGACCAGCGCTGCACCGTCGATTACCAGGTTCCGGCGGACGCCGATGCGTCCAAGACCGGCTTCATCCCGCTGGAGGCAGCATGCCGATGATTTCTTCCCGTGGTCGCAAAGTGCTGGCCGCAATGGCACTGCTGGGCAGTGTGTTGATGGCGCAGCAGGCCAGCGCGGCCTGCCGCATCCAGATCAACGGTTTCGTTGCCCAGGATGTGCAGATGGACATGGGCCAGATCGTGATTCTGCCCAGCACCCCGGTGGGGGGCGTGATCAAGGAAATCAGCGTGCCGATCAACCAGCAGAACAGCGTCGCCCGCTGCGACTATTGGTATGGCGGCAGCTCGACCGGCGAGTATGTCAATGCCCCGCAGAAGCGGCCAGTGGCCGGCTTTGCCAACGTCTACGAGACCGGTGTTGCAGGCGTGGGTATCCGACTGTTCCGCGACTCCGGCGCGATCCAGACGTACTACCCGCATTCCATCAACTTCGGTGCCAACTCCACCATCTCGCTGATCGGTGGCCAGTTCCGCATCCAGCTGATCAAGACCGCCGCGCAGACCGGTTCGGGGGTGATCGCACCCAATGGCCGCTTCACTACCTATTACTTCGATGGGGATGGTCCCAGCCGCCCGGTACTGACCTCGACCTTCAGGGGCTCGGGCACCACCGTGGTCAGCCCGACCTGCGAAGTGCAGGCCGGCAGCCGCAACATCGCGGTCGATTTCGGCAGCGTGGCCAACACCACCTTCACCGGCGTCGGCTCGCGCGCGGTCGACCGTGACTTCGAGATCCGCCTGAACTGCCAGGGCAGCAACGTGGCCGCCTACCAGAGCAAGATCGGCATCCGCCTGGATGCCGATCAGGACAGCTCGAACATGCCCGGCGTGCTGAAGCTGAGCGCAGCCACCAACAGCGCCACCCGCATCGGCATCCAGATGGTCCAGCGCGACGGCAGCACCGAACGCGAGGTGCGCTTCGGCCAGACCATCAGTGTCGGCACGACCACTACCGGTACCAGTGTCATGAGCCTGCCGCTGCGGGCCCGCTATGTGCAGACCCAGGCCGGCACCGTCGGTGCCGGCACCGCCAACGGGCAGGCGACGTTCACGATCCAGTACGAGTAGTACGCGCTTTCCATTGCTGAGTTTCGAGCCTCACGTCGCCCGTTCCGCGGGCGGCGTTGACTGCGTCTTGATCCCGCAAACGTGAAGATCAGGGCTATCATTGCCGTACAGAAACATGAATGTGATGTACGTCATGAAAGTGACCTCCTTTTCACCGCAGCGCCTCCACTGCCGGGCTTTCCGCCCGGTTGAGGGGCAATGAAAGGATCCGGCGTGCCTGCGACCCACCTTGCCATTGCCGGATTGCCCGCCGAGTTCGTCGAGATGCGCAGCGGAGGCCTGTACTGGGTGGTGGCTGCCGGCAGCGCGCCGACGGACCTGCTCGGCGCCGGCGTGCTGGCAACGGCCGAGGCACTGGACGAGGCCGTGCTGGTCACGCTGGGGCGGGGGGCCGAATCGATGCTGGCGCTGCTGCCTGCCGACCAGGGGCCGGCCCGCCTGCGGCTGTTCCAGCGCTCGCACCACGGCATGCAGCAGGCGTTGCGCGGGCTGACCGGCGATCTGCCGCGCACCGCCTCGGCGCGCACCCGGCTCAGCCTGGTGCAGTTCCCGGTGGCGGCGCTGGACGGCTGGGATGATGCCCGGCTGGCGCGCTGGTGCCAGCAGCTGCAGGAATGGGCCGGACAGGCGCAGCAGGTGCTGCTGTTGCTGTGCCACGGCGAAGTGGCGACCCTGGCCCCGCGCCTGTTGTCACTGAGCCGGAACTGCGCCGGTGTGGCCCAGCTGCATCCGCATCGTGGCGCTCTGCAGCTGCTGCTGCATTACTGGTCCAACAGCCATGGCGTGGTGGCCCAGCGATCATTCGGCGTCGAGCAGGAAAGCCGCGGGCTGCGCCACCTGGCCGAGGCCGATGCCGCCGACACTGGGATCGATGCGACCAGTGGCAGCGACCGCGATGTCTTCCTGGCCCAGGCCGAAGTACTGGAAGGTGCGCCGCCGTTGTCGGCGGCCTGGCGCCTGTATGACGGTTGGGCCGGATTGCTGCCGGCCGCGCTGCAGGCGCGCGAGGCCACCGTGG
The DNA here is from genome assembly GCF_059372275.1 of Stenotrophomonas sp. YJH_SMC_14-1. Classification (NCBI taxonomy): domain Bacteria; kingdom Pseudomonadati; phylum Pseudomonadota; class Gammaproteobacteria; order Lysobacterales; family Lysobacteraceae; genus Stenotrophomonas; species Stenotrophomonas sp. YJH_SMC_14-1. The sequence continues at coordinate 300,449 of NZ_JCAFVK010000003.1, forward strand.
TGCTGGCCATCGACGAGAATGCCAAGGTGGATGCACTGGCCCGCCTGCTGCACCGCCTGCGCCGCGAACGTGGCAATGCGCTGAAGCTGGTGGTGCGCGAGCTGCAGCCCTGCCTGCGCTACGCCGATGAGCGGCTGCTGATGCAGTGCGGTTGCAGCCTGGTGGTGCCGTCAGCGACGCCTTTGCCGCGACTGCTGACCCTGCTGGAAACCGTGCAGCGGCAGCGTTGGCAGGGCCAGCTGGCGGAAGAACCAGAGCCGCTGATCCGTTCGCATCGACCGCCATCGGTGAGTGGCCTGGTCAACGCCGCACGCTTCCGCCAGATCGCAGGTGATCGCATCGACCAGGACGGTAGTGCGGTGGAAAGCGCCGTGCTGGCGCTGCAGCCGGTGGCCGGCCTGCGTGCCGAGCAGACCCTGCAGCAGCTGCGCATCCGCCGCCAGGGCGATCTGGCCTGTGTCTACCGCGGGCAGGTACGCCTGTTCCTGTTTGGTTGCCGGCGTGATGCGGTCGAGCAGGCCCTGGGCAATCTGTTCCGCCTGCCCTGGCGCGAGCTGTTCGATGGCTACCAGCGCTTGGCCGAGTACGACATTGCAGCGATGAACGCCCACGGCAGCGATCCGGAGGCCGAGGTACTGCCCGAAGCACCTGCGGCCCTGCCGGCTGTGGCCCCGGCGCTCGAGGCGCCTGTTTTCACCGCCCCGAAGCCGCTGCGGCTGGGAGATCGCGCATGACCACCGACCAGCAACTCTGGACCCTGATCGTCGCCTGCGCGCTGGTGATGATTCCCTTTGGAGCCATGCTCGGCACGCTGTGGCGCGGGCTGCGCCGCCGTGTCGCGCGCTGGCTGCCACCCCGCCATCTGCGCCGCGCCGGTGTACGCCAGCGTGCGCCGCGGAGGGCTGCATGAGTCCGCAGATGGCACCCGCATCTCCCTTCGCCTGGGCCGACCTGCGTGGCTGGAACCTGTACTTCCTGTCCAAGGTGGTACTGGCCTGGATGGGCGCGCTGGATCTGAAGATCCTGCCCAACCTGCTGTTCCTGGGCGCGCTGCTGATTCCGCTGCGCTGGCGCTGGGCACGCATCGCGCGCACCGTCGTCGCGGTACCGGTGGGCGTCGCGCTGTACTACCAGGACACCTGGTGGCCACCGTTCCGGCGCCTGCTGGTGCAGCCGGGCGTGCTGGACTTCTCGGCCGACTATTGGCTTGAACTGGCCCAGCGCTTCATCAACTGGCAGATGGTGGCGGTGCTGGTGATGCTGGTGCTGGCCTACATGCTGCTCAAGCCGTGGCTGCGCATCACTACCCTGAGCGTGCTGGGCATGCTTGGCCTGGCCGTGATGGCGATACCGATGCCGGCGGGCTGGAACTGGGGGCAGGGTACCGCCACCGCGGCCACCGCGGCCACCGCCAGCACCGGAGGCACCTCAGGTGGCGGCCTGCCGCCGGCCAACAACGAGACGCTCAATGCATGGCTGGCCAGCTTCTACCAGCAGCAGGCCAGCCTCAAGACCAGCTTCCCCGCACCGGGCAGCGGCGCGCCGTTCGACGTCATCATCCTCAACATCTGCTCGCTGGCATGGAGCGATCTGGATGAAGTGGGGCTGCGCCAGAACAACCTGCTCGACCACATGGACGTGGTGTTCGACGACTTCAACTCGGCAACCGCCTACAGCGGCCCAGCAGCGATCCGCCTGCTGCGCGCCAGTTGTGGCCAGACCTCGCACACCGCGCTGTTCGATCCGGTGCCGGCCGAGTGCCAGCTGTTCTCGAACCTGCAGCATCTGGGCTTCCAGAGCGAGCTGGCGATGAACCATGACGGCCACTTCGACGATTTCATCGGCGAACTGCACCAGTACGGTGGGCTGCAGGCGCAGCCGATGGACATCAGCGCGTTTCCTAAAGCGCTGGTGGCGTTCGACAAGTCACCGCTGCGCCGCGATGGTGATGTGCTGATGGCGTGGTGGAAACAGCGGCTGGCCGGGACCAGCCAGCAGGTGGCGCTGTTCTACAACACGATCTCGCTGCACGATGGCAACCGCATCGTCGGCGCCGATGGCCGTTCGAATGCCGCCGACTACAAGGCACGTGCGGAAATGGTGCTGGGTGACATGGCCGGTTTCGTCGATGCGGTGGAGAAGAGTGGCCGCCGCGCGATGATCGTGGTGGTGCCTGAGCATGGCGCGGCCCTGCATGGCGACCGCATGCAGATTCCGGGCATGCGTGAGATTCCCAGTCCATCGATCACTCACGTGCCGGTGGGCGTGAAGCTGATCGGCATGGGCGCGCCGGCGGCCGGCGGCCCACGTCATGTGCCCGAACCGAGCAGCTACCTGGCGGTGTCCGAGCTGGTGTCGCGTGTGTACGCGCTCAATGCCCAGTCGCCGCCGAGCGAGCGTAACTGGGACAGCCTGCTGAAGGGGCTGCCGCAGACACCGTCGGTATCGGAGAACGAAGGCGCCAAGGTCATCGAGTACGCCGGCAAGCCCTGGCTGCAGCTGCAGGGCAGCCAGACCTGGAGCCCCTACCCGGAGGAGGCGCGCTGATGCCTGCCGACATTCTTGCCGTGCCGGTCACATTGTCCGTGGAAGAGGATGACATCGACCTGCTGCGCCGCAGTCTGGACATGCCAGGGTTGCCCTACGTGGACTTCTCGGCCCAGCAGGAACGTGCACGGGCGCTGGCGCGCTGGCCGTTGCTGGCCGAACTGGAGCCACGCCGATGAGCACCGTGTTGTCGCTGCAGGGCATCCATGGCGGAACCGGCGTCACTACGGTGCTTGCCGCGTTGGGCCAGGGCCTGCACGCCCAGGGCCAGCGTGTGCTGCTGGTCGAATGCAGCCCGGACCAGATGCTCGGCCTGCACCTGGGCCTGCCGGCCGATGTCGACAACGGCTGGGCGCGCGCGCAGCTGGACGGCACGGATTGGCGCGATGCCGCCTATGCCATCGCAGCGGGGCTGGCGGTGCTGCCCTACGGTCGTGTCGATGCCGGGGCCGCGATGCGCATCGAACAGCAGCTGCAGCAGGCGCCGGCCACCTGGGCCGAACGCATTCCGCTGCTGGAGACCCAGTTCGACTGGATCCTGTTCGACCTGCCGCAGCGCCTGCCGGCGCACGCTGCGGCCATCAACCAGCACGCGCGCTGCACGCTGCCGCTGCGCCTGGCCTGTGTCGATCCGGTCAGCCATGTGTTCCTGCAACGCCAGCCGGATGACACCCGCCTGCTGCTGGCCAACCGCTATGACCCGGTCATTCCGGTGCAGCGCGATCTGATGCAGCTGTGGCTGCACGCGCACGGGGCGCGGCTGGTGCCGCAGCCGCTGCACGAGGATGCGCGGGTGCCGTCCGCATTGGCCAGCAAGCAGCCACTGGGCCGCTATGCGACCGATTCGCTGGCTGCTGCCGATGTGGATGGCTTGGTGCTGTGGTGCCTGGCGGAGGCCACACGGCGCCAGGCCGCGGCGAGAGGACGCTGATGGGTGCCCGCGTCTATTACCTGGACTGGGGACGCCTGCGTGAGCGGGTGCATGCGTCCTGGCCGACGCGGGCAATGCTGTGGCTGCTGCAATGCGTGGGCTGGGCGTTCCTGCGCCTGGAAGGGCCGGCATGGCAGGCGCAGGCGCCGCGCCTGCGCTACGCCTTCCCGCAGATACAGGGCGACCGTCGCTGGCGCCCAGGTGATCCCCTGCGATTGCTGATCCAGGCCATGTGGCTATCGGTGGTGCGGTTGGTACCGCAGCCCTCGCTGAGGCGGCAACGGTTGGCCCAGGCCCGGCGCGAACGCATTGCCGAACTGCGTGGTGCGGCCGGTCGTGGCCGCCTGCGCTATCTGCGCGCGATGCGCGATGCGCCCAGTGAATTCTGGAACAGCCGCGTGGCGGCCTGGTTCGGCCGTAAGATGGGCAGCCTGTCGCCACGTTCGCGGCACCTGCTGACCCTGCTGGTCGGGTTGGCCACGCTGGGGCTGGCGGCGCTGTGCATCACCCAGCCGTTCACCTATCTCGCACAGTTCGTGTTCGTTGCACTGCTGTGGGCCATCGCGCTGCTGGTGCGGCGCATGCAGGGGCGCTATGCGACGCTGGTGCTGGTCGTGCTGTCGATCACCGTGTCCTGCCGCTACCTGTGGTGGCGCTACACCGCCACGCTGAACTGGAACAGTACCTTCGACCTGGTCTGTGGCGTGGTGCTGCTGGCGGCGGAAACCTATTCGTGGCTGGTGCTGATGCTGGGCTACGTGCAGGTGGCCTGGCCGCTGCGTCGCCGCCCGGCGCCGTTGCCGGCCGACATCCGCCAGTGGCCGACGGTGGATGTGCTGATTCCCACCTACAACGAAGACCTGGCGCTGGTGCGGCACACCGTGTACGCAGCAATGGGCCTGGACTGGCCGGCCGACAAGCTGCGCATCCATATCCTCGATGATGGCAAGCGCGAAGAATTCCGCGCATTCGCCGAGCGTGCCGGGGTCAACTACATCACCCGCTCGAACAACCATCACGCCAAGGCCGGCAATCTCAACCATGCGTTGACCCTGATCGATGGTGAGCTGGTGGCCATCTTCGACAGCGACCACCTGCCGGTGCGTTCGTTCCTGCAGATCACCTGCGGCTGGTTCCTGCGCGACCCGAAACTGGCGCTGGTGCAGACCCCGCACCACTTCTTCTCGGCCGATCCGTTCGAACGCAACCTGCAGGTGTTCCGCAGCGACCCCAACGAAGGCGAGCTGTTCTACGGCCTGGTGCAGGACGGCAACGACCTGTGGAACGCGGCGTTCTTCTGCGGTTCCTGCGCGGTACTGCGGCGCGAGGCCATCGATGCCATCGGCGGGTTTGCCACCGAGACCGTCACCGAAGATGCGCACACCGCGCTGCGCCTGCATCGCAAGGGCTGGAACTCGGCCTACCTGCGCATTCCGCAGGCGGCCGGCCTGGCCACCGACAGCCTCGGCGCGCACGTCAACCAGCGCATCCGCTGGGCACGCGGCATGGTGCAGATCTTCCGCATCGACAACCCGCTGCTGGGCAAGGGCCTGAGCCTGTTCCAGCGATTCTGCTACGCCAATGCGATGCTGCATTTCCTGGCCGGTATTCCGCGCCTGGTGTTCCTTACCGCGCCGCTGGCGTTCCTGCTGCTGCACGTCTACATCATCTATGCGCCGGCGCTGGCCATCCTGCTGTTCGTGGTGCCGCACATGGCCCACGCCAGCCTTACCAACGCACGCATCCAGGGCAAGTACCGGCGCCCGTTCTGGGGCGAGGTGTACGAAACGGTGCTGGCCTGGTACATCGCACGGCCCACCACCGTGGCACTGTTCAGCCCGGGCCGCGGCAAGTTCAACGTCACCGACAAGGGCGGCACCCAGGCCGGCGATCGATTCGACTGGCGCGTGGCGCAGCCCTACCTGGTGCTGGCGCTGCTGAACGTGCTCGGCCTGTGCTTTGCCGTGTGGCGCTTCATGCACGGGCCGCTCGATGAACGCGGCACGGTGGTCGTCAGTTCGCTGTGGGTGCTGTACAACCTGCTGATCATCGGCGGTGCGCTGGCGGTGGCCGCTGAAGTGCAGCAGGTGCGGCGCACGCACCGCGTCACCACCCACCTGCCGATGGCGCTGCAGGTGCCCGATGGCCGCCGCCTGCGCGGCGTGCTGCAGGACTACTCCAACGATGGCGTAGGCGTTGAACTCGGCGAAGACGCACAGCTGGCCGAAGGCCAGCGCGTGCAGGTGCTGCTGGGGCGGGGCCGCCGCGAGTTCGCGTTCCCGGCGCGGGTGCAGCGCACGGTCGGCCAGCGACTGGGCCTGCTGCTGTTGTTCGAGGACGAACGCCAGCGCGTGCAGTTCGCCCAGTGCACCTTCGCCCGCGCCGATGCCTGGCTCGACTGGCACGCCGGTTACCAACCCAAGAGCCTGCCGCGCAGCCTGTGGAGCGTGCTGGTCCTGGGCTGGCGCGGCTATCGGCGGATGGGTGATTTCGCACCGTTCGACCTTGACCGCCCGGCACACTGGAACCGTCGCCTGCTGCGATGGCTGGCCAGCTTTGCTCCGCAACGTCCGCTTCCTTCACACCCGGCTGACCCAGCCGCTGACCCAGGGCTTCGTCCATGACCCTTCCGTCCTCTCTGCGTTGGCTGCTGCTGCCCCTGCTGGCCCTGCCCGTGGCGTCAGGCAACAGCGCGCCTGCTCCGGCACCGGTCGCCCCTCCCACCACAGCGCCTGCCGCGCCGCCGGTGCCGAGCGTGCCGGCCGCACCCGCCACCACTCCCGCCGCCGGTACCGAGCCCGCGCTGGCGCAGACCTGGACGGGCAGCGCCTGGCCCTGGCAGCGGCAGAACACGTTCGCGCAGCTGGGGCGCCGCCAGGACACGCTGCTGTCGGGGGTGCGCAATGCCACCACCTTCGAGTTCCAGGTCCGCCGTGACCGCCTGGTCCGTGATGCGGAACTGGATCTGAGCTTCACGCCGTCACCGTCGCTGCTGCCGACCCTGTCGCACCTGCGGGTCTACCTCAACGACGCGATGATGGGCGTGGTGCCGATCAGCAACGACCAGCTGGGCCGCCCGGTGCAGGCCAAGCTGCCGCTGGACGCACGCCTGATCGCTGATTTCAACCAGGTCCGCCTGGAGTTCGTCGGCCACTACACCGACATCTGCGAAGAGCCGACGCACAGCTCGCTGTGGGTCAACCTGTCCAGCAACAGCACGTTGCGCCTGGGAGGCCAGCCGCTGGCGATGCAGGACGACCTGGCCAACTTCCCGCTGCCGTTCTTCGATCCGCGCGATACCGCACGGCTGGAACTGCCGGTGGTGTTCGCCGCCGCACCGAGCCTGGCGCAGCAGCGCGCGGCGGCGGTGATGTCCTCCTACTTCGGCAGCCTGTCCGGCTGGTGGCGCCAGGCGCGCTTCCCGGTCAGCTTCGGCACGCTGCCGGACAAGGGCCACGCGGTGGTGCTGGCGGTCAACGGCAGGTTCCCGCCGGTGATCGCCAACCATGCCCCGGTGAAGGGCCCGATGATCGAACTGATGTCGCTGCCGGAGGATCCGCAGCGCAAGCTGCTGCTGGTGCTGGGCCGCAACGATGACGACCTGCAGAAGGCGGTGGCCGCGATGGCGGCCGGCAACGTGCTGTTCCGCGGCCGCCAGGTCAGCGTCGACGAGATCAAGCCACTGGCCCCGCGCAAGCCGTACGACGCGCCGAACTGGGTACGTACCGACCGCGCCGTCCGCCTGGCCGAACTGCTCGACTACCCGCAGCAGTTGCACGCCAACGGCGTGTCGCCGCAGCCGATCACGGTCAACCTCAACCTGCCGCCGGACCTGTTCATCTGGCGCAACCAGGGCATTCCGCTGAACCTGCGCTACCGCTACACGCCGCCGTTCGGCAGCGATGAGTCGCGGCTGGGCGTGGCGATCAACGACCAGTTCATCTCCAGCTTCCCGCTGGTGCGCCGCAACGGCAAGCAGGGCCTGGAGGAAATCCGCCTGCCGGTGCTGGCCGGCGATGCCGGTGCCGACGACGGGCGCCTGCTGATTCCGGCGCTCAAGCTGGGCGACCGCAACCAGCTGCGCTTCGATTTCAACTTCGCCAGCGTGATGGGCAGTGCGCAGCGCGACCACTGCCAGACCGTGCTGCCGCCCAACCTGCAGGCAGCGATCGAAGAGGACTCGACCATCGACTTCTCCGGGTTCCATCACTACATGGGCCTGCCGGACCTGTCCGCATTCGCACTCAGCGGTTTCCCGTTCACCCGCATGGCCGATCTGTCCGAGACCGTCGTGCTGGTGCCGCCCAGCGCCAGCGAAGCACAGGTCAGCCTGCTGTTGAACCTGATCGGTGGGCTGGGCGTGCAGAGTGGCTACCCGGCCTATGGCCTGCGCCTGTCCGATGACTGGAAGCAGGCCAGCGCACTGGATGCGGACCTGCTGATGCTGGGCGCCTTGCCGGCGGAGCTGCGCGGCAGCCAGCAGCTGTCGCTGCTGATCGACGACCAGCGCACGCGCCTGCTCAACGGCCAGTCGCCGTCGCCGCAGCAGGCGATGGAACAGGCCCGCCGTGGCAGCCGCGATGGCGACCCGGCGGTGACCGAAGTAGCAGTGAGCGCGCAGGCACCGTTTGCCGCGATCATCGGCATGCAGTCGCCGAAGCATGCGCAGCGCAGCATCGTTTCGCTGGCCGCCAGCAATGCCGCCGACTACGGCCTGCTCGACGATGCACTCAGCGATACCGGCAAGCGCGAAGCCATCGCAGGTTCGGTGGCGATCCTGCGTACCTCGGGCATCCACAGCCAGTTCGTCGGCGATCACTACTACGTTGGCGCGCTGCCGTGGTGGCTGCTGCTGTGGTACCACCTGGCCGACCACCCGGCACTGCTGGCGGTGCTGGCGACGCTGGTGGTGCTGATGGTCGCTTTCCTGCTGTGGCGCACGCTGCGCTGGGTCGCGGCCAAGCGCCTGGACCCGGGGCACTGATGGCACGTACGCGGCATCCGCTGGTCACCGCTTCCGGCCTGGTCCTGTTGGGACTGGCCGGTGCCGGGCCCTGCGCGGCGCAGGCCCTGCCCGATACACCGGGCGGAACCGTCGCCGAGCAGCGCCAGTGGCTGCTTCAGCAGGTGCGCATCGGAGAGGCCACCGGTCGCCAGAGCCTGATCGAAGACGCGCTGGCGCGGCTGCGCATGCTGGCGCCGGATGATCGCGGCACGCTGGTGGCGATCCTGGAAGTGCAGCTGTCGCAGCAGAAGCTGCAGGATGCCGAGGCGACCCTGAAGCGCCTGCGCGAGATCGGCACGGGCACCCGTGAACTGGCCGCCGGCGAGCGCCTCTGGCAGGCCTATCGCGGTGACCTGCAGCAGGATCTGCAGCAGGCGCGGCTGTTCGCTGCCGGTGGTCGCAGCGCCGAAGCGCTGGCGATCTACCGGCGCCTGTTCAACGATGATCCACCTGGCCTGCAGCTGGGCCTGGAGTACTGGCGCCTGCGCGGCGCCCAGGCGGATGGGCGTGCACAGGCGATCCGTGCGCTGGGCGAACTGGACCGCAGTTATCCGGGCAATGTGCCGTTGCTGCAGGCGCTGTCGCAGATGCTGTTCGCGGCCGGCCGCGATGCCGAGGCGCTGGCCGCGCTGCAGCGCATGGGGCGTAATCCGGAAGCCCGCGGCATGGCGGCGGACGCCGAGTGGGCCTACCTGAAGGATCAGCCGGCCGACGACCGCAGCGTGCGCCGGCTGCAGGACTTCATCACCCGCAACCCGACGTTCGCCGACATCGCATTGGTGCGCGAGCGCTACACCGACCAGCACAAGCGGGTCAGTGACCCGGCGTGGCGCGCCGGCCTGCGTGGCCAGCAGTTGCTCGACGCAGGCCGCAATGAAGAGGCCGAGCGCGCTTTCCTGCAGGCGCTGCGCGGCTATCCACGCGAGCCCGATCTGCTGGGTGGACTGGGCATGGCGCTGATGCGCCAGGGCCGCCGCGAGCAGGCCATCAACTATTTCCAGCGTGCGGTGCAGGCCACCCCGGCCGGTGACAGCAACGACAAGTGGCGTGACCTGATTGCCAGTACCCGCTACTGGCTGCAGCTGGACCAGGCCGATGCGGCGCTGGCCGCCGGCCGGCTGGACGAGGCCGAGCGCCTGTATGCGCAGGCGCGTCGCCAGCAGCCCCGCGACGTCAATGCTGCACTGGGCCTGGTCGACGTGGCCGTGGCCCGCGGCGATGACGCCGCAGCCGAACGCCAGCTGCAGGTTGCCCGGCGGATGGCGCCCAACGATGCCAACGTGATCCGCAAGCTGGTGCAGCTGTACGGCCGCACCGACCCGCAGCGGCTGGAAGCCTTCATCAACGCATTGCCCGCCGCCCAGCGCAGGCTGTATGCCGAAGATCTGCGCCAGCTGCAGATCAGTCGACTGCGTGAGCGGCGCGAGCAGGCGTTGGCTGCCGGCGATGCAACCACTGCGATCTCGCTGGGACAGCAGCTGCGCGGCGAACTGCCGGGCGATGCATGGCTGGCCTATGCGCTGGGCAACGAGCTGCGCGCCGCCGGCCGGCAGGACGAGGCCGACGTGGTGGTGGCCGACATGACCACGCACAACCACAGTGCCGAGGCGCGCTACGCGCAGGCGCTCTATCTGTCGGGATCCGATCGGCTGCCGCAGGCGCTGGCGGTGCTCGATGCGCTGCCGCAGGCGCAGTGGGACGATGACATCCGCGCGCTGTCGGCGCGCCTGCAGCGGCAGCAGCTGGTCGATCATCTGTGGGATCTGCGTGCGCAGGGCAGGGAGGCCGAAGCCATCGCGCTGCTGCAGCAGCAACCGCCCAGCACCGACAACGATCTGCTGATGGCCGAATGGGCGCGCCTGCGCGGCGACCACGCGCAGGCGCTGCACTACTACCAGCGCGTGCTTGCTGCACAGCCGGAGAATGTGGATGCGCAGCTGGGCCAGGTGCAGGCCTGGATCGGCACCGGCGATCTGGCCAGCGCACGCCGCCAGATGCACGACGCACCGCCGGCAGTGGACGATGCCGGGATCGGCCAGCAGCGCCAGCTCGCCACCATCTGGACCGACCTGCGCGAGGACACGAAGGCGTTGGCGATCCTGCGCGCGTTGCTGGCGCGCAAGACCGGGCCCGACGCACAGTCCTGGCGTGATGCTGCACGGCTGGTGCGCCGCGATGATCCACAGCAGGCGCTGGACATGTATGCGCATGCGATGGCCGACAACGGCCTGTTGGCCCCCAGCCAGGCCGCGCCACGCGACAATCGCGCGCTGACCCTGGCCAGCCGCGAGACGGCCGGCGATGACTGGTTGCGGCGCAGCCTGCGCAGCGACGTGGAGACCCTGTACCAGCAGGAGAATCCCACCCTGACGGTGATGCAGGACACCGGGCGCCGTAGCGACGGAACCCCGGGTATTTCGCGGCTGTCGCGCGATACCCGCATCGCGCATCTCGACGCGCCGTTCGCCGGTGGCCTGGGCTGGGCGCGCATCGAGCAGGTGAGCTTCGATGCCGGCCGCTTCCAGACCGACGGGAACGGGGCCTACGACGAGGATTTCGGTAGCTGCGACCTGGATCTGCTGCAGGCCGACAACAGCCGCCTGCGCGCACCGGGTTGCACCCGTTTCGTGCACCAGCGGCGCACCTCCGGCGCCGGCTTCGCCGTGGGCTGGCGCACCTTGGATGACCGCTGGAACTTCGATATCGGCCACACCCCGTCCAACTACGTGGTCGGCAACTGGCTTGGCGGTGTCACCCTCAATGGTGACCTCGGGCGCTTCGGCTGGGGCGCCACGGTGTCGCGGCGGCCAATGACCAATTCGCTGCTGTCGCAGGCCGGTGCCGTTGATCCACGCAGTGGCATCGCCTGGGGCGGGGTCACCGCCAACGGCGTGACCTTCAGCCTCGGCTACGACCAGGGCGGCCGCGATGGCGTATGGTCGAACTGGAGCTGGCATCGGCTGACCGGCCACAACGTGGTCGACAACACCCGCGCACGCGCGATGGTGGGCTGGTATCACAAGCTGATCCAGCGCCCCGACATGCGGCTGGATGTGGGCACCACCGCAATGTACTGGCGCTACCAGAAAGACCTGGGCGGCTACTCGCTGGGCCAGGGCGGCTACTACAGCCCGCAGCGCTATGCGTCGCTGAGCCTGCCGGTCAGCTTCGCCTGGCGCAACGACGTGTGGTCGGTGCGCCTGGATGGCTCGGTAAGTGTGTCCAGTGCGCGTACCTCGTCGATCAGCCGTTTCCCCGACCAGGCATTGATCGAGCGCGTGATCGCACAGCTCGAGCCGCAGTATGGCCCCCTGCAGCTGGACGAGGCCGGCCTGTACACCGGCGACAGCAGCAGCACCGGCACCGGCTACCGCCTGTACGGCGCGGTCGAGCGCCGCCTGGGCGACCACTTCGTGCTGGGTGCCGCCGGCACCCTGCAGCGCAGCCGCGATTTCTCGCCGAATTCGTTCCAGCTCTACCTGCGCTACACCTTCAAGCCCTGGCAGGGAAACCTGCCGTTGCCCGTATCGCCACTGGTGCCGTATGGCGAGTTCCGCTGACCTGCAGCGCCGGCGCCTGCTGCAGGTGGCCGCCACGCTGCCGCTGCTTGGCTGGCGCAGTGCACAGGCCACGCCCGTACCGCGCTGGCCGGCGTGGCAGGTACTGGTGGACAGCAGCCTGAGCCGCGATGGGCGCATGATCGATCGCAGCCAGGACGATCAGCGCAGCACCTCCGAAGGCCAGTCCTATGCGTTGTTCTTCGCCCTGGTCGACAACGACCAGGCGCTGTTCGACCGCGTCCTTGGCTGGACCCAGGACAACCTCGCCGAAGGCGACATGGGCAAGCGCCTGGCGGCCTGGCTGTGGGGACGCGATGGCGCTGGAGCGTGGCGGGTACTGGATGACAACCCGGCCTCGGACTCCGATCTCTGGCTGACCTATGCGCTGCTGGAAGGCGCGCGGCTGTGGCGCCGTCCCGCGTTGAAGGCCATCGCCGAGGGCATGCTTGCGCAGGTGCGGGCACGCGAGATCGTGGACCTGCCCGGGCTCGGCCCGATGCTGTTGCCGGGCCCACAGGGATTCACCGAAGGGGACGCCATGCGGGTCAACCCCAGCTATCTGCCACTGCCGCTGCTGCGCCGCTTTGCGGTGGAGGATCGCAGCGGGCCGTGGCAGGCGCTGGCGCGCAACAGCGTGCAGCTGTTGCAGCAGACCAGCCCAAACGGGTTCGCACCGGACTGGGCGGCGTGGAAAGGCGATCGCTTCGTCGTCGATCCGGTGCGCGGTGCGGTCGGCGGCTACGATGCCATCCGCTGCTACACCTGGGCGGGCATGACCGCACCGCGCGATCCGTTGTTCCGTGCGCAGCTGGCGGCCCTGTCCGGGCCGCTGCAGCGCCTGCGCAGTGGTGCGCCGATGTGGGAGAAGATCGACACCCGCAGTGGCCAGGGGCAGGGCGAAGGCAACTACGGATTCCGCGCGGCACTGCTGCCGTATCTGATCGCGCAGGGCGAAGCGGAGCGTGCCGATGCATTGTTGGCCAGCCTGCCCAGTGCGGAGCAGCAGCGTGCTGACGCACCGGCCTATTACTCGCAGATGCTGGCGCTGTTCGGTCGAGGCTGGGCCGAGGGACGCTGGCGTTTCGCCGCCGACGGCCGCCTGCTGCCGCGCTGGTAGCTGCAGTGCTGGAGGGTCGGATCCCGTTGCATCGCAATGGGATCTGACCCCACTCAACGGTCACTCCAGCGCGTAGCGCAGGGTGAACAGCACCGCCACCAGCCACACCGCCGGATGCACTTCGCGCCAGCGCCCGGTACCGGCCTTCAGCGCGGCATAGGCGATGAAGCCGAACGCCAGGCCATTGGCAATCGAGTAGGTGAACGGCATCGCCAGCGCACACAGCGCTGCCGGCACCGATTCGGTCAGGTCGCTCCAGTCCACTTCCACCAGCTCGCGCAGCATCAGGCCGGCCACGAACAGCAGCGCCGGTGCGGTGGCATAGCTGGGCACCATCGCTGCCAGCGGCGAGAACAGCAGTGCCGCCAGGAACAGGGCCGACACCACCAATGCGGTCAGGCCGGTACGGCCGCCCACCTGCACGCCGGAGGCGCTTTCAGCGAAGGCGGTGGTACTGCTGGTGCCCAGCATCGAGCCTGCAACGATGGCGGTGCTGTCGGCCAGCAGCGCGCGGCCGAAACGCTTCTGCGCGCCCGGCAGTTTCAGCAGGCCGGCGCGGCCGACCACGCCATAAAGCGTGCCGGTGGCATCGAACACTTCCACCAGCACGAACACCAGCACCACCTGCAGCAGCACGGCGATCGGCGCGCCGCCGTCGTGGTGCAGCAGGCCCGGCAGGTCCAGCTGCAGGAAGGTGGGGGCCAGGCTCGGCGGCAGCGACACCAGGCCCTGGTACTGCACGTCGCCCAGCGCCCAGCCCGCGCCGGTCACGGCCAGGATGCCGATCAGGATCGCACCACGGATGCGCCGTGCTTCCAGCACCGCGATCAGCAGGAAGCCGGCCAGTGCCAGCAGCGGCGGCGCCGTGTTCAACGGGCCCAGTGCCACCAGCGTGTCTTCATTGCCGACGATCACGCCGGACTTCTGCAGCGCGATGATCGCCAGGAACAGGCCGATACCGGCCACGATGGCCGAGCGCAGCGATGAGGGAATGCCCGACACCAGCCATGCGCGCACACCGGTCAGCGACAGCACCAGGAACACCAGGCCGGAAATGAACACCGCACCGAGCGCCTGCTGCCAGGGCAGGCCGGCGGCGCCGACCACGGTGAAGGCGAAGAACGCGTTCAGGCCCATGCCCGGCGCCATGCCCACCGGGAAGTTGGCGGCCAGCGCCATCACTGCCGAACCCAGCGCGGCGGCCAGGCAGGTGGCCACGAACACTGCACCCGCATCCATGCCGGTGGTGCCGAGGATTTCGGGGTTCACGAAGACGATGTAGGACATCGTCAGGAAGGTGGTGACACCGGCCAGCAGTTCGGTGCGCACGGTGGTGCCGTGCTGCTGCAGCTGGAACAGGCGCTCGAACAGGGACATGGAGATTCTCGCGACAATAAGGTGTCACGACCAACGGTCGTGACCTACCCGAATGAAGAACGGCCGCGCAGAGCGCGGCCGTTCTTCCTTTCTTATTTCAGCGCCTTGAAGCGCAGGCGCTTCGGCGCGGCGTCGTCGCCCATGCGGCGGCGCTTGTCTTCTTCGTACTCGCGGTAGTTGCCCTGGAAGAACTCCACGTGCGAGTCGCCTTCGAACGCCAGGATGTGGGTCGCGATGCGATCCAGGAACCAGCGGTCATGCGAAATGACGAAGGTGTTGCCCGGGAACTCCAGCAGCGCATCTTCCAGCGCACGCAGGGTTTCGATGTCCAGGTCGTTGGACGGTTCGTCGAGCAGCAGCACGTTGCCACCCTGCAGCAGGGTCTTGGCCATGTGCAGGCGGCCACGCTCACCACCGGACAGCGAACCGACCATCTTCTGCTGGTCCTGGCCCTTGAAGTTGAAGCGGCCGATGTAGGCGCGCGACTGGATCTCGATGCCGTTGATGTTGAGGATGTCCAGGCCGCCGGCGATTTCCTGGAAGACGTTGTGGTTGCCTTCCAGCGCGTCGCGGCTCTGGTCCACGTAGGACAGCTTCACGGTCGGGCCGACCACGATCTCGCCGGTATCCGGCTTTTCCTGGCCGGTGATCATCTTGAACAGGGTCGACTTACCGGCACCGTTCGGGCCGATGATGCCGACGATGGCGCCGGCCGGCACCAGGAAGCTCAGGTTGTCGAACAGCAGGCGGTCGCCGAACTTCTTGGAGACGTTCTTGAACTCCATCACCGCATTGCCCAGGCGCTCGCCCGGCGGGATGAAGATTTCGTTGGTCTCGTTGCGCTTCTGGTAATCGACCGACTGCAGCTCTTCCAGGCGGGCCAGACGGGCC
This sequence comes from Stenotrophomonas sp. YJH_SMC_14-1, assembly GCF_059372275.1. Taxonomy (NCBI): domain Bacteria; kingdom Pseudomonadati; phylum Pseudomonadota; class Gammaproteobacteria; order Lysobacterales; family Lysobacteraceae; genus Stenotrophomonas; species Stenotrophomonas sp. YJH_SMC_14-1. The sequence goes on from NZ_JCAFVK010000003.1 coordinate 315,877, forward strand.
TTGCCCTTGGTGCGGCCGCCCTTGGCGTTCTGGCGCGACCACTCCAGTTCCTTCTGGATCGCCTTCTGGCGGGCCTTTTCCTGGTTGTCTTCCTGCTTCAGGCGCTCGTCCTTCTGGGTCAGCCAGTCGGTGTAGTTGCCCTTCCACGGAATGCCGCGGCCGCGGTCCAGTTCCAGGATCCACTCGGCGGCGTTGTCCAGGAAGTAGCGATCGTGGGTGACGGCCACCACGGTGCCGGTGTAGCGCGCCAGGAACTGTTCCAGCCATTCCACCGACTCGGCGTCGAGGTGGTTGGTCGGTTCGTCGAGCAGCAACATGTCCGGCTTCTGCAGCAGCAGGCGGCACAGGGCCACGCGGCGCTTTTCACCACCTGACAGCTTGCCGACGATGGCATCCCACGGCGGCAGGCGCAGCGCGTCGGCGGCCACGTCCAGCTGGTTTTCCAGCGTGTGTGCGTCGCCAGCGGCCAGGATCGCCTCCAGGCGCTCCTGTTCCTTGGCCAGCGCGTCGAAGTCGGCGCCTTCCTCGGCGTAGGCGGCGTACACCGCTTCCAGCGCGGCCTGGGCCTGCAGCACTTCGCCCACGCCTTCCTCGACCGCTTCACGCACGGTCTTGGTCGGGTCCAGTTCCGGTTCCTGCGCCAGGTAACCGACCTTGATGCCCGGCTGCGGGCGGGCCTCGCCCTCGAAATCGGTGTCCACGCCGGCCATGATCTTCAGCACGGTGGACTTGCCGGCGCCGTTCAGGCCCAGCAGGCCGATCTTCGCGCCCGGGAAGAAGGACAGCGAGATGTCCTTGATGATCTGCCGCTTGGGCGGGACCACCTTGGACACGCGGTTCATGGTGTAGATGTATTGCGAGGACATGCGGTCTCCGTAGGCGCGGCCCTGCGCCCGACCCGTCACGGGTAGATCCCGTTGCGGCAGCGGGCACAGACTGAAATGGAATACCGCCAATTATAGCCGGAACCGGTTCCGGGCCGCTCCCGGGAGGCGCCGCCGGGCTGGCTATCGCCTGAATACTCGGTCACAGTCCTGCAGCGGGAAGCGTTTCCAGCCGGAAACGGTTCAGATCGGTTGCGCAATATGGGCTCACCACCCACCAAGCAGAGGTCTGACATGCGCATCAATCGAGTAATGGCCAGTGCCGTGGCCTCTGTGCTGGCACTGGGCGCCGTGGCCCCGGCATTCGCCGACAACGACCATCGCCGCGACCACGATCGCCGCGAGTGGCGCGAGGATCGCCGTGAGTGGCGCCAGGACCGCCGCGACTGGGAGCGCGACCGCCGCGAGGCCCGTCGCGACTGGGAACGCGACCGCCGCGACTGGCATCGCGACCATGACCGCTACTACCGCCCGGCACCGCCGCGCGTGGTCTATCGTCCGGCCTACGGCCCGGGCTATGGCTGGAAGGTCGGCCACCGCTATCGCGACTACTACCGCGGCCCGATCTACGTGGTGAACGACTACCCGCGCTACAACCTGCGTCGCCCGCCCTACGGGCACCAGTGGATCCGCGATGACCGCGGCAACATGCTGCTGGTAGCCATCGCTACCGGTGTGATCGCCCAGTACGTGCTCAGCAGCCGCTGAGGGTCGCGGCCGGGGTCGGATCCCTTTCCAACGGAAAGAGCACTGACCCCACAACATCCCTCGAAACCATACGGGGCCGGATTCCTTCGGGGATGCCGGCCCCGTCTGTTTCGGCCCCAGCGGGCCGGCGCGGGGCTACAATCAGGGGCTGAGCCGTACCCCTTTTCCCTGCCTGCTGGAGTACCCGATGTTCCCGCGTGACGTCCGCATCGAATCCTACGATCCCGAACTGGCCAAGGCCATCGCCGCTGAAACCCAGCGCCAGGAAGACCACGTCGAGCTGATCGCCAGCGAGAACTACACCAGCCCGGCGGTGATGGAAGCCCAGGGCAGCCAGCTGACCAACAAGTACGCTGAAGGCTACCCGGGCAAGCGCTACTACGGTGGCTGCGAGTACGTGGACATCGCCGAGCAGCTGGCGATCGACCGCCTGAAGCAGCTGTTCGGCGCCGACTACGCCAACGTGCAGCCGCACAGCGGCTCGCAGGCCAACCAGGCCGTGTACTTCGCCCTGCTGCAGCCGGGTGACACCATCCTCGGCATGAGCCTGGCCCACGGCGGCCACCTCACCCACGGCGCCAAGGTGAATGCTTCCGGCAAGCTGTTCAACGCCGTGCAGTACGGCGTGAACGATCAGGGCCTGATCGATTACGACGAAGTCGAGCGCCTGGCCCTGGAGCACAAGCCGAAGATGGTCGTGGCCGGCTTCTCGGCCTACTCGCAGGTGATCGACTGGGCGCGCTTCCGCGCCATCGCCGACAAGGTCGGTGCCTACCTGTTCGTCGACATGGCCCACGTTGCCGGCCTGGTTGCCGCTGGCGTCTACCCGAGCCCGCTGGAACACGCCCACGTGGTCACCTCGACCACCCACAAGACCCTGCGCGGCCCGCGCGGCGGCATCATCGTCGCCAAGGGCGCCGACGAAGACCTGGTCAAGAAGCTGCAGTCGATCGTGTTCCCGGGCATCCAGGGCGGTCCGCTGATGCACGTCATCGCCGGCAAGGCCGTGGCCTTCAAGGAAGCGCTGGAACCGGGCTTCAAGGCCTACCAGCAGCAGGTGGTGAAGAACGCCCAGGCGATGGCCAATACGCTGATCGAGCGTGGCTACAAGATCGTCTCCGGCGGCACCCAGAACCACCTGATGCTGGTCGACATGATCGGCAAGGACGTGTCCGGCAAGGACGCGGAAGCGGCGCTGGGCAAGGCCCACATCACCGTCAACAAGAACTCGGTGCCGAACGACCCGCGTTCGCCGTTCGTGACCTCGGGCCTGCGCCTGGGCACCCCGGCGGTGACCACCCGTGGCTACGTCGAACAGGACTGCGTGGACCTGGCCAACTGGATCGCCGACGTGCTCGACGCGCCGAACGATGACGCCGTCATTGCCCGCGTGCGCGATGCCGTCAGCGCGCAGTGCCGCAAGTACCCGGTCTACGGCTGATCAGGGCCGGGGTCAGAGCCCTTTCCTGGCGGAAAGGGATCCGACCCCGCCTTCCGGATCGACGCAGGGCTCTGACCCCGTCATCAGGAATCCCGCGCATGGATGAGCGCCGCCTCAAGTACCTGTACATCGCACTGGCGGTGCTGTTCGGCCTGCCCAGCCTGTTCTTCGGCGGTGCCGGCGCCTGCATCGCCGTGGTCATGGGCGTGATCGGGCTCGTCTCGCTGGACGCGGACAAACTGTGGTTTGCCGCCGGCATGCTCGCGTGGGGATCCTGCGCGATCACCGGCCTGGTGGCCTGGGTCGCACTGAGCATCGTCTGGCTGCGCGATGGTGCACGCGGCCTGCACATGGCATCACGCCGCTGGTGGCTGCTGCTGGGCCTGGGCGTGCTGGCAGGCCTGCCCTTGCTGGCGATGGCGCTGTATTACTTCGCCGAGCTGGGTTCGTCCGTGCTCAGCGGGCTGTTCGCCGGGCCGTCCCTGTTGGTGCCCACCGGTACGTTGATCCTCCTGCGGTTGCGTGCTGACGCCCTGGGCGAGCCATCCGGCCCGGCGCGATCAGAGGAGTAGGCCCGCGTGGATGAGCGCCGCCTCAAGTACCTGTACACCGCGCTGGCGGTGCTGTCTGGCCTGCCCAGCCTGGTGGTGGGCGGTGCCGCAGCGACGATGCTGCTGCTGACGGGGCTGGGCCAGTTCGGTCATGGCACGCTGGCCTCGGTGACGGTGATGCCGCTGTGGGGCCTGGCCGGCATTGCCGGCTGCCTGGCCTGGTTGTGGCTCAGCGCGGGTTTTCTGATGCAGGGGCGTGCCGGGCTGCACGTGCACCGCCTCTGGTGGTGGATGCTGCTGGCAGGCGGTCTCGCCGCCTTGCCCCCGCTGGGGCTGGCGCTGTGGTGGGGCATCGCCGTGCATGTCGAAGGCATCGGCTTGTTGCTGTTGGGTCCGTCGATGCTGGTGCCGGCTGCGATGCTGCTGTGGATTAAACGCTGCGGATGACGTGGCCCATGGAAGGAGATCGAACGCATGGATGAGCGTCTGCACAAACGCTGGATGGCGATCGCCGGCCTGCTGGTGGGCCTGCCCGCCGTGGCGGCAGGCGGCACGGGTGCCGTGCTGGGGTTGATGGTCGTATGGGACGGCAAGTATCTGACGGGCGACGAGCACAGGCTGTTGCTGCTGTGGTCGTCGGCCGGAATCATCGGCCTGCTGTCGTGGTTGTGGCTGAGCGGCCTGTTCCTGTGGCGAGGTGTCACCGGCCTGCGCCACTCCCCGGTTGTCGCCTGGGTAGGGCTGGGGGTGGGTGCCCTGGCCGCACTGGGCGTCGTTGCGGCCACGCTGTACTTCACCTTCAAGCATGGGGAGATCTCGACATTGGCCTTCCTCGGCTTTGGCCCACCGCTGCTGGTGATGGCAGGGCATCTGGTGTGGCTGCGTTGGGCGCGCGCGGCCTCGGCGCCGCCGGCACCCGCTTGAACGCGCAGCGCTGACCGCGCAGAAGGCTCGGTTCGACCGAAATGCAGGCACTTCCGCGCAGACAGCATTTGCTGCCGGGCCCCTTCTCAGGTACCTTTGCGACGCTGCCATGACCGTGGCAATAGGTACTTCCCTGAGCCAGGCGTTCCATGCATTGCCCCTTCTGCCAACATGCCGATACCCGGGTCATCGACTCGCGCGTCTCTGAAGACGGCGCGACGATCCGCCGTCGGCGTGAATGCGAAGCCTGCGGCGAGCGCTTCAGCACCATGGAAACAGTCGAGCTGAAGCTGCCGGCCATCGTCAAGAGCGATGGCACCCGCGAAGCGTTCGATCAGCGCAAGGTACGTGCTGGCTTCGACCGCGCGCTGCAGAAGCGTGCGGTGGCCGAAGACAAGATCGAAGCGGCAGTACGCGCTGTGGTCCACCAGCTGCGCATCAGCGGCGAGCGCGAAGTGCCCTCCATCAAGGTCGGCGAGTTCGTCATGAACGAACTGCGCAAGCTCGACCATGTCGGCTATGTGCGCTTCGCTTCGGTCTACCGCAGCTTCGAGGACGTGGCCGATTTCCGCGAGGAGATCGAGAAGCTTGAACGCGACCTGCCGTCCAGTACCGAACAGCTGCAGCTGCTGGGCGATGTCATCGCCCTGACCAAGAAGAAGAAGGGCTGACCACCTCTGCCCTGGTGGGTGCCAACCTTGGTGGGCACTGATGGCATGGGTCTCCTTCGCTCTGGTGGGCGCCAACCTCAGTTGGCACTGATGGCATGGATCTCCTTTGCTCTGGTGGGTGCCAACCTTGGTTGGCACTGATGGCATGGATCTCCTTTGCTCTGGTGGGTGTCAACCTTGGTTGGCACTGATGGCATGGATCTCCTTTGCTCTGGTGGGTGCCAACCTTGGTTGGCACCGATGGCGTGGATCTACACCGGCGGCGTTACCATGGCCGCATGACCACCCCGTTCTCCGTCCTCGACCACCTGCACATGGCCAACGCGCTGCGCCTGGCCGAGCGCGCTGCCTATACCACCCGCCCGAACCCGATGGTCGGCTGCGTGATCGCCCATGGCGAACGCGTGGTCGGGCAGGGCTGGCACCAGCGCGCCGGTGGACCGCACGCCGAAGTGTTCGCGTTGCGCGAGGCCGGTAGCGAGGCGCGCGGTGCCACCGCCTACGTCACTCTGGAGCCCTGTGCCCACTACGGGCGCACACCGCCGTGTGCACTGGCGCTGATCGAAGCGGGCGTGTCGCGCGTGGTTGCCGCAATGCGCGATCCGTTCCCGAAGGTCGATGGCGGTGGCTTTGATCTGCTGCGCAATGCCGGCATCGAGGTCGCCGAAGGACTGATGGCGACGCAGGCACGTGAGCTCAACAAAGGCTTCCTGTCACGCGTGGAGCGCAATCGGCCGTGGTTGCGGGTGAAGCTGGCCGCGAGCCTTGATGGGCGTACCGCGATGGCCGACGGCAGCTCCAAGTGGATCACCGGTCCAGCCGCACGCGAAGACGTGCAGCACTGGCGTGCGCGTGCTGGTGCAATCCTGACCGGCGCCGACACCGTGCTGGCCGACGACCCGATGCTGACCGTGCGCCTGGCCGATACCGAAGTGATGCCACCGTTGCGCGTGGTACTCGATTCGCGCCTGCGTTCGCTCGAATGTAGTCGCGTGCGCGAGGACGGGGCACCGACGCTGTACCTGCACGATGCGGCGGTGAGTGCGCCGGATGCGGCGGACGCAGAATTTGCCAGCGTGCCCAGCGCAGAGGGACGGTTGGATCTGGGCGCGGTGCTGGCCCTGCTGGCCGAACGCGGCATCAACGAAGTGCATACCGAAGCCGGCGCGACGCTGGCCGGTGCCTTGCTGCGCGGCGGCTGGGTGGACGAGCTGCTGCTGTACCAGGCCCCCACACTGCTGGGCGACGGCGGACGCCCGTTGCTGACCGGCCTCGGCATCGATGCCATGGACCAGCAACGCCGCCTGCGGGTGGTTGACCAGCGCCAGGTCGGCGAGGACATCCGGCTGCTGCTGCGGCCGTGAGGGAATGGCGGTATCTCCGGCGTCGTCAGGTGCCCTTGTCCTCGTCCTCGTCTTCGTAGGCGGGGCACTGTTCTTTCACTGCTGCTTCCACAGCACGTGCAGGTCGCGGCAGTAGGCACTGAGCGCTTCCCCCGCCAGCTCTGTCGACTTCGACCGTAGTCTGCGGCGGCTGATGCCGTCGTCGTACTCGTCCGGCAGGACCGTCGGTGCACATCGATCGTGGTACTGCAGGAACGCGCAGCAGTCGTCGTTCTCGCTCAGCTGTGCATCAATGTCCCTGTCACGTAGCTGGTTCGACTCGAAGGCAACCGATGGGCGGATGATGAAGGTCTTGGGCCTGTACGCTTCGACCTGCCCACACACCATCAGCGCCAGCAGCATGACAGTAGTCGACGTCGTACGATGTTTCATGCGGTTGCCCCGGTGGAAGAGGGCAACCGCATTGACATGCAGGCCGCGCAAGGCCATGCAACGGTTCTGAAAGTGCAGTCGCCCTTGTCGTCGGCGACGATGAGCCGAGCGTGGGCTCGGCTCTATACGTGGCTTACGCGCACTCGTCGGTCCACATCATTTCGGCGATCGGGCGCAGCGACTTGCACTCCTGCGTCATCTCGTCGGCCGACTTCACCTGGGCCTTGGCCTTCAGTTCCTCGGCCATCGCGTCCACGCCGCCGATCTGGTCCGGTGCGATCTTCGCCACGCAGCTGCGGTGCTGCTGCAGCAACAGGTCGCAACCCGGAACGCCGGTCACCTTCGGCGCGTTGGCCGCCTGCGCGTCCTGCATCCAGTCCTCGAACGGTGCCAGCGCACCGGCCACGGTGCCCACCAGATCATCGAAGTTGCCGCTGTACCAGTAGCCATTGTCCTTGGCCGGATACAGGGTGAAGGTGCCGCTGGCCGGAACGCGCGCGCCACTCTGCAGTGCCTGGGTATAGGCATCGGTGAACTGCTTGCGCGCGGCCGGGCTGGCATCGTCGGCCAGGCTGGCGGCGAACAGCGGGCGGACCTTGCCCAGGTCGGGCACCTGGCAGCTGTAGCTGATCCGCGCCAGCTTCTGGTCTTCAACGTATTCGTTGTCTTCGATCACGCTCTTGGTCGCGCGGCACTTCGAATCGCGCAGCGCCTTGGCATACAGCGCTTCGGTGCCCGCAGCGTCGACCTTGGCGCCGGTGCTGGCCAGTACCGTCTGCCAGGGTTCGGCCAAGGCCTTGGCCAGCGCACCCGGGTTCGGGGTCACGGCGTCCTGGCCCTCGAACGCCGGCTTCAGTGCGTCGTTGAGCGTGCGCGTGGCGGCCGCGTCGTCTTCCAGCAGCACGCGTGCATACAGGTCGAAGGCCTGCTCGGGCGTCAGTTGGGCCGGTGCTGCGCTGGCAATCAGCGGGGCGCACAGCAGCACGCTGGCCAGAAGGGTTCGGGTGGGGGTCTTCATGACGGTGTTTTCCTGTTCCAGACGCGCGCAAGCCTAGCGCATCTGCCCACACTTTCGATGGCGCGATGCAACCAGGTGACGGTGTGCAGCGGACAAAAAACGGGCCCCTTGCGGGGCCCGTTCGATCGCACGACGAGGAGCGATCGTTGGATCAGAAGCTGGCGCGCACGCCAACCGAGTACTGGGTGACGTCGCGGTAGCCGGAGATTTCGCCCACCAGACCCCAGGTCTTGGTGAAGTTGATCTGGCCGCCGACGGTGCCGACCCAGGTGCCCTTGTAGTTGTTGCCGCCGTCCATGTAACCGGCCTTGGCCCAGGCTTCGGTCATGCGCGACGGCTTGCCGCGGATGCCCATGGTGACGCGGCCCAGGTTGGTGTGGTCCTTGCCGTGGTAACGCACGCCGTCATAGCGCAGGGTCGATTCGGCGTTCTGGCGAACCCAGGCGGCATCTGCGGTGAAGTCCACGCGGTCGGTCCATGGCATGTGGTAGCCGATGCCGAGCTCCGGCTGGTTCAGTTCCAGTTTCAGCGAATCCTCGCCGTAGTGGCGGGTCTTGCTGGTACGCGACCATCCGCCGAACACGTAGACCTGTTCAGCCAGCGCGACCGAACCACGCAGGTAGCCGCCGTCGACCTCCGGGTCGTCCAGTGCGTTGTCGTCAACCTTGACCTGCGTCCAACCGCCTTCGACGTAGGTGTAGCTAAGGGCGTCGGCCGAGGCCGAGAACGGGGCGGCGGCCAGCAGGGCGGCCACGATCAGGATCTTGCGCATGGGAATTCCTGTGAATTTCAGTCCATTGGCGGGCCTGCCGTCGCGGCTGCCCGTGGCGACATCATGTCGTCCAGGGCGGAATTTTAATGAAAGTTTTACAAATTGCGAGCGACGGCCGTCACAGCTGCGGCATCCGACCCCGTTCAGCCTGGGCTGTTACACTGGTCACGCCGGTTCGCCGGTATACAAACGTCTTCAGGGCGGGGTGCAATTCCCCACCGGCGGTAGGTGCGCAAGCACGAGCCCGCGAGCGCCCCGGCCCACGGCCGGGGGTCAGCAGATCCGGTCCAATGCCGGAGCCGACGGTCATAGTCCGGATGAAAGAAGACGGTGCCACAGGGCTCATGCCCTGCGTGCGCCTGTTTGCCTTGCGGCGTTTTTCGCTCACTTTTCGCGGAGAACGTTACTTGTTTACTGGAATCATCGAAGGCGTCGGCCGTCTGGCCGCACGCGAATCCATCGGCGGCGATGTCCGCTTCACCTTCAGTGTCGGGAATCTGCCGTTCGACAACGTGCAGATGGGCGAGAGCATTGCCATCAACGGCGTCTGTCTCACTGTCATCGCATTCGACGCCAGCAGCTTCCAGGCCGATGCCTCCACCGAGACCCTGGGCCTGACCACGCTGGGCCAGCTGGGCGAAGGGGCAGTCATCAACCTGGAACGCGCCATGCGGCCAACCGACCGCCTCGGCGGCCATCTGGTCAGCGGCCACGTCGACGGCCTCGGCCAGGTGCTGTCCATCCACGAAGACGCGCGTGCCCAGCGTTGGCGTTTCGCCGCGCCGGCCTCGCTGCGCCGCTACATCGCCAAGAAGGGCTCGATCTGCGTGGATGGCGTCAGTCTCACCGTCAACGAAGTGGACGATGAAGGCTTCGAAGTCGCCCTCATTCCGCACACCGTGGCCAACACCGCGTTTTCCGCTACCGGCGTGGGCAGCGCGGTGAACCTGGAAATCGATCTGGTCGCTCGGTATGTCGAGCGGTTGTTGGGTGAAGGAGCCCGCGCATGAACTTCGCACCCATCCCCGAAATCCTGGAAGACATCCGCCTGGGCCGCATGGTGGTCATCGTCGATGACGAAGACCGCGAGAACGAAGGCGACCTGATCATGGCCGCCGAGCTGGTGAAGGCCAGCGACATCAATTTCATGGTCACCCACGGCCGTGGCCTGGTGTGCCTGCCGCTCACCCGCACGCGCGCGGCCGATCTGGGCCTGGCGCCGATGGTGCAGGCCAATACCGCCCAGTTCCAGACCAACTTCACGGTCAGCATCGAGGCTGCCGAGGGCGTTACCACCGGCATCTCGGCGCATGACCGCGCGCACACCATCCGCACCGCGGTGAAGCCCAATGCCAAGCCATCGGACCTGCACCAGCCGGGCCACATCTTCCCGCTGATCGCCCAGCCGGGCGGCGTGCTGACCCGCGCCGGCCACACCGAAGCCGGCGTCGACCTGGCCATGCTGGCCGGGCTGGAGCCGGCCGGTGTGCTGGTGGAGATCCTGAACCCGGATGGCAGCATGGCGCGCCGCCCGGAGCTGGAAATGTTCGCCCGCGAGCACGGGCTGAAGATGGGCTCCATCGCCGATCTGATCGCCTACCGCCTGGCCACCGAAAAGACCGTTGAACGCGTGGACGAGCGCGAGATCGACACCGAGTTCGGCCCGTTCAAGCTGGTGACCTACCGCGACCGCATCGCCCACGACATGCATTTCGCGCTGGTGCGCGGGACCCCGGATGCGGACACCCCGACCCTGGTACGCGTGCAGGTGGAAAATCCGCTGGCTGACCTGCTGCATTGGCGCCGTGACGACTTTGGCGTGGCCGCCACCGATGCCCTGCGTGCGATCGATGCCGAAGGCAGTGGCGTGATGGTGGTGCTGTCGGCCCCGCGCGACGGCGAAGCCCTGCTGGCCCGCCTGCGCCAGCAGCCGGCGCCGGTGGTGCCGGGCAAGGACAAGGATGTGGGCCAGTGGCGCCGCAATGGTGCCGGCGCGCAGATCCTGTCCGACCTGGGCCTGGGCAAGCTGCGCGTGCTGGGCACCCCCCGCCGCCAGATCGGCCTGGCCGGGTACGGCCTGGAAGTGGTGGAGACGGTGACCCTGTAATGGGTAGTGCCGACCCCTGCCATCGGTGGATGCCGACCGTTGGTCGGCACGCCCTTGCGCGCCCGCCAGCCACGGCCGGGGTCCATCCACGCTAGAATTACCCCCTTATCGAGTCCCCCAAGCCGCATATGAGCCACTTCGAAGGCGATCTTCGCACTCCCGAATCGGCGCGCTTCGCCATCCTGGCCAGCCGCTGGAATGCCCGCATCACCGACACGCTGGTCGCTGGCGCCCGCCAGAGCCTGGCCGGCAACGGCATCACCGAAGCCAACATCGACGTGATCCGCGTGCCGGGTGCCTGGGAGCTGCCGCTGGTGGCCGCGCGCCTGGCCGCTGCCCACGAACACGCCGCCATCCTCACCCTGGGCTGCGTGATCCGTGGCGATACCCGTCATTACGAGCACGTGGCCGACCGCTGCGCTGAAGGCTTGATGCGCGTGCAGCTGGATTTCGGCGTGCCGGTGCTGAACGGCGTGCTGGCGGTGGAACGCGTTGAAGACGCCGAGGCCCGCGCAGGCGGCAGCCACGGCAACAAGGGCGAGGAAGTCGCACTCGCCGCATTGGAAATGGTCAATCTTCTGGAGCAGCTGCCATGAACAAGAACACCCAGGGCAAGCCCTCCGGTAAACCCGTCCGCCGCGATGGCGTCGATCCGGTGCTGCGCTCGCGCGCACGCCGTCGCGCGGTGCAGGCCATCTACGCCTGGCAGATCTCCGGCGGCAACGCCCAGTCGCTGATCGCCCAGTTCGCCCACGAGCAGGCCCGCGAAATCGCCGACCTGGCGTATTTCGAGGCGCTGCTGCACGGTGTGCTCGACAACCGCCGCGACATCGACGAAGCGCTCGGCCCGTACCTGGACCGTGGCATCGAAGAAGTGGACGCGATCGAACGCGCGGTGCTGCGCCTGGCCGGCTACGAGCTGCGCTACCGCCTGGACGTGCCGTACCGCGTGGTGATCAACGAAGCCATCGAATCGGCCAAGCGCTTCGGTTCCGAACATGGCCACACCTACGTCAACGGCGTGCTGGATCGTGCCGCCGTGGAATGGCGCAAGGTCGAATCGGGTCACTGACCCACCCGTGGTAGTGCCGGCCGCCGGCCGGCAGCTGCAGGGATCCTGAGGTTGCCGGCGAGCGGCCGGCACTACCGCCCACCGCGCCTTGCGCGGCACGTACAACAGCGGGAACGCCCCATGTCCCTGGCCGAATTCGCCCTCATCGACCGCATCCGCGCCCGTACCCTCGAGCGCGACGACATCCTGCTCGGCATCGGCGATGACGCCGCGCTGCTGCAGCCGCGTGCCAATGAACAACTGGTGGTTACCGCCGACACGCTCAACAGCGGCGTGCACTTCCCGGTGGAAACCCCGGCCTTCGACATCGGCTGGAAGACCCTGGCGGTCAACCTGTCGGACCTGGCCGCGATGGGCGCGCGGCCGGCGTGGTGCACGCTGGCGTTGTCGCTGCCGGAAGCGTCTGAAGACTGGATCGAGGCCTTCGCCGATGGCTTCTTTGCCCTGGCCGACCAGCACGACATCGCGCTGATCGGCGGCGACACCACGCGCGGTCCGCTGTCGCTGTCGGTGACTGCGATGGGCCAGGTCGGGCGTGGCCAGGCGCTGCGCCGCGACCGCGCACAGGTGGGCGATGACATATGGGTGAGCGGCACGCTGGGCGATGCCGCCGGTGCGCTGCGCCTGTGGCAGCAGGGCGCGCTGAACCTGGCCACCGCCACGTTGCTGGCCGACTACGAGAGCCTGCGCCTGCGCCTGCTGCGGCCGACGCCGCGTGTGACCCTCGGCCTGCGCCTGCGTGCCTTCGCGCATGCGGCGGTGGATGTGTCCGACGGCCTGCTGGCCGACCTGGGCCACATCGCCACGCGCAGCAACCTGGCCGCACACGTCGATGCCGATTCGCTGCCGATCTCGCACGCGCTGCGTGAGCTGCTCGGCCGCGACGATGCGCGCGATTGCGCATTGCGTGGTGGCGACGACTACGAACTGTGCTTCACCGCCGCCGCCGACCAGCGCGATGCGCTGCATTACCTGGCCGAATCGCTGGACCTGCCGCTCACCCGGATTGGTCGTATTGCCGAAGGGCTGGGCGTGCACGTGGATGGCGAAGCCGCCGACGGCGGCTATCAGCACTTCGCGTAGCCGCAGCGGTACTGCCCTGCTGGGTCAACCTTCGGGGTGGGGCCAGATCGATGTTGCTCTGGTAGGTGCCAACCTTGGTTGGCACGAATGTGTCAGCCGCGCGTGCCCACACCGTGTCGACCAAGGTCGACACCTACCCGGGCGGAGGCACATCGATGTTGCTCTGGTAGGTGCCAACCTTGGTTGGCACGGATGTGTCAGTCGCGCGTGGCAACACCATGTCGACCCAGGTCGACACCTACCAACGTGGTCTGGTTATACGTGCGGAACCGGCGCACCGAAGCGATTGTCGCCCGGCGTGCTGGGCAGCACCAGGAACACCAGCAGCACCAGGCTCGCAAACGGCACGAACGCCAGCAGCATCCACCAGCCCGAGCGATCGGTATCGTGCAAGCGGCGAATGGTTGCGGCAATGCACGGCAAGGCGAACACCAGCCACATCACTACGCTCAGCCCGGTAGCGACCAGCGCCAGGCCCTGCGAACCACTGTGACCGGCATAGAAGCTCAGCAGATACAGCGGGATCGAGACGATCAGGATGAACAGCTGGAACCACCAGAACTCGCTACGGCTTGCACGGCCATTGAACTGTGCATAGCGTTTTGTTAGTGGGGTCATCATCTTGTGCATCAGTACCCTCCAGGAAAGAAAAGAGCACTATCGACACCGGTGCACTGACGGGCCATACAATTTCTTGCAAACACGGGCCCCAATTGCCCCGAATGTGGGCACATCGACAGCTGCCATGGTTGTGTGCTCACGTGCAGTGCAACTGCACATCCACATATTGAGACAGCCCTCGGCACGCCAGAAGCAAGCCTTCGCGCACGTCCTCTCCAATCTGTTGATCTTCATCGCCATCCACACGCGTCCGTTCGCTCGCATGCAGCAGTTCCAGCAACACGGTCAGCCCGGCATTGGCGCGGTCCGCGCGTGCCATGGCCATCCGGTGACCCGACGTGTGGCCCTTCTTTGGCCAGGGTTGGCCGTCGGCGGCGTCTACCTGGCGGATGCGCTGCAGGCATGCCAGCAGCGTGGTGGCTGAAGGTGCGGTACTGCCTTGGGTGGCACTGAGTGTGGTTTCGAGCGCACGGGCGATGGCCTCGGGCAGTTCGTTGGCGGCCTCGCCGAGGGTGGCGAACAGGTACGGGTAGTGTGTGGCAGTCATGGCGGCTTCCTTGTGCGTGCGACGAAGGGGCCACCCTGCTTAACAGCGAGGGTGGCGGACGGTGCGTGGTTGCAATACCGGTGACCGATGTACAAACGCCGGCGGGCACAATGACCCCATGCACCGCCCGCCATGTGAGCGCGGACAGAATGCCTGCCGACGCCGCCCGGGGGATGGACGACGCCGGCAGGCAAGCGTAAACAACATCGATCAAACGGGATTGCAAGGCCGTGCCACCCGTTGTCGGTGGCGCCACATGATTCGCATGCAGTGTCATGTATGCCAATGAGAAAGATTTGAAAATTCAAAGAAGGTGCAGACGCGTGGTGCGCGCCTCGGCATGGCAATCGCGACATTCCTGTAGAGCCCACGCTCGGATCATCGCAATCTGATCGAAAAGCGGCCGAGCATGGCTAGGCTCTACAGCAACAGCGTTGTGCGGGCGAACTGCAAGAAGAGACAATCGCGATGGCGCATGTCTTGTCTGGCTGGTTGCAGCCTTCATACTGCGGATGGATTTGCAACAAGTTGCATGGCATTCGGTGGCGTACCGGGGCGAAAGTTCCTGCCTATACCATCTTTCGATTCCTGGACGCCATGAACAACCTCACCCGACAGCCTCTGGCGGCAGCATTGGTGCTGGCCCTGGTTCTACCCGCAGCATCGGTTGCCGCCGCTCCTCCCGGGATGCCTTGCCCGAGCATTCCGCGCCCGGCCAATCCGGGTGATCCGGCTGTAGAGGTGTCCTACCTGTGCGGCGTTGAAATCGCCGCCCACGATCTCTGGTTCGATCGGTCGCTGGAGGTCTACGACGCCACCGTGATCGGCAGTCGCGATCGCTGGCCCGGCGTGGAGATGGATATCAATCAGCGTGGTTATCTGGTGATGGAAGACAGCCGGGTCGAGACTGCAGGGACGATGTCCGACGCCGTGGTGATGACCAGCAACCATGTGGACGGCGCAAGGATCAGCCGGTCGCACCTGCGGACCTCCGGCGAGGCTTCGACGGGGCTGTACGTAGGCAATATTTCGCCGGACGCGTCAGGATTCATCGCCAAGGCGAATACGACCACCGTGATCGACAGCTCGATCTTCACGCAGGGCCAGGATAGTGCGGGCGTCGCGCTCGAGCCCAGTGCGTGGCTGCAGCTGCGCAACGTGGACATCGCGACCCAGGGTGACAGGGCGTTCGGCCTCTGGAACTATCGATCGGATGTGGCCATGCAGGGCGGCAGCATTCGCACAGCGGGGGAAGACAGTACGGGACTCTACGTCGAGTCGGGTCACATTGGTTTCGGAGGCCCGTCGTACGCCTACGCGGGTCGTGCCCAGCTGTACGGCGTGCAGGTTCGCGTTGCGGGCAGCCGCAGCAGCGGCATCATCGCAGGCTATCGCGGCGCTGACGCGGGCCGTGCAGGCATGGGCGCCGAACTGATGCTGCAGGACAGCCACGTGCAGGCGCTGCAGGGCGATGCAGTGCGCTTCCTCGATGGCGATGCCAATCGATTGGATATGGTCAACAGCGCGGCAGAGGGCAGCGACGCGGCGCTGCGTATGGCGGTGCGGCATGGCCAGGCACAGCTGAACCTGCACGCATCGCAGTTGCTTGGCGGAGGAACTGCGGCGATCGTCCTGGAGGCACCCGATACTCGCCTGCAGCTGCACGCGCAGGCGGGCAGCGTACTTGCGAACGAGCGCGGTGCACTGTTCGATATCGGCCGCTTCGCCGCGGCCGATGTCCAGCTGCAGGGCAGCCTGATGCGGGGGGGCGCCCGCGTCGCGGATGTTGGTCGGCTCGATGTCGCATTGCGCGAGCGCAGCGTCTGGCAGGTGGACGGCAACGCCATGGTCGATCAGTTGAGTGTGCAGCGCAGCGAAGTGTCGCTGGCCAACGGCCATGCAGGCGATCGCTTCGTCGTGCGCGGCGATCTGCTTCTTGATGAAGGTCACCTGCGCCTGGATACGGTGCTTGGCGGCGACGCTGCGGCCAGTGATCGCTTCGACGTCCAGGGCGATTTCCTGGGCAATGGTACGGTCTCGGTGGTCGGCGTTGGCGACGGGGCCGCAACCGACAAGGGAATCCCTTTGATCACCGTGGGCGGGCAGTCGCTGGCGACGCTGGCCCTGTCCGGTCGTGCGGTCGGCGGCATGTATGAGTACTTCCTGCATCACGATGGCGCCGATGGTGACTGGTACCTGCGCTCGCAGTTGTCCGCCGTTGACCCATGTGATGACGATCCGACCCTGCCCGGCTGTGGTGTCGATCCAGTACCCGATCCCGATCCAGTACCCGATCCAGTACCCGATCCGACACCCGATCCGACACCGGAGCCGGGCCCTGATTCGACCCCGGAAGTTCCATCACTGCCTGACCCGGCAGGCGTGCTGCGACCGGAAGCGGGTGCCTATCTGGCCAACCGGTGGGTGCGACAGGCGCTGCTGCAGCCTCGACAGCATCTGGCCACGAATGAGGGGCAGGAGGGCGTACGGGGGTGGACCCGCGTCGATAGTGGCCAGGCACAACTGCCGGGCCTGGTGGATCAGCTGCAGCAGTCGGCGCAGTGGAACAGCCTGCAGCTGGGCGCCGACCTGGGCGTGTTCGACGCCGGGCGTGGCCGCGCTGGCGTGCTGCTGTCGTCCGGGCGTGCCGATGCGCAGTCGCGCTCGACCCTGACCGGCTATGCCGCCCGCGGCCGGGTGCAGTCCAATGCCCTCGGCGTGTACGCCGGTTGGCAGGGTGAGGCCGCTTATGTGGATGCTGCAGTTGTGCATGCACGCTTCCGCAATCGCGTGCAGGGTGATGCGCTGGCGCCAGAGCACTACCGGTCGCGCGCACGCCAGGCATCGCTTCAGGCCGGCTACCGCCTGCCGCTGGGCACGCTTGGCGGCACCGCGTTGACCTTGCAACCGGATGTACAGATCGTCCAGTTCCGCGATCGCGGCAACCTGCACGTGGAGACAACCGGCACCTCGATCGCACATCCAACCAGTACCGCGTGGTCACGGCGCCTGGGGTTGCGCCTGGAGGGGCAGGGTGCCGGAGGAGAGGGCGCAGTGGTCAGTCCATGGCTGGCCGCCCACGGGTATCGTGATACTGGTCGATCCGAGCTCGGTTTCGGCAACGAGACAATCGCCGGTATTGCACCGCGCAGTCGCTACGAAGTGGGAAGCGGGGTGCGCATCCAGTTCCGGGGCGGCCTGTCCGCCTGGGGCGGCCTCAACGTCTCGCGTGGTGATCACGGCTACCGCCAGACGAGCGCACAGCTCGGCGTGGCACGGCGCTGGTAGCACAGCATCGTTGTAGCGCCGGGCCTACGCCCGGCGGCGTTCCTGGCTGCCAGCGCGGGTCTGCAATGCGGGCCGCGCAACGCCCGATGAACCCACCGACCCCTGTACTGCCTGATTGCAACAAGTTGCATGGATGAGCTCTGCGACAGAAAGGACCATTTGCGACATTGCCTTTCGTCGGAGCGCTTTCATGTGTCGCAATCATCGTGTCGTCCCCTCTTTGGGGCTGCTTGCTGGCGTGCTCGCCGGCTTCTCGGCGCATGCGCAACAGGTCATCGCCGACGGTGATGAGCAGACGCCTGCAGCCGGTGAATATCGAGCCTACAGCAGTGACGCTGCGCCGGTATTCCACGCGCTCAACGGCGGTTCGATCATTCCCTCAGGATCGGTGAATCTCTACCAGTGGGGCGACGACGTTCCAGCTGTCCGGGTCGAAGGCTCGGGAAGCCGCGTTGCGCTGGAAGCGGGCAGTATCTACTCTGGGGGGAGCAGCGCGCCCGGCATCTCTGTTGGCACGGGAGGATACGCCCGTCTTTCCGGCGTGCATCTGGAAACCCGCTATTCGGGTGCCGTGGCGGTGGCAGTTGATGGTGAAGGGAGCCGGGTCGTGATCGAGGGTGGCAGCATCCAGACCAACGGCAGGCGCGCGCATGGCATCTCGGTGGGTGCCGGCGCGGTCCTGCAGGCGTCCGGCACACGCATCACAGTGAGTGGTGAGAGCAGTAGCGGCGTTCTGGTCGAGGGAGGGGACGTTGCTCTGGAGGATCTGCATATCCAGGGTTCTGACAAATGGCCCACGGGCCCTGCGGTCGACGTATCAGGCGGCCTGCTGCGGATGCGGGGAGGGACGATCCTGGCGGGAGGTGGACACGCCTTGAATGCGAGCGGAGGGACCTCGACGCTGGACGGGGTGCTGGTGGAACTGCCGGTGGGCCCGGGAGAGGGCATCATGGTTGCCGGCACAGCGCACGTGATGCTCAGGGACGTACGAATTGTCGAGCAGCCCATGGCACCCAGCGATACCGATGCCATCAGGGTGCAGGAGAACGCCAAGGTGACGCTGGATCGTGTCGCGATCGATCTGAGCGACGAGAATCGTGGATTCACGGCGAAAGGGCTGTCCCTGGAGGCCGGCGCAACGGCAACGGTCAATGACAGTCGCATAGATGCCGGAGCGGGTGCAGCTATCGAAAGCTACAACGGCACGCTGGTTGTTGCCGACAGCGAACTGAGCGGCGCCGTCGCTCTGGTCCTTGGCAGCAGTGCTGTCGCGGTATCCGGAAGCCGATTGCGCAGCAATGGGCCTCTGCATCGCGCCATCGACATGCGCAGTGATGGAAGCCGGCTGAGCCTTCACGACAGCAGTGTTTACGCAATAGGCAATGCGCTGGGGATGACTGGAGCGGACAATCACGTCGACGTCGTGGGCAGTCGGCTTGAAGCCTCTGAGGGAGAAGACCGGTATTTCCGCGCCGGCCTGCGGCTTTCCGGCGAGCGAAGCACGGCCCATGTCGATGCCAGTGTGGTTGTGGGTGGCACCGGCGTGAGCCAGTCTGGAAACACCTCGCTGGATGTGCGCCATTCGGAACTGCAGTCCACATCCGCGGGGGGCGCGGCGCTGTGGCAGGAAGGTGGCGTGGCGAAGGTGCATGAAAGCACGCTGCGCGCATCTGGCACCGGTGCGGCTGGCTTATGGGTCGATGGCAGGCACTCTGCCACGCCGCAGGCCGAGGTGATCGGATCCTGGGTTGAAACGACTGGTGACGATTCGCCTGCGGTGGTTGCACGCGATGGCGGCACAGCGCACTTGCAGGAAAGTGCCGTCGTCACGCGAGGTGCCCAGGCGCATGGCGTACTGGCAGCGGGTACGGGCGAAATCGTCCTGCATGACACCCACGTATTGACCGAAGGCGAGGGCTCGTGGGCGGCAGTGGTCAACGATGGCGGCCGCCTGCAGATCGATGGCGGATCGCTGGTGAGCCAGCAGCACGGCGCTGCCTGGATCCGTTCCATGCGTGATGCCGGACTGGCGCTGGGCAAGGGCGCGCTGCTGTACGGTGGCAACGGCATCGCCGTGCAGCTGGATGCGGCCGTGGCCGGTCGCTTCGACGTGGCCTTGGCGGAGGGCGCGCGGATGCAGGGCGACATCGTCATCAATCCCGACGATCTGGCGGCGGGCCGGGGGCCGCAGTCGGAGCTGCACGTGCGCCTGTCGGAGGGCTCGCTGTGGGTGGGCCGCTCGGATCGGCTGCACGGCGTCACGCTGGACAGTGGCAGCCAGTGGACGTTGACCGGCGATACCGCGGTCAAATCGCTGCGGGTCAACGGCAGTGGCCTTGCACTGTCCGACGGGCGCGTTTTCAACACGTTGACTGTGGCTGGTGATCTGGATACGACCGCTGCGACGTTCCTGTTCAACGGTGCATTGCAGGGCGACGGGTCGATGATCGACCGTCTGCACGTGCGCGGCGATGCGTGGGGCGATGCGCAGGTAATGGTAAACAACGTCGGCGGCCTCGGTGCGCAAACGTTGGACGGGATCGAACTGATCCGGGTCGATGGCGCGTCGCTGGCCCGCTACACGCTGGCCGGACGTGCTGTGGCGGGTACGTATGAGTACTTCCTGCACAAGGGGGGCGTGGCCGGCGGCGAGGGCAACTGGTACCTGCGCTCCGAACTGCCGACGACGCCCGACCCGTGCCAGGTCGATCCGTCGCTGCCGGACTGTACGCCGATAGACCCGATCGATCCGGTCGA
Source organism: Stenotrophomonas sp. YJH_SMC_14-1 (assembly GCF_059372275.1). Classification (NCBI taxonomy): domain Bacteria; kingdom Pseudomonadati; phylum Pseudomonadota; class Gammaproteobacteria; order Lysobacterales; family Lysobacteraceae; genus Stenotrophomonas; species Stenotrophomonas sp. YJH_SMC_14-1. The sequence goes on from NZ_JCAFVK010000003.1 coordinate 336,096, forward strand.
CCCCATCACTCCGCCTCGGCTGCTGCGACCGGAAGCCGGTGCGTACCTGGCAAACCAGTCGGCTGCGATCAACATGTTTTCCCATCGTCTGAAAGACCGCATCGGTACCGTCCCGCTGGATGAAGGCCGTGCCGCGTGGGCGCGCGTGGGCCGGCAGCAGGCGGACTTCAGCGCGGTCGGCGGTCAACTGTCGATCGACGGCAACACCTCGGTGCTGCAGATCGGCAGTGACCTGGTTCGCCGAGGCAATGCAGCGTTCGGCGTGATGTTGGGCACGGGTCGTGCCGACAGCAGCGCAGTGTCCGATCTGACCGGCTACAACGCCAAGGGGCGGGTGCGTGGCAGCGCGGTGGGTGTGTACGGCACCTGGTTGCAGGCGGCTGACGGCACGCAGGGCGCGTACATGGATGCGAACCTGCAGTACGGCCGCTTCGATAACCGGGTGCAGGGCATCGGCCTGGCGCCGGAGCACTACGATTCGCGCATGGCCAGTGCGTCGCTGGAGGCCGGCTACACCTTCAACGTGTGGCAGGGCAGCGCCAGCGCGCTGTATGTGCAGCCGCAGCTGCAGCTGAGCCAGGTCGATTTCCGCGCCGATCGCCACGTGGAGAGCAACGGCACGGTGATCGACCAAGCCGATGCCGGTGGCCTGAGCGGGCGTTTGGGCGTGCGCGTGTTTGGCCATGGCACTGCAGCCGGCAATACGGTGCAGCCGTACCTGGCCGTGAACTGGCTGCGTGGCAGCGGCACCAGCGCGTTGCAGTTCAACGGTGACACGCTGGGCGCGGATATGCCGCGCAATCGCTATGAAGTGCAGGCCGGTGTCGAGCTGAAGCTGGGCCAGCGCTGGGGCGCGTGGGGTGGCGTGAGCGTGCAGCGCGGCGACCACGGTTACCGCAACGTGGGCGGCCAGCTGGGCCTGCGCAAGGCCTGGTAAGCGGGCTTGCAGCGGGGGCGGATTCCATTGTCTGGGCAATGGGCTCTGACCCCACTGCTGCTGTAGAGCCGAGCCCATGCTCGGCTCAACGCGATCTGGACGAAGGGCCGCTGAGCGGGGCTCGGCCCTGCAGTGGCCCACAGGCTGCATCGAACCTAAACACACCCCCGCCCTGTCGCGATCGTCCATTGAATGACTGCGCAAACGGTGGCGATGCTGCCGGATCGCTCGCTGCCGGTCACCCGCATGTCCCCTCCCGAACGTTCCCACAATGCGGCCATTGACGGCCTGCGCGCATTGGCGGTGCTGGCCGTCATCCTGTTCCACACCAATGCGGCATGGTTGCCCGGTGGCTTCACCGGCGTGGACCTGTTCTTCGTGGTGTCCGGCTTCGTGATCAGCCAGTCGTTGGCCTCGCGCACCCATGCGTCGCTGGGCGCGCTGTTACTCGATTTCTACCGGCGTCGCGTGCTGCGCCTGCTTCCCGCGCTGCTGGTGATGCTGATGGCGACCTTCGTGCTGTCGGCACTGTTCATTCCCCGCGCATGGCGCAATGAGCAGTTCGACCAGACCGGCTGGTCCGCGTTGGTCGGCTTCAGCAACATCGTGCTGGCGGGTCAGCAGAACGACTACTTCTCACCCGGCGCGGAATTGAACCCTTTCCTGCACACGTGGACGCTGGGCGTGGAGGAACAGTTCTACCTGGTCTTCCCGCTGCTGTTCTTCGTGTGGCTGCGCGGGCGTGAGCGCTGGCCGTGGTCGCATTGGTTGTTGCCGGTGCTCACCCTGCTGTCGCTGGCGTGGGCAGGCTGGCAGGCGCAGACGGCACCGGCGGCAGCGTTCTACCTGCTGCCGGCGCGGTTCTGGGAGCTGGCCGCGGGCGCGCTGCTGTACCAGTGGATGCGCACGCGCACGCCGGGCCAGAACGCTGACATGGTCGCAGCGGCCGGCCTGGCGATGCTGGCCGCAGGTGTGGTGATCGCCCCGCAGCTGGCGATGCCGGTGCCGGGGGTGCTGGCGACCGTGGCCGGTACCCTGCTGCTGTTGGCGAGCGTGTCGACAGCGGGGTCATCGCGCATTGCCCGCGCGCTGGGCTGCGCACCGCTCGCCTACCTGGGGCGCCTGTCCTATTCGCTGTACCTGTGGCATTGGCCGCTGCTGGTGCTGCTGCGCTGGACCTACGGCCTGCACGGTGCTGCGCTGTGGCTGTATCCGGTACTGCTGCTGGCGGTGTCGGCCGCGTCCTACCACTTCGTCGAACGCCCATTGCGCCGTGCGGCGCCGCTGCTGCGGCTGGCACCGGCCAAGGTGCTGGCGATGGCATTGCCGCTGGTGGCGCTGTGTGGTGCGGGCGCATGGGCCATGGTGGAGTACCACGAGCAGGTCTCGCTGAGCGTGACCCGCGACGGCTATGCATGGCAGGCGCGTCGCTACCCCGCGTGGCGCCCATTGGAGCCGGTGAGTGCGCCGGCGCTTGAAGGGCGGCGACTGTTCGTGTCCGGCGATTCGCACGCGGCGGCGTATCGCACCATGGCCAGCATGGTCGCGCGCCAGACCGGCATGGAGGTGCGCCAGCAGGATCGCGGCGGCTGCAGCTTCGTCAACCTGCTGCGGGCCAGCCCGTCCGACTGCCAGGGCTTCATTGAGGACGCGTTGTCGACCATCGAGCGCGAGGCGCGCCCCGGTGACTTCGTGCTGCTGGCGGCCCTGCGAATGCCGGAGCTGCGCGGATTTGACTGGCAGCGGGAGGATGCACAGCAGATCTATCGTCAACTGCTTGCCGAGCGCACCCCGACCCATGCGCAGGCCGCGCGTGATGAGGCTGATCGTGTTCTTGGACGTCTGCAGAAGCTGGGCGTGCATGTGGTTTTGGATGCACCGCTGCCGTTGTTCAAGGCCGGTGCGTACCGCTGTTCGGACTGGTTCAACCGCCGCAATCCGGCTTGTGCCGGCGGTCTGAGCATGCCGCGTGCGGATCTGGAAATGCTGCGCGTGCCGCAGATGGCACTGCTGGCGGACCTGGCCGCACGTTACCCGTCACTGATCGTGTGGGATCCGCTGCCGTTGCTGTGCGGGCCAGACACCTGTTCGGCGGTGGAAGACGGTGAACCCCTGTTCTTCGACAATGACCATCTGAGCGGGCATGGTAATCGCGTGCTGTTGCCCAGCTTCCGCCAGACCCTCATCGACAGCGTAGGCAGCGCGCCCCGGTAGCGCCGGGCATGCCCGGCGGCGTTCACACCGGCGGCAGCACTTTGCCCGGGTTGAGGATGCCGTCCGGGTCCAGCGCGGCCTTGATCGCGCGCATCGTCGCCAGCGTGGCCGGGCTGAACGCCTGCGCCATGAAATCGCGCTTGGCCAACCCAATGCCATGCTCGCCGGACAGCGTGCCGCCCAGTGACAGCGTCAGTTCGAAGATCTTCGGCAGTGCGGCATGCGCGCGTGCGTTTTCGTCGGCGTCGTCCGGGTGGTAAAGAATGTTGACGTGCAGGTTGCCGTTGCCGGCATGACCGAAGGTGACGATGGTCAGGGTGTAGTCGCGCGCCAACGCCTGTACACCGGCCACCAGTTCCGGAATGCGCGACACTGGGACCACCACGTCTTCATTGATCTTGCCGGGCGCGACCGTCCGCAGTGCCGGCGACAGCGCCTTGCGCGCCGCCCAAAGCTGGTCGCGCGCGCGGCCTTCCATCGCCACGTCCAGCTCGATCATGCCGTCGCCTTCGGCGGCGCTGGCCAATGCCTGCAGCAGATAGGGCAGGGTGTCGTGGTCACCATCGGCCTCGACCAGCAGCATCGCACCAGCCTCCGGAACATTGGCGCCATTGAGCCGCAGCAGCTCCAGGCTGCGTGCGTCCATGAATTCCAGGCGGGTGGGTACCACCGGCTGCGACATCAACCGCGACACGGCGGCTGCGGCGGCATCCGCATCGCGGTACAACACGCGCAGCCCGGCCTGGCTGACCGGCAGCGGGGTCAGTTTCAGCGTGGCTTCCACGATCAATGCCAGCGTACCTTCGCTGCCCACCAGCAGATGGGTCAGATCGTAGCCAGTGGCGTCTTTGGTGTAGGCGCCGCCGCAGCGGATCACCTCGCCGGTGCCGGTCACTGCCACCAGGCCCAGCACGTTGTCGCGGCTGGTGCCGTACTTCACCGCGCGCGGGCCACCCGCATTGCAGGCCAGGTTGCCACCGACGCTGCAGATCTCCGCACTGGACGGGTCCGGTGCCCAGAACAGGCCGTGCGGGGCCAGTGCCTGCTGCAGGGCGCCATTGAGCACGCCCGGTTGCACCACCGCGCAGCGATCGCCGGCGCGGATCTCGACGATGCGGTCCATGCGGGTGAACGACAGCACGATGCTGCCGGGCAGCGGCACGGCTGCGCCGGTGGTGCCAGTGCCGGCGCCACGTGCGACCAGAACCACGCCATACGCGCGGCAGGCACGCACCAACGCCTGCACCTGTTCGATGCTGGCGGGCAGCGCGACGGCAGCGGGGCGCTGGTGGCGCCACGAGTTGTCCTGCGCGTTCGCCTCCAGCGCGTTGTCATCCATGCGCCAGCCATCGGCACCCAGCAGGGCGGACAGTTCGGCAACCAGGGCAGCAGGCAGGGCAGGACTCATGACGGATCTCGTGGGGCAGCAGGAGCGGGTTGGATCAGTTTCCAGGTGATAACGGCGCCAGCCAGTGGCAGCCACACCCAGCGCAGTTCCGACAGCAGGGTGGCCAGGCCGCGCGCGCTGAAGAACTGTGGGGCGAACGGTGAAACGCGGATCGGTCGCCACGGCGCGAAGAAGCGTTGTTCGCTCCAGGGCCAGGCGAGGGCCACGCCGAGGCCGCCCGAGGTCATCGCATCCAGCAACGGGTGGCTGGCAGCGCAGATGAAGACGAACACTGCCGCCTGCACGGTAGATGCCACCGTTGGCCGCGCCCAGGTAGGTGCCAACCTTGGTTGGCACGAAACCGCCGACCAAGGTCGGCGACTACCGGGCCTGTGTGGTGCCGACCAAGATCGGCGGTTACCAAAGAACGCCGGCACCGCGGCCAATGCCGCCAGCATGCCGGCAAACAGCAGCGAATGGCTGGCGCCGCGATGGCCGAACGCATCGGCGTAGGGAATGTGCAGCGCGAAGGCCAGTACATCGGCATCGGGCAGCATCGCTGCAATCACGCCGGCCGCCAGCAGGTGCGGCGGGATGCGGCCGCGATCAGCGGCGCACCACAGCGCCAGCGGCACGGCAGCATGGGTGATGATCGAAGGCATCAGTCACACACCGTGGTCGTGCCGGCCTGGCTGCGCGCTGGCAGGTGCCAACCTTGGTTGGCACAGAAGCGCCGACCAGGGTCGGCCTCTACCAGAGCGGACGGTACCCATCAGCAATCATCCAGCCGGAACGCATCACGCAGCCACCGCAGCTGCGGCGGCTCGCCGGTGGCGTCGACCACATCAAAACGGCAGGGTGCATCGGCCAGCGCCGGGTTGTCCTGCAGGTACAGCTGCGCGGCGTGCGCCAGGCGTCGGCACTTGCGCACATCCACCGAAGCGGCACCGCCACCGAAATCCGATCGCGCGCGATAGCGCACTTCCACGAACACCACGGTGCCGGCATCGTCCATCACAAGGTCCAGTTCACCGCCGCGATAGCGCACGTTGCGCGCACGCGGCTGCAGTCCCGCCTGTTGCAGATGCTGCTCGGCGGCGGCTTCCACCGCCGAGCCCCGTTGGCTGCGCTCAGCGACCACCGGCGATCGGCATCGGCCGGCCGCCATTGAAGGTGGACCAGGCCGGCTGGCGCAGGATGTTGCCGTTGCTGTCCAGGAACAGGGTGCCGGTGGCACCGTCCAGGCCGCCTTCGTTGGACAGCTTGTCCAGATAGGCGGTGATCTTCCAGGCATCGGCGCCGAAAGCGAACAGGCGGCCGGCTGCACCGCGTGCGCTGGGCAGGGTGCTGGCGACCTGGCTGGCCGACGGCAGGCCCGACACGCTGCGCACGTTCCAGGCTTCGTTCGGGTAGACGATGCCGTCCAGCGCCACGTCTTCTTCCACCTTGCCGCTGCCGATGGTCAGTTGCGAGGTGCCGACGCGGGTGGCGCCGCCGGCACCGGCCAGCGCCAGCTGCGGTGCCAGCAGGCGCGCCTGCGGCGCACGCACGGCGAGGAACACGGCATCGACCTGGCCGGCATTGCGCACCTGCGCACCGACATCGCCGACTGCATCGCTGACGCCGATGGTGGCCACCACCTGGCCGCCACGCTGGGCGAAGCGCTGGGCGAAGGCGGCGGCGGCACGGCGGCCGGTATCGTCGGCGCTGTTGATCACCAGCGCCTTGCCGCGCTCGCGACCACGCAGGTATTCAGCGGCGACGATGCCGTCATCTTCCGGTGCCAGCGAGAAACCGGCGCTGCCGGCCGGCGGCGCATCCTTGCCACGGTTCAGCGCCAGCACCGGCACCTGCAGCTGCTTACGGCCGTACACCGCGTCCACTTCGTCGCGGCCCAGCGGGCCGACCACGAAGTCGGCACCGGAGGCCACGGCCTTGTCATAGGCGGCGAGGGCACCGGCCGGGGTACCGGCGGTGTCGATGAAGTTGATGTCCGGGCGGCGGCGGGTCTCGCCGTAGTACGCGGCCAGCAGGCCATCGCGCACCGGCTGCGCGGCGGTGGCCAGGCGGCCGCTGAGCGGCAGCAGCACGGCCAGCTTGGCCGGCGGGCGGTAACCGTCGCTCATCGCCGGCGGGCGCTTGCTGGTGTCGAACTGGGCGGCGCCATCGCGGTCGAACGGTCGCGGCAGCGGCAGGCCGCGTGCAATCAGTGCGCGGCCGGCGAAGTTGTACAGCGGGTCGTTGGCCGGCAGGGCGGCGGCACGACTGCGCAGGGTGGCGTCGTCGAGTGTACCGAGCAGGCCGGCGATGGCGGCCTGGTTCTCGCTGCGCGCACTGCCGGTCAGGCTGGCATGGGCGCGGGCACGTTCGGTGGCGGCGCCGAAGGCATCGCCGGTGCCCTGCAGCGCAGTGGCGCGGGCCAGATACCAGCGCGTCCGCAGTGCCGGCAGCACGTTGTCGCCGTGGTCCTTCAGCAGGGCCAGGGCCTGCCCCGGCTGCTTGTCGGCCAGCGCAAGCTCGGCACCGGTCAACTGGTAGCGCTGCAGGCTGGCGCCGGTCAGCTGGCGGGCGGTGAGCTGACCCAGCAGGCTGCGCGCGCGGGCGCTGTCGCCGGCCAGGTGCCAGGCCCAGGCCGCATCGGCCAGGGCATTGGTGCGGGCTCCGCCGCGCAGGGTGGCAGCAAGGCCTTCCAACTGCAGTGCGGCGTCGCGCGGCTTGCCCTGGTCGATCAGCGCCAGCGCCTGGCTCTGGGCCGGCGATTCGGGCGCGCTGGTCAAGCTGGTGGTGGCACAGCCGGCCAGCAGCATCAACGACAGCGACAGGGCGGAGATCCGTGCGGCGGGCTTGTTCATGATCGGGTCCATGCGATGAGGGCAGCGGCCTTGGCCGGGTACACGCTACGATTCTACCCTTGCCCCGTGAGTACCGCTGAAATGAGTGTGCCAACCCTGTACGTCGTCGCCACCCCGATCGGCAACCTGGCCGATCTGAGCCCGCGCGCGCAGGAGGTGCTGCGCTCGGTGGCGGCCATCTGTGCCGAAGACACCCGCCGCAGTGGCCAGCTGCTTTCCCATTTCGGCATCCAGCAGCCATTGGTGGCCCTGCACGAACACAATGAAGAGGCCCTGGCCCAGCGCTTGGTGTCGCGCCTGCAGGCCGGCGAATCGCTGGCGCTGGTCAGCGATGCTGGCACCCCGCTGGTCAGTGACCCCGGTTTCCGTCTGGTGCGTGCCGCGCGTGCGGCGGGCATCAAGGTCAGCCCGATTCCCGGCGCCTGTGCCGCCATCGCCGCGCTGAGCGTGGCCGGCCTGCCCAGTGACCGCTTCAGCTTCGAGGGTTTCCTGCCGGCCAAGGCCAGCGGCCGCCGCGACCGCCTGCAGGCGCTGGCCGGTGAAGTACGCACGATGGTGTTCTACGAATCCTCGCATCGCATCGCCGAGTCGCTGGCGGACATGGCGGCGATCTTCGGCGGCGAACGCCCTGCGGTGCTGGCGCGTGAGCTGACCAAGCTGTTCGAGACCGTGCTCGATGGCGACCTGGCCGGCCTGCTGGCGAAGGTGGAAGCTGACGAGAACCAGCGCAAGGGCGAGTTCGTGGTGATGGTGCAGGGCGCCGGCGACGATGAGGAAGCGCAGCTGGCGCATGGCCGCCGCGTCTACGCCAAGCTGAGCGAGCACCTGCCGCCGTCGACCGCGGCGAAGCTGGCGGCAGAGTTGACCGGTGCACCGCGCAAGGCGTTGTACGGCAGTTGATGGATCGTGCGGACCAAGGTCCGCACCCACCAGAGCGGAATCCGCACCCACCAGAGCAGCGGAGTCGGTAGATCCACGCCATGCGTGGATGGATGAACCGGATGCCGCGATCAGCACGGCAGGAAGGGCGTGCGTAGGCTAGAATGTGCGCTGGCGGAGCCGGCCAGACAGTCGCGTCATCCCTTCGGGGGTGCCGAGGAAAGTCCGGGCTCCATAGGGCAAGGTGCCAGGTAACGCCTGGGCGGCGCAAGCCGACGGAAAGTGCAACAGAAAGATACCGCCTACGTCTTCTTCGGAAGGCCGGTAAGGGTGAAATGGTGCGGTAAGAGCGCACCGCGAGTCTGGCAACAGACCGGCACGGCAAACCCCACCTGGAGCAAGACCAAATAGGGATCCTTTGGCGCGGCCCGCGTTGGATCCGGGTAGGTTGCTTGAGCGTTGCGGTGACGTAACGCCTAGAGGAATGACTGTCCACGACAGAACCCGGCTTATCGGCCGGCTCCGCCTCTTTCTTCTACATGCGTGCTTGCATATGCGTGAACCGCGCATCGGTAGTGCCGGCCGCTGGCCGGCAGCTTCACGCTGCCAGCAGCGGCGGACAGAATACCGGCCAGCGGCCGTCACTACCTCGACGTCGCGCGGTCTTCAACCCGGCGTACGGTACTGCCCGGCGGAGATGAACTGCTCGAACCGTTCACACCACACCACCACGGTGGTGTAGTCGTCCACGTCCACGTTCGCAGGCACCTCCACCAGGAAGCGGTTGAACGTCTTCACCTCGCCGATGCGCTGGGCCTGCGCCTTGATCTTCAGGAAATCGGCCTTGTTGTCGACAAAGTCGCGGACCAGGTAGACCTTGTAGTCCGGCCCCGGGCCCATCTTGCCGTCGAACGCGACCTGGCGGGCGCTGACGCTGACGTTGCCTTCGGCCCAGTGCACCGCGTCGCTGCCCTTGAGGTCGCGACGGAAGGTGGTGTGGTAGCGGGCGTCGCCCATCGCCGCCTGCACCTTCGCGACCGGCGGGTCATCGGGAGCGATCAGGATCGGCAGCAGGTAGATGCCCAGGCCGAAGCCCAGGCCGAGGGTGAGCAGGTGGGTGGCGAGCAGGATGAGGGTACGGCGCATGGGGCCTCCATGTGGATGTGGATCGCGCGGCATGGCGCCGGGCATGAGCACCTTGGGAGGTTGCGGGCGGCATTTATAGACACAGTGCGAGACGCAAAAGGGGCACAGTGGGATGACCTCAGCGGCGCAGGCCCTGTGGCGCGGGCGAGAAGGCGCTGCGCCGGGAAGCTGAATGACGCCGTTGGCAGTCCTGGAGCAGGTAGTGCCGGCCGCTGGCCGGCAGCTGCGTGGCCTGCCCGAAGATCCGGAGGTTGCCGGCCAGCGGCCGGCATTACCCGGTCAGAAAATGACGTGGCTCTGTCCGTTGGCTGCGCCCTGCGGGCCAAAGCGGCGCTCGTGGATCTCGCCGTGGCCCTCGGCGTCGATCAGCAGCACGGTGCTGGCGCGGGTGCCGTAATCGTCGCCACGGATGAACGCCGGGCTCAGCCAGCGCTCGCGTTCCAGGCCGATGCCGGTGTCGGGCAGGTCGCTGTCGGCGGGGCGATGTTCGTCGGCCAGCGCGGCCCAGAGCGGGGCCAGATCCTCATCGCCGGCCTGCAGCCACGCAGACAGCGCGTCCATCAGCCGTCGGGTCTTCGGCCAGGGCGCGTCCAGCGCGCCGTTGGACATGCCATGCACGCCCGGGCCCAGGCTCTGGCGCTCGGCGGGGTGGTTGCCGAGGTACTCCAGGCTGTCGCCATCGGCCAGCAGCAGGTTGAAGGGCGCATACGCGCCCGCCACGGTGGCCAGCCGGTCGATATGCACGGCGGCGGGGTCGCGGCCGCGCAGGAAGTCGGCCACCAGTGCACCCCGGGACGGGCCGGTCTGTGCGGCCAGCGGATCACGGACATTGGTGACCACGGCCATGCGGCCGCCGGCGCCGACGCCGGCCCAGCCACCGCCGGAGCGCAGGTCGCGCCCTCCGATGACGGAGGTCTCATCCTGCCAGGGGGCCAGCGCCGCGGTCGGGCGGGCGTGGAACTCATCACGGTTGCCGGTCATCACCAGCCGCCAGCGCGGGTGGTGCATCCAGCCAAGAGCGAGCAGGCACATGGCCTCATTGTGCATCGTTTGCGCAGTCCGGCGGCGTTTCCGGCCGGTTCCGGATGAATGCGCGGGCGATGTTTCACGCCTTGTCCACAGCCCTGAACTTCCGTTCAATCTCAAAAATTGAGACGGATCAGCAACTTGTGGATAAGCCTTGAACAATTCTCTAAAGGTTGTTGCAAGCCATTGATGCGGCTGGCGATTTCCCCGCTGAAAAGTTGTTGACAACCCCTCGGCCGCTGCTAAGGTGGGCATCAGAGGGAAATCCGGGTGTTTTGTGGGTTTTCGTGGTTCAATGTTTCACCGGGCGAAGGATAGGTGCACGCGTCGTGTTCCAGGGCGAGACGGCCATCACAGTTGACGATAAAGGGCGCATGGCGGTTCCCACCGCTTACCGCGACCTCGTCGCGCGCGCCAGCAACAACCGTCTCGTGCTGACCTACAACCCGTTCGAAGCCGGCTGCCTGTGGCTGTATGCAGAGTCGGAATGGGAGCGGGTCCGCGACGACGTCATGTCCAAGCCCAACACCCAGCGCGTCGTGCGCCTGTTGCAGCAGAAGCTGGTCGGCTCGGCCGCCCATCTGGAACTGGACGGCAACGGTCGCATCAGCATCCCCGCCAGCCACCGCGGTGCGGTGGGCATTGAGAAGAAGGCGGTATTGCTCGGTATGGGCGACAAGTTCGAATTGTGGAGCGAGCAGGCGCATCGGGCCCTGATCCAGCAGACGTTGTCTGACGAGGATCTGGGTGATGGGTTGCTCGACCTGAAGTTGTGAGCCGGGGTGCCCGGATGCGCCCAGAAGCGCAGACCGGTCACCTTCCGGTGTCGCAGTCGCCGGCGGTGCACCTGCCGGTCCTGTACACCCAGGTCCTTGAAGGCCTGAGGGTGATCGAAAACGGACGTTATCTGGATGGCACGTTCGGTCGTGGCGGTCATGCACGTGGCGTGCTCACCCAGCTCGGTCCCGAGGGGCGCCTGCTGGTCATGGACAAGGATCCGGAAGCCATCGCCGTTGCCGAGCGCGATTTCGCGCCGGACCCGCGCGTGTCCATCTTCCGTGGCAGCTTCGCCCAGCTGCTGCAGTGGGATGCGACGGCCGAAGGCCTGGACGGCGTGCTGTTCGACCTGGGCGTGTCGTCGCCGCAGCTGGACGTGGCCGAACGTGGCTTCAGCTTCGGCAAGGACGGCCCGCTGGACATGCGCATGGACCCGGACAGCGGTGAAAGCGCCGCGCAGTGGATCAACCGCGTGGAAGAGCGCGAAATTGCCGACGTGCTGTGGACCTATGGCGAAGAACGCCAGAGCCGCCGCATCGCCCGTGCCATCGTGGCCCGCCGTGAGAAGCAGCCCTTCTCCCGCACCGCCGAACTGGCCGAGCTGATCGCCTCGGTGATGCCGCGTGGGAAAGACAAGATCCACCCGGCCACGCGCAGCTTCCAGGCCATCCGCATCCACATCAACCGCGAGCTGGCCGATCTGGAAGCGGGGCTGGATGCGGCGGTGGAGCGGCTCAAGCCCGGTGGCCGGCTGGCGGTGATCAGCTTCCATTCGCTGGAAGACCGCATCGTCAAGCAGTACATGAACCGCCTGGCCAAGGCGCCGCCGGCCAACCGCCGCCTGCCTGAGGCGGTGGCGTTCGTGCCGACGCTGGACCTGATCGGCGGTGCCATCAAGGCTACCGACGAGGAACTGGCCGCCAATCCGCGTGCGCGCAGCGCCGTGCTGCGCGTGGCCCAGAAGCGGGAGGCCGACGCATGAGCCGGCTGCTGCTGATCATCCTGCTGGCGTCCACCGTGGCCTCGGCGATCGGCGTCGTGTTCGTGCGTCACCGTCATCGGCAGACGTTCATCGAACTGTCGCGCGCCGAGCGCAAGCGCGATGACATCAACCTGGAATTCGGCCGCCTGCAGCTGGAGCAGGCGACCCTGGCCGAGGCCAACCGCGTGGACCGCATTGCCCGCGAGAAGCTCGGCATGAAGTTCCCCGAGGCCGCCGACATCGTGGTGGTGCGGCCATGAGCAAGGCCGGCCGCAACCGCCCGCGCAATGCCTTCAACCTGCGCCAGCGCCTGCGCTGGGTCGCGCTCGCGCTCGGCCTGTGCTCGGTGTCGCTGGTCGGTCGTGCTGCCTACGTGCAGATCATCAACAGCGACTTCTACCAGCGCCAGGGCGAGGCCCGTTACCTGCGCGAGCTGCCGATCAAGACCTCGCGCGGCATGATCACCGACCGCAACGGCGAGCCGCTGGCGGTATCCACGCCGGTCGCCTCGATCTGGGTCAATCCGCAGGACCTGTTGCGTTCGCCCGAGCGCATCCCGGAGCTGGCCCAGGCGGTCGGCATGTCGGTGGACGAGCTGAGCAGCCGCCTGTCGCAGAAGTCGGACAAGGAATTCATGTACCTGCGCCGCCGGATCAATCCGGACGAGGCAGAGAAGGTGGTCGCGCTGAAGATTCCGGGCGTGGCCGCGCAGCGCGAGTTCCGCCGCTTCTACCCGCAGGGTGAGGCGATGGCGCACGTGCTGGGCTTCACCAACATCGACGACCGCGGCCAGGAAGGCCTGGAGCTGGCGTTCGACGAATGGCTGCGCGGCAAGGCCGGTGCGAAGCGGGTGATCCGCAACCGCAAGGGCGAGACCGTCGAGAGCGATCTGCTGCGCGCCGCTGAGCCGGGCAAGGACCTGACCCTCAGCATCGACCGCCGCATCCAGTACCTGGCGTTCAAGGAACTGCGCAACGCGCTGGTGGCCAACAAGGCAGCGGGCGGTTCGATGGTGATCATGGACGTGACCACCGGCGAGATCCTGGCCATGGTCAACCTGCCGACCTACAACCCGAATTCGCTGACCGGCGCGCTGCCCGATGCGCGCCGCAACCGTGCGGTGACCGATCTGGTCGAGCCGGGTTCGACGATGAAGCCGTTGACCATCGCTACCGCACTGCAGGCCGGTGCGGTGACCAAGGACACCATCATCGATACCAATCCGGGTTACATGACCCTGGGCCGCTTCACCATCCGTGACGTGCCGCGCAACAACGGCGTGCTGAACGTGACTGGCGTGATCACGCGCAGTTCGAACGTGGGTGCGGCCAAGGTCGCGGCGAAGATGCCGGACCAGGTGTTCTACGACGGCGTGCGCCGCTTTGGTTATGGCTCGGTACCGCACAGCGGTTTCCCCGGTGAATCCGGCGGCGTGGTGCTGCGCCCGGCGCGCTGGTCGGGTACCACCAAGACCACGATGTCCTACGGCTACGGCCTGAACGTGACGCCGCTGCAGATCGCTACCGCCTATTCGGCACTGGCCAACGGCGGTCGTCTGATCGCGCCGACCTTCGTCAAGGGCCAGCGCAATGAAGGCCAGCAGATCATCGACGAGAACGTCGCCAGGCAGGTGGTGGCGATGATGGAAACCGTGGTCACCCAGGGCGGCGCCAAGCAGGCGGCGGTGCTGGGCTACCGCGTGGCCGGCAAGACCGGTACCGCGCGCAAGGCCGGTCCGGGTGGTTACGAACGGGGTCATTACAACGCGCTGTTCGCCGGCGTGGTGCCCGCCACCAACCCGCGCTTCGCCACCGTCATCGTCATCAACGATCCGCAGGCCGGCAAGTTCTACGGCGGCCTGGTGTCGGCGCCGGTCTATCACAACGTGATGGAAGGCACCCTGCGCCTGATGGACGTGCCACTGGACGACCTGCAGTCGTGGCTGGCCGCACAGCAGTCCGGCAAGGTCGGTCACTCGGCCTCGATCCTGCCTGCGCCGCCGGCCGAGACCGCGCTGCCAGTGGATGCCGCCGCTGAATTCGATGCTGCGCTGCCGAGCGCGCACGCCCAGACGCCGCCCACTACGGGAGGCACGCAATGAGTCCTTCGATGTTGCTTTCGCAGTTGCTTCCGGACGTTGCCCTTGCAGGGCACGACCCCGTTCTGACCGGCCTGGTGCTGGACAGCCGCGCCGTGCGTCCCGGCAATGCTTTCGTCGCCATCGCCGGTTTCGGCGCGCATGGCCTGGGCTTTGTCGAGCAGGCCCGCGCCGCCGGTGCCAGCGTCATCCTGTTTGAACCGCCGGCGCCCGCCGAACTGCCGGCACCGGCCGATGCGATCGCCGTGCCGGGCCTGCGCGCACGCATGGGTGCGATGGCCGACCAGTTCCATGGCGCGCCGTCGCGGGCGATGGCGATGGTCGGTGTCACCGGCACCAACGGCAAGACCTCCACCGTGCAGCTGCTGGCCCAGGCCTGGCACCTGCTCGGTACGCCCAGTGGCAGTATCGGCACGCTGGGTGCCGGACTTTATGGCGCGGTCGAGCCGACCGGCTTCACCACGCCGCTGGTGCTGCAGATGCATGCGCTGCTGGCGCAGCTGCGCGACGCCGGTGCGCGCGCGGTGGCGATGGAAGTCAGCTCGCATGCGCTGGACCAGGGTCGCGTGGATGCCGTGCACTACGACGTGGCGGTGTTCACCAATCTCACCCGCGACCATCTGGACTACCACGGCGACATGGCCAGCTACGGCGCGGCCAAGGCGCGGCTGTTCCACCGTCCGGGCCTGAAGGCCGCAGTGATCAATCTGGACGACGCGTTCGGCCGCCAGCTGTTCGCCGGCCTGCCTGCGGGCGTGCAGCCGATCGGCCTGAGCTCGCGCGGTGCCACCGACGCCAGCGTGCGCGCCGAGGCGCTGCAGCTGGATGGCCGTGGCATTGCCTTCGAACTGGTCATCGACGGCCAGCGCGCGGCGGTGCAGTCGCCGCTGCTGGGCCGCTTCAACGTGGACAACCTGCTGGCCGTGGCCGGCACCCTGCACGCGCAGGGCCAGCCGCTGCCGCGCATCGCCGAAGTACTGTCGGCGCTGCAGCCGATCCGTGGCCGCATGAACCGCCTGGGCGGCGAAGGTGGCCTGCCGACCGTGGTGGTCGACTACGCACACACCCCGGACGCGCTGGAACAGGCGCTGGACAGCCTGCATGGCCACCTGCAGGGCACGCTGTTCTGCGTGTTCGGCTGCGGCGGCGAGCGTGATACCGGCAAACGCCCGCAGATGGCGGCCATTGCCGAGCGTCTGGCCAACCAGGTCATCGTCACCGACGACAACCCGCGTGGCGAGGATGGCGACGTGATCGTGGCCGACATCCTGGCCGGCTTCACCGATGCCTCCGCCGTGACCGTGCAGCGCAGCCGCGCGCGTGCGATCGGCCTGGCGGTGAAGCGTGCCGGTGCCGGTGACATCATCCTGATCGCTGGCAAGGGCCACGAGCCGTACCAGGAAGTGAATGGCGTGCGCCATGACTTCGACGACACCGAAGTGGCCGCCGCTGCACTGGCGGCCAAGGCCGGTGTACTAGAGGCGCAGGCCGGGGAGGGCACCGCATGAAGCGCACCCTGCTTTCGCTGATCGCACACTGGGCCGGCGGCGAGATCCACGGCGACGACGTGGCCATCGATGCGGTCAGCAATGACACCCGCAGCCTCGGCCCGGGCAGCCTGTATGTGGCGCTGCGCGGCGAGCGTTTCGACGGCCATGACTTTGCCGCCGACGCGCAGGCGCGCGGTGCCAGTGCGCTGCTGGTCGAGCGCCTGCTGCCGATCGAACTGCCACAGGTGCTGGTGGCCGACAGCGAACTGGCACTGGCGAAGATCGCCACCGGCATGCAGCGCGACCGCGGCACCGAGGTGTTCGCGATCACCGGCAGCAACGGCAAGACCAGCGTGAAGAGCCTGCTGCTGTCGATCCTGCAGCAGGTGGCACAGCACGCCCACAAGGTGGTCTACGCCAACCCGGGCAACCGCAACAACGAGATCGGCCTGCCGCTGGCGGTGATCGATGCGCCGGAAGATGCCGACTACGCCGTCTACGAGATGGGCGCCGGCAAGCCGGGCGATATCGCCTACCTGACCGACATCGCCCGCCCGCGCTATGCGCTGGTCAACAACATTGCCCCGGCGCACCTGGAACGCATGGGCAGCCTGCTCGGCGTGGCGGTGACCAAGGGTGCGATCTATGCCGCGCTGCCGGCCGATGGCGTGGCGGTGATCAATGTGGACGATGCCTACGGCCGCTGGTTCGAACAGCATTTCGTCGGCACCCCGCCGCGTTGCCGCGTGCTGCGCTACGGCCTGGAACATACCGCCGAGGTGACCGCGCGCGACATCCGCGCCGGCGCGCAGGGCAGCCAGTTCACCCTGGTCGCACCGAGCGGCGAAGCCCGCGTGGTGCTTGGCCTGCCCGGTCGCCACAACGTCAGCAATGCGCTGGCCGCCGCCAGCCTGGCGCTGGCCGCCGGTGTCGACCTGGCGCTGATCGCGACCGGCCTGGCCGAAGCGCAGCCGGTGCCGGGCCGCCAGATTGCCCATCAGCTGCGCAATGGCGCGGTGCTGGTGGACGACAGCTACAACGCCAACCCCGGTTCGCTGGCTGCGGCCATCGACGCCCTTGCCGCCGCGCCGGAAGAGGGCTGGCTGGTGCTGGGCGACATGCGCGAGCTGGGTCCGGACGGCGAGGCCCTGCATGCGCAGGCCGGCATCCGTGCACGCGCCGCCGGCCTGAAGCGGCTGTATGCACTGGGTCCGCTCAGTGCCGCCGCTGCGGCCGCCTTCGGTGAAGGCGGTCGCCATTTCGATACCCATGGTGCGCTGTCGCAGGCGCTGCAGGACGAGTTGCACGCTGGTGTGCGCTGCCTGGTCAAGGGTTCCCGTGGCAGTGCCATGGACCTGATCGTCAAAGCGCTGCTGGCGCAAGGAGAGGAATCCCCGCATGTTGTATGAACTGGCTCGATGGTTGCAGCAGTTGGAGAGCCTGTTCGGGCTGTTCAACTACCAGACGTTCCGCGCCATCCTTGCCGCGCTGACGGCCCTGTTCCTGTCGCTGTGGCTTGGCCCGGCGATGATCCGCAAGCTTGCCCAGTTCAAGGGCGGCCAGCCGATCCGCAAGGACGGTCCGCAGACCCATTTCTCCAAGGCCGGCACGCCGACCATGGGCGGTTCGCTGATCCTGCTCACCATCACCCTGTCGGTGCTGATGTGGGCCGACCTGCGCAACCGCTACGTGTGGCTGGTGCTGGCGGTGATGCTGTGCTTCGGCGCCATCGGCTGGTATGACGACTGGATCAAGATCGTCCGCCGCGACCCGAACGGCCTGAAGTCGCGCTGGAAATACCTGCTGCAGTCGATCTTCGGCCTGGCTGCTGGCCTGTTCCTGTTCTACACGGCCGACGTGCCGGCGGCGCTGACCTTCTACATCCCGATGTTCAAGTCGGTGGCGTTGCCGCTGGCCGGCATCGGCTTCGTGGCCATCGCCTACTTCTGGATCGTCGGCTTCTCCAACGCGGTGAACCTGACCGACGGCCTGGACGGCCTGGCCATCATGCCCACCGTGCTGGTGGCCTGCGCGCTGGGCGTGTTCGCCTATGCCTCGGGCAACGTGGTATTCGCCAACTACCTGCAGATTCCGCAGATTCCGGGCGCCGGCGAGCTGGTCATCATCTGTGCGGCCATCGCCGGTGCGGGCCTCGGCTTCCTGTGGTTCAACACCTATCCGGCCATGGTCTTCATGGGCGACATCGGCGCGCTGGCGCTGGGCGCGGTGCTGGGCACGATCGCGGTGATCACCCGCCAGGAACTGGTGCTGGTGATCATGGGCGGCGTATTCGTCATCGAAACACTGTCGGTGATGATCCAGGTGGCCTCGTTCAAGCTGACCGGCAAGCGCGTGTTCCGCATGGCGCCGATCCACCACCATTTCGAACTGAAGGGCTGGCCCGAGCCGCGCGTGATCGTGCGCTTCTGGATCATCTCCGTCGTGCTCGTGCTGATCGGCCTGGCCACGTTGAAGGTGCGCTGAGATGAACGACCTGTCCCGCCAGGCAACACGCCTTGAAGCCATCGAAGGCAGCTACGACAAGTGGCTGCTGGGCGCGATCATCGCGCTCACCGGCGTGGGCGTGGTGATGGTGGCGTCCAGCTCGATCGCCTTGATGAGCAGTCCGTTCTACTACCTCAACCGCCACCTGATCTTCCTGGCGGTCGGTATCGTGCTGGCGGTCATCGCCGCCCGCACCGAGCTGAAGTCCATCGAGCAGTACAACCAGATGCTGCTGCTGGGCTGCTTCGTGCTGCTGCTGGCGGTGTTCGCACCGGGCCTGGGCAGCACCGTCAACGGTGCGCGCCGCTGGATCAACCTGGGCATCTCCAAGTTCCAGACGGTCGAAGCGGTGAAAGTGCTCTACATTGTCTGGCTGTCCAGCTACCTGGTGCGTTTCCGCGACGAGGTCAACGCGACCTGGCCGGCGATGCTCAAGCCGCTGGGCGTGGCCGGGGCGCTGGTGGTGCTGCTGCTGCTGCAGCCGGACTTCGGCTCGTCCACCCTGCTGCTGGCGATCACCGCCGGCATGCTGGTGCTGGGCGGGGTGAACATGCCGCGCATGTCGATGCCGGTGATCATCGGCCTGGTCGGCATGAGCGCACTGGCGATCATCGAGCCGTACCGCATGCGCCGCATCACCTCCTTCCTGGACCCGTGGGCCGACCAGCAGGGCGACGGCTACCAGCTGTCCAACGCGCTGATGGCGGTGGGCCGTGGCGAGTGGACCGGCGTCGGCCTGGGCAACTCGGTGCAGAAGCTGTACTACCTGCCCGAAGCGCACACCGACTTCATTTTCTCGGTCACCGCTGAGGAATTCGGCTTCCTGGGCACCTGCGTGATCGTGGCCCTGTACGCGCTGCTGGTCGGCCGGACCTTTTGGCTGGGCATGCGCTGCGTGGAAATGAAGCGCCACTTCTCCGGCTACATCGCCTTCGGCATCGGCCTGTGGATCAGCATGCAGACCTTCGTTTCGATCGGCGTGAACCTGGGTATCCTGCCGACCAAGGGCCTGACTCTGCCGCTGATCTCCTCCGGCGGCTCGTCGGTGCTGATGACCTGCGTGGCGATGGGCCTGCTGCTGCGCGTGTCCTATGAACTCAAGCGCGCCGAGCGCCGCCAGGCCGTGCGCATCGGCGGCACCGAAGACGCCGCTGCCGAGCCGAGCGACGAGCCGGCCTCGCCGGTGGCCGCCAGCGTACCGATGAGCGCGGAGCCGGTGGCTGCCGCTGCAGCGAACGCTGCGCGCGGCACCAGCCGCCTGCAGTCGCGCATCGAACCGACCTTCGGGAGGCTGTCATGAGCACAGCCACCGACAACGTGCGCCCGGTGATGATCCTGGCCGGTGGTACCGGCGGTCACATCTTCCCCGGCCTGGCCGTGGCCCGCGTGCTGCGCGCGCGCGGCGTGCCGGTCACCTGGATGGGCGCCGACGGTGCGATGGAAACCCGTCTGGTGCCGCAGCACGACATTCCGATCGACACGCTGGCCATCACCGGCCTGCGCGGCAAGGGCAAGCTGGCCCTGCTGGGCGCGCCGTGGCGGCTGATGCGCGCGCTGCGCGCGGCCGGCATGATCATCCGCAAGCGCCAGCCGCGTGCGGTGGTGGCCTTCGGTGGATTCGCCTCCGGTCCCGGCGGCATGGCCACGCGCCTGCATGGCCTGCCGCTGATCGTGCATGAGCAGAACCGCGCACCGGGCCTGACCAATCGCATCCTGTCGCGCTATGCACGCCGTCTGCTGACCGGCTTCCCGGGCACCTTCGCCAAGGGCGAGGAGTTTGTCGGCAACCCGGTGCGTGCGGAGATCGCCGCCATCGCACCGCCGGAACAGCGCTTCGCCGACCGCCAGGGTCCGCTGCGCGTGCTGGTGGTGGGCGGCAGCCAGGGTGCGCGCGCACTCAATGCCGGCGTGCCGCAGGCGATTGCCGCGCTGGGTGCCGGGGTTCCGGTGCAGGTGCGCCACCAGAGCGGTGAGAAGATGCATGCCGAAGCGGTCGAGGCGTATGCCAAGGCCGGCGTGCAGGCGGAGATCACCCCGTTCATCGCCGACATGGCCGAGGCATTTGCCTGGGCCGATCTGGTCGTATGCCGCTCCGGCGCGTCCACGCTGGCCGAGCTGTGCGCGGTCGGTGTCGGCAGTGTGCTGGTGCCATTCCCCGCTGCCGTCGACGATCACCAGACCCGCAATGCGGAGTACCTGGTCGAGCGCGGCGCGGCGGTTTTGCTGAAGCAGGACGGAACGCTGGCCGAAGGCATTGCCTCACTGCTGCGCGATCTGTCCGAAAATCCCGCCCGCCGCATGCAGATGGCGCAAGCCGCGCGTGCCCTGGCCAAGGTCGATGCCGCCGAGCGCATCGCCGATATCATTCTTGAGGAAGCTGTATGAAGAAGGCATGCCAGCGCGCCTGCCCTGCGCGAGGCCGCGCATGATCCGCCGCCTGCACGACACCAACGACCTGGTGCGCGCATTCCCGCGCGTGCATTTCGTCGGCATCGGCGGCACTGGCATGAGCGGTATCGCCGAAGTGATGCTGACGCTGGGCTATGAAGTGTCCGGCTCGGACAACGCCGACAACGTGGCGACCCGCCGCCTGGCCAGCCTGGGTGCGCGCATCATGCGCGGCCACTCGGCGGCCAACGTGCTGGGCACCGACTGCGTGGTGGTCTCCAGCGCCATCCGCGAAGACAACCCGGAACTGATGGAAGCGCGCAGCCAGCGCATTCCGATCATGCCGCGTGCGGCCATGCTGGCCGAGCTGATGCGCTTCCGTCGCGGCATCGCCGTGGCCGGTACGCATGGCAAGACCACCACCACCAGCCTGACCGCTGCGGTATTGAGCGAAGGTGGCCTGGACCCGACGTTCGTGATCGGTGGCCAGCTGCTGGCCGCTGGCGCCAACGCCAAGCTGGGCGGTGGCCAGTGGCTGGTGGCCGAGGCTGACGAAAGCGATGGCAGCTTCCTGCGCCTGAACCCGCTGATGTCGATCATCACCAACATCGATGCCGATCATCTGGAGAACTACGGCAACGACTTTGCCCGCGTGCAGGCGGCGTTCGCCGAGTTCCTGCAGCGCCTGCCGTTCTATGGCCTGGCGGTGCTGTGCATCGACGATCCGGAAGTGGCTGCGCTGGCCGCCAGGACCCCGCGCCACGTGATGAGCTACGGCATGAGCCCGCAGGCCGACGTGCGCGCCGAGAACGTGGTGCAGGAAGGGTCGCGCATGCGCTTCACCCTGCGCCTGCCGCAGGGCACCAGCCAGGAAGTGGTACTGGCACTGCCGGGCAGGCACAACGTACTCAACGCACTGGCCGCCGCCGCAGTGGGCTGGCAGCTGGGCGTGGCCCCGGACGCCATCGCGCGTGCGCTGGAAGGCTTCGCCGGTGTCGGCCGTCGCTTCAACGATCTGGGCGAAGTGACCACCGCCAGTGGCGCCAAGGTCCGCATCATCGATGACTACGGTCATCACCCGAGCGAGCTGGAAGCCGTGTTCGCCGCCGCCCGTGGTGGCTGGGCCGACAAGCGCCTGGTGGTGGCCTTCCAGCCGCACCGCTACAGCCGAACCCGCGACCAGTTCGACAAGTTCGCCGCGGTGCTTTCCAGCGTCGATGCGCTGGTGCTGAGCGAGGTCTACCCGGCTGGCGAGGAACCGATTGCCGGTGCCGACTCGCATGCGCTGGCCCGCGCCATCCGCGCACGCGGCCGCAGCGAACCGGTGGTGGTTGGCAAGGCCGCCGAGCTGGCCAGCGTGCTGCCGGACGTGCTGCAGGACGGTGACCTGCTGCTGATGATGGGGGCGGGCGACATCGGCGCCGTGGCTACCCACATCGCGGTGGAAGGCTTCAAGGGGGAGGGCGAGGCGTGAGCGCGCTGACCTTCCCGCCGCTGCGCGTGACCGACCCGGCCGTATTCGGTCGCGTCGCCGTGCTGCTCGGTGGCACTTCCAGCGAACGCGAGGTGTCGCTGGATTCCGGCCGCAACGTACTGGAAGCACTGCAGTCGCGCGGTGTCGATGCGTTCGCGGTGGATGGCATTCCGGCGCTGGCCAAGGCGCTGGCCGCCGGCGGCATCGACCGTGTGTTCAACATCCTGCACGGCCACAACGGTGGTGGTGAGGACGGCATCGTGCAGGGCCTGATGGACGCTTTCGGCGTGCCGTACACCGGCTCGGACGTGCTGGGCTCTGCGCTGAGCATGGACAAGATCCGTACCAAGCAGGTGTGGTTGTCGCTGGGCCTGCCGACCCCGCAATACCGCAAGGTCGACGCATCGAACGTGCATGCACTGGCGGCCGAGCTGGGCCTGCCGGTGGTGGTGAAGCCGGCCAACGAAGGCTCCAGCGTGGGCATCAGCCGGGTCACCGACGACGCCGGCCTGGATGAGGCCGTGGCCCTGGCTGCGCGCTACGACGGCCAGCTGCTGATGGAGCAGATGGTGGTCGGCGACGAACTGACCGTGGCCATTCTCGGCGACGTCGCGCTGCCGTCGATCCGCATCGTGCCCAAGGGCCAGTGGTACGACTACAACGCCAAGTACATCGCCGAGGACACCCAGTACGTGTGCCCGGGCCTGGACGGTGGCGACGAAGAGGAAATCCGCCGCATCGCGCTGGCCGCGTTCCGCGCTGCTGGCTGCCGTGGTTGGGGCCGCGTGGACGTGATGCGCGACCGCAGCAGCGGCCGCTTCTTCCTGCTGGAAGTGAACACCGCGCCGGGCATGACCAGCCATTCGCTGGTGCCCAAGGCCGCAGGCCAGGCCGGCATCAGCTTCGAAGAGCTGGTGTGGCGCGTGCTGGAACAGACCCTGGAGGCCTCGCACGCATGAACGCGGTGCTGCGCATCTTCGTCTGGCTGTTGGCGCTGTCGGTGGTTGCACTGCCGGTGGTGGCCGTGGTCAATGGCTGGGTCGGCGCCGAGCGCTGGCCGCTGGCGAAGCTGCGCGTGCATGGTGAGTTCAAGCGGGTGCCGGCCGAACAGCTGCAGCAGGTGCTGTTGCCGTATGCGCGCGCCGGCTTCTTTGCGGTCAAGCTGCAGGACGCGCAGGACGCGCTGGAACAGCTGCCGTGGGTGGAAAGCGCGCAGGTGCGCAAGCAGTGGCCGGACGTGCTGGAGGTGACCCTGGTCGAGCACAAGCCGTTCGCGCGTTGGGGCAGCGACCGCCTGGTTTCCGAGCAGGGCAAGTTGTTCCCCACGCCGAAGAAGCTGGCCGACCTGGCGCTGCCCGAACTGGATGGCCCGGACAGCCAGACAGAAGAAGTGATGAAGCTGTACAGCGACTCGCGTGCATTGTTCGCACCGGCCGGCGTCGACGTGCGCCGGGTGACGATGGATGCACGCGGCAGCTGGTCGCTGGTGCTGAGCAACGGCACCGAAGTGGTGGTCGGCCGTGACGACGCGCGCTCGCGCATGCAGCGCTTCGTCAAGGTGCTGCCGCAGCTGAACCGTCAGGACGCGCCGATCGAGCGCGCCGACCTCCGTTACACCAATGGTTTCACGCTGAGCTGGGGTACCCCGGCCACGCCGGCGAAAACGCCGGCGACCCCGGCCAGAAGCACGCAGGAAAGGACATGAATCGCAAGGGTGACAAATCGCTGATCGTTGGCCTGGACATCGGCACCTCCAAGGTGGTGGCGCTGGTGGGCGAGTATTCGCCGGGCAACCCGATCGAAGTGATCGGGATCGGCTCGCACGAGTCGCGCGGTTTGAAGCGCGGCGTGGTGGTGGACATCGAATCGACCGTGCAGTCGATCCAGCGCGCGGTGGAAGAAGCCGAGCTGATGGCCGGCTGCGAGATCCGCTCGGTGTACGCCTCGATCTCCGGCAACCACGTGCAGTGCAAGAACTCGCCGGGCATCGTGCCGATCCGCGACGGGGAAGTGACCTGGGGCGACCTGGATCGCGTGCTCGATGCGGCCAAGGCGGTGGCGATTCCGGCCGACCAGAAGATCCTGCACGCGATCCCGCGCGAGTACGTGCTGGACGATTCGCAGGAAGGCATCCGCAACCCGGTCGGCATGACCGGCGTGCGCCTGGAGGTGCATGCGCACCTGGTGGTGTGCGCACAGTCGGCCGCGGCCAACATCAGCAAGTGCGTGCAGCGCTGCGGCCTTCAGGTGGATGACTTGGTGCTGTCCTCGCTGGCCTCCAGCGTTGCGGTGCTGACCGCCGACGAACGCGAGCTGGGCGTGGTGCTGGTCGACATGGGCGCCGGCACCACCGACATCGCGGTGTTCGTGCAGGGCGCGATCTGCCACACGGCTTCGTTGCCGATCGCCGGCGACCACGTCACCAATGACATCGCGCACATGCTGCGCACGCCCACCCCGGAAGCCGAGCAGATCAAGGTGCGCTACGCCTGCGCCCTGGCCCAGCTGGCCACCGCCGAGGAAAGCATCCAGGTGCCGTCGGTGGGCGACCGTCCGCCGCGCCGCATGCCGCGCCATTCGCTGGCGCAGGCGGTGCAGGGCCGTTACGAGGAAATCTTCGAGATGGTGCAGGCCGAACTGCGCCGCTCCGGCTTCGAGGAAATGGTGCGCGCCGGCATGGTGCTGACCGGTGGCGCGTCGAAGATGGAGGGCGTGGTCGAACTGGCCGAGGAAATGCTGCAGATGCCGGTGCGCGTGGGCATCCCGCAGCACGTCACCGGCCTGGGCGAAGTGGTCGGCAACCCGGTGCACGCCACCGGCGTGGGCCTGCTGCTGATGGGCAGCCAGATCGAGCACCCGCGGCGGCCGTCGCTGCCGACCGGGCGCGCCGGAAGCATGTTCAAGAAACTCAAGACCTGGTTCCGCGGCGAGTTCTGACGCGGAACCCGTAACACCGGGGGTCACCCCGGCGCAGCACCTGCAGTACCCGCATCACAACGCAGCAACGCAATACACAACCCACACAGCCGCAACGGCAACATGACACGCGAAGGCAGGAGGCCCGACCGTCCATGCCACCGACAAGCGGATACAACGAGGACACGGACATGGCGCATTTTGAACTGATCGAAAAGATGGCACCCAATGCGGTGATCAAGGTGGTTGGCGTGGGCGGCGGCGGCGGCAATGCCGTGGCGCACATGGTCAACTCGGCGGTGGACGGCGTGGAATTCATCACCGCCAACACCGACTCGCAGGCCATCAAGAATTGCGGTGCCAAGCTGCAGCTGCAGCTGGGTACCAACGTGACCAAGGGCCTGGGCGCAGGCGCGAACCCGGAAGTCGGCCGCCAGGCCGCGCTGGAAGACCGTGAGCGCATCATGGACGCCCTGCAGGGCGCGGACATGGTGTTCATCACCGCCGGCATGGGCGGTGGCACCGGCACCGGCGCTGCACCGGTGGTGGCGCAGCTGGCCAAGGAGATGGGCATCCTGACCGTGGCCGTGGTCACCAAGCCGTTCCCGTTCGAAGGCCGTCGCCGCATGCAGGTGGCGCTGAAGGGCATCGAGGAACTGAGCCAGCACTGCGACTCGCTGATCACCATCCCGAACGAGAAGCTGATCACCGTGCTGGGCCGCAATGCGACCATGATCCAGGCCTTCCGCGCCGCCAACGACGTGCTGCAGGGCGCCGTGCAGGGCATCGCCGACCTGATCGTGCGTCCGGGCCTGATCAACGTCGACTTCGCCGACGTGCGCACCGTCATGTCCGAAATGGGCCTGGCGATGATGGGTACCGGCACTGCCCGTGGCGATGACCGCGCCCAGGCCGCTGCCGAATCGGCCATCCAGAACCCGCTGCTGGACGACGTGAACCTGGCCGGTGCCAACGGCATCCTGGTCAACATCACCGCCGGTGCTGACTTCACCATGGCCGAGTTCGACGAGATCGGCCGCACCATCGACGGCTTCGCTTCGGAAGACGCCACCGTGGTGGTCGGCACCGTGCTCGACCCGGACATGCAGGACGAAGTGCGCGTGACCGTGGTTGCCACCGGCCTGAACCGCGTGTCGGCCAGCAAGGCCCAGCGTCCGGGCGAGCGCGCGCCGATCAAGCTGGTCCGCAACGCCACCACCGGCCAGCCGGAGTTCGGCGACTTCGACAACGGCGGCGACGCCGTGTCCAAGGCCGTCGGCGGCATGGGCCTGGGCCTGCGTCGCGCCAGCAGCGATACCGCGGCGGCTTCGGCCCCGTCGGCGCCGTCCTCTTCGGCCCCGGCCGCGGCAGAACTGCCGAACGATTACCTGGACATCCCGGCGTTCCTGCGCCGCCAGGCGGACTGAGCGGGCCGGCCCGGGGTTGTCCTCCCCGGGTTGCGCCACCATGTCCTGAAAACGCGGGCGCCGGGCCAGGATGGGCCCGGCCGCCCTGCTTCATGTGCGTCCCATTGGCGCGCCGGTGTGTCCTGCCTGCCTTTCAGCCGGGGTAGGGGACCGTGCGTGTTAATCTAATGTGTCACTTCCGGTCCATCCCCCATGATCCAGCAACGCACCCTCAAGAACACGATCCGCGCCACCGGCGTTGGCCTGCACAGCGGTGACAAGGTCTACATGACCCTGCGCCCGGCACCGGTCAACCATGGCATCGTGTTCCGCCGCGTGGACCTGGACCCGGTGGTGGAAGTGCCGGCCAAGGCCGAGCTGGTCACCGAAGTGACCCTGTGCACCGGCCTGACCTGCAACGACGCCAAGATCCAGACCGTCGAACACCTGATGTCGGCGCTGGCCGGCCTGGGCGTTGACAACATCATTGTCGAACTGTCCTCGGCCGAGCTGCCGATCATGGACGGTTCGGCCGGCCCCTTCGTGTTCCTGCTGCAGTCGGCGGGCATCGTGGAACAGGATGCGCCCAAGCGCTTCATCCGCGTGCTGAAGACCGTGGAAGTGACCGAGGGCGACAAGGTGGCCCGCTTCAGCCCGTACGAGGGCTACAAGCTGGGCTTCACCATCCAGTTCGACCACCCGATGATCCCGGCCAAGCAGTCGCGCCAGGAAATCGAGTTCTCGACGCTGGCCTACACCAAGGAAATCTCCCGCGCGCGCACCTTCGGCTTCATGCGCGACCTGGAATACATGCGCGAGCGCAACCTGGGCCTGGGCGGTTCGATGGACAACGCCATCGTGCTGGACGAGTTCCGCGTGCTCAACGAAGACGGCCTGCGCTATGCCGACGAATTCGTACGCCACAAGATCCTCGATGCGATCGGCGACCTCTACCTGGCCGGTGGCCAGGTGCTGGGTGCCTACGAAGGCTTCAAGTCCGGTCACGCCCTCAACAACAAGCTGGTGCGGGCGCTGATGGCCGACGCCACTGCCTGGGAATGGGTCAGCTTCGACTCGCCGGCGACGCCGGATCCGGTCGAATATGCCACTCCGGCCTACGCCTGATTTCTGTAGGCTGTTGAATTTAAAGACAAAAACGCCGCCTTCCAGGGCGGCGTTGTCGTTTCAGGCGTGTTCGGCGCATTCAGCATGCTTGACACGCGTCAAGGCCGGTTCGAGGTCACGGTTTTGTGAACCTGTTGGATCGGAAGCCTGAATTTAACGCAGTTTTAACAACAATCTAACGACAGGCCCCCGGATGGCAGCTAGGATGCGACCCGGCCCCCGAAATGTTTCACGCCGTGGTGACACGCGCGACGGGGAGCGGAGCCGGATGCTCCGTTGTCGTCAGGACCGCTTCTTCGGCTTCGAAGGAACGTCCTGCAGGCAAGCCAAGGCGTCGCGTAGCCCTTTGTGCGTGGCGGCTGAAACTGCGTGGGGTCCATTCCGGTTGTCGAGCGCTGGGGAGCGCGTGGGAGTGGGAGACGCAGTCTTGATGGTCACCCTGGTGGCCTTCAGCCCGATGGAACGGGCCGCGTCGAGCAACTGGGCTTCGGCAAGCCGCAACTTGGCATGCCAGACCGGGGACTCGACGAGAAAAACGAGGTGTTCCCCGTCCACATTGGCCAGCCGGCAACGGCTGCGCAGAGGTGGCGGCAACTGGGGGCGCAACTGACGGTCCAGCGCGTCGAGCCACAAGGCACGCCGCAGCGGGTTCCCGCTTTTGTCCGCCATCACCGCATCCAGCGCCGGCTTCGGCACTGACGCGGGGCGAACGCTGGATTTCGGCTCAGACATGAAAACTCACTGATGGCATTCAAAAAGATCGTAATCAAAACGCGTGAAGGACAGGCCAAGTCGTCGCCGATCGCGCGTTTGCGGTTCTATTTCGAGGACCGCCCCCGCGCCCTGCTGGGCAGCGTGCTCGGGGTAGGCTGCATTATCGGCCTTGCTGGCGGCATTGGCGCCAGCGCGCTGAATGATTCCCGGCTGCAGGCCAAGGTTGAGCGCCAGGATGCGGAACTGGCCAAGGTCAAGCGCGATGCGCAGACCCAGGTCAACGCGCTGGCGGCACGCCTCGGCGAGCTGCAGGCGCAGGCTACCCGCCTGAACGCCCTTGGCGAACGGCTGACCCAGATGGGCAAGCTGGAAGACGGCGAGTTCGACTTCAACGAGACCCCTGGCCTCGGTGACGGCGATGCCGGCGGCCCGACCAGCGACATCCCGGTCAAGGACGTCAACGCCGACTTACAGGTGCTGGAGCAGCGTTTCGCTGCTTCAGGCCGCCAGTTGTCGGTGATGGAATCGCTGATGTTCGACCACCAGCTGCAGCAGAACGCCGTGCCGTCGCGCATGCCGATCCGCAACAGCTACGTGACCTCCGGCTTCGGCACCCGTGCCGACCCGTTCGGCCGCGGTGCCGCCACCCACAAGGGCATGGACTTCCACGCCAAGGTCGGTGACCCGGTGATGGCCGTGGCCGAGGGCGTGGTCAGCTTCGCCGGTGTGAAGGGCGGCTACGGCAACGTGGTCGATGTCGACCACGGTAATGGCTACGTCACCCGCTACGCGCACAATTCGCGCCTGGTGGTGAAGGCCGGTGACCTGGTCCGTGCCGGTCAGGAAGTGGCCAAGGCCGGTTCCACCGGACGTTCGACCGGCGCCCACGTGCACTTCGAGGTGTGGGAGAACGGCAACGTGGTCAACCCGCGCAAGTTCCTCGGCGACGGCGGCAACACGCCGGTCGGCCGCGTCAGCCGCGGCTGATGCCCGGGTCGGACTCCTTCCGCGCTGCGGGAGGGCTCTGACCCGATGCGGTTGATCTGGTAGTGCCGGCCGCTGGCCGGCAATCCGCGACGCTGCCGAAGATCATGAGGTTGCCGGCCAGCGGCCGGCACTACCCCTCGGGGTTGAAACCTCAGCCGCCCGTCCCAAGCTACAATGGGTGTTGCCATCGACAGGGCGCCAGGCGCCCTGTTTCGTTTGCGGCGGACGGATCCCAAGGGGGAGGCCGGGCGTCGTGTCCATCCAACCCGGTTCCTTCAATGATCAACAGCCTGCTTACCCGCGTATTTGGCAGTCGTAACGAACGACAGCTGCGCCAGCTCAACCGCATCGTCGCCAAGATCAATGCGCTGGAGCCGGAGATCGAGAAGCTTTCCGACGAGCAGCTTCAGGCCAAGACGCCGGAGTTCAAGCAGCGCATCGCCGATGGTGAAGCCCTGGACAAGGTGCTGCCGGAAGCCTTCGCGGTCTGCCGTGAAGCCGGCCGCCGCGTGCTGGGCATGCGCCACTACGACGTGCAGCTGATCGGCGGCATGGTGCTTCACCTGGGCAAGATCGCAGAAATGCGCACCGGTGAAGGCAAGACCCTGGTGGCGACCCTGCCGGTGTACCTCAACGCGCTGGAAGGCAAGGGCGTGCACGTGGTCACCGTGAACGACTACCTGGCCCGCCGCGACGCCGCGCAGATGGGCAAGCTGTACAACTGGCTGGGCCTGAGCGTGGGCGTGGTCTACCCGGGCATGCCGCACAGCGACAAGCGCGAAGCCTATGCCGCCGACATCACCTACGGCACCAACAACGAATTCGGTTTCGACTACCTGCGCGACAACATGGCGCTGTCCAAGGCCGACCGCTACCAGCGCGGCCTGCACTACGCCATCGTCGACGAAGTCGACTCCATCCTGATCGACGAAGCGCGTACCCCGCTGATCATCTCCGGCCCGGCCGATGATTCCCCGGAGCTGTACATCCGTGTCAACCGCGTCGTGCCGCACCTGGTCAAGCAGGAAGCGGAAGACGGCGAAGGCGACTTCTGGGTCGACGAGAAGGGCAAGCAGGTGCACCTGTCCGAAGCGGGCATGGAGCACGCCGAGCAGCTGCTGGTGGAAGCCGGCATCCTCAACGGCGAAACCGAAGGCCTGTACGCGGCGCAGAACCTGACCGTGGTCCACCATCTCAACGCCGCCCTGCGCGCGCACGCGATCTACCAGCGTGACGTTGACTACATCGTGCGCGACGGCGAAGTGGTCATCGTCGATGAGTTCACCGGCCGTACCCTGGCTGGCCGCCGCTGGTCCGATGGCCTGCACCAGGCGGTGGAAGCGAAGGAAGGCGTGCCGGTCCAGCGCGAGAACCAGACGCTGGCGAGCATCACCTTCCAGAACCTGTTCCGCATGTACAAGAAGCTGTCCGGCATGACCGGCACGGCCGATACCGAAGCCTTCGAGTTCCAGAGCATCTACGGCCTGGAAGTGGTGGTGATCCCGACCAACCGCCCGACCATCCGCAAGGACAGCCCGGACCAGGTGTTCCTCAACCGCAAGGGCAAGTTCAATGCGGTGCTGGCCGACATCGAAGAGTGCGCCAAGCGCGGCCAGCCGGTGCTGGTCGGTACCACCTCGATTGAAACCTCGGAAATGCTGTCCGAGCACCTGAGCAAGGCCGGTGTGAAGCACGAAGTGCTCAATGCCAAGCAGCACGACCGCGAAGCGACCATCGTCGCCAACGCCGGCCGTCCGGGCGCGGTGACCATCGCCACCAACATGGCCGGCCGTGGTACCGACATCGTGCTGGGCGGTTCGTTGGAAGCAGAGCTCCACGCGCTGGGCGAGGACGCGACCGACGAGCAGAAGGCCGCGGTCAAGGCCGACTGGCAGAAGCGCCACGAGGCAGTGAAGGCGGCGGGCGGCCTGCACATCGTCGGCACCGAGCGCCATGAGTCGCGCCGTATCGACAACCAGTTGCGTGGCCGTTCGGGCCGCCAGGGTGACCCGGGTTCGTCCCGCTTCTACCTGTCGCTGGAAGACAACCTGATGCGCATCTTCGCCTCCGACTGGGTGCAGAAGGCCATGCGCATGATGGGCATGAAGGAAGACGACGTCATCGAAGACCGCCTGGTCAGCCGCCAGATCGAGAAGGCGCAGCGCAAGGTCGAGGCCCACAACTTCGACATCCGCAAGAACCTGCTGGACTTCGACGACGTCAACAACGACCAGCGCAAGGTGATCTACGCCCAGCGCGACGAACTGCTGGACGCCGAGTCGGTGAAGGATAACGTCGACGGCATCCGCGACGATGTGATCTTCGACGTGGTGGCCCGCTTCGTGCCGCCGAACTCGATCGACGAGCAGTGGGACCTGCGTGGCCTGGAAGCGACCCTGGAGTCGGACTTCGGCCTGCAGATGTCGCTGACTGACCTGGTCAAGGAGCACGAGGAGCTGGATGCCGAGGCGATTGCCGCCAAGGTGCAGGAACGCGTCAACCAGCACTTCGCCGAGAAGGAAGCCGGCGTGGGCGAAGAGACCATGCGCGCACTGGAGAAGCACGTGATGCTGACCGTGCTGGACCAGAGCTGGAAGGAGCACCTGGCGCGCATGGATTACCTGCGCCAGGGCATCTACCTGCGTGGTTACGCGCAGAAGCAGCCCAAGCAGGAATACAAGAAGGAAGCCTTCGAGCTGTTCTCGGACATGCTGGAGAACGTCAAGCGCGAAGTGGTGACCCTGCTGTCGCGCGTGCGTATCCGCAGCGACGAGGAAGTGCAGGCGCTGGAAGCGGCCGAACGCCAGCAGGCCGAAGCCCGCCTGAGCCAGTCGCAGTTCCAGCACCAGGACGTGGGCGGCTACAGCGCCGACGAGGAAGCCGCGCAGGTGCAGGCTGCCCAGCAGGGCGTGGCGCAGATGCAGCGCGACGAGCCGAAGATCGGCCGCAACGATCCGTGCCCGTGCGGCAGTGGCAAGAAGTACAAGCACTGCCACGGCCAGCTGAGCTGATGCCGAAGAGCCCCGCGAAAGCGGGGCTTTTCGTTTGTGGCAGGGGAGTCGCAGCGGATCCGTGATTGCGCCGGCCGCCCTGTTCTGGGCATGCTTCCCCCCATGCCTTCCCCCACCCGATCGATCCATGTCGTGGCCGCCGTCATCACCGACGCCCGTGGCCGCGTGCTGCTCAACCGCCGTACCGAGAACCGCGACATGGCCGGCCTGTGGGAGTTTCCCGGCGGCAAACGCGAATCCGGCGAGACCTCCGAACAGGCGCTGGTGCGCGAGCTGCGCGAGGAACTGGGCATCGAGGCCGATGTCGGCGAGTGGCTGATGGATGTGCCGCAGCGCTATCCGGACAAGCACCTGACCCTGGAGGTGCGCCACGTGCGCAGCTGGAAGGGGACGCCGCGTGGGCGGGAGGGCCAGGCAATCACCTGGGTGGCGCCGGACAAGCTGGGCCGCTATTCGATGCCACCGGCCGATCTGCCGGTGGTGGCCGCGCTGCGCCAGCCCGACAGCTACCTGATCACCCCGGCGCCGGCCGATGATGAGGGCGGCGTGCAGCATTGGCATGAACAGCTGCAGCGCGTGGTGGCCGCGGGCCAGCAGCGCATCCAGCTGCGGTTGCCGACGGCGCATCCGCAGCGGCAGGCGATGGTCGAACAGGCCGTGCGCGCGCATCGTCGCAGCGGGGTGCAGTGGCTGCTCAATCGCGATATCGAACTGGCGCGTGCGTTGGGCGTGGGCGTCCACCTGGGCAGCGAGCAGTTGCAGGAACTGTCGCAGCGTCCACTTCCCGAAGGCCAGCTGGTGGCCGCATCCTGCCACGACCTGCAGCAGCTGCAGGCCGCACAGCGGCTGGGCTGCGACTTCGCCGTGCTGGGCCCGGTGCAGGCCACGGCCAGCCATCCGGACGCGGTGCCGCTGGGCTGGGACGCGTTCGCCGAGCTGCGCGCGCAGGTGTCACTGCCGATCTATGCGCTGGGCGGCATGGGCCGCGGTCAGGTCGCCGAAGCGCGTCGCCATGGCGGGCAGGGCATCGCCGCCATTCGCGGGCTGTGGCCAGAGTGAGCCGGCATGCGGGGTCAGATCCCTGCGCAGCAGGGCTCTGACCCCTCCCGATCACAGCGTGATCCAGAAACAACCATATTGCCGCCGCAACCCCAGCACCGTCGAAGCGCGCGCCACGCTGCCCGGCAACGTCTGCTCCAGGCGCAGGCCGACCGGATGGCGCACGGCCGGCGGCTCAGGGTCGGACCCCTGCGCAGCAGGGCTCTGACCTTCATCCTGCGATAGCGGCAGCGCCTGCGAGGGATACACCGGCACCACGTCCACCAGCGGCCGCCGCGCCAACGATTCCAGCTGGCCGAGAATGCGCTGCGCGCCCGCGTCGGACACCGAACCCCACAGGTACAGTGAAGACAGCCGATTGACGTCGTTGCTGAGGATGCCGTTGCGCAATGCGTCCACGAGCTCGCTCAGCCGGCGCGGGCAACGTGCACCCAGCGTGTCGCGCGCTGCGGTATTGCCGGTGGGGGAGGGCGGCGGCAGCCGTGACCGTGCACCCACGCTGTCGCAGGGCCGGTCGGTGTACACGCTCTGGCCCTGCGCATCGGTGCAGCGGTTCAGGCGCGTGGACTGTGCGTGGGCGACGCTCGACAGCACGCATAGCGGCAGCAGCAACAGCAGGAAGGAAAGCCGGATCATCCTCGCAGGGTAGCGCCGATCCGGTCCGCATGGCGTGCTTTCAGCCGTGCAGCAGCTTCAGCACCGAGGTGGTCGGCTTGGCCAGGTTCAAGGTGTAGAAGTGCAGGCCGGGCGCGCCGCCTTCGATCAGGCGCTGGCACAGCCGGGCCACCACTTCCGTGCCGAATGCACGTACCGACTCGGCGTCATCGCCGTAGGCCTGCATCTTGCGGCCGATCCAGCGCGGAATCTCCGCACCGCACTGTTCGGAGAAGCGGCGCAGCTGGCTGAAGTTGGCGATCGGCATGATGCCGGGCGTGATCGGCACCTGCACGCCGAGCCGGCGCACTTCATCGACGAAGTGGAAGTAGGCATCCGGGTTGAAGAAGTACTGGGTGATCGCCGCATCGGCACCGGCATCGATCTTGGCCTTGAAGTGCTTCAGGTCAGCCAGCGCATCGGTCGCCTGCGGATGCGTTTCCGGATACGCGCCCACTTCGATGTGGAACGCATCGCCGTGCTCGGTGCGGATGAAATCGATCAGCTCGGCGGCGTAGCGCATGTCGCCGGGGAAGCCCATGCCCGAGGGAAGGTCACCGCGCAGCGCGACCAGGCGACGGCAGCCGATGGCGCGGTACAGCTTGAGCAGTTCGCGGATCTCCTGGCGGGTGCCGCCCACGCACGACAGGTGCGGCGCGGCATCGAAGCCATGGTGCTGGTTGAGGTGGCGCACGGTCTCGGAGGTGTAGCTCAGGGTCGAGCCACCGGCGCCGAAGGTACACGACACGTATTCGGGGGCGTAGTCCTTCAGCTTGGCCGCAGCACGGTCCAGCTGGCTGCGCTGTTCGTCGGTCTTGGGCGGATAGAACTCGAAGCTGATGGCGGTCATGGCGCGGATGGCGGCGGTCGGTGCGAAACAGTATATCTCTTCATCAAGATGGATGCATGAGAATTACGTGAGAGCCCGCCGTCCCCGGCCCGCGACCGTTCGCCCCGCCGTGCGGCCGCTGCTCCGAAATCGCAACCGGGGTGCCTCCGCCAGGCCCACGCTGCTCCCATCCCGGCACCACCCACCCAATGAAGGAGCAGACGATGAAGATCTTCCTGGCACTCTGGTACGCAATGAAGGCCCTGGCCCGGCTGGCGATGATCGGCATGGCGATGGCCGTGCTCGGTTCCGGCTCGGCGCATGCGGCGGCCGCCACCGGCACCGGCAAGGTGCAGGTCGAGGTGGTCGGCAAGGGCCGTCCGCTGCTGATGATCCCCGGCCTGAACAGCAGCGCCGAGGTCTGGCGCGAGACCTGCCTGGCGCTGAAGGACGTGCAGTGCCATCTGGTGCAGCTGCCGGGCTTTGCCGGCGCTGCGCCCGCCGACCCGCGCCCGGCCGAATTCCTGCCGGCCATGCGCGGGCAGCTGCTGGCCTACCTGCATGACCAACAGCTGGGCCCGGTGGTGGTGATCGGCCACAGTCTTGGCGGCCTGCTGGGGCTGCAGATGGCGCAGGCCGAGCCGAAGGCAGTCAGTGCGCTGGTGGTGGTCGACGCATTGCCGTTCCTGCCGGCCGCGCGTGACCCGAACGCCACCGCAGACAGCGTGCGGCCAATGGCCGACCAGCTGCGCAAGGGCATGCTCGCCGCCGATGCCGCGCAGTGGCAGGCGCAGCTGAAGGCCGGCCTGCCGGGCATGACCCGCGATCCACAGCGGCAGGCCGAGCTGGGGCGCTGGGGCGAAGCCAGCGACCGCCAGACCACCGCTGACGCCATGCATGCGGTGATGACCACCGACCTGCGTGACAACATCGCCTCGATCACCGCACCGACGCTGGTGCTGGGCAGCTGGGCCGGCTACCAGCCGATGGGCGGCACCGAGGACAGCACGCGCGCGGTGTTCCAGGCGCAGTACGCGAAACTGCGGGGCGTGCAGATCGCGATGAGCGCGCAGGGTTTCCACTTCCTGATGTGGGATGATCCGCGCTGGCTGCGCGGTCAGGTGCAGGCCTTCCTCGATCACCACCACTGAGTTTCAACACGCCTCGGAATGGACATGCCGGATTCCTCCTCGACGGTACGCTTCTGGCTGCTCAATGCGCTGGTGTGGGCGCTCTATGGTGTTGCCGGAATCGGCCTGCGCCAAGCCTATTTCAGCGATGCCGGAAGCGCAGGCGTGTTGATCACGCTGGGTCTGGCGTTGGCCCTGTTCGGGTGCAGCGGTGCCATCCGCGCGCTGGCGCTGCGTGCCGACTGGTGGGCGCGCGGCACGGCCGGGCTGTTGCTGCGGCTGGCGCTGTCGGTGGCATTGGGCGCGGCAGTGGCGCAGCTGCTGGTGAACATCGCGCTGCACTCAGCGC
This sequence comes from Stenotrophomonas sp. YJH_SMC_14-1, assembly GCF_059372275.1. NCBI lineage: Bacteria > Pseudomonadati > Pseudomonadota > Gammaproteobacteria > Lysobacterales > Lysobacteraceae > Stenotrophomonas > Stenotrophomonas sp. YJH_SMC_14-1. The sequence continues at coordinate 372,431 of NZ_JCAFVK010000003.1, forward strand.
TGGCCTGGAACTGGGTGAGCCTGGGGCGGCAGACGGCCGACTTCAGCCCCAAGGCGCTGCTGCTCTACTGGTACACCACTGCGGTGATGCTGGCCCTGTGGGCAGCGCTCTGGGCAGGCCTGCACAGCCTGCGCCGGATACGCAGTGCGGAACTGGCGCGCCTGCGTGCCGAGGCCGAGCGCAGCGCGCTGGAGCGCGATGCACTGCGTGCACGGCTCAACCCGCATTTCATGTTCAATGCGCTGAACAACCTGCGCGCGCTGATCCTGGAAGACCCGGAGCGTGCGCGCGACATGGTCACCCGCCTGTCGCGCACGCTGCGCCAGGCGCTGGCACACAACCGCAGCGAGCAGGTCACCCTGGCCGAGGAACTGGTGGTCGTGGACGACTACCTGGCCATCGAGGCAGTCCACTTCGAACAGCGCCTGCAGGTAAGCCAGCACATTGATGCCGATGCCCTGCAGGCACAGCTGCCGGCGATGGCGCTGCAGCTGCTGGTGGAGAATGCGATCAAGCATGGCATCGCCAGCCGCCCGGGCGGCGGTGAGGTGCAGATCCGTGCCACGCTGGACAATGACGTGCTGCGCCTGCAGGTGGACAATCCGCTGGGCAGCGCCAACGAGCCCACCCATGGCCATGGCGTTGGCCTTGCCTACCTGCGTGCGCAGCTCGGCACGCAGGGTCGTTTCACCCTGCAGCCGGTCGGCGACCGCATGCAGGCCCTGCTGGAGATTCCGCAATGAGTGGCGTGCTGCGTGTGTTGATCGTTGATGATGCACGGCTGGCGCGCCAGGAGCTGCGCACGCTGTTGTCGGCGCTGCCGTGGGTGCAGTGCGTGGGCGAGGCCGACGATGTGCCCGCTGCACGCGAGGCGATCGCCACACTGGCCCCGGACCTGGTGCTGCTGGATGTGCAGATGCCCTCCGGCAGCGGCTTCGATGTGCTGGATGGGCTGGAGGCGGTGCCGGCGGTGGTCTTCGTTACCGCCTACGACACCTATGCGGTGCGCGCCTTCCAGGCCAATGCGCTGGACTATCTGGTGAAGCCGGTCGAGGCGCCGCGCTTGCTGGAAGCGTTGCAGCGGGCGCGCCGGCGCGAGGTGGTGGCGGGCGAAACGCCGGAGCCGCGCAGCACGCTGGGCGCGCAGGACCAGGTGTTCGTGCGCGAGGGCGAACGCTGCTGGTTCGTCGCGGTCTCGGAGATCCGTCGGCTGGTGGTGGATGGCAACTACACACGGCTATGGTTCCGCGACCAGAACGCCCTGCTGACCCGCAGCCTGAGCGCGCTGGAAGCACGCCTGCCGCCGGAGTTGTTCTTCCGCGCCAACCGCAACACGCTGGTCAACCTGCGTCGCATTCGTGGCGTGACGCCCAGCATTGCAGATGGCTACGATCTGGCGCTGGACGACGGCAGCGAGGTGGAGGTATCGCGGCGGCAGGCACGTGAACTGCGCGAGCGGATGGCGTTGTAGCTGCCGCTACAGCTCGGCACTGACCGGGCTGGTGATGAATCCCCACAGCAGGCGTGCCATCACTGCGGGCGAGCGTGCCTGCCTGCGCGCATAAGTCTGTAGCGCATCCAGCCGCGGGCGGTCATAGAGGTGGCCGGCCAGCAGCACGGCATGCACGCGGCGGGTATTGGCGATGTCGTGCAGCGGGTTGCCATCAAGCAGCACCAGGTCTGCGGCTTTGCCGACCTCGACGCTTCCATGCGATGCCTGCCGTTGCAGATGACGTGCGGCCTGCAGCGTAGCTGCGCGCAGCACGTCGGCCTGGCTCAGGCCGGCCTGTCGCAGCCACTGCAGTTCATCGTGGTAGCGGAAGCCGCCCAATCCGGTGTCGGTGCCGACCAGCACGGTGACGCCGGCACGATGGGCCGCACCGGTGAGAGCCAGGCCATGCTCGAAGTAGGTCTTCAGTGCGTCTTGGCCGCGTCGGCCGGGATAGCGCGCTGCGGTGGCCTGCAGGTCATCACGCCACGCCCAGCGTGAAAGCGGGTCCAGATAGGCCAGGCGCGGATCGTCGACGAAGGCGGGGTCGCTTGCGCGTGCATCTTCTTCGCGGGTGACATGGGTCGGTACGAACGCGGCACCGCTGGCCTGCATCAAAGCGAACGCCTTGTTGCAGAGCGTGGGCTGATAGCTGGCAACCATGCGTTCGGCCAGTACGATCGGGTCTTCGCCGTCGAGCGCGCCACCGCGCCATGCCGCCGCGTTGTCGAAGCAGTGGCGCACGAACAGATGGGCGTGCTCGAAGCTGCGCTGGCCCGCCTGCACCGCGTCGTCCAGAGGCACCGCCTTGGGCAGGTGGCCGACCAACGGACGGCGCAGCTGCTGCGCCTCGGTGGCCAGCCGCTGATAGGTGTCCGCACGCAGCCGGTTGTAGACCTTCAACGCGTCGACCCCGCGCGCGCTGTACGTCCGTGCACGCGCAGCGGCGGCCTCCGGCGCGAGTGACGGATCTTCGAAGTAGAAACTGGCGATCTGTACGAAGCGCGGTGCAACCTGCTGCCCGGCAATGGCCTGTGCGGTCCAGCGGCGCTTGTCGGCCACGCAGGCGATCAGCGGATCGGTGGTCTGCGGGCAGTCCATCATGTCGCGGGTGCCGGTGATGCCGTTGGCCAGCATCAGCGGGAACTGCAGCTGCGGCGACAATTGCAGTGCATGGGTGTGCATGTCCCAGAAACCGGGCAGCAGCCAGCGGCCGCCGGCGTCGAGCACGGGAAGCCGCGCGTCCTGCGGATCTTCCCCAATGGCAGTGATGGTGCCGTGGCGCACTGTCACGGTGGTGGGTTCGCTGACCTGGCCGCGCGCCACGTCCACCACCCGCGCGTTGACGATCACGCGGCTGTTGCCCGGCTCGGGCAACGGCGGAGCCGACAGCGGCCAGAGCAGAGCGGCGGCGAACAGCAATGGCGGCGCCAGCAGGAGGATGACCAGTACGATCGGCCACTGCCGACGGTGGGCGGAACGGGGCAATGCGCATGCTGCATCCATGAGCCGGCGATCCTTGTAGTGGGTCGCCCGCAGGGTGCTGCAAGCGGGACGCTGGCGCCAGTGACCATCGGCATCCGGCCCTGTCTGCCTCCGGGGCGGTTACCCTGTGCAGCAGAACTCCTGATCACACCCGCGCCATGTCCATCGTCCTCACCGATTTCGCCCGTCCCCGCCTGTTCCCGCGCGTGCCGCGTGGCAACACCATCCAGGACTGCACTGCCGAGCAGTTCGAGGCACATCTCAATGCGCATGCGCCACTGAAGGTACTCGACGGCTACGCCCCGTTCTGCAAGCTGTTCGTCTACGAGAACTGGACCAGCACGCGCTGCCTGACCGTACCGATCACCGAGGCCAACCGCCACCTGCTGCGCAGTGGTTACGAAGCGCGCAACCGTGAGGAACTACCGGTGCTGGTGCGCTGGTTCGAGGGCGTGGAATCACCGCGTGCGAACTACCTGGTGGTGATCCTGTACAGCGCCGGGCAGCTGGCCAGGGAAGGCTCGCCGATCGAGGCCGACTGGGGCATCGTCGGCTGCATCTACACCGCCGAACCGGAAGAGGTACCGATGGCACCGATCACGATGATGCGCAATGCGCTGGGCGTGGACGAGGGCGGATCCGGCGTGCCGCTGGACCGCGAAGCCTACCGGCGTTCCGTCGAGTTCTGGGAGAACAACGCGAACTGGCGGCCATGAGCAACATTTGTCATCCACGCATCGCGTGAATGTGCGGACCACAGTAGAGCCACGCCATGCGTGGCCGCTTGGCCTTCAGGCAGCTTTCCATTCCCACCACGGGTAATGGTACTCGCGGTCGATGGCCTGCCAATGCTGGCCGCATTGCGTGCAGGCGACGGTGTGGCAGTCGCCCCAGCAGCCCTCAGCCTCTTCCACCGAGAGCAGCTGCATCTGTCCTTGTTCAATCAGGCGACGGGGATCGAAGAACGGGTAGCCGGGGTTGAGCGCGCACAGGCAACCCTCGCGTGCACGCCAGTAACGCAGCCGACGCAGGGCGGCCTTCAGATACGCCTGGTTGCTGATCAGCATGCCGCCAAGCGCGATGCCCTGGCAGCGTTGTTCGATCAGATCCACATGTGCGCTCAACGCGTCCAACGATGAGGCACTGAACAGTCGTGCGACAACGCGGGCGGCATCGGTGATGCGTGTTGCGTCGCGCGACAACAGGTCCTGCAGCAGCACATCGGCCTGTGCATCGTCGAGCCGGGGAATCGGCGCTGCAGACCACGGCCAGCGCATCAGCGTGACTTGCCGATGGCAGCGTAGTGGCCGGCGGTGAGGCGCAGCAGGTCGGTGGGTGCCAGTTCCACTTCCAGGCCACGGCGACCGGCGCTGACATGCAGCCTGGGCAGCGCTTCGGCACTGGCGTCCAAGAAGGTGCGCAGGCGCTTCTTCTGCCCGAGCGGGCTGATGCCACCCACCAGGTAACCGGTTGCGCGCTGCGCGGCGTCAGCAGCAGCCATCTCGCACTTCTTGCAGCCGGCGGCTTCGGCCAGTGCCTTCAGGTCCAGCTGGCCGGCCACCGGCACGATCGCCACCAGCAGTTCGTGTGCCTCGGTGCTGGCCAGCAGGGTCTTGAACACCTGGGCCGGATCGAGGCCGAGCTTGTCGACAGCTTCGCCGCCATAGGATTCGGCGTGGGCGTCATGCACGTAGCTGCGCACGGTGTGGGCGATCTTCTCGCGCTTGAGCAGGTTGATGGCCGGGGTCATGTAGGCATGGTAGCGCGCGCTGGGCGCGTTGCCTTGACCGAGCCTACTGCCGGAGAGCATCCACGCATGGCGTGGATCTACCGTGGGGACTGGATGCGGGGTGTACGGCCACACGCAAACGCAGAACGGACGCCCGAAGGCGCCCGTTCCGTGTGTTGCATGCACCGGTGGTGCCGGCCGCTGGCCGGCACCCCGCAGGCATCAGTAGCGGTAGTGGTCCGGCTTGAACGGGCCTTCCACCGGCACGCCGATGTAGTCGGCCTGTTCCTGGCTCAGGGTGGTCAGCTTCACGCCGATCTTTTCCAGGTGCAGGCGGGCCACTTCCTCGTCCAGCTTCTTCGGCAGCAGGTAGACCTTCTTCTCGTAGCTGTCCTTGTTCGCCCACAGGTCGATCTGTGCCAGGGTCTGGTTGGCGAAGCTGTTGGACATCACGAAGCTCGGGTGGCCGGTGGCGCAGCCCAGGTTCACCAGGCGGCCTTCGGCCAGCAGGAAGATCGCGTTGCCGTTCGGGAAGATGTACTTGTCCACCTGCGGCTTGATGTTGACGTGCTTGATGCCGGCGAACGACACCAGCGCATCGACCTGGATCTCGTTGTCGAAGTGGCCGATGTTGCAGACGATGGCCTGGTCCTTCATCGCGCTCAGGTGCTCGATGCGGATGATGTCCTTGTTGCCGGTGGTGGTGACGTACAGGTCGGCACGGCCCAGGGTCGATTCGATGGTGTTGACTTCATAGCCTTCCATCGCCGCCTGCAGGGCGCAGATCGGGTCGATCTCGGTGACGATCACGCGCGCGCCGTAGGCACGCAGCGAGGCCGCGCAGCCCTTGCCGACGTCGCCGTAACCGCAGACCACGGCCACCTTGCCGGCCAGCATCACGTCCATCGCGCGCTTCAGGCCGTCGGCCAGCGACTCGCGGCAGCCGTACAGGTTGTCGAACTTGCTCTTGGTGACCGAGTCGTTGACGTTGATCGCCGGGATCAGCAGGGTGCCGGCCTGGGCCAGCTGGTACAGGCGGTGCACGCCGGTGGTGGTCTCTTCGGAGACGCCCTTCCAGTCCTTGACCACGCGGCCCCAGTAACCCGGGCGTTCCTTGGCGACGCGCTTGAGCAGGTTCTTGATGACCTGTTCTTCGTGCGAGGACGAGGCGGTGTTGACCCAGTCACTGCCGTTTTCCAGCTCGTAGCCCTTGTGGATCAGCAGGGTCACGTCACCGCCGTCGTCCACCACCAGCTCCGGGCCGGTCAGGGTGCCATCGGCCAGGGTGAAGGTCAGCGCGTCCAGGGTGCAGTCCCAGTACTCTTCCAGGGTCTCGCCCTTCCAGGCAAACACCGGGGTGCCGGTGGCCGCAATGGCGGCAGCGGCGTGGTCCTGGGTCGAGAAGATGTTGCACGAGGCCCAGCGCACGTCGGCGCCGATGTCCTTCAGGGTCTCGATCAGCACCGCGGTCTGGATGGTCATGTGCAGCGAGCCGGTCACGCGCACGCCCTTCAGCGGCAGCTCGGCCTGGTACTTGCGGCGGATCGACATCAGGCCCGGCATTTCGTGCTCGGCGATGTCCAGTTCCTTGCGGCCCCAGTCGGCCAGCGTGATATCGCGGATCTTGTAGTCACCTTCGGTGGAGAAGGTCTTGGCAACAGCGTTCATTCGTGTGCTCCGGTTGTGGACGAGCGGATGCTCGCATCTAGCCGGGCGCCGTTGTTACAAAGCCACCTTACCGAGCCTGGCCGGGCCTCGTGGGATCCGGTCGCAGCGCCCCTCGGCAGGGGAGAACCCCCATTATATCGCGGCCCCGGCGTGACATCCGGATGACCCAACCATCGGCAGATGGGGCCGCGTGCACGGCCTGTTAAGGTCGGTGTTTTCACGCATCACACAGGTGGAACGATGAGCATGCACGCGCGCCGTACACGGCGCTGGACCGGCCTGGTCCTGTCGATGGGACTGCTGGCGGTCGCCCCGCTGGCCTGGGCCGCAGCGCCGCAGCCGGTGGCCACACAGGCCCAGGGCGTCAACGGCTACGAACTGCCGTCGGCCGCGCTGCAGGCGGTGGTGGACGCGCCGCGTGCACCCTCGTTGTACCTGTCGCCGCGACGCGACGTGGCCGCGATGATGCAGATGCCGTCGCTGCCTTCGATCCAGGTGGTGGCGCAGCCGGAACTGAAGCTGGCTGGCCTGCGCATCAACCCGCGCACGTTCTCCGACAGCCGCTTCAGCTTCGGCGAGAAGCTGTGGCTGATGAACGTGGCCGACGGCAAGGAGCGGCAGATCAGCGGCCTGCCGGCCAAGCTGTCGATCGCCAGTGTGATGTGGTCGCCGGACCAGAAGTGGCTTGCCTTCAACCAGGTCGACGCTGCCAGTGGCGCCAATGAACTGTGGCTGGTGGACGTGGCCGGCGGCAGCGCCCGCCGCCTGGTTGCCGGCCTGAACACGGTGATCGGCAGCGGCTACCAGTGGTTGCCGGACAGCCGCGGCCTGGTGGTGTTCACCCGCCCGGCCAACCTCGGTGCGGCCCCGGCTGCCGATGGCATTCCGACCGGCCCGGCCGTGCAGCAGACCAGCCAGGGCGGCGGCGTGGTGTCGATCCGTACCTACCAGGACCTGCTGAAGAACGAGGCCGACGCACGCCAGTTCGACTACTACGCCACTACCCAGCCAATGGAAGTCGGCCTGGATGGCAGCACCCGCGTGATCGGCGCGGCCGGCATCTTCATGGGCTTCTCGGTGTCGCCGGATGGCCGCTTCGTGCTGCGCCAGCCGGTGCAGCGCCCGTACTCCTACGTGGTGCCGGTGAGCAGTTTCCCGCGCCGCATTGAAGTGATCGACCGCGCCAGCGGCAAGCTGGTGCACACCGTCGCCGTTCGCCCGCTGGTGGAAGGGCTGCCGACCGGCAACGATGCCGAAGTGACCGGCGTGCGCGACATCAGCTGGCGCGGTGATGCCGACGCCACCCTGGTCTGGGCCGAAGCGCAGGACGGCGGCGACCCGAACAGGGAGGCCAGGGTGCGCGATGCGGTGCTGATGCAGGCCGCGCCGTTCGACAAACCGCCGGTCACCCTGGCCCAGCTTGGCAGCCGCCTGGCCGGCATCAGCTGGGGCCGCGGTGACCTGGCCCTGCTGACCGAATCGTGGTGGAAGACCCGCAGGACCAAGACCTGGCTGATCGCCCCGGACAACGCCGGTGCCGAGCCGCGCCTGCTGTGGGATCGTGATGCGCAGGACCGCTATGCCGATCCGGGCCGGCCGCTGCTGGCCAGTGACGAGCGGGGTCGTTCGCTGCTGCAGACCAGCCCCGATGGCAGCAGCCTGTACCTGGCCGGTGCCGGTGCTTCGCCGGAAGGCGACCGTCCGTTCGTGGACCGCTTCGACATCGCCACGGGCAAGGCAACGCGCCTGTTCCACTCGCAGGCGCCGAGCTATTCGCTGCCGGTGGCGTTGCTGGACGACCAGGCCAGCTCGCTGCTGCTGAGCCGCGAGAGCCCGGATGAGCCGGCCAACTTCTACGTGCAGTCGCTGGCCGATGCCGGTGCGGCACCGCGCGCGCTGACCCATTTCGCGCACCCGCTGCCGCAGTTGAAGGGCGTGCAGAAGGAGCAGATCCGCTACAAGCGCAAGGATGGGGTCGACCTGACCGCGACCCTGCTGCTGCCGCCGGGCTACGACCCCAAGCGGGACGGCCCACGGCCGCTGCTGATGTGGGCCTACCCGGGTGAGTTCAAGAGCGCGGCTGCGGCCAGCCAGGTGACCGATTCGCCGTACCGCTTCAACGCGGTCAGCTACTGGGGCCCGCAGGCGTTCCTGGCCAAGGGCTATGTGGTGCTGGCCAGCCCGTCGATGCCGATCATCGGTGAGGGCGACAAGGAGCCGAACGACACCTACATCGAACAGCTGGTGGCCAACGCGCAGGCAGCGGTGGATGAGGTGGTGCGCCGTGGCGTGACCGATCGCGATCACATCGCCATCGGCGGCCATTCCTACGGTGCGTTCATGACCGCCAACCTGCTGGCACACACCCGCCTGTTCAAGGCCGGCATCGCCCGCAGCGGCGCCTACAACCGCACGCTCACCCCGTTCGGCTTCCAGGCCGAGGAACGCAACTACTGGCAGGCACAGGAGGTCTACCAGAAAATGGCGCCTTTCAACTACGCCGACAGGATCAAGGATCCGATCCTCTTCATCCACGGCGTGGACGACAACAACTCCGGCACCTTCCCGATCCAGAGCGAGCGCATGTTCGCCGCGGTGAAGGGCCTGGGCGGCACCGCGCGGCTGGTGATGCTGCCCAACGAATCGCATGCCTACCGCGCACGCGAATCGATCATGACCATGCTGGCCGAGAGCGAGCGCTGGCTGGAGCAGACCATCGGCCCGGCCGAGCAGGGCAAGGCGAAGAAGAAGCGCTGACCGGGCCTGGTAGTGCCGGCCGCTGGCCGGCAACCTCATGGAGACATGCAACCTGAGGTTGCCGGCCAGCGGCCGGCACTACCAGATGAAACCAATTTTGCATCGCAGCACGACGCCCGATCTGGGATAGGCTTGGGGCCTGGATCCGTTGACCGAGGCCTGTGCGTCGCCGATGAACGAGTACCGCAGCAGCATCGAGTTTGCTTCTCCCGATCTTCCGCTTCGCGATGATGTGCGCCGGCTTGGCGCACTGGTCGGCGACCTGCTGGTCGAACAGGTGTCGGCCGCGTTTCTTGATGACGTCGAGGACGTGCGTACCCGCGCCATCGCCCGTCGCGAAAACCAGGCGCCGCTGTCGGAGCTGGCCGATGGCCTGGCCGGGCGCACGCCGCAGCAGGCCGAGACCATGGTGCGGGCCTTCAGCACCTACTTCCAGGTGGTCAACATCGCCGAGCGCGTGCATCGCATCCGCCGCCGCCGTGACTACCAGCGCGCCGGTACCGCGGGTGCGCAGCCGGATGGCCTGCAGGATGCACTGCAGCACTTGAGGGCGCAGGGCGTGGGCCTGGACGAACTGGCGCAGTGGCTGCCGCGCATCGACATCGAACCGGTGTTCACCGCGCATCCGACCGAAGCCGTGCGCCGCGCGCTGCTGGAGAAGGAGCAGCTGATGGTGGCCAGCCTGGTCGACAACCTCGACGGCCAGCGCACGCCGGGTGAGGCTGCCGCCGATGCCGCGCGCTTCCGCATGGCGCTCACCGCGTCGTGGCAGACCACCGATTCCTCACCGGTGCGGCCGACCGTCGATGACGAGCGCGAGCATGTGGGCTTCTATCTGGTGCAGGTGCTGTACCGGGTGATCCCGGTGCTGTACGAATCGCTGCAGCAGGCGCTGCGCGATACCTATGGCGAAGAATTGCCGCTGCCGCTGCCGCGGCTGCTGCGCTTTGGTACGTGGGTGGGCGGCGACATGGACGGTAATCCGAACGTGGATGCCCACACCATCCGCAATACGCTGGATGCGCAGCGGCAGGCGGTGCTCGGGCGCTACCAGAAGGAACTGCTGCAGCTGGCCAGCCTGCTCAGCCAGTCCACCGAGCGGGTAGGGGTGAGCGATCCGCTGCAGGCGCGCGTGGCGCAGTACCAGCAGCTGCTGCCGCAGGTGCAGTCGCGCCCGCGCCATGCCGACATGCCGTACCGCCTGCTCAATGACCGCATGCGCGCGCGCCTGCAGGCGACGCTGGACAATGGCGAGGGCGCCTACGCCGGCCCCGCCGAACTGATCGACGACCTGCAGCTGATCCTCGACAGCCTGCTTGCGAACCGTGGCGAGCACGCTGGTGGTTTTGCCGTGCAGCGTCTGCTGTGGCGGGTGAAGACCTTCGGCTTCCATCTGGCGCGGCTGGATGTGCGCCAGGAGTCGAGCGTGCATGCGCGCGCGCTGGCCGCCGTGCTGGGTGGCGAAGAGGCCTGGCAGGCGCTGGATGTGGCGGGCCGAGCGCGGCTGCTGAGCCCGCATGCCAGCGGTGAAACGGCATTGCCCAACGGCGACGACGAGGGCAACCAGCGGCTGGATGCGGTGTTCGCCGCGCTGGCCGATGCGCGTGCGCGGCATGGCAGCGATGCGCTGGGCAGCTACATCATCTCGATGGCGCACGACCGCAGCGACGTGCTGGCCGTGCTGGCGCTGGCGCGGCGTGGTGGCCTGGTCGATGCCGATGGCGGCGTGCCGCTGGACATCGCGCCGCTGTTTGAAACCGTGGACGATCTCAAGCGCGGCACCGCCACGCTGCGCGACCTGCTGGAGGATCCGGTGTACCGCGCGCACCTGCGTGCACGCGATGATGTTCAGATGGTGATGCTGGGCTACTCGGACAGCAGCAAGGACGGTGGCATCGCCGCCTCGCGCTGGGGCCTGCAGCGCGCGCAGGTGGAACTGCTGGAGGTGGCGGCCGAGGCGGGCATCCGGCTGACCTTCTTCCATGGCCGTGGCGGCTCGATCAGCCGTGGCGGTGGCAAGACCACGCACGCGGTGGATGCTTCACCACGCGGCAGCATCGATGGCCGCCTGCGAGTGACCGAGCAGGGCGAGGTGATCCATCGCAAGTACGGCATCCGCGCGCTGGCCCTGCGTTCGCTGGAACAGGCCACCGGTGCGGTGCTGCGCGCCAGCCTGCGCCCGCGTGCCGCCGAGCCGCGCGAGGATGAGTGGCGACCGGTGATGGATGCGGTGGCTGCGGCCAGCAGCGAGGTGTATCGCGGGTTCGTTGGCCAGGCCGGCTTCATGGATTACTTCCGTACCGCCACGCCGATCGATGTGATCGAACGGATGACCCTGGGCTCGCGTCCGTCGCGCCGGCTCGGCCAGGACGCAGCACTGGGCAACCTGCGTGCGATTCCCTGGGTGTTCGCCTGGAGCCAGGCGCGTGCCGTCATTCCCGGCTGGTACGGCGTAGGCAGCGGCCTGCAGGCGGCGGTGGATGCCGGCCACGAAAAGACCCTGCGCGAAATGGCGCGTGACTGGCCGTTCTTCCGCACCTTCCTGGATGACATCGCGATGGTGCTGTCCAAGGGCGATATCACCATCGCCGAGCAGTTCTCGCTGTTGTCGGGCGGCCTGCACGACCGCTTCTTCCCGCAGGTGCAGCGCGAACTGGAACTCACCCGGCACTGGCTGCTGGCATTGATGGACCAGCAGACGCTGCTGGACCACGATGCGCGACTGGCGCTGTCGATCCGCCTGCGCAATCCCTATGTCGATCCGATCAGCGTGCTGCAGGTGGACCTGCTGCAGCGCTGGCGGGCCAGCGGACGCGAGGATGACGATCTGCTGCGCGCGCTGGTGGCCTGCGTGAACGGTGTTTCGCAGGGCGTGCAGAACACCGGGTGAGGTGTCGCGGTAGTGCCGGCCGCTGGCCGGCAACCTCATGATGTCTGGCGGCACGCACGAGGTTGCCGGCCAGCGGCCGGCACTACCTCATTCCTCCGGCGACGGCGGGTTCGACGCCAGCAGTTCCAGATGGCGCTGTTCCATTTCCTGGCGCAGCTGGCGGCGGATCAGCGCGGCCGCCTGGCGGCGCTTTTCGTCCGAGGTGACCGGCTGCAAGGGTGGCACCGGCGTCGGCCGGCCTTCCTCATCCACCGCCACCATGGTGAAGAAGCAGCTGTTGGCGTGGCGCACGCTACGCTTGAGGATGTCCTCGGCCACCACCTTGATGCCGATCTCCATCGACGAGGTGCCCGTGTAGTTCACCGATGCCAGGAAGGTGACCAGCTCGCCCACCGCGATGGGCTGGCGGAACATCACCTGGTCCACCGACAGGGTGACTACGTAGCTGCCGGCGTAACGGCTGGCGCAGGCGTAGGCGACCTGGTCGAGCAGGCGCAGGATCGCACCACCGTGGACCTTGCCGGAGAAATTGGCCATTTCCGGCGACATCAGCACGGTCATGGACAGCTGGTGGGTTTTCAGTTCGGTCGACATGCGGCGGATTGTATCGGCAACCGCGCGATTGTTTCCGGAGGCCATGAAAAAGCCGGCCAGCGGCCGGCTCTACCAGAAAGCAGAAGGGCCGCTTGCGCGGCCCTTCTTCAAGGTCAGCCGACTAACAGTCGGCTCTACCGGTCGGCTCTACCCGCCGGCTTTACTTCAGCTTCGCATCGGCGCGCAGGGCGGCGGCGCGGTCGGTCTTCTCCCAGGAGAAGGCCGTGGCGTTGACGGTCTCGCCTTCGCCGTTGAGGTAGCTGAACTCCTTCGGCTTGCGGCCGAAGTGGCCGTAGGCCGCGGTCTGCTGGTACATCGGGTGGATCAGGTCCAGCATCTTGATGATGCCGTACGGGCGCAGGTCGAAGTGCTTGCGGATCAGCTTCTCGATCTTGTCGTCGCTGATCTTGCCGGTGCCGAAGGTGGTGACCGAGATCGAGGTCGGCTCAGCCACGCCGATGGCGTAGGAGACCTGCACTTCGCAACGGTCGGCCAGGCCGGCGGCAACTACGTTCTTGGCGACGTAGCGGGCCGCGTAGGCCGCCGAACGATCGACCTTGGACGGGTCCTTGCCGGAGAAGGCGCCACCACCGTGACGGGCCCAGCCGCCGTAGGTGTCGACGATGATCTTGCGGCCGGTCAGGCCGCAGTCGCCCACTGGGCCACCGATCTCGAACTTGCCGGTCGGGTTGATGTGGAACTTGGTGCCCTTGTGCAGCCACTTGGCCGGCAGCACCGGCTTGATGATCTCTTCGCGGACGGCCTCGATGAGGTCCTTCTGCTTGATGCCCGGGGCATGCTGGGTCGACAGCACCACGGCGTCGATGGCCGAGACCACGCCGTTTTCATAGCGCAGGGTGACCTGGCTCTTGGCGTCCGGACGCAGCCACGACAGCGGCGAGTTCTTCTTCTTGCGGATCTTGGCCTGCTGCTCGACCAGGCGGTGCGACAGGTGGATCGCGGCCGGCATGTAGCTGTCGGTCTCGTTGGTGGCATAGCCGAACATCAGGCCCTGGTCGCCCGCGCCCATTTCTTCCGGCTTCTTGCGGTCCACGCCCTGGGCAATGTGCGGCGACTGCTTGCCGATCAGGTTCAGCACGCCGCAGGTGGCGCCGTCGAAGCCGACGTCGGAGCTGTCATAGCCGATGTCCGTGATGACCTTGCGGGTCAGGGCTTCCAGGTCGATCCAGGCGCTGGTGGTGATTTCACCGGCCACGATGGCAACGCCGGTCTTGACCATGGTCTCGCAGGCCACGCGGGCGCGCTGGTCCTGGGTCAGGATCGCGTCCAGCACCGCATCGGAGATCTGGTCGGCAACCTTGTCCGGATGGCCTTCGGAGACCGACTCGGAGGTGAAGAGATAGCTGGACATCAGGCGTAATATCCCTTGATTCGGATGGAAAGATGGGCGCGCATGATACACGGGGTGCGCCGCCTGTGCATTGTGAACCTGTACCGGTTGCCGGTGGTTAAGCCCGCGTAGGCCCGGCAAGGGCCGTCCTGACGGGATTGGGCCCCGGCCTCGAGGCCCAGTGTTCCACCAGCGTGACAGCGGGCCGGGTGGCGAGGTGGGGCGGTTGCGGCCCCTCCGGCCGGGGGCGACCGTCATCGTTCTGCCCCGAAACCGCCATCTGGCTGCCGCCTGCCGGGCGCAGGCTGTCGGCCAATCCGGCCGCCGGGCATGAGTGGATCCGCCATGCAGGAACTTGAACAGCGTCTCCAGCAACGCTTTCCCGATTGGTTCCATGGCCGCCGTGGCCAACTGGCGCGGCCATTGCTTCGCAGCGTCGGGCGCTGGTCGCGGTTGGACCAGATCGAAGCGTTCCTGCAGCGCAGTGCAGGATTGCGCGGATTCGGCTTCGTCGCCGCCGGGCTGGAGTTCATCGATGGCCAGTACCAGGTGGATCCGGCCGCGTTGGCGAAGATCCCGGCCACCGGTCGCTTGCTGATCGTCGCCAACCACCCGTCCGGCGCACTGGACGCGCTGGCCCTGCTGGACGCGGTCGGCCGCATCCGCCGCGATGTGCGGATCGTGGCCAACGACCTGCTGGGGGCGATCGCGCCACTGCAGGACCTGCTGTTGCCGGTGCGCATCCTCGGTGGCAAGGCCCAGCGTGGCAGCCTGCACGCTGTGGAGGAGGCGCTGGCCGCCGAGCAGTGCGTGATCGTGTTCCCGGCCGGCGAGGTCTCGCGCCTCTCGCTGCGAGGCATCCGCGATGGTCGCTGGCAGCGCGGGTTCGTCCGCTTTGCCCGTGCCGCCGGGGCGCCGGTGCTGCCGGTACGGGTGGAAGCGCGCAATTCGGCGCTGTTCTACGGCGCCTCGACCCTGTTCAAGCCGGCCGGCACCGCGCTGCTGGCGCGCGAGATGTTCACCCGCCGCGGCCGCCCGCTGCGCCTGAGCATCGGTGAGCCGATGCAGCTGGGCAAGGGCGGTGACCCGGGCGCGCAGCTGCTGTCGGTACGCCGCGCGCTGTATGCGCTGGGCCGCAATGGCGCGGCCGGCAATGCCGCTGCCTTCGCAGGCCCCGAGCCGCTGGCGGCCCCGGTGCCACCCTCGCAGGTCGCCGCTGGGATTGCCGCAGCCACCCAGCTGGGCCAGACCGCCGACGGCAAGCAGATTCTGCTGGCCACTTGTACTGCCGATTCGCCGCTACTAATGGAGCTGGGCCGCCTGCGCGAACTGACCTTCCGCCAGGTGGGCGAGGGCACTGGGCGCAGCCGCGACCTGGACGATTACGACCCGCAGTACGAGCACATCGTGATCTGGGACGCGGCCGCGCAGCGCATCGCCGGCGCGTACCGGATCATGCGCGGCGCCCATGCGCTGGCCCGGCACGGACTGTCCGGGCTCTACAGCGCGTCGCTGTTCCGCTATTCCGACGATGCCATCACCCACATCGCCGAAGGCCTGGAACTGGGCCGCAGCTTCGTGGTGCCCGACTACTGGGGCAGCCGCAGCCTGGACTACCTGTGGCAGGGCATCGGTGCCTACCTGCAATGCAGGCCGGGCATCCGCTACCTGTTCGGCGCCGTGTCGATCAGCGCGGCGCTGCCACGCGATGCGCGCGAGCAGCTGGTGGCGTACTACCAGCGCTATTACAGCGGTACCGCTGGCCTGGCCGAATCGAACCGGCCGTTCCAGTACTTCGCCGCACCGCCGAGTTTCGGTGAGCTGGATGCAGGCGCCGCGTTCGACGTGCTCAAGGCCAACCTGGCCGCACTCGGCACCGGCGTGCCGACGCTGTATCGCCAGTACACCGATCTGTGCGAACCCGGTGGCGCGCGCTTCCTCGCCTTCGGTGTGGACCCGGACTTCAGCGATTCGATCGACGGCCTGATCGAAGTGGACCTGTGCGCGATCCGGCCGAACAAGCGCAAACGCTACCTGCGCGATGTGGGGACGCCGGCATGAGCGTGCTGGCGAACCTGTCGCCGCACCGGCGCGCAGTGTTCGTCTCCGACGTGCACCTGGGTTCACGTCATTGCCATGCCACCGAACTGGCACGTTTTCTCTCGCAGCTGCGCTGTGAGCGTCTGTACCTGGTCGGCGACATCATCGACCTGTGGTGGATGGCCCATCGCCGTGCCAACTGGCGGCAGTCGCACAGCGAGGTCATCCAGGCCCTGCACGCGCTGCGCCGTGCCGGCACCGAGATCATCTACATTCCCGGCAACCACGATGCCTCGCTGCGCCAGGTGTGCGGGCTGATGCTGCCAGCGATGCAGGTGCGCCGCCGCGCCATCCACGTGACCGCCGATGGCCGTCGCCTGCTGGTCGCGCACGGCGACGAGTACGACGGCGTGACCCACTTCGGTGGCCTGCAGGAGAGATTCGGCGACTGGCTGTACTACCGCATCCTGACCGGCAACCAGGCCTTGAATGCAGTGCGGCGCCGGCTGGGCATGCGCTACTGGTCGCTGTCGGAATTCCTGAAGAAGCGCAGTGGTGCCGCCGAACGCTACATCGAGCGTTTTGTGCAGGCCGGGCTGGATGACGTGCGCCGGCGCGGACTGGATGGCATCGTCTGTGGTCACATCCATCGCGCTGCGTTGATCGAACGCGATGGCCTGGTCTACGCCAACGACGGCGACTGGGTGGAGAGCCTGACCGCGCTGGCCGAAGACCACGATGGCGCGCTGCGCCTGCTCGATCACAACGGCCAGACCCTGGTGAAACTGCCGGGCGCGCGGTTGTCGCAGGCGGCGTAACCCGTTCCGTAGAGTCGACTGTCGCGTGTAGCGCGTGGTTTCCGCAGCCTGATGGGAGAGCAGTCGACCAGCAGTCGACTCTACAGACGCGGTGTCCGGGAGTGAGACGGCGCGCCCGCAAGCCGCTAGCATCGGCCCATGGATTCCCTGACCCAGATCGTGCTCGGCGGCGCCGTCGCTGCTGCCATCGCTCCGCCCGGCCATCGCCGCGCGGCCCTGCTGGCCGGTGCCGCGCTCGGCACCCTGCCGGACCTCGATGCCCTGTGGTTGGGCTTCACCGCCGCCGACCCGGTGGCGAACATGATCGAGCACCGCAGCTTCAGCCATTCGCTGCTGGTGCTGCCCTGGGTGGCGGCACTGATCTGGTGGTTGTTCAGGCGCTTCGGCAACGGCCGCGTCGCGCAGTCACCGGTGCGCTGGTTCTGGGCGATCCAGCTGGCGCTGGTCACCCATCCCGTGCTGGATGCGTTCACCGTCTACGGCACCCAGTTGTGGTGGCCGCTGCGCCCACACCCGACCATGGGTTCCAGTGTCTTCATCATCGATCTTGGCTACACGGTGTGGCTGCTGCTGGGTTGCGTGCTGGCCTGGTTTGGCCGCGCCCGCCCCTGGGCTGGCAAGGTGCTGGGCGTGGCGTTGCTGGTCAGCAGCGCCTACCTGGGCTGGGGCCTGATCGCAAAGGCCCAGGTCGACCGTGCTGCCCAGCAGAGCCTGGCGGCGATGGGTCTGGGCGATGCACCGCGCTTCTCGGTGCCGATGCCGTTCAACACCCTGCTGTGGCGGGTGGTGGCGATGACGCCCAACGGCTACGTGGTGGGTGATCGCTCGCTGGTGGCCGACCACGGGCCGATGCAGTTCGAAGGCCATGCGTCCAACGTGCAGGCCTTGCGCGAAGCGGGGGGCATTCCGGCAGTGCGGCGCCTGCAGTGGTTCAACCGTGGCTTCATGCGTGCGCAGGTCGTGGACGGCCGGCTGGTGCTGAGCGACCTGCGCATGGGGCTGGAGCCGGACTACACCTTCAATTTCGTCGTGGCCGAGCAGGCCGACGGGCAGTGGCGGGCAATCGTTCCCGAGCAGGTGCGCGTGGACTACAGCAGTCCCGCCGCGCGTGCCGACGCCGGTCGCCGCCTGGCGGCGATGTGGCAGCGGATCTGGCAGGAGCCGGCGGCGGCGCCGGGCGCGGCCGACCACACCGCCGTGCATTGATCAGTGGATCCACGCATGGCGTGGCTCTGCGGCCTCGATCGGCAGCAGAACACCGGATCAATACACCGTCGCGCGGCCCTGCACGAACGAGTAGAAGAACACCGCGTTCGGGTCGTTCTGCACCAGGCGGAACTCGCGGCGCATGCCTTCCACGGTTTCCTCGTCCACCGAGCCGGCCTGCAGCAGCTGGTCGGCGGCCGACAGCAGCAGCTGTTCCCAGAACGCGATCATCGTCTTGCGACGCGCCGGCTCGCGGTTGTCCAGGTGGATGGTCTTGATCTCGGTGTGCACGTCGCGGAAGCCGCCGGCCAGCAGCAGGTTGCCCAGTTTGGCGCCGACGAACGGGTCGCCCCCGTGGTCGTACTGGAAATCGTTGAAGGCCATCCAGTAGCGCCAGATGTGCGGCGAGTACGGATCGAGCAGGAACGAGGCATTCATCACTTCGGTGATGTACACCGGCGAACCCGGTGCCAGCACCCGGCGCACTTCGCTCAGCACACGTGCGGGTGACGGCACGTGCTCCAGCACCCAGCACAGGAACGCCGCGTCGAAGCTGCGTGCCTCGAACGGCAGCTCACCGGCATCGGCCTGCTGCAGGGTGTAGCGGTCGCTGCACCACGGCGTGCGCGCCAGGTTCTCGCGCGCGGTGGCCAGCTGCGTTTCGCTCAGGTCCACGCCGGTCACGTGCAGCTCGGGGAAGCGGCGCAGCAGGATCTCGGTCTGTGCGCCCACGCCGCTGCCGACTTCCAGCAGGCGCCGCGCGCCGCTGTAGTCGATCTGGCCGAAGATGCTCGATTCCAGCAGCCGGGCCTGGGTCATCAGGCGCTGCTGCTCGGTGCCGGAAAACCCGTGCAGATAGGTCGGGGAGGAAATCGGCGGGGTCATGGTGGGCTCTTGTAGCGTCGAGCTGGCTCGACTGTTCGCAAACGCGGGGCTGGCGGCTCAGGCCGCCGAAGGCAGCGCCGGTTCCCCGGCGATCAGGCGGTCGAAGTATTCGGTGGTCAATGCGATCTGGCTGGCCGGATCCTCGGCACGGTTGACCACCGCGCGGAAAGCGGCATTCTCCGGCCGGTCCTTGGCATACCAGCCCAGGTGCTTGCGCGCGATGCGCACGCCCTGCGGCTCGCCATAGAACGCATGCAGCGCGTGCAGGTGGCCAAGCAGGATGTCGCGCACTTCCGCCAACGACGGCGGTGGCAGTTCGTCGCCGGTGGCCAGGTAGTGCGCCACCTCGCGGAAGATCCACGGCCGGCCCTGTGCGGAGCGGCCGATCATCACCGCGTCCACGCCGGTTTCCTTCAGCACGTAGGCCGCCTTCTGCGGCGAATCGATATCGCCGTTGGCGATCACCGGAATGCGCAGTGCGGCCTTGATCTCGCCGATGGTGGCGTACTCGGCCTGGCCGGTGTAGTGCTGGTCGCGGGTGCGGCCGTGCACGGCCAGTGCAGCGATACCGCTGTCCTCGGCGATGCGCGCGATCAGCGGGCCATTGCGGTGGTCACAGTCCCAACCGGTGCGGATCTTCAGCGTGACCGGCACGTCCACCGCGTTGACCACGGCTTCGAGGATGCGCGCCACCAACTGCTCGTCGCGCATCAGCGCCGAGCCGGCCCAGGCGTTGCACACCTTCTTGGCCGGGCAGCCCATGTTGATGTCGATGATCTGCGCGCCGTGGTCGACGTTGTAGCGCGCGGCCTCGGCCAGCTGCTGCGGCTCGGTGCCGGCGATCTGCACGCTGATCGGGGCCGGTTCGCCGTCATGGTCCATGCGGTGGATCGACTTGCGCGTGTTCCAGAAGCGCGGATCACTGATGGTCATTTCCGAGGCGGCCAGACCCGCGCCCAGCCGTTTGCACAGCAGGCGGAAGGGCTTGTCGGTGACGCCGGCCATGGGCGCCAGCACGACGTTGGGGGCAATGGTGTACGGGCCGATCTGCATGCGCTCATTGTAGGGCGCGCGCGGCGGTACGGCCGCGTCGGGCGCGGTCCGGTTCAGGCCGATCGGCACCGACCTCATGCCGTACCGGCATCAGCAGATGCTTGACGGTTGCTTCCGCCGCCCCCACGGGCG
The DNA here is from genome assembly GCF_059372275.1 of Stenotrophomonas sp. YJH_SMC_14-1. Classification (NCBI taxonomy): domain Bacteria; kingdom Pseudomonadati; phylum Pseudomonadota; class Gammaproteobacteria; order Lysobacterales; family Lysobacteraceae; genus Stenotrophomonas; species Stenotrophomonas sp. YJH_SMC_14-1. Next base: position 392,528 of record NZ_JCAFVK010000003.1, read on the forward strand.
GGCGATGGTGGGCGGCTACCCCAGGCTCTGCCAGGCCTGGCCGGTACCCAGCGCGAAGGCCAGCCCCAGGCTGAGGCAGACCACTGAACTGACCACCCAGAAGCGCCGGCCGTTGTAGCCGGGCCGGAGCAGGGCCAGCCCGAAGCCCATCGCCGCGCGCAGCAGCAACAGCAGGGCGATGCCCGACAGGACCAGACGGCTGGCCGGCAGCGGCGAATGCCAGCCCGCGGCTGCCAGTGCGTACAGCGTCCAGGCCACCAGCACGGCAGTGATGCCGGCGGTCATCAGCGGCGGCCACCAATGCCCGGCCTGTGCCAGCCGGACCATGCGCTGGCCAGCACCGAAGTACCTGTACCACGCGGCGCCGAAGGCAATGCAGCCGATATGCAGCAGCGCCGCAGCGGCACTGCCTGCGGCCGCGACCAGCAACCAGGGGAATCCGTCCATGTCCTGCCCGTGCAAGGAAGCTGCGCGGATCGTGAGCGAGGGGCAGGATGTGGGCAATGCGACAGGCGGTCGCAGGGGCTGGGCAATGGGCGAAATAAAGGCCCAGGTGCCTGTGCACCCGGGCCTTGTCATCCACGCGTGGCGTGGAATTACTTGGCTTCGGCGTCGGCCGGGGTGAAGCGCGGCATCGCCGCTGCAGCGCCTTCCTTCTCGGTCGAGCGACCGGCGAACTGGTTGGCAAAGCGCACGTGGCGGGCGAACGGTGCATCGGCCACCTGTGCCAGCGACGCAGCCAGCGCACCGTTGAAGGCATCACCGGCACCGGTGGTGTCGATGGCCTGCACCTGTTCGGCACCGACGCGGTAGTACGGCTGGGTATCGCCGCGCAGGTTCTCGTCGGCGTGAGAGACGAACACGCCCACCGAACCCAGGGTCACCACCACCGTGCCGTTGCCGACCAGCTTGCGGCACAGCGCATGCAGGCTGGCGCCATCCAGCGCCGCGACGTCGTTGGCATCCACGCGCTCGCCGACATGGCGGCCGAGCAGGGCGGCGAACTCGGTCTCGTTCGGGGTGATCACATCGGCCAGCTTGAGCAGGCCGATGGTCGAGGGCGCATCGGCCGGCGCGGTGTTGAGCACGGTGGTGACACCGGCCTCGCGGGCCGTGGCCAGCGCCGCTTCGATGGTCTGCACCGGCGATTCCAGCTGCACCAGCACCACCTTGGCACCGGCCAGCAGGGCCTGCTGCTGTTGCAGGAAATCGGTGCCCAGCGCGGCATTGGCGCCGGGGCCGATCACGATCGTGTTGCGGCCACGGGCATCGACGTAGATGCCGGCGGTGCCGGTCGGCTCGCTGCTGGCCTCGGCGATCAGCGCGAAGCCATCATGCGCAGCCAGTTCGCGCGCAGTGGCGCCACCGGCGTCATCGCCCAACGCACACACGAAGTGGGTGTCCGCACCAGCGCGGCAGGCCGCCACGGCCTGGTTGAAGCCCTTGCCACCGGGGCCGGTGCTGTAGCGGCCGGCAATGGTCGCACCCGGTGCCGGCAGCGTTTCGCACCGCCACACGTGATCGACATTGAAGGAACCGACGACAACGACACTGCTGCTCATAGGAAATCTTTTCTCAACCAGGGGTTCAACTGAAGTGCGTCAGCACGCCGGCGATGGTCGCCGTCATGAAGGTGGCAATGGTACCGCCCAGCACCGCGCGCAGGCCGAACTTGGCCAGGTCGTGGCGGCGCTCCGGCGCCAGGCCACCGATACCGCCGATCTGGATCGCGATCGAGCTGAAGTTGGCGAAGCCGCACAGCGCGTAAGTGGCAATCAGGCGGCCTTCGGCGGACAGGCTCACGCCCGGGATCTGGCCGTTCACGATCTGCGACAGTTCGGTGTAGGCGACGAACTCGTTGATCACGACCTTCTGGCCGATCAGCGAGCCGACGGTGGTGGCGTCGGCCCACGGCGTGCCGATCACCCAGGCGATCGGGGCCAGCAGATAGCCGAAGATGGTCGACAGGTTGGTCGGCTTGCCGATGGCAGCGGCCAGGCCGGTCACTTCGCCCACCCAGGTCAGCGGCGCGTTCAGCAGCGCGATAAGGGCGATGAAGGCCAGCAGCATCGCGCCGATGTTCAGTGCCAGCTTCAGGCCGTCACCGGCGCCGGCAGCGGCGGCATCGATGATGTTGCTGGAGGTCTTTTCGACTTCCATCTTCACCGTGCCGCGGGTCAGCGGGGTGCCGGTTTCCGGAATCAGCAGCTTGGCCACGACCAGGGTGGCCGGGGCCGCCATGATGCTGGCCGCCAGCAGGTGCTTGGCGTAGAAAGCCTGCTGCGCCGGATCGCCGCCGCCCAGCATGCCCACGTAGGCCGCCAGCACGCCGCCGGCGATATGCGCCATGCCGCCGATCATCATGGTCAGCAGTTCGGACTGGGTCATCCTGGCGATGTACGGGCGAACGGTCAGCGGCGCCTCGGTCTGGCCGATGAAGACGCTGGCGCAGACGCTGGTGGTTTCCGCGCCGGACACGCGCATCACCTTGGTGATCGACCAGGCCATCACGCGCACGATCGCCTGCATGACGTTGAGGTGGTACATCACCCCCATCAGCGCCGAGAAGAAGATGATGGTCGGCAGCACCTGGAAGGCGAAGATGAAGCCGTAGTTCTTGGTGTCCATCAACGAGCCGAAGATGAAGCCCGAGCCCTCGTTGACGAAGCTGAGGATCTTGACGAAGCCCTTGCCCAGGGCATCGAACACGTCGCGCCCGCCCGGCACCAGGATCACCAGCGCCGCAAAGGCGATCTGCAGGGTGATACCGGTGGCAACCAGCTTCCAGTCAACTGCACGCTTGTTGTTGGAAAACAACCAGGTGATGCCGATCAGCACCGCCAACCCGAACAGGCCGAAGCCGATCCTGCCCAAACCTTCGACCATGTGAGTGACTCCCCTGGGGCGTCGCGAAAAACGGGAAGCCTAGTGCAGGGCAGGGGCCGGGGCAAGAAAAAGCAGCGTGCGCGCACCTAACGGTACCGATCGGGCCAGCAACGGCAAGGGCTTGCGGCCGGTGGCGGCAGGTAGAATGTAGTTCGATCCCGGCCCGGATGCGGGCCCGCAGCAGGAGATTTGCATGCAATACCGTCGCTTGGGCTCCACCGGCCTGCCGATTTCCGCCCTGTCCTTCGGCGCCTGGGTGACCTTCGGTGACCAGATCCCGCGCGACGAGGCCCGCAACCTGGTGGCGGCCGCCTGGGATCATGGCGTCAACTTCTTCGACAATGCCGAGGGCTATGCCAACGGCCGCGCCGAACAGGTGATGGGCGATGTGATCGCCGACCTGCGCCTGCCGCGCGACGGTTTCTGCGTCTCCAGCAAGGTGTTCTTCGGCAGCGCCAAGGACCCACGGCCGACCCAGCGCGGCCTGTCGCGCAAGCATGTGACCGATGCCTGCCATGCCGCGCTCAAGCGCCTGCGGGTGGATTACCTGGACCTCTATTACTGCCACCGCCCGGATCCGGACGCACCGGTCGCCGAGACCGTGCATGCCATGGACACCCTGGTGCGGCAGGGCAAGATCCTCTACTGGGGGACCTCGGAGTGGTCGGCCGAGCAGATCCAGCAGGCGCTGGACATCGCGCAGGCGCGCAACCTGCAGGGCCCGTCGATGGAGCAGCCGCAGTACAACCTGCTGCACCGCGAGCGGGTCGAGGTCGAGTACGCGCCGCTGTATGCCGGCGCCGGACTGGGCACCACCATCTTCTCGCCGCTGGCCTCGGGCCTGCTCACCGGCAAGTACGACCAGGGCATCCCGGCCGATGCACGGCTGGGGCGCGAAGGCATGGAGTGGTTGCAGGACCTGGTGCTGGGGGCCGACGCCGGGGCCCGCCTGGGTCAGGTGCGCCGTTTCAGCGAAGTCGCGCGCGCGCTGGGCCAGGCCCCGGCCACGCTGGCGATTGCCTGGTGCCTGCGCAACCCGAATGTCTCCAGCGTGATCCTCGGCGCCAGCCGGGTCAGCCAGCTGCTGCAGAACCTGCAGGCACTGGACGTGCTGGAGCAGGTCGACGCCGCCGGCTGGGCCCAGGTCGAAGCCGTCTTCGCCTGACAGCCCTTTGCGGAGTCGAGCCATGCTCGACTCCGCGCGCAGCGCGGGCGTTTCCTGGCGACGGCGCCAAGAGCAGTCGAGCGTGGCTCGACTCTACAAAGGGGTCGCACTCAATCTTTTGATTGATGGTGTTTATCGAATTTCCGAATTCGATCATTAATCTCATCAATGAAATTGAGAATGGTTGTTGATTGTCAACTGAGAATCATTATCATTTAACTCGTCCCTCGCACGAGTCCAGATGCTCATGAATGCTCAACCTGTACTGCTGCGCCCCGAAACACTGACCCTCCGCGATCGACCGGTCCGCGTCGTTCCGCCGGAAGAGGTCATCGACAGCGAAGCCCTGCTCAAGGGCCGTCGTGAAATCCTGATCCAGCACGGCGACCGCTTCTATCGCCTGCGGCACACCAGCAACGACAAGCTGATCCTGACCAAGTAATCGCGTTCTGGTCGCCCGCCTCCCTCCCTCCTGCCGGCAGCGCCGACAGGGTGGGCGACCCGTCCGCTCCCGCTCTCTCCCCCTCGGTCTACCGCGTGCACCTTCCGGGTGTGCCGGTAACCGGGGGTTCCCCTGCCTGACCGAACGAACCCGATGACCCGCCATACCGCCCTTTGCCTTGCTGTCTGGATGGCGCTGCCGCTGTCCGCCCACGCTGCTGCCACTGCTGCCCCCGATGCGCGCGAATTCGATCGGGTGCAGGTCACCGCCACCCGCACCGAGCGGGCGGTGAGCGACGTGGCGGCCACCGTGGATGTCATCGACCGTGAGCAGATGGACCGGCACCTGGTGCAGGACATCAAGGATCTGGTGCGCTACGAGCCGGGCCTGTCGGTCACCCGCAGCGCGACCCGCTTCGGCCTGGATGGTTTCCGCATCCGTGGCCTGGACGGCAACCGCGTGCGCATCCAGACCGACGGCATCGTCATGCCGACCCGGTTCGACATTGGTTCGTTCGCCAGTTCCAACCGCAACTTCACCGACCTCGATACGCTCAAGCGCGTCGAGATCGTGCGTGGACCGGCCAGCTCGCTGTACGGCTCCGACGCACTCGGTGGCGTGGTCGCGTTCGTGACCAAAGACCCGGCCGACTTTCTCAAGGACGGCAAGAACAGCTACTTCGGCCTGAAGTTCGGCTACGACGGTGAGTGGAAGGGCCTGCTCGGCGCTACCACCGCCGCCTTCGGTGGCGACCACTGGAGCGGCCTGGTCAACGTCAACCATCACCAGGGCCAGGAAACGGACAACAAGGGCACGGTGCGCAGCGACAACGACACCCGCACCGCGTCCAATCCGCAGGATCGCGACGGCCGCAGCCTGCTCAGCAAACTGGTCTATGCACCCGGCGAGGACCAGCGCTTCCGCTTGACCGTGGAAGGCAACGAAGACACCACCGATACCAATGTGCTGTCGGCGATCGCCAGCGTTGCACCGCGCCCCGGCGCGATGGCTGCGGCCACTGGCATGAAGTCCCACGACACCCAGAAGCGCAACCGCGTGTCCTTCGCCCACGAGATGGATGCGCTGGACCAGCCGTTCGCCGACAGCCTGCATTGGCAGGTGTACGCGCAGAACAGCGAAACCCGGCAGCAGACCGACGAGACCCGCACCGACGGCACCCGCCGCCACCGCGTGTTCTCCTTCGACCAGCATGCCTATGGCCTGCAGGCGCAGTTCAACAAGGCGTTCACCACCGGCAGCGTCGAGCACGCATTGACCTACGGTTTCGAAGGCACCCGTACCGAGATCCGCCAGAAGCGCGACGGCTATCAGGTCAGCAAGGCTGGCGTGGTCAGCAACACGGTGCTGCCGGACACCTTCCCGGTGCGTGACTTCCCGATCAGCAAGACCACCGAGCTGGGCCTGTATGCACAGGATGAGATGCGCTTTGCCGATGGCCGGCTGTCGCTGGTGCCGGGCGTGCGCGTGGACCGCTACGAGCTGAAGCCGGAAGTGGACAGCATCTTCGCCGAAGACAACCCGACCACGGCCGTGGCGCAGCTGAAGAAGACCAGCGTGTCGCCGAAGCTGGGCATGGTCTGGCGCTTCACCGACGAATGGTCGCTGTTCGCCGGTTATGCGCGTGGCTTCCGTTCGCCGCCGTACAACGACGTCAACATCGGCCTGACCAACGTCGCCTTCCGCTATACCGCCATCGCCAACCCGGATCTGAAGCCGGAAACCAGCGACGGTTACGAACTGGGCCTGCGCTTCATCGCGCCGGCGGCGTACGTCAGCGTCAGCGGCTACTACAACGACTACAAGGATTTCATCCAGTCCAACGTCGATACCGGTCGCAACGCACAGGGTTTGACCGTGTTCCAGTCGCAGAACATCGCCGACGCGCGCATCTATGGCGCGGAAATGAAGGCCGGCATCGAGTTCGGCGAACTCAGCCCGGCACTGAAGGGCTGGGCGCTGCGCAGTGCGTTGGCATGGTCGCGTGGTGACAACCGGACCGATGACGAACCGCTGGCCTCGGTCGATCCGCTGCGTGGCACGCTGGGCCTGATGTACGACACCGATACCTGGGGCGTCGAACTGGCCGGTACCTTCGTGCAGCGCAAGAAGCGCCTGCCGCCGCCTGCGGCGCAGACCAATCCGAACGCACCGGCGCCGTTCGTCTACCAGCCGGCCGGCTACGGCGTGCTGGACCTGATGGCGCACTGGAACTTCGCGCCGGGTGCCACCTTCAATGTCGGCGTGTTCAACCTGGCCGACAAGCGCTACATCGAATGGTCGTCGATCACCCCGAGCCTGATCACCGATCGCGCACTGAGCGATCGTTTCAGCAGCCCGGGCCGCACCTTCTCCGCCAGCCTTGCCGTTTCCTGGTGATCTCATGAGCCGAGCCTTGTCCGCACGCAGGAATGACTCCATCGCCGCGCCGAACAGCGCGGCCTGGCCGACCCCGGCACAGCTGGCCACGCTCGGCACCGTGTTGTGCCTGTACCACGCCGACGGCAACGAGCTGGGCGGCTGGCGCCAGGCCGTACGCGTACACGCCTGCCAGGGCGTGGACAGCGAGGGCCTGCGCGAGAGCCTGTGCTTCCTTGATGGCCGCGGCCGCTGCGTGTGGCGCCTGTACCTGCTGCCCGACAGCGATTTCCTGGCCTGGGACCGTCTGGTCGCGCCGCTGCCGCCGGGACCGGAACACGACGTCGAGGCGAGCGTTGGCGAACGCTTGTGGCGGCGTCTGGCCGGCCATCTCGGCGGCCAGCGCTGGCGCCTGTGCGCGCTGCGCCTGCATGCCGCCGACGACGGACGCACGCTGGCCGCCAGTCTGTCGACCCTGTCCTCGCTGGGCGCGGCCACCGCGCGCCGCATCGCACGCCTGGAAGGTGCTGAAGGCGAGCTGGCGATCGACGACTGCTGCTGTGCCGACGCCGCCCGGCGTCCGGCGCCCCAGATTCCCGGCGACCTGCCGCTGATCCGCCTGTGACCCTCTCCTGATGGAACGCCCGTTGGCCACGGATGGCCCCTCAATGAATCTGCAACCCCGAAGGAAGACCCCGATGAAGCTCCAGACAGCCAGCGCCATGCTGCTGCTCGCCGCCAGCGGCGTGGCCAGCGCGCAGCCCTCCGATATCGCCCGCGACCACGACAGCATCCTCGCCATGCAGGGTGAGTACACCGTGGACTTCGCCTTCGACGAGACCGTGCTGCTGAAGCCGGGCTACGAGCGTGCACCGGCGATGCGCAGCGGCGGCAGTGAAGTGGTCATCGTGGTCGAGGACACGCCGAAGCGCATCGTGCTGCAGCACCTGCTGCTGGATGAAAAGAGCGGCCACATCACCAAGCACTGGCGCCAGGACTGGGTGTACGAAGCACCGAACCGTTTCGAGTTCAGCGCCGACCAGACCTGGAAGGTGCGCAGTATTCCGTCGGCGGTGAACCAGGGCGCCTGGACCCAGTGCGTGTACGAAGTGAGCGACGCACCGCGCTACTGCGGCACCGGCACCTGGACCTACACCAACAACGTGCCGAGCTGGACCAGCGATCTGAGCTGGCGCCCGCTGCCGCGCCGTGAGTACACCAAGCGCAGCGACTACAACGCGCTGGCCGTGGTCAACCGCCACACGCTCACGCCCAATGGCTGGACCCACGAACAGTTCAACACCAAGGTGCAGCGCAACGCCGATGGCAGCCAGGTGGAGATCGCACGCGAGTTCGGCTTCAACGACTACGTGAAGACCACCGAGGTCGACTTCACCCCGGCGCGCAACTACTGGAAGGCCACCGCCGGTTACTGGGCCAAGGTGCGCCAGCGCTGGGACGGTTTCCTGACCCAGGCCCCGGGCGTGCACCTGAAGACCAGGATCGACGGCATGGCGATGATCATTCCGCTGTTCACCCAGGCCGAAGCGATCCAGGCCGGCAAGAAGGTGAAGGACACGCAGATCGACGACGTGTTCGCCAAGTACGTGGAAAAGGCCCAGTAGATCCACGCCATGCGTGGATGTGCTTGTTCCTTGAACACTGGCAACGCCGTCATGTGCTCTTGGTAGGTGCCGAGCTTGCTCGGCACGCGCCCCGGTCCGGCGCCGCCTCAGGCCTCGCGCAGCGCCAATGCCGGTGGCGTATGCAGGATCGCCCGCGTACCCCACCAGCCTGCCAGCAGGCTCAGCCCGATGCCGACCACGCCGCCGATCAGCAGGCCCGGCCACGGCGGCAGCAATGGCAGCTCGAACACCTTCTGCGAGACTGCCACGCCGATGGCGGCTGCCGCGCCCACCGCGAGCAACGCGGCCAGCGTGCCCAGTGCGCCGAACTCCACCAGCACCGCACCGCGCAGCTGGCGCCGGGTCGCGCCCAGCGTGCGCAGCACAGCGCTGTCGTAGCGACGCTCGCCCGCCGTGGCCTGCAGCGCGGCCAGCAGCACCAGCACGCCGGCCAGCAGGCTGAACACCATCACCAGCTGCACCGCCTGTGCCACCCGTTCCATCACATCGCGCACCTGCGAGATCACCGCGTCCACGTCCAGCAGCGACAGGTTGGGCTGCGCGCGCACCAGCTCGCCCAGTCCGGCTGCCTTGCCGGCCGGCAGGTGGAATGCCGACAGCAGGTTGTGCGGTGTATCGCCCACCGCGTTCGGGTTCAGCAGCACGAAGAAGTTCGGCCGGAAGGTGTTCCAGTCGGCCTTGCGCACACTGGTCACGGTGAACTCGCGCTCCTGCTCGCCTACTGCAATGGTGATGCGGTCGCCCGGATACACGCCGTAGCGCTTGGCCCAGCCGATTTCAACCGACGCCTCCAGCGCCGTGCTGTCGGGCGTCCAGAAGGTGCCGTTCATCAGCGTATTGGCCGGCGGGAAGCTGCTGCGCCAGCTGAAGTTCAACGGCCGGTTCTCGTCGTCATCATCGCGCTGACCTTCGCCCTGTGCCGCTTGTCCGTCCTGACCGGGCTCGCGATCCACGCGCAACGGCGGCTTGCCGTTGATCGCGATCAGGCGGCCGGTGGCCATCGGTTCGATGCTGGCGTCGTTGGCGCCCAGTCCACGCAGCGCGGCCAGCACGCTGTCGCGCTGTTCGGGCTGGATGTTGATCAGGAAGTAGTTCGGCGTATCCGCGGGCAGGCGTTCGCGCCATTGCTGCAGCAGGCCGGGGCCGGTCACCGCCAGCAGCAACAGCGCGCACAGCGACAGCGACAGCCCGACCAGCTGCATCACCGCCAGCATCCGGCGCCGGGTCAGCGCCGCCAGGCCCAGCCGCCAGTGGCCGTGCAGGCGGTGCTGCAGGCCGCGCAGCAGCTGCAGCAGCACGAAGCCGACCACGCCGGCCGCCACCGCCAACGCGGCCAGGCCGCCCAGCACCCATAGCGCCAGCTTGAGATCACCGGTCACCTGCACCGCCAGCAGCAGGCTCGCCGCCAGCGCTGCTACGTAGGCCAGCAGCGAGGCCGGGGGCAGGGCGGCGAAGGAGCGGTTGAGCACGCGCATCGGCGGCACCCCGCGTAGGCGCAGCAGCGGCGGCAGGCCGAAGCCGAACAGCAGCAACAGGCCGATGCCGGCGCCGGTCAGCGCCGGCATTGCCTCGGGCAGCGGCAAGCGCTGCGGCACCAGGCTGCCCAGCACCTGCACCAGGCCTTCCTGCGCGGCCATGCCCAGGCCGATGCCGAGCGCACAGGCCGGCACCGCCAGCATCAGCAGCTGCAGCGCCAGGCCAAGCAGGATGTCGCGCTGGCGCGCGCCCAGGCAGCGCAGGATCGCCACCTGGTCGATGCGGCGCAGGGCAAAACGGTTGGCCGCCAGCGCGGCCGCCACGCCGGCCAGCAATACCGCCAGCAGCGCGCTCAGGCCGAGGAAGCGCCCGGCCAGATCAAAGGCCTGGCGCACGCCGCGCTGGGTGTCGTCCACGCTAAGCAGGCGAAGGCCTTTCACCTGTGGCAGCAGCAACTCGCGCAGGGACGCGACCTGTCCTGCCGGTCCTGCAAACATCAGCCGGTAGTTGATGCGGCTGCCCGGACCGAGCAGGCCCGTGCCTTCCACATCGGCGCGGTTGACCAGCAGGGTGGGGGAGAGCGTCAGCAGGTCGCCACCGGTATCCGGTTCGGCCTCGATGATGCCGGCGATGCGCAGCGTGCCAGCGCCGAACTCGAGATCGTCGCCGGCCTTCAGTCCCAGTCCCTGCAACAGGCGCGGGTCGGCATAGGCCTGGCCCTTGGGCGGCGTGCCGGCGTTGGCGATCAGCGCGCCACCGGGCGTGCTGCGCACCCGCAGCGTGCCACGCAGCGGATAGCCCGCCTGCACCGCCTTGATGCCGGCCATCTGGCTGGCATCACCGTTGAACAGCACGCTGCCGAAGCTGGCGATGCGGGTGTAGGCCAGTCCGCGCCGCTGCGCCTCGTCGGCGAACGCCTGCGGCGGGTCATCGCGCCCGGCGATGCCGAGGTCGCCACCGAGCATTTCCGCTGCGCTGCCGGTCAGTGCCAGGTTGACCCGGTTTACCAGCGTGCCGACCGCGGTCATCACCGCCACGCCCAGCACCAGTGCGGCGAACACGGTCAGCAGGTCACCGGCCAGCGCCTCGCGGCGCAGCGCGCGCCACGCATGCCGCAGCAGGTTCATGCCTGCGCCCCACGCTCGACCGGCAGCAGGCGGCCGTCGTCGATGCGGTGGATGTACTGGCAACGCTGGGCCAGGCGCAGGTCGTGGGTGACCAGCACCAGGGTGGTGCCGCTGCCGGCGTTGAGTTCGAACAGCAGGTCGCTGATGTGCTGGCCGGTGGCGTGGTCCAGCGAGCCGGTCGGTTCGTCGGCGAACAGGATGCGCGGGCGGGTGACGAACGCACGTGCCAATGCCACGCGTTGCTGCTCGCCGCCCGACAACTGGCGCGGATAGTGGCGGGCGCGATGGGCCAGCCCGACCTGGGCCAGCACTTCATCGACCCGCGCCCGGTCTTCGCGCCCGGCCAGTTCCAGCGGCAGCGCGACATTCTCGGCGGCGGTCAGCGCCGGCAGCAGGTGGAAACTCTGGAACACGAAGCCGACCTCACGCGAGCGCAGCTGGGCGCGGGCCTCCTCGTCCAGCGCCGACAGGTCCTGGCCAGCCAGCGCGACGCGGCCGCGACTGGGCAGGTCCAGCCCGGCCAGCAGGCCAAGCAGGGTGGTCTTGCCGGAACCGGAGGCGCCGACGATGGCCACGCTGGTGCCTTCATGGACCTTCAGGGTGATGTTGTCCAGTATGTGGACTTCACCCTCCGGGCCCTGCACGGACTTGCCGACCTGGTCGACGGCGATGGCGACGGGCGCGCTGCGGGGGGACAGGCTGTCGATGAGGAGACTCCAATGCGCAAGACGGGATGGAGCCGGCGAGCCGGCGCGATGATGGTGCTGCTGCTAGGGTTCCTGCTGCTGCCGGGGCTGGCCTGTGCCAAAGGTCCGGCCGGTACCGTGCTGGTGCTCGGCGACAGCCTCAGTGCTGCCCACAATATCCCTGCCGACGCCGGCTGGGTCAGCCTGCTGCAGCAGCGGGTCAGGCAGCAGTCGAAAACCCCGGCGCGCATCGTCAACGCCAGCATGAGCGGCGAGACCACCGCCGGCGCACTCACCCGCCTGCCGGCCCTGCTGGCGAAGGAAAAGCCGACCGTGGTAGTGATCGCCCTTGGCGGCAATGACGCACTGCGCGGGCTGACCCCGGCGCAGGTGCAGGGCAACCTGGGAAAGATGGTGCAGGCCAGCCAGAAGGCGGGCGCGAAGGTGCTGCTGCTGGGCATTGACGTGCCGCCCAACTACGGGCCGGCCTATCGCCAGCGCCTGGCGGCGGCCTACAAGGCGCTGGCCACGCAGTACAAGGTGCCGCTGCTGCCCTTCCTGCTGGAGGGCGTCGCCCTGCAGCCGGGCATGATGCAGGCCGACGGCCTGCACCCGACCGCACAGGCGCAGCCAAAGGTGCTGGACAACGTCTGGCCGCTGCTGAGGCCGCTGCTCTGAACCGTTTGTGTACCTCTTGACGGAACTTCACATCGCGTCCACCGTCGATCCGGCATGTTTCACAAAGCTGAAGTTAGAGGGAATCACATGCGTCAGACGAAGGAGACCTCCGGCTTGGTGCTGGTGGTCGAAGACAACCGCAACATCTCCGAGATGATCGGGGAATACCTGGAAGGTCGCGGCTTCGAAGTCGACTATGCACAGGACGGCCTGGATGGCTACCGCCTTGCGGCGGAGAACAGCTATGACGTCGTGGTGCTCGACTTGATGTTGCCGCGCCTGGATGGCATCGAAGTGTGCCGTCGCCTGCGCAACGATGCGCGCAAGTCCACCCCGGTGCTGATGCTCACGGCACGCGACACGCTGGACGACAAGCTCACCGGCCTGGGTTTCGGTGCCGATGACTACCTGACCAAGCCGTTCGCGATCCAGGAGCTGGAAGCCCGCCTGCGCGCGCTGATCCGTCGCGAACGTCGCCAGGTCGGTTCGGAAGTGCTGAAGGTGGCCGACTTGGTGCTCGATCCGGTCAGCATGCGTGCGACCCGTGCCGGCACCGAGCTGCAGCTTTCGCCGATCGGCCTGCGCCTGCTGACCATCCTGATGCGCGAATCGCCGCGCGTGGTCACCCGCCAGGAGATCGAGCGCGAGATCTGGGGCAATGGCCTGCCGGATTCGGACACCCTGCGCAGCCACCTGTACAACCTGCGCAAGATCATCGACAAGCCGTTCGACCGTCCGCTGCTGCACACCGTGCAGAGTGCCGGCTACCGCATTGCCGACATCGCCCAGCCGATGGCCTGAGCAGGATACCCGCCGGTGCAGCAGCAGGCCCGGCCGGGTTGTGGCCACGTACGAGGGCAGGGCATGACCGGCCGGCGTTGCCGCCGGTCATCGCCCATGCACCCGCACGGCGTGGCGCGCTGCCTATAATCGCAGCGCTCTGACCGGGACTCCGCAATGCCGCACGGCCTGCCGCGCAAGATCCGTATCGCCTTCATCCTGCAGGCAGTGCTGGCCAGCCTGGGTATCCTGCTGGGTGCGTGGCTGGTCTCGCTGGTGATCAAGCACAGCCTGGTCGGCGCTGCCCTGCGCGAGGAGGCGGCGTACTACTGGACGCTGCACGAAGCGTCCCCGGTGCAGCCACCGCCCAATACCCAGAACATCCGCGGCTACCTGCTGGAAAGCGGGCAGTCGGCACTGTCGTTGCCGGCCAACCTGCGCAATCTGGAGCCCGGCTTCCACGAACTGCCCAAGGAAGACCAGCTGGTGCTGGTTGATGTGCGCCCGGCTGGCCGCCTGTACCTGGTGTTCCTGCGCTCGCGCGCAGAGATGCTGGCGTTCTGGTTCGGCATCGTGCCGGTGCTGCTGACCCTGCTGGCGGTGTATGGCGCCAGCTGGGTGACCTACCGCGCGTCCAAGCGCCTGGTGTCGCCGGTGAACTGGCTGGCTCGACGCGTCTCGCGCTGGGACCCGGGGCATCCGGAAGCGGCCGACCTGGAGCCCAACAAGCTGCCGGCGGACATGCAGGGCGAGACCCGGCAGCTGGCGGCCGCGTTGCACTCGCTGGCCAACCGGGTCAGCGCGCACGTGGCACGCGAGCGCAACTTCACCCGCGATGCCAGCCATGAACTGCGCACGCCGCTGACCGTCATCCGCGTTGCCAGCGACATGGCACTGGGTGATGAAAGCCTGCAGCCGCGCCTGCGCCGCAGCCTGCAGCGCATCCAGCGGGCTGGCCGCGACATGGAAGCAGTGATCGATGCGTTCCTGATCCTGGCCCGCGAGGCAGACGTCGAACCGCAGATCGAGCTGTTCGACGTCAACGATATCGTCCGCTATGAAGTGGACAACGCCAACGAACTGCTGGGGGCTCGCCCGGTGTCGGTGCACCTGCACAGCGATGGCCCGGTGCAGCTGCATGCGCCGCCGCGGGTGCTGCAGGTGGTGGTCAGCAACCTGGTGCGCAATGCATGCAGCTACACCGACGAGGGGCGCATCGACGTGCATGTGCACAACGATCGGGTGGTGGTGCACGATACCGGCATCGGCATGTCCCCCGAAGCGCTGTCCCGGGCGTTCGAGCCGTTCTATCGCGCCGAACCCAGCCGGCCGCAGGGTACCGGCCTGGGCCTGTCGATCGTACGCAGGCTGTGTGATCGCTTCGGCTGGAAGGTCAGCCTGGCCAGCGAGCCAGGTCAGGGCACCGAAGCGACGGTGGTGTTCCGCTGACCGGGCGCCTGCTGCCTTGGTAGTTGCCGACCTTGGTCGGCGCTTTCAGCAGGATTCACGCCGGTGTCCCATGCCAACCAAGGTTGGCATCTACCGGAGCGCGTGCGTGGCGCCCTCCGGCGCACGTCCGCCTCAGTTGCAGTTGACCTTCGGCGCCAGCGCCTTGGTCCAGATGTCATAGCCGGCCGGGGTCATGTGCAGCATGTCCTCGCGGAACAGCGTTGCATCCGGCTGGCCATCCGCGCCCAGCATCGGCGTGTAGATATCGGTGAAGCCGGTGTTGGGCAGCTTGGCCAGCGCGGCCTTGATCAGCGTGTTGGCCTCGTTGATCGCCGGCAGCAGGTGCGCACGCGACGGGCTCGGCTTGATCGACAGGTACTCGACCTTGGTCTTCGGCAGGTCGCGATGCACGCGCTGCACGAAGGCGACCACGTCGTCGCGCACCTGGGTCGGGGTGCGGCCGCTGTTGAGGTCGTTGTCACCGGCGTAGAAGAACACCTTGCACGGCGCATACGGCACTACGATCTGGCCGGCATACCAAGTGCTGTCACGCACTTCCGAGCCGCCGAAACCGCGGTTGAATACAGGCTGGCCGGGGAAGTCGGTGGCCAGGCTCTCCCAGAAGCGGATGGAGGAGCTGCCGATGAATTCGATGCCACCGCGGGGCGGCGGGTTGGCCTGGTCGGCGCTGGCGAACCGGGCCATGTCGCCGGCCCAGGCCACGTTGGAGACCTGTTCGGGTACCCGGGGCGACGTGGTCGGGCCCAGGGCCTGGGCCAGCGGTGCGGCGGTCAGCAGGCCCAGCATCAGCAGGCAGGTACGGCGACGGGACATCAGGCGCTCCAGCAGGGAAGGGAACGTCATCATAGAAGCTGGGGCGGGCCGGGGCTTGCCCCTGGCGGTCCATTCACCGGGCCGGAGCCGGGATGCGGCTGGTGGCCTTGTGGCAAAATGGCGGCCATCTGCCTATTCCTGTGCACCCATGATTCCCTGCCGTGCGTCTGAGCGGTCGCTGCGCCGCGCCCCTGTTGCTGGATGTTCCACCCGTGGCTGATCAGTTCGGCCATCTGCCCCGCGGCCCGCGCCGCATCTTCCAGGCCGCCCGCTGGTCCTGGCAGGGCCTGCGCGCCGCCTGGCTGCACGAATCGTCGTTCCGGCTGGAGGTCTACCTGCTTATCCTGCTGGCGCCGGTCGCGGTCTGGCTGGGTCAGACGCCGGTCGAGCGTGCGCTGATGATCGGTTCGATGCTGCTGGTGCTGGCGATGGAACTGGCCAACTCGGCGATCGAGGCGGTGATCGAACGTTACGGCAGCGAAATCCACGAGTTGGCTGGCCGCGCCAAGGACATGGGCTCGGCGGCGGTGTTCGTGCTGATGATGAACGTGCTGTTGTGCTGGGCCCTGGTCGTGGTTCCACACGCGCTGGCCGGCAGCTACGGCTGAAACCCCATTCCCCCACTGCCTTGAAGAGATTCCATGTCCTTTGAGTTCCTCGCCGACCCCAATGCCTGGGTAACCCTGTTCACGCTCAGCGCGCTGGAAATCGTGCTCGGCATTGACAACCTGGTGTTCATTTCCATCGCGGTCAGCAAGCTGCCGGAAGAACGTCGCCCGTTCGCACGCAAGCTCGGTATCGCCGTGGCCTGCATCACCCGTATCGGTCTGCTGGTGTCGCTGGCGTATCTGGCGCACATGGTGGCCAACCTGTTCACGGTGGCCGGCATGGGCATCTCCATCCGTGACCTGGTGCTGATCGTCGGTGGCCTGTTCCTGATCATCAAGGGCTGCATGGAGATCAAGGAACTGATCAGCGGCGGCGAGGATGAAGATCCGAGCACCACCAAGGCCTCGGCCGTGTTCGGCTACGTGATCGCGCAGATCGCGGTGATTGACATCGTGTTCTCGCTGGACTCGGTGATCACCGCGGTTGGCATCGCCGACCACATCCCGGTCATGGTCGCCGCCATCCTGCTGTCGGTGTTGGTGATGCTGCTGGCCGCCAACCCGCTGGGCCGCTTCATCGACGCCAACCCGACCGTGAAGATGCTGGCGCTGGCCTTCATCCTGATGATCGGTGCGGTGCTGATCCTGGACGGCCTGGACGTGCACGTGCCCAAGCCCTACATCTACGCCGCGATGGGCTTCTCGGTGCTGGTGGAATGGCTGAACCTGCTGATGCGCCGTCGCGCGCGCGAGCACAACGTGCCGGGCGCCGGCAACTGGTAAGCGCCTCTGGCATGTAAGTCCCTCAGAACCCCCGGCCCGGCCGGGGGTTCTGCGTTTGTGGGGGGGGGGGGGCACGGCTCTGCTACGGCGCTGCGGTTTTTGCACTTGCAGCGGGTTTCCGTGCCTCACTTGTGAACCAGAATCAACAGTGTTTTCCCGGGGCGAGGCTTAATCCGCCACAGCAAAGCGCGCAGGCTACGCACTCCCGAATCCCTCCCCCAGGACCCCCCCATGAATTCCAGAGCCGCCTTGCTGGCGCTTGCCGTCGGCGCCTTCGCCATCGGAACCACCGAGTTTGCGCCGATGGGCCTGTTGCCGGTCATCGCCGACGGCGTGGGTGTGGGCATTCCCACTGCCGGCATGCTGATCACCGCTTACGCCGTGGGCGTGATGCTGGGCGCACCGGTGATGACCCTGCTGATGGGGCGTTTCGGCAAGCGCACCGCGCTGATGCTGCTGATGTCGATCTTCGTGGTTGGCAACCTGCTCTCGGCACTGGCCCCGAATTACGGCCTGCTGTTGCTGTCGCGCCTGGTCACCAGCCTCAACCACGGTGCCTTCTTCGGCATCGGTGCGGTGGTTGCCGCCAGCCTGGTGCCGAAGGACAAGCAGGCCGCCGCGGTGGCCACCATGTTCATGGGCCTGACCATCGCCAATATCGGCGGCGTGCCGCTGGCGACCTGGGTGGGCCAGCAACTGGGCTGGCGCCTGTCCTTCGCCGGTACTGCGGCGCTGGGCCTGATCGCGATCACTGCGTTGGGCTTCGCGCTGCCGGCGTCCGCACCGGGGCCGCGCCCGGACGTGCGCCGCGAACTGAAGGCCATCCTGCAGCCGCAGGTACTGCTGGCGATGGGCACCACGGTGCTCGGCGCGGGTGCGATGTTCACTCTGTACACCTACGTGGCGCCGGTGCTGACCGAACTGACCGGCGCCTCCAACACCTTCATCGCGATGTCGCTGGCCCTGATCGGTATCGGCTTCACGTTTGGCAATGGCATCGGTGGGCGCATGGCCGACTGGTCGCTTGATGGCGCGACCCGCATCCTGCTGGCGGTCCTGGCCGTGCTGATGTTCGTGCTGCCGCTGGCGTTCATGCACCACGCCACTGCGGCGCTGGGCGTGCTGCTGTTCGGCGCGGCGACCTTCGCCATCGTGCCGCCGCTGCAGATCCGGGTGATGCAGGCGGCGAGCGAGGCGCCGGGCCTGGCGTCGTCGATCAACGTGGGTGCGTTCAACTTGGGCAATGCGGTGGGTGCCGCGCTGGGGGGCGCGGTGATCAGCTCGGGTTTGGGTTACGCGGCGATTCCGGTGGCCGGTGGCCTGCTGGCGGCATCGGGCCTGCTGCTGGCGTGGCTGGGGCGTCCCCGCACTGCGGTGGCTGAAGCCTGCTGAGGGGAGAGGGTTTCCGGCAGGGCTTGCAGCCCTGCACCCGCTGCAATCAACGTCAACGTCAACGGCAAAAGCCTGCATTCCGTGGGTTGGCGGGGTGGGTCCGGTTGAGGGGGGCGCTGCAAGTACGTCCATGTAAGCTCGGTCGCCGCATCCATGCGGCTCACGCCCCCACAACCGGACCCACCCCGCCTTCGACAGATTCCCGCGGTCTGTCGGAACGGCGTTCTGCTCTGGTAGGTGTCGACCTTGGTCGACACGAATGCCTGAAGAACCGCGTTTTGCTTTTGATTTTTCTTTTGATCTCCCCGCGGTGCCCAGGAAATTGTCCGTGGCCGGGAGGGTGGGTTGGCTGGGGGCGTGAGCGCCATGGGCCCGAGGCATGCCACGGGCGGGTTGGGCAGGATGCCCAACCCCGGTCTTGCCGTGTGCGCAGGACAGCGCACACGAGCAAGCGCGATCGAGCTTACATGGACGTACTTGCAGCGCCCCCCAGCCAACCCACCCTCCCGGCCGACCCCGATAACGCTTCCTCGCCAACACCGCGGAGGGGGCGGCGCCCGATGGCCGGTCTTTCACCCGAACCGTGGCATGCTCGGTGCCCAGTCCACCCGGAACCTCCGCCATGCGCCTGTTCACCCGTGTCCTGCCCCTGATGCTGCTGGCCTCCCTGCTGTCCGGCTGCGGCTACAACGCCATCCAGCAGAAGGATGAAGCGGTCAAGGCCAGCTGGTCCGAAGTGCTCAACCAGTACAAGCGCCGCGCCGATCTGGTGCCCAACCTGGTGCAGACCGTGAAGGGCTTTGCCAGCCAGGAAGAGCGCGTGCTGACCGAAGTCACCAACGCCCGCTCGCGTGTCGGCCAGATCAACGTCAACGCCGACGACGAAGCCTCGCTCAAGCAGTTCCAGCAGGCCCAGGGTGAACTCGGCAGCGCACTGTCGCGGCTGCTGGTGGTCACCGAGAATTACCCGGTGCTGAAGTCGGACCAGAACTTCCGCGACCTGCAGGCCCAGCTGGAAGGCACTGAAAACCGCATCACCGTCGCCCGCGGCCGCTACATCCAGCAGGTGCAGGACTACAACACCTACATCCGCTCGTTCCCGCAGGTGATCACCGCCAAGATCTTCGGCTACAAGACCAAGCCGAACTTCACCGTGGAAAACGAAGCGCAGATCTCCAACGCGCCGGCGGTCGATTTCGGCAGCGCGCCGCAGCAGCAGCCGGCACCGCAGCCGGGGCACTGATCGATGCGCCTGGCCACTGCGCTGCTGGCCCTGCTGCTGTGGCTGCCGCTGGCTTCGCATGCACAGCAGCTCGCTCCGATTCCGGCGCTGGATTCGCCGGTGGTCGATACCACCGGCACGCTGGACGCCACGCAGAAGCAGGCGCTGGTACAGCAGGCGCTGGACCTTCAGCAGCGCAAGGGCAGCCAGCTGCAGGTGCTGGTGGTGCCCACCACCCAGCCGGAGGACATCGCGCAGTACACCACGCGGGTCTTCGACCAATGGCAGATCGGCCGCAAGGGCGTGGACGACGGGGTGCTGCTGGTGGTGGCCAAGGACGACCGGCGCGTGCGCATTGAACCCGGTTATGGTCTGGAGGGAGCGATTCCCGATGCCATCGCCAACCGGGTCATCCAGGAGTACCTGGTGCCGCGCTTCCGCAGCGGCGACTACGCCGGTGGCATCACCGACGCCACGGCGGTGCTGGTCAAGCTGATCGACGGGGAAGCGCTGCCGGCGCCGGTCAGCGGCCATCGCGGGCGTGAGCCCAGCGGTGGTGGCGATACCTGGTTCCTGGCGCTGTTCATCGGTGTGTTCGCCGGCAGCATCCTGCGCGGCGTGTTCTCGCGCGTGCCGCGACCGCTGCGCGGCCTGCTCGGCGGTGCCGGTGCGGCGCTGGCGGCATTCCTGTTCACCTCCACACTACTCGCCAGTGGCCTGGCTGGCGTCGTGGGCCTGATTGTTGCCATGCTCTCCGGTCACCCGGGCCGCTTTGCCGGTGGCGGTGGCTGGGGCGGTGGCAGCTGGGGCGACGGAGGCGGCTTCGGCGGGGGCGGTGGATTCGGCGGCGGCGGCGGTTGGGGCGGCGGCGGTGGCCGCTCCGGCGGTGGTGGTGCTTCGGGGGGCTGGTGATGATCCAACGACTGTGTCGTCATGTATTTTCGCCGTCGGTACGGCGCGCGTTCCCGCCGGCCACGCTGCAGGCGATCACCGAGGCCATCGCAGCCGGTGAGCAGCGCCACGGGGGCCAGGTGATGTTCGCGGTGGAAGCGGACCTGCCGCTGGCCGCGCTGTGGCACAAGGTCACCCCGCGCCAGGCCGCCGAACATGCCTTCGCGCGCCTGCGCACCTGGGATACCACCCACAACAACGGTGTGCTGATCTACCTGCTGCTGGCCGACCACGCCATCGAGATCGTCGCCGACCGTGGCCTGCAGGGCCGGGTCAGCCCGGCACAATGGCAGCGGGTCTGCACCCACCTGCGCGAGGGCCTGCGTGGCTCCAATCCGGTGGAAGCGCTGCAGGATGCCATCGACGAGGTCTCCAGCCTGATCGAAGGGCACTTTCCGGCCTCGACCCGGTCGAACGATGACGCGTTGCCGAACTCGCCCCAGCTCCTTGGTTGAGCCGGGGCGGCACTGGCCCGAGAATAGGCGTTCAACCGCAAGGCACCTTCCATGATCTATTTCCACGACATCGACCCCATCGCCCTCTCGCTGGGGCCGATCAAGGTGCATTGGTACGGCATCATGTACCTGCTGGGCTTCACCGCCGCCTGGCTGC
Source organism: Stenotrophomonas sp. YJH_SMC_14-1 (assembly GCF_059372275.1). NCBI lineage: Bacteria > Pseudomonadati > Pseudomonadota > Gammaproteobacteria > Lysobacterales > Lysobacteraceae > Stenotrophomonas > Stenotrophomonas sp. YJH_SMC_14-1. Next base: position 413,641 of record NZ_JCAFVK010000003.1, read on the forward strand.
TGGGACGCAAGCGCATCGCCGCCGGCCGCCTGCCGGGCGTCGACGCCAATGGTTTCTCCGACCTGCTGTTCTACGCCATGCTCGGCGTTGTGCTGGGCGGGCGCATCGGCTACATGCTGTTCTACGCGCTGGGCGATTTCCTGCACAACCCGCTGCTGCTGTTCAAGGTGTGGGATGGCGGCATGAGTTTCCACGGCGGCCTGCTGGGCGTGCTGGGCGCCTGCTGGTGGTGGTCGCGCAAGCACAAGCTGCATTTCTTCGACACCATGGATTTCATGGCGCCGCTGGTGCCGCTGGGCCTGGGCTTCGGCCGCATCGGCAACTTCATCGGCGCCGAGCTGTGGGGCAAGTACACCGACGGCACGTGGGGCGTGGTGTTCCCGTCCGGCCTGCCGGCGCCGCTGAACCAGCTGGACCACGCGACCCTGCAGGCGCAGTTCGCCACCGGCGCGCTGAACCAGTTCGCGCGCCATCCGTCGCAGCTGTATGAAGCGTTGCTGGAAGGCCTGGTGATGTTCGTGGTGCTGTGGGCCGTGTCGGCCAAGCCGCGTCACCGTTACCTGGTGGGCGGCCTGTTCGCGCTGATGTACGGCCTGTTCCGCTTCGCGGTGGAGTTCGTGCGCATGCCCGACAACGGCGTCTACGTGGCCTTCGACTGGCTGACCCGTGGCCAGATCCTCAGCCTGCCGCTGATTGCCTTCGGCCTGGTGCTGCTGGTGATGTCGCGCCGTGCGCCGGTACTGCAGCCGCAGCTGCCGGTGGCTGCCGGGGGCAAGGCATGAAGGCTTACCTGGACCTGCTCTCGCATGTGCTCGAGCACGGCGCCGAGAAGAGCGACCGCACCGGCACCGGTACCCGCAGCGTGTTCGGCTGGCAGATGCGTTTCAACCTGGCCGACGGCTTCCCGCTGGTCACTACCAAGAAGCTGCACCTGCGCTCGATCATCCACGAGCTGCTGTGGTTCCTGAAGGGCGACACCAACATCGGCTACCTGAAGGACAACCAGGTGCGGATCTGGGACGAGTGGGCCGACGAGAACGGCGATCTCGGCCCGGTGTACGGCAAGCAGTGGCGCAGCTGGGCCACCGCCGATGGCCGTGAGATCGATCAGATGCAGTGGCTGGTCGACGAGATCAAGCGCAACCCCGATTCGCGGCGGCTGGTGGTCAGCGCCTGGAACGTGGGCGAGCTTTCGCAGATGGCGCTGATGCCGTGCCACAACCTGTTCCAGTTCTACGTGGTGGACGGCAAGCTCAGCTGCCAGCTGTACCAGCGCAGCGGCGACATCTTCCTCGGCGTGCCGTTCAACATCGCCAGCTACGCGCTGCTGACCCACATGGTGGCGCAGGCCACCGGCCTGGGCGTGGGCGATTTCGTGCATACGCTGGGCGACGCGCACCTGTATTCGAACCACTTCGAGCAGGCGCGCGAGCAGCTGTCGCGTGAACCGCGCGCGCTGCCCAAGCTGTGGTTGAACCCGGAGGTGACCGATCTGTTCGGCTTCCAGTTCGACGACATCCGCATCGACGGTTACGATCCGCACCCGGCGATCAAGGCGCCGGTGGCGGTATGAGCGCGATGAAGCTGTCGATGATCGTGGCGCTGGACCGCAACCGTGGCATCGGCCAGGGCAATGCCATGCCCTGGCACCTGCCGGATGACTTCAAGCACTTCAAGGCGCTCACCCTGGGCAAGCCGATCCTGATGGGGCGCAAGACGGCCGAGTCGATCGGCCGCGTGCTGCCGGGGCGGACCAACCTGGTGCTGACCCGCAGCGGCCAGGTGCCGTTCGAGGGCATGCGTGCGGTGGCGTCGCTGGACGAGGCGAAGGCGATTGCCGAAGGCGAGGGCGCCAGCGAGCTGTGCATCATCGGCGGCGGCGAGATCTTCCACCAGCTGCTGGACCAGGCCAGTGACCTGTACCTGACCTGGGTGGATGCCGAAATCCCCGCTGATACCCATTTCCCCGAAGTCGACATGCAGGACTGGCGGGAAGTGAGCAGCGAGCCGCACCCGGCCGACGAACGCCATGCCTACGCGTTCCGCTTCGCGCACCACGTGCGCCGCTGATCGCGCAAATACCAAGGAAAACACCGACGGGGATGTCGACGGGGTAGAGTCGACTGTTGGTCGACTGCTCTCGGCGGTCACCCGAAAAACCCGCGCTGCGCGCGATAGTCGACTGACAGTCGACTCTACCTGGGCTGTCGCTGCGGCATCCGGTAATGCCCGATGATGGCGTGCTGGAACAACAGGTTCTCTTCGCGCGTGCCGCGCGCGATGTTGTGCAGCACCAGCGGCGTGCCATTGGCCAGCCGCCGGTCGGAGACGATGCCCACGTGCAGCAGGCCGTTGCCGTTGAGCTTCCAGGCGACGATGTCGCCGGCCGCATAGTCGGTGGCGGCGGCCGTGATCGGTTGCTGCCAGCCCTGCCGTTCGAACCAGCGCATCAGGTTCGGCACACGGCGATGATCGATGTTGCGGTCCGGCCGTGACAGGCCCCAGATCGCGGGATAGGCACTGAAATTGCCGCGCATGTCTTCATGCACGCGCGCCTGCAGGTCCAGGCCCTGGCTGCGCAGGGCACGCACCACCACGTCGGTGCACACGCCGCGATCAACCGGAACGTCGCCGCCGGGATAGGCCAGCACCTGATAGGCAGGGTCGTAGCGGGTGGTGACGCCGACCTGTGCGCGCGCCGCTGCCACCAGCGGCGGCGAAGGCGCCTGCGGTTGCGATGGCGTGAGGCCGGCGTTTCCGCCGTCGGCGGGGGCTGGGGCCGAAGGGGGCTGGCAGCCGCTGGCCAGGGCCACCGTCAGCAGCAGCACCGTCCATGGTGCCCCACCGCGCCGTGTCATGCCTGCGGCGGGGGACTGTTGCTGCCGGGGCCCGCAGAGCCACCACCCGCGCCGCCGCCACGGCGACGACGACGGCGTGGGCCGCGGTTGCCCGGGGTGGCGGCCGGGGTGTTGCCGCCGCCCTGTTCCTTGCCCTGCGCCGATGCCGCCGGGCGCTCGTGCGCCGGTCGCGCTGGCGGGCGTGCGTTGGGCACGGGTGCGGGGACATCGCGGCCCGGCACCTGCACCACGCGCAGTTCGTCGGTATCGAGCTGGATCGCGGTCAGCTTGCCGCCCCAGACTGCGCCGGTGTCGATGGCATGCACGCCCTGGGTGATGGTCAGGCCCAGCGCCGACCAGTGGCCGCAGACGATCTTCAGGTCGCGCTCGACCCGGCCAGGCACTTCGAACCAGGGGTACAGTCCCTGTTCCTGCGTGCCCGGCGTGCCCTTGTCCTCGATGCCGATGCGCCCGCGCGGGGTGCAGTAGCGCATGCGGGTGAGCACATTGATGATCGCGCGTGAACGGTCGTAGCCGGACAGGTTCGGTGCCCAGCTCGGCTTGTCGCCGTACATGTTGCGGAACAGCTTGCGGTAGCCGGCACCGTGCAGTTGCGCCTCGACCTCGGCGGCATGCTTTTCGGCCATCTGCGTGGTCCACTTCGGCGCCAGGCCGGCGTGCACCATCATCCAGCCCAGCTCGCGGTCCACGTGCACCAGCTTCTGCAGGCGCAGCCAGTCCAGCAGTTCGTCGCGGTCCTCGGCCTGCACGATGCGCAGCAGGTCCGGGTTGACCTTGCGCTGTTCCTCTTCGGTGCGTGCACCGACGGCCAGCAGCGAAAGGTCATGGTTGCCCAACACCACCACGCTGTGCTCGCGCAGCGAATGCACCAGCCGCAGCGTTTCCAGCGACTGGCCACCGCGGTTGACCAGGTCGCCGCAGAACCACAGGGTGTCCTGCGCCGGGTCGAAGCGGATCTTCTCCAGCAGCCGCTGGGTGACGTCATAGCAGCCCTGCAGGTCGCCGATCGCCCACACACTCATCGTCCGGCCTCCGTGTCAGTGCAGGGTACGCGGGATGGCCAGCACGAAAGGTGCGACCGGCGCGGCAAATTCGGTGCCGTCGTCGGCGACCATGTCGTAGTGGCCCTGCATGGTCCCGTGATCGGTCCCCAGCATGACACCGGACGTGTAATGGAAGTCTTCACCGGGACGCAGGCGTGGCTGCTCGCCGATCACCCCGTCGCCATCGACATGCTCGACGCGGCCGTTGGCATCGGTGATGCGCCAGTGGCGTGCGACCAGGCGCGCGGCAACACGCCCCTGGTTGTGGATGCGGATCGTGTAGGCGAACGCATAGCGTCCGTCTTCCGGCGCGGATTGATCGTCGAGGAAGCGCGGTGCGACTTCGACGGAGATGGCGTAAACGTCAGCGTCTTCCATACCGGCAGTGTAATCAGGAGGCATTGGCCAAAGCGATGAATTCGGCCACGTCCAGCTGTTCGGCGCGGGCATCGGGACGCACGCCGGCGGCAACGAACTGTTCGGCGGACACCACGTTGTTCAGGGCGTTGCGCAGGGTCTTGCGGCGCTGCCCGAAGGCGGCCTTGACCACCTCGGCGAAACGCTTGTGGTCGGTGATGTTGATCGTGGCCGGGTCACGCGGCACCAGCCGCACCACGGCCGAATCGACCTTCGGCGGCGGCCGGAATGCGCCCGGCGGCACCACGAACAGCGAGGTCACCTGGCAGTAGGCCTGCAGCATCACGCTGAGCCGGCCGTACACCTTGCTGCCGGGGCCGGCGGCCATGCGGTCGACCACTTCCTTCTGCAGCATGAAATGCATGTCGCGGATCACCGCGGCATGTTCCAGTGCATGGAACAGGATCGGCGAGGAGATGTTGTAGGGCAGGTTGCCGACCAGGCGGATCGGCTGGCCGGCGGCCAGCTCGGTGAAGTCCACGCGCAGCACGTCGCGGTGGACGATGGTCAGCTCGCCCAGCGGCTCGGCGGCGGCGGTCAGCGGCGCGATCAGGTCACGGTCGAACTCGATCACCGTCAGTTTCGGATGCACGCGCAGCAGCGGCAGCGTGATCGCGCCCTGGCCGGGACCGATCTCGACCAGGCGGTCACCGTCTTTCGGGTTGACCGCCATCACGATCTTGTCGATGTAGTGGCGGTCGGCCAGGAAATGCTGGCCAAGCTGCTTCTTGGCCGGGGCGGTGAACACCGGGCCGGAGGGGGAATGCGGGGAATTCATGCGCTCAGTGTACGTTGCCGCGCAAGCTGCGCACACAACGTCGTTGCCGCCTGCAGGCTGGAAGGATCGGCAACGCCACGGCCGGCAAGGTCCAGCGCGGTGCCGTGGTCCACTGCAACGCGTGGGTAGGGCAGGCCCAGGGTCAGGTTCACCGCCTGCTCGAAGCCCGAGTACTTCAGCACCGGCAGGCCCTGGTCGTGGTACATCGCCAGCACGGTGTCGAAACCGGCCAGCTTGGCCGGCAGGAAGGCGGTATCGGCTGGCAGCGGCCCGATCAGGTCCATGCCCTCCGCGCGCAGGCGCTGCAGCAGCGGGATGACCAGGTCCAGTTCCTCGCGGCCTAGATGGCCGTCTTCGCCGGCGTGCGGGTTCAGGCCGAGCACGGCGATGCGTGGCGCGGGCAGGCCGAACTCGCGGCGCAGCGCGGCGTGCACGGTGCGAAGGGTGTGTTCCAGGCTGGGCGTGGTGATCGCGTCGGCCACCTCGCGCAGTGGCAGGTGGGTGGTGGCCAGGGCCACGCGCACGATGTGGTTGGCCAGCATCATCACCACCTTCACCCCAGCCTGGTCGGCCAGCAGTTCGGTGGTGCCGCTGTAGGCGATGCCGCCTTCGTTGATGACGGCCTTGTGCACCGGGCCGGTCACCACGCCGTGCAGTTCGCCTGACAGGCAGGCCTGGCCGGCACCGAGCAGGGCGCCGATGACCGCGCCGGCATTGGCCGGATCGGCCTGGCCGAAACGGCTCGGGGTGGCATTGGCCACCACGCGCAGGCGCAGGTCGCCGGGGACGCGCGCTTGGGCATCCTCGGGCAGCAGTTGCAGCGGCAGGTTCAGCGCGGCCGCGGCCGCGCGCAGGGTGTCCGGGTCGGCGAAGGCCAGCAGCCGGCAATCTTCACGCGGCTGCTGGACGAGGCGGACGCACAGCTCCGGGCCGATCCCGGCGGGCTCGCCCGGTACCAGAGCGAGCTCGGGGCGCATCGATCAGGACTGCGGCGGCGTGGCGGTGTTTTCCGCGCGGTCGCCACTGCGGAAGCTGACGTAGGCTTCGCCGCGCAGTTCCTGCAGGAAGCGGTTGTACTCGTCTTCCAGCTTGCGGCGGCCAATGGTCTCGCGGACCTGGGCACGCTGGTTGTCGTTGGTCACGTCGGTCTGGCGAGTGGCCACGCGCTGCAGGATGTGCCAACCGGCATCGGTGCGGAACGGCTGGCTGACGCCGCCGTCCTGGATGGCGGCCACCTGCTGGCCAAAGGCCGGACCGAACGCATCGGCCGGGAACCAGCCCAGATCGCCGCCCTGACCCTTGCTGTTGTTGTCCTCGGAGGACTCCTTGGCCACGGTCTCGAAGTCCGCGCCACCGGCAATGCGGGCACGCAGGGTATCGATCTTGGCTTTGGCGGCCGCGTCGGTCTGATGATCGTCCACGCGCACCAGGATGTGGCGACCGTGGTACTCGGTGACGGTGCTGGCGCCAGCGGTGGCGCTGGCATCGCGCACTTCCACCAGCTTCAACAGCTGGAAGCCGCTGGGGCCACGGATCGGGCCGACTACTTCGCCGGGCTTCATCTTTTCCATCATCTGCGCGAAGGCCTGCGGGATTTCATCCAGGCTGCGCCAGCCCAGGTCGCCGCCTTCCAGCGCATTGGGGCTGTCGGAATAGCGCACGGCCGCCGCGTTGAAGTCCAGCTCGCCCTTGTCCAGCAGGGCCTTGACGCCATCGGCCTTCTTCTGGCCGGTGGCGATCTGGTCGGCGTTGGCGCCGTCCGGCAACGCGACCAGGATGTGCGCCAGGTGGTACTGGTTGCCTACCGTGGCCTGCTGCTTCAGCGCGGCATCGACTTCACCCTCGCTGACGCTGATGCGGCTCTGCGCGAAGCTCTGGCGCAGGCGCTGCACGGTGATCTCATCACGCACCGATGCGCGGAAATCGTTGAAATCGATGCCGTCGTGGGCCAGGCGCTGGCGCAGGGTGTCCAGGTTCGAACCGTTCTGCTGGGCGATGGAGTTCATCGCCTGGTTCAGCTCCTGGTCGCTGACACGGATGCCGCTGCCCTGGGCGCGGGCCACCTGCAGCTTGACCAGCACCAGGCGCTCGAGCACCTGGCGGCTGAGCACGTCTTCCGGCGGCAGCTGGTTTTCCCGCCCGGCGTACTGCGCCTTGATGTTGGCGATCGCACGCTGGAGCTCGCTCTGCAGGATCACGTCCTCATCGACGACGGCGGCAATGCGGTCGAGCGGCTGCGCCTCCTGGGCAAGCACCTGCAGGGGGGCGGACACGCTGGACACCGCCAGCAGCGAGGCGAGTAGAACGGGGAAGCGCTTGGTCATGGGATCAGATTCGGATCGTAGTCATCGCGGGTCGCCCCGGTGTTGCTGGGCGGCACGAGATAGAGGTCGTCGCGGTTGTAGCCGAGGATAGCACGGCGCAGAGTGCGGTCCGTGTCCTGGCCGATGGAGCTCAGGCCCTTCAGGACGAACTCCACCTGGATGGAGTTGTTCATCTCGCCTTCGCGATTGCGGACATAGCGGCGGCCGACCACACGCACGGCCAGGCAGCAGCTGTCCCACTGGACACCGCCGATGATTTCCAGCGGCTCCTTGTCCTGCAGCGAGTAGTAATAGCGGCCGACCAGGCTCCAACGCGCATTCAGCGGGTACAGGAACGACAGGTCGGCCTGCTCCAGCAGGGTGCGGTCATGCTTGTTGGCACCGGGCATAGCACCGGCATTGATGCGGTAGCGGTAGCTCAGGTTGACCACGCCGTCGTTGGGCATCAGGTAGCGGGCACGGACGCTGGCCAGATCCTCGCGCTTGTACTTCGGGTCCCACTGGTAGGTGGCGCCCAGGGTCCAGCGGTCGTTGATCATGTAGTTGCCGTCGGCGATCCAGGCCGACTTGCCCTTTTCCACCGGGGCGCCGCCGGGGGTGGTGGTCACCCGCGACTCATCGAAGTACTGGATCTGGCCGATCGAGGCCGAGAAACGTTCCTTGCCGGTGGTCTGGTCGATGAACCGGGTGCTCACCGCCAGGGTCAGCTGGTTGGCGTCGTTCTGGCGGTCGGCGCCGGTGTAGCGCGAGTCGCGGAACAGCTGGCCCCAGCTGAAGGTGAAGTCACGGGTGTCGAAGATCGGCAGCTCGTCCTGGTTGCGGTACGGCGTGCGCAGGTAGAACAGGCGCGGTTCCAGGGTCTGCAGGAAGGACTTGCCGCGGATGCTGGTTTCGCGATCGAAGAACAGGCCGGCGTCGATGCTGCCGATCGGCAGGCTGCGGCTGGGCGAGGTATTGCCGCGCAGCTGCTCGGGCGTGGCCGTGTTCGGGTCGATGCCCTGCGAACTCAGGATCTGGGCCTGGATGCCTCTCACACCATCCACCAGGCCACGGTCCAGCTGATAGGCGGTGTAACGGTAGGCCAGGGTCGGGGTCACATACCAGGCCGCGCCGCTGATCGGGAATGACACATACGGCTTCACGTCCAATCGCGAACCGCCGCTGACACCGACGCCGTCGGTCCACTGCACTCCGTTGCGGGTGTACTGCAGATCCTTACCGGTGCCGACGGCGTTCTTGAAGTTGATGTCGTCGTGGGTGAAGCGCACCGCTTCGGCGTAGATGCCGGTTTCCAGCCAGGGCCGGACCGGCTTGTCCCAGTTGAAGTACAGGCGCGGTTGGCGGTTGTAGGGCAGGGCGCGCTCGTCGAGGGTGTAGTCGGTCAGCTGCCAGCGGTCGGCCATGATGCCGGCCGTCCAGTTCTTGCCGGTGCCGTACAGGCCCACCGTGCTCTGCAGGTTGGAGGCGGTCACCCCCACCAGGCGGTTGGCGAAATCCTCGACATAGCGCTCGTCGCTGACCCAGGCCAGATTGGCACGCGCGTGCCAGTTACTGTCCAGGTTGTGGTAGCCGGAGAACATCACCCGGCCGCGGTCACGGTCGCGCAGGCGGTCGTTGGGCATGAACGAGGTCAACACCTCGCCGCGGCCGCCGTTGTAGAGGTAGCGGAACTCGTTGTCGAGCAGCAGGCCGCGCCGGCTCATGTAGCGCGGGGTCAGCGTGTCGTCGTAGTTCGGCGCCAGGTTGAAGTAGATCGGCTGGGCGTAGTCGAAGCCGTTGCGCCCGGACATGCCCAGCTGCGGGAACAGCAGGCCGGTCTTGCGGCGGTCATCGATCGGGAACTTGAAGTACGGCGCCCACAGCACTGGCACCTTGCCGATGCGCAGCACGGCGTTGCGCGCGGTGCCGAAGCCCTCGTCGTTGTCCACTTCGATCTGCGGCGCAGACAGCTTCCACACCGGCTGCGAGGGGTCGCAGGTGGTGTAGGTGGAGCGGTGCATCTGGCCGACCGCACCCTGCAGGTCGACCGACTCGGCATCGCCGTTGCCCCGGCGCGACACCAGCTGGTACTTGATGTCGGAGATCTTGTGGGTATCGCTTTCCTGGTTGCCTTCGGCACGCTTGGCGACCATCCGGATCGACCCGTCCTGGTAGCGGACATTGCCGTCGGCGATGTAGTTGCCGGTCTCGGTGTCGAAGCTGAGCTTGTCGGTACCGACGAACTGGTCACCCCGGCGCAGCGCCACGTTGCCCTCGTACTGCGGCACGGTGGTGGTGCCCAGCAGCTGGTCACCCTCGATGTCGGTCGGCTGCTGCTCGCGGGCGGCCGCGGCGGCAGCCTTGTCCTGGGCCGGGACCGGGGTGGGGGCGTCAGTGAACGCGGGAATGACGTCGGTGGCCGGGCACAGGCCCCAGTTGAGCGGCTTTTCATCGGCCATCGCCGGCAGGCTGATGGCGATGCTCAGAGGCAGGGGAAGCAGGCGGAGGGCTCGGCGCACGCGGTTCGGATTCGGGCGAAAACGGACGGTAGCTTGCCCCATCCCTTGCATAGGGGCAATGAAGGACGCCGGAGCCTGCCGGTTCGGGTTCATCCGGCGGAGGTGCCCACGGACGGCGTGAGCAGGGCCTGGACATGGGCCACGCTGCACTCGGCCAGGGCCTGCAGGTCGTAGCCACCCTCCAGCATCGAGACCACCCGGCCGGCCGCGTGACGGCGTGCCAGCGCGTGCAGTTCACCGGTGATCCAGGCGAAATCGTCGGTCTCCAGCATCAGGTCCGCCTGCGGATCACGCAGGTGGGCGTCGAAGCCGGCCGAGATCAGCAGCAGCTGCGGGCGGAAGTCGTCGATGGCCGGCAGCATCTCGTCGGCCCAGACGTTGCGGAAGCGGAAGCCACCGCTGCCCGGCGGCAGCAGGATGTTCATCAGGTTGCCGGCACCGCGGTCACGGCGCAGGCCGGAATTGGGGAACAGCCCGGCCTGGTGGGTGCTGTAGTACGAGACCCGGGCGTCGTGCTGGAAGATGTCCTGGGTGCCGTTGCCGTGGTGGACGTCAAAGTCGACCACCGCGATCCGTTCCAGGCCGTGGCGGTCGCGGGCATAGGCGGCGGCGATGGCGATGTTGTTGAGCAGGCAGAAGCCCATCGCCGTGCTGCTGGTGGCGTGGTGTCCCGGCGGGCGTACCGCGCAGAAGGCCAGCGGGTCGTCGCCCAGCATCACCGCATCGACCGCGGCCACGCCGGCACCGGCGGCGTGCACGGCGGCGCTGGCCGAACCGGGTGAGGTCCAGGTGTCCATGTCCAGCTGGCGCAATGGTGCGGTCTGCGGTTGCAGCACGAAGTCGAGCAGGGCGCTGTCGTGGACCCGGGTCAGTTCACCGAACTTGGCCGGTGGCGCTTCGCGCCACTCCAGCTGGCCGGGGAACGCGGTGTGCAGCGCGTCCAGCACATGCTGCAGGCGTTGCGGGCACTCCGGGTGGCCGGGGCCGGGGTCGTGCAGCAGGCAGGACGGATGGGTGTAGACCAGCATCGTGCAGGCTCAGCGCTGGCGCTGCTGTGGTTGCCACAGCGCTTCGCCCTGGCCGTCGGCACGGGCCAGCACCCGGGCCAGTACGAACAACAGGTCCGACAACCTGTTCAGGTACTGCAACGCCTCGCTGCGCACGGCCTCGTGGCGGGCCAGGGTGACCGTTTCGCGCTCGGCGCGGCGGACGATGGTGCGGGCCAGATGGCAGCGCGCGGCGGCTTCGCCGCCGGCCGGCAGGATGAATTCCTTCAGCATCGGCAGGCCGGCGTTGTAATGGTCCAGCTGCTGTTCCAGGGCGGAGACATCGGCGGCGTGGATCGCGGCGTGGCCGGGGATGCACAGTTCGGCGCCCAGGTCGAACAACTGGTGCTGCAGATGCACCACCAGCGCGCGCACATCCTCGGGCAGGGGCACGGCCAGCAGCAGGCCGAGCGCGGCATTGGCCTCGTCGACGGTGCCGTAGGACGCCACCCGGGCGTCATCCTTGGGCACGCGCTGGCCGTCACCGAGGCCGGTACTGCCGTCGTCGCCGGTGCGGGTGTAGATGCGCGAGAGGCGATGACCCATGTCGCGGCTCAGTGGCGGATGTCGCGGCGGGCCTGCTGGAGCTTCAACACCTGCTCCACGGCCAGCTGCAGGGCGGCGGCCAGCGCCACGTAGATCGCCGTGGTGCGCAGGTAGGGGCCGAACCACTGCGCGTAGTTCTGTGCCCAGCCGGCCAGGGTCGGCTCGGCCACGTTGCGGCTGGTCCAGTAGAAGCCGCCCTGCGCCAGCAGGTGGCAGACCGCCACCGAGGCGACCAGCAGCAGCGCGCCCTTGGCCAGTACCGGCCAGCGCGCGCTCTGGTAGTTGCGGCCCAGCAGCATGCCGCCGGCCCACAGCGAGAAATAGGCCGGCAGCAGTAGCCAGTAGCCCGGCGACACGCAGTAGTGCTGCCAGAAGTCCAGGCCGCTGCTGCGGATCACGATCCAGTCCACCAGCACCGCGAACACCATCAGCAGCGGGAACGCCCAGCGCGTCCAGCGGGCCAGGTAGAAGCCACCGATGAAGAACACCGCCCATGAGGCATCGGGGATCGCCGCGAAGTGATTGACACGGGTCGCTGCCAGCACCAGAACGAGCACGGACAGGACGAAGGCGCGGTTGGCAGTGTCGGACATGGTGGCGGGCCCGGAGCGGATTCAGGTTTCATTCTAGCCCGCCGCGCGGGTTGGCGCAGGACCGGCCGTTCGGCGTACAGACGGGACGAGCGCGTATCATGAACGCATGAGTGAACGACATGACGTGCTGATTGTCGGTGGTGGCCTGGTCGGCGCCAGCCTGGCCATTGCCCTGGACCGCCTCGGCCGCGACGTGGGCCTGCTCGAGGCCAGCCCGGCCGGCGAGCTGCCGGCGGTGTTCGACCAGCGCAATCTCAGTTTTGCCGCTGCCACCGTCAATGCGCTGACCGCGCTGGGGGTGATGCAGAAGCTGGCGATGGCACCGGGCCCGATCCGGCGCATCCACGTCAGCCGTGCCGGCGATTTCGGCCGTGTGCAGCTGGAAGCGGCCGATTACGACCGGCCTTGGTTCGGCCAGGTGGTGGTCGCCCGCGACTTCGGCCAGGCGCTGGAAGCGCGGCTTCAGGAGCTGCCGCGGCTGCGCCGTTACCGGCCGATGCGGTTCCTGGGCCTGGGTGAAGTGGTCGACGGCTACCGCCAGGTGCGGGTCGCCGATGAGGCCGGCGAGCGCGTATTGCTGGCACGGCTGGTGGTGGGTGCCGACGGTACGACCAGTGGCGTGCGTGGTGCACTGGGCATCGAGGTCGACCGCCATGATTTCCAGCAGACCCTGTTCGTGGCCCGTGTACGCAGCCAGCGCGTGCCGGATGGCACCGCATGGGAGCGTTTCACCGATACCGGTCCGACGGCCCTGCTGCCGCGCGGCGATCGTCACTTCGGCACCGTGCATGGTGTTGCGCGCGACCAGGCCGATGCGGTGATGGCGCTGGACGATGCCGCCTGGCTGCAACGCCTGCAGAACGCGATCGGCTGGCGTGCCGGCCGCCTGCTCGAGTCCGGCCCGCGCAGCGCCTACCCGCTCATCCAGGTGCTGGCGCGCGCCCTGGCCGGTGAGCGCACGGTGCTGCTGGGCAATGCCGCGCAGACCATTCATCCGCTGGGTGCACAGGGCTTCAACCTGGGCCTGCGCGATGCGCTGACCCTGGCCGAGCTGCTGGAGGATGCGCATGAAGATGCCGGCAGTGATGCACTGCTGCAGGCCTATGTCGCGCGCCGCGAGGAAGATCGCCGGCAGACGGTGGCGTTCTCCGGCGGCCTGGCGCGCCTGACCAGCAACCCGGCGCCGCTGATGCGGCCGCTGCGCAGCCTCGGCCTGGTGGCCGCGCAACGCGCATCGGTGCAGTCGATGCTGGTCGGTGGCGCGATGGGCTTCCGCGGCGAAGTGCCGCGCCTGTGCCGCGGAGAAGCCGCATGAGCCGGCGCATGCGCCTTGATGTGGCCATCGTCGGTGGTGGCGTGGTCGGTGCCGCGTGCGCGCTGGCGCTGGCCGATGCCGGCCTGTCGGTTGCGCTGGTGGAAGGTCGTGAGCCCGCGCCGTGGCAGGCCGCACAGCCTGACCTCCGCGTGTTCGCCTTCGCTGCTGACAACGTACAACTGTTGAGCCGCCTGGGCGTGTGGCCGGCGATCGTGCAGGCCCGCGCCTGGCCCTACCGGCGCATGCAGGTGTGGGATGCGGCCGGCGGCGAAGATCTGCTGTTCGATGCCGATCGCTTCGGCCGTCGTGAACTGGGCTACATCGTCGAGAACGGCCTGCTGCAGGATCGCCTGTGGGCGGCGTTGCCGGCGGCGGGCGTGCAGCTGCACTGCCCGGCGCGGGTGGAAGCGCTGGAGCAGGACGACGACGGCGTGCGCCTGCGCCTGGATGACGGTCGTCGCCTGGAAGCGGCGTTGGCGGTAGCCGCCGACGGCGCCGAATCGACCCTGCGCCAACTGGCCGGGATCGAGGTTGAAAAGCATGACTACCACCAGCGTGGCGTGGTGGCCTACGTGGACAGCGATCTTCCCAACCAGGCCACCGCCTGGCAGCGTTTCCTGCCGAGCGGGCCGCTGGCGCTGCTGCCGGTGGCCGAGCGCCGCAGCTCGATCGTCTGGACCCTGCCCGAGGACGAGGCGGCGCGCGTGCTGGCGCTGGACGAAGACAGCTTCAACCGCGAACTGACCCGCGCCTTCGCGGCGCGGCTGGGTGAGCTGCGGCTGGCATCACCGCGCGCAGCCTTCCCGCTGCGCCGCCAGCTGGCACGTCACTACGTGGCCGGCCGTGTGCTGGCATTGGGTGATGCCGCGCACGTGGTGCATCCGCTGGCCGGGCAGGGCGTGAACCTGGGCCTGCGCGATGTGGCCGCCCTGCACCAGTGGCTGGCGCCGTCGGCCGAGCGCCGTGGCCAGCCGCGGCTGTCGCCGCAGCGCCTGCAGCGCTGGGCACGCGAACGGCGCAGCGACAACCACATCGCCGCCTACAGCTTCGATGCGATCAACCGCCTGTTCTCCAACGACGAAATGCACCTGACCCTGGCCCGCGGACGCGCGCTGGGCTGCGTCGGCAAATGGCCGCCGATGGTGCAGGCATTCTGGAAGCGCGCCGCCGGGGTGTAGCCGGAGAGCGAACCGCACGTTGCTGGGGGCACCGCTGGCGCGTTAGCAACCACGGGATCCCGCTCTGGTAGGTGCCAACCTTGGTTGGCACGTCTGCCAGGTCACGTCGGCCCAGATGGGGCGACGGCGTTTCCGATGCTGTGCCAACCAAGGTTGGCACCTACCGGAAGCGGACTCCGCTACCGCTACCGCCGTTGCTCCAGTAGATCCACGCCATGCGTGGATGAAGATCGCGCTGGATCAAAAAAGGGGACGGAGGGGATTAAGTCGTTTGTGCCACAAACGACTTAATCCCCTCCGTCCCCTTTTTCAGTCGACCAGCCAGCCGGCCAGGTCGGCACGATCCAGCTTGCCGCGACGCTTCACGTCCAACGCATTGAACTCATCGGCCAGCGCCGGATTCGCCTGCGCTTCCTCGCGGCTGATGAAACCATCGCCGTTCACATCCAGCGCAGCGAAGTGGATGCGGTACTGGCCAACCACGCTGCTCGGTTCCAGCGAACGCACGGTCACCTGCGCCTCGCCGGCCGGCTGCGGAATCTCGACGCTGCCGCTGACCCGGCCCGCATCCAGCGGTTGCTGGCGGATCGCGCCGCCGGTGGGGCCCAGCGGCTGGCTTTGTGCCGGGGTGTGCGGCAATTGCTGGGCCACCGCTGGTGCGGCGGCCAGCAGGGTGATCAGCAGCGGAATCGTTCGATGTCGCATGGATGCTCCTCCCTCTGCAGCGCCGGGGTATGCCCGGCGGACGTGATGGCCTCAGCGCAACGGCGAGGCCAGTACGGTGATCTCCTCACGGTCGTGATAGAGCTGCTTGGCACGCACCACCAGCGGTTTGCCGGCCTGGTCCTGGAACAGGTCCAGGCACAGGCGGGTTTCGTCCCAGCGCTTCTTCATCGGCAGCTTCAGGTTGAAGATCGCGTGCCGGCACCAGCCTTCGCGGAACCAGGTGGCCATGCGTTCGGCCACGCGGCGCGGCTGCTCGACCATGTCGCAGACCATCCAGTCCAGCGGCTGTTCCGGGTGCCAGTGGAAGCCATCGGCGCGCAGGTGCTCGACCAGGCCGGTGTCCAGCACGTGCTGGCGCAGTGGGCCGTTGTCGATGCTCAACACGTGCATGTGCTGGCGGGTTAGCACCCAGGTCCAGCCGCCGGGGGCGGCGCCCAGGTCGGCTGCACGCATGCCGGGCTTGGCCAGTGCTTCGCGTTCTTCCGGCGTCAGCAGGGTCAGCAGCGCTTCGTCCAGCTTCAGCGCCGAACGCGAGGGTGCTTCGGGCAGCAGCTTCAGGCGCGGGATGCCCAGTGCCCACGGCGCGCTGTCGGTCGGGTCGGCCACGCAGACGAAGGCGTGGGTGCCGTCGACGAACACCACATGCAGGCGCGGCAGGCGGTTGTTCGGCTTGTCAGTCAGCTTGCCGGCCTTGCGCAGCGCCGGGCGCAGTGCGTTGCCGAAGGCGCGGGCCAACCCGGACAGCGGCTTGCCGGCGTCCGAGTCCGGGTGTTCCACCCACAGGTCGCCGAAGCGCGGCGCATCGGCCAGCACGTCGAGCATCGGGGTAATACGGTCGGCCGGGTCCAGCTGCGGCAGCTCGGCCAGCACCACCAGCTTCTGCCGCGCGAAAATCAGCTCGCGCCAGCGCAGGCGCGGCGCCAGCGCGGCGGCTTCGTCGCACATGAAAAGCACGTAGCCATCATTGCGCTGGGTGCGCGCGTAGCCGGCGAAACCGGCTTCACCGGCGCGGAACTGCAGCTCGCCGGCCAGCTCGGGCTCGAAGCCCTGCCGGCACAGGCACAGCAGGCCGATGCCGGTCTCAGTAACGGGCGCCATCGCTTTCCCCGTAGGTGCGCAGCACGCTGCGCGCGGCGTCGCGGTTCAGGCCCTGCACCACTTCGATGCCACGCTTGTTGAGCTCGCCGACCCAGTCGGCCGGCAGCGGGCCTTCATCGAACGGGGTCAGTTCCTCGACGTCGGCCGAGTTGGCACCGATCAGCAGGCGGTCGATGCCGGCCCACACGGTAGCGCCATAGCACTGGCAGCACGGCTGCGAACTGGTGGCCAGGGTGACCGGCGACAGCACCGCGTTCAGGCGCGGGGTCTGCAGGCGCTGCTGGGCCAGCATGTAGGCCATGTTCTCGGCGTGCGCCAGCGAGGTCGCGTGCGGCATCACCCGGTTCACGCCCGCGGCGATGACCTTGTCGTCCGGTCCGAACACCACGGCACCGAACGGACCGCCACTGGCGTGCTCGACGTTCAGCCGCGACAGCTCGATCGCCAGCGCGACCTTGGCCTCATCGCTCGGATATCGACGATCCAGGTCGATCTGGTCGTGGATCCAGGCGGGAAGGGTCAGGTGGACTTGCGCGTACAGCATCGCGGGGGTGCCTCGTGTGGGATGGGAAAAAGTGCGGTTGCTTGGGGAACCGGCGCGCAGTGTAGCCGCACGGGCCTGTACCGGGTGTGGGCGTGGGTCAGCCCGGCGAGCCGGTGCGGATCACCACGTACTGCTTACGGAACTCCAGCCCGGCCTGCGGCCAGCTGGCCGCGTAGGCGCGCAGCAGGGGCAGGGCGGCGGCGAAGTCGTGGCCGTTGACCCGGCAATCGGCCTCGCACAGGCCGTCGGCATCGCGCGAGGCGAACAGGCGGATGGCGAGGAATTGGCGGGCTTTCAGCAGCTCGTCGAAGGCCTCCATGCTGCGGGTGAACAGGCAGCAGGGGCAGGAGCCATGATCGTCTTCGCTGCAGGTGGAGGCATCCACTTCCTGTGCACGGTAGTGCGCCAACGGCCCCAGCACTACAGTGCGCTCGTGTTCCTCGCCATTGTCACCGGCCGGATAGGTCAGGCCCATCATCGGCAGGCCCGGTGCGTCCTGGGCGCCGATCGCGGTCTGCAGGGTCACCAGGTCCACCCGGGCCCAGGCCTGGAAGCCGGACAACAGCGATGCCTGCTCATCGGCACCATTTGCGTGCTGGTACTCGAACAGACCATCGGCGAACAACTGCGGATGCTGGCTTTCAATGACGGTGGAGGTCTGCCAACCACCGTTGTCGCGCGCGTGTGCGGCCATTGCATGCGGGGTCAGGCGCAGGCCGCTGTCCAGCAGCAGCGCGTTGCCGTCGACGTGGCTGGCGACGCCCGCGTCCTGAAGGACCTGCTGCAGCAGCGGGAGGAGAGCGGCGGAGGTCGTGGTCATGTCAGGCCTGTGGGGTGGATGGGGTGGAACATCCAGGCAGGGCCTGGGCATCTAGCGGTCGAGCGCGTCGAGTTCGGCGCGATATCGCTGCGCGTCGGATTGCTGCTGCGGATCGTTGCCGTGGTCGCGCAGCCAGCTTTCCAGCTCGCGGCGATAGTCCGCGCGGAACTCGGCATTGCCCGGGCTGAAATGCAGCTTGCGTGCCGCCACCTCCACCCGCTCGCGCGCGCTGGCCCGGGCCTGGGCGACGCCGTGCGGGGATTCATTGGTGAGGATGACGAAGTTGCGTGGGAAGCCCGGCGTGTACTTGACCACGAACGGCTGGTCGCGCGCCGGGATACGGATGGCGTTTTCCAGCGGCCACAGCGAAGCGGTGTTGGTGTGGAACACCACGTCCACGTCGCGGCCCTCGGCGGTACGCAGCACCCCTTCGTAGCGCCAGATGTACTGCTCGTTGAGCGTGGAGCTGGTTCGCTCGGCCTTGACGATCACCGCTTCACCACGCTCGCCCACCACGTTGAGGAAGGTGGCGTTGAGGAAGTGGCCGAAGAACATGTTGAGCATCGCCAGCGGGAACACCACGATGGCGTAGCCCGGAAAGCGCCGCCACCACGAGACCAGCCCGGCCAGCACCATCGCTGCAAAGAACGTCAGCAGCGGATGCTGCGAGATGAACCAGAACAGGACGGAGAGGGCGGTGATCATTGTCGATGGCGTGCGGGCACCGTGCTGGCGCCCGCGCAGGTCCTCAGGCCGACCAGGTATCGCGCAGGGTCACGCTGCGGTTGAACACCGGCGTGGCTTCGGTGTGGTCGCGGCGGTCGGCGACGAAGTAGCCGGTACGTTCGAACTGGAACGACTGCTCCGGCGCGGCGCTGGCCGCGGCCGGCTCGACATAGCCGGTGACGGTGCGGCGCGATTCCGGATTGAGGTAATCGCGGTAGGTCTTGCCTTCCGATTCATCATCCGGGTTCGGCACCGAGAACAGGCGGTCGTACAGGCGGATCTCGGCCGGCACACCATGCACGGCGCTGACCCAGTGGATGGTGCCCTTGACCTTGCGGTTGGCGCCTTCCATGCCCGGACGCGATTCCGGATCCAGCCAGCCGCGCAGCTCGGTGATGGTGCCGTCGGCATCCTTGATCACTTCGTCGCAGCGGATGATGCCGGCGCCGCGCAGGCGCACTTCGCCACCCGGCACCAGGCGCTTCCAGCCCTTCGGCGGCACTTCGGCGAAGTCCTCGCGGTCGATCCACACTTCGCGTGCGAACGGCACGTCGCGGCTGCCGAAGCTCTCGTCCTTCGGGTGGTTGCTGAAGGTCAGCTGTTCTTCATGGCCCTCAGGCAGGTTGGTCAGCACCAGCTTGACCGGATCGATCACTGCCATGCGGCGCGGCGCGGCACTGTCCAGGTCTTCGCGCAACGCGCCTTCCAGCACGCTGAAGTCGATCAGCGAGTTCTGCTTGCTGATGCCCACGCGCTCGGCGAACAGGCGCATCGCGGCCGGGGTGTAGCCACGGCGACGCAGGCCCTGCAGGGTCGGCATGCGCGGGTCTTCCCAGCCGTCCACCAGCTGCTCGGTGACCAGCGCCATCAGCTTGCGCTTGCTCATCACCGTGTAGTTGATGTTCAGACGCGAGAACTCGATCTGGCGCGGCTTGGCGGCTTCGCGCGGCATGCCGGCATCGACCAGCGGCTGGGTCAGCGCGTCGTCATGGGCGAAATCGACGTTGTCCACGCACCAGTCGTACAGCGGGCGGTGGTCTTCGAACTCCAGCGTGCACAGCGAGTGGGTGATGCCCTCGATCGAATCACCCAGCGCGTGGGCGAAGTCGTACATCGGGTAGATCGGCCACGCGTTGCCGGTGTTCTGGTGCTCGACGTGCTTGATGCGGTACAGCGCCGGATCGCGCAGGTTGATGTTGCCGCTGGCCATGTCGATTTTCGCGCGCAGGGTGCGCGCGCCATCCGGGAACTCGCCTGCGCGCATGCGGCGGAACAGATCGAGGTTTTCCTCGACGCTGCGGTCGCGCCACGGCGACGGGCGGCCCGGTTCGGTGAGGGTGCCGCGGTAGGCGCGCACTTCCTCGGCCGACAGGTCGCAGACGTAGGCCTTGCCCTGCTCGATCAGCTTCTCCGCGGCCAGGTAATAGGCCTGGAAGTAGTCCGAAGCATGGCGCAGCTCGTTCCACTCGAAGCCCAGCCAGCGCACGTCGTCCTGGATCGCGGCCACGTATTCCGGGTCTTCCTTGGCCGGGTTGGTGTCGTCGAAGCGCAGGTTGCAGACGCCGCTGAATTCGCCGGCGATGCCGAAGTTCAGGCAGATCGACTTGGCGTGGCCAATGTGCAGGTAGCCGTTCGGCTCCGGCGGGAAGCGGGTCTTGATCGCCTGGTGCTTTCCGCTGGCCAGGTCCTCGCGCACGATCTGGCGGATGAAATCGCGCTTCTCGTGGCTGTCGGCGGGGGTCTCGGGGCTGGCGGGGGTGTGCTCGGACATGAGTCTGGGGCGAAAAAGGGCAGAAAGACCAACAGTCTAGCGCGTACGGGGCAGGGCTGCCCGGTGGGGTGTGGGGATGCCGGCCAGCGGCCGGCACTACCCAACTGCACGGCGATCCACATTCCGCAGGCCCGCTGCCGGCGCTACCGGAAGGTGGATGGGTAGTGCCGGCCGCTGGCCGGCAGAACGGTCATGCGCCGTCACCACCACCATTCAGCCCCCGGGCGTATGCTGGAACCCTGTCCCACGGAGCCGCCGCATGCACATCGTGTACAAGGCCGACAACCTGTTCGACGCCCACCTGGTCAAGCACGCGCTGGAAGATGCCGGCATCCCGGCCTTCGTGTTTGGCGAGCAGCTGCTGGGCGGCATGGGCGAGCTGCCGCTGTTCGGTGTGCTGCGGGTGGGAATCCCCGATGCGGCACGCCCGCAGGCCGAGGACATCGTGGCGGCGCTGGACTTGGGCCACGCGCCGGACGCCCCCATTTCAGATGCAGACGACATAGCCGGACTTCCGGCGTAGGAGCGCATCATGTTGGGAATTGGCCAGGGCATCCTCGGCATCGGCGCCTTCAAGCAGCGCCTGCCGCGCCCGGAAGAGGCATTGCCGGGGCGCGAGCAGCCATTGCCGCTGCACAGCAACCAGCACTTCGTGAACAGCCATCCGCTGAAGGACCGCTTCGCCGGCCTGCAGCAGATCCGCTTCGCGCTGGGCTGTTTCTGGGGCGCCGAGCGCAAGTTCTGGACCGAGCCGGGCGTGTACAGCACCTCGGTCGGCTACGCCGGCGGCATCACCCCGAACCCGACCTATGAAGAAGTGTGCTCGGGCCTGACCGGGCACACCGAAGTGGTGCAGGTGGTGTTCGACCCGGCGGTGGTGAGCCTGGAGCGCCTGCTGCAGCTGTTCTGGGAGAGCCACGACCCGACCCAGGGCATGCGCCAGGGCAATGACACCGGCACCCAGTACCGCTCGGCGATCCACGCTACCGACGAGGCGCAGTACAAGGCCGCGCTGGCCAGCCGCGAGGCCTACCAGGCGCAGCTGGATGCGGCCGGCTACGGCCCGATTACCACTGAGATCATGTACCCGGCACCGGCGTACTACTACGCCGAGGATTACCACCAGCAGTACCTGGCGAAGAACCCGAACGGCTACTGCGGCATCGGCGGCACCGGCGTGAGCTGCCCGATCGGGTTGGATGTGGAGGCGCCGCGCTGACGCGCGGTGGTCCGCCTGCGGCGGGCAACGTCAACGGCTGAAAGCCAAAGCGGCTCTGGGTTTCTGCGGGTTGGGTGGGGCGGTGTGGGTTGGCAGGACACGCCGTGAACCCCGCTCCGCGGTCCGGCCCAGCCGCTGGCGGCTGGGCGTTCGGGCGCTTGCGAAGCAGTGCTTCGCAAGCAAAGCGCCCTCACCCCTGGGGGCTCGATGGCGCCATCCATGGCGCCAACGGTCCTGCCAACCCACACCGCCCCACCTCCGAGAGTTTCCCGGTGACGGTGGGCGAGAGCATTGGTTACTGACGAACTGAAGAAAAACAAAAAGGACGCGGCGTTCGCCGTGTCCTTTTTGTTTGGTCCTGCAGTGCTTTCTGTAGAGCTGAAGGCAGCGGCAGGAGCCGCTGCCAACGTCGCTTGCGACGGCCCGGAGGGTGCCGGTCAGGACGACCGGCATAGCCATGCTCCGATCCAAGCAAGCGAAGCGCGCGACCCGCTTTTGCTCTTCTTTCTTTCTCCCGTGGCGGGCGGCCACAGGAAACTGTCAGAGGGCGGGCGGGTTGGGTTCGCGGGAGTGTCCGCCGCATGGATGCGGCGGCCAAGCCTCCAGGGATGGATTCACGGCGTCTCCCGCGAACCCAACCCGCCCGACCCAGCACGGCTTTTGCTCTGAGCCCCCCGCCACGAGGGGCTCAGCCGTTGGCCGGAATCACAGTGCCGCGCGGATCCGCTCGCGCAGTGCTTCCAGATCCTTGGCAAACGCCTCGATGCCGGTCGCCAGCTTCTCGGTGGCCATCGGATCGGCCGCCAGATCCGCCGCGAACTTGGCCGCATCGATCGGGGTCACCGCCGCGCCATCGGCGGCACCGGCCACCAGCTTGCGCGGCAGCTCGCCGTGGTCGGCGTCCAGCTTCTCCAGCAGGTCCGGCGAAATCGTCAGGCGGTCGCAGCCGGCCAGTGCTTCGATCTGCGCGGTCGAACGGAACGAGGCGCCCATCACCACCGTCGGCGAACCGCGACGCTTGAATTCGGCATACACGCCGCGCACGAACTTCACGCCCGGGTCTTCATCGATGGTGGCCGGGGCCTGTCCGTTGGCCACGTACCAGTCCAGGATGCGGCCGACGAACGGCGAGATCAGGAACGCCCCGGCTTCGCTGCAGGCCAGCGCCTGGGTCGGGTTGAAGATCAGGGTCAGGTTGCAGTCGATGCCCTCGGCCTGCAGGATGCGTGCGGCTTCCACGCCTTCCCAGGTCGCGGCGATCTTGATCAGGATCTTCTCGCGCGGCACGCCGGCATCGGCGTACATCTGGATGAACTGGCGGGCCTTGGCCACGGTGGCGGCGGTGTCGTGGGCCTGGTCGGCGTCCACTTCGGTGGACACGCGGCCCGGCACCAGCGTGCTCAGCAGCGCGCCGACGCCGATGGTCAGGCGGTCGGCCACGGCGTGCACCACGGCTTCGCGGTCGCCACTCTGCTGGCGGCCCCAGGCCAGTTCGCGTTCGATCAGCTCGGCGTAGACCGGCAGGTCCAGCGCCTTCTTCACCAGGGTCGGATTGGTGGTGCAGTCCACCGGCTGCAGGCGCTTGATCGCCTCGTAGTCACCGGTATCGGCAACGACCACGGACAGTTCGCGCAGCTGGGACAGTTTGGACGGGGTACTCATTACGGCTCCTGGTGCAGGGGGATCGAATCGCGCGCGGTGCGCAGCGGTAATCAGGGGCGGTCGTTGTGGACCGCGGTCACGCGCAGGCGCAGCTTGCGGCCGCCGGGCGCGTTCCAGTCGATGCTCTGGCCGATCGAAAGGCCGAGCAGGGCACTGCCGACCGGGGCCAGCACGGAAACCTTGCCTTCATCGACGTTGGCTTCGCGGGGGAAGACCAGGGTCAGGACGTGCTTCTCGCCCGACACTTCATCTTCGCACTCCACGCGCGAATGCATCATGACGATGCCTTCGGGAATCTGGTCCGGTGCCAGCACGGTGGCCCGGTTGAGTTCTTCAGCAAGCGCGAGCGCGGCAGGCGTCTGGCTCAGCGCAGGGGATTCGAGCATGGCGTCCAGGCGGTCCATGTCGAAGGTGGAAACGGTGATCGACGGCGGCAGGCCGCTGGCGGTACTCATGGTGAAGCTCCTTGGTTGAAAGCCATGCAAAAGGCGGCACCTGCTGGCGCCGCCTGTCTGTATTGTGGGGACAAATGCGGCCGGAATCGACTCCTGCCGATTCCAGGCCGGTGCTGCGGGGGTTCAGCCGTTCAGGGCGGGGCCGGGCAGAGCAGTCGCTTCGCCGGTGGCATTCACCGCATCAAGGGTGAACAGCGCCTGCGGCAGGCGCTTGAACTGGTCGGCCAGTTCCATCAGGAAGTCGTTCATGGCCGAGCTGCGGCGCCAGATCATGGCGATGCGACGGCTGGGACGGCCCTCGCCGGTGAAGTCGAGCAGGTGGATGTTGTTCGATCGCGGCACCGGCGGCTGCACCGACAGGCTGGGCAGCAGGGTGATGCCGACGTCGGCGGCAACCATCTGCCGCAGCGTCTCCAGGCTGGTGGCGCGGAACTCGGACTTCTCGTTGGCGCCGAACAGGCGGCACACTTCCAGCGCCTGGTCGCGCAGGCAGTGGCCATCTTCCAGCAGCAGCAGCTTCTGCGTGGCCAGTTCCTGCACATCCAGGTGTTCGCGGCGGGCCAGCGGGTGGCGCCCGGACACCGCCAGCAGGAACGGTTCCTCGAACAGGAACTCGGCATGCAGCTGGTCGTCGATTACCGGCAGGGCCAGCAGCGCGGCGTCCAGCTTGCCTTCGCGCAGGCGGTCCAGCAGCACATCGCTCTTTTCCTCGACCAGCAGCAGTTCCAGCTCCGGGAAGCGCTCGCGGATGCGTGGGATCACATGTGGCAGCAGGTACGGACCGAGGGTCGGGAAGATCCCCAGGCGCACCGTCCCGGCTTCCGGGTCGCGGCTGCGTCGCGCCGCTTCCTTCAGCTGCTCCACTTCGGACACGATCACCCGTGCCCGTGCCGCCGCTTCCTGGCCGGCCGGGGTCAGCATCACCTTGCGCGGTGCGCGTTCCACCAGCGGCAGGCCCAGTTCTTCTTCCAGCTTGCGGATCTGCGTGGACAGCGTGGGCTGGCTGACAAAGCAGGAGGCGGCAGCCCGGCCGAAATGCTTGTGGTCGGCCAGGGCTACCAGGTACTTCAGATCACGTAGGTTCATCCTTACACCCCTGGGGTAACGGACCGGCTGACGGCATGGTTACCCGACAGGCAGACAATGTTCCCGGTGATCTGGGAACGGTGGATCAGGCCGCTTCAGCAACGGCACCGCTGCTGTTGCTCACCGACGAGCGGATCAGGTGGTCGAACGCGCTCAGTGCGGCGGTCGAACCGGCGCCCATGGCAATGATGATCTGCTTGTAGGGTACCGTCGTGCAATCGCCAGCAGCGAACACACCCGGCAGGTTGGTCTGGCCGCGGTCGTCGATGACGACCTCGCCACGCGGCGACAGCGCCACCACATCCTTCAGCCACTCGGTGTTGGGCAGCAGGCCGATCTGCACGAAGATGCCTTCCAGCTCGACGCGGTGGGCGTCGCCGCCGACGCGGTCCTTGTAGACCAGTCCGGTGACACGGCTGCCGTCGCCCAGCACTTCGGTGGTCTGTGCGCTGGTCAGCACGGTGACATTGGCCAGGCTGCGCAGTTTCTTCTGCAGCACTTCATCGGCGCGCAGGCTGGAATCGAACTCCAGCAGGGTTACATGCGACACGATGCCGGCCAGATCGATGGCCGCTTCCACGCCGGAGTTGCCGCCGCCGATCACCGCCACGCGCTTGCCCTTGAACAGCGGGCCATCGCAGTGCGGGCAGTAGGCCACGCCCTTGTTGCGGTACTGGTCTTCGCCCGGCACGTTCATCTGCCGCCAGCGCGCGCCGGTGGACAGGATCACCGAACGCGACTTCAGCACCGCGCCGTTCTCCAGCTGCACCTGCACCAGGCCGTCTTCGCCGGCCGGCACCAGCGCGCTGGCGCGCTGCAGGTTCATGATGTCCACCTCGTACTCGCGCACGTGCTGTTCCAGTGCCGTGGCCAGCTTCGGGCCTTCGGTCTCCTTCACCGAAATGAAGTTCTCGATCGCCATGGTGTCCAGCACCTGGCCACCGAAACGCTCGGCGGCGATGCCGGTGCGGATGCCCTTGCGTGCGGCGTAGATCGCCGCTGCAGCACCGGCCGGGCCACCGCCCACCACCAGCACGTCGAAGGCGTCCTTGGCGGCGATCTTCTCGGCATCGCGCTTGCTGGCATTGGTGTCCAGCTTGGCCACGATCTGCTCGAGGGTCATGCGGCCCTGGTCGAACACTTCGCCGTTGAGGTACACGGTCGGCACCGACATGATCTCGCGCTTCTCGACTTCGTCCTGGAACAGGGCACCGTCGATGGCCACGTGCTGGATGCGCGGGTTGAGCACCGCCGCCAGGTTCAGCGCCTGCACCACGTCCGGGCAGTTCTGGCAGGACAGCGAGAAGTAGGTTTCGAACCTGTACTCGCCTTCCAGGTTCTGCACCTGCTCGATCAGCTCGGCGGTGGCCTTGGACGGATGACCGCCCACCTGCAGCAGCGCCAGCACCAGCGAGGTGAACTCATGGCCCATCGGCAGGCCGGCGAAGGTCAGGTGGATGTCCTGGCCCGGGGTGCCCAGGTCGAAGGACGGCACGCGGCCCTGGCCATCGCGCAGCACTTGCAGCGAGATCTTGTCCGACAGGCTTTCCAGGGTCTGCAGCAGTTCCAGCATCTCCTGCGACTTGGCGCCGTCGTCGGCGTGCGCGGTGATCTGGATCGGGCGGGTCACGCGCTCCAGATAGGTCTTCAGCTGCGACTGCAGGTTGGCGTCCAACATCGGTCTTCTCCTGGCTTCAGGCAAACAGGGGGCGTGGCACCGCTGTACAAGGTAGCGGACCAGCTGGGGGTAGGGGTGAACCCAAGACAGCGACCGTGGAAGGGGCTGGCTGGCCAAGGCGGGCGAGCGTTGGCTGTCTTGGGTTCACCCCCACGCCGGTAGGGCACCGGCATGGGCATGAAGGGCGCGCCGTGGCGTGGGGCCACGGCAGGCCGGTACTGCGTTAGATCTTGCCGACCAGGTCCAGCGACGGGGTCAGGGTCTTCTCGCCTTCCTTCCACTTGGCCGGGCAGACCTGGTTCGGGTTGGCGGCGGTGAACTGGGCAGCCTTCAGCTTGCGCAGGGTCTCGGAAACGTCACGGGCGATCTCGTTGGAGTGGATCTCCAGGGTCTTGATCACGCCTTCCGGGTTGATGATGAAGGTGCCGCGCAGGGCCAGGCCTTCTTCCGGAATGTGCACGCCGAAGGCGTTGGTCAGCTGGTGGGTCGGGTCGCCGACCAGCGGGAACTGGGCCTTGCCGACGGCCGGCGAGGTTTCGTGCCACACCTTGTGCGAGAAGTGGGTATCGGTGGTGACGATGTAGACCTCGGCGCCAGCCTTCTTGAACTCGGCGTAATGGTCAGCCGCGTCTTCGATCTCGGTCGGGCAGTTGAAGGTGAAGGCGGCCGGCATGAAGATCAGGACGGACCACTGGCCCTTCAGGCTGGCGTCGGAAACCTTGATGAACTCGCCATTGTGGTAAGCGTTGGCTTCGAACGGCTGGATCTGGGTGTTGATCAGGGACATCGTTTTTCCTCTGGTGAAGGGGAGTGGGTGAATCGACAGGAGCTAGGTTACCGACTCGCTGGCGATAAGAACAATCCATTGATTGCATCTATTTGATAGATGAAGTCTATCATTTGGCCATGAGCAGGCACTGAACCTTGCCGCTCCCATCCTGCAACTGGCTGTGTGACAAGGGAAATCTCCCGGAGGCGCGAAAAGGGGCCGATAGCCCCTCCTTATTCCCTCCGGCAGAACCTGAACGGATTGCAGCTTTTTGTAGTGTCGAGCCACGCTCGACCGCGGATCTCTGGAACCGAGCCCATGCTCCGCTGTTCCAGAAGCAGCCGAGCATGGGCACGGCTCTACAATTGCGGAATGTCTTTCCAAACCGAACCCACCCTGCGCCAGATCGTGGCCGAGGCCAGTGCCCGTCTCGGCGGCATCGAAGCCCGCCACGAGGCTGAACTGCTGCTGCTTCACGTACTGGACCGCCCGCGCAGCTGGCTGTTCGCCCACGCCACCGATCCGCTGGCCGCCAATGACCAGGCCGCCTTCGAGGCGTTGCTGGCCCGCCGCGTGGCCGGTGAGCCGGTGGCCTACCTGACCGGCCGTCGCGGATTCTGGACGCTGGACCTGGAGGTCGACCCGGCCACGCTGATCCCGCGTCCGGAAACCGAGCTGCTGGTCGAGCTGGCGCTGGAGCGCCTGCCGCCAGACCAGTCGCTGCAGCTGGCCGACCTGGGCACCGGCAGTGGTGCGATTGCACTGGCACTGGCCAGCGAACGGCCGCAGGCGCAGGTGCTGGCCACCGACGCCAGCCCGGGCGCGCTGGCCGTGGCCGCGCGCAATGCCGCCCGCCATGATCTGCGCAACGTCCGCTTCGCCGAAGGCGGGCACGACTGGTATGCGCCGCTGCAGGGTGCGCGTCTTGATCTGATTGCCAGCAACCCGCCGTACATCGCCAGCGACGATCCGCATCTGGAGCAGGGTGACCTGCGCTTCGAGCCGGCCACCGCACTGGCCTCGGGTCCGGATGGCCTGGATGACATCCGCCGCATCGTCGACGGTGGCCAGGCCCACCTGCTGCCCGGCGGCTGGCTGCTGATCGAGCACGGTTGGGACCAGGGCGAGGCGATCCGCGCGCTGTTCGACGCGGCGGGTTTTGCCGAGGTGCAGACCGTGCAGGATCTGGAGCAACGCGACCGCATCACCCTGGGCCGGCGTCCGGCCTAGAATGGAGGTTCTCCTGCCACGGCAGGGCATCACCCTGGAGCTGCAAGCATGCGTACGCTGTACCCCGCCATCACCCCCTATGACGTCGGCACCCTGAAGGTCGACGACCGCCACACGCTGTACTTCGAGCAGTGCGGCAACCCGGACGGCAAGCCGGTGGTGATGCTGCACGGTGGCCCGGGCGGTGGCTGCAGCGACAAGATGCGCCAGTTCCACGACCCGTCCAAGTACCGCATCATCCTGTTCGACCAGCGCGGTGCCGGCCGTTCCACCCCGCACGCCGACCTGGTGGACAACACCACCTGGGACCTTGTTGCCGATATCGAAAAACTGCGCGAGCACCTCAAGGTCGATCGCTGGCAGGTGTTCGGCGGCAGCTGGGGTTCGACCCTGGCGCTGGCCTATGCCGAAACCCATCCGCAGCGCGTGACCGAACTGGTCCTGCGCGGCATCTTCATGCTGCGCCGCTGGGAGCTGGAATGGTTCTACCAGGAAGGCGCCAACCGCCTGTTCCCGGATGCGTGGGAGCATTACCTGAAGCCGATCCCGTCGGTGGAGCGTCATGACCTGATCTCGGCCTTCCACCGCCGCTTGACCAGCGACGACGAAACCACCCGCCTGGAAGCGGCCAAGGCGTGGGCGGTGTGGGAAGGCGCGACCAGCTTCCTGCATGTCGATGACGACTTCATCAACAGCCACGAAGACCCGCACTTCGCCCTGGCCTTCGCCCGCATCGAGAACCACTACTTCGTCAACGGCGGCTTCTTCGAGGTGGAAGACCAGCTGCTGCGCGACGCGCACCGCATTGCCGATATTCCCGGCGTGATCGTGCACGGCCGCTACGACGTGGTCTGCCCGCTGGCCAACGCCTGGGACCTGACCAAGGTCTGGCCGAAGGCGAAGCTGGAAATCACCCCGGCCTCGGGCCATTCGGCGTTCGAGGCCGAGAACGTGGACGCGCTGGTACGCGCTACCGATAGCTTCGCCTGATCGGTAGTGCCGGCCGCTGGCCGGCAACGCCGCACCGGTAGCGCCGGGCCATGCGCGGCGCTACCCACCCTCGTCCACGCATGGCGTGGATCGACCACAGTCTGGTGGTGCCGGCCGCTGGCCGGCAACGCCGCACCGGTAACGCCGGGCCATGCGCGGCGCTATCAACCCTCGTCCACGCATGGCGTGGATCGACCACAGCCTGGTAGTGCCGGCCGCTGGCCGGCAACGCCGCACCGGTAGCGCCGGGTCATGCGCGGCGCTATCAACCCTCATCCACGCATGGCGTGGATCGACCACAGCCTGGTAGTGCCGGCCGCTGGCCGGCAAACCTGAAACGGGTGGATTCCTGCAGACGCCGGTCAGTGGCCGGCGTTACCAATCCCCGGCCAGCAACGCGTCGGCCAGCACCTGCAGCTTCGGCGAATGCTGGCGCGACGGCGGGTAGATCAGTGACAGCGCGCGGCTGCGGCCTTCGAAAGGCTGCAGCACGCGCTGCAGGCGGCCGTCGGCCAAGGCATCAGCCACCGCGAAATCCATCACCTGCACGATGCCGATGCCAGCGATGGCCGCTTCCACCAGCGGATCGCCGCTGTCGAACACCATCCGCGTCGGCGGCGTGAACTCGCGCAGTTGCCCGTCCTGCAGGAACTGCCAGTCCACCAGCCGGCCACTGCGCAGGTTGCGCACCGCCAGGCAAGCATGATCCTGCAGCGCGGCCACATCGTCCGGTGCGCCACAGCGGGCCAGATAAGCGGGGCTGGCCACCGTCACCCAGCGCAGCGGCCGCAATGGCCGCGCGACGATGCGCTGGTCGGCGATGACGCCGGTGCGCAGCGCGGCATCGAAGCCTTCCTCGACCAGATCGACCAGGCGGTCGCTGAGCACGGCTTCCACCTGCAGTTGCGGATGCTGTTCCAGCAATGGCGCCAGCATCGGCACCAGCACCTTGCGCCCGAACATCGACGGCGCACTGATCTTCAACGTACCCGAGGGCGTGCACGGGCGGTCGGCCAGTTGCCGCTCGGCATCGTCCAGGCCGGCCAGCAGCGGTGCCACCTGTTCCACGAACTGGCGGCCATCCGGGGTCAACGCCACGTTGCGGGTGTTCCGCTGCAGCAGCTTTACCCCCAGCGTGGCTTCCAGCCGCCCGATCGCGCGCGACAGGCCGGACTGGCTCAGGCCGAGTTGGCCGGCGGCCACGGTGAAACTGCGCGCTTCGGCCACCTGCACCAGCATGCGCACCGCATTGAGGTCCATCGAGGCTGCATTCATGCGGAAAATCATGACAGAAATGGTGGGCAGGGGGTTTATTGATTCGGTCGCATCAATGAGACTGCGCTCCCCCATCGATCCAGACCGCCGATGCCTCCCCTTAAATACCCGCGCTGGGCGTTGACCCTGCTGGCCACCGCGCAGCTGATCATCGCGCTGGACGCCACCATCATCTTCGTCGCCCTGCATGACATGGGCCGCGCGCTGCAGATCAACGCGCAGCAGCTGCAGTGGGTGGTCAGTGCCTACACCGTGGCGTTCGGTGGCAGCCTGCTGCTGGGCGGCCGCGCCGCCGACCTGATCGGCCGTCGCCGTTTCTACCGGCTGGGCATGCTGCTGTTCGCACTGGCGTCGCTGCTTGGCGCACTGGCGCCGAATGCGACCTGGCTGATCATCGCGCGCGCCGCGCAGGGCGTCGGTGCCGCGTTGCTGTTCCCCGCCACGCTGGCACTGATCAACACGCTGTACGCCGAAGGCCCGGTGCGCAACCGCGCGCTGGCGATCTGGAGCATGGCCAGCGCGGTCGGCCTGGCGCTGGGCACGCTGCTCGGTGGCGTGCTGACCCAGGCGTTCGGCTGGCCGGCGGTGCTGGCGGTGATCGTGCCGCTGGCCACGGCGTGCGCGGTCGCAGCCGGTGCGTGGTTGCCGTCCGATGGTCCACGGGTGCAGGGCCGTTCATTCGATCTGGCCGGTTGCCTCACTGTCACCGCCGGCGGCAGCCTGCTGGTCACCACCCTGGTGCAAGGACCGGAGTGGGGCTGGACGGCACCGGCCACGCTGATCTGCCTGCTGCTTTCAGCCGTGCTGTTGACGGTGTTCGTACAGATCGAAAAACGCAGCCGTGACCCGCTGATGCAGTTTTCGCTGTTGCGCCTGTCGGGCCTGCGCGCGGCACTCGGCCTGACCTTCGCCTTCATGAGCAGCTATGGCGTGCAGTACTACTTCCTGGCGCTCTACTTCCAGGATGGCTATGGCTGGAGCCCGCTGCAGGCCGGCATGGCCTTCCTGCTGCCGACGTTGGTGTGCACCTTCGGCATCCGTATTGCCGAACGCATGCTGCGGCGCCGTTCGCCACGGCAGGTACTGGCCTGGGGCTTCGCCGCCGGTGCCATCGGCATTGCCGCGGTGGCGCTGGCGATGCCGCACGGTGCCAGCTACTGGCCGCTGCTGCCGGGCATCGTGGTGCTCAGCATCGGCCAGGGCATGAGCTGGACAGCGATGTGGATCGTGGCCGGGCAGGGCGTGCCCGGTCCGCAGCAAGGCGTCGCGTCCGGCATGGCGGCCACCGCCCAGCAGATCGGCGGCGCGTTGGGACTGGCGGTGCTGGTGATGGTGGCCAACGCCGCGCGGGGCACGCAGGCCGCAACCAGTGCCGACGCCCTGCAGGGCACGGTCAATGCACAGTACGGCGCCGCGTTGTTCGCCGCGCTCGGCGTGGTGATCGCGCTGGGCCTGCGCCCGGCGCCGGTCGAATCGGCCGCCACCGTCTGCCCGGTCAGCGAGGCATGATTGAAGGCGCTGGCGTGGGTGGTGGATGTGCCACGCCTGCGGTAGTGCCGGCCGCTGGCCGACAATGCAATGATCCAACTACCCTGAGGTTGCCGGCCAGCGGCCGGCACTACCGATCCGGAATGGATCCACGCGCGTTCAACCGAACGCCAGCAACTGCGGCTGCAATGCGCTGAAGATCCGCGCCAGCCGCTCCGCCCACGCCTGCTGCCCAGCCACATCGGCGATCAGGTCCTGGCGGATCTCCAGTTCCACGTGCACCAGCCCGCGGCCTTCGCCATGCACCGGCACCGCGTAGTCGCTGGTGCTGCTCACCGAATACGGTTCGTTGTCACCGACCACCAGGTCGCCTTCGTCGCGCAGTGCCTGCAGCAAGGCATGGGCGAAGCGCGTGTCCTGGTGGTACAGCACGCCGGCATGCCACGGTCGCTGCGCGCCGTTCATCGCCGGAGTGAAGCTGTGCATCATCACCAGCAGGGTGGGGCGGCCGGCATCTCGGCGCGCATCCAGTTCCGCGTCGATGCGCGCGTGGTAGGGCGCGTGGATCGCATCGATACGCTGCTGCCGCTGTGCCGCCGACAGCCCAGCATTGCCCGGCACCACGGTGTGGTCGCTCACCTCCGGAATCAGCGTCGGCGAGGCCAGCGGGCGGTTGCAGTCGATCAGCAGCCGCGAATAGGTCTGTTCGATGGCCCAGGCATCCAGCCGTTCGGACAGTGCGCGGGTGGTGCCGGCAATGCCGATGTCCCAGCCGATATGGCGGTCCAGTTCGGCCTGCGGCAAGCCCAGGCCTGCGAGGACACGCGGCACCTGCTGGCCGGCATGATCGGCCAGCAGCAGGTACGGCGACGCGCCATGCGGCCGGTGGAGGGTGTAGATCGCTGGGTCGTCGGCGCCGAGCAGCGCCGGCAGCGCATGCAGGTCGGCGTCAGCCACGCGGGCGTCCGTCCAGGTGATGCTCGATCATCCACAGCCCGGCCCAGAGCTTGGCGTCCAGCTCGTAGCCTTCGCCCATCTTCTGCACCAGCCAGGCCGCTGCCTCACTGCGCGGAATCTCGTGCACGATGATGTCTTCGCTGTCGTCACCACCGCCCTCGCCAACGCGGCGCAGGCCGGTCGCGCGCACGAAGGCGATCTTCTCGCTGCTGGCGCCGGAAGAGGTCGGGCCGATCAGCAGCACTTCGGCGTGATCGGCGGTCCAGCCGGTTTCTTCTTCCAGTTCGCGCACGGCCGAGACTTCGATCGATTCGCCGGCGTGGATGTCCCCGACCAAGCCGGCCGGCATCTCGATGGTGGGTGCCTGCAGCGGCACGCGGAACTGCTCTACGAACAGCACCTTGTCCTCGGGGGTGACGGCGATGATGATCGCGGCCAGGCCACCGGCGTGGGTACGTTCGCTGTATTCCCAGGTGCCGCGCACCAGCATGCGCTGGTACTTGCCTTCATAGACGACACGCGGGGCTTCGGTGTTGCGCTGGCTCATGCGGGCTCGCTGTGGGTGGGAAGAATATCGGGCACGCCGGCGGCATCGAACAGCCGGCGGCGGGTCATCGGGCCGAAGCGCAGGGTCTGGCACAGGCCGCCGAGCAGCTCGGGATCGGCCGCCTGGCGCAGCAGGCCGGGCTGGCTGCCTTCCAGTGGCGCGTCCAGCGCGATGGTGGTCAGCTGGCGCCAGAGCTGGGCGTGCTCGCGCTGCTCGCGCAGGCGCACCGCCATCTGGGCGGCGCCGCGCAGGCGCAGGAAAGGCACTTCGTCCAGGCGTTCGTACAGTGCATCCATGCTGCCGAAATGGGCCAGCAGCACGGCGGCGGACTTGCTGCCGACGCCACTGATACCGGGAATGTTGTCCACCGCATCGCCGCACAGCGCCAGGTAGTCGGCGATCTGGTGCGCGTGCACGCCGTGCCGCGCCTTCACTCCGGCCACGTTCCAGCGCTGGTTGCGTGCGTAGTCCCACTGCTCGTCGTGATCCAGCAGCAGCTGCGACAGGTCCTTGTCGGCGGAGATGATCACGCCGCGGTGGCTGCCACGATGCACATGCAGGGCGCTTCCGATCAGGTCGTCAGCCTCGTACTCGTGGTGCGCCAGCACCGCCAGGCCCAACGCCGCGCACAGCGCCTTGCAGTGCACGAACTGGCGCTTGAGCGCCTCCGGCGCCGGGTCGCGGTTGGCCTTGTAGGCGGGGTACAGGCGGTGGCGGAAGCCACTGTCCAGCGCTTCGTCGAAGGCGATGGCGATGTGACGCGGGCGTTCGCGCTCGAGCAGGTCCAGCAGGAAGCGGGCGAAGCCGTGCACGGCGTTGGTCGGCCAGCCCTGCGCGTCCTGGAACTGGTCGGGCAGGGAATGCCACGCGCGGAACACATAGATGCTGGCGTCGACCAGGTACAGCGACGGCGGTGGTACCGGCAGGGTCATGCCGGAGGCGTCCAGTCGCGCAGCAGGGTGGCAGGGTCCGGACGCTCGCGCTCTGGCACGGCGGCCTTCGGCGTGCCGATATGGATGAAACCGGCGATGCCTTCGCCCTCGGCCAGGCCCAGGTAGGCGTGCACGGCGGGGTCGAAGGCCATCCAGGCGGTCAGCCACTGCGCGCCGAAGCCCAGCGCCTGTGCGGCCTGCAGCAGGGCGAAGCAGACGCAGCCGGCGGTCATCAGCTGCTCCTGTTCGGGGACCTTCGGGTCCGGGCGCGGGCTGGCCACCACCACGATCACCAGTGGCGCATGGCTGAAACGCTGGCGATCCTTCTCGAACACGGCCTCGCCCGCATGCGGGTCGCGTTGGCGGCTGCGCTCGGCCAGGAAGTCGCCCAGAGTGTGACGTGCATCGCCAGCGATCTTCAGGAAGCGGAACGGTACGCGCTTGCCGTGATCGGGCACGCGCACTGCCGAAGCCAGCATCCGCTGCAGGGTGGCCGGGTCCGGGCCGGGCTCGGCCAGTTGCCGCGAAGGCACTGAGCGGCGGGCATCCAGGGCGAGCAGGGCGGCGGGATCGGGCATGGAGTCTGAACCGGTCATCACGAAGGTTTGATTATAGTCGGGGTGGTCAAAGACACCGTCTGTGTCGCGTCTGGCCTTTGAATACCAAACTGTGATGAACGTCATGCCACTGGCGGGAAACGGGCGGCCGCTTCCCCTCGCCTCGCAGGCCTTGCACGGCTTACGATATCTACCTTGCCGGGCCGCCGGTCATGAGGTTTGAAGTGAGGACTGTTTCACTGTCCGTGACGGGCTGGCCGGCCTACCATCGACGTACCGGTACATGGGGTGTGCCGGTTGTCGCGATGTCCACGTTGTCTGTCGTACCAGAGAAGGTGGGGAGCCTTCCCGAATGATGAGCGCGCCCACACCGATGGGATCGCCGGGCCGTGACCCGGCCCAGCTCCAGCGTGCCCGGGACATGGTCCTGCCCGCGCTGTGCCAGGCCTTTGGCGCGGCACTGGCGCGCTTCGACGATGCCCTGTTCGACCGGGCCGGCAATGCCGGTTCGTCGCAGCTGCTGTTCCTGGATGCGATGCGCGAACTGCGCCGCCGCCGCGAGGACATTGCCGGTGCCTTCTCTGGCCACCTGCAGCGGGCTTGGGATGCGCTGGCCAGTGGTGAGCCCATGTCGGCCGAATCGACGCTGTCCGGCCCAGCCGAGGATGGCTTGAGCCTGCTGGCCGAGCACGTGCTGGAGTCGCGGCTGGCGGTGCGCAATTTCGCTACGGTGCTGCTGCGTGACTTCAAGCCGGTGCTGGCGCGGCTCGACCGTCGCCTGGGCCGTCTGGTCGGTGGCGCCGAACTGGATGCCGACCATAATCCCATCAGCCCCGAACACCTGGGCGTGGCCATCCACGAAGCCTTTGCCGGCTGTGAACTGGCCCCGGAAGTGCACCTGGTGCTGATCAAGCTGTGCGAGCGTGACCTGCGCGCGCCGGTGGGTCGCATCTACGAGAAGCTGGACGAGCAACTGGCCGCGGCCGGGGTGATGTCGCAGATGGGGGCGCCGCGGCGTCCACCGTCGGCCGCGCCCGACCCGCGCATGGCCTCGGGCCTGGATGACCTGGTGGAGCAGCGCCCGGGCTCGGGCCTGGACGGCGAATTCGGTGATGACGAGCAGGCCGCGCCGGCCTGGGCGCAGCGCTTTGCCGCACGCTGGTCCGAGCGGCGTGGCCACATGCAGCAGCACCTGGGCGCCGAAGGCAGCGGCACCGCCGAGGCCCATGCGGGCCAGCAGGGCATGCTGCTGGAGGCGCTGCACGAACTGCTGCAGCAGACCCGCCACGTGCGCGAGGACGCGACGTCGGCCGCACAGGTGGCGATCGGCCAGCAGCGTCCGCTCAGCCAGCGCGAGATGATGTCGGTGCTGTCGCTGCTGCAGGCCACGCCCAGTGCGACCCTGCGTGCAGCGATCGGCGAGGACGGCGAATCACTCGCGCAGCGGTTGAAGAGCGAAGTGCTGTCCAGCGCCACCCGTCTCGGTGTCGACCCGGGCCAGACCCGGCTGGACCCGCAGGACGAGGATGCGATCGACCTGGTGGGCATGCTGTTCGACGTGATGCTGGACGAGCGCGAACTGGAAGGCCGCTCCCGCGAGTTGATCGGCCGCCTGGTGGTGCCGTTCGTCAAGGTCGCCATGCTCGACCGCCGCATGTTCGTGCAGAAGACCCATCCGGCGCGCAAGCTGCTCAACTCGCTGGCCGAGGCCTGCGAAGGCAACACCGGCGAAAGCCAGGCCGAGCGCATGCTGATGGCCAAGGTCGAGGAGATCATCGAGCGCCTGGTCGCCGAGTTCAACGAGAACCTGGCGATCTTCCTGACCCTGGAAGAAGAATTCCGCGAGTTCCTCGTGCAGCATCGTCGCCGCGTGGAAATCGCCGAGCGTCGCGCCGCCGAAACGCAGCGTGGCCAGGAAAAGCTGGAAATGGCCCGTACCCGTGCCGGTGCCGAGCTGGACCGCCGCATTGGTGATGCCACCCTGCCGCCGGCCATCGCTGAATTCCTGCGCCAGCCATGGCAGCACCACCTGACCCTGGCGCTGCTGCGCGAGGGCGAGGAGGGCGCATCGGTGGCCGAAGCGCTGAGCCTGGGCGACGGGCTGCTGGAGGAAGTTGCCGAGGCCCGCCGCCAGATTGTCGGCAAGCCGTGGCTGCAGGCCTGGCAGCCGGTGCTGGCCAAGGTGTTCGCCAGCGTGGGCGTGCATGGCGACGCCGCCACCGGCGCCATCGATGCCCTGCATGACACCCTGCAGGGCATTGCCGAATCGCGGCCGGAACTGCAACGCGCGCTGCCGGAACTGCCGCAGGTGGCACTACCGGCCCCGCCGGTGGCCGAATCGCCGGCGGTCGAGCTGGGCGGGCAGATCGATGCCGATGATTTCGACAATGCCGACGCCGATCGCTTCCGTCGCATGGAGATCGGCAACTGGCTGGACTTCGTCGACAAGGACGGCAAGGTGCAGGCCGGCAAGCTGTCCTGGGTCAGCCCGATTTCCTCGCGACTGCTGTTCGTCAACCGTCGCGGCGTGCGCTTCTGCGTGGCCTCGCCGGAAGAACTGGCGGTGATGGTGCGGCTGGGACGTCTGCGCGCCCATGTGGATGACGGTGCGTTCGACAGCGCGATGCAGGGTGTGATCGATCGGCTGGACCCGGGCAGCGCCACGCTGCACTGAGTGGAGCCGCCTGCTAGGATCGGGAAAACTCACCGATCAGCGGGGACCTGCATGGCCGTGGCGTTGCTGGGGATCAAGGAGACCGCGCCGGGCGAACGGCGCGTGGCGCTGACGCCGGAAACCGCGCGCAAGCTCGGCGCCCTCGGCATTACCGTCTGGTACGAGGCCGGTGCCGGTCTGGCCGCAGGTTTCACCGATGCAGCCTATGACGATGCCGGTGCCCGCGCATTCGACGCCGGCCGCTGGGCCGAAATCGACATCCTGTTGTGCGTGCAGGCGCCGCCGGCGGCGGTGCTTGAACAGCTCAAGCCGGGTGCCACCGTGGTTGGCCTGTTGACCCCGGCCAGTGATCCGGGCCTGACGGCACTGGCTGCCGATGACCGCCTGCAC
This sequence comes from Stenotrophomonas sp. YJH_SMC_14-1, assembly GCF_059372275.1. Lineage (NCBI taxonomy): Bacteria > Pseudomonadati > Pseudomonadota > Gammaproteobacteria > Lysobacterales > Lysobacteraceae > Stenotrophomonas > Stenotrophomonas sp. YJH_SMC_14-1. The sequence goes on from NZ_JCAFVK010000003.1 coordinate 451,831, forward strand.
CTGTTCCCGCTGCAGCAGCTGCCGCGCACCACCCGTGCGCAGGCGATGGACGTGCTCAGTTCGCAGGCCGGCATGGCCGGTTACAAGGCCGCGCTGATCGCCGCCGAACGCGCACCACGGTTCTTCCCGATGTTGACCACCGCTGCCGGCACCGTGCGTCCGGCCAAGGTGCTGGTGATCGGTGCCGGCGTGGCGGGGCTGCAGGCCATTGCCACTGCCCGGCGTCTCGGTGCACAGGTGGAAGGTTTCGACGTGCGTCCGGAAACCCGCGAGCAGATCCAGTCGCTGGGCGCGCGCTTCCTCGACCTGGGGGTGAGCGCGGCGGGCGAAGGCGGGTACGCGCGCGCGTTGACCGATGAAGAGCGTGCCGAGCAGCAGCGCCGCCTGGCCGACCACCTGCGCAGCGTGGATGTGGTGATCTGCACCGCAGCGGTACCGGGGCGACCGGCGCCGACGATCGTGACTGCCGCGATGGTGGAAGGCATGGCCACCGGCAGCGTGATCGTGGACCTGGCTGCCGAGAGCGGCGGCAACTGCGCACTGACCCAACCGGGGCAGTGCATCGAGCATCAGGGCGTGACCATCGACGGCCCGCTGGGCTTGGCCAGCCGGGGCGCGACCCAGGCCAGCGAGATGTATGCGCGCAACCTGCTCAACTTCGTCGCGCTGTTCGTGCGCGAGGGGCAGCTGGCGTTCGACTGGGACGACGAGCTGCTGGCGAAGACACGCTGGCAGGCATGAACGACATGGGGTCAGATCCCTTTGCCTCTGGCAAAGGGATCTGACCCTGGTTCCAGGAATCTGCCAGGGGGGGATCCCTTTGCCTCAGCAAAGGGCTCTGACCCCGTTCCCCGCGGCGTTTCAGCGCGGCTTCGCCGGCGGTGGGTTGTCGCGCACCCAGTCCTTGCGTTGTTCCGGCGTCATCTGCGACCAGCGCTCGCGCAGTGCATCGCGCTGCGCGGGCGGCAGTTCCCGCATCTGGCCGAACAGGGCCCGGGCCTGCTCACGCTGTTCCGGGCTCATGTGCTCGAAGCGGCGCAGGCCACGGCGGGCCTTGTCGCGCTCCTCCGGGCTCATCGTCTGCCAGCGCTGGCCATGCGAGAGCATGCGCTGGCGCTGGCCGGCATCGGCGCTGTTCCAGCGGTCGCGCAGTGGCGCCAGCAGCGATTCCCGCTGCGCTTCGCTCAACTGTTCCCAGGCCGGCAGCGGCGTGGCCGGCGCAGGGCGTGCCGCAGGGGCGGGGGCGGCGCTCTGCGCCAGCGCCGGGAGGGCCGGCAGCAGCAACAGGGTCATCAGCAGGGGCAGGGTGTGCAGTCGGGACATGATTCACTCCATCGCCAGGTCGGTATCGCCCAGCCACAGGTACAGATCGGGATTTTCGTCGTAGAGCGCGCTGTTGTCTTCCACCGAGGCCAGCACAGGTGCCGGCGCGGGGCCCGTCAGCGTGCCATGGCCAGTGAGCTGCAGGCCGATACCCAGCGCCACCACCAGTGAACAGGCGCTGGCCAGCCACCAGCGCAGGCGCCCGTGCCGGGTCGCGCTGGCGCCGTGTCGGGCCTGGCGCAGGCGTGCCAGTGTGGCCGGCGACAGCGCGTGCAGCGACTGCGCGTGCAGGCTGCGCAGGGTGTCATCGGAAGGCAGGGAGCGGTTCACGGGTGGATCTCCAGGTAGTCCTGCAGCGCCTGCCGGGCGCGTGCCAGATGGGTTTTTACCGCGCCTTCGCTGCAGCCCATGGCGCGGGCGGTGGTGGCCCCGTCCAGGTCCTGCAGCACGCGCAGGGTGAAGGCCTCGCGCTGGCGGGCGGGCAGGCGGCGCAACGCGTCCACCAGCTGCTGGTACTGCTGGCGCTGTTCGTGCGCCTGTGCCGGGTCCGGGCCGGGATCGGCCCAGTCGATCTCGCCGCCTTCCGCGTCCTGGTTGTCGCGCCAGAACGGCAGGCGGAAGCGGCGCCGGCGCTGCACGTCGATCACGCGCCGGCGCAGGATGCTCCAGAACAGCGGCGCCCATTCGGCTGCCGGCTTGTCGGCGTAGTCCAGCATGCGCAGCAGCGCGTCCTGCACCGCGTCCATGGCGTCTTCGCGCTGGCGCAGGCCGGCCTCGGCGAAGCGGAACGCACGCGGGCCAACACTGGCCAGGAACGCTTCCAGCGATGCCGGCAGGGCATCGGTCTCGGCGCTCGGGGGGACGGGGCTGCTCACCAGCACAGGGTACGGTTCCTCGCTCGGGGTCACCATCGACAACGCGTGAGCGCCGCTTCGGTTGACGCCGGGTGCACGCCGGGTTCAGCCCATGGTTATGATGGGCCGACGAAGACAGAGCGGGAGCGTTGCCAGTGAGTGACGGGTTCGTAGCGCTGTACATCTTCATGCTGGCCGCCATCGCCGGCCACGTGATCATTTCGCGGGTGCCGGTAATCCTGCATACCCCGCTGATGTCGGGCTCCAATTTCATCCACGGCATCGTGCTGATCGGCGCGATGGTGGTGCTGGGGCACGCACAGACACCGTTGGAGAAGGCCCTGGGCTTCCTCGCCGTGGTGCTGGGTGCCGGCAATGCCGCCGGTGGCTACGTGGTCACCGCGCGCATGCTGGAAATGTTCAAGCCGAGCGCGCCCAAGGCCGGCAAGGACGAGCCGAAGGAGCCGCAGGCTTGAACATCAGCACCGTCGAACTGCTCGACTGGCTGGTCAAGGCCAGCTACCTCGTCGCCGCCACGCTGTTCCTGCTGGGCCTGCAGCGCATGGCCTCGCCACTGACCGCGCGCAGCGGCATCCGCTGGGCCGGGCTGGGCATGCTGCTGGCCACGGCGGCCACTTTCTTGCTTCCCGAACTGCACAACGTGCCGCTGATCCTGGTGGCGCTGCTGCTCGGCGCGGGCCTGGCCTGGTGGTCGGCCGGCAAGGTTGCCATCACCGACATGCCGCAGATGGTGGCGCTGTACAACGGCATGGGCGGTGGATCGGCGGCGGCGATCGGCGCGGTGGAGCTGCTGCGCTACGCCTTCCTTGCCAACCGCGATACCAGCCACTGGAGCGCACAGGCGCTGGCCGATCTGGCCGCGCGCCAGCCGTCGGGCACGGTGCTGCTGCTGGCGGTGGTCGGCGCAGCGATCGGCGCGGTGTCGCTGTCCGGCTCGGTGATCGCCTGGGCCAAGCTGGATGGACGCCTGGACAAGCGCGTGACCTGGCCGGGCCAGCAGGTGATGAACCTGCTCGTGGCGCTGGCGGTGGTGGTACTGGCGATCATCGCCGCCAGCACGCTCAGCACTTGGGCGATCGTTGCCTTCTTCGTACTTGCGCTGGCGCTGGGCGTGCTGATGACGCTGCCGATCGGTGGCGCCGACATGCCGGTGGTGATCTCGCTGTACAACGCGTTCACCGGCCTGGCGGTGTCGTTCGAAGGTTACGTGCTGGGCAACGAAGCATTGATCATCGCCGGCATGATGGTCGGCGCGGCGGGCATCCTGCTGACCCGGCTGATGGCCAAGGCGATGAACCGGCCGATCCGCAACGTGCTGTTCTCCAACTTCGGCGGTGGTGCTGGTGGCGAAGCGCAGGCGATCAGCGGCTCGCAGAAGCCGATCGAAGCGGCTGACGTCGCCGCGATGATGGCCTTCGCCGAGCGCGTGGTGATCGTGCCCGGCTACGGCATGGCCGTGGCGCAGGCGCAGCACAAGATATGGGAACTGGCGCAGCGGCTGGGCCAGCGCGGGGTCAAGGTGAAGTTCGCGATCCACCCGGTGGCGGGGCGCATGCCGGGGCACATGAACGTGCTGCTGGCCGAAGCGGGCGTGCCCTACGACCTGATCGCGGACATGGACGACATCAACCCGGAGTTCGCCAACACCGACGTGGTGCTGGTGATCGGCGCCAACGACGTGGTCAATCCGGTCGCACGAACCGATCCGGCCAGCCCGATCTACGGCATGCCTGTGCTGGACGTGGTCAATGCGCGCAACGTGGTGGTGATCAAGCGCGGCAAGGGCACGGGCTTCGCGGGCATCGAGAATGCGCTGTTCTACGCCGACAACACCCGCATGCTGTATGGCGACGGTGCCGAAGCGGCAGCCTCGCTGGTCAGCGAGTTGAAGGCGCTCGACGGCGGGCATTGAGGACCGGGGGCGGATCCCTTTCCGCAGGAATGGGCTCTGACCCCTTTGCCGGCCAGCGGCCGGCACTACCGCATCCGCGTGTGGCCGCTGCATCGGGTAGGTGCGGGCCCTGGTCCGCACGCGTTTGCCGGCCAGCGGCCGGCACTACCATCCCATCCACGCATGCGTGGATCTACCTGCATGTCCCCGGCGGGCGTGGCAACCGGCGCGCTCAGCGCGCCAGCCAGGCGCCTACGGCCACGGCCACGGCCAGCCACAGCCACTCCACCGCGCCATTGGCCAGGGTGATCAGGGTCCAGGCCAGGCGCGGGCCCATCCGCATCGTGGCGTCCCACAGGTCCAGCCCGATCGAGCCGCCCATCCAGGCGCTGGCGATGGTCCAGTTGGCCACGGCGGCCACCAGCAGGGTGCCCACCACGACCAGCACGATGCGCAGCCGGCCCGGGCCGAGCGTACCCATGCGCAGCATGAACACCAGTTCCAGGGCGGTCAGTACCGCCATCCAGCCGACCTGCCGGCCGGTCATCAGCGCCAGCACCATCCAGGCAAGGGGAGCAACAACCAGGCCCAGCAGCAGCATGATGGGCCAGAGCCAGGTCACGGTCCTGGCACGCGCGGCATTGGAGGACATCGAAGCTCCCTGAAGATCACCCACAGGATACTGTGGTTTGCGGCGGTGCATCGGCGGTGCCGGAGCGGCTGGGCTAGAATGCCGTCTTGCGTGGCCCCGGCCACGGCCCCATATCGGTCCCCATGTATTCCCGTAGCAGCGAACCTGTCCACTTCGAGCGCGATTGCGAGGCCGTGATGGTCCCGCAGGGCGATACCGTGACCCTGCCCGCCGGCAGCTATGGGTACATCACCCAGGCGCTGGGCGGCAGTTATTCGGTGTTCGTCGAGGGCAACCTGTTCCGCATCGCCGGCAAGGACGGCGACGCCATCGGCAAGGAGGCACCGGCACCGCTGGAACTGCCGGCCGACGCCACTGATGAACAGGTGGAACAGCTGGTGTGGCAGCAGCTGCGCACCTGCTTCGACCCGGAAATTCCGGTGAACATCGTCGAACTGGGCCTGGTCTACGAGGTCGAGATCAAGCACCTGGACGAAGGCCAGCGCGAGATCGACGTGAAGATGACCCTGACCGCACCGGGCTGTGGGATGGGCGACATCCTGGTCGACGACGTGCGCAGCAAGCTTGAAATGATCCCGACGGTGGCCGAGGCCGACGTCGACCTGGTGTTCGACCCGCCGTGGAACCAGCACATGATGTCCGAGGCGGCCCGGCTCGAGACCGGCATGCTTTGACCCAGGGCCCGCAGTGACGCGGGCCCGGCACTACCCGCAACCAGAACAGGAATCCTCCGGTGTCCCAGTCCATCCCCAGCTTCGCCGTTACCCGTTCGGACCACCCGCGCAGCGCTGAAGAGCGCGCCAAGATCCTGGAGAAGCCGGGCTTCGGCCTGCACTTCACCGATCACATGGTGGAAGTGCGCTGGGACAAGGATGCCGGCTGGCACAACGCCAACGTGCGTGCCTACGGCCCGTTGCAGCTGGATCCGGCCGCGGCGGTGCTGCACTACGGCCAGGAAATCTTCGAAGGCATCAAGGCCTACCGCCATGCCGATGGCTCGATCTGGACTTTCCGTCCGGATGCCAACGGCCGTCGCCTGCAGCGTTCGGCGCAGCGCCTGGCGCTGCCGGAACTGCCGGTGGAGATCTTCGTCGAATCGCTGAAGCAGCTGATCGCGGTCGACAGTGACTGGGTGCCGTCGGCCGATGAGTCCAGCCTGTACTTCCGTCCGTTCATGATCGGCGACGAAGCCTTCCTCGGCGTGCGCGGCGCGCACAAGGCCGGCTACTACGTCATCGCCAGCCCGGCCGGCCCGTACTTCGCCAAGGGCGTTGCCCCGGTGTCGATCTGGCTGTCCACCGAATACGCGCGTGCGGCCAAGGGCGGCACCGGTGCCGCCAAGTGCGGTGGCAACTATGCGGCGTCGCTGCTGCCGCAGCAGAAGGCGCAGGCGCAGGGCTGCTCGCAGGTGCTGTTCCTCGACCCGGTCGAAGGCAAGTACCTGGAAGAACTGGGTGGCATGAACGTGTTCCTGGTCTACAAGGACGGCACGCTGGTGACCCCGGAACTGTCGGGCAGCATCCTCGAGGGCATCACCCGCGAGAGCATCCTGCAGCTGGCCCGCGACCGCGGCATGAAGGTCGAAGAGCGCAAGGTCAGCATCGACGAGTGGAAGCAGGGCGTGGCCTCCGGCGAGATCGCCGAAGTGTTCGCCTGCGGCACCGCCGCGGTGGTCACCCCGATCGGCCAGCTGAAGGGTGAGGGCTTCTCGGTGGGCGACATCAACGCCCCGGCCGGCGAAGTGACCATGTCGCTGCGCAAGGAACTGACCGACATCCAGTACGGCCGCTTGCCGGACCGCCACAACTGGCTGGTCAAGCTGGGCTGATCGCCCACGCTGAACTGTAGCGTCTAGCCACGCTCGACTGCGCTTCCGGAAAGCCCGTCCCCCGTGACGGGCTTTCTGCGTTATCGGCCTGGGGTCAGATCCCTTTTCCATGGGAAAAGGGATCTGACCCCGAATCAGCGAACGCCGATGTCGGCATAGTCATTCCGGGACACGTGACGGCCCAGTCAGGTCTGTGCAGGACACGAGAAAGTTCCTTCACCTTCACAAACCCTCGACCCGAAAAGTCTCAGAACGAACATTTCATCTTGCTGAAAAGACGCTGAAAATCTTGTGGTGTCCGGTTTCGGCCATTAGCGTCATGTGCACGGCGGATCGTTAGGGGGATCCGCTGACTCACCGGACTTCGAACCTCGCCAATGCAAGCCAGCCCAGGGTTCGGGCCGGTGCTTCTGCCGATTCCGGCATTCACACCACAAGAAAGGGAAATACGATGTCCCAGGTAACGCAACCGCGTGTGCGTCGAGTGTGGGTGGTCCTTGGTGCGTCCGTTCTGTCATCGCTGCTGCTGGCCACGCCTGCGCTGGCCGGTGATGTCCAGCTCAGCGGCCTGCAGTCCGCGCCGACGCACCAGCGCTTCATCGTCAAGTACCGCGACGGCAGCGCCGCCGTGGCCAACACTACTGCGCTGGCTTCGTCGCTGAAGACGGCCGCCGCCGGCCTGGCCAGCAGCCAGGGCCGCGCGCTGGGCCTGCAGCAGGTCCGCAAGCTGGCCGTCGGCCCGACCCTGGTCAAGACCGACCGTCCGCTCGACCAGGCCGAATCCGAACTGCTGATGCGCAAGCTGGCCGCCGACCCGAACGTGGAATACGTCGAAGTCGACCAGATCATGCGCGCGACGCTGACCCCGAACGACACCCGCTTCAGCGAGCAATGGGGCTTCGGCACCTCAAATGCCGGCATCAACATCCGGCCGGCCTGGGACAAGGCCACCGGCACCGGCGTGGTGGTGGCCGTGATCGATACCGGCATCACCAACCATGCCGATCTCAACGCCAACATCCTGCCGGGCTATGACTTCATCAGCGACGCCGCGATGGCGCGTGATGGCGGCGGCCGCGACAACAATCCGAACGACGAAGGCGACTGGTACGGCGCCAACGAGTGTGGCGCGGGCATCCCGGCCTCCAACTCCAGCTGGCACGGCACCCACGTTGCCGGCACCGTGGCGGCGGTGACCAACAACAGTACCGGCGTGGCAGGTACCGCGTTCAATGCCAAGATCGTGCCGGTGCGCGTGCTCGGCAAGTGCGGCGGCTACACCTCCGACATCGCCGATGCGATCGTGTGGGCGTCCGGTGGCACCGTCAGCGGCGTACCGGCCAACGCCAATCCGGCCGAAGTCATCAACCTCTCGCTGGGCGGCGGTGGCAGCTGCTCGACCACCTACCAGAACGCGATCAACGGCGCGGTCGGCCGTGGCACCACCGTGGTGGTCGCCGCCGGCAACAGCAACACCAACGTGTCCTCGTCGGTGCCGGCCAACTGCCCGAACGTGATCGCGGTGGCGGCGACCACCTCGGCCGGTGCACGTGCCAGCTTCTCCAACTACGGTACCGGCATCGACATCTCGGCACCGGGCCAGAGCATCCTGTCCACCCTCAACACCGGCACCACCACGCCGGGCAGCGCGACCTACGCGTCGTACAATGGCACCTCGATGGCAGCGCCGCACGTGGCCGGCGTGGTCGCGCTGATGCAGTCGGTCGCTCCGAGCCCGCTGAGCCCGGCGCAGGTCGAGAGCATCATCAAAAGCACGGCACGTCCGCTGCCGGGCGCCTGCTCGGGTGGTTGCGGCGCCGGCATCATCGACGCCAATGCCGCCGTGGCCGCGGCGATCAACGGTGGCGGCAACCCGAACCCGGGTGGCAACGTGCTGCAGAACAACGTGCCGGTGACCGGCCTGGGCGCTGCGACCGGTGCCGAGCTGAACTACACCGTGGCTGTTCCGGCCGGCAGCACCCAGCTGCGCGTCGCGATCAGTGGCGGCAGCGGTGATGCCGACCTGTATGTGCGCCAGGGCAGTGCCCCGACCGATACCACCTACACCTGCCGTCCGTACCTGAGCGGCAACAGCGAGACCTGCACCATCAACAGTCCTGCCGCCGGCACCTGGTATGTGCGGGTGAAGGCCTACAGCACCTTCTCGGGCCTGACCCTCAACGCCCAGTACTGAGCCCAAGCCCCTCTCCATGGGCACGCCCCGGCTCAGGCCGGGGCGTTTTCTCTTGGGTAGGCACCGGCCTTGCAAGGGCAGCGCTTTGGTGGGTGCCGACCTTGGTCGGCACGCTGTTCCTCAGACAGACTCGAAGCGGTTCGCGGCCACGTTCTTGCGCACGTGCTGCGGATCGAAGATACGACCGTTCATGGCGATGTATACGCCGCTCGGCAGCGACTGCACCGCACCGATCGCGCAGCCGATGTTGAACTCCGCATCCGACCCACGGAACCGCGCCGGGCTGAGCGCGCCGGTCATCACGATGGTCTTGTCCGGGATCGTCGCCAGCACCTTGCCTGTCTGCACCATCGAGTCGGTGCCGTGGGTCACCAGCACGTGGCGGGTCGGCTGCGCGGTGATGGTGGCGCGGATCAGTTCGCGGTCTTCATCGTTGATGTGCAGCGAATCCTTGCGCAGGATCGGAATCACGTTGAAGCGGAACGTCACGCCCAGCTCGCGCAGGATCATGCCGATCTGGGGGTCGCCGATCTGGTAGTCCGACTTGTCGTCGAAGTAGATCTTGTCGATCGTGCCACCGGTGGTGACGACCAGGAGCTCTTCCATCATGTGCATGCGCGAAACCAGGACAGGTACAGCGGCGCGGGGCCAGGAACACAGATGATACGGCCCGGCGGGCGCAGCGTCAGCGTCGCTTGCCGAAGCGGGCGCGCAGCCCCGGCAGGCTGGCGCTGAAGATCACCAGCAGGGCCAGGGCGACTTCGATCAGCGCCAGCCAGCGTGTTTCCGGGTGGCTCCAGGCGCTCATCACGCCGTGGCTGAACCAGCCCAGCGCCAGCACCGAGGCCCAGAACCCGGCCTTGCGCCAGCCCAGACGCAGCGCAAAGGCCAGCGCCAGCGGCGGCGCGGTGAACACCAGCTGGGTGGCCAGCCAGTGCTTGTCATTGATGAACCAGCCGGCGAACAGCGCGGCCAGCCCCATCAGGGCCAGCAGCAGGACCGTGCGCGGCGGGCGGCTCATCGGGCCAACCGCTGCGCGATGTCGGCCACCCGGCGGCCCAGCGCGCGGGCCAGCACGGCCTCGTCGTCGGTCGGCTGCGGATCGTCGGCGGCACCGGCCACGTGGCTGGCGCCATAGGGCGTGCCGCCGCTGGTGGTGTGGCTCAACGCCGGTTCGGTGAACGGGATGCCCACGATCACGCAGCCATGGTGCAGCAGCGGCACCTGCATCGACAGCAGGGTCGATTCCTGCCCACCGTGCATCGAGGCGGTGGAGGTGAACACGCCGGCCGGCTTGCCCGACAGGGTGCCGTTGACCCATTCGGCGCCCAGCCCATCCAGGAAGTGCTTGACCGGGGCGGCCATGTTGCCGAAGCGGGTCGGGCTGCCGAGCAGCAGGCCCTGGCATTCGACCAGGTCCTGCACGCTCACGTAGGGGGCGCCATCGTCGGGCACCGGCGGCTGTGCGGTCTGGGTCACCGCGGCCACCGGCGGCACCGTGCGCAGGCGCGCGGTCATGCCCGGCACTTCGCCGATGCCCCGCGCGATCTGGCGCGCCAGCCGTGCCACCGAACCGCCCCGGCTGTAATACAGCACCAGAATCTCGCCCATCGTGCCCGCTTCTCCTCGTCGTGTGGTCACCAGTATGGCTATCCTGCGAGCATTCCGCATCGGGTACCCTTCCACCGATGGAACCTTTGGATACGCTCAACCTGTGGATGGAGCGCGCGCGGGATCGCGCACGGGCCATCAGTTTCGGCCGCTTCCTGTGGCATCGCTTCCTCGACGACCGCCTGTTCCAGGCAGCGGCGGCGCTGGCCTACACCACGGTGTTCGCGCTGGTGCCGCTGGCGATCGTGGTATTTGGTGTGCTGTCGGCCTTCCCCGTCTTCGACCGCTGGAGCGACCAGCTCAGCGATTACGTCTTCTCCAACTTCGTGCCCAACGCCGCGCGTGCGGCGGAGGGCTACCTGCGGCAGTTCTCGGCCAGTGCCGGCCAGCTCACCGCCGCTGGCTTCATCGCGCTGGTGGTATCGCTGCTGATCACCCTCAACAGCGTTGAAGAGACCTTCAACCAGATCTGGCGGGTCGGTTCGACCCGGCCCAAGCTGACCCGCTTCCTGGTCTACTGGACCGTGCTGACGTTGGGCGCGATGCTCGCTGCCGCTTCGCTGGCGGTGTCGGCGCGGGTGTTCGCGATGCCGCTGTTCGGCACCCAGGAGGGCCGCTGGCTGGCCGAACTGGCACTGCGGCTGGCGCCGATCCTGATCGAGTTCGTCTGCATCACGCTGATGTTCCGGGTGGTGCCGCACCACACAGTGAAGTGGCGGCATGCAGTGCCTGGCGCCATTCTGGCCGCGGTGATCCTGGAGCTGGTGAAGTGGGGCATCGGCGCGTATCTGGGCAGCTTCCAGTCCTACCAGAAGCTCTATGGCACGGTGGCCTTCGTGCCGATCCTGCTGCTGTGGATCTACCTGTGCTGGGTGGCGGTGCTGCTGGGCGCGTCGTTGTCTTCGTCGATGGCGGCCTTCCGCTACCAGCCGGTGGAACTGCGCCTGCCGCAGGGCTACGAGTTCTATGGCCTGCTGCGCCTGCTCGGCCGCTTCCACCACGCCCGTGCCAAGGGCAAGGGCCTGGCCGACGATGAAATCCTGCGGCTGGAGCCGATGCTGACCGATTCGCTGCTGCAGGACCTGGCCTGCAACCTGCAGGAGATCGGCCTGCTGCGCCGCGATGAACGCGGCGAATGGCTGCTCTCGCGCGACCTGGACCAGGTCAGCCTTGCCGATCTTTACGAATGTACCCAGTTGCGCATTCCGGTAGCCGAGCAGCATCTGCCGTATCGCGACGACAGCCTGGGCCGTGCCGCATTGGCGGCGCTGGATGATCTGCGACTGCCCCTGCGTGAACGCCTGAAGCGCAAGGTCAGCGATATCTATACCGACTCTGGAGACATGCCATGACCCGCAAGACCCCGTTGCTGCTCCCGCTGGCCCTGCTGCTGGCACTGTCGGCCTGCAAGCCGGCCCAGGAGCCGACGCCGGCCAGCAGCCAACCGCCGGCGCAGGCACCGACGCCGACCGCACCGGCACCGGTCGAGGAAACCCCGGCCGAGCGCACCACCGCCGAGTTCCCGACGCTGAAGATGAAGGCGGTGGATGGCAGCGACTACGACCTGGCCGCGCACCGCGGCAAGTGGGTGGTGGTGAACTTCTGGGCGACCTGGTGTGCCCCGTGCCGCAAGGAGATGCCGGAGTTGTCGGCGCTGCATGCGATGCGCAGCAACATCGAAGTGGTCGGCCTGGCCTATGAGGACATCGAAGTGCCGGAAATGCAGTCGTTCCTGACCAAGCATCCGGTCACCTATCCGATCGTGATCGTGGACCCGTTCGATCCGCCGGCCGATTTCGCCACGCCGCGCGGCCTGCCGCTGACGCACCTGCTGGATCCACAGGGCAAGCTGGCGCACACCTTCCTCGGCCCGGTGACGGCCGCCGACATCGAAAAGCAGATCGCTGCTGCCAAGTAATGGGGTTGGGCGGCAGGGCCTGTGGCCCTGCACCCGCCGAAACATTCAAGCAACGGCAACAGCAACAGCCAAAGTGCGATTTCCGTGTTGTGGCGGGGCGGTGTCGGAGTGCGGGGACGCCGCAAGTACGTCCATGTAGGCTTGGCAGCCGCATCCATGCGGCTGACACCCCGCACTCCGACACCGCCCCGCCTCTGACAGATTCCTCATGTCTGGTAGATCCACGCCATGCGTGGATGATTCTCCAGACAAATCGAATATTTCGACAATCGAATGAGGAGCATCCACGCATGGTGTGGGTCAACGACAGATCGCGAGAATCTGTCGAAGGCGGGGTGGGGCCGGGTGCGGGGGCGTGAGCCGCATGGATGCGGCGACCGAGCTTACATGGACGTACTTGCAGCGCCCCCCGCACCCGGACCCGCCCCGCCATCCCTCAGGAAGCCCGCCGTTGCTGTTGCTGTTGCCGTTGCTCTGGCCCCTGCAGGTGCAGGGCCGCAGGCCCTGCCGACCCACCCTAATCCTCGACCGGGAAGTCCTCGATCGGCTTCAGCACATCGTAGTGCTCGCGATGCAGCTTGCCCTTCAGCTTCGGCAGCTCCGGCAACGGCGCATCCACGCGCGTGTCCGGCAGCCGGTCCAGCAGGTTGCGCACCAGCGTCAGCCGGCCCAGCCGCTGGTCGTTGAAATCCACCAACGTCCACGGTGCCGCCTCCCGATGCGTCGCGCGCAGCATCGCCTCGCGGGCCTCGGTGTACGCGCTGTACTTGCTGCGGGATTTCAGGTCCACCGGGGAGAGCTTCCAGCCCTTCAGCGGATCGAGATGGCGCTCGGCGAAGCGCTTCTCCTGCTGCTCCTGGTCCACGCACAGCCAGTACTTGAACAGCAGGATGCCGTCGTCCACCAGCAGCTCTTCGAACACTGGCGCCTGGCGCAGGAACTGCTGGTACTCGGTCTCGCTGCAGTAGCCCATCACCCGTTCGACGCCTGCGCGGTTGTACCAGCTGCGGTCCATCAGCACGATCTCGCCGGCGGCGGGCAAGTGCGAGGCGTAGCGCTGGAAGTACCACTGCGTGGCTTCGCGGTCGGTGGGCTTGGGCAGCGCGACCACCCGGCACTGGCGCGGGTTGAGGTGCTGGCTGATGGCCTGGATCGCGCCGCCTTTACCTGCGGTATCACGGCCTTCGAACAGCACCAGCAGGCGCTGTCCGCTGTGCTGCACCCAGCGCGCCATGGCGGTCAGTTCCAGCTGCAGCGGCAGCAGCAGTTCGTCGTAGTCCTTGCGCTTGAGCTTGGCCATCGTCACACCACGCGGGGAGGAAGCCCGAGCGTAGCGCAGGGGCTGCCCAGGCGATGTCGACGCCGGGTACAGTCGACGGTCAGTCGACTATCGCGCGCAGCGCGGGGTTTTCGGCTTCCTGCCGAGGGCAGTCGACCAGCAGTCGACTCTACCCAGTCGACGTCATCCAATGGACGTTACCCAGCCGACATTACCCCAGTCGGTTCGGTTGTTCCCAGCCAGCCGTGTTCGCGCGCCAGCTGCTGCACCAACGCCGACAGATCGCGGGCAAACCCGCCCATGTCGAACAGCCCGCTGCGCTCGCGCGCCTGTGCCAGTTCAGCGCGCAACGCCGCCAGTGCTGCAGGGTCGTTGCCCAGCGTGCTGGCGGTGGTGATGAACGCCGCATCGTCGGCGACATTCATCCGTGCCATTCCCAGATGGTGGTTGAGGCTGCCGGCCACGCGCGCGGCGAAGGTGTCACCCGGGCAGGTCAGCACCGGGCAGCCGGCCCATAGTGCGTCGGACGCGGTGGTGTGCGCGTTGTACGGATGCGTGTCGAGGAACAGGTCGGCCAGCGGGTAACGGGCCAGGTACTGCGGATGCGGCAGCTTGGCCATGAACACCAGGCGCGCCGGGTCCAGGCCGGCAGCCTGCGCGGCAGTGCGCAGGCGGGCGTCGGCCTGGCCCGGTCCGGACAGCAGCCACAGTACGCTGCCGGGCACTGCCTGCAGCACTGCGAAGGCACGGCCCATGCTGCGCGGGTTGAGCTTGTAGCTGTTGTTGAAACAGCAGAACACCACGCCCTGCGCGGGCAGGCCGCAGTCCGCACGGGTCGGCGCAGGCTCCAGCACGCGCGTATTGTCTGACGGCTGGAAGGCTCGTGGCAGGCGCAGCACGCGTTCGCTGTAGCACGGCTCCAGTGCCGGCGGCAGGGCGAAGGCATCGCCGACCACCGCGTCCATCCACGGCGCCCCCGACGTGCCCGGATAGGCCAGCCAGTTCAATTGCAGCGGGGCAGGGCGCATCGCCAACACTTCCGGCGTGCCGCCACCGCCCCAGCCGCGCAGGTCGAACAGCAGGTCGATGCCCTGTGCGCGGATGCGTGCGGCGGTATCGGTGTGTCGCAGGCCAGCCACATCATGCAGCTGCGCGGCTGCCTGCAGGCGCTGGCGAATGCGGCTGCCGTCGTCGCGGTTCAGCGCGAACAGATGCAGTTGCAGTGCGGGGTCGCGACGCAGCTGCTCGAACAGCGCCACGGTCAGCAATCCGGTCGGATGTGCGCCGAACCCATTGGAGAGGAAGCCGACGCGCAGCGGGCCGTGCGGGCACACCGTTGCCGGCGGCAATGGCCGCACCGAGGCAGCCACGGCCAGCGCACGGGTGTGCGCGCAGGCCAACTGTTCGGCAGCGCTGGCGTCCTCGCTGAGGAAGGCGAACGGCTCGACCACGCCCTGGCCGCTGGCAACGGCGGCGCGCACCTGTGCCGCCAGCGTGTCCAGGTCCTGCCAATCGCACAGGCGACGCTGCCAGGCCAGGCGCTGGGCGGCGATGTACGGCTCGGCCGGCATCAGCCCATGCGCGCGTCGATAGGCCGCCGACGCGCCTTCGGCATCATCGGCATCTTCCAGTGCATGGCCCAGCCACAGCGCAATGCCGGGATGCTGCGGTGCCAATGCCGAGGCCTGGCCGAGCAGCTTGGCCGCATCGCCATGTGCACCGGCCATCCACGCCACGCGGCCCAGCCGTGCCAGCGCTTCGGGGTGATTCGGGCGCAGCTGCAGCGCACGTCGCGCGGCCTGTTCGCCGGCAGCGATGTCGCCGGCTTCCAGTTCCACGTCGGCCAGCATCACCCAGGCGACGAAGTCGTCGGGCTGGCGGGCGATCGCTTGCTGCAGTTGCTGTCGCTGCTGCCAGGCCGACATCGTGCTCAGCCCGCCGACAGCTGGGCCAGGGCGTCGACCTGGTGTTCGTGGCTGAGCCGCTGCAGCAGCGGATCGAGGTCACCGGCCAGGATATTGGGCAGGTCGTACAGGGTCAGGCCCTCCACGCGGTGATCGGTGATGCGCCCCTGCGGGAAGTTGTAGGTGCGGATGCGCTGGCTGCGATCACCACTGCCGACCTGCAGGCGCCTCGACTCGGCCTGGGCCGCGTCCTGGCGTTGGCGCTCGGCGTCGAGCAGCTGCGCTTTCAGGCGCTTCATCGCCTTGTCGCGGTTGGCGTGCTGGCTGCGTTCGGTCTGGCATTCCACCACCACGCCGGTCGGTACGTGGGTGATGCGGATCGCCGACTCGGTCTTGTTGACGTGCTGGCCACCGGCGCCGGAGGAGCGGAACGTATCCACCTTCAGGTCGGCCGGGTTGATGACGATGTCGTCGACTTCGTCGGCCTCCGGGATGATCGCCACGGTGGCCGCCGAGGTATGGATGCGGCCCTGCGATTCGGTGGCCGGCACGCGCTGCACTCGGTGCGTGCCCGATTCGAACTTCAGGCGCGAGAACGCACCACGGCCGACCACCCGTGCCACCACTTCCTTGTAGCCACCGTGCTCGCCGGGATTGTCCGATTCGATCTCGACCTTCCAGCCCTGGCGCTCGGCATAGCGGGCGTACATGCGGAACAGGTCGCCGGCAAAGATCGCCGCTTCATCGCCGCCGGTACCCGCGCGCACTTCCAGGAACAGGTTGCCTTCGTCGCGCGGGTCGCGCGGTACCAGCAGCAACGCCAGCTCCTGCTCCAGTTCCAGCAGGCGCGCCTGCGCGGCGGCGATTTCCTCGTCGGCCAGCTCGCGCAGGTCGGGGTCGGCGCGCATGCCTTCGGCGGCGGCCAGATCGGCCTTGGCACGTGCTTCATCGGCCAGTGCAGTGGCAACCGGTTCAAGTTGGGCGAATTCGCGCGAAAGGTCGCGGAAACGGGTGTTGTCGGCGACCACGTCGGGTTCGGCGAGCAGGCGTTCCAGTTCTTCGCGGCGCTCGGCCAGCGCTTCCAGCTTACGGCGCAGGTTCGGCGTCATCGGGTCTCACGGGTGGGTGGCGGTAACCCGGCGTTGCCGGGAACAGGCGCTCGGCGGCGCGGGTCAGGTCGGCATCGCCGCTCAGTGCGGCAGCGCGCAGGGCAGCGGTAGGAGGATGCAGCAATCGATTGGTCAGGCCGTGGGCCAGCAGTTCCAGCACTTCGTCGGCCGGCTTGCCGTTGGCCAGCTGCTGGCGCGCGCGTTCCAGCAGTTCAGTGCGGGTGGCCTCGCCGAACGCACGCAGCTGTCGTAGCGGCGCCTGGTGGGCGCTGGCCTGCTGGGTCTCGATAAAACGCGATACCTGAAGGTCGATGATCGCCTCGGCCTCGGCGGCCGCCTCGCGGCGTCCGCGGCGGTTGTCTTCCACCGCGCGCTCCAGGTCGTCGACGGTGTAGAGGAAGGCGTCGTTGAGCGTGCCGACCTCCGCCTCGATGTCACGCGGCACGGCCAGGTCAAACAGCAGCATCGGCTTGTGCCGGCGCGCGCGCAGGGCCTTGGCCACCATCTCGCGGTGGATCACCGGTTCGCGCGCAGCGGTGGCCGAGAACACCACGTCGGCCTCGCCCAGGTGGCGGTCCAGTTCGGTCAGCGGCAGGGCTACGCCACCATGGCGGCTGGCAAGTTCCTGCGCGTGGGCGAGGGTGCGGTTGGCGATCAGCAGCCGGCGCACCTTGCCTTCGCTCAGGTGCCGTGCAGCCAGTTCGATGGTCTCACCGGCACCGACCAGCAGCACGGTGGAATCGTCCAGCCGCGCGAACGCGTTCTGCGCCAGGCGCACCGCCGCCGACGCCACCGATACCGGGTTGGCGCCGACCTGGGTATCGGTGCGCGCACGCTTGGCCACCGAGAAGGTCTGCTGGAACAGGCGGTCCAGGCGCTGGCCGAGCAGGCCGTGGTCACGCGCGGTCGACCATGCGTCCTTCACCTGGCCGAGGATCTGCGGTTCGCCCAGCACCATCGAGTCCAGGCCGGTGGCGACCCGGAACAGGTGGCGTACGGCTTCTGCATCGGCATGCTGGTACAGGTAGCCCTGCAGGTCGCCGGCCTGGGCCTGCAGCCACTGGTCCAGTGCCTGTGCCGAATCGGCCACGGCATACAGCTCGGTGCGGTTGCAGGTGGACAGCAGCACCGCCTCGGCGATCTGCGGAGTATCGCGCAGCGAACCGAGCGCGCGCGGCAACGCCTCACCGGCGAAGGCCGCGCGCTCGCGCAGCTCCACCGGTGCGGTCTGGTGATTCAGTCCGAGCACCCACAGGGTCATTGTTCAGTTGCTTGCGATAAGCTGCTGGCCATTGGACGACATTTTAAGGCCCCGATGCCGACGATGCCCGCATTGATTCGCATCCCCAGTGTTCTGCTGCTGTCCCTGGCCTGCAGCCAGGCCCTGGCGGCGGTGCCGGCCAAGGCCCCCGTACGGGCCCCGGCCACTGAGGAACTGGCGCTGGAACCGGTGATGGCCGGTGAGTTCGCGCTGCAGGCCGGCAAGCTGGCCGAGGCGGCCCGCTGGTACCTGCAGGCCGCCCAGCAGACCGACGGCGACGCCGGTCTGGCCGAGCGCGCGACCCGCATTTCCATGCTCGCCAACGATGACGCCAGCGCCGCCAAGGGCCTGGCCCTTTGGCAGCAGCGCGCGCCCAGCTCGTTGACCATGCGCAGTGCCGCTGCCGCGCTGGCCATGCGCCAGGGGGATGTGAAGGCAGCGCGTGGCGATCTGCAGGCCTTGCTGGCCGACCCGGATGAACGTGGCTGGAAGTTCGCCCTGGCCGCCCTGATCGGCGGCGGCCGCGACCCGGCAGTACCGGCGCAGGTGCTGGGCGAGCTGGTCGACGCCAACGCCATTCCGCCGAAGATCGAGGCGTGGCAGGAGTTCGGACGCCTGGCCCTGCGCATGGACAAGCCCGAGCTGGCGCGGCGCATGATCGACGAAGTGGTCAAGCGCTTCCCCGAAGAACCGCGTGTGGCGTTGCTGCGGGCCAGCCAGCTGCAGCAGGCCGGGGAGACCGGCAAGGCGTTGTCGCTGCTGCACGATGTGGAGCCGAAGACCCGCCAGGACCCGGAACTGCGCAATGCAGTGGCCATTGCCTATGACAGCCTCGGCCAGCCCGCCGCCGCCGAGCGCGTGCTGGCGTTCGGCCCGCAGGACGTGCAGACCTGGGGCATGCGCGCCTCGCTGCTGGCCAAGCAGGGCGACAAGGCGGCGCTGTCCAACCTCTACAACGAACTGTCGCGGCAGGCGGCCAAGCCGGACCCGGCGCAGCGCCTGCTGCTGGGCAAGATCGCCGAATACCTGAAGCGTTATCCCGAGGCGGTGCAGTGGTACCACAGCGTGCCCGGTGGCGATGAACTGAGCGAGGCGCGCCTGCGCGCGGCCAACGCCCAGGCCCTGGCCGGGCGCCTGCCGCAGGCATTGGATGAAGTGCACGCGATCCAGTCCGATGCGGTGGTCGACGACGATGTGCGCCGCGATGCCTACCTGCTGGAGGCCGAACTGCGCCAGCGTGCTGACGACAGTGCCGGGGAGCTGGATGCGCTGGCCCGCGGCCTGGCCGCCTACCCGGATGACAACGGCCTGCTGTACGCCCGTGCGCTCACCTGGGAACGCCGCGACGAGATCCCGCGCGCCGAGGCCGACCTGCGCAAGATCCTGGTGACCGACCCGGAGAACGTGCCGGCATTGAACGCGCTGGGTTACACCCTGGCCGATCGCACCGGTCGCCTGCAGGAAGCGCTGGAGCTGATCGACCGCGCCCGCGTAGCCGAACCGGACAACGCTGCCATCGTCGACAGCTATGGCTGGGTGCTGTACCGCCTGGGCCGCAAGGAAGAAGCATTGGTGCAGCTGCGCCGTGCCTGGACCCTGGCCAAGGACCCCGAGATCGCCGCCCATGTCGGCGAAGTGTTGTGGATGCTGGGCAAGCATGACGAGGCCCGCCATTTCTTCGACGAAGCGGCCAAGCTCGACCCCGAAAACCGCGCGCTGCTGCGCGCCCGCGAGAAATTCAATCCATGAGTGTTTCCCTGATCCGGCCGCTGCTGTTGGCAACTGCGGCCTTGGCGTTGACCGCCTGTACCAGCGTGGGCACGCAGAAGACCCCGGCGCCGGCGGTGGTCGAGGTTGTTTCGGCCGAGGCGGCGCAGGCCGAGGCGGCGCGCGTGGCCGCGCTGCAGGCACAGCCGGACTGGACTTTCCAGGGCCGGGTCGCGGTCAGCAAGGGCAAGGACGGCGGCAGCGGACGCATCGACTGGAAGCAGGAAGGACGCCGCTATGTGGTTGAGCTGAGCGCGCCGGTGACCCGACAGAGCTGGAAGCTGACCGGCGATACCCATTCCGAAGCCGGTCGCCTGGAAGGACTGGCCGGCGGGCCGCGTGACGGCGAAGACGCCCAGCAACTGCTGCTGGAGGCGACCGGCTGGGACATCCCGGTCAACCAGCTGCCGGCGTGGATCCGTGGCCTGGTGGCCGGTGATGCGGCCGGTCCGGAGAAGGTCGAGCGTGATGGTGAAGGCCGGCCGCGTCGCATGCAGCAGATGGGCTGGCAGGTGCAGTACCTGGACTGGTACCCGGCCGAGGCCGGGCGCCCGGCGCTGCCGCGCCGGATCGAGGCCGGCAATGGCGACGCCAAGGTGCGCCTGCTGGTCGACCAATGGGGGCAGGGCACCCCATGAGTGCCGGGCGCGATGATAGGGGCTGGTCCTGGTGGCCGGCCCCGGCCAAGCTGAACCTGTTCCTGCACATCAACGGCCGCCGTGCCGATGGCTACCACGAGCTGCAGACCGTGTTCCGCCTGCTGGACTGGGGCGATCGCATCGGTCTGCGCCTGCGTGAAGACGGCCAGGTGCGCCGGCAGGGCGAGGGGCTGGCTGGCGTGGCCGAGGCGGATGACTTGGCGGTCCGCGCCGCGCGGCTTCTGAAAGATGTGGCCAATATCGTGCAAGGCGCAGACATCATCGTCGAAAAACACGTTCCTGCAGGCGGTGGCTTTGGCGGCGGTTCGTCCGACGCGGCTACCGTACTGGTGGTGCTGAACCGGCTCTGGCGTGCCGGTCTGGATGAGGACGCGCTTGCTGCGCTGGGCCTGCGCCTGGGCGCTGACGTGCCGGTGTTCGTGCGCGGGCGCAATGCCTGGGCCGAAGGGGTGGGTGAGCGCCTGCAGCCGATCGTGCTGGAGCCGGCCTGGTATGTGGTGGTTGAACCGGGTGTTCATGTTCCCACCCCGGCTCTGTTCGCAGACCCGGATTTGACGCGCGGCAGCCCAGTGGCGAAAATGGAGGACTTCGCTTCCGGGACCCTGGTCGGGAACGCGTTCGAACCGGTGCTGCGCCGCCGTGAGCCTGCCGTCGAGGCAGCGTTCGCCGCGTTGAGCAATATCGGCACGGCGCGGCTGACCGGTTCGGGAAGTGGTTGTTTCGTCGAGTTCGCATCGCAGTCTGCCGCAGAGCAGGGACGGTCGAAGTTGCCGAAGGAGTTGCGGGCAAGGGTGGCAGCGGGCGTTGCGCGTTCGCCACTGCTGGATGCACTCGAGCAACACTGATTTATCAATGCAGGGGCGTCGCCAAGAGGCCCAAGGCACCAGGTTTTGATCCTGGCATTCGTAGGTTCGAATCCTACCGCCCCTGCCAATAGCGGCTGTGTCCGCGCCTTCCAGCGCATCGCCCGCGCGGGACGTGGAAACAACCGCGGTGTTGTCAGCAGCAAGGGTCCATCGGGGTCCTTGCCGACTCCGGATCCCCGCCACTCGTCCCCGCCCGAGACAATCATGATGCAAGAGTCCCCGAACCTGCTGGTCTTTTCCGGCAACGCCAACAAACGTCTGGCGCAGAACATCTGCAAGGAACTGGGGGTTCGCCCGGGCAAGGCGCTGGTCTCGCACTTCTCCGATGGTGAAGTGCAGGTGGAGATCGAAGAGAACGTCCGCAAGCAGGACGTGTTCGTGATCCAGCCGACCTGCGCGCCGAGCGCGGAAAACCTGATGGAACTGCTGGTGCTGATCGACGCGCTCAAGCGCGCATCGGTGGCCAGCGTGACCGCCGTGGTGCCGTACTTCGGCTACTCGCGGCAGGATCGCCGCATGCGTTCCTCGCGCGTGCCGATCACCGCCAAGCTGGCGGCGAAGATGTTCAGCACCGCTGGCGCTGATCGCGTGCTGACCGTCGACCTGCACGCCGACCAGATCCAGGGCTTCTTCGATATTCCGGTGGACAACGTGTATGCGTCCCCGCTGCTGCTGGCCGACATCTGGCGCGCCTACGGCACCGAGAACCTGATCGTCGTGTCGCCGGACGTGGGCGGCGTGGTCCGCGCCCGTGCCGTGGCCAAGCGCCTGGATGACGCCGACCTGGCGATCATCGACAAGCGCCGCCCGCGCGCCAACGTCTCCACCGTGATGAACATCATCGGTGACGTCGAAGGCAAGACCTGCGTGATGGTCGATGACATCGTCGACACCGCCGGCACCCTGTGCGCCGCTGCCGCTGCCCTGAAGGCGCGCGGTGCGCTCAAGGTCGCCGCCTACTGCACCCACGCGGTGCTGTCGGGCCCGGCGGTGGACAACATCACCAATTCCCAGCTCGACGAGCTGGTGGTGACCGACACCATCCCGCTGAAGGACGCGGCGCGGGTGTGCAGCAAGATCCGCCAGCTGAGCGTGGCGGAAATGCTGGCCGAAACGATGCGCCGCATCGCCTTCGGCGAGTCGGTCAGCTCGCTGTACGTCGACTGAGTTTTTCGCCCCTGCCGGCAACGGCGGGGGCATACCCGGATGCTTCTGGTCGCGGAAGCATCTTCAACCGCCACGCCGCAGGGCGCGGCAACAACCTGAGTAGTCGAAAATGTCGAAGACCCATGAAATCAAGGTCACCAAGCGTGAACTGCAGCGTAAGGGTGCGAGCCGCCGCCTGCGTCACGCCGGTGTGATCCCGGCCATCGTGTACGGCGGCAACGCCGAGCCGGTCGCCATCAGCCTGGACCACAACGAAATCTGGCTGGCCCAGCAGAACGAGTGGTTCTATGCCTCGATCCTGGACCTGAACCTGGATGGCCAGGTGCAGAAGGTCCTGCTGCGTGACATGCAGCGCCACCCGTACAAGCAGCTGATCATGCACCTGGACTTCCAGCGCGTGAACGAGAACGAAGCCCTGACCGCTTCGGTCCCGCTGCACTTCGTCAACGAAGACACCTCGCCGGCCGGCAAGGCTGCCGACGTCGTGGTCACCCACGAACTGAAGGAAGTGACCATCACCTGCCTGCCGAAGGACCTGCCGGAATCGATCGAAGTCGACCTGGGCGAGCTGAAGGCCGGTGACGTGGTGTACCTGTCCGACATCAAGCTGCCGAAGGGCGTGGAAATCCCGGCCCTGGCGCTGGGCAAGGACCACGACGACGCCATCGTCACCGCCAAGGCCGGCAAGGCCGACGAGGCTGACGAAGAAGCGGCTGCCGCCGAGTAATACCGTTACGGTGCCTGCCTCCGGGCAGGCACCGTACTGGAAGGAACCATGGCAGGACTGCGACTGATCGTCGGTCTGGGCAATCCCGGATCGGAACACGCCCGGACCCGGCACAATGCCGGGTTTCATTTCGTTGAGGCCCTGGCGGAGAAAGCCGGTGCGCGATGGAATGTGGACAGCAAGCTGTTCGGTGAGACCGCCAAGGTCGAGATCGCCGGGCAGACGGTGTGGCTGCTCAAGCCCGCCACCT
This sequence comes from Stenotrophomonas sp. YJH_SMC_14-1, assembly GCF_059372275.1. Lineage (NCBI taxonomy): Bacteria > Pseudomonadati > Pseudomonadota > Gammaproteobacteria > Lysobacterales > Lysobacteraceae > Stenotrophomonas > Stenotrophomonas sp. YJH_SMC_14-1. The sequence goes on from NZ_JCAFVK010000003.1 coordinate 475,112, forward strand.
TCATGAACCTCAGCGGCAAGTCGGTCACCGCCGCACAGCGGTTCTGGAAGATCGAACCGGAAGAAACCCTGCTGGCCCACGACGAACTGGACCTGGCGCCCGGCGTGGCGCGGCTGAAGTTCGACGGTGGCCACGGCGGCCAGAACGGCCTGCGCGACACCATCCGCCTGCTCGGCCACGGCAAGTTCCATCGCCTGCGCGTGGGCATCGGCCATCCCGGCCACAAGGACCGCGTAGTGGGTTGGGTGCTGGGGCGCCCGTCCAAGGAGGACGACGTGCTGATCGCACGCGCCATCGACGATGCGATCGACGTGATGCCGCTGGCGGTACAGGGCGATTTCAGCGAAGCGATGAAGCGGCTGCACACCCCGAAATAAGCGGTAGGTACCGACCGTTGGTCGGTGTGGAACCATCCAATCCGCTAGGTACCGGCCGTTGGTCGGTACGGAGAATGATTGGAAAAGCAGCGCCCAGGCCGCTGTTTCCCCAATCACTTTCACCCCAGAGAGCTGTCACCCATGGGTATCAAATGCGGCATCGTCGGCCTGCCCAACGTCGGTAAGTCGACCCTGTTCAATGCGCTGACCAAGGCGGGTATCGCCGCGGCGAACTTCCCGTTCTGCACCATCGAGCCGAACGTCGGCATCGTGCCGGTGCCGGACCCGCGCCTGAACGAGCTGGCGGGCATCATCAATCCGCAGAAGGTCATCCCGACCGCGGTCGAGTTCGTCGACATCGCCGGCCTGGTGGCCGGTGCCGCCAGCGGTGAAGGCCTGGGCAACAAGTTCCTGGCGCACATCCGTGAGGTCGATGCGATCACCCACGTGGTGCGCTGCTTCGAGCACGGCGACATCGTGCACGTGGCTGGCAAGGTCGATCCGATCTCGGACATCGAAACCATCGACACCGAGCTGGCGCTGGCTGACCTGGACAGTGTCGAGAAGGCGCTGAACCGTGCCGAGCGTGCGGCCAAGGGCGGCGACAAGGACGCAGCGGCGCGCAAGCCGGTGCTGGCCAAGCTGCAGGCTGCGCTGTCGGACGGCAAGGCCGGTCGCTCGGTCGGTCTGGACGAGGAAGAGAAGGCGCTGGTGCGCGACCTGTTCCTGCTGACCCTGAAGCCGGTGATGTACATCGCCAACGTGCTGGAAGACGGCTTCGAGAACAACCCGCACCTGGAAGCCGTGCGCGCGCACGCCGCCGCCGAAGGCGCGCAGGTGGTGCCGGTGTCGGCCGCGATCGAAGAAGAGCTGTCCCAGCTTGACGACGAAGACCGCGACACCTTCCTGGCCGATCTGGGCCTGAGCGAGCCGGGCCTGAACCGCGTGATCAACGCGGCCTACAGCCTGCTCGGCCTGCAGACCTATTTCACTGCCGGCGTGAAGGAAGTCCGCGCGTGGACCGTACGCAAGGGCGCCACCGCCCCGCAGGCTGCCGCCGTCATCCACACCGACTTCGAGAAGGGCTTCATCCGCGCCGAAACCATCGCGTATGACGACTTCATCAAGTACAAGGGCGAAGCCGGCGCCAAGGAAGCCGGTCGCCTGCGCCTGGAAGGCAAGGAATACCGCGTGCAGGAAGGCGACATCCTGCACTTCCGCTTCAACGTCTGATCCAGCGGCATCGGATCGACCCCGGACGCCCCGCCCTGTGCGGGGCGTTCGCGTTTCCGGTAATGGACAAAAAAACACCACGCTGCGAAACGCTTGCGGTGTGATGTTCGCCGGCACTTGTCCACAGCAAACTCCCATCGCTTTCCACGTCGGGTGTGGAAAACCCTGCGTATCGCTGCAGAGCCGAGCCCATGCTCGGCTGATGCCAGCAGGAGCCGAGCGTGGGCTCGGCTCTGCAGGGATTGCCCGCGCAGCGCGGATAAATTTTCGCCATGCTTCGAAACGCTTGCGTGGCAACACTCCCACCTACTTGTCCACACCTAGTTCCCATCGCTTTCCACGGCGCATGTGGAAAACCCGGATTCTGTCTGGACAAAAAATTGCCACCCTTCGAAACCATTGCAATGCGTGGCTCGCAGGGACTTGTCCACACCAAACCCCCATCGCTTTCCACGTGCGGTGTGGAAAACCCAGGGCGGGTGCGCTGCAACGAATGCCCACCAAGGTGGGCATCTACCGGGTGCAGTGTGCATGGACAACAAGGCCCACCAGTGGCGGGCCTTGTTGTCCACGTTCTGCAATACGGTGTGCCTTACAGCGCGCTGCCACCGAACTTGTGGGTGTACTGCAGGTTGATGGTGCGGCCGACGCTGTCGAACCAGGACACGTCGTAGTACGGATACGCGGTGTATGTGGCATCCTTCGGCGGCATCTTGTTGAACACGTTGACCACCGACAGCGACAGGCGCGAATGGTCGTCGAAGCGATACTGCACCGAGGCGTTGTAGCGGTAGGTCGCCTTCACGTAGGGGCTGTCACCGCTTTCCCAGTCGAACGACTGGTCGTAGTTGTCCGAGGTCGGCAGCTTGCCCAGGCGCGAACCGTAGACCGTGGCCGACCACGCGTCCTTCTCCCAGGTCACGCTCAGGCTGGTCTTGGTGCGCGGGATGTCGAATCCGCTGTTGACCGCGAACTGGTCCAGGGTCGGATCGCCGGGGTAGCGCTGGAAATCGTGCTTCTTCACCCAGGTGTGGGTGCCATTGAGGATGAAGTCGCCGATACCGGTCTGCAGGCGGTAGCGCAGGCCGACGTCGATGCCGGAGGTCGACTCGCGGGCGACGTTGATCGGCGCCACGCGCACGCCGTACAGGCGGCCGTCGCTGGTACGGGTGATGCGGTCGAGCGCGTCCACGCAGGTCGGCGAACTGATGTCGGCACTGCCGAGCCGGCAGTTCGCTTCGTTGGCCAGGAGGGTGCGCACATCCATGTCCTGCACCTGCTTGCGCATGTCGATGTCGAACCAGTCCACCGACAGGTCCAGGCCGATCGCCGGCGACCAGACGAAGCCTGCGCTCCACGAGGTGCTGGTTTCCGGGTCGAGCTGGCGGTTGCCGGTGCGGCTGCGGATCAGGTTGCGCTCGTAGTCGGAACAGTCGCTAGCGCCATCGGCGCGGCAGCTGTACAGGTCTTCGGCGGTGGTCTCGTCGTTGCCCGGTCCGGCGAACACGTAGTGCAGGTCCGGCGCGCGGAACGCGGTGCCATACGAACCGCGTACCAGCAGCGTGTCGATCGGGCGCCATTCCAGACCGCCGCTCCAGGTCGCCTTGCCGATGGTGTGGCCGGAATAGCGGTACTGGTCGTAGCGGCCGGCCACGCTCAGGTTGACCGTCTCGTGCAGCGGCATGCGCAGCTCGGCGGCGGTCGCCCAGCGGTTGCGCGAGCCCTGGCCGTCCGAATCCTTCCAGCTGTAGTAGTAGTACTGGGTGGCCAGCGGATCGGGATTCAGCGCATAGGCCTGCTGGCCCACTTCCACGGTCGCGGCAAACCCGGCATCACCGCCCGGCAGGCCGAACAGCGCGGAATTGGTCAGCGTGAATGCAGCCGTCTCGGTGCGCGACTTCGGCGAATAGGTGGTGCGTGCGGCAATCGAATCGTACTCGGCGCGGGTCAGCGGCCGGTACAGCCGCGACGGGTCCGCGTTGTAGATCGGGAAACCGTCGTCGTCCACGCCCAGCTGCGGGCCCAGGAACAGGTCATTCGCCTTGGAGGCGATGATCTGCGCCCAGCTGATCCGCGACTGGTACTGCGAATGGCTCAGCGCCGCTTCGTAGTCCCAGTTGCCGGCAAGATTGCCCTTGAAGCCGGTGGTCACGCTGAAGGTCTTCTGCGTGCTGCGTACCATCGCATTGCGCAGGCCCCCCATTTCCTCGGGTGAGAACTGGCGCTGCCAGAACTCGATCTCGCCGGTGGCCTGGTTGTTGAAATAGCCCGACTCATCGCCATTGGCGTCCATGCGGCCCCACTTGGTGACGTCGCGCATCAGCGACATCGTGTGGTAGCCCAGCTGCACATCGGCGAACCATTGCTGGCCGTTGTCGAAGTCGTAGCTCAGCGAGGCGTAGCCATTGGCGCCGCGGCGCTTGCTGAGGATGGTGCCATAGCCGATCGAGCTGTCGCTGCCGCAGTAGTAACCGTAGCGCGGGCGGTAGGCGCGGTAGGTGCTGCCCTGGTTCTGCCCGGCCAGCGCTTCGCAGGTGGCCGCGCCCGGATCCAGGTAGTCGTCGTTGTAGTCCGTACGCAGGTAAGCGCGGCGGGCGATGCGCGAGCCCTCGGTGGGGCCGTCCTGGGTCGAATCCTGGATGTCGCGCTCATAGGCCCACAGCGGGGTCTGCGACTGCAGCTCGACGCTGTACACGGCGTTGAAGTTGCCGCGGCTGAAGCCGCTGGCCAGGCTCATGTCGAACGACTCGCCACCGCCTTCGCTGGTGGTGCCCATGCGCATGTCGATCGTGGTGCCGTCGGCCTTCTTCTTCAGGATGAAGTTGACCACGCCGGCGATCGCGTCCGAGCCGTAGATGGCCGAGGCGCTGCCGGTCAGCACTTCGATGCGCTCGATCATCCCCAGCGGGATGTTGGAGACATCGGTGAAGTTGCTGCGGCCCTTGAACGGCATCGGGAAGTCGGCGATGCGGCGGCCATTGACCAGCACCAGCGTGTGGTTCGGGCCCAGGCCGCGCAGGTCCACCTGCTGGGCGCCCGGCGAGAAGTCGGCGCCGCTGGAAGACTGCTGGCTCTGGGTCTCACCGCCGTTCTGGGTCATTGCACGCAGCACGTCCGGCACGCTGGTGAAGCCGCTGGAGCGGATCTGTTCGGCGTTGATCACCGTGATCGGGGCGGGGCCTTCCACCTGGGCGCGCGGAATGCGCGATCCGGTGACCTGCACCGCATCCAGTTGTTGAACCGGGGAGGAAGCCGGTGCCTGGGCCGCCGCGGAAGCAGCCACGCCCATCAACGCCAGCTGGATCGACCACGCCATCGCCTTTCTACGCATGAGGAATTCTCGGAAATGAAGCCGGCCCGCAGAGGAGGGGCCCTGTCCCCCATTCAGATTTCCGGAACGGGCGCGCGCATTTAACGCCTTTTTCATGTCCTTGACTACTGGGTCCCTATCTGGCAAAGAGTGGAAACGCTTGCAAGTCGATTTTGTTCAGGGAGATCAAGATGCGACGCCTCCATCGGACCCTGCGTGCCCCCTTCGCCTGGCTGGCGCTGCTGGTCTTGGCCGTGCCGTTGGTCGCCCTTGCGCAGGACCTGCAGGGCCCGGGCTTCGCCTACTACGAAGCCGGCGATCTCGACGCGCCCCGGCCCGGTCCGCGCGCACCGGCCATGATGCTGATGGGCGGTGGCGAATGGGTGCCGGAGGCCTTCCACTGGTGGCTGAAGCAGGCTGGCAATGGCCGCGTGCTGATCCTGCGCGCTTCTGGCAGTGATGAGCTGCAGGACCGCCTGTACCGCGAGATCGGCGGTACCACCGCAGTGCAGACGCTGGTCTTCGACAGCCGCCGCGGCGCCGACGATCCGGCCGTGCTGCGCGTGGTTGCCGCGGCTGATGCCATCTTCATTGCCGGTGGTGACCAATCGCGCTACATCCGCTTCTGGAAGGGCACTGCGCTCAACCGCGCGCTGAACGCCCACGTGCGCGCTGGCAAGCCGATTGCCGGTACCAGTGCGGGGCTCGCCATCCTCGGTGGCTATGCCTACGGCGCGATGGACGGCGGCAGCATCACCTCTGCCGGTGCCCTGGCGGACCCGATGGGCAGCGCGGTGACCATGGACAGCGGCTTCCTGCAGATGCCCTACCTGCAGCGCGTAGTCACCGACACGCACTTCGACAAGCGCGACCGGCTCGGTCGCCTGATCGTGTTCGTGGCGCGCGCCGCACAGGACAGTGGCAACCCCGACATCGTCGGCATCGGCGTCGACGAGGACACCGCCCTGTGCGTGGAGCCCGATGGCCAGGCGCAGGTCTACAGCGCTGATGGCGAGGGCAAGGTCTGGGTGGTCAGCCCTGGCCGCGATGCCGACCGCCTGGTCGAGGGCGAGCCGCTGCGCTTCCGCGCCGTGCCGGTAACGGTGGTCGCCAGCGGCAGCCGCATGCGCCTGGATGACGTCCAGGCCGAGGCCGACTACCAGGCCGTGGCCGACGTCAGCGATGGCGAGCTTGAGTTCACGCTTCGGTAGTGCCGGCCGCTCGCCGGCAACCCACCTTTCCTGATACGCCCCTCGCCGGCCAGCGGCCGGCACTACCCTGCAATCCATTCCCCGTTACTGCTGGAGACGTATCCGATGAAACTGCGCCTGGCGCTGTCTATGCTGCTGTCCCTGCCCATGCTTGCCCAGGCCGCACCGGCCACTTCACCGCTGCTGGTCATCCACGGCGGCGCCGGCGTCGAGCGCAAGGACCTGTCGCCGGCCGAGGAAAAGGCCGCACGTGACGCGCTGCGGGCGGCACTGCTGAAGGGTCATGCGGAACTGGCGGCGGGGCGCCCCGCGCTGGCCGCAGTCACCGCCGCGATCACCGTGCTGGAGGACGATCCCACCTTCAACGCCGGCAAGGGCGCAGTGTTCACCCATGACGGCCGCAACGAGCTGGATGCGGCGGTCATGGATGGCGCGAACCAGGCGGCGGGCGCGGTGGCGGGCGTGCAGCGGGTGCGCAACCCGATCCTGCTGGCGCAGACCGTGATGCAGAAATCCCGCCACGTGATGATGGTCGGGCAGGGCGCCGAAGCCTTCGCGGCCGAGCAGGGCATTCCTCTGGTCGATCCCTCCTACTTCCGTACAGAGAAGCGCTGGCAGCAGCTGCAGCGCGCGCTGAAGGAAGAGGCCAGCGGCCAGGCGCATGCCGACCTGGAGACTGCAAAGCACTTCGGTACCGTTGGTGCGGTCGCATTGGACGCGCAGGGGCATCTGGCCGCCGGCACCTCCACCGGGGGCATGACCAACAAGCGCTACGGCCGGGTCGGTGACTCGCCGATCATCGGTGCCGGCACCTGGGCCGACGCACGCTGCGCGGTGTCCGGCACCGGGTGGGGCGAGTACTACATCCGCACTGCGGCCGCGCACGAGATCTGTGCGCGCATGCGCTACCAGGGGCAGAGCCCGGAGCAGGCCGGCAAGGGCGTGATCAACGAGACGATTCCGCAGATGGGCGGCGACGGCGGTGCGATCGTGCTCGGCGCAGACGGAAAAATGGCCACGCCGTTCAACACCCAGGGCATGTATCGGGGCTGGATCGGCGGCGACGGCGTCCCTCATGTCGCAATTTTCGCCAACGAGACCCTGCCGCTTCCCGGGCAATAACCTTGCGTATCAATGGGTTTGCGACAGCGTGTGAAAAAAATGGAAAAAAGCGTTGACAGCCCCCCGTCCCATCAGCAGAATAAGCGGCTCACCACCACGCACCGCAACGCTTCGGCGGCAACGGAATGGGGTGGTAAGGAGGGATACCCAAGCGGCCAACGGGGGCAGACTGTAAATCTGCTGGCTTACGCCTTCGGTGGTTCGAATCCACCTCCCTCCACCAGTTTCACGTTGTGACATTCCCGGCGCGGGAGTAGTTCAATGGTAGAACCTCAGCCTTCCAAGCTGATGGTGCGGGTTCGATTCCCGTCTCCCGCTCCATTGAATGAACTTTGAATATTATCGAGTTCATGTCATAATGCAAAACTCGGCTCACGTAGCTCAGTCGGTAGAGCACTTCCTTGGTAAGGAAGAGGTCGAAGGTTCGATTCCTTTCGTGAGCACCATCTTAAGCATCACCTCTCAGACGAATTCGAGATAAGCAGCCATGGCCAAGGGTAAGTTCGAGCGCACCAAGCCGCACGTCAACGTCGGCACCATCGGTCACGTCGACCACGGCAAGACCACGCTGACCGCCGCACTGACCAAGATCGGTGCCGAGCGCTTCGGTGGCGAGTTCAAGGACTACTCCTCG
>NZ_JCAFVK010000004.1:0-335460 GCF_059372275.1 Stenotrophomonas sp. YJH_SMC_14-1
CCGGCGGCGTCGTCCTTGGCGCTGTTGATGCGCGAACCGGAGGACAGGCGCTGGATGGTGGTGGCCAGCGAGCTGCCGCTGGTGCTCAGGTTACGCTGAGCATTCAACGACATCGTATTGGTGTTGATGACTTGTGCCATGAGGAGAGGTCCTTGAGCGGTTGCACGTGAGTTGGGTTAGACGCCCCCGACGTGCCCCGGGGGCGGCTCATGTCAGCGCTGCAACAGGCTGAGCACGTTCTGCGGTACCTGGTTGGCCTGGGCCAGCATGGCCGTACCGGCCTGCTGCAGGATCTGGGTGCGGGTCAGTTCGGCGGTTTCCTTGGCGAAGTCGGTATCGCGGATGCGGCTGCGCGATGCGGACAGGTTCTCCGAGGAGGTCTGCAGGTTGGCCACCACCGAGGTGAAGCGGTTCTGGATCGCGCCGAGGTCGGCGCGCACGCTGTTGACCGATTCGAGGGCCTTGTCGACGATCGACAGCGCCTTCTGTGCGCCTTCGGCGGTGGTGACGTTCAGGTCCTTGACGAAGTTGGCCGTGGCGCCAGTCAGCAGGCCGCCGTTGGTGCTCGTTTCGGTCAGGCCCAGGCCGGCGATGGTCGCGGCGGTGGCGCCAGCCGGCGGGGTTGCGGCACTGACGCCCAGGGTGAAGGTCTGGCCGTCCTTGACCGAGGCCAGGCTGATCACACCGGCATTGACCGAGGCCATGACGCCGGTTTCGCCCAGCTTGTTGTTGATCGCGGCGGAGGTGGCCGAGGTGATCGATTCGCCCGCCTTCACGGTGAAGTCGTTGATGGTGACCGTGGTGGCGGTGCCGCCCGGCGGGGTCACCGAGATCTGCAGGCCGGAGTAGGTGGTGTCGGCGGTGGCCTTGTCGGCGGCGGCCAGGCTGGTGCCGGTGTAGCCGTTGGCGAAGGTTGCCGCGCCCAGCGAATCAGCCTTGGCGTTGACCACGCTGTTGATGGCGATGGCCTGGCCGGCGTTGGCGCCGACCTGGAACAGCTGGCTGGTGAAGGAGCCGTCCAGCAGCTTGGTGCCGTTGAAGTCGGCCTGCTTGGCCACGCGGTCGACTTCCGAGACCAGCTGGGTCACTTCAGCCTGCAGGGCCTTGCGGTCGCTGGCCGAGTTGGTGGCGTTGGAGGACTGCACGGCCAGTTCACGGATGCGCTGCAGGTTGTTGCCGACTTCGCTCAGCGAACCCTCGGCGACCTGGGCCAGCGAGATACCGTCGTTGGCGTTGCGGATGGCCACGTCCAGACCGCGGATCTGGGTGGTGAAGCGCTCGCTGATGGCCAGGCCGGCCGCGTCGTCCTTCGCGCTGTTGATGCGCAGGCCGGACGAGAGGCGCTGGATGGTGGTAGCGAGCGAGCTGCCGCTGGTGCTCAGGTTGCGCTGAGCGTTGAGCGACATCGTATTGGTGTTGATTACCTGTGCCATGGGGTCGTCTCCTCTTATATGGAACCCGTTGGTGAATGAAACGAAGCGCCGCCTGTTTTTTTGTGTGGCTGTGTGCTTCGCTGTTGCCAAATGAATAACGGCGCTTTGTCAACAACCTTTAGCCGTGAATTCCGTCGATGCTGAAATCCGGTGCCGGAGGCTGTTTTTCCCGGGTTTTCCAGCCCTGGCTGGGCGTGAAGGCGACCCCGGAAAGGGCGGTTGGGCATGCCCAACCAGCGCTGATGAAGGTATCGGCGGGGCAGGGCCGGGCTTGATGGGCAATCACGGGAAATGCGTGCAGCACGTTTCCGGTAGCGCCGGGCCACGCCCGGCGAGCGCGACGGAACGGGCAAGCAGAAACGAAAAAGGCCGCGATGCAGGGCATCGCGGCCTTTCAGGGGTGACGCAGGAGATGCGTCAGCGGATCTTGTTGAACAACGACATCGACTGCATCTGCGAGAAGATCGTCTGTGCCGCCTGCAGCGCGGTGCTCTGCAACTGGTACTGGCTCAGTGCATCGGCGTAGTCCAGGTCGCGCATCTGCGACAGCGTGGTCTTCAGGGTCACGCTGTTGGCTTCGCGCATGTCGGCGGCATTGTCCAGTGCCTTCAGCTGCGCACCGCCGGCCGCACGCGAATCGATCATCCGTTCCGACGCACGGGCCACATCGCGCAGGGCGCTCTGCAGTTCGTTCTGCTGCGCGCTCATCCTGGCGGTGGTGCCGGTGTCGGCATCCAGCGCGGCAATCAGCTTGTCCATGGTGTCGAAGATGTCGCGACTGGTTGCCGGCTTCACGTTGAAGCTGTCACCGGCAGCGGGTGCGCCGGTGATCTGCAGGCGGACACCGTTGACTTCCACGTTGTCACCGGCCTTGAACGTGCCGGTGCCGGTCACGTTGCCAGCACCGTCCAGTACCTGGTACTGGTCGGCGGCGGTGAATCGGATGCTGAAGGACTGGCCGTTCCAGCTGTCGCTGCCATCGCGGGTGATGTTGGTCAGCACGCCATTGCCGGTATTGCCGGCTGCGGCAACACCATCGACGAAGCCGTCGCCGGTAGGAATGCGCATGAAGATTTCGCTGCCGGGCAGGGCATCCCGCACATAGGTGTCGGGGCCGACTTCAATCTGGCGCTGGGTCTGGTCGCCACGGTAGACCACCTTGCCATTGATCTTGGCGAACGGCGGATCGCCATCGTTGGTGCCGCCGAACACGTAGCGGCCGGTGCCGTCGTCGGCGTTGGCCAGCGACAGCAGGCCCTCGCGGATCTGGTTCAGTTCGGTGATCAGCGTTTTCTTGTCGGCGGCGCCCAGTGCCGGATTGCTGGCCTGGATGGTCAGGTCGTTGACGCGGGCCATCAGGTCGTTGACCTGGGCCAGGGTGTTTTCCTGTACGCCCAGTCGGTTCTGCACGTTGCCGGCATTCAGTTTCATCCGGTCCAGTGCGGCCAGGCTGCGGTCAAGCCCGACCGCCGCACCAGCGGCAACCGGATCGTCCTTGGCGCTGACGATCTTGCTGCCGGTGGCGATCTGCTGCTCCAGGTGGCTGAGCTTGGCCTGCTTGGCCATCATCAGCGACACGGACTGGTTGAACATCATGCTTGTGGAGATACGGCTGCTCATCGACGGACGGCTCCCAGGATGGTCTGGAACATGCTGTCGGCGGTGGAGATCAGCTGCGAGGCTGCCTGGTAGGCCTGTTGCAGGCGCAGCATGTCGGCCGCCTCCTCGTCCAGGTTGACGCCGGATACCTCATCGCGCGCTTCCTGCGCCTTGTCATTGATCACCAGCTGCGCTTCCAGCGAATACTCGGCCGAGCGGGCGGCTGCACCGACCTGGGTGGTCAGGCCACCCAGGGCGCCGTTGAGGGTGACCGTGCCGCTGTTGAATGCCTTGGCGCTCTCCACCTTGGACAGCCTGGAGGCGTTGCTGTTGTCCGACGAGCCCGCCGGAGTCGGGGTGATGTTGAAGGTGTCGCCAACCTTCGGCGCACCGTCCAGCACGAAGCTCCAGCCATTGGCACTGATGGTCTGGCCGGGAGTATAGGTCTGCGGCGGGCCCCCATCGATGGTGTAGGTGGTGGCCGAGGTGAACACGATCGCGGCCGGATTGCGCAGGTTGGCGTTGGTCGAATCGCTGACGGTGACACCGCTCAGCTTGCCGGTGCCCGTGTTGGACGTCGCCGCCGCGCCCTTCACCGCCGCGGCAGCGGCGATGCGCGACGGATCGGTGATCGCCACTTCCATGCTGCCCGCCACGCCTGCGGTCGGCTGCAGCAGGAAGCGGTCGTTGGCCGCCGGGGTACCGCCGACCACCAGCTTGACGCCGTTGATCACCAGTGGATCGGCGGCCGTACCGGTGCCGGTCAGCGGAACGTTGGCACCGGTGTCGGCACGGCTGGCCTTCCAGTTGGTGCCATCGAACTGCAGCACCACGTTCTGCGCGTCCAGCTTGCCGAGGTCGCCGTAACTGGCGCTGAGGCTGGCGGTGCCGGTGTTGGCATTGTTGGCGGTGACGCGCGGGTTGCCGATGTTGAAGAAGTCACCCCCGAGCTGGCCATACAGGTCCACGCCTTGGTGATGCACCTGGTTGAAGCTCTCAGCCAGCCCTACCGCCAGCTTGCCCAGTTCGGCCTGGGCAGGCGTCAGCACGGTGTCGCGGAATTCCAGCAGGCCGCCGATCTGGCCACCGACCGCCTTCGGGTCGAGCCGGATGGTGTTGCCCTGCGTTTCCAGCGCCAGCTGCAGCCGCTCCGGCTGGTACGGGTCGGCCACGGTGGTGACCTTGGTCGCCGTGGTGCCCACCACCAGCGCGTTCCCGCCGGCGGTATAGACATTCATGATGCCGCCGTCCTGGATCACTGCAGTGCCACCGGTGTAGCCGATCAGCTGGGTGATCAACTGGTCGCGGCGGTCGAGCAGGTCCGGTGCGGCGGTAGCGATGTTGGTGCCGATCGCACCGTTGATCTGCGCGATCTCCTGCGCCAGCCGGTTGACCTCGGTGGCACCGGCCAGCAGGCCGTTGTTGACCTCGCTGTTGAGGTTGTTCAGGTGCGTGTTGAGCTGCACGAAGCGGTTGGCCAGCGCCTTGCCACCATCCAGCATGTTCTGGCGGTCGGCGGTGCCGGCGGCATTGGAGGACAGGCCGCTGACCGAATCGAAGAACTTCGACCAGACGCCGGACACGTTGGTTGCCGCGTCGGAGAACAACGAATTGACCCGGTCGGCCATGCCGGAGAGCTGCTTCAGGCGCGCCAGCTCGCCGCTGCTGTCGAGCAGGCGCGAGATCGCCAGCTGGTCGGCGGTACGGCGGATGTCGGTGATGCGGGTGCCGTTGCCGACCGTGCCGTAGCCGTAGTTCTGGGGATCAGCCGTGGCGAAGTTGACCTTCTGCCGGCTATAGCCCGGAGTATTGAGGTTGGCCACGTTGTGGCTGGTGGTCGCCAACGCACGCTGGAAGGCGAGCAGGGCACCGGTACCGGTGGAAAGTACGCTGGACATGGGGTTCCTCAACGACGGGTGATACCCAGCGCCGCGGTTGCGGTGCTGGCGAAGGTCTGGCCAAGGCGCGAGCCGGCGTCTGCCACGGCGCTGACGGCGCGCTCGATGGTCGGTCCGCCGGCGATCGCGGCGATCTTGGCCGCGTAGCGCGGGTCGGTGGCATAGCCGGCGCGCTGCAGGCCACGGGCGAAGCCCTGCACGTCGGTGCCGGCCTGCAGGGCCTGCTGGTAGCGCGGGCTGGTCTTCAGCAGGCGCACGTAGTCGGCAAAGCTCTCGGCCGGCGAACTGTAGGCACGGAAGCTGGCGGTCTCGTTGCGGCGCACGCCATCGACGTACTCGTGGGTGCCGGCCACGGCGCGCTGGCCGTTCCAGCCATTGGCCTTGATGCCGAACAGGTTGTGCGAGGTGCTGCCGTCGGCATGCTTGATGTGGCGCTTGCCCCAGCCGGTTTCCAGCGCGGCCTGGGCGACCAGGGCGCGGGCATCCACGCCCAGTTCCTTGGCCGCACGCTGCGCGTGCTGCCAGATGCTGGCGACGAAGCCTTCCGGGGTGTGTTCGCCCAGCCGCGCGACGGCGGTGCGGGTCGCCATTGCATCGGCCGGGCTGATGGCCGTGCCGCGGTTGCTGGCGGTGGCCGCCCACTGGTCGCTGTTGGCAGCCCAGTCCTCGCCTTGCAGGCCGCCGATGTACGGATCTTCGGTACCCAGCGAGCGGTGCATGCTGCTGCTTTCGCGCCCGGCGATCAGGTCCAGGGCCTGTTCCATCGGTGCAACCGCCGCGTGTGCGCCGGACTGGGCGCCGGCGGCCATCTGCTGCAGCAAACGCACGGCCTGGCTGCCGTCTTCCAGCGGCAGCGACGGTGCCGGCTTGGCCGGTGCATTGAGCTGATAGGCACGGCTGGCCTTGGCCGGGTCCACGCGGGTATCCAGCGCCGGGCCATCGGCGGCCTGGCCGGACAGCTGCCGGCTGATCATGCCGGACAGGCCCAGGCCTTTGCCGCGGGTCATCGCCTCGGCAATCTTCTGGTCGTACATCTCGCGGAACATCTTGTTTTCGCCGGGGAACAGCGAGTCGCCGAAACTGGCGTCACGCATGCTCTTGACCAGCATCTGCGCGAACTGGCCTTCCAGCTGGCGCGCGACCTTGTCGATCTTCGCCGGATCGTTCTGTTGTGCCGGGTGCAGATCGAATGCGGGATTGATGCGCATATCAGATCACCTCGAGCTCGGCACTCAATGCGCCGGCCTGCTTCAGGGCTTCCAGGATCGCGATGAGATCGCCTGGTGCTGCGCCCACGGCGTTCACCGCGTGCACGATCTCGTCCAGGGTGGTGCCGCCGCTGAACTTGAACATGCGGCTGCCGTCGTTGGTGGCGGTGATGGTCGACTGCGGGCTGGCTACGGTACGGCCGCCGGACAGCGCATTGGGCTGGCTGACGTTGGTGTTTTCCTGGATGGTCACGGTCAGCGAACCGTGCGAGATCGCGGCAGGTCCCACGCGCACCTGCTGGCCGATGACCACGGTGCCGGTACGCGAATTGACCACCACCTTGGCCGGAGCGCTGCCCGGGGTCAGTTCCAGGTTCTCGATGCGCGCCAGCAGGCCGATGCGTGCGCCCGGATCGGTCGGCGCGGTAACCGCCACGGTCACGCCGTCGACCGCACGCGCCGCACCGTCGCCGAACGCATTGTTGAGCGCAGCGACCATGCGCGAGACCGTGGTGAAGTCATTGTTGTGGAGGTTCAGGGTGATCTCGCCGCCGTTGGCCAGCGGATCGGGCAGCGCACGCTCCACGGTGGCGCCATTGGGAATACGGCCGACGCTGGGCACGTTCACCGAGACACGGGAACCATCCTTGCCCTGTGCACCAAAGCCGCCCACGATCAGGTTGCCCTGGGCGATGGCATAGATCTGGCCGTCGGCGCCGCGCAGCGGGGCCATCAACAGCGAACCGCCACGCAGCGAGACCGCGTTGCCGATCGAGGACACGGTGATGTCGATCGTCTGGCCCGGCTTGGCGAACGGCGGCAGTTCGGCGTGGATCGCCACGGCGGCCACGTTCTTCAGCTGCGGGTTGACGTTCGGCGGTACGTTCACGCCCAGCTCGCCGAGCAGGTTCTTCAGGCTCTGCACGGTGAAGGGTGCCTGGCTGGTGCGGTCGCCGCTGCCATCCAGGCCGACCACCAGGCCATAACCCACCAGCGCATTGCCACGCACGCCGCCGACCTGGGCCAGGTCCTTGATGCGCTCGGCGCTGGCCGGGGCCACCACCGCGAAGAGCAGGAACACGCCGCAGTAGAGCGACGTCATGCGTCGCTGCCAGGAAGAAGAGGAGAAGAGTTTCATGGCCATACTCAGAACGGCGTCAGGCCGGAGTTGAAGAAGCGGCTCAGCCAGCCCATCGCGTTGGACTGCGCGACCGGGCCGCGGCCGCCGTAGACGATGCGGGCTTCGGCCACGCGGCTGGACGGAATGGTGTTGTCCTGGCTGATGTCGCCCGGGCGCACGATGCCCTGCACCTGCACCAGTTCATCACCCTGGTTCAGGCGCAGGTTCTTCTGCCCCTGTACCACCAGGTTGCCGTTGGGCAGGCGCTGGATCACCGTGACCGTGACGCTGCCCTGCAGGCGGTTGCTCTGCGCGCTGTTGCCCTTGCCGGTGAAGTCGCGCGCGCCCTTGGCCGTAGCACTCAGAATGTCCTTGCCGCCCAGGGTGACCGGCGCACCGAGGATGGACGGCGTGCCCAGGCTCAGGTTCGATTCCTTGTTGGTGGCGGTATTGGCACTGGTCTGCGCGGTGGTGTTTTCCAGCAGGGTGATGGTCAGCAGGTCGCCGACATCGCGCGCGCGACGGTCCGAATACAACTGCAGGGTCGGGCCGGCCGCGTAGATCGCGCCGGCGGTCGGTTCGGCCTGCGGTGGCATGATCGGCTGGATCGGTGCCATTGCCGGATAGGGGCGCACATCGCCAGCAATCACGCAGCCACCGAGCAGGGCAGCCACGGTGCAGGCGAGGGCAGTGCGGGCGAAGTTGGAAATGGGCGACATGGCGGTTTCCCGGGTTGGCCGGTCAGAGCTTGTTGTTGAGGTAGCCGAGCATCGAATCGGTGGTGGAAATCGCCTTGGCGTTCATTTCGTAGGCGCGCTGGGTTTCGATCATCGACACCAGCTCTTCCACCACGTTGACGTTGCTGCCTTCCAGCGCGCCCTGCACCACGGTGCCGAGGCCGTTGAGGCCGGGGTTGCCGTTCTGTGCCGGACCGGACGCAGTGGTCTCGAGGAACAGATTCTCGCCACGGGCCTGCAGGCCGGCCGGATTGACGAAGTCGGTCAGGGTCAGCGCGCCGACTTCCACCGAGGCGGCGCCGTCGGCCATCTTCACGCTGATGGTGCCGTCGGTACCGATGGTGACCGACTGCGCGCCTTCGGGAATCTGGATGCCTGGCTGCACCGGGTAGCCGCTGTTGGTGACCAGCTCGCTGTCCTGGTTGATCTTGAACGAGCCATCACGGGTGTAGGCCGAGCTGCCATCAGGCATCTGAACCTCGAAGAAGCCGCGGCCATTGACCATCACGTCGAGGGCGCGGCCGGTCTGCTGCTGGCCACCCTGTTCAAAATTCTTGGCGGTGGCGACCACGCGCACGCCGGTACCCAGTTGCAGGCCGGTTGGCAGCTGCGTCTGTGCCGAGGAGGAGCCGCCGGGCTGGCGCACCTGCTGGTACAGCAGGTCTTCAAAACTGGCACGGTCCTGCTTGAAGCCGGTGGTGTTGGTGTTGGCGAGGTTGTTGGAAACCACCGACATGCGCATCTGCTGCGCATCCAGTCCGGTTTTCGCGATCCACAATGCCTGGTTCATCTTCGATGTCCTGTCTGGTGAAGCCGGCCGCGTGGTGCGGCCCTTGTATGCGGGTGTGCAAGCGGTGTGCCAGCGCCGCTGTCAGCCGGCGCCGGAATTCCGTCAGCTGCCCAGGCGCAGCATGCTGTTGGCGCTGCGCGCGTTCTCGTCGCCGTGCTTGATCACCTGCACCTGCATTTCGTACTGGCGCTGCAGCTGGATCATCTGCACCAGCGCGCCAGCGGCGTCCACGTTGCTGCCTTCCAGCTGGCCGCTGTGCACGGCCGTGCCCTGTGCCGGGGCGAACGGCTGGCGCGGGTCGGTGTTGCGGAACAGGCCATCCAGGCCACGCTCAAGGCGCTCGTCCGGCGCCTGCACCACCTTGATCCGGCCGATCTGCGCCATCGTCTGCGGGCCTTCGCCCTGTGGAATGATCGAGATCGTGCCGTCGGCACCGATCTCCATGGCCTGGTAGGGCGGAATGGCGATCGGATTGTTGTTGTCATCCAGTACCGTGCGCCCGCTGGAGGTCACCAGCTGGCCGTTCGGGGTGACCGACAGTGCAGCACCGCGCGTGTACGCCTCGCTGCCGTCGCTGGACTGCACCGCCAGCCAGGTGCCGGTCTGCAGGGACAGATCCAGCGGCTTGCCGGTGATGTGCTGCGAGCCGGGCGTGCGGTTGAAGCCGGCATCGACGTGCAGCGCATCCACCCGTGAGGCAAAGCCCGGGCCCTTGATCGGGAAGGCTTCGGTGTTGGCCAGCGCTTCCTTGAAGCCAGGGGTGTCCGAGTTGGCGAGGTTGTGGCTGAGCGTTCCCTGCGCCTGCAGGGAGGCGCGGGCACCGGTCATCGCCACGTAAAGGGCTTTATCCATGCGGGGAGTTCCGTGACAGGGTCAGCAGCTCATCAACGGATGTTGATGACGGTCTGGGTGATCTGGTCCTGGGTGGTGATCATCTGCGCGTTGGCCTGGAAGTTGCGCTGCGCGGTGATCATGTTGACCAGCTGCTCGGTGAGGTCGACGGTGGACGCTTCCAGCGAGCCAGCCTGGATCTTGCCGAGGTTGGAGGTATCCGGCATGCCGGTGCGCGGCGTGCCCGAGCTGAAGGTGTCCACCCACAGGTTGTTGCCCTTCGATTCCAGGCCCTGCGGATTGTTGAAGGTGGTCAGCGCGACCTGGCCCAGCGGCTTGTCGGCGCCATTGGAGTAACGCGCGTAGACCACGCCGGTTTCCGACACGGTGATCTCATTGAGCTTGCCGGCGGCGTAGCCGTCCTGCTGGGTGTTGCGCAGCGCGAACTTTTCGCCGTACTGGGTCGAGCCGCTCACGTCCAGCGTCATGTTCAGCACGCCGGCACCGGTGGTCGGGGTGAAGGTGCCGAGGCTGACCTTGCCGTCCGCCGGTGCGGTCAGCTTGCCGCTGTTGTCGAAGGTGACCGGGGTCGGCGCGCCGGCCGGCTGGCCGTCCACGTAGTTGCGCACGGTCCACTCGTTCGGGTTGGCACCCTTCACGAAGTACGAGACCTGGATGTGGCTGACGCCCAGCGAGTCGTACACGGTGATGCCGCCGCTGGAGTGGTTGTAGCTGTTGGAGTCGGTCGGATCGAAGGTGGTGACCGTCGGCTGCTTCGCGTTGGCCGGCAGGGTGAAGCCGACCTTCACTTCGCTGGTCTGCTTCGGCGGGCTGTCGGTGGTGAGCAGCTGCAGGTCGACCATGCGGCCGGCATCGAAGTTGGTGCCGTCGGCATTCGGTGCGAACACCTGCAGGCGCGCACCCTGCGGGTTGACCACGTAGCCCGATGCATCGGTCTGGAAGTTGCCGGCGCGCGAGTACACGCGGGTGCCGTTCATGTTCATGGTGAAGAAGCCTTCACCGGAAATGGCCATGTCCAGGCTGCGGCCGGTCTGTTCGTTGTGGCCCTGCTTGAACTGCTGCGCGACATTGGAAACGCGCACGCCAGAGCCGACCGCGTTCTTCGACAGGCCATAGCCGGTGGCCGAGAACAGGTCGGCGAATTCGGCGCGCGATTCCTTGAAGCCGGTGGTGTTGACGTTGGCGACGTTGTTGGCGGTGACGCTCAGGTCGGAATTGGCGGCATTGATGCCGGACAGCGAGACATTGAAGCCCATGGGATGCTCCTGGTAAGTGCGAGGTGTGCGGCTCAGCTGACGCGGAGCACGTAGTCGATCGGGGCCGTGCCCAGGCCCTTGAGGTTCAGGTACAGGCCGTCGGAACCGACGGTCACGCTTTCCACCGGCGCCTGCACGTAGGTGGACAGCTTGGTGCTCTTGCCGGCGGTATCGACGTGGTTGGCAACGATGGAATACTTGCCCGGCTCCATGCGCTTGCCGTTGGCATCCTTGCCGTCCCACTGGAACGCAGTCTCGCCGGCGGCCTTGGCTTCCACGCTCAGCGAGGTGACCTTGGCGCCGGTGGCATCGGTGATGTCGACGGTGATGATGCCGGCCGAGGGCGCGGCCACCGTGCCTTCAACGTTGCCTTCCTTTTCCAGCACCAGCTTTTCCGACGGCACCAGCACCTGGTGGCCGACCAGCGCCGCACCACGCAGCACCTGGTCGCTGGCCATCGATTCCTGGAAGCCCTTCACCGTCTTGTTCAGATCGGTGATGCCCTGCACGGTGGACATCTGCGCCATCTGCGCGACCATCTGCGTGTTGTCCATCGGCTTCAGCGGATCCTGGTGCTGCAGCTGTTCGGTCATCAGGCGCAGGAAATCGGCCTGGTCCAGCGTGTTCTTCTTCTTGGTGGCGTTGCTGTTCGGGGCGTTCAGACCGAGTGCGGTGTAGACGTCCTGGTTGGTCTGGTTGTTGACGGCGGTGGTCATGGCGGTATCCGGTACTGCGGGCCTCAGCGGCCCATGGTCAGGGTGGCCAGGGCCAGTTCCTTGGCGGTGGTCAGCATCTCCACGCCGGCCTGGTAGTTGCGCGAGGTCGAGATCAGGTTGACCATCTGCGCCACCGGATCGACGTCGGGCTGGTAGATGTAGCCATCGCCATCGGCCAGCGGGTGGCCCGGCTCATAGCGCTTGATCGGCGCGGCCTCGCTCTGGGTGATCTCCTTCACCTTCACCGAGGTGATGTTCGGATCGTTCTTGCTGGTGACGGCCTGGAAGATCGGCTCCAGCGGCTTGTACACCGCTTCGGCGGAACCGGCGACGGTATCGGCGTTGGAGAGGTTGGAGGCGATGGTGCTCATGCGCACCGACTGCGCCTGCAGCGCGGAGCCGGCGATATCGAAGATCGGCAGGTTGCTCATGGCTTATTGCCCCGTGATCGCGGTCAACATGGAACGCACCTTGCTCTCGACGAAGCTGAGCGAAGCGCGGTACTCGAGCGCGGCGCGGCCATAGGCCGCACGCTCGGCATCGGGATCGACGGTGTTGCCGTCCAGGCTGGGTTGCACGCCTTCCCGCGCGATCTGGAACGGGTTCAGGCCACTACTGATTTCGTAGTGCTGCTCATGGGTGGTGGCCATCAGGCCATTGGCATCCTGCCCCTGGGCATGGCGCAGGGCGGCGTCGAAGTCCAGGTCCTGGGCCTTGTAGCCGGGAGTGTCGGCATTGCCGAGGTTGCTGGCGATCAGCTTCATTCGCTGTTCGCGCAACGGCATGGCCTGGGCATGGACGCCCAGGTAGTCGGTAATCAGGTTGCGCACGGTGCACTCCCACGGGAACGTTGCCCGGGAAGCTGCAAGGGGTGTGCCAAAAGGGGGAGGGTAGTGCCG
Organism: Stenotrophomonas sp. YJH_SMC_14-1; assembly: GCF_059372275.1. NCBI lineage: Bacteria > Pseudomonadati > Pseudomonadota > Gammaproteobacteria > Lysobacterales > Lysobacteraceae > Stenotrophomonas > Stenotrophomonas sp. YJH_SMC_14-1. The sequence goes on from NZ_JCAFVK010000004.1 coordinate 12,509, forward strand.
GCCGCTGGCCGGCTCCCCGATGGATCTGCGGTTGCCGGCCAGCGGCCGGCACTACCGGATCAGCGGCCGTCAGGCCGCCATCGCGACCTTGCGCAGGCGGTCCAGCACGAAATCGGCCAGCTCGTGCGGCGAGTACTTGGCGACGAAGGCGTTGGCGCCCACGCGCTCGACCATGGCGTTGTTGAAGACGCCCGACAGCGAGGTGTGCAGCAGCACGTACAGGCCGGCCAGGCCCGGATGGCGCCGGATTTCCGTCGTCAGCGTATAGCCGTCCATGGCCGGCATCTCGATGTCCGAGATGACCATGGCGTAGCGTTCGGCCGGGTTCTCGCCCGAGGCGTGAATCTGCAGCAGGTGGTCCAGCGCCTGCTTGCCATCGGAGAGCAGAGTGGCACCCACGCCCAGCTGGTCGAGCACGCTGCGGATCTGCTGGCGGGCCACGCGCGAGTCATCCACCACCAGCACCTGCAGCTGCGGGCCGTCGGAGGGCATCGCCATCGCCGGATCGAGCACGGCCTCGCCGCGCACCTGGGCAATGTCCGCCAGCACGCTCTCCACGTCGATCACCTGGATCAGCTCGCCCTGGAAGCGGGTGACCGCGGTCAGGTAGCTCGATTCGGCGCCCAGTTCCGGCGGCGGGTGGATGTCTTCCACCGCGATGTTGACGATGCGCTCCACGCCGCTGACCAGGAAGCCCTGGATCGAACGGTTGAATTCGGTGACGACCAGATAGCCGGGCGAGGTGTCCGCATCGGGCTCGCGCTCGGGATGGCCGATCGCCAGCCCGAGGTCCAGCACCGGCACCGAACGGCCGCGCACGTCGGCCACGCCGGAGAACTGGCTGGGCAGCCCGGGCACCTGGAACAGCTCCGGGCGCCGCAGGACCTCCTGCACCTTGAAGACATTGACGCCAAAAAGCTGACGTCCGCCGAGACGGAACAGCAGCAGCGCCAGGCGATTGTGGCCGGCCAGTCGGGTCCGCTGGTCGATCCGGTTGAGCAGGTCATGGGACATGGCTGCTGTATCGGCGGGGTAGGCGCCGAACTTGAGGGCGCTCTGCCGCCCGCGCGCTCCACACCGCTTCTGTAGAGTCGACTGTTAGTCGACTGCTCTTATAGTCGACTGCTCTTATCCGATCGCGGGAAATCCCGCGCTTCGCGCGAAAGTCGATTAACAGACGACTCTACACATCCCCATCCCGAGACCCGGTCTCTGGCACACCCCTTGCACGCACCAAGGCCAGATCCCATCGACAGGAGGCGCCATGCGCCGGGTCACATCTCTCTTCGCCATCGCGTTGGCCTTGGCCTCGCCGTGGGCGGTTGCCGCCGACTGGCAGCCGGTGGCCAGCATTCGCGCCGCGGCGTTGTCGACGCTGCCGGCCGGCAGCGAGGGCGAGGCCCAGGTGGCCGATGCGCTGCGCCTGCCCAGGTGTGGTGGCGCGCTGCAGGTGCAGCCCACCGCCAACACCACGGTCGAAGTCAGCTGCCCCGATGCCGGTGGCTGGCGCCTGTTCGTGCCGGTAAAGGTGCGGCGCAACCAGACCGTACTGGTGCTCAACCGCGGAATCGGCACTGGAGAAACCCTCACTGCCGCCGATATCACCACTGCCCAGCGTGACGCTGCCCGGATTGCCGGCGCGGTGCTGGCCGATCCCAATGCAGCGATCGGCCGCGTCGCCCGCCGTCCGTTGCAGGCCGGAGCCCTGCTGTCGAACAACGACCTGGTGGTTCAGCGTCTCATCAAGCGAGGAGACAATGTGGCCCTGGTGTCGCGTCGCGGTTCGGTCGAGGTCCGCATTGCCGGCCGTGCGATGGGTGATGCCGGTGAGAACGAGCGGGTCTCGGTCGAGAACCTGTCCTCGCGGCGGATCGTGCAGGGCACGGTCGATGCCGCAGGTGACGTAATCGTGGCGCGTTGAATTACCGCAAAATATCCCTAAAGATCACGGCCCTGCGGCCGTTATCCCTTGTGAACGGCAACTCCAGGACACCCCATGAGCCAGAAAATCGACGGCAACCTGCAGGTCCCCCAGGCACTGCGCAGCGTGACGACCCCGGCCAACAAGCCCGGCGTCAGCACCGATGCGGCGGCGCGCCCGGTCGAGGCGGCCGACAGCCTGCGCCTGACCGGCGAGGCCACCAATCTGCAGGCCATCGAGCGTGAGCTGACCACCGCCCCGGCGATCGACGCCCAGCGCGTGGCCGCCGTGCGCGAATCGCTGCAGAACGGCACCTACAAGATCAATCCGGACGCGATTGCATCGCGCATGCTCGAGCTGGACCAGCAGCTGCACGGATGACTGCGGCGATGAGCGAGTCGCTGCAGCGCCTTGCCCAGGCTCTGGACGTTGAACGCCAGGCCCTGGTCGAGCACGACGTGCACGCCCTGATCCGGGCTACCGGAGCCAAGCTGGAAGCGCTGCGTGCGCTGGAAGGCGCGCCGCCGGTGGGGCAGGGCGAGCAGCTGCAGGAACTGGCCGAGCGCAACCGCGCCAACGGCGTGCTGCTGTCGCGCCGCCGCCGCGAGGTCAACTGGGCATTGCGCCAGTTGGGCCGTACCGAAGACGCCTCGGCCTATGACGCCAAGGGCCAGTCACACACCGTTACTGCCCGCCGCCCACTCGCCGTCGCCTGACGCGACGGCGATCGCACTACCCACCCCCGCGGGCTGAAGCCCGCTGCGTGACCGCGTATATTGGGCGCCTGTTCGAACGTCCCGAGTCGCCGTGTCTGCTGCCAACGCCCTGGTTACCGCCCCCCTTCCGCCGCAGCCGGTGCTGCAGGCCCTGCTTGAGCGCCTGCGCGAAGGGCTGCTGCTGTTCACTGAAGACGGGCAGGTGGCGCTGGCCAATCCGGCCGCGCAGAACCTGTTGGCGGGTGGGGAGGACGGTGCACTGCCGCCGCAGCGGCTGCGTGAGCTGCTGCCACCCGATGCGCTGGAACAGGCGCGGCAGCATGGTCACTGGAACGGCAGCCTGCCGCTGGGGGAGGGTGTGGTCATCGCCCACCTCTACCACCACGGCCCGGTCGGCCAGGGGCACTTCCTGGCGTTGTTCCGCCATATCGAAGGGCAGGAAGACTACGAGCGCGAGCTGCAGCAGCGCCATGCCGAGCTGCGCCAGGCCTACCTGCGCCTCAACGGTACCCAGGAAAAGCTGCTGCAGTCGGAAAAGATGGCGTCCATCGGCCAGCTCGCTGCCGGCGTGGCGCACGAGATCAACAATCCGATCGGCTACGTGCACTCCAACCTGGGCAGCCTGCAGGAGTACCTGCGCAGCCTGTTCACGGTGATCGAAGCCTACGAACGCGCCCTTCGTGCGCCCGACCCGAAGGCGTTGATTCCGGAAATCGACGATATCCGTGACCGCCTGGACATCGATTTCATCAGCCGCGACCTGCCGCAGCTGATGGCCGAATCGCGCGAAGGCATCGAACGGGTCACCCGCATCGTGCGTGACCTGAAGGACTTCTCGTATTCCGGCCGCGACGAATCGTGGAAGCTGGTGGACCTGCACGCAGGGCTGGAATCGACCATCAACATCATCTGGAACGAGCTCAAGTACAAGGTCACCCTGGTGCGTGAGTTCGGCCAGCTGCCGCTGGTGGAGTGCCTGCCGTCCGAGTTGAACCAGGTCTACATGAACCTGCTGCTCAACGCCGGCCACGCCATTGCCGAGCGCGGCACGATCACCGTGCGTACCGGTGTCGACGGTGACCAGGTATGGGTCGAATTTGAAGACACCGGCGGCGGCATCTCGCCGGAACTGCGCCAGCGCATCTTCGATCCGTTCTTCACCACCAAGCCGGTGGGCAGCGGTACCGGCCTGGGCCTGTCGATCTCCTACAGCATCATCAACAAGCACCATGGCCGCATCGACCTGGACAGCACCCCGGGCGTGGGCTCGCGCTTCCGCGTGGTGCTGCCGGTGAAGCAGCCGCGCTGACCCCTTCGGGTAGTGCCGGCCGCTGGCCGGCAACCTCTTTGAACCAGACATCGAGAGCAGCCGGCCAGCGGCCGGCTCTACCAGGGCTTGTCCCCGACCTGGATTCGCGCTTCGGGTAGTGCCGGCCGCTGGCCGGCAATCCCATTGAACCGGGCATCGAGAGCAGCCGGCCAGCGGCCGGCTCTACCAGGGCTTGTCCCCGGCCGGGTTTGCGCTTCGGGTAGTGCCGGCCGCTGGCCGGCAATCCCATTGAACTGGGCATCGAGAGCAGCCGGCCAGCGGCCGGCTCTACCAGGGCTTGTCCCCGACCGGGTTCGCGCTTCGGGTAGTGCCGGCCGCTGGCCGGCAACCTCATTGAACCGGGCATCGAGAGCAGCCGGCCAGCGGCCGGCTCTACCAGGGCTTGTCCCCGACCTGGAGTCGCGCTTCGGGTAGTGCCGGCCGCTGGCCGGCAACCTCTTTGAACCAGGTATCGAGAGCAGCCGGCCAGCGGCCGGCTCTACCAGGGCTTGTCCCCGACCTGAAGTCGCGCTTCGGGTAGTGCCGGCCGCTGGCCGGCAACCTCATTGAACCGGGCATCGAGAGCAGCCGGCCAGCGGCCGGCTCTGCCAGGGCTTGTCCCCGGCCTGGGTTCGCGCTTCGGGTAGTGCCGGCCGCTGGCCGGCAATCCCATTGAACCGGGCATCGAGAGCAGCCGGCCAGCGGCCGTCTCTACCAGGGCTTGTCCCCGACCTGGGTTCGCGCTTCGGGTAGTGCCGGCCGCTGGCCGGCAACCTCATTGAACCAGGCATCGAGAGCAGCCGGCCAGCGGCTGGCTCTACCAGACGGGATCGTTACCGCAGCGGGCGATCCTCGCCGCCATCCCCGCTCTCGGCAGGCGCCGGACCGGCGTTGCTGCGCCGCTGCTCCTCATAGGTGCGGAACGCCTGGTGGATGTGCTTGCGCAGCTCATCGTCGTTCCACGGCTTGGTCAGGAAGCGGTAGATCGCACCACGGTTGATCGCGTCGGTCACCGTGTTCAGATCGGTGTAGCCGGACAGCACAAGCCGGATCGTGTCCGGGTACAGCATCTTCACCCGGCCCAGGAACTCGGTGCCGCTCATGTCGCTCATGCGCTGGTCGGACAGGATCACCTGCACGTCGTTGATCGCCAGCAGGTCGAATGCATCGCGCACGTTGCCGGCGGCCAGGATGCGGTAGCCATCGCGGCGGAACAGGCGCACCAGCGAGCGCAGCACGTTCTCCTCGTCGTCCAGCAGCAGCAGCGTGCGGTCCGGGCGGGTCTCGGCGAAGGCTTCCGGGCGCAGGTAGCGGCGGCGCAGGGTCATGCCGGCGGCATCGGCCGACATCGGTTCGCCGAACAGGTAGCCCTGGAACACGTCGCAGTCGTTGCGGCGCAGGAAGCCCAGCTGCGCCTGCGATTCCACGCCGTTGGCAATGACCGTCATGCCCAGCTGGTGGCCCATGGCGATGATCGCGCGTGCGATGGCCGCTTCGCGGTTGCCGGCTGGTGCACTCTTGATGAAACTGCGGTCGATCTTCAGCTTGTCCACCGGGTAACGCACCAGCGCACTGAGGCTGGAATCGCCGGTGCCGAAGTTGTCCAGGCTCAGGCTGATGCCTTCGTTGCGCAGGTTGGCCAGTGTCTCGTGCACAAAATTGACATTGTTGGTCAGCGCGCTTTCGTTGATCTCCAGCGTCAGCATCTGTGCCGGCACGCCCGCGGCCTGGATCAGGCCCATCACTTCAGCGAAGAAGTTCGGCCGCAGCAGCTGCAGGGTGGAGACGTTCACGGCAATGGTGAAGTCGTCGAAGCCTTGGTCGCGCCACAGGCGGGCCTGCTTGAGCGCGCCTTCCAGCACCCAGGTGCCGATCTGCACGATGATGCCCAGCCGCTCGGCGGTGCGCATGAAGCGCTCCGGCACCAGCATGCCCAGCGTGGGGGACTGCCAGCGCAGCAGCGCCTCCATGCCCACCACGTGGCCGTCGCGGGCACTGACCAGCGGCTGGTAGCGAAGCTTCAGCTCACCGTTGGGGATCGCGTCGACGATCTGGCGCGCGATGATGCTCTCGCTGTGCGCGCTCGGCGGGGTATCCACTGCATGGATGCGCACCGCGTTTCCACCTTCGCGGGCTGCCTGGTACAGCGCATCCTCGGCGTGGTCGAGCAGTCGCGAGGCGTTACTGGCGTGTTCCGGGCACAGGCTCACCCCAAGCTTGCCGGTCATGAACAGCGTGTACGGCAGCACCGACAGGGGCAACTCCATCTGTTGCCGGATCTCCTCGGCGAAGTCCTCCGGCAGCGGCACGTCGGCGTTGCGCGGGACCGCGATCAGGAACTCGTCGCTGCCATGCCGCCACAGTTTGCCGCGACCGCGCAGGTAGGACTGCAGCCGCTGCGCCACCAGCACCAGCGCCTGGTCACCCACCTCGGCGCTCATGTTCTCGTTGACGGAAGCGAAGTGGTCGATGTCCACGTGCATCAGCATCAGCGCGGTGCCGCCGGAGGCCGCTTCGGCGACCATCGCCTGCAGCTCGGGGTTGCCGGCACCGAGGCGATCGGGTGCATCATCGATGCTGACCGGCGGCTGGTTGGGATTCCACATAGGCTCAGTATTCCGGTGACTCAACGGCGGCCATGCTGGCCGCCTGGTAGGGGAGGTGAACGTCGATCAGGGTGCCTTCGCCCTGTGCGGACTCGATGCGCACATGGCCGCCGACACTCTGCGCGCGCTCGCGCATCACGATCAGGCCCAGGCCGCGCGGGCCGTCCGGGTCGAAACCTTCGCCGTCGTCGCGGATCTGCAGGTGCAGGCTGCGCTTGCCGATGTCGCGCAGCTGCAGGTGTACCTGGCTCGCGCGTGCGTGCCGCAGCACGTTGGTCAGGCTCTCCTGTGCGATGCGGAAGCAGGCCTGTTCGATGCTGTTGTCGGGGCGATGAGGCAGGGGCTCGATCTCGGCCAGCAGCTCCACCTGCGAAGAACGGAACAGCACCCGCGCCTGCCAGCTGAGGGCCGCTTCCAGGCCCAGCGCGTCCAGCTGCGGAGGGCGCAGCAGAGTGGAGATGTCGCGCAGCTTGGCTACCGTGGTGTCGGCCAGGCTGACGATCTGTGCCAGGTCCTCGGCGCGGCGCTGCGGATCGTGCTCGTCCTGCGCGGCATGGGCGGACAATTTGATCGCCGTGATCGCCTGGCCGATGTCGTCGTGCAGATCGCGCGAGATCGCGCGGCGCTCGTCTTCCTGCAGGGAGAACAGGCGGCCGGCCATCGCCTGCAGTTCGCGGTTGCTGGTTTCCAGTGCACTGCGCGTCCGTTCGGAATCACTGAGGTCGCGCACGATCAGCAGCTTGCAGTCGCGGCCACCATAGCGGACCTCGCCCACCGCCAGGCCGGCATGGAAGCTGCGGCCGTCGGCGCGCTGCATGGCCACCACGCTGCTGTGGCCGGGGCCCAGGTGTGGCTGTCCTGCACGCAGCTGGCCGCGGACGCGGGCCAGATCACCGGCAGCGACCAGCGCCGACAGCGGCTCACCCAGCAGGGTATGGCTGCCATAGCCGAACAGGCTGGCCGCCCAGGCGTTGGTGTACAGCACGTGCTCGTCGGAGAGGATCACCACGCCATCGGGCAGCACCCGCACCAGCTCTCGGAACTGTTCTTCGCGCTCGCGCAGCAGGCGTCGCGATTGCTCCCGCTCGGTCACGTCCTGCAGGGTGCCCAGTACGCGGCTGCGGCCGGACTCATCGACACCACTGGCGGCACGCAGGTGCACCATCAGGGCGCGTCCGTCCATCGACAGCAGGGGCAGCAGTACGTCGACCTGCACCGGATCACCCGAGCAGAGATCGGCCAGCAGCTGTTCAGTCTGGGTGGCGGTGGCAGGGTCGGCGGGAACCAGCAGCTCGTCGAAGCGGTGCCAGCGGCGGGCTTCCGGCGGCCGGCGGCCAAGCAGTCGGTAGACCTGGTTGGAATAGCGGCCCATGCCGGTGGACGGGTCCAGTTCCCAGGCGCCGATGCGCGCCAGTTCGTGGGCTTCTTCCACCCGCGCAAGCGCCTGGTCACGGCGCAGCTGGGCCAGGTCTTCGGCGGTGCGGTCGATGGCAATCAACAAGCGCGCGTTGTGGCCGTCATAGCTGATGGCGTTGGAGCGCAGTTCCATCTGCCGCAACGAGCCGTCACGCAGCTGCAGCTGGGTGCGCAGGATGCACAGTTCCTCCGGCGCCTCGCGGATCGCCTCCAGCTTGGTCTGCAGCGCCTGGTCCTGGCCTGGCGGCCACAACGCGTCGATGGTCTGCTCCAGCAGTTCGTCACGCTCCCAGCCGAAGGCGGTACAGGCAGCCGGATTCGCATCGAGGATCGCCAGCGTGTCCAGGTCGTAGACCAGGATCGGGCCGGGGTTGCCCTCGAACATCTGCCGCAGGCGCAGCTCCGAGGCCTGCTGGCGCGCATGGGTGTGCAGCACATGCTCGGCCAGCGGCCGCAGCAGCAGGTACAGCAGGCCGGCACTGGCCAGTGCGAAGAACGAGCCCTTCACGCTCTGCCACATCGCCGCCTGCTGCGGATCCGGCACCAGCGCCTGCACGGCACTGTCGGAAGCGATCATCCAGGCCAATGCCATCACCAGGTAGCTCAGGACCACCCGTCGCCGGTCGCGGCTCAGCGCCTGCGCCATCCGCGGATCGGGTACAAGGGCGGTGCCGGTCGGTTCTGCAGGCATGGACGGGCTGGTTGAAAGGGGCGCCGGCCATCTTACCGCGCAGGTGCGCCCAGACCACTCAATTATCCGCCGCAGGCGCCGTTAACCACTGCGTGCCCCGCTGACGGGCGTGTCATCCGGAGCAAGATCGCGTGGACCAAGGGATCATCGCCAGCCTGCTGCAGCACCCGCTTGCGTCGGCGCTGGTCATCGTCGACCGCACGGGTCGCCCGCTGGCGGCCAATCCGGCTGCGCGCGAGCATGGCCTGCCGGCCACCGTGGCTGCGTATGCGCCGATGCTGGAAGATCTGCGCCTGATGGCTGCCGATGGCGGCATCGTGGCCTGCACGCTGCCGGGTGGCCCGCACGGGCACTACGATGGCCACCTGCGCGCCGTGCACGATGGCGCCGGCAACCTGCTGGCCTTCACGCTGAGCATTCCCGAACCGGTGCCGCTCGGCGGCGGTGGGCGCTGGGAGCTGGCGCTGGACAGTGCCGGCCACAGCCTGTGGGACTGGGACATTCCCAGTGACCGTGTGGTGCGCACCCCGGCAGTGGGCGATGAAACCGCCATCGAGATGCTGGCCCGCGTGCACGGCGAGGACATCGCCCAGGTGCGGGCCGCACTGGACGAGCATCTGCGTGGCTTGAGCGAGCAGTACAGCGCGCAGTTCCGTTTCCGCCAGGCCGATGGCCAGTGGCGCTGGGTACTGGACCGGGGCCGCGTGGTCGCGCGCACCGCCGATGGCCAGCCGCTGCGCATGGTCGGTACCCATACCGATATCGAACAGCAGAAGCAGCTGGAAGGGCTGCTGCAGGAACAGCAGCTTCACCTGAGCGAGGCCCAGCGCATCGCCAGCATGGGCAGCTGGTCGTTCGACCCCAGCAGTGGTCATTTCTGGTGGTCGCCGGAGCTGCGTTCGATGCTTGCGCTGGAGCAGGGCGCCGTACCCGGCCAGCGGCGCTGGCTGAAGCAGCTGCACCCACGTTCACGTGGCGCATTGCGTGCGGCGTGGCGGCGGTTGTGGCGCGATGGCCGTGCCGCCAATCTCGAACTGGAACTGACCCGGGGCAACGAGCCGTCGCAGCACCTGCGGCTGTGGATGCAGCCGTTGCTGGACATGGACGGACAGCCCAAGCGACTGCTCGGACAGGTGCAGAACATCACCGAGCAGCACCAGACCGACGCGTTGATCCGCTGGCGCACCGAGCTGCTCAACCGCGTCTCCGCGCTGGGCCGCATCGGCGGCTGCGAGATCGAGGTGAAGACCCGGCACATGCAGTGGACCGAGGAGTGCTATCGCATTCACGGCCTGCGCAAGGAACCGATCACCCTCGACCAGGCGCTGGCGTTGTACACCGAGGACTCACGCAACGCCTTCGAAGCGGCGTTGGCGCGCATCGCCAACGGCGGGTTGCCCGAGCAGCTGGACCTGTGCTTCTACCGCCAGTCCGGCCTGCGCGTCTGGGTGCAGGTGCTGATCGAGCTGGACCGCCGTGACGGCCTGCCGCCGCGCTTCGTGGTGCTGTTCCGTGACATAACGCGTGAGCGCGAGGCCAACGAGCGCATCGAACTGCTGGCCCACTACGATCTGCTGACCGGCCTGCCCAATCGCGTGCTGCTTGGCGAGCAGACGGCAGAGGCCATCGAGGAAGCACGTGACCGTGGCACATCGCTGGCGATGCTGTTCATCGACCTGGATGGCTTCAAGACCATCAACGACAGCTTCGGCCACGCCACCGGCGATGCACTGCTGAAGGCCGCTGCGACGCGCCTGCACCAGAACCTGCGCAACAACGACCTGTTCGGCCGCTTCAGTGGTGATGAATTCATCGTGGTACTGCGCGACCTGGCCGAGCCGGAAGACGCCGGCCACGTCGCGCGCAAGCTGATCGCTTCGCTGGCCGAGCCGCTGCGTCGTGGCGAGACCACGTTGAAGGTCGGCGCCAGCGTCGGCATCGCGATGCTGGGCGATGCACAGACCGATTTCGATTCATTGCTGCGTGCCGCCGATGCCGCGATGTACGCGGCCAAGGAAGCGGGGCGCAACACCTACCAGTACTACAGCCAGGACGCATTGGCCCGCATCCAGCGCAAGCTGGAGCTGGAGCATGCCCTGCACGGCGCCATCGAGCGCGAAGAGTTCAGCCTGGCCTACCAGCCGCTGCTGCACGCCCACCACGGCGAGCCGCCGGCGATCGAGGCACTGTTGCGCTGGCACCGCCCCGGGATCGGCTACTGCAGCCCGGCCGAGTTCATCCCCATTGCCGAAAAATGCGGCGAGATCGTGCGGATCGGCGACTGGGTGCTGAATGAGGCCTGCCGCCAGGCAACCGCCTGGGACCGTGCCGGTCTGCGTTTCGACCGCATTGCGGTGAATGTTTCTGCGGTACAGCTGCGAGACCGCGGCTTTGCCGAGCGCGTGATCGAAATCTGCCACGCCCATGGCTGGCCACCGCAGCGGCTGGAGCTGGAACTGACCGAGTCGGCGTTGATCCGTGACACCGACATCCTGCGCCATTGCTTCGACGTGCTGGAACGGCACGGCGTGCCGCTGGCGGTGGATGACTTCGGTACCGGCTTCTCCAATCTCAACTACCTCAACCGCTTCCCGGTGGGGCGCCTGAAGATCGACCGCAGTTTCGTGCAGGGCATGCTGCACGATTCGGGTACGGCCGAAGTGACCCAGGCCATCGTGCACCTGGGCCACGCGCTGGGCATGAAGGTGGTGGCCGAAGGTGTGGAAACGCACCAGGAAGAGGACATGCTGCGCCGCCAGGGCTGCGACGAGATCCAGGGCTACCTGTACTCGCGCCCGCTCAGCCCGCGTGACCTGGCGCAGTGGCTGCGCCAGCCACAGCCGGTTTCGCTGCGCACCGATGCCAGTGGGGAAGTGATGCTGGTGCGCTGAGTAGATGATTCCTCAGTTGCGCATTATTTCATCAGCAGGATCGGGCGAGGATTGCGACGCGAAGAGTTTGCCTGTTCGCTTCCGGGAATGGATCGACGATCCTTCCCGAACTAGCGACATGCGCATGGTCGAGATGTTCGTTGTCGTCGCGCTCTGCACTTGGGGTGGGCTCAGTGAGCTTCAGGCACGGCTGCCGGAGGCGCGTTTCATCACGGCCGACGGTAGTTTCGCCAGCGCAATTGCGTCGTTGGTGATCAATTGCTACCTGGTTTTCTACCTCTTCTGCAGAAGAAACGTACATGGCGATCATTCGAAATGTGTGTTTGGAAGTCTCCTGATACTCAGTGCAAGCGTGAACTATCTGAGCTTCGAGCTGCTATCTGATCGGCTGCAGGACATTTCCAGGTGGTTACCTCCTACCGCGTGGCAACTGAACTTCGCGCTGCTCATATCGACCGTCAGGAATGTCATCGCTTTCGGTTTCGGCGCGATTGGCGCGGGGATTGTCTCGGGTGTTCTCAGTCGGCACGGAAAGGGTGTCCCGGATGCCTAAGCAGGCGCCGCATGGCGACCATCCATGCATGGCGTGGATCTACCGCAACCCGCTTTGGTGGGGGCCGACCGTTGGTCGGCACGGATGCCTGTGCCTCTCGATCATCCACGCATGGCGTGGATCTACCTCGGAAAATCCGCCCTCAGCTGCATGCGCAGCGCTTCTACAATGGCCGCATAGCGCCGCTTCTGGACCAGATAGCTGGCCAGGAACAGCGGAAGCACCAGCAGCATCGGCGCCACCATCGGGCGCATCGCCACCAGTGGCAACAGCAACAGCGACAGGATCGCCACGAACCAGCTGCACAGGCCGATCACCCGCACTTCGTGCCGTCGCGCGTTGAGTACGATGCGACCGCGCATCACCGGGAAGTAGCGCAGGCCGAAGCTCGGCGCGAAGCTCTCGCGGAACGCCACGCTGCCATCGGGCAGCGCATGGAAGGCCAGTTGCAGCCATCTGTCCTGGGGCAGGTCACGCTCCAGGCTGCCCAGCGAGAGCCGGGCCTGCATGGCCGGTGACGCCGCGATGCGTTCGTTGAACAGCGTGATGCCCCAGCTGAAATAGCCGGCCACCCAGGCCATCAGAAGGACGGTCTCGATCAGCAGGAGTGCGATCAGGGTGATGGCCATCGGTCTTCCATGAACGGGATCGGTGGATCATGCCACAACGATTTCGCCACCCCGGTAGATCCACGCCTTGCGTGGATGTTGCGGCGAGGGCCAGGCGTCACACCGGCGGATGAAAGCCGTCCACGCACGGCGTGGATCTACTTCAGCGCTTCCCCGTCCAACCCCAGGTCCCAGGCCAGTCCCAGCAGCGCCTCGTCCGCCCGCGGCGGGGCCGGGCGCGCGTCCGCCAGCTGCTGCAGTTCGCGGATCTCCTCGCGTGCCACATCCTCCAGCTGCTGCAGCTGCTCACGCACGCTCGCGTTGCGCGGGCGCTCGGTATCGGTGAGGGAGGGCAGGGCGCGGATCAGGGTCATGGTGCGGGTACAGGATGCATCCAACGGCGGGTCACAGGCAAAGGCCCCGGACGAACCGGGGCCTTGCGGGCTGCCGGCGAGGGCAGCGGACATCAGGGTCAGAACAGCTCGACGGTGCCGGCACCCATGCTCTGCTGGGCAACCGGCTTGTGCGGCGGGCGTTCCCATTCGCTGCGCAGTTCGCGCAGGCGGTTGCCGGTGCGCTGCAGGGCCGTGGCGATCTCTTCGTCGAACACGCCGCCATTGCGGTGCAGCAGCTCCTGCAGGGCCACCGCTTCGCGGTTGATCGCGGTCAGGCGGTCCAGGTGGGTGTGCACGCCGCCCAGCGCCTGGGTGGCGATGTCCTCGAACTGCAGGGCGCGCACGGCTTCGGCTACGCTGCCATCGATCGAACGGGCGCACTCGGACACTTCGCGCATGCCGTCACCCAGCGAGGCATTGATCTGCGCGACGTTGTCGAGCATCGCCGCCGCTTCCTGGCGCGCTTCGCGGGAGCGGTCCATGTCACGCGAGGCCATGTGCGAGACCGTCTCGCGCACCTTGGCGATGGCGTCCTTGGAGCTGTGTGCCAGCTTGCGGATCTGCTCGTTGAAGGTGGTCGAGCGCTCGGACAGGTTGCGCACTTCGTCGGCGACCACCGCGAAGCCACGACCGGCTTCACCGGCACGTGCCGCTTCAATGGCAGCGTTCAGGGCCAGCAGGTTGGTCTGGTCGGCGATCGACTTGACGTCTTCCAGCAGCGCGAAGATGCCATCCAGGTGCTGCGCCATCTGGTCGATGTGCTGCACGGTGGTGCTGCTCTGGCCGCTCACCTGTTCCAGCGCTTCGACCAGCTGTTCCATGCGGTGGCTGGCGTGCTGGGCGAAACGGGCAACGTCGAGGCCGGCATTGCCTTCGTCACCGGCGCGGTCGACGATGCGCGACAGGGCCTGGCTCTGCTGGCGCGACTTGCGGTTCATCGCATCGAAGCTGCCACCGAGGCTGGAGACGGCCTGGCGGATCAGGTCGCGGGCGCGTTCCACTTCGCCGCGCGAACCCTCGATCTCGTTGCCGACGAAATTGCGCAGTTCGGTCAGCAGCTGGTCCTGCTCACGCAGGACACGGGCGTGTTCCGGGGAACGGTGTGCCTGGGCGCGGGTGGTCCACCACGCAAAGCCGAGCCAGCTCAGCGTCATCGTGGTCAGGATCGCCCAGCGCAGGGCGGCCGGCCATTCGAAACCGATGGCGAAGGGGAGCAGCAGGGTCAGAGCCAGGGGGGCGGCCAGACGGATGAAAATGCGTGAGTACATGGACGTTCTCGGGAGGTGCACGGAGGATGTATCGGCCGTACCCCCTTTCTCTTTAACGTCGATGTGCCTCGAAGTGCATTCTGAATGCGCCGGTTTTCCGGCGCCTTGGCGGCTTCGGGGTCAGGGCCCTTTCCGTGCCGGAAAGGGATCCGACCCCACACCCTCAGGCCAGCTGCCGGTCCACGGCCTCGATCATCGCCTTGCGGCTGAACAGGAAGTCCCAGTAGCTGCCGCCCAGCTGCCGCCACAGCACCGCAGCGCGCACCGCGGCCAGCAGCAGGGCGCGGATTTCGGCCACCACGCCAGCCTGGCCCAGGTAGTGTGGGTTGCCCTGCACCATGACCCGCGGCTTGAGGTGGCTGATGGTGTCGGCGTAAAGGCCTCCCAGATTGGCCAGCACGTCCGGGTGGCCGCTGTCGCCCAGTTCGGTGGCCTGGCGCTGGGCGCGCTCGATGCCGGAGGCGACCTTGTTCACGGTGGCGCCATCCTGAACGAAGCGGCGCTCCAGCTGCAGCACCGACAGGGCCAGCTTGGGCAGGATCGGGTCCTGGCCCTGGCTGCGGAAGTAGTTGTGCAGCAGGCGCAGGCCGGACTTCAGTGCATGGCGGTCACCGAACACCTCCTGCGGCGAGGACGCATCGACACGGAACACGCTGTCCACGGCGGTGCGCACGGCGGCGGCGTCGGAATGGCCGGTATCGGCGATGCGGCGTACCTGCTGCAGGGCCTGGGCAATGCCGGCCAGGGCCAGGACGCGGTCGTCGACAGTGAAACTCATGCAGCGATTACCTCAAAAGGGGAAGGGGTGGTGCGCAGGCGCTGTTCCAGCGGCGCATCGGTGGCGGCGATCACCGCGCCACCCAGGCACACGTCACCGTCATACAGCACCAGCGATTGACCGGGGGTAACGGCGCGCTGCGGGCGCGCGAAGGTGACCAGCACGCTGCCATCGTCCAGCACCTGGACCGTACACGGCTCATCGGGCTGGCGGTAGCGGGTCTGGGCGGTGCATTCGAAGCGCCGTGCCGGCGGCGAACCGGCGATCCAGTGCGCGGTTTCCGAACGCAGGCGCTCGGACAGCATCCACTTGCTGTCGCGGTCCTGGTCCACGTACAGCACGTTGCTGGCCACATCCTTGCCGACCACGTACCACGGCGCGGCCGGGCGTCCACGCACGCCGCCGATGTTCAGGCCCTCGCGTTGGCCCAGGGTGAAATAGAACACGCCAGGATGTTCGGCGATCACGCTGCCGTCGGCCGGGTCGAGGATCTGGCCGGGCCTGGCCGGCAGGTAGCGGCCGAGGAACTCGCGGAAGTCACGCTCGCCGATGAAGCAGATGCCGGTGGAGTCCTTCTTGGCGTGGGTCGGCAGGCTGACGTCACGCGCGATCCGGCGCAGGTCGGTCTTTTCCAGGTCGCCGATCGGGAACAGGGTGGCCGCCAGCTGCTCCTGGCCCAGCTGGTGCAGGAAGTAGCTCTGGTCCTTGGAACGGTCGGCGCCGCGCAGCAGCAGCCACTGGTGGCCGCGCTGGGTCACTCGTGCATAGTGGCCGGTGGCGATGCGCTCGGCGCCCAGCTCGCGGGCGGCATCCAGGAAGTGCTTGAACTTCACTTCGCGGTTGCACAGCACGTCCGGATTCGGGGTGCGCCCGGCGGCGTACTCGGCCAGGAAGTGCTCGAACACGCCCTGCCAGTACTCGCTGGAGAAATCGCGGAAGTGGAATGGGATGCCGAGCAGGCCGCAGACGGCCACCGCATCGCGGCGGTCGTCCTCGGCGCGGCAGTCGCCGCTGCCATCGTCGGCCCAGTTCTGCATGAACAGGCCGGCCACGGCTTCGCCCTGCTGTACCAGGCGCCAGGCGGCGACCGAAGAGTCGACACCTCCGGAGACGCCCACCATCACGCGCGGCGTGCTCATGCGACCTCCTGGACCAGCGAAAGCGGATGGCGCTGGCCACCCAGGTAATCAGCCACCACCTGCCAGACCAGCGGGCTGCGCTGGCGCTCGCCGGCGGCCTGCAGTTCGGCCGGGGTCAGCCACAGCGCGCGGTCGATGCCGGTGTCCAGTGGCTGCGCCGGGTCGTGCGAGACCGGGCGCGCCGCGTAGCAGAATCGCAGGAAGGCGGTGCCGTCGCCGGCAGTCCACTGGTAGCAGCCGATGAAATGGGTCAGCTGCACCGTCCAGCCGGTTTCCTCGCGGGTCTCGCGCAGGGCTGCCTCGGCCAGGCTTTCGCCCGGCTCGAGGTGGCCGGCCGGCTGGTTCAGCACCTGCCGGCCATCGATGGTCTCTTCAACCAGCAACACGCGGCCGCCGTCGACCACCACCGTGGCGACGGTGGCGTGCGGTGCCCAGCGCGGGTCCGGCGTGGCGTTCAACTCAGAACTCGTCCTTCTTGGTCAGTTCCAGCTCCATGGCGTCGGCGGTGCGGATGGCCGCATCGATGGCGTCGCTGAGCTGCTCGGCAGTGGCATCGGCGTCGATCTTGACCACGAACATGGCGGTGGTGTCCTGCTTTACCCAGCCGCCCATCTTGGCATCCTGCGAATCTTCCAGCAGGCGGTTGGCCACGGCCACCGGGAACTGCTTGGTCTTGGCGTTGTAGGCCGGCGACCAGATCTCGCGGATGTTGTGGGTACCGAAATCTTCCACCGACGAACGCACGTAGACCATCTGGGTGCGGTCACCCTCGACGTCGAAGACCATGCGGTAGTCGCCGTCCTCATCGACTTCGTAGGTGTAGCCCAGCTTGTCCAGATGGCGGGCCACGGCCTTGTCGGCGTCTGCGGCGGCAGCGGAGCCGGTGGCAGCCAGAGCGATCAGGAAGGCGGGGAGAAGGGTCCTTTTCATGAAGATCCTGTGAAACAGTGTTGAGAGAGGGTGCAATTGTGACGGTGGGCGTGCGTGCCGTCCAATCTGCAGCAGGCCGACGCAGGCGCGCCCGAGCCTCTATAATGGCCCGATGCCCCATGAGTCTTCCCCCGATTCCCAGCACGAGCACGGCGTCGCCGTAGAGGCCGCGCGCCCGGAAGTGGCGCCGCCGCCGTTCTACCAGGTGATGCTGCTCAATGATGACTACACCCCGATGGATTTCGTGGTGGATGTGCTGCAGCAGTTCTTCAGCATGGACCTGGACAAGGCCACGCAGGTGATGCTGCACGTCCATACCCGCGGCCGCGGCGTGTGCGGGGTGTTCACCCGCGAAGTGGCCGAGACCAAGGTCGCCCAGGTCAACGAGTACTCGCGGATGAACCAGCACCCGCTGCTGTGCACGATGGAAAAGGCCTGACCAGCTGCCGATTCTCGTCCGGGCACATCGATCCCGGATGGGTGTGCCCACCAAGGTGGGCACCTACCAAGGCAGAAGCCTGTATCGACCGTGGATGGGGCGTGCCCACCAGGGTGGGCGCCTACGGGGTGGGTTTCACGCTTCCGCCAGCGCCTCCAGGGCCATCCGGGCGACTGTCTCGTCGATATCGGCCGGGTCGCCGTCATCCCTGAACCACACTGCCGACAGCGCAGTGCTGGCCGCGATCCAGCGCAGCAGGCGTGTGCGTTCCAGTTCGGCCAGCGCACAGACCTGCTCAAGGCGGATCGCAAACCGCTCGGGCCGCGTCGCAACGTGGATGCCCGGACCACAGAGGTCCGGGTTGCTGAACATCGTCGTGTAATCGAACGCACGGTCCCCCAGCAGTCGCTTCGGGTCGATCGCCAACCAGCCGCGCGGGCCGAAATCCAGCACATTGTCATGATGCAGGTCGCCGTGCAGCGGCCGGATCTCCTGTTCGTCACGCAGCAGCCCCTCCGCCAGTGATCTGCACTGTTCCAGCAGTGGCGGCAGCACAGCCCTTGGCTGCAGCAGGTCGGCGAACCATGTACGCAGGCAGACCAGTTCCGCTGGCGGCGCGCTCCGTGGCCGGTGCAGCCGCTGCAGGACCTGGCACAGGATCGCGGTGCAGGCGTCATCGTCGCCCTCGATCGAGCGTTGCCGCAGCGAGTCACCGCGGGCACGCTCGATCAGGATCGCAGGCCCCTCGTGGGCCAGCAGGCGGGCGGCGCCATCGCCGTTCCACCAGCGTAGCAGGCGATGGCTGTTCTGCTCCTCGGTCTCGCTGCTGATCTTCAGCATCGCTGGCTCGCCCGCAGCGGTCAGCACCGGCCAGAGCCGGGCGTGGGGCGTACGGATGGCCGGGCCATCACGCCGCAATCGCCAGCGGCTCAGGTAGGGTTCGCTCATGCTGGGTGGGCTGTCCTGGAGTGAATGAAGATCAAGCGATCTGTACTGCTAACGCCATCTGAACGCAGCAATCCGCTAGGGTGATGGAAATCGCGTAGTCAGGCCGCATATTGTCCCCATCTGCCGCCGGAGTAATCCATGTTCAGCAAAGACCTCGAACACACCATCGGCCAGTGCTACAAGCGCGCCCGTGAGGCCCGGCATGAGTTCATGACGGTCGAACACCTGCTGCTGGCACTGCTCGACAACCCGTCAGCCCAGGCCGTACTGAAGGCCTGTGGTGCCGATGCCGACCGCCTGCGCCAGGAGCTGGAGCAGGCCATCGAGGCCTCCGTGTCCCGCCTGGCGGAAGACGATGGCCGCGACACCCAGCCGACCCTGGGCTTCCAGCGTGTGCTGCAGCGGGCCGTGTACCACGTGCAGTCCTCGGGCAAGAAGGAGGTCACCGGCGCCAATGTGCTGGTCGCCATCTTCGGCGAAAAGGACTCCCACGCCGTCTATTACCTCAACCAGCAGGATGTGACCCGGCTGGATGTGGTCAATTACCTGTCCCATGGCATCGCCAAGCTGGGCGATGAAGGCGAGCAGTCTTCGTCCCCGGAGGGCGAGAGCCGCATGGAAGGCGGGGAGGGCGAGCCCAAGGGAGATGCCCTGACCGAATTCGCCAGCAACCTCAACGACCAGGCCCGGGCCGGTCGCATCGACCCGCTGGTGGGCCGTGCCGACGAGATCGAGCGCACCATCCAGGTTCTGTGCCGCCGCCGCAAGAACAATCCGCTGTACGTCGGTGAGGCGGGCGTAGGCAAGACGGCCATCGCCGAGGGCCTGGCCCGCCGCATCATCGAAGGCTCGGTGCCCGACGTGCTGGCCGACGCGGTGATCTACTCGCTCGACCTGGGCGCACTGGTGGCTGGTACCAAGTACCGTGGCGACTTCGAGAAGCGCCTGAAGAGCGTGCTGACCGCGCTGAAGAAGGTGCCCAACGCGGTGCTGTTCATCGACGAGATCCACACCATCATCGGTGCCGGTTCGGCGTCGGGCGGCACCATGGATGCGTCCAACCTGATCAAGCCGGCGCTGGCGTCGGGCGAGCTGCGCTGCATCGGCTCGACCACGTTCCAGGAATACCGCGGCATCTTCGAGAAGGACCGCGCGCTGGCGCGCCGCTTCCAGAAGATCGACATCGTCGAGCCGACGGTGGGCGAGACCTACGAGATCCTGCAGGGCCTGAAGTCCAAGTACGAGCTGCATCACGGTGTGACCTACTCCGACGAGGCCCTGCAGGCCGCAGTGGACCTGTCGGTGAAGCACATCGGCGACCGCCTGCTGCCTGACAAGGCCATCGACGTGATCGACGAGGCCGGTGCCCGCCAGCGCCTGCTGCCCGAGGACCAGCGCAAGGAGCTGATCGACGTCGAGGAGGTCGAGGCGATCGTGGCCAAGATGGCGCGGATCCCGGCCAAGCAGGTCAGTGCCACCGACAAGGATGTGCTGCAGCACCTGGAGCGCAACCTGAAGATGGTGATCTTCGGCCAGGACCCGGCCATCGAGACGCTGTCCTCGGCGATCAAGCTGGCCCGTTCGGGCCTGGGCAACCCGGAAAAGCCGATCGGCAACTTCCTGTTCGCCGGGCCGACCGGTGTCGGCAAGACCGAAGTGACCAAGCAGCTGGCGTTGCAGCTGGGCATCGAGCTGGTCCGCTTCGACATGTCCGAGTACATGGAGCCGCATTCGATCAGCCGCCTGATCGGCGCGCCTCCGGGCTACGTCGGTTTCGACCAGGGCGGCCTGCTGACCGAGAAGATCGTCAAGACGCCGCATTGCGTGCTGCTGCTGGATGAGATCGAGAAGGCGCATCCGGACATCTTCAACATCCTGTTGCAGGTGATGGATCGCGGTGTGCTGACCGATACCAACGGTCGCGAAGCGAACTTCAAGAACGTGGTGCTGGTGATGACCACCAATGCCGGCGCCGCGCAGGCCTCGCGGCGGTCGATCGGCTTCACCAAGCAGGACCATGCCACCGACGCGATGGAGACCATCCGCCGCAGCTTCACCCCGGAATTCCGCAACCGTCTTGACGCGGTGGTGCAGTTCCAGGCGCTGGGCTTCGAGCACATCCTGCGCGTGGTCGACAAGTTCCTGATCGAGCTGGAGATGCTGCTGCAGGACAAGCACGTCAGCCTGTCGGCCACCCCGACCGCGCGCGACTGGCTGGCCCATCATGGTTTCGACCCGCTGATGGGTGCCCGTCCGATGGCCCGCGTGATCCAGGACAAGATCAAGCGTCCGCTGGCCGACGAGCTGCTGTTCGGCAAGCTGGTCAACGGCGGCAAGGTCAGCATCGACGTGCGCGACGACGAGCTGGTGGTCGAGACCCAGGCCGAGCCGGAGCGGCTGCTGCCGGTCGCGGTGGAATGAGCTGACGCCGCAGGCTTGGCGTGAAAGACTGGAAATGACAAGGGCGGCTTCGGCCGCCCTTGTCGCATGCACTGCAACTCAACGCCCCTGCTGCGCCAGCCGCCTGAAGGTCGCCGCATCGATCGGTTCGATCCGGGTCACGGTGCAGTGGTTGCTGTCGGTTTTCAGTGTGCTGCGGGCATCGCCGCAGATCCGTTCAGGGGTACTGGGCGTGAAGAAGACATAGCTGGCCGAGGCGGCAGCGCCCAGGCAGCGCTTCTGCAGGTGCACCCGATAGTGGTTGTCGCCGTCGCGCAGCAGCACCTCGCGTTCCGTGCTGGAGGGGCGGATATCGCGATTGGCGCCGAGGGCAATGCACTCGGACGCGTTGGAGGGCTTGCTGGGTTCAGCGGCGAATGCCGCCAGGGGGAGGCTGACCAGCAGAACTGCCGGCAGCAGGACGTGCGGGAGCAGGGCGTTCATGATCGGGAGGGGGTGGCGATCCGGACTGGATCGGATCCCACGATGCCGCGGCTGCTGCAGGCGCGAATCTGCCGCAAGCGGGGCTGACCGACGCCACGGTGAGCTCGGTCACGGTGACCTCCGGCAGGGCCGGATTCCGGGCATGACAAAAGGCCAGCAACCAGGGCTGGCCTTGTCGAGTGGCGCCAGGCGCCGACCGCTTACTTCATGCGGTAGGTGATACGACCCTTGGTCAGGTCATACGGGGTCATTTCAACCTTGACCCGGTCACCGGTGAGGATGCGGATGTAGTTCTTGCGCATGCGGCCGGAGATATGGGCGATGATTTCGTGCCCATTTTCCAGGCGAACGCGGAAAGTGGTGTTCGGCAGCGTCTCGCTGACGGTGCCCTCGAACTCGATGGAATCGTCTTTCGACATGTAGTCCTGTGCGGTTCAGAAAACGGCCACGCTGGGCCTAAGGCGCGGTATTTTACGCGTGACGGCGCCAGCTTGCAAAGTTTGTGTTAACCCCCGGCCAAACGCCGTGCTGGCAGGCGTCCAACCGCTTGGGTCCACGGGCCTTCCCGGCCGTCACCGCGCACGGCCCGGCGCACATGCTGCAGGAATTCCTCGCGTGGCAGGTGCTCGGCGCCCATCCGCAGCAGGTGCGGATTCTCCACCTGGGCATCGATCAGTTCCCAGCCCCAACCATGCAGGGTGGATGCCAGGGCGGCCAGGGCGATCTTGGAGCCGCCGCTGGCACCACTGAACATGCTTTCGCCGAAGAACATCGACCCGATTGCCACCCCGTAGATGCCACCGACGAGGGTCTGCTGGTCCCAGACTTCAAACGAATGGGCGAAGCCCAGGTCGTGCAGCTGGCCGTAGGCCTCGACCATCGCCGGGCTGATCCAGGTGCCGTCCTGGCCGGGCCGCGGCGCTGCCGCACAGGCGCGCATCACGCGGTTGAAGGCGGTGTCGGCGGTGACCTCCCACGTACTGCTGCGCAGCTGGCGGCGGAACCGGCTGGACAGATGCACGCCCTCGGTGCGGAACACCATGCGCGGGTCCGGCGACCACCACAGGATCGGCTCGCCCTCGCTGAACCACGGAAAGATGCCGCCAGCGTAGGCATTGAGCAGGCGCACCGGGTGCAGGTCACCGCCGACGGCGAGCAGGCCGTCGGGCTGGCGCAGCGCGGTCTCGGCTGGAGGAAAGGGGGCGTCCGGCGCATCAGCCAGGCGCCAGGGCAGCTGGCGGGTCATGCCCTCATTGTATTCGTCGTGGTGACCGCTGATGTCTGGCACCATCAGCTTCCAACGGCAAGGAGCCCACGCATGAGTGACGCGATCACCGCCATCCTCGATGTGCACGACAACCCGCGCACGTGCAACGACAGCCAGAGCATGCTGCTGGCGCTGGCGACTGAGCAGCCGGGTCAGCTCGGTGCGCTGATGCGGCTGGCCCTTGCCCGGCGTTCACCCAGCTCGGCCTTTCTCGACATGACGCTGGATCTGCTGCCCGACGAAGCGGTTGCGCCGGTCTGTGCCGAGGCCTGGCGTCGCTATCGTGATGGTGAGCGCGGTGAGCTGCTGGCCAGCGTGATCGAATTCGCCAGCTACCAGGCGCCGCAGGTGCTGCAGGACGACTGGGAAGCCTTGCTGGCGGTGGCCATTGAAGATGAGCTGCAGCTGGCCTCGCAGGTGTGGCGGGGCCTGCCGTCTGCCACTGCCGTGCAGTGGGCGCAGATTCTGGCCGAAGCCGATGACGATCGCGAAATGGCGCGGGCCAGGGCGCTGCTGCTCGCGGCGCAGCCCGAGAGCTATGCCGTTGCCCGCGGCTACCTCGCTGACTGGGGCGCGCTGGATGCTGAGGTCTGGGCGCATTGGGCCGGCGTGGCCGATGGGCCGCTGCCGCGCCGCCTGCATGGGGAGCGGCCGCTGCACATCCGCTTTGGCCGCGAGCAGCATCGCGCGCAGCAGGCGGACGAACCGAGCTGGCGCAAGCGTATCTGGCGCCTGCACCCGACCTGGAATGGTGGGCAGGTGCACCATGCGGGGCAGATGGGAGGACCGCTGGAAGCGTTGTGTGGCAGCTGCCATGCACCGCTGCAGCGCCTGATGCGAACCGACGCTGCCGCGCTGCAGCCGGGCGCGGCGGGTGAGATCACGCTGGGCCTGTGCCTGGACTGCTGCGGCTGGGAAGACCCGCCCGTGCGCTTCTATCGCCACGATGCCGTCGGCCTGCCCAGCTGCCACCCCAGCCAGCGTCTGGAGGTGCCGGCCACGCCGACCGACAGCGGTGACCTGATGCGTGCCGAGATCGGCCTGGTCGCCATGGATACCCTGCGGTGGCAGCAGCAGGACTGGGGCCAGTCCAACCATCGGCAGAACCTGTCGCGCGTGGGCGGCGCGCCCAGCTGGGTGCAGAGTGCCTGGTACCCGGCGTGCATCGATTGCGGCGAGGAGATGCCCTTCGTGATGCAGCTGGATTCGACGCTGCCCACCACGAGTGAGGGCACGCTGCTGTGGGGCAGCGGCGGCATGCTCTATACGTTCTGGTGTGCGAAGTGCCGGGTGAGCGGGCACTTCTGGCAGTGCACCTGAGCGCAGCGCCCTCGCCATTGTCCTGATAGGTGCCAACGTTGGTTGGCGCGCCCCACTGCCCTGGTAGGTGCCAACCCTGGTTGGCACGCTTCTCGGCGCCGCGCCAGTCGAGCCAGCTCGGCACTACGGCTCTACGCGGAACGGCCCATGCCCCTGCAGCTCCCGCTGGTAGCGCCGCACATCGCGCCGTTCCTGCCGGCACCAATCCTGCAGTGCTTCTGCGAAATCCGCATCAGCCACCCAGTGCCGGCTGCGCACCAGCGTCGGCAGGAAGCCCCGCGCCAGCTTGTGCTCGCCCTGTGCACCCGGTTCGAATCGGGTCAGCCCTTCGCGCAGGCAGTACTCGATGCCCTGGTAGTAGCAGGCCTCGAAGTGCAGGCCGGGCAGGGTGGCGCCGCCCCAGTAGCGGCCGTACAGGGTGTCGCCACCGCGCAGGCACAGCGCGCCGGCAATCGGCTCGCCGTCCTGTTCGGCCAGGAACAGCACCAGCCTGCGGCCCAATGAAATGGCCAGATGGCGCAGGAAGGCCTCGGTGAGCGCCGGAGCGTTGCCGTACTCGAGGAACGTCTGCAGGTAGAAGCGATACATCGCCTGCAGGTCGGCACGGCTGGCTTCATCGCCGTGCACCACGCGGAAGGTGATGCCCTGGCGGGTGACCTTGGCCCGTTCCTGGCGGATGTTCTTGCGATGCTTGTGGTTCATCGCGCCAAGGAACTGCTCGAACGTGACCCAATCGCCCGGGTTCTGCCACTGGAACTGCACGTCTTCGCGCAGCAGCCAGTCATCGCCGAACAGCGCCTCGTCCACTGCGGTGTGGAAGTTGATATGGGCCGAGGACACGTCCAGTGCCGGCAGCGCCTCGCGCAATGCCGACAGCAAGGTGGCGCGATCTGAATCGTGACGGGCCAGCAACCGCGGGCCGGTGACCGGTGAGTACGGCACCGCGCCCAGCCACTTCGGATAGTAGTCGCGGCCATGACGGGCATACGCGTTGGCCCACGCATGGTCGAACACGAACTCGCCGTGCGAATTGGTCTTCAGGTAGCCCGGAATGGCGCCGACCAAGCTGTCGCCTTCCCAGAGCGTGAAGTGCCAAGGCCGCCAGCCCCAGTCCTCGCGCAGGCAGCCGTGCTGTTCAAGGCCTGAGAGGAAGACGTGGCTGACGAAGGGGTTCTGCCTGTCGTGCAGGGCATCCCAGTCGGTGGCGGGGATGGACTGCAGGGAGTCGAGGAAGCGGGGGGAAGGCATGAGGGAAGGATAGGGCAGATGAAACAGAAAGGCCGACGCACTGGCGTCGGCCTTTCATCCGGAGTCGGGCGTGGCTCGGCCCTACAGGAGCGGGTCAGCCTCTCAGCTGGCCTTGCCCTGCGCGTCCAGGTAGCGCTCGGCATCCAGCGCGGCCATGCAGCCGAAGCCGGCCGAGGTGATCGCCTGGCGGTAGTGCTGGTCGGCCACGTCGCCGGCGGCGAACACGCCTTCCACCGAGGTCTGGGTGGCATTGCCGCCCAGGCCCGAACGGATTTCCAGGTAGCCGTTGTTCATTGCCAGCTGGCCGTCGAACAGGGTGGTGTTCGGGTGGTGGCCGATGGCCACGAAGAAGCCGTGGGCGTCGATGTCGCGGGTGCTGCCGTCCAGGGTGGACTTCACGCGCACGCCGGTCACGCCGGCATCATTGCCCAGCACTTCTTCCACCTGGTGGTGCCAGACGGTCTCGATCTTGCCTTCGGCCACCTTCTTGAACAGCTTGTCCTGCATGATCTTTTCCGCCTTCAGTGTGTCGCGGCGGTGGACCAGGTAGACCTTGCGGGCGATGTTGGACAGGTACAGGGCCTCTTCCACGGCGGTGTTGCCGCCACCGACCACGACCACGTCCTGGTCGCGGTAGAAGAAGCCGTCACAGGTGGCGCAGGCGGACACACCGCGGCCCTTGAACTCGTCTTCGGTCGGGATGCCCAGGTACTTGGCGGTGGCGCCGGTGGCGATGATCAGCGCATCGCAGGTGTACTCGTGGCTGTCGCCGATCAGCTTGAACGGACGCTGCGACAGGTCGGCGGTGTGGATGTGGTCGAAAATGACCTCGGTCTCGAAGCGCTCGGCATGGGCCTGCATGCGCGCCATCAGGTCCGGGCCCATCAGGCCGTGGGCGTCACCCGGCCAGTTGTCCACCTCGGTGGTGGTCATCAGCTGGCCGCCCTGCTGCAGGCCGGTGATGACGACCGGCTTCAGGTTGGCGCGGGCGGCGTAGACGGCGGCGGTCCAACCGGCCGGGCCGGAACCGAGGATGACGAGGCGCTGGTGGCGGGAGGGCAGGCTGGTGCTCATGTAAACTCGCGAAAAGGTAGATGGGACAAGGCGCTGGCGATGTTTGCGCAGCATCCTCGGCTGGTCATAGAGTGGTGGCTGGGGCAGGGCGATTCAAGCCGATGAACGGAACGCCGTCATCCAGCAGTGGTTTCGGCCCCCGGATTGGCCTGCCGGACGTCGCGTAACTGAAAACTGACGCCGTCTCGTTTATTATCAATCACTAACAGCGCATTCCAAAGGTATGGTCTAAGGTGGCGAAGCAGGTCCCCGAACGCTCCAAGTCCGACGACAGCAAGGCGTCACGTCGCACGGCCGCGGCGGCGACGACCGACAATCCACGCCGCCAGCGTCTCTGGCGCGATCTGGGCCTGATCGCCATCGCGCCGGCCCTGCTGTACCTGGCGGCCAGTCTTTTCACCTATTCGGCGACTGATCCGGGTTGGTCGCATACCGGCAGTGTGGTCGCGCCAGTGCACAACCTGGGTGGCCGCGCCGGGGCCTGGATCGCCGACGTGCTGCTGCAGCTGTTCGGCTACATCGCCTTCCTGCTGCCGGTGGTGCTCGGCGCGCTGGGGTGGATCGCCATGTTCGGCCTCAAGCGCGAGAGCAAGGGCGAGAACGACCTGGATCCTGCGCTGCGCCTGGTCGGCCTGGTCGGTTTCCTCATCGCCGGCACCGGCTTCCTGCACGTGCGCCTGTTCAGTGGCGACGTCTCCAGCGCCGGCGGCATCCTTGGCAAGCTGGTGGGCAATTCGCTCACGGTGGGCTTCGGCGCGCTGGGCGCCAACCTGTTCGTGCTGGTGCTGCTGCTGGCCTCGATCACGCTCGCGACCGGGCTGTCCTGGTTCACGGTGATGGAGAAGATCGGCCGCGGCGTGATGTCGCTGGCGCCGTTGCTGGAACGCAAGAAGGAAGAAGTCACCGAGTGGAAGCAGACCCGGGTGATGCGCGAGGAGCGCCAGGAAGTGCGCAAGGCCGACGCCGAGGTGCGCGCCAAGCGCGAGCCGGTGAAGATCGAGCCGCGTCCGGAGCCGGTGATCGAGAAGAGCGATCGGGCCAAGCGCGATACCCAGATTCCGATGTTCCGCGGCGTCAACGGTGATGGCTCGGACCTGCCGCCGCTGGCGCTGCTGGATGATCCCAAGCCGCAGCCCAAGGGCTACGACGAGGAGACGCTGGAGACCCTGTCGCGGCAGATCGAGTTCAAGCTGAAGGACTTCCGCATCGATGCGCAGGTGGTCGGCGCCAATCCCGGCCCGGTCATCACCCGCTTCGAGATCGAGCCGGCACCGGGTATCAAGGTCAGCCAGATCAGTTCGCTGGACAAGGACATCGCGCGCGGCTTGTCGGTGAAGTCGGTGCGCGTGGTCGACGTCATTCCGGGCAAGTCGGTGATCGGCCTGGAAATCCCCAACGTCACCCGCGAGATGATCTTCCTGTCCGAGCTGCTGCGCTCGAAGGAATATGACAAGTCGGCCAGCGTGCTGACCCTGGCGCTGGGCAAGGACATCGCCGGTCGCCCGACCGTGGCCGACCTGGCGCGCATGCCGCATCTGCTGGTGGCCGGTACCACCGGTTCGGGCAAGTCGGTGGCGGTCAACGCGATGGTGCTGAGCCTGTTGTTCAAGGCCTCGCCGAAAGACCTGCGGATGCTGATGATCGACCCGAAGATGCTCGAACTGAGCGTCTACCAGGGCATCCCGCACCTGCTGGCGCCGGTGGTCACCGACATGAAGGAGGCCGCCAACGGCCTGCGCTGGTGCGTGGCCGAGATGGAGCGCCGCTACAAGCTGATGAGCGCAGTGGGCGTGCGCAACCTGGCCGGCTTCAACAAGAAGGTGAAGGAAGCCCAGGACGCAGGACAGCCGCTGATGGACCCGCTGTTCAAGCCGAACCCGGAACTGGGCGAGGCGCCGCGCCCGCTGGAAACCCTGCCGTTCATCGTCATCTTCATCGACGAATTCGCCGACATGATGATGATCGTCGGCAAGAAGGTGGAAGAGCTGATCGCGCGCCTGGCACAGAAGGCACGTGCGGCCGGCATCCACCTGATCCTGGCCACGCAGCGCCCGTCGGTGGACGTGATCACCGGCCTGATCAAGGCCAACATCCCGACCCGTATCGCCTTCCAGGTCAGCTCCAAGATCGACTCGCGCACCATCCTCGACCAGTCCGGTGCGGAAACCCTGCTCGGCCACGGCGACATGCTGTACCTGCCGCCGGGCACCGCGCTGCCCGAGCGCGTGCATGGTGCGTTCGTGTCCGACGATGAAGTGCATCGCGTGGTCGAGCACCTCAAGGCGATGGGCCCTGCCGACTATGTGGACGGCGTGCTGGACGAAGTGCAGACGATGGGCGACGGCGTGGTCGTCGGCGCCACCGGCCTGCCCGAGAACAGTTCGTCCGGCGACGAGTCCGACCCGCTGTATGACGAAGCGCTGCGGGTGGTCACCGAGACCCGCCGTGCATCGATTTCCGGCGTGCAGCGCCGGCTGAAGATCGGCTACAACCGTGCAGCGCGACTGATCGAGGCCATGGAAGCGGCCGGCGTGGTCAGCCCGCCCGAGCACAACGGCGACCGCACGGTGCTGGCACCGCCGCCGCCGAAGTAAGACCCGACGTATCCCCCACGACGTCCAAGGAACCGACGCATGCTTCACCCCGTACCAAGCGCGCTGGCGCTGGCGCTGGCAGCCTTCCTGGCTGCCGGCCCGGCACTGGCAGACACCGCCACCTCCGCGCCCGCCACGGCGCCGCCTTCCACCAGCGGCGATACCGAAGCCAGCAATAATTTCAGCATTGTCCGTTACCGCGCCGACTACCAGGTGCGGCCGGATGCCGGCAATGTGCAGACCGAAACCTACGAAGTGCTGCTCAAGACCAAGGCCTCGGTCGAGCAGTTCAGCCAGGTGCGGCTGAGCTACAGCGAGAAGATGGAAACGCTGGAGGTGCTTGGCGCCTACACCATCACCGCCGACGGCCAGCGCCGCGACGTGCCGGCCGACCGCATCTACACCCAGGAAAGCTACTCCAGCGCCTCGGCGGCGATGTATGCCGACCGCAAGGTACGGGTGATCGTGTTCCCGAACCTGGCCCCGGGCACCCGCCTGTACTACCAGGTGCGCCGCACCCAGGCCACGCCGTACTTCCCGGGCTATTTCGGCCTGTGGGAGACCTTCAATGTGTTCACCGAGTACGAGGACGCCGAAGTCACCCTGAGTGCGCCGGCCAACCTGCCGATGTTCATCGACAGCCGCGGCGTGCAGGGCAGCGATCGGCCGACGGTGAAGAACGGCCAGGCGCAGTGGCGCTGGCGCTACCAGCGTCGCGAGGCGATGCCGGCGCAGAACTGGTCGGCGGCGGGGTGGGAGTTCGGCCCGAACATCATGGCCAGTACCTATCGTGACTGGTCGCAGATGGGTCGCGCCTACCAGCTCAAGGCGGGCCCGGCGGCCGAGGTGACCCCGGCGCTGCAGGCGCTGGCTGATGAGATCACCGCGGGTATCAGCGACCGCCGCGAGCAGGCTGATGCGCTGTACCGCTGGGTGGCGCAGAACATCCGCTACGTGGCGGTGTACCTGGGCAATGGCGGGCTGGAGCCGAACAGCGCGCAGAGCATCCTCGACAACCACTACGGTGACTGCAAGGACCACGTGACGATCCTGGAGGCGCTGCTGGCGGCCAAGGGGATCGCCAGCTCGCCCGTGCTGATCGGTGCGGGCGGTGGCCCGACGTTGCCGAAGATTCCGGTGCTGGGCCGCTTCAACCACGCCATCACCTACATTCCCGAGTTTGATCTGTACCTGGATTCGACCACCGCGTGGGCGCGCTTCGGTCAGCTGCCAGAGGGTGACCTGGGTGCACCGGTGATGCGTACCCGTGACGCTACGCTGGCGCGTACCCCGGCCAATACGCCGGAGCGCAATGCGACGTCGATGGAGGTGCGTTTCACGTTTGATGCCAACGGCAACCTGCGCGGCGAGACGATTCCGAAGCTGGGCGAGAACGCCGAGATCGGCATGCGCGCCCAGTTCTCCCAGCTCAACGCGCAGAACCGTGCGCGCGCCGAGGAGCAGATCATGGCCGCGTCCGGTTTCGACGGGCGAGGGCAGCTGCAGATCCAGGGCGTGCCGGTCGACCTGACCCGGCCGTTTGGCTATCGCATGGCGTTCCAGGCCGAGGACTACGCCGACTTCAGCGTGGCCGGCGGCATGGCCGTGCCGGACCCGCCAGGTGGCGAGTCGGTGCGTGGCCTGTACGCTACCGCCTCGGCGCCGGCCAACGAGACGCCGTTCTACTGCAATGCCAGCCTGCGCGAGGAAACCTATCGCCTGCAGTTCCCGGCCAACGCGCCGATCATCGCCATTCCGGCCAGCCAGCGTTTCGCCAATGCCGCCGGCGAGTACCGCGTGGACTGGAGTCGCGAGGGCCAGGAGGTGATCGTGCACCACCGCTTGCAGCAGAATGCGGTGCGCGGCCCGGAGGCATTGTGCCAGCCGCAGGACTATCCGGCGTTCCGCGCGCTGTACCGCGAAGTGCGGCGTGGCTTCCGTGGCCAGGTGCTGTACGGCAAGCTGCCGGGATCCGGTGGCTGAATCGCCGATGGACGTTCAGGGCGGCATAATGTCGCCCTGATCGCCCATTCATCTTTCCCCGGGCACACTGGCAACCACCTTTCCTGGCGCCCGCGCCCACAGGATTCCCGCATGAACTTCCGCTTCCGTCGTTTCCTTGCCACCACCACCCTGGCCGTGGCCTGCGCCGCCGCCGGCAGCGCCTGGGCTGGCGCCCGCGATGACCTGAAGACTTTCACCAGTGGCCTGAAGGGCCTGGACGGACAGTTCAGCCAGCAGGTGTTCGACAGCCGCGGCAAGGTGAAGGAATCGACCAGCGGCCGTGTGGCGCTGTCGGCGCCGCGCCTGTTCCGTTGGGAATACGTGCGCCCGCACGAGCAGTTGATCGTGGCTGACGGCAGGAAGGTCTGGATGTACGAGCCGGACCTGGAGCAGGCCACCGTGCGCGAGCAGGGCAAGGAAGAACAGAACAGCCCGCTGACCGCACTGATCAACCCGGCGCTGCTGGAGCAGCAGTACGACGTCAGTGAAGAGGCCGCACAGCGCGACGGCCTGCAGTGGCTGTCGCTTTCGCCGAAGCGCGAGACCGAAGCCAGCTTCCAGTACGCCGCGTTGGGCTTCAACGCCCAGGGCTTGGCCAAGATGGAAATCACCGACGCGGTCGGCCAACGCACCGTGATCAGCTTCAGCGGCTGGAAGCGCAACCCGGGCTTCGCCGCCGGCACCTTCAGCTTTACGCCGCCCAAGGGCACCGACGTTATCGGTAATTGATCTCTGGGCGGAAACGCCTTGGTGGGTGTCAACCTTGGTTGACATGCCTTTGATCTGCCGGCCAGCGGCCGGCACTACCGATCCTGTGGCCTGATCTGCCGGGCATGGCCTGGCCCTGCCTGCTCTGGTGGGTGCCAACCGGGACCGCCTTGGTGGGTGTCAACCTTGGTTGACATGTTTTGATCTGCCGGCCAGCGGCCGGCACTACCGACCCTTGCGGCCTGATCCGTCGGGCAGGGTTCGGCGCTGCCGCAATCCGACCTGACCCGCTCTGGTGGGTGCCAACCTTGGTTGGCAAGCGCTCGGCCAGCTCATCCGTTGTCCGGGTGAACGATCACCTGCCACGCGGTGCCATCAAATCGAACCAGGTCCCAGGGCGTCAGCACCCACAGCACGCTACCGACGGAACTGATATCAACAATCGTTGCATCTCTCAGTTCTTCGGGGATGCCTTCCAGCAACGGTTCAACTACGCCGGTTTCTAGACTGTAGACGTAGAGGCCGCCATTCTCAGAGCCGATGTAAACCTGTTGCTTGTACTGGCACACAGAGTTGAAGTTGATGCCTTCGCCGACCTCGTGTTGGAGGCACTCGAATCCAGTGGAGATGTCGCCCGTAACGATGGTGCCGTCCATGCCTACAAGGACGAGGCGGCCCTGGTCGGTCCTGCAAGCATGAAGCAGCTCGGCAGTAGTGACTTGTTCGGGCACGGTCCAGCTCGAGCCATCCCAGTGCGCAATCAAGCCTTGGGAGCCGATTGCGTAGAGGTCAGCAAAGCCCGTTCCGCAGAGGTCGTTCACGCTGCCCACGCGGAACTCAGCGAGTAGCTGGTTGAATCGCTCATCCTCCCGGACATGGGTCATGTGGGCGCGCCAATCGGCGAATCTCCGGCGAAGCTCTGCGTCGCGTTCCATCGGATCTCGAGGAAGTGCGGGAGCATCGCCCAGTTCGAGCAGGTGGCCGAAATCGTCGAGCCAACTGTCGAAGTCATCCAGATCCGACTCGTCTTCGTCCTCCTCGCAGAAGGCAGTCGCGAATTGGGTTGGAAGCTGCCGCCATCCGCCGTCGCCCCGATGATAGATCTGTCCTCTTGGGCCCGCGCAGAAAAGGGCGTCGCCCAGCAGTCGCAAACGGGTAAGACCTCCGGGGAAGTCGGCGCCTTCCGCCGAGACGTACTCGATCGTGGCCCCAGCACGGGAGTAATCTTCCAGCTGCCCATAGAAATCAAGGGCAAGCACACGACGGGGGCGACCGCCTTCTTCCTCTGGGACAAACTCTGTGGACATCACCTGGAAGTCCGGCAGGTCATGGTAGAACCACTCCTCTTTGGGGGTGCGGCCAAAGACGAACATGCGGGTGGGTGGGCCGGGATCCGGGTCGTAGTATTCATGCCCAGGGCCTAGGGCGGCAGCCAGATAGTAGATGTCCGCATCGACCGCGCAGCCAGCAATGAACTCAAGGACATTGGATTCGGGATCTCGCACGCTTGGGTCCTGAAGGGTTGAGTTCCAAATTCTCGGTTACTGATGAGGACGCACGGACCCCGGGAAAGAGCGCTCTATGTTAATCAGTGGCTTACCGGTGGATTGGCTGCGGCGGCTTCGGCTCATTTCCGACACATTGAGGGGCTGCCGGCCAGCGGCCGGCACTACCAGACATCGCGTCCCGCCGCCGGGCACGGCCCGGCGCTACCGTTGGGCGGCGCGGTACAATGGCCGGGTGGCAAGACATCGTTCAACTTCCTTCCCTGGTCCCGATCTGCTGAGCGTCGATCGGGAACACCTGCGCCCGCTGGCCGAGCGCATGCGGCCGCGCACTCTCGACGAAATGGTTGGGCAGAAGCGCCTGCTGGCGCCGGACAGCGCGCTGCGTCGCGCGGTTGAATCCGGTCGCGTGCATTCAATGATCCTGTGGGGGCCGCCGGGCTGCGGCAAGACCACGCTGGCGCTGCTGCTGGCCGAGTACGCCGATGCGGAATTCCGTGCCATCTCTGCCGTGCTGTCCGGGCTGCCGGAGGTGCGCCAGGTGCTGGCCGAAGCCGCGCAACGCTTCGCGGAGGGCCGGCGCACCGTGCTGTTCGTGGATGAGGTGCATCGCTTCAACAAGGCGCAGCAGGACGCCTTCCTGCCGCACATCGAGCGCGGCACGATCCTGTTCGTCGGTGCCACCACCGAGAATCCGTCGTTCGAGCTGAACTCGGCGCTGCTGTCGCGTTGCCGCGTGCATGTGCTGGAAGGCGTTTCGCCGACCGACATCGTCGAGGCGCTGCAGCGCGCACTGGGCGACCGCGAGCGCGGCCTGGGCGAAGAGGGCATCGAGGTCGCCCCCGAGCTGCTGCTGGAAATCGCTACCGCCGCCGACGGCGACGTGCGCCGTGCGCTGACCCTGTTGGAGATCGCCGCCGAGCTGGCGGGCGGGGAGGGGGGGCGTATCACCCCGCAGACCCTGACCCAGGTGCTGGCCGACCGCACCCGTCGCTTCGACAAGGGCGGCGAGCAGTTCTACGACCAGATCTCGGCGCTGCACAAGTCCGTGCGCAGCTCCAACCCCGATGCGGCGCTGTACTGGCTGACCCGCATGCTCGATGGTGGCTGCGATCCGTCCTATCTGGCACGGCGGCTGACCCGCATGGCCATCGAGGACATCGGCCTGGCCGATCCACGCGCGCAGAGCATGGCGCTGGAGGCCTGGGACATCTACGAGCGGCTGGGCAGCCCGGAGGGCGAACTGGCCTTCGCCCAGCTGGTGCTCTATCTGGCCAGCACGGCCAAGTCGAATGCCGGCTATGCGGCCTTCAACCAGGCCAAGGCCGACGTGCGCGAGCGCGGCACCGAAGAAGTGCCGCTGCACCTGCGCAACGCGCCGACCAAGCTGATGAAGGAGCTGGGCTATGGCGCCGAGTACCAGTACGACCATGATGCCGAAGGCGGCATCGCACTGGACCAGACCGGCTTCCCGGATGCGATGGGCGAGCGCGTGTACTACAACCCGGTGCCGCGTGGGCTGGAAATCAAGCTGAAGGACAAGCTGGACCGGTTGCGTGCCGAGCGCGAGGCGGCGCGGGCGGCAAAGGGCAGGTAGCCCGCATTTTCGTACTTGTTGCATGGGCAGCGTGGACCCGGCGTGGGATAAGACATCCTTGTCTGTTTGCTGGAAGTCTTCATGCCGTTGCCGGGTTGCACGGGCCGATGCGGGTGCGGTCGGAAGGGGCGCAGCGTATGGAGCTGCACACCGGCCTGCCGTCTCCCGCGGTGGGCGTGGTTGCCGCTGTGGGCGCTGCTGCTGTTGGCCGGTAGTGCCACCGCCAGCGAAACCATTGCCGGCCGCTTTGCGCCGAAACTGGGCGAGGGCCGTCCGCGCGTGCAGTGGACCGAGATGAACCCCGCCAATCACAACGGGCCGTGTGGCGGAAGAGGCGGAGACGTGGGGGCCACGCCGGAGGCCTGCCGGGCGATGGGCATGGCGACGCGTTCGTTTGCGGCCGGTCCCAACTACCAGAGCCCGGGCGTGGTGATCGGCCGGCAGACCCTGGTGGCGGGCAGTACCGTGCTCAGCTCTCGCCCGCACATCGAGCTGGATACCGGTCCCCAGGGCGTATACCTGACCCGCGAGAACGGCGAGTGGTTCAGGATTGAGGTCGAGCTGATCGGCGCCGCGGTGAGGTACCAGGTGGCGGAGGGGCGCAATCCGCGTGCCCGTGCGAGCGACAGTGGGGGATGCCGTACTTCCGATGTGGGAAGCTTCGGTCACGCCGGGCCGCGCAGCTGGAGCAATCTGTATGTGCTTGCCAGCGCAACGGGGCCGGCGCTCTGCCTTCCGCAGCCGATCACCGGCATCGGCGGCGACTGGGATAACGTCGTGCCGGGAGATGAGATCGATGCAAGCGTCGAGCTGACCGCGTTGACGTTCCGCATGACTGCGCCTGGATTGGCTGGCGTGGGCAACGGCATCTATCGCGGCACGCGGCGCATCCAGGTCGGCCGTACCGGTGATATCGACGTGGGCGCGGACGGCGCGACGACACTCGAGGTGGAATTTGAAGTCGAGGTCGTCAACCAGGTGGTGGTCAGCTTCGGCGATGGCGCCGCCTCCGCGCAGGTCACCCTGGCCCCGCAGGGCGGCTGGCGTGCCAATCCGGCGCCCCAGCGCCTGTTGCAGGAGGTGCCGCTACGCTTTGGCAGCACGGCGCCGTTGTCGATCAGGCTGCGCTGCGGGCTGTATGCCGGCGAGCGCTGCGCGATCGCGCCGGCGGGCGCCGGGCCGGCACCGGTGCCCATCGACCTGAGCGTGAACCTGGCCGGCTACGCCCGGTATGAGGGTGGGCCGGTACACTACGCGCGTATCCCTGCCGAGGCCTCGTCAGGGCCGCCGCTGGTGGTCGAGCCTGATCGGTCGATCGGGGCGCAGCTGTCCCCGCATGCACGGTTGCGGGTGGAGACCGATGCCGAGGCCACCGCCGAGCTGTTGCGCCACCCCGGCACGCACTACCAGGGCAGCGTGACCGTCATCTTCGAGCCCTGGCAGCGTTGAGGCACTGCACGACGGCGCCGGGCCGTTGCCTGTTCGGGACGTGTTTGGCAGACTGCGCGGCTTCTCTTTTCAAGGATCGATGCCGTGCAGGAAATGATTCTGCCGTTGAAGCGCTACGCCCAGTTCGAGGGCCGTGCCAACCGCCGCGAGTACTGGATGTACCAGCTGTTCCTGTTCCTGGTCGCAACCGCGGTGATGCTGCTGGCTGGCGTGCTGGCGATCCTGCTGCGCAATAGCCCCGATGCACTGGCCGCCATCCTGATCGGCATGGTGGTACTGCTGTGTGTGATGTGGCTGGCCACGATCGTGCCGCTGATCGCTGTGACCGTACGCCGCCTGCATGACTGCAACCAGTCGGGCTGGCTGTTCCTGCTGGCGCTGGTGCCGGGCGGTGGCATTGTGATCATGATCTTCTCGCTGCTGCCGGGCACGCCGCAGGAGAACGTGTATGGTCCGGTGCCTTCGGGGCCGTGATCTTGCATGCGTCGAGCATGGCTCGACGCAATAGAGGCAAAGAAAAGAAGCCGGCGTTTCGCCGGCTTCGTCTTTACTTGATGGCGCAATCGCCGAAGGACAGGTAGTCCGTGCCCGAGCTGAACTGCAGCGTGCAGCTGGCGGTGAACACGGCGCCTTCTTCCAGCGCGCTGAGCTTGGCGGCCTGCTGCGCATCGTCAGTGGTCAGCCGGGCCAGGACATTGCCCTGGTCGTCGCCGGCCTCAATGAGCGGTTCGCCCGCCAGGTTGCTGGAGACGCCCAGCGCCACAGCACTGAAAGTCACCGTCTGGTTGAGTTCTTCCATGCTCAGTGTCGAGTTGCCGGCCTCTTCATAGGCCTGGTAGAGCGTTGGCAGGTCCTGCGCGGCCTGTGCGGCCAGCGGGGCGAGCAGGCCGAGGGTAAGGGCAATCAGTGCGGTGTGCTTCACGGGTTCTCACAATCATGGGATCCAATCCCATGGCGGTCATGGCGCGGATGAACGCGACCGGACCGACGGCAGACTGCCCGCCTTCCGTGGACGCGCTGTAAGCGGGGCGATCCAATGCCCCGGTGGCCGGCAAAATAGGGGAAATGCCGTGCCCAGCGCAACCGGTCGTCGCGCGCGTGATACACAGCGTGACGTTCGATCGTTGTGATAATCATTCGCGTTTAAGGTAGACTGCGGTCCCCTGTGAACCGGCGGCCCTGGGCCGCTTCTGCCGCCGCTGATGAAGCATTTCGTCCCGCCTTTGCGCCGTGGTCCGCTGGCCTGCGGCGTGGCCGCCTTGATGATGGGTCTGCTCCTGGCCACCCCGTACGCCCATGCACAGCAGCGCAATCCGCTGCAGAAGATCGGCCACACCGTGCTCGACGAGCCCGCGGCCAGCTATCGCTTCGAGCATTTCGTGGTGGACAGTCCCGACCAGCAACGCCGTTGGCGGGTGAACCTGGCGATCCCGGCCAAGGCCGGCAAGGCGCCATTGCCGGTGCTGTACGCGCTGGATGGCAATGCCGTGGCCATGGTGCTGGATCAGCCGCTGCTGGCCGAACTGGCCGCGCGCAAGGCACCGCCGGTGCTGGTGCTGATCGGCTACGACAATGACCTGCGCATCGATTCCAAGGCGCGCACCCGCGACTACACCGCGTGGATCGACCGCGCCGACGATGAGAGCGGTACGACCCAGGCGGTCGGCGGTGGTGCTGCGGCCTTCCTGGATGTGATCGAACGCCGCATCAAGCCGGAAGTCGAGCGTCGCGCACGCATCGATACGCAGCAGCAAGCGCTGTGGGGCCACTCGCTGGGTGGGTTGTTCGTGCTCAATGCGCTGTACACCCGTCCCGCCGCCTTCCAGTCCTACCTGGCGGCCAGCCCGTCGCTGTGGTGGAGCCAGGGCGCGGCGCTGGGTGATCCGGAACAGCAGTTCGTGCAGAACGTGCATGGCCAGCCGGCAAAGCTCTGGCTGATGCTGGGTGGCGCCGAGCGTGTTGGCGACCGTGGCAAGCGCGACCTGAGCAACCCACGGGTGGTCGCGCACCTGCGCCGCATCGGTGGTGCCACGCCGGATGCGGCGATGCAGTTGTCCGAGCGGCTGGCCAAGGTGCCGGGCCTGAGCGTGCAGTACCGCGAGTTCCCGGGGCTGGGACACGGCCCGATGCTGCCGGCCTCGTTCCACGCGGCGCTGCATGAACTGTACGGCGTGACCGACCGCAGCGCCGGTGACGGTGCCGCCACGGGTGGTGACAACGCCGCCGAGTGAATCCCTTCGCACGCGATGCCGTGCGACCCCACTACCCAGGCGAGGCTGCCGGCGTGCAGCGGCCCAGGCAACCGATGAATCCCGCGTCGCGTGGCGCGGTCTACGTGTGCAAGGAGCCTTCCATGTCGTTCCGTCCGTCTTTCCGTCTCACCTCCCTCGCCGCCGGCCTGTTGCTGGCGGTAACCGCCACCGCGCAGCCGGTGTTCGATCAGCCGGCCAACGCCACCTTCAAGGGTGAAGTTGTCTCACGCGGTGAGAACGTGGTTCCCGGCAGCACTGCCGACGTGGTCGGCCGCGGTTTCGTGCCGGGCCAGAAGGTCAGCCTGCTGCGTGGCGACAGCGTGCTCAACGCGCAGCCGCTGGTGGTCGACGCGGATGGCAACTTCAAGACCCAGTTGAGCATTCCGGCCGACGCGGTGCCGGGTACCCACCCGGTGGTGGTACGCGCCAGCCAGCCGGCTGCAGCCACCGTGCTGAAGCTGCGCGTCTCGCCGCAGCTGCCGCTGTCCGGCCAGGCGCAGTTCGCCACGCAGTCCAACAAGCTGGTGCCGGGCCTGTACCAGTCTGCCTACAGCGCCGCCAGCAACGCGGTGTTCGTGACCTCGGCCGTGGGCCGCCCGCCGGTGACCCGATCGCAGCTGCTGAAGCTGGACCCGAAGTCGCTGAAGGTGACCAAGGCGATCACCCCGGCGCAGGTGCCCGGCAGCACCAATGGTGCGGTGTACGCGGTTTACGGCGTCGGCGTGGATGACACCAACGGCAACGTCTGGGTCACCAACACGCGCCAGAATTCGATTGCGGTCTATCGCCAGAAGGACCTGTCGCTGGTTCATCAGTTCCCGGTCGATGCCGTGCCGCATGCGCGTGACGTGGTGGTCGACGGCACGCGCGGCAAGGTGTTCGCTTCTGCCACCGGCGAGGACCACCTGTCGGTGTTCGATGCGAAGACCTTCAAGGAACTGCCGCAGGTGACGCTGGAATCCGGCGTGGACGACGGCAAGTTCACCCCGATGAGCCTGGTGCTGGACGAGAAGGGCGGCAAGCTGTTCACCGTCAGCATCGGCACCCCGGAGGCGGCAGTGATCGATGTGGCCAGCGGCAAGGTCGAGAAGGTCATCGATCTGGGCAATTCGATCAGTGCCTCGGGCGTGGCCTTCGACGCCGCGCGCAACCGTCTGTACGTGGCCTCGCAGGGCACCGACAACCTGCTGATCGTTGATGTGGCCGCCGGCAAGGTGCTGCACGATGTGCCGGTCGGCGCCGGCGCGCTGAACGTCGCCTTCGATGATGCCTCCGGCCTGGCCTATGTCAGCAACCGTGGCGCTGGCACGGTCACCGTGGTGAACGGTGACGGCAAGGTGGTCGCCAATCTTGATGGCGGCACGCTGCCGAACCACGTCCGCGCCGATGGCAAGGGCAACGTGTTCGCGGTGAACAAGTCGCGCGGCGCTGAAGACCCGAAGGGTGACCGCATCACCCGCATCACCCCGAAGCAGTAAATCACAGGGCAGGGCGGCGTGCGTGTCGCCCTGCCAGCAAGGAGAATGTGCATGAACATTGCGTCCCGTCTGCGCCTGTGTGCGCTTCCGTTGGCTGTTTCGCTGGCGCTGGCTGCCTGTGGCGGCTCGTCGGCTCCCTCTGATGCCAATACGCCTGCCGAGGCGCCCGCAGCAACGGCGGCCGCTGCGGAAACCGCGCTGCCGGCAGGCTGGCAGCGCGTGGCAGGTGCCGAAATGCCGGCCGTGCGAGGCCAGAAGGCGGTGCTGCCGGCCAAGGTGCATTCCGACGATGGCGCTGAAATTGAAGTGGCCGATACCAGTCGCATCATCGCCGGTGGCGACGACGTCATCGCGGTGATCGAAGCACTGGGGCTGGGCAAGCAGGTCTTTGCCGCGCCGACCAACACCACCACCCAGGCTGGCCTGGCCGCGCCGCACCAGTTCCTGTTCAACCGAACCACTGGCGTGGAGGGCGTGCTGAGCCTGCAGGGCTCGCTGTTCCTCGGCAACAGCCTGCGCCGCCATATCGAACTGGCCAAGAAGCTGCGCGAAGTGGGCGAGCCGGC
Source organism: Stenotrophomonas sp. YJH_SMC_14-1 (assembly GCF_059372275.1). NCBI lineage: Bacteria > Pseudomonadati > Pseudomonadota > Gammaproteobacteria > Lysobacterales > Lysobacteraceae > Stenotrophomonas > Stenotrophomonas sp. YJH_SMC_14-1. The sequence continues at coordinate 53,062 of NZ_JCAFVK010000004.1, forward strand.
GGTGGTCATCGATGACCTGCAGCCGGCCCCGGACAAGGTGCGCAAGGTCGCCGCGGCACTAGGGCTGGCCGAGGCAGGGCAAACACTGGCCACGCAGGTGCAGCGCCAGCTCGACGAGGCTGCAGCGATTGGCAAGGGCCTGGGCCATGCGCCACGACTGATCCATGTGTCGGCCACCGGCGCCGGTGGCTCACCGACGGTTGCCGGTGCCGACAGCGCCTCGGCGCAGCTGATCGCGTTGGCTGGCGGTGTCAACATCGGCACCGAGGCGGGGGTGAAGAACTACTCGCAGCTGAGCAATGAAGGCGTGGTCGCCGCAGCACCGGAGGTGATCCTGGTGACCGAGCATGACCTGCAGCTGTTCGGCGGTGCCGAGGGCCTGTGGAAGGCGTACCCGACGCTGAAGCAGACCCCGGCTGGGCAGGCCAATCGGGTCTGGGTGATGCCGGACGTGCAGCTGAAGTACACCAGTGTCGGTTCCGGTGCTGGCGCGCTGGCGCTGGCCAAGGCCCTGGCGGCGTTGCCGAAGGCATGAGTCCGGCGGATCGGCGCCGCCGTCGCGGGCGGACGATGTTGCTGGTGGCGTTGCTGGCACTGCTGGGTGCGGTGCTGGCCTCGTTCGCTGTGGGCCCGTTGCGGCTGCCGCCGCTGGAGGTGATGCAGGCGTTGGCTGTGAAGCTGGGCCTGCTCGATCCGCAGGCGGTCAGCAGCCGCGACCTCGCCGTGGTCTGGCAGCTGCGTATTCCGCGTGCCTTGCTGGGTGCGATGGTGGGTGCGTCGCTGGCGATGGCCGGTGCCAGCCTGCAGGGCCTGTTCGGTAACCCGCTGGCCGATCCCGGCATCGTCGGTGTCAGCCAGGGTGCTGCGCTGGGGGCAGTGGCAGCCATTGTTCTCGGCGCTGCGGGCGCAGCCGGCTGGCTGGTGCCTGTGGCCGCGTTCGTCGGCGGTGCGCTGGCGATCGGCCTGACCTACGCGCTGGCGCGGCCCGGGAAAGGCAGTGGCAATGCCACGCTGCTGCTGGTCGGCATCGCGATGGCCGCGTTCTGCTCGGCGCTGATCGGTTTCCTCACCTACATCGCCAGCGAAAGCGAACTGCAGTCGCTGGTGTTCTGGCAGATGGGCTCGCTGGCGCGTGCCAACTGGGCCGATGTGGCGGCGGTGGTGCCCCTGTTTGCCATCGGCGTGTTCGCGTTGCAGCGGCTGGCTACGCCGCTGGACATGCTGGCGCTGGGCGAACGCCAGGCACAGCACCTCGGGCTGGATGTCACCCGCACGCGTCGCCGACTGGTGGCGTTCAGTGCGCTGCTGGTGGGTGCGGCGGTGGCATTTGCCGGTTCGATCAGCTTCGTTGGCCTGGTGGTGCCGCACGTGGCACGCCTGCTGGTCGGCCCCGGTCATCGCTGGTTGCTGCCGTTGTCCGGCCTGCTCGGTGCGCTGCTGATCGTGGTGGCCGACACCGCGGCACGCACGCTCGATCCGCCCGCGGAGATTCCGCTGGGCCTGTTCTCGGCCGCACTGGGTGCGCCGTTCTTCCTCTGGTTGGTGCTGCAGCAGCGCCGCAAGGCGGCGCCATGAGCGTGCTGTTGAAGCTGCATGAGGTGGTGGTGCGCCGCCAGCAGCGCGAGATCCTGCATGGCATCTCGCTCGCGTTCGAGCCGGGTACGGTGACCGCGCTGGTTGGCCCGAACGGCGCAGGCAAGTCCACCTTGCTGGCGGTAGCGGCCGGCGACCTGCGCGCCGATGCGGGCGAGGTGAGCCTGTTGGGCAAGCCGCTGGCCAGCTACAAGGCCGGGCCGCTGGCGCGCGAGCGCGCGGTAATGCCGCAGGAGCACGGCGTTCGTTTCGCCTTCAGCGTAGAGGAGGTGGTGGCGATGGGCCGGTTGCCACACCCGCCGGACCCGGTCACGGACGAAGCCCGGGTGGAAGCGGCCATCGATGCCGCCGAACTGCAGGCGCTGCGCCTGCGCGAGGTGCAGCAGCTGTCCGGTGGCGAGTCCGCCCGCACCACGTTCGCGCGCGTGCTGGCGCAGGACACGCCGTTGCTGCTGCTGGATGAGCCGACCGCCGCGCTGGATCTGCGCCATCAGGAGCGCACGCTGCGCAGTGTGCGCGCCTGTGCCGAAGCCGGTGCGTGCGTGATCGTGGTGCTGCACGACCTCAATCTTGCCGCCGGCTATGCCGACCGCATCGTGCTGCTGGAACAGGGCAGGGTGGCGGCCGACGGCACGCCGTTGCAGGTGCTGACCGAAGACAACCTGCAGCGCGTCTACCAGCAGGACGTGGTGGTGCTGGAGCACCCAAGGCGCGGGGTGCCGCTGGTGGTGGTGACCTGAGCGAGGGCCCGCCAGGTTGCTCCGGGTATCATGATTGCTTCGTTTTCTTCAATGGACTGATGCCATGTTCCGCACCGTTACCTGCAGCGTGCTGCTCGCCGCAATGATTGCTTCCGCTTGCGCTGCCAATGCGGCTTCGACCGCTCAGGTTTCGCTGACCGACGCGGCCGAGAACGCCTCGCTGATCGAGACCCGGCATTCCAGTAGCGACGGTGCCGCTGTGACGTCGATGAAGACGCAGTACTTCGCCAACGAGGAAATGTCGGTGAGCTGGGACGACCAGCAGGTGCTGGTGCTGTGCAGGGAGGCGGCGTACCTGAAGATTCCTGCGACCAAGCTCAAGGACGGTGCGTTGACCTCCGAACAGCGGCAGATGATCGTCTATCAGGCGCTGATGTCAGGCCTGGGGGCTGTCGCGGGCGTCATCGGGCCGGCAGGCGAGGTGGTGACCGTGGCCGATGACGGCAGCGAGACCCGCAGCGTTGGCGAAAGCAGCTGGGCGTATGGTGTTGAGCGATACGAGGTGATCACCCAGCGGCTGCCGGACGGTGCACTTCGGGTCCGGACCCGCAAGACGGAAACCGTGAATACCACGCCTCCGGCGGGCCCGGACGACATGTTCAGTACCGAGGACGACCAGGCGGCACGCCTGTCGGAACTGGCGCCGGTGGGCAGCTGGACCGAAGTAGTGGTGCGCGGTGGCGCGCGCCAGCCGCATGTAGATCCGGCGATGTCGCTGCAGGGCTGGATCTCGATGGGGGATGACCAGGCTGCGACGGTGGCCGAGGCGCGCAAGCTGCACGGCTGCAAGTGAGGGCCGCCAGGGGTCAGATCCCTTTGCCAAGGGCAAAGGGATCTGACCTCGATCTTTGTTGGCCTCATCGTTCTATTTATGTTTGCAATATTCACTTGCGCGCCAGATTGGCAGGTCTAGAATGCGCGCCATGAACCGGATGCCGCTCCTGACGTTTTTCACCCTGACCCGCGCAAGCGCGGAGCGGGCGTGTCTGCCTGGAGCCCCACGAGGCCGTTGAGACGGCCATCGCTGGACCTTCGACAGAGCGCCCTCCGGGGCGCTCTTTTCGTTTTTGTTTTTTGTGAGTCGACTAACAGTCGACTCTACCCAGTCGACGCTACCTACTCGACTCTACCCAGTACTGCGAAGGAGAACGTGCCATGCACCAGATCGCCGAGACCGAACGCTAGCCGCGCACCCTGTCGCCAACCGGGGTGTGCGGCCCCTGAAGTTGGCTTTGCAGGAACCTCTTTATGAACACCCAAGTCCTTTCCCGCCGTCGCAACCTCGGCATCATTGCCCACATCGACGCCGGCAAGACCACGTTGACCGAACGCCTGCTGTGGAAAAGCGGCGAAATCCACCGCGTCGGTGAAGTGCACGACGGCAACGCGACCACCGATTTCTCGGCGATCGAACGCGAGCGCGGCATCACCATCGGCGCGGCCGCCGTGCAGGCGCAGTGGGCGCCGCGTGACCTGCCGCCGCATCGGCTGACCCTGATCGACACCCCGGGCCACATTGACTTCGCGATCGAAGTCGAACGTTCACTGCGCGTGCTCGACGGTGCCGTGGCCGTATTCTCGGCCGTGGACGGCGTGCAGCCGCAGTCGGAGACGGTGTGGCGCCAGGCGCGTCGCCATCGCGTGCCGCTGATTGCCTTCGTCAACAAGATGGACCGCGTCGGCGCTTCGTTCGAGCGCGTGCTGGAGCAGCTGCAGGACAAACTGCAGGCGCGGCCGTGGGCGTTGGGCGTGCCGTTGGGCAGCGAAAGCGGCTTCAATGGCTGGGTCGACCTGGTCGATGAGCGCGTGCTGCAGTGGCAGGATGGCGCCGCAACCACGGTGGCCCCGTGGGACGACGCGGCACGCGCGCAGTGGCAGGCCCAGCGCGATGCGCTGGTCGAAGCCGTGGCCGATCACGATGAACAACTGGCCGATGCCTGGCTGGAAGGTCGCGCGATCGATGCCCAACAGCTGCGCGCGGCGATCCGACGGGCGACGCTGGCCGGTGCGGGCGTGCCTGTACTCGCCGGTGCGGCCTTCAAGGACAAGGGTATCGAGACACTGCTGGATGCGGTGGTCGATTACCTGCCGTCGCCGCTGGATCGCCCTGCCGTGACCGCCGAAAGCGAGAGCGGCGAGGTGGTGCTGCCGCCGGATCCGGACGGTCCGCTGGCGGGCCTGCTGTTCAAGATCACCCATCAGCAGCATGGCGCGCTGAGCTTCGTGCGGCTGTACTCGGGCACCTTGAAGGTGGGCGACGCCGTGGCCAGTTCGCAGCATCCACAAGGGCGGCGTGTCAGTCGCCTGGTGCGGGTGCAGGCTGACCAGACCCACGACATCGAACAGGCCGTGGCCGGCGACATCGTGGCGGTGCTGGGCTGGAAGGATGCGGTCAGTGGCGAAACGCTGAGTGGCCGTGCGCGGCCGTTGCGCCTGGAGAACATCCAGGCACAGGCGCCGGTGCTGGCCTGGCGGTTGGAGCCGGCGCGTGCGGCCGACCTGATCCGGATGGCGCAGGGCCTGGCCAGCCTGGCCCAGGAAGACCCGTCATTCCGCGTCGAAACCGATCGCGACACGGCGGAAACCCTGGTCTGGGGCATGGGCGAGCTGCACCTGGAGGTGATGGTCGAGCGCCTGCGCAGTGAGTGGAAGGTGGACGTGGGCGTAGGTGCGCCGCGCGTGGCCTACCAGGAAACACCGCTGCGCGCGATGTCCGGTGTAGTCGGGCGGCTGGTCAAGCAGACCGGCGGCCAGGGCCAGTTCGCGCACGTGGTGCTGGATGTGGCGCCGCGTGAGGACGACCAGGTGGTGTTCAACGACCGCATCGTCGGTGGCGTGGTGCCGCGCAGCTTCATCGCAGCGGTGGAGAAGGGCGTGCGTGCCGCGCTGTCGGAAGGTCCGCAGGGTCATCCGGTGGTCGGCATCGAGGTCAGTCTTGTCGATGGCCAGACCCACGCCAAGGACTCTTCGGAGATGGCGTTCCATCGCGCGGGTGCCGAGGCGATCAAGGCCGCGCTGGCTGAAGGTGGCACGCACTTGCTGGAACCGGTGATGGCGGTGACGGTGCATTCGCCGTCGGCGTCGGTGGGTGATGTGGTCGGCGACCTCAACCGGCGCCATGGCCGCATCGCCCGCATCGAGGACCAGGACGGTCGTGCCGAGGTCAGTGGTTTCGCGCCACTGGCGCAGTTGGTGGGTTACACCACCTCGCTGCGTTCGCTCAGCCAGGGGCGGGCCAGCAGTGAGGCGCACCTGCACGGCTATGAGCCGGTACGTGCTGCATGAGGAAGGAGAGGGGAGCCCGTTCGCGGGCTCCCTTTTTTGTAGTTGGAGCCGTGCATGCATGGCGTGGATGCGGCCCTCGGGATGCGATTTTTTGCATTGCATCGCAACAAAACCGCAGAAAAGGCTGGATTAAAGTGATGCCTCACGATAAATTGCGCACCCCCCGTTGCTCGCCGCCGCCCGCACCCTTCTCATGCGTGATGACAAAGACCCCGGAACCCTGGAGCTGACCCTGCCGCGAAAGCGCGGCCGTCCGCCCAAGTTCGGGTACGCCATGAGTGACGCGCAACGGGCCGCGCGCTACCGCGCGCGCCGGGCAGGGCAGGCCAACCATGCCGACGTGCGCTCCTGCAGCGACATGGTGCTGCTGGACAAGATCCGTGCCGCGGTGAGCGCGCGCGACACCGAACTGGCTGGGTTCCTGGTCCACGTGCTCTGGCAGCGCTACCCCCTGCAACTGAAATAGGCCGTCGGTGGGGTGGCCGTTGTCATCGAGCTTGTTGATAATGCGGGATTCAGGTTGTTCCCGCTGGCGCGCCCGGGATGGCAGGCGCGCATGATCGAACGGTTCCCAAGATGACCACCACCAGCGACACCACCACCGAAGCGGCGCCGAGCGGCGCCCCCCTGTTCTACACCCGTCCGGTGCCGCTGCAGGCCGATGTGCACGCCGATCTGCGCATCCTGCCGGGCAGGCTCGAGTTTGCTGCTGGCAACAACGCCATTCCGCTGGTGCTCGGCGAGTTCTCGCTGGCGCTGCACCACTTCCCGATCCTGTTCGCTGGCCCGACCGCCGTGCCGATGGCCGCCGTCGGTGTTTCCGACCAGAACCTGTTCATCAAGGACGGCCTGTGGGAAGACGAGGCCTATATCCCGGCCTACCTGCGTCGCCACCCCTTCATCTTCATCGACACCGGTGCGGACAACGACTTCCTGCTGGGCATCGACGAAGACAGCTCGCGCGTGGTCAAGGGCGGTGACGAAGGCCAGCCGCTGTTCGTTGATGGCAAGGCCACCGAGATGGTGCAGCAGGCGCTGGAGTTCTGCGGCCAGTTCACCCGTGAGCACGAGCAGACCCAGGCCTTCTCCAAGGCCCTGATCGACAACGGCCTGCTGGTCGAGCGCAACGCCACCGTGCGTACCCCGGATGGTCGTGAATTCAACCTCAATGGTTTCCAGGTCGTCGACGTCGAGAAGTTCGTCGCGCTGCCGGAAGCGACTGTGATCGAGTGGCATCGCAGTGGCTGGTTGGCGCTGATCCACCAGCACCTGATGTCGCTGGGCCGTTTCAACGACCTGACCCGTCGCCAGGTCGAGCGTCTGGCGGCCTGATCAGTCAGGCGGCATGGCTTCCGTACGGCGGGAGCCATGCCAGCGCTGCAGTATCTGCAGCAGGCACCGCACGTCAACCCGTCGGGTGCGGCGTCGTTCCCGAGCTCCCATGGATCGGCCGCGATTCCGACCTGATCGGTTGCACCGCAGAACTGCGGCGTGCCCTGCAGGCGGCGCGCGCGATCACGCAATGCCATCGCCGTGCTTTTCGATGGCCTCGGCGATGCCGCTCGGCCCGCATTTGTTGTCGGCCAGATGGACCGGGGCCAGCGGCACGATGCGCCCGGGTCGGCAGCGGGGCGGAACCGGCCAGTGCCGGTGGCAACGGGCGCAACGACGGCGCAGTGGCCTCGCGCACCTCACGGCCGGCGGCCCACTGATGCGATTGCGCGTCCCCGGCCGAAGCGGCCGGCAGCAGAGGCAGGGCCGGCAGCAGGAGGGTGGGGGCGTGCGGCTGTGAGTGACGTGGCGGCCTCATGGTGCATCCGGCGGGCGCCGCAGCGCATAGATCTCCGCATCGTTGCGCAGCCCAAGCTTGCGCAGCACCGCGACTTTCTGCGTGCTGATGGTCTTGACGCTGCGATGGCGTCGCTGCGCGATCTCGGAGACGGTCAGGCCGGACAGCAGCAGGTCCAGTACTTCACGCTCGTTGCGGCTGAGCTCAGTGTAGTCCGCCGGGATGGAGTAGTCGGGCGGCAGCCGCTCCAGTCCCTGTGAAACACGAATGATCGCTTCGGACAGCATGGGAAGGGGCTCGGCTTTGCTGACGACGCCACTGATGCCGGCCATGAGCAGGTGGTGGAGACGGGTGCAGGGGGAGAGGGTGGCGAAGGCAAGCAGCGGCGTCTCCGGGAATGCCGCGCGCAGGAGGGGGATCAGCTCTGTGCTGCTGCGGTCGCCACGCGCCAGCGTCAGATCGATGACGGCGACATCCACCCGCGTCTGTTGCAGCGTCTGGATGAAGGCGTCGCTGTGCCCATGGCTGGCGATGATCCTGAAGCGGGCGTCCTGCGACAGGTGCAGGACGGTGCCACGACGAACGATCTCATGGTCGTCCAGAAGTGCCAGGCGCAGTCGGCGCGGTGCGGGATGTCCTTTCATGCGCGGGGAGGTGATCGGCGCCTGGGGGCGTGGCGATCATTCTGGCGCTGGCGCCCTGCTGATCATCGAATCTGCAGGTTTTTTGCGATTATTCCTAAGAATCGATGGATTGTGACCATCGATTAACACCGATTGATTGAACTGATGGATCGCCAGGCCAGCAGCAAGCGAGTCGCGGGCAGCACGTAGGCGCCCTGCTTCTGGATGAGCGGGCAAACAAGGATGCGTTGTCTCACAAAGAAACGTACTTGCGTGGTGAGGCGCATGTTCCATGCGAGCCGATGGCTTTTTGCATGGAAGTGAGGCGTGTCAGCGTGACGCGTCATGTCGGGCCGAGCGCCTCATGCACGGTTGCCATTCCTGTGCAGTGCACGCGCCATCTCACTGGTTGCCACCCAGCCCAACTCGGCATACAGCGGAGTCGCCTGGGCAGTGGCATGCAGGATTATGTAGCTCACCTTCCGTTCGGCGAACGCGTCATCGGCCAATTGCATCAGCCTGCGGGCGACGCCCCTGCGCCGATAGCCGGGGTCCACATAGACGTTGAGCACGTAGCCGCGCTTGTCCTGCAGGGGGTGGGCCGGGTGCGGCGGCCAGTCGATCAGCATCAGGCCGATGCCCGCGATGGCGCGCCCCTGGTCCGTGAGGGCAAACCCGAAATAGTCGCCGGAGGCCAGGCGCGGCGCGAGCCAGGCACGGAAAGGGCCGGCCATCTGCTCCAGCACCTCCGCGGGGCGACCACTCTCGCGGAACATCGCTTCGCGGTGGGCGCAGATCAGATCCAGGTCATCGGGGTACAAGGGGCGAATCGCAAGGCCGTCCCATGCCTGCGCGTCTGTCTTGTCGGGGCGTTCGCTCATCGTCCGCCTCATCCGTTTAAACCTTTCTGGCAACCCCTGCATCGTATCTGCATGGAGCATGGCGAACGCAGGGGGATGCACCTTCCATGATGGACTATTACCTGAAGCTGGCGCTGCACAACGCCAGGCGCAATACGATCATTACTGCATTGATGGTGCTGGCGGTTGCCGTGGGAATCGGCGCCAGCATGACCACGCTGACCGTCACCCACCTGCTTTCCGGAGATCCGCTGCCGGGCCGGAGCGATCGGATCTTCTACCCGCAGGTGGATGTCGATCCCGGATCGAAAGGGCGCGAACCCCACGATGTGCTCGACTATCGGACCGCGCACGATCTCTGGTCATCCGGCCAGGCGGACCGCCAGACCATGGTGGTGGTCAATCCGATGAAGCTCCGTTCGGATCTGGCTGGGATGGCGCCGCTGATGGGATCTTCGATCTCGACCACGGCAGACTTCTTCCCCATGTTCGAGGTGCCCTTTCAGTATGGCCGCGCCTGGACAGCCGAGGATGACCAGCGTCGCGGCCGCGTCGCGGTCATCTCGGCCCGGTTGAACCAGCGCCTGTTCGGGGGCCGCGACAGTGTCGGACAGACCCTTCGGGTCAAGGACACCCATGTGCAGGTCATCGGCGTGCTGGATCACTGGCGGCCCTCTCCCTTGTTCTACAAGATCAGGGGAGGGCGGTTCTCGGGTGGCGAGACGTCAAGCTTCTACGCCGCGGCCGATGACATCTATCTGCCGATGTCGACCAGCCTGGATATCAACGAGGGCGACTTCCAGTCCTTTACCTGCTGGGCGATGCCCGAGACCCCTGGGGTACTGCAGAACTCGCCCTGCGTGGCGGTCGCGGTCTGGGTGGAGCTCGGCAGCCCGGAGAAGGTGGCCAGCTATCGTCGCTACCTCTCCAACTACGCGGGCGAACAACAGCGCCTGGGACGCATCCGGCACGCGGACAACACCCGGCTTCGTTCGTTGATGGAGTGGCTGGACTTCAATCAGGTGGTGCCAAGCGACGTGAAGGTGCAGACGGTGCTGTCCTTTGCGTTCCTGGTGGTCTGCCTGGCCAATGTTGTCGGGCTGCTGCTGGCGCGCTTCCTGCGCCACGGCGGAGAAATCGGCCTGAGGCGCGCGCTGGGCGCCAGTCGGCGTGCGGTATTCACGCAATGCATGCTGGAAGCCGGGCTGATCGGTGTCGCCGGAGGGGTGGGCGGGCTGCTGCTGACCCTGCTGGGTCTGTGGGTGATCCGTGCCCAGCCGGTTGCCTACGCGGACCTGATGCATCTGGACCTGACCATGTTCATGGCCATCTTTGGCCTTTCCCTGTTGGCCAGCCTGGCGGCAGGCGCGATTCCCGCCTATCGCGCCAGTTCGATCCAGCCTGTGGCGCAGCTCAAGCTGCTGTAAAGGAAACGATCATGCAAACCGGACTGATCATCGCAGCGCTGCGCAAGCACCGGCTGGCCACCCTGTTGATCGCAATGGAGATCGCGCTGGCCTGCGCCGTGCTGTGCAATGCCATCTTCATGCTCACGGAGAAGGGGCGTGCACTGAACCTGGACAGTGGCATCGCCGAGTCGTCGCTGGGCATCGTGCAGCTCTCCGGATTCGACGCCGCCCAGGCCGCCGATCTCACTGCCCGGGTGACCGGCGCACTGCAGGCGATTCCGGGCGTAACGTCGGTCGGCATCATCAGCGCCGTTCCGTTCGGTGAACCGGGTGTCCGCGCGGGCGTCCATACCGATGAGAGCGGCAAGGTCTTCGGTGGGGTCCTCGATTTCTACCTGGGTGACGCGGCGGCGATCCAGGCGCTGGATCTGAAGCTGTTGGCCGGGCGCTTGCCGGACGTCGCCGAGTACGCACCGATCGGGCAGCACGTGCCCACCAATGCGCCGATCCTGGTAACGCGGCAGCTGGCGGAGCGCTACTGGCCCAATGCGCCGGCAGTCGGGCGCAGCCTGTGGTCGATGGACAGCCGCTTCACCGTTATCGGCGTGGTCGAGCACCTGGCCGTATCACAACCCGGTGGAGGGGAGGCGCTGGGGAATGACTGGTCCGTGCTGATGCCGGCCAAGCCAGGTCCGCAGTTGGCGGGGCGCTACCTGGTGCGGGCGGCGCCCGGAGCGCTGCCCCGGGTGATGGCCGGCGCACAGCGGGCGGTGGCCGCGGTGGCGCCCGACGTGGTGTTCGACCAGGCCGCCAGCCGTACCGTCGCCGAGCTGCGCGCGGACTATTTCCATGGCGCCAGGTTGATGATGGCGCTGCTGGCGGGCGTGATCGTCGCGCTGCTGGGAGCCACCGCGCTGGGCATTGTCGGCCTGGCCAGCTACTGGGTAGAGCAGCGGCGCAGACAGATCGGCATCCGCCGTGCACTGGGCGCAACCCGCCGCGACATCCTGCACTACTTCCAGCTGGAGAACTTCCTGGTCGTGAGCCTGGGTGTCGTCGTTGGTGCGCTGCTGGCCTATGCATTCAACCTCGGCCTGATGCGGTTCTACGAACTGCCACGGCTTCCACTGGCGTACCTGCCGATCAGTGCGCTGGCGCTGTGGCTGCTGGGGCAGGTGGCGGTGCTTGCACCTGCATTGAGGGCGTCCGCGATCATGCCCGTGCAGGCCATCCGGTCCGCCTGACTTCCGGTGCAGCATGCTAAGGACGCTCGACGAGGCATCGACATCGTGGGTGCGCGGCGTCAGGTTGGCGCGCAGTGTCGCCTGCATTCGCCGGTTTCTGGCGCGGGGGCATCATCGCACCGACTGCGGCACGCGTCTCAGCTTCTGGGTGTCATAGCCCATCGCGGCAATGCGTTGCACCGCCTGCTGGTAGTCACTGTCCGACACCTGCGGCGTACGCGCCATGTACCAGACATAGTCGCGCTTGCTGCGTGCCACGATGGTCTGGCGGTAGTCGTCATCCAGCCAGGCGATCACATACTCGGCCTGGATCGGCCAGATGAACTGCATGCCCCAGATCGCGCCATTACCTTCCTTCTCGACACGGCCAATGGGGTGCATCGACTTCTGCGGCGCATCGAAGCTGCCCTTGCGATAGGTGAAGGTGGTCTGGATGCGCCCGTCGGGCTTCAAGGCATAACTTTCCACCGCATCGTAGGCATCGCGTTCGGGCCAGGACGGAATATGGGCGATCACGTACCAGTCGCCCATGAAGCGTGGCACATCCACCGACGGCGCACGCGGAAGCGGCCGGGTGTCGCTGGAGGAGCAGCCCGAGCCGAACAGGCCGACTGCGATCAGCGGAAGCAGCGAGAACATGCGCATGGGGCACCTCAGCGGGGTCGGAACAGATAGTGGGCGACCAGCCACTGCTGGCCGTCGTCGTAGCCGAACAGCTCGGCGCATGCCATCCAGAACATCCGCCAGCGCTGCCACCAGACCTTCGCCGCAGCGTGGCCGTAGGTGGCGATCAGTACCGGCATCACCTGCTCGCGGGCGGCATCCTGGTTGGCCAGCCAGTGGTCGGCCGTGCGCTGGTAGTGGGTGCCGTCCAGCAACCAGCGTTGATCCAGGCGAAGGTCGCGCTGGAAATGCAGCAGCGTGTCGGCGGCCGGCATCAGTCCGCCGGTGAAGAAGTGGCGGCCCATCCAGTTGTCGCCACCCTCGGTCTCGAACGGGTACATCAGTGTGCGATGGGCGAAGATGTGCACGAACAACGCGCCATCCGGTCTCAGCCATCGTGCGATGCCTGCCAGCAGGCGCTCGTAGTTGCGTACGTGCTCGAACATCTCCACCGAGACACAGCGGTCAAACCGGGCTGTCGGCAGATCAAGTTGGTTGACGTCACAGGTCAGCACCTCAACGTTGTCCAGGCCGCGCGCCTGGCACTGCGCCATGATGTGCTGGCGTTGGCTGTGCGAGTTGGAGACGGCAGTGATATGCGCCTGCGGGTAGCGTTCGGCCATCCACAGGGTCAATGAGCCCCAGCCGCAGCCCAGCTCAAGAATCTGCTGGCCATCGGCCAGTCCGGCGCGCTGGCCGTACAGTTCCAGCATGGCGTCCTCCGCCTGGTCCAGCGTTTCGCGCCCGGTGGGGTAGTAGCAGCTGCTGTACTTCAGTCGCTTGCCCAGGCAGGCCTGGAAGAAGGCTGCCGGCACTTCATAGTGTTGGCGGTTGGCTGCGTCGGTATGCAACGCGAGCGGGCTGTCGGCCAGCTCGGCGATGCGCCGGCTGAAGCGTGCCGATTGGCCTTCGATGCCACCCTCGCTTTCCTCATGCAGGCGCTGCGCGCACAAGCGGCGGATGCCCGCACGCAGCGCCGCATCGGGGACCAGCCCGCGTTCGGCCCAGGCGATCAGCCCGGTTTCCGCATCTTGGGCTGGGTTCAGTGACGGGATCGCGCTCATGCGGAATGCTCCTTGGAAGAACGGGGAAACCAGGGAAAGAACATCGGTGTACTGCGCTGGTAAGCGCGATAGTCGTCGCCGCGGCTGCGCAGCGCCTGTTTCTCGGTGAATGGGATGCCGCTCAGATAGCGCAGGAACACGTACATCAGCAGCGGGCCGGCCCAGGCCAGCCACCACAGTGGCGAGCCGACCGCGAGCAGGACATAAGTGAACCAGTGCAGCCACTCGAAGAAGTAGTTGGGGTGGCGGGAATAGCGCCAGAGTCCGACGCGGCAGGTGCGGCCCCTGTTCGCCGAGTCGGCGCGGAAACGCGCCAGCTGGCGGTCGGCCAGGCTTTCGCCGCCGACGCTCAGCAGCCAGGCCAGCGCTGCGGCCACCACCCACAGGGTCAGGTCGGTCCGAGGATTGGCAGCCACCGCCACGAAGGGCAGGGCGAACAGGACGATCAGCAACGCCTGCGCCATGAAGAAGCCGAAGATCTTGCCCTGGTGGCCGTGCCAGTATTGGCGCAGGTAGCGGTAGCGTCCGTCCTCTTCTTCGTGACGGACCCGGTGCCAAAGATGCAGGGCGAGTCGACTGCCCCACAGGCCGCCGAGCACGCCCAGCGCGATCCGTGGCATCACCGCGCCGTCGCCCAGCAGCGCCAACAGCAGTGCCGAGGCACCCACGCCCTTTGCCCAGAGCACATCGACCACGCCAATGTTGTGGTGGCGGCGCTGCCAGGCCCAGCCCCAGCACATCACCAGCACGGCGTACAGCAGGACCCACATCAGATTGATCATGACGACGCTCCTGCGAAGGGCGGCTGCGGGATGTGCATGCCGCGACGGGCGGTCCGGCACAGCAGGGAAAGCGCAATGCTCCAGCCCGCGCCCAGCACCAGCAGTCCTGGCCATGCGGGATCCGCGAACCGCACTGCGTCGAAACCGCGTGCGGCAGAGAGATAGGCCAGCGGTGCCAGCAGCAGGCCGAACAGGGCCGGCAGGGCCGGGTGGTGCTGCAGGAAGCGCATCGACGTGGTCAGCGTCATCGCGAACGCGGCCCACAACGCCATGATCCACGGCGGTGGCGCCCAACCCAGTGGGGCCGCCGCGTAGCGCACCGTGCCGCTGGCGGCGGCACTGGCGTCGACCAGCCATGCGCAGGCCAGTGCCAACATCAACAGCCGCAGATCCAGCCGGGGGCGCGGTGAGGTCAACAGCTGGCTGCCGACGTAGAGCGAAGCGGCCAGTAGCGCGGGCCACTGCCAGCCGCGGCCCGCGCCGGCCACGGCACACAGCCAGACCAGCTGGTTGCCGAGCAGATTGGCCCAGAAGCGATGCATGTCAGTGGCTGCCGGTCGCAGCGAAAATGGGCCGGTGGTCCGGACGGGCCAGCAACAGATGCGAGACGCCGATCGAACGTTCCAGGAAGCCACCCTCGCAATAGGCCAGGTAGAATTCCCACAGCCGGCAGAAGCGCGCGTCAAAGCCCTGCGCCTGCACTGCCGGCAGCTGGGTCATGAAGCGTTGGCGCCAGGCGCGAAGGGTCAATGCGTAGGAGTGGCCGAAATCCTGCTGGGCGATCAGCTGCAGGTCGCTGGATCGCGTTTTGGCAGCCATGATCGCGTTGATCGATGGGATGAAGCTGCCCGGGAACACATAGCGCTTGATGTAATCGACGCTGCGCCGGGCCTGTTCGTAGCGGTGGTCCTCGATGGTGATGGCCTGCAGCAGGGCAACGCCATCAGGCTTGAGCAGGCGCTGCAGCGTGGCCATGTAGGTGTCCAGGTATTCGGCGCCGATCGCTTCGATCATCTCGATCGACACCAGCTTGTCGAACTGGCCCTGCAGGTCGCGGTAGTCCTGCATCAGCAGCGTGACCTGGTCCTGCAGGCCCGCCTCCCGTACGCGCCGGGCGGCCAGCGCATGCTGTTCCGCAGAGATGGTGGTGGTCGTGACATGGCAGCCGTAGTGCCGGGCGGCATGGACCGCGAAACCACCCCAGCCGGTGCCGATTTCCACCACGCGGTCGCCGGGTTTGAGCTGCAGCTGCTGGCAGATGCGGTCCAGCTTGCGCCGCGAGGCCGATTCCAGCGGTTCGGACTCACTGGCGAACAACGCCGACGAGTACATCAGGTCCGGCGACAGGAACAGGGCAAAGAAATCGTTGCCCAGGTCATAGTGCGCGGCGATGTTGCGGCGGCTGCCCTCACGGCTGTTGCGGCGCAGGCGGTTCCAGCCCCGCAGCAGCCAGCCACCCACGCGGGCCGGGCCACGCTCCATGCCGTCCAGCAGGTCGCGATTGCGTACCAGCAGCCGGATCAGTGCCACCAGATCATCACAGTGCCATTCGCCCTGGATGTAGCTTTCACCTGCGCCCACACTGCCCTGCGCTGCAACCTTGCGATAGAACCCCGGGTCATCGATGGTGACGGTGACATGCAGTTCGCCACGGGCATCGCCCAGCCAGACCTCGCCCAATGCGTCACGTACGCACAGGCGACCGTCGCGCATGGGGGCAAGCAGGGCCAGCAGGCGGCGGCGCAGGAACGCATCCAGGGCGCCGGGGCGCGGCAGGGCGACCAGAGGGGTCATCGAGTTCATCGTGGTTTCTCGGCAAGAGCAGGGTGGTCGTGCACGGGGTTGCGTTTCATCCACAGCCGAAGTGCATGCCAGTGGATGGCGGCCACCACCTGGGTGGTCATCAGCGGATAGCAGGCCAGCACCCGGGCCAGCCCACGGCCGTTCAAGGCATGTCGCTGCATGGCCTGGGTGGCATCAAACTGGCGCACCCCGTCGCGCCAGACCTGCATGTGCACGCGCAGGTCCTGGTCCGGGCGGTTGAAGCGCCAGTCGTAGCGGCAATCCATCGGCATGAACGGCGAGACATGGAAGCGCTTGTCGAACTGCCAGCGCAATGACGCCCCTTCGTGGAGGGCCGTGGCGACCGGCAGCACATAGGCGTGCCGTTCCTTCCAGGGGGTATTGGTGATCTCGGCCACGATGCAGTCCAGCGTGCTGCCGTCGGCCTGGTAGCAGTAGTAGAAGCTGACCGGGTTGAAGACATGCCCGGCAAAGCGGAGATGGGTGAGCAGGCGAACCGGACCGGTTGGCCGGTAGCCAAGCGTGCCTGCAGCGTGGTCGCGCACCGTATCGGCCAGCGGCCGCGCGGGATCACCGAAGTAGTCGCTGCGGCGGAACTCGGCCAGGTTGCGGCGATTGACCGACCACAACCAGCGCCCGGCGAACACCGTGTCGAGTTCATCCAGGTCAAGCAGCAGCTGCGCGATGGGGTAACGGAATGCATGCGGATGCGGCTGATGCCGGCGATGCATCACCTGCCCGATGTAGAGCGCGCTGGCACTCATGCCGCCACCTCATCCGAGGCGGATACGTTCCGATGCGGAGCGCAGGCCTGCAGCGCATCGACCACGTGGCGGGCACTGCGGATGCCATCCTCGTGGAATCCCCAGCCCCAATAGGCGCCTGCAAACCATGTGTGGCGGCGGCCCTGCAGTTCCGCCCAGCGCTGCTGTGCGCGCACTGCAGCGTGGTCGTGTACCGGGTGCGCGTAATGCAGGGTCCGCAGCACCTTGGCCGGATCGATTGCCTCGCTGCGGTTGAGGGTCACTACCAGGGGGATGTCGCCCGGCAGACCCTGCAGCAGGTTCATGCAGTAGCTGACCGTGCAGGGCGCCGCGCGATCCTGTGGTACGTGCGCGTTCCAGGCCGCCCACGCCTTGCGGTTGCGCGGCAGCAACGACGCATCGGTATGCAGCACCGCTTCGTTGGACTGATAGCGGATGGCGCCGAGGACCTCACGCTCGACGGCATCTGCGTCGGCAAGCAACGCCAGTGCCTGGTCGCTGTGGCAGGCCAGGATCACTTCGTCGAAGGCCTCCACGCCGGCGCTGCTGTGCACGCGTGCACCCCAGGGCATGCGCTCGACCCTGCTGACCGGACATTGCAGCCGCTCATGCACGCGCCAGCGGCGACGCAGCGCATCCACGTAGCGCGCCGATCCCCCGCTGACCACCCGCCAGCTTGGCCGCCCGGTCATCTGCAGCATCTGGTGATTGGCCATGAACTGGGCCAGGTAGCGCGCCGGGAATGCCTGCACGGTGGCCGTCGGCGAGGACCACAGCGCCGAGGCCATCGGCAGCAGGTGCTCGTCGATGAACGCCTCGCCATAGCGCTGGCTGCGCAGGTACTCGCCGAGCGTGGGGCCGTCTTCTTCGGCCAGCAGCAACGGAGCGTCGCGATAGAACCGGCGCAGGTCGGCCAGCATGCCCCAGAAGCGCGGCGATACCAGGTTGCGGCGCTGGCAGAACAGCCCATCCAGCGAGGTGGCGTTGTACTCCACGCCGCTGCGCTCACTGTGCATGGAGAAACTCATCGTGGTCGGTTGCGACGCCACGCCCAACTCGTCGAACAGCGCCGACAGCAAGGGATAGTGCTGGGGATTGAAGACGATGAAACCGGTATCCACCGCCATGCCTCTGCCCGCCACCTGCACGTCGTGGGTATGGGTGTGGCCGCCGAGGTAATCGTTGGCCTCGAACAGCGTGACGTCGTGCTGGCCATCCAGCCACCACGCACTGGCCAGCCCTGCGATACCCGAGCCGATGACCGCGATGCGCATCTCAGTACCTCGCCTTGGCCAGAACCCACCCGGGGATGGGCTTGAGCCCTTTGACCAGACCCAGCGCCGCCATCGCGCGCAGCCCGTACCAGGTCAGGTCCACTTCCCACCAGCGGAAGCCCTGGCGCACGGTGCCGGGGAAAAAATGATGGTTGTTGTGCCAGCCCTCACCGAAGGTGAGCAGCGCCAGCCACAGGTTGTTGCGGCTGTCGTCGCGGGTCTCGAAGCGGCGGCGGCCGAAACGGTGGGCCAGCGAATTGATGGTGACGGTGGCGTGGAACAGTACGATGGTGGAGATGAAGAAGCCCCATACCAGCAACTGCGGGCCCGTGGTGTGCAGGCCGGGCGCCCAGCGTTCCAGTGCTGCACCCAATGCATACAGTCCGATGGCCAGCAGCACGGGAATGGCGGTATCGAAACGATCGAGCCAGCGCAGTTCGGGGAAGCGCGCCAGGTCAGGTACCCGCGACAGATCGGTGGCGAATGCCTCGCGGGTGAGGAACCAGCCCATGTGGCTGCGCCAGAAGCCGCCTTCGCGCGGTGAGTGCGGGTCCAGCGGCTGGTCGGCATGCCGATGGTGGTGGCGATGATGGGCGGCCCACCACAGCGGGCCGCGCTGCACGCTGGACGCGCCGATGACTGCGAACACGAACTGCACCGGACGCGATGCCTGGAAGGTGCGGTGCGAGAAGTAGCGGTGATAGAACGCCGTGATGGCGAACATGCGCACGGCGTAGAGCGCCGTGGCCACGACGACCGCCGTCCATGACACGCCCACCCAGATCACCGCGATGCAGGCCAGGTGCATCAGTGCAAAGGGTACCGCGCGCACCCAGTCGATGCGTCCTGGCTGTTCGCCGGTGGTCTCTGTGGCGTTGCTGGTATCCACCCACCGCTGCAACGTACGCAGCAGGCGCCAGCGTCGACGGGGGAGGGGCGCTACAGAGGCCATGGCGGATCTCGGCGGGTGTCGTGTCTTCCTTTACGCAGCAGGGGGCGCAATGGATGCGCCACTTCGAACTGAATTTCGCTTCACCTGGGCGTCACGGCGCAACGCTCGGCCAGGGGCTGCGCCCACGCCTGTTGCCAGTCACCTGCCGGTCGCTCGGCAGCTGGCGACCGGAAGCGCACCGTCACCTGCGGATAAGTGCCGCGCGCATCGCGCAGGTTGCTGGTGCCGCGGAACTCCAGCAGACGACGGTCGGCCGTGGCGTAGACCAGGGCCAGGCGCGGCGCGATGCCGCCGTACCAGGTGTCCAGGCTGACCTCGATGGCCTGGGCGTCGATGCCCTGCCAGCGTACCGGGCCGATGCGCCGCACCTGCACCGGGAAGTAGCGCTGGCGTGCAGGCACCAGGAACGGCAGTGTGATGCGCTCGCCGCGCAGCAGCGCCGGCCAGTGCAGGCGTACTGCGGCATCAAACCCCGCATCGATCACCGCGTCCGGCGGCTGTTCAAGCCGGCGCCTGCGCAGCTCACTGGCGGCATCCTCCTTCCATGCAATCGACACCGAGTCGCCAGCGGCGTCGACCTCGGCGGTCTGGCCGCTGCGGCGGTCCTCCAGCGAATATCCCCGTGCCTGTGGGCGGGCGCTGGCGGGCAGATGCTTGCGGGCGAAGGGTTGGCCATCCGGGCACTGGTACAGCACCCAGCGCTCGGCGCCCTCCGTTGCCTCGCGTCGCCAGTGCACTTCACGGTAGAGGAGGTCGCCCTGCGCGGAGGTGGCCACGCCCTCGCTTCGCAACCAGGGTGCCGCCAGCGCGGCTTGGGGCAGGCACAGCAGCAGCCAGGCAGTGCGCATGGGTCTTCATCCGGAAGAGGAGGGCCCAGGTCATACGGCGGGGGCGGCCGGTTGGATGCGTCGTGCCGTCTGCATCCAATTGCTGCCCCTGCGCGTACAGAGGACAGACCTTCACCCGCCCGCCGCGAACCCAGATGTATCCTGACGCCGCCAGCACACTCCTCAACTTCGATAGCGCACGCACCGTGTCCAGTTCCCAGCAGCCGAGCAGCGAGCCGACGAACTGGGCCGGTGACATGGACGGCGTGGCGCGCCTGCGCGACCGCGACTGTTTCATGCGGATCTATGACTACTTCATGCCGCGGCTGTGCGTGTACCTGCGTGGCCTGGGTGCACCCGACGGCGTCGCCGAGGAACTGGCCCAGGAATGCCTGCTGCGCCTGTGGCTGCGGGCCGCCGACTACGATGCAGCCCAAGGCGCCCTCAGTACGTGGCTGTACCGGATTGCGCGAAACCTGCATATCGATCACATCCGTCGCGAGCGCAGCTGGATGCAGGTGCAGGCAGCGGTGGAGGACGCTGCCACACTGGATGTGATCGAGCGCAGCAGTGCCGAGCAGTTCGCCGACCAGGCACGTCTGCGTCAGCGCATCAACGAACTGCCCGCGGTACAGGCGCGGCTGGTGCGGATGTCCTATTTCGAGGCCAAGAGCCACAGCGAGATTGCCGACGCACTGGGCATGCCGCTGGGAACGGTCAAATCACATTTGCGCCGCGCCTTTCTGCAACTGCAGGCCAAAGTGGGAGGTGCGCTGTGAACCC
Organism: Stenotrophomonas sp. YJH_SMC_14-1; assembly: GCF_059372275.1. Classification (NCBI taxonomy): domain Bacteria; kingdom Pseudomonadati; phylum Pseudomonadota; class Gammaproteobacteria; order Lysobacterales; family Lysobacteraceae; genus Stenotrophomonas; species Stenotrophomonas sp. YJH_SMC_14-1. Next base: position 73,538 of record NZ_JCAFVK010000004.1, read on the forward strand.
GCACCACCATCTGCACGAATCGACCCTGATGAGCTATGCCGCCGGCGCGCTGCCGGCGCCGTTGAGCATCGTCGCCGGTGCCCATCTGGAGCAGTGCCCGAATTGCCGTCAGCGCCTGCGCGACGCCGAAGCGATCGGCTCGGTGCTGCTGGAGCAGACCCAGCCACCTGCAGCGGAGACGCGACGCGAACAACTGCGCGAGGCAATGCTGATGCAGCTGGCCGCGGAAGCGCCGGTGCCCATGGCTGGGGTCGCACGCTCCGTGCCGAAGGAGCGCCCCGAGGCCAATCCGGACCATCTGCCTGCATCGCTGCATCCGTACTTTGGCGCCTCGCTCAGCGACCTGCGCTGGCGCTGGATGGCGCCGGGCGTGCACTGCATCCGTGCAGAGCAGATGCCTTCGCTGATCATGCTGAAGATCGCCCCCGGCAAATGCCTGCCCATGCACAGCCATGGCCGGAGCGAATTGACGCAGATCCTGCGGGGTTCGTACAACGATGCGCTGGGGCTGTTCGCACCGGGCGACGTGGCGGATCTGGATGGAGACGTGGAGCATCAACCGGTGACCGCGCCGGGTGTGCCCTGCATCTGCGTGTCAGCGCTGGATGCGCCGCTGGTGTTCAGTGGCTGGCTGGCGCGGAAGATCCAGCGTTTCGTGAGACTCTAGCGGGGACGACGATGGCCGGGACGGACGCATTACGGATTCTGTTGACCGGTGCCGCAGGCCTGGTCGGGCAGGGTGTGGCATTGGCCTGCCAACGCTCACCGCAGGTGTCCCGCCTGACAGCGCTGGTCCGCCACCCGGGAAGTCTGATCGGCGCCGGCAGCGTACTGATCGTTCCGGACTTCCTGCGTATCCAGGACCGGTCGGATGAACTGGCTGGGTTCGATGCCTGCTTCTACTGTGCCGGGGCGCCACCGGTTGGCACGGCAGAGGCCGAGTACCGACGCGTGACCCTGGACACCACCTTGGCGGTGGCCCGTAGCTGGGCGGCCGCCAATCCCGAAGGGTGCTTTCTGTATGTATCCGGTGCCGGTGCGGACCCTCGGAGCCGGCTGATGCCGTTGAGGATCAAGGGCGAGACCGAGGTCGCATTGCAGGGCCTGCCGGTTCGCACCGTGATGCTGCGCCCGGGGGGCGTCAGGCCGGTTCCGGGCACCGGCACCCGTCATGCCCTGTTGAAGCCCCTGTACTGGGGCGGTGCGCCGTTGATGAAGCTGGCCGGCGCCGTTGCGCCGTCGCTGATGACCAGCAATCTGGCCCTGGGTCAGGCGATGGTTGCACTGGCCGGCAGGGAGCATCCGCCGTCCACGGTGGAGTGCGCGGACATCAACCGGATCGCCGCTGGCGTACGCGACCCTGCCTCCTGAGCTCAGTGCGGCGCGGCCTCCAGCGCAGTGCGTACTGCCAGCGCCAGATCACTTCGCGTAAACGGCTTCGGCAGCAGGGCAACCGCGCGTCCCTGGCTCCCCGCCTGATCGTGGTCACGTGGATAGCCCGACGTGAACAGGACGGCCACTTCCGGCCAGCGTTCGCGGACTTGACGGACCAGCTCCCAGCCCGACATGCCGGGCATCACCACGTCCGAGAACAGCAGGTCCACCCTGGTATCGGGGCGCTCCAGCAACCGCAGTGCGGAGGGGCCGTCGTGGGCTTCCAGCACGCGGTAGCCGAGCAGCCGCAGCGAATCCACCGTGTGGGCGCGGACATCGTCGTTGTCCTCGGCCACCAGGATGGTTTCCTCGCGCGGTGAGTAGCCGGCCAGGCCGGTCTGCGGGATGTGTGCTTCGCGGGGCAGGGCCAGCGGCGAGCGCGGGAACATCATGGTGATGCTGGTGCCGCCGCCTTCCACCGAATCGATCAGCACGTGGCCCCCTGACTGCTTGACGAAGCCATGCACCATTGACAGGCCCAAGCCGGTGCCACGGCCAACCTGCTTGGTGGTGAAGAACGGTTCGAAGACCCGGCCAAGCGTCGCCGCATCCATGCCGTGGCCGTTGTCACGCACCCGCAGCATCACGTACTCGCCCGGCGTCGCATCCGGAAACAGCGCGGCGTAGTCGTGGTCGAGGTGACTGTTGTCGACCTCGATCACCAGTCGGCCGCCGTGCGGCATCGCATCGCGGGCATTCACCGCCAGGTTCAGCACGGAGGCCTCCAGCTGGCTGACGTCGATCTCGACACACCAGATGTCCTCGGCGCTGCGGATCTCCAGCTGCACCAGCTCACCCAGCGCACGCTGCAGCATGTCGTGCATGTCCAGCAGGCGCTCGTTGAGGTTGGCGGCCTGGCTGCGCAGCGGCTGGCGTCGGGCAAATGCCAGCAGGCGCTGGGTCAGGCTGGCGGCACGCCCGACACCCTTCAGCGCATTGTCCAGCGCCCGGCTGACCATCGCTCCGGCTTCGCCGGCGCGCTCGTTCAGCAGCATGGCGTGCTCGACGTTGCCGGAGATGACCGTCAGGATGTTGTTGAAATCATGCGCGATGCCGCCGGTGAGCTGGCCGACCGCCTCGATCTTCTGTGATTGGCGCAGTGCATGTTCGGCCTGGAGGCGCGCCGTGGTTTCCACGGCCTCGGAGACCACGGCGGTGACCACGCCTTCGGCATCCAGCAGCGGGCGGAAAGAAAAATCGAAGCTGCGCGGCCCGGTCGGGAGTTCCAGCTCCAATGAATGCAGCGAACTCCGGCCCTGCACGGCTGCAGCGACGGCCCGATCGATCAGCGCGCCGATGCCATCGGTTGTGGCGAACCAGAGCGATTCACCGAAGCGTTGGCCAACGACGTCCTTCTTGTCCGCCAGTACTGCGGCCAGTGACGCGTCATTGGCATCCACCACGCGCCCGGACAGATCCAGCAGCATCTGATGCTGGAAGCTGGATTCGAAGATCGCCTGCAGGCGCCGCTTGCTGGCGCGCAACTCGGCCGTGCGCGCCTGCACCTGCTGCTCGAGCAGCTGGTTGTCCTCGCGCAGGGCCAGCTCGGCCTGTTTCAGCTGCGAGACGTCGCTACCCAGGCAGATATACCCGGCCACGCTGCCATCGGCCGCATGCTCCGGCACGCAGTCCATCTGCACGAATCGTGATTGGCCGCTGCGGTGCACCAGTTCGACCTGGAAGCTGGTGCGTTCGCCCTGCAGCACCCGTTCCAGGCTCGGCAGGGCGTGTTCGAAGGCGGAAATGCCGCTGACATCGCGCGCTGTCCGGCCCAGCAACTCGGCCAGGCTGAATCCATGCCAGTCCAGGAACGCCTTGTTGGCGAACCGGTAGCGATGCGCGTTGTCGAGCTGGGCGATCAGCGCGGGTACGGCATCCGTCACCTGCTGCAGCTGCGCCTGGCTCTCATTCAGCGCAGCCTGCGCATGAAGCAGCTGGTTGCGCTCATGGGCTTCCTGACGGGCGCGACGGATCGCATCCGGCAGGCGCTGCAGGCGCTGCTTGACTACATAGTCGCGCGCGCCACGGGTCAGCGCCTGCACCGCCAGCTCTTCGGTCAGCGTGCCGGAGACGAAGATGAAAGGGGTCTGCGGAATCCGCTCGCGTGCCAGTGCGAGGGCCGCATCGCCATCGAATCCGGGCAGCACGTGGTCGGCGAGGATCACGTCGAACGCACGGCTGTCGATGGCCTCGATGAACGCATTGCGCGTCCACAGGCGCTCGACCTCGAACTCCAGGCCGGCACGCCGCAGCTGTGCGGTGATCAGCTCCGCATCAAGCGCGCTGTCCTCCAGCATGAGGATGCGCAGGCGCTCGCTGCGGCGCGATCCATCACGCATTGTGCTGCCCCGAGCCGCTGGGCCGGTGCGGTGGTGGCTGGTTGGTGATGCCCCAGAACATGCCCAGTCCTTGGATGGCGTCAAAGAACTCCTTGAAGTCGACCGGCTTGACCACGAATGCGTTGACGCCCAGTTCGTAACTGCGCACCAGATCCTGCTCCTCGCGCGAAGAGGTCAGCATCACAACCGGGGTGCTGCTCAGGTACGGGTCGCCACGGACCTGCTCCAGTACCTCCAAGCCATTGACTTTGGGCAGCTTCAGGTCCAGCAGCACCACCACCGGGCCGCCGTGCATGGCACCGGCGAACTTGCCTTCGCAGCGCAGGTAATCCAGCGCTTCGGCGCCGTCGCGTACATGGATGACATCGTTCAACAGCTGGCAGCGCGCAAGCGCGGCCATCGTCAGCTCTGCATCCTTGGGGCTGTCCTCTACCAGGAGGATCGGCCGCAGGTCCCTCATGGGTGTTCTCCTGTGGAGCGGGGTAGGGTGAAGTGAATGGTCGCGCCCTTGCCGGGCTCGCCCTCGGCCCAGGTGCGGCCGCCATGGCGGCCGATGATGCGGCGGACATTGGCCAGGCCGATGCCGGTGCCTTCGAACTCTTCGACGTGGTGCAGGCGCTGGAACACGCCGAACAGCTTGTCCACGTAGCGCATGTCGAAGCCGCAGCCGTTGTCGCGCACGAAGAAGTGGTCTTCCTCGTCGTTTCGCTCGTGACCAACCTCGATCACTGCATGTTCGCGCTCGCGGGTGAACTTGATCGCGTTGGCCAGCAGGTTCTGCCAGACCAGGCGCAGCATCGTCGGATCGGCTTCAACCTCCGGCAGCGGTGCGAGCGTCCACTGCACGTCGCGGCCGGTGTAGTCCAGGGCCAGGCTCCGGCGCACATCCTCGGCCAGCGCGGTCATGTCCAGCCGCACACGCCCCAGCGTGGAGCGTCCCATCTGCGAGAAGCTGAGCAGGTCATCCACCAGCGTGCCGGCGGACTTGGCCGATTCCACGATCGTGTCCAGGAAGCGGCGCTCGGTATCGTTCAGGCGCTCGCCCGCCGAGCTGCCCAGCAGTTCGGAATAGCCGACAATGTGACGGAACGGAGCGCGCAGGTCGTGGCTGACCGAATAGGAGAAGGCTTCCAGTTCCTTGTTGCTGCGGAGCAGCTGCTCGTTCAGTTCGGCCATTTCCTCGGCCTTGCGCAACACGATATCGACGATGGCCGTGCGCATCTCGTGTGCCGCGTCGCAGTCAGCGTCGCTCCACGGCAGGCTGCGCTGCTGCACGGTCTCCTTCCAGGCCTCGAACGAGTTGCGCGGGGACAGCGCCACGCCCGGTGCTGCTTCCTTGCGGGGATCGCCACCCCAGCGCACGGTGCGCACCACTTCCGGCCGGAACCACATCAGGTAACTGTCATGCAGCTGCGAAATGGACACCGCCAGCAGGCCGCTGGCGACGTCGGCCAGGTGCGCGGCAGGCGACCAGTCGGCTGCCAGGTGATCGGTGCAGTAGGTTTCCTGGCCGGCCTGCTGCGTGGCCAGCCAGTTCGCCAGGGCCAGCACGTCGCTGGCGGAAGGGCACTGGCCGACACGCAGGCAATCGCCCTTGTGCACGATCGCCGCGCCGGCCGCGCCGGTCAGCGACAGCAGGCTGGCCTCGTCCTGGCGCAGGGCCGCCATGAAGTCCTCGTCGCCGGCCATGCGACCCAGTAGCTTGACCAGTATGGAACGACGGGCAACGCGCTCTTCGATCGCACGCGCACGCTCCTTCAACGCAATCTGCAGCGACAGGATCTGGCCCATGAACTCGCAGGCAGTGCGCACGTGGTAGGGCAGGCGGCGTGGCTGCACGGTGTGGCAGGACACCAGGCCCCACAAGCGGCCTTCATGCACCAGCGATACCGACATCGACGCGCCGGTCCCCATGTTGCGCATGTAGTGCAGGTGCACCGGCGAGACGCTGCGCAGGACCGCCATGCTCAGGTCGGTGGGCGGCGCGTCGCGTTGATCCTCGGCACGCATCAGCGGGGCCGGGGTGTAGCTGTTGTCCGCGATCAGGCGCACCCGGTTGCGGCGGTAGAGTTCGCGGGCCTGTGCTGGAATATCCGATTCGGGGAAGCGCAGGTCCAGGTAGGACGGCAACAGGCCGTTGCCATCCTCGGCCACCACGATGCCGTTCCAGCCAGCATCGAACTGGTAGACCAGGGTGCGGTCGAAGCCGGTGAGCCGGCGCATGTGCGCGGCAGCCAGCTGGCAGAGGTTTTCCACGGTGCTGGCCGACTCGATGCCGGCCATCAGCTCGCGGATGGCCGGGTACAGCTCTTCCAGCGAGCCGGGCTGGCCCGGAACCGGTGCTTCCAGCTCGACCAGCAGATCGGTGGCGGAACGGTGCACCAGCAACTGATGCCGGCCGTGGCCGTCCAGATGCACGGCACCGACATGGGCACTGCTGCCGATCACGGCCTGCTGGAACAAGCCCTGGAACGGCGCCAGCACGCCGCCGAACACCTCGCTGACGTGCCGCATCAACGGTTCGCCGAACTGCTGCAGCAGCCCGGGCTGGCTGATGGCGCGCTCGCGCACCTGCAGGGACTGCGGCTCAACGACCAGAAGCACACCATAGGGCTGGATCGCGCCGGGGGTGTGGATCGGTTCGCGCGCGCAACTGGACAAGGCAGTGTCGTGCGCGGACTCAGCAGAAGGCATCAAGGGCGGGACTCATCATTCGTGGATGGCTGGAAAGGCCCAGTGGTACATCCGGTACCCCTCAATGGTGAAGCAAAATCGTGCATTCGCCTACCAGTGTATGCGTGTGAAGCGTGCTTCTGTCCAAGCTGAATTCTTCATGTGGGGACGAGGTCGAGCACTTGCAGTTTTCGCGAAGAATACATATCCGCTGCACATCAGCTCGACAGGTCATTGCCTAGAGTGGATCCACTTCCCCGAGCGACCGCCCCGTGAACCTGCAGCCCGCGCCCCTGTCCCCGTACCGCATGCTGGCTGACAGCTGCCAGTTTGAACTGCTGGATGTGGATGCGCTGCAGGACCCGGCCAGTGGCCGGCTCCTGCACCTGTATTCGCTGGTTGCCCGCTGCCTGTCCTGCGAGACGATCTTCAAGGCCGAAGAAGGGCAGGGCCTGGTCAGCCATACTGCGGCGCGGGTGGTGCGATGCCCTACCGGCTGCGGGCAGCAGGCGTTCAAGCCGGCCCTGCTGCGGACCTGGCGCCCGCAGGTGGTTGCCCAGGCGTAAGCGGCGGAGATCACAGCAGCCCGGGATTGGCTCGCCATACCGCGAAGTTGAGCGCCGAGGCGAACGAGATCCAGGCCAGATAGGGAAGCAGCAGCGCCGCCGCAGTCGGACGGATGCGCGCAAACGCGACGATCGCTGCGCAAACCAGCGCAATCAATACAAGAATGTCAACGAAGGCCAGGGCGCCCAGCTTCCAGCCGAAGAACAGCCAGCTCCACAGCGCATTGACGGCAAGCTGCACCAGATAGAGCATCAGCGCCGGTCGTGCCCCGCGCCAGCCGCGTTCGCGCCACACCAGCCACGCGGCAATCGCCATCATGGCGTAGAGCAAGGTCCACACCGGACCAAAGACACTGGCTGGTGGTGCCCATGCGGGGAGGGCAAGGCTGGCGTAGAAGCTTGCTGCGGACGTGGACGCCCACGCGCCCAGGGCGGCCGCGACGAAGGTGATCGCCACCCATCCCAGAAGTCCGGAAACCTGTGAACTCCGCTTCATACCGTGCAGCTCCTTGATACGTATGCGGCCTGTCTACGCACAGGGGCAGCGAATGGATGCAGGCTGTCGGCCTTCAATCTGAAGAGCCGACGGCACCGGCTCCCTGGCTCGCTGGCAGCAGGGAAGGTCGCTGGTCAAACCACTCCCTTGCCTTCGCCAGGTGCCATTGGCGCTGGTCACCGTCCAGCTCGATGCCCGCACCCAGCAGCCCCCAGCGCAGGTAGAGATCACCGCGCTTGCGCTGGTCGAGCAGATCCAGCCGCGCGCGTACCGAAAGCCGATCGTTCTCGGCCTGCAGTCCATCGATGATCAGATGGCCCGGGCGCCAGCGCAGCGTCGCCCGTGCCTGCACCTGGCCGGAATCCAACAGCGACAGGGTCCAGCGCGGGTAGTCGGTACGCTCTGCGAACAGTGCAAGCAACGGCCGGGCATCGCTGAGATCCAGATCCGTGGTGGCATCGACCTGGAAGGGCGACTGCGCATCGATGCGGCCACGCTTGAAGGCCACGCGGCCCTTCCATGCACTTGGGCGCTCTGTACCGGCCACCTGCACATTGCGCAGCTCCACGGTGGTGCCGGACAGATCGAAATGACGCTGATTGAAGTCACCGCGGCGCAGCGTTGCCTTCACGTCGACGTCGCCGCCCATGTCCAGCCCTGCCACCTTGGCGCTGGCATTGCGCCCCAGCAGCCGGGCAGTGCCGTGGCCGACGCGTCCATCGGTGTCGAGCGTGGCATCGCCGCTCAGGCTGCCGGTGCCACGGAGCAGTCGCACCTGCGGCGAGTACAGGTAGCGGTTGTAGGCGGCCAGGTCGGGAATGGTTGCTTGGCTGAATCGCAGGTGCGCGCGGATACCCTTGCGCAGCTCCTGCAGGCGACCATCGCCGCTCAGGTCCAGGGCCAGATCACGGCCGTCGAACAGGCGCACATCCTTGGCATCGGTTGGCCGTGCAGTGAATCGTGGCAGCCGGACAGCCAGCTGTGCCTGGCTGGGGCTGCCGGCCTTCAATTCGCCATGGGCGCTGGCCGTACCCGCCAGTCGTACGCCGGCGACTTCGGCCACGGCTTCGGCGGCCGGAATGTCCACAGTGCTGCCTTCGATCAGTTCGCCGTTGCGCACGCGCAGATCCGCTTTCAGCGTGCCGCCGCCGTCCAGCTGCAGCCACGGCTTGCGAACGAACAGGGCAGGGATCCAGTTGAGCGAAGTGAACGTCCATTCGCCGCGCACGGTACCAGAGCTGCGTTTCAGCAGCTGGGCGGGCTGCTGGAAGGGGATGTCCCGGCCACGGACGTGCAGATCCGCATCCACTTCACTGCCTGAGCCGGGTTTGGGCGGCAGGCGGGCCTGCAGGCGCAGGTCGTTGGACACATTGAGCTGCAGGGCCAGCACGCCGCGATTGGGGGCACCATCACCCAGGTAGAGCGGCACCTGCCAGATCGCGCGGTCCCCGGGCTGCAGCTGGCCGTCGATCAGGTGCAGCGCCAGCTGCAGGCGTCCGGGCACGGGCGCGCTGGAGATCTTCGGCGTTGTGGCATCGGTGTCCATGCGCAGGCCCTGGCTGCGGGCATCCACCTCGAGCTGGGCATGCAGCAGCTTCAACTTGGCCAGGCCGGGCGCCTGGTCCCGATAATGGCGCGGATAGCTGAAGCGCGCGGTGAGATCCATGTCGCCCAACAGCTGCACGCCGTCAAAACTGGTGTCCGCATCGCTGAACGCCACCTCGGATTCGAAGAGCTCCGACGGCCCGCCGCGCAGCTGCTTCAGGAACCCCACAGTACCTTGGCCCTTGCCAATGATCAGCAACTTGCCAAAGCGTGCGCTGCGGATGCTGTCGCTGTGGATGGCGTCGAAACGGAGCGTCCAGCCGCGGTCGCTGCGCGGCGGTGGCGGGATGGCTTCTTCGACGCGGCTGATCTCGGCGGAAACCCCCGTCGCCTGCAAGCGCGGAACTCGCACCTCGCGCTGGAACAGGGGCAGCACCGCCAACCGGGCGCTGGCGCGCTCGGCATGCAGCACGTAGACCGTGTGGTTCACGTGGCCGCGCATGTGCACGTTCCAGGCGATGACATGGCCGGGCAGCAGCGTGATGGCCGGGCCGGTGGTCATCACGAACTTGTGCGGCTTGCGGTTGGTGACCTGATCGAACAGTGGCGTATTGAGGAAGATGTTGCCGGCCAGCAGGTACAGCAGGTAGATGCCCAGCAGGACGTAGGCGGGAACGCGCCACCGTCGAAGCCGGTGCGGGATGTGCACGGAAACAGGAGACATCTACTGCTCTGAGGGCCGGAATTTCCACAACTATTGCGGAGCCGATGGCGGTGGCGCGTGAAGCAGCTACGGGGCAGGCGCTGGATTCTGGTAGTGTCCGGCCTGGTCACGACCACAGATCTGCAGGAGACGCATGGAGATCCGGCCCGCCCGTGCAGGCGATTTCGACGCGATGTGGGGCATGTTCAAGACGGCCATTGCGGCGCAGGATGCGCTGCCCTTTGCCGGCTCTTTTGAAGTCGAAACGTTTCGCGTGCATTGGCTCCTGTCGCAGACACCTTATGTGGCCGTTCTGCAGGGCCGGGTGGTGGGCATGTACAAGATGGGCCCGAACTTCCCTGATCTGGGGGCGCATGTGGCGAGCGCCACGTATGTGGTGGATGTGTTGGCACAGGGGCAGGGCTTTGGCCGGGCCCTGGTGGAACACAGTCTGGAACGGGCGAGGGCGGAAGGATTCCTGGCCATGCAGTTCAATTACGTGGTCAGTACCAATGCCCCGGCCGTGGCGCTGTACCGGAAGCTGGGGTTCGATGTGGTGGGAACGCTACCGAAGGCGTTCCGGCATGGGACGCTGGGCTTGGTGGATGTCTTTGTGATGCACAGGTTCCTGTGATGCGATGCGTCCGCCGCGCGTGGTCGGCGATATCCAGCCGAGGCTGGCTGCACAATTCCTGAGGATGTCCCTTGAATCCATTGGTACAGTTTTTGCTGAGTCTGCTGGCGGGCGCGTTCCTCTTTCTGTTGGCTGTGGGGCACGACTACTGGAAGCGCCTGCGTTGGCTCTTCGGATGGGATCCCAATCTGGGCCATGAATCTGCAGACAAGCTCATTTCCATCGCCAACAGGACGGTGCTGGTGACGGCCGCCTTGCTGTTGGTCTGGGCGGTGACAGGCCCATCCCCGTACCGGAGGAACTGGGAGATGGAGGTTTGGGGTTTGGCGGCCGGCACGTTGATTGCGTATGTGGCGCTCATCCTCAGCGCATCGACGCGGGCCCGCGCCTAGATGGCATGGAGCTCGCCGGCATGGAACGAGCCGAATAGCGTGACGCGTCACGACCAGTGAGTGGCTACGGCTGGGGTGCCAGAACGCGCTCCTGAGGCCTCGGTCGTTGGTGCCGAATCGGCGAAAGCGCTCTTGCCAGGCTGGCGTGCAGCCACGGCAAGATCAGCGGCAAACTACGCCCGCAAAGCCGTCTTTACCGGCCACTGTCAGATCCGCAAGATCCTTTGCCATTCCTGCAGAGGTTGGGGGAAGCCCAAAGGGCGGTTGGCAGTGATCGAATCACTGACAATCAGGCCGGCGCCTGGAGTGGATCAGGGGCGTGACTGGTGAAGCCTGGCTCGGGCAATGGCGTAATGAACATAATATACATTATGCGAAATACTGTATCGGGCGGCCGCAGCCTTCGTTGGCTCTGCATGGCAATGGCTGAGGCTCTGGTGATTGACGTGGAGAAGTTGCCCGGGAAACAGAGGAAACTCGCCCTATCTGGTTCGGAAACCCGCCCGTAATTCGTAGGATCCACGGATAGGCCTCCCCAGATTTGCTCGAACTACGAAAAAGACGCCCCGAATTCCATTCAAGTCCGTCAGCCAGTTCGCGTCTTCTGCCCTGGTGCTTTGCCGCAGGATGCAGCCATGTTGCCCGCACTTCTGTCATCGAGCTGAGGTTTTTCGAAAAAGTTTGAATGCAGCCATTGCGCCCGCACTTACGCTATGTAGCGTCAGATACCATGGCGTAGACGCCAAGGCTCAACTTCGGACTTCCTCCATGAACGATACTGATCGAGAAATCATGCTGATTGCCGCCGCAATCGCCGGATTTGCGGTCTCATTCACCTGCTGGGCTGCTTGGCTAGCCCGTAGAACGCGTCTTGCGCGGAGTCACCGCACACGCTCCCAGCGCAGCGGTTGAACGAACTTTCTTGGGCCGCTTGGGTGCCACTTCTTGCGGAGTTGGCATATTGCGAAGCCCTGAAAGCTGCCCTTCGAGAGCTTCACATCTGCCACGCAGGATATCTGCAGACTGGGTGGCCGTTGCTGCCGCCGATTGGGCGACCTGGATATCCTGGCGCAGCTGGTTCTCAAGGAGCCTATGGTGTTCGGAGGTCTTGCTTAGCTGCGCCAGGAGCTCTTTGACCTCCTGGCGCGCTCGATCGACATCGCTCAGCGCTCGATTCTCGACAGATCTGACGTACTCGGTCCAGTCCTCGCGCTCAGATTTCGCCGTCTCTAGGGCCTCGTGAAGCCGGACGTCGAGTTGCTGTCTCGCTGTTTCGGTTCGGTCGGCTCTTCGACGCTCGAGGTCGCGCTGCTCTGCAAGTTCAGAGATCTGTAGCTGAAGCTGGTCGACCAGGTGCTGTAGCTCTGAAGCTTGGGTCGTTGCAATTCTCTCCCCGATGATTGCAACGTCACGCTCTGCACGCATTTGCGCCAGCTCTTCAGCCACAAGTCGGGAGCTGGCCTCCAGCGCATCACGCTCGGAAGCTAGGGCCCGCTCCGACGATGCAAGCTCTCGACGGGCGGCCTCCTGGGCATGCTTCAGCGCCAACTCCCACCATTGCCCGGCGAGTTCTACCAAAACCGCTGGCGCATCTTCCAGGTTTGGACGCGCTGGCTGCAGGCGCGTGCCAAGTCGGTTCCACCATGTTTCCAGCCAGCGGGTCACCGTGTTCGGCGAGCCTGTCCCCAGGTGAGCCCGGATCCGCTCTACGGTTGGGCGTTCGCCCTTGGCGACCAACTCGTCAGCGGCGGTATGGACGTCAGTTTCGGTGATGCCGCGGGCCATGCGAAGTCTCCTGTACTGGCACCCTACTCTGCTGATAACGTACTCGCGATAAGTGATGATTATCGCGGGTATGATCATCAAAACGTATCGTACATTACATAGTATGAAAGGTATTTCTACAATTCCCGCACTTGCCGGGACGGCCACCTGCCTCGCACTGCCCGAACAGCTGGCCCAACAGGCTGCCGATGCGGTCCGCGAGCTGCTGGCCGAAGCCGCAGCCGAGAACACGACCCGCAGCTACACCAGCGCCCTGCGCTACTGGGCCGGCTGGCACGCGGCGCGCTACGGCATCGAGTTGGCCTTGCCGGTAACCGAAGCCATCGTGCTCCAGTTTGTAGTCGATCACGTACAGCGCCGCTCGACCGACGGCGAATTGGCCTGGGAACTGCCGCCGGCCGTCGACCAGGCCTTGGTGGCCGCTGGCCTCAAAGCCAAGGTCGGCCCGTGGACCTTGGCCACCGTGCGCCATCGCGTTGCCGTGCTTTCCACTGCGCACCGGCTCAAGCACGTGGCCAATCCCTGCGAGCAGCCTGCAATTCGCACCGTGCTCAGCCGCGCGGCGCGGGCCGCGGTTAAACGCGGCGAGCGCCCACGCAAGAAGACTGCGATCACCCTGGCCGAGCTGGAGGCCATGTTGGCCACCTGCGACGACAGCCTGGAAGGAATTCGGGATCGCGCCCTACTCTGCTTCGGGTTCGCTAGTGGCGGCCGCCGGCGCAGCGAGATCGCCGCTGCCGACCTGCGCGACCTGCGCCGGATTGGCGAGGCGGGCTATATCTACCGGCTGGAGCACAGCAAGACCCAGCAGGCCGGGGTTACGGCCACCTCGACCCCGGACAAGCCGGTGCTTGATCGGGCCGCCCTCGCCCTGCAGGACTGGTTGGACGCAGCCGGGATCACCGAAGGGGCGATCTTCCGGCGGCTCTGGAAACAGCGGGTCGGCCCTGCCTTGTCCCCGGCGGCTGTGGGTGAGATTGTTCAGCGGCGGGCTCGCCTGGCCGGACTGGAGGGCGATTTTGGCGGACATAGCTTGCGCTCGGGGTTCGTGACCGAGGCCAGCCGCCAAGGCATTGCCCTGCCGGCAATCATGCAGCTGACCGAGCATCGGTCAGTGTCGAGCGTAGTGGGATACTTCCAGGCCGGAAGTGCTTCATCAAATCCTGCTGCTCGCTTACTGGAGGACTGACTTCCGGTCGCAAGCCTTGTGCTCTGGCGGACGAGCGAAGCTCAAAGCCTGCACTGGGTAGTTAGAGCGTTGATTGGTCAGGGGAGAAAGCCAATTTTGGAGGCTCAAGCGCCGCGGAGGGTTTGCCAGGATATGCTGATCCGCCTCAAACCTGCTAAAGCGGCTCGAACTAAGATTTCGTGCCAGTAAACTACCTTTTCCCTGAGGAAGCAGATCAAATGTTGCCCGATCTCCGAAAGGTAAAGCGCGAGCTACACAAGGTGCACCTCAAAACGATCAGCGCCTTAGCTCAAAAGCAATTGGGAGCATTCTCGGACATCCCGCGACACATAATTCATGAAGGCGACGGTATGGTCACTGTGCGCGCCGATGGGACCGCGGAGGAAAGCGGCATGTCGACGGTCTCTGCGGAGAGCTCGATCGATGTCAGAAAAGTAGCGACGCTCACGCCAGCTGAGCGCTACGATGTGCTAGCCGACTTGGCGCGTCGGATGGCTGAAGGGATGTCAAAAAAACTCTACGGCGACCTTGACCGCACGCTGGAGGCTGCCGGCCAGGTGATAAATGGAAAGGGAAAAGGGTTCACTCCCGAGCTACTCTTGGAGCTACTCGAGAAGATCGAGATGGATTTTGATGATGCCGATCAGATAAAGAATATGCGGGTGGTCATGCACCCAGAATCCAGGCAGGATTTTGCCAGAGCCCAAAGTCAGTTGGACACGGACCCAGTCCTGCAGCAACGATACAACGAAATCATGCAGCGGAAGCGAGAGGAATACCATGCTAGAGAGGCTGCTCGAGAACTGGTTGGATAGTGCGAGTGAGTTGAGTTACCAGCAAGTCTTTGTCCAGATGCTATCTGCATCCGGGTACACCGTTCTCCACAGCACCCGCCACTGCCTGCTTGAGTTCGGAAAAGACGTGCTGGCCATCGCGCCGGATGGAGTGGGTTGCGCCTTCCAGCTAAAAGGCCAGCCCAACAAGCAGATGACTGTGAGTGAGTTCCGAAGGGATATCCAGCCTCAGCTGGTCCAGCTTATGTCCCAGCCGCCCGCAATGCCTGGCTTCCCTCCTGGCGTTCATCGGTCTTACCTCGTCAGCAACGGTAGCTTCAGCGAAGAGGTACAGGTAGCCGTTTCACAGATGAACACAGCGCCCTATCCTTCTAAGCTTGAGTTGTGGAGCCGGGGCAAGCTGTTGGACATGGCTCTTAGTGCGTCAACCAAGTTGTGGCCCAGCGAGATTGACGACACTAGGCGACTTCTGGACCTCTACATGGCAGATACGTCGGATCAGCTTCCCTTAGGCCTCCTTGCGGGCATGCTGAGCTCGATTCTTTTGCTGGATCAACGTGATTCTGAAAGTGCCCCCCCGTCTGTCCTGGAGCTCTCTCGTGTTTCCAGCAGTGCAATGTGGGCAACGAGCATTGCTCTGTCACCATTTGTGCTGAGCGAGAACCATCAAGCGGTCGCGGTTGGCTGGACGGTGTGTCGGGCCATGTTACAGGCGATGTACGAGAAGAATGGCGGGAAATGGGAGGTAGGCCACCATTTTGAACTAGCCGAGAGGGCCATCCTTGACGCGCTGGCAGCTCTTTGGGTCGAAGTCAGTCGGCGGGATCACCTTGCGATGCCCCCGGGGTTAGAGGACTCGGTCATCTATGGATGGCGGATCGGCGTGCTGCGAGGGCTGCTGTCATCCCTGTATCTCGCCAACGAATCTCAGCCATTGTTGCCGCCTGAAGAGCACAGGGACTTGGGGGCATGGCTCATGGAGGAGCGCGGCGCCCCAGACCTTTGGGGCGAGGCCGCCATTGCTTGCGAGTTTCCCCCTCTACTCGTTCTATGCAAGAAGGGGGACGACACGCGGGTCGCGGATACACTAGCGAGCTTGGCGGTCACCATCATCGCTTTGAACCAAGCAGATTCAAGGTTAGCATTGTCGAGCCCCTACTACGACGGAACGGCTAGCTTTCTCGCTCAGATGTCGCTCGACGTGGAGGAAAGTGAGAAGGAGACTTTTGAGGGCTCCTCGTACATGGCACGGGTTCTCCTACTTTCACTGGCGGCTATCGGCGAGAAGTCGGCGTGCAAACGCCTTTGGCGTGACTTCTCCAAACTCTCGCACCGATACTTCCTTCATGCCGAAGAGTGGATGTACCTTGTTCCCACGGCAACACAGGGTCAAGAGCTGACACGCATTTATCCGAGCACGTACGAATGGTCATCCCTGGTCTCGGAGGCCGAGGGGGTCGGGCGTATTCCTAATCTGCCTATTTGGCTGCTCGCAATGTGGTGGCAGGCGTGTCCACACAGAGCTAGCGCAGGGCCCTGGCTAAGCTCGCTAGTATCGAGTCGAACTCAGGTTGCGCCGGTCATACAATGATACGCGCTCCCCTGCCTTGCACCCCCGCGCCGCTTTACGGGGCGTCGACTTATGTACTAAACCAGAGTCTGACCCGCCGGGCAGCATCTGATCAACTGAATAGCAAGTGCTGCTTGAATTAAGCGGGCGCCTAGAGAATTAACGTACGATCTATGTCCCTGCAAGGTAAAGATTTCCCCCTTTCAAGGTCCGGTCATGAGCTTTGATGTCAACGCAATATACGACAAGCCCCTCAACTTTCTGATCGGCTCGGGCGCCTCGTTTGGGTTGCTGCCGACTCTTGCCCTAAATGTCACATGGGCCGACGGCACAGCACACAGCATCGAGACCTTGGCGACGTATTACGAGCAGCAAGAGGATAGGAAGCGCTACACCGCGCTTTTCATGCACTACTACGACCGGTGCATTCGCCCGGCTCAGCAAATGTCGTTCGAAGCCATTCGCAACGACCCCGCGCGAGCGTCTGTTCAAGCCAATTACGAGCGCTTCATTCGGGTAGTCCTCACGCTGCTCCAGCGCCGGCGCGGGATCGACCGGCGCTGCAACGTATTCACTACCAACTACGACGGGTGTCTGCCGGAAGCGGCCAATCGTATTACGCTCGACGGCGGGCAGGATTTCGTGGTCAACGACGGGAGTCGTGGCTTCTTCCGTCGTGTGGTCGAAGCGCGCAACTACAATACCTACCTGACGCGCACAGGCATCTTTGAGCGGCACCGTCAGACCGTCCCTCAGATCAATATTATCAACCTGCATGGTTCGGTCTATTGGTCCCGGCATGCCGATCAAGTCCATGTGAACTACAGTCATGATCACCTGGTGGACGCCCCGTTGGTCGATGATCAGATGCGAGATGCAGTGCAGGCGTATTGGAGGCAGTTGGACGCGGGCGGCCCCGTTACGGCGCTGCCTGATGTTTCCCTCACTCAGGTTCAGATGGACGCCTTCTGGACAGCCTACCGCCAGCTCCCGATTGTGAACCCCACAAAATGGAAGTTCCACGAAACGGTGTTTGAGGAGCACTACTACCAGATGCTCAGGATGCTGAGCTTTGAGCTGGAGCGGGAGAATGCTGTCCTCATCACCTTCGGGTTTTCGTTCGCCGATGAGCACATCCTCAACCTAGTCAAGCGCTCGCTGTCCAACCCGCAGCTGATGGTCTTCGTCACGTGCTTCAATGAGACCGAGCATTCCCGGCTGTCCGCCCAGTTTGCCGACTACGCGAATGTGGTGTGCGTGATGGCCCCGAACGGCCATCTAACCTTCGATGCGTTCAATGCACTGCTCTCTGCCGCCAACCCGCCGCCCGCCGCAGGGCCCGTAGTCGGGGCTGTGCCATGATGCGGGTCGGCGAGGTAATTGCCGTGGCAGGCACTAAGGTCACGCTCCGTATCGACGAGGAATCAAGCAAGGAGGTCCTATTCCTGCGCGGCGAACGGTTGAAGGGCATTTCCATCCGCGAATACCTAGCCATCTCCCGCGGCTTTCGGGACATCATCTGCATGGTTGAAGGCGAATTTTTGGATGAGCGCCGGAGTGAGACGGATGGTGTTCGAACCGAATATGTCCGACGCGTAGATGCGCGGCCAATCGGGTATTTTGAGGAGGGCCGGTTCATCCATGGGATCAAGTTCTTGCCAATGATCCTGGACGAAGCCCACCTCTTGTCGGACCAGCGTATTGCGCAGATTTTTGATCGATCAGGGCATGCCCCGGGCTTGCGCATCGGGGTGTTGCAGAAAGAAGGCCTGCCGGTCGCGCTGCCCTATACTCGCGTCTTCAACACTCATATCGGCATATTTGGGAACACTGGCAGCGGGAAATCCAACACCTTGGCCAAGCTGTACACGGCATTGTTTGAGAGCAACCCGCCTGGCTTAGCCCAGCACAGCCGCTTCGTCCTCATCGACTTCAATGGCGAGTACACCCAGGAGCAACTCGTTGATCCACCCCACAAACGGGTGCTCAATGTGTCAACCGGACGCATTCCTGGCGACCACATCACCATCTCGCCGGAAGAGTTCTGGGATGTCGAGACCCTCGCACTGCTCTTTCAGGCCACTCAGCACACCCAGCGCCCCTTCCTGAGCCGGGTGGTAGAGGGTCGCAAACGCTTTGGACACTTACCCGACTCGTTGACTCGCTATTTTCGCAGTGTGATCAAGAAGACCTTCACCGCGAGCCGCCCCCGTCCAGAGCTCTTGGACCGAGCCCGCTTTTTGGTCCGCCAGTTGGGGCTGGACGACCTCATCGAAGCGCTCGACCAGATTCAATGGCACGGCGGCATGGCGACCTTCAATAATCCGCGGAGTGGTACTTGGTTCAATGCAGACGGGGTTGGCTACGCCGGCGCGCTAGCCCCACTCGTTGACGCTGCACCCCTTCCCGACATGGACGCGTTTGAAGAGTTGGACATTCGCTGCCACCTGGGCCTGATGAACGATATAGGCACGGGGCAGGTTCAACTGGACCACATCTTGCCGCTGATGAAGCGCATGGAAGGAGCAATCGCCATGCTGCGCAAAGCTGTTCAGGTGGCGGTGGAAGATGCCCAGCCCCTCTCCATGGTGACGGTTGTATCGCTTAAGAGGTGCAGCACCGACGCAAAGAAGATTCTTCCCATCCTCATCGCCAAGCACGCGTATCACCATCATCGCGCCGCCGTGGCCTCGCCACCTAACCGCACGTTGCACCTTATTATCGACGAGGCTCACAACATACTTTCCGAAATGTCCGCGCGCGAAGCGGAGGCGTGGAAGGACTACCGTCTGGAACTTTTTGAAGAAATTATTAAGGAAGGACGTAAGTTCGGCGTCTTCCTGACTATCGCCAGCCAGCGGCCAGCCGACATCTCTCCGACGATCGTATCCCAGATCCACAACTTCCTGATCCATCGTCTGGTGAACGACCGCGACCTGTTCCTGATTGACAACACTATCTCTAGCCTTGACCCGATTTCCCGTGCGCTGATTCCAAACTTGACCCAAGGCTGCTGCGTCGTGACAGGGACTGCCTTTGACCTGCCGATGGTTGTTCAGGTCGACATGCTCAGCAGCAACCGACGTCCGGATAGTGGGGACATCGACCTTCAGGAGCTTTGGCACGCTTAGCGCCAATGCTCCTGCCGCATCTTGCAACGGGGGTGTGTGACGGCATGGGGCGAATGGGCCACGCAGATATGGTGTTCAAGGTGGACGGGCGCTAGCAAACCCGCGGTGCACCGCCGACAGCGGGGTTCTTTTGGAAAGCCGATACCTATGGCTTTCCACTATAGAAATGCCTACGTTGGGTCAGCGGATCCTCTTTCTTACCCGCGATAAATCTTCCTAATCCCCTGCCCCGTCGATGTCCCCCTCCCGGCCGGAAGCGGACATCGTCAGGTCACTTGATCGCCCACAAGAGCATTCCCACTCTGGTCGGGTTGTGGCACCTCGATGCTTTCCTGTTGTTGCATCCCACCGCCTTGAAGCTGGAGCGACCGGCTTGTGTGCGATCTAATCGATCGGCCCGACTGCCTCCTGCGTTCGCCATCGCCTCCATTTGCTGGGCTTCAGTTCACTGACGATCACGCCGATCACGATAAGCGCGGCCCAGAGAATGGAGAGACCAGGATGGCGCTCACCGGCGATCCGGCCGATGATCCCACCCCATACCGACTCGCTGGCATAGATTACGGTAGCCCGGGTAGGTGAAACGGTCTTCTGCGCCCAGTTCATGGTGAACTGGATTAACATGCTGGCGGCGCCCAAACTCGCCGCGGCCCCCAGCCACACCCACGAGAAGGCCGGTATCGACTCTCCGGCGAATGGCATGGCGCATAAAGTAAACAGGGCACCTGCTAGAAGTTGAAGTGTCGTGACGCGCCGGGCAGCAACTTTGCCTGCGTAGTGCCCAATGAGAATGATCTCGCCCGCCAATGCGAACGCACTCAGCAATGTCACCCGCTCGTCCCGGCTCATGCTCAGTGCGCCATTGTACGGCGGAACTACTGCGCTTCCGCTGCAGCTTCAGCGGCGGCCTTCTTGAGATTCAACTTTGCCATCCGAGCCCTAACCCCACCTTCGCGATCACCTAACCGCTGAAGAATCTGCCGTTCACTGAGCGTAAAGTGCTTCTTCTTCGTTAGTGCTACGTGCGCCAGCGTCGGATGATCCACAAGCGGCGCCATGTCGCCATCGAGCACGTTCGTATCCAAGAAAACAAACCTCTGCAAAGAGCGCAATCGGCTGACGAACCGCACGTGATCGAGAGGCGAGCATTTCATGTACATCAGGTTGACCATATGTTTGCCCCTCACCAGGTCCGCAAAACCGCGGACGTTCTTGCAGTGCTCGAAACGCAGTTCACGGAGCTCGTTTAGCTCGCAGATTGGGTCGATGCACTCCAGCTTCGGCGCGAAACCGACGAAGAGTTCGCGCAGACCTTGCATTGTTTCGAGCCCCTTCAAGCTCTGCAGCTTATTGAAATAGAGCGAGAGCTTCTCCAGCGCGGGCAGGACGGACAATTCGGTGATGTCACATGATGCTGGACTGAATCCGCCCAGTGCCAAGCCCTTCAAGCGTCCGAGGCTTTCGTCGACGCGAAATTTCCTACTCCATGGTTGGCCTAGTGATTCGAGCTTAGTGAAGGGACTAAGGTCGTCGATGGCATTCGGCCCCGCGTTGGTGAAGAAATGCTTCAGCCACTCGGCATTTCCTCCCAGAACGGACAAATCGACTTTGTCGAAAAGCATCAAGTGAAAATCAGCCACAGGGAAGAAGGCCTCAATGAAGTCGATACTCTTGAGGCCAGGATTCTCGTGATCCGAAATGCCGAGTTGCGTGTATTGCCCGGTTCTCCACAGCTCTACGCACTGGGGTACGTGCTCAGCGTCCACGTAGAGCGTGCTGCCTTGCAGTTCGAATTCGAACACTGAGTCAACCACTCGTGTCCGTCCGGGCAGGCTAGCTTGATCGCTTTTCATGGCGACCAGCTTGCCACGACCCAAGACTTGGCGTACAGCGCGGCCAGCCGTTCGCCATTGGGACCGCCCTGGATGATGTACTTCCCACCTCCTCCGCGAATGATGGAGCACTCAGAGGGAGGTGGCGTGAACTGCGCTACCACTCTTGCGCGCGCGAGCCCATGCACCATTCACGCGTCCTTCACGCGTCTTTCTGGCCCCAAGCAGACCTCTTCCCTAACCTCGATAAACACCCCAATCCCCTACCCAGCCGACGTTAGCCTATGGCCAGGAACGGACATGCTCCACAATGATGGCCGCCTTCAAACCGGGACGATTCAAAATTCTGTCTATGCAAAAATCTGCACACGCGTCGTGCTCAATTTCGGCTCATACCCGTGCTGTCTGCTCGCCAAAGGCCGATCGTCATGCTTCGGTGTCGCCGTGCAGCGCGGCACGCATGCGACCCTAATCCAAAGGGCGTATCACCCCTTCGACATACCATTGCAAATCGTCAGGCCTTGAAACCGTAATGGCCAGATAGCAGCTTTGCCCGGGTGCTACGGCGTAGGATAGTGCATCGTCCGATGCCTGTGTCATCCCGCGCCCCCCCCCCCCCGCTGCTGCATACCATCGAACCGTCCGTTCAGCTGTTTCACAACCCGTACCTGAGTGCCGGTGAAGAAGGCGCCATCGCGCGACGGAAACCGCAGCTACTCGGCCGTTTCCCGGCGGGCAGCCCGCAACCGCTGCGGGCCGGTGAGTTGCGCAGTAGCCGACGCCATCACCGGCACTATTCCCAGCAATATCACCACTGCGCTCTTCATGACGTCTTGCCCGTAGTTTTACCGAAGCCGTCAATGATAGCGATCCGCCTCAGCAGGACGCTGCGCTACGGCACCGGCAGGAATGCAAAAAAGGTAATGGCATGCGTTCTATTCGCTGCGCAGTAAAAGCAGTGAATACAGTCAATCTCCTATAGCGCAAAGGCGCCATCTGGCCTGCCGCATCAGCCAGCCTGCTGGGCGATATCGGCGTTCTTGATTAAGTCCGGCCGCTGCAGCCGATTGATCACCAGCCGCGGCACGCATCGGCGAATCGCCTCGGTGCTGGTGAAAACCTGTGGGCAGATACCCGCGGCCGGCGCCAGCACGGGGCTTCCCACGGCATACAGGCCACGGCGTAGCCGATGCGGCGAGGCCACCCCGAGCACCGGACGCAACACGCCCGGACGCAGGCTGGTATGGGCCAGCCCCGAGCGAGCCAGCACCTGTTCTGCCTGCCCCTTGACCTGCAGGGGCATCATCCTGCTGCCGGGATCGGCCGCCATGCCGGAGATGAAGGACACATAGCCGGCCTGATTGGCCGCGGCATGGCCCACAATGACCCCTTCCAGGGTCGCCACAGTCGCCTCGAGGTAGACGGCCTCCGACATTCCAAATAGCCGCGGTCCGCCGCAATACAAGCAGGCGTCCAGGCCGCGCAGGTCCAGACCGTCCAGCGCGTCGTTGAGTAATCCGTCAGCTGCAGCGCCTGCACCCGGGGATCGAGGGCGGTGAAGGGGCGCGACACCAGCACGCTCACCGCTTCCACTTGGTCGCACTGCAGCAGCACGCGCACCACGCCTTGGCCGACCAGGCCGGTGGCACCGCCCAACAAAATCCGCTTGCCCACTTTCCGGTTCCTTATCGGTGTTGACGGCAGCGCTGAGAACAGTAGCGCACGCTGTCCCATTCACGCGCCCACTTGCGTCGCCACGTAAATGGCCGCGCGCAACGTGCGCATAGCTTTTGCGGCAGCTCGGCCTTTTTCCGCATCCGCGCCATCAGATCGCCTCCGCATGCGGCACCGGGCACGCTTTAGGGCCGCAGCCATCCCGCCCGGCCGGCCAAGGCAAGTAGTGGTCCAAGTGATGGAGTGGTCGTGTGATCACGCGATTTCTACGCAGCGGCTCTGCCATTTGATGCATCCAGAGCGATGGCCGCTGCGTAAACACTTACATTCTCCGACCGTGTATGCCTGCCATGCGCCTGTCCTTCCCCTTCGTCCTGCCGCCGCTGGTGGCCGCGCTACTCGGCGGCTGTGCCCAGGCCAAGCACTCCCCTATTACCCCGGTCGAGTCGGTGGACTTTCCCCGTTTCAAGGGGCGTTGGTATGTGAGCGGGATCATCCCCACACGCTTGAAGCGTGGCAGCCACAACCCGGTGGAAACCTATCGTCTGGACAGCAAGGGCCAGATCGGCACCTGGTATCGGTACCCTCCAGACAGCGTCGATGCACCGGTCAAGCTGCTGGCCTCCACCGGCCTGTTGCAGCCGGGCACCGACAATGCCGAGTGGAAAGTATGCTTCTTCGGCCTGTTCAAGACGCAGTACCTGATCGGCTGGCTGGCACCGGACTACAGGGTGGTAATGGTGGTACGCGATGCCCGCGACTACCTCTGGTGCATGGCTCGCACCCCGGTCGTGCCTGCAGCCGACTACCAGGTAATGCTTGATCTCGCCTCGGCGCTGGACTATGACGCCAGCCGGATCGAGCGCGTCCCGCAACGCTGGCAGGAAACCCGCCAGGACAAGGACACGTTCCACGGAGAGTTCCAATGAAATGGCTGGTACTGCTGTTGGCCTTGTTGATGCCGCTGGTGGGCTGGCTCTCCAATACCGGCCTGCCTGGGCCGAGTAGCGGCGAGATACCCGCCCGCTACCCGACCCTGATCGTTATCGCCGGCTGTGCGTTCGCGATCTGGGGGCCAATCTTCCCGCTTGATGGAGGGTTCGCCCTTGGCCAGGCGCTCAAGCTGCGCGGCAACCCGTGGTATGCGCTGGCCGCCGTCCGGGGGCTGCTCGGAATGTATGCCCGGCAGCAGGCCTCGGCACTGGCAGGGGCTGGCGTAGCCGCAGTCATGGCACTGTCACTGGCGGTGCTGGTGGTGTTCATCACGCTGATCATCGGCCTGTCCCACTGGCAGCCCCGACAACTGGAAAGTGAGCCGTGACTTGCCTGCGTTTGGTGCTGGGCGACCAGCTCAATCCCGAGCATCCCTGGTTCGCCAGCGTGCGCCCGGACGTGGTCTACGTGCTGATGGAGATCCGTCAGGAGACCGACTACGTGCTGCACCATGCGCAGAAGATCCTGGCGATCTTCGCGGCGATGCGTCGCTTTGCCGACCAGCTGCGCGCGGCCGGTCACAGGGTCAGCTACCTGGCCATCGATGCGCCGGACAACAGCCAGTCGCTGACCGCCAACCTGGATGCGCTGCTGGCCCGGCACGCGGCCGGCACGCTGGAGTACCAGCCCCCAGACGAGTGGCGGCTGGATCAGCAGTTGTGCCAGTACGCCGCGCAGCAGTCGATACCGGTGCACTGTGTGGACAGTGCGCATTTTCTGACCGAGCGGGATGAGGTGGCGCAGTTTTTCGGCAGCCGCAAACGCTGGACGATGGAGCTGTTCTACCGCCACATGCGCCAGCACCATGGCGTGCTGCTCGAACCGGACGGCCAGCCGCTGGGCGGACGCTGGAACTTCGATGCCGACAACCGCAAGGCTTGGCGTGGCGACCCACCTGAACCGCCGGACCTGCGCCCACGCCACGACCTACGCACGCTGTGGCAGACGATCAGCGCCGCCGGGGTGGCCAGCTTCGGCGAGCCGAGCGAGCAGGCGCTGCGCTGGCCGCTGGACCGCGGCGAGGCGCTGCAGCAGCTGGAAGCCTTCATCAAATACGGCCTGCCGCATTTTGGCGACTACCAGGACGCGATCAGCGCAAAGGCGCCGCGGCTGTTCCACTCGCTTTTGTCCTTTGCGCTGAACGTGAAGATGCTCAGCCCGGCCGAGGTGATCGCGCGGGTCGAGGCCGCCGGCCGCGATGGCCAGGCGCCACTCGCTGCGGTTGAAGGCTTCATCCGCCAGATCCTGGGCTGGCGCGAGTATGTGCGCGGAGTGTACTGGGCGCAGATGCCCGGCTATGCCAACAGTAACGTGCTGGGCCACACCCGACCCTTGCCGGACTGGTTCTGGACCGGCAACGTCCGCATGGCCTGCGTGCGCAGCGCGGTCAAGCTGTCATTGGCCAATGCACATGCCCACCACATCCAGAGGCTGATGGTGATCGGCAACTTCGCCCTGCTTGCCGGGCTCGCCCCGCAGGCCCTGCACCGCTGGTACCTAGGCATCTACATCGACGCCTTTGAGTGGGTGGAGCTGCCCAATACCTTGGGCATGAGCCAGTTCGCCGATGGCGGCCTGCTGGCGACCAAGCCGTATGTCTCCGCCGCAGCCTACCTCCACCGGATGGGCGACCATTGCGGCCAGTGCCCTTACCGCCGCGACCTGCCCACCGGTGCCAAGGCCTGCCCGTTCAATGCGCTGTACTGGGGTTTTCTGGACCGGCATGCAGACACCCTGAGTCGCAACCCGCGCCTGGCTATGCCCTACCGGCAACTGGCACGGATGCCAGCGAGCCGGCGCGAGGCGCTGGCGCAGCGGGCCTGGCAGCTGCTGGCCAACCTGGACGCGCTGTGATTATCAACACGCACCGGCCGGACCCTGCCTGTCCGGCTGCCCCTGCTCCCTCCCCCTCCCGCTCCCCCTTGCTACCGCGAGCCCTGCCATGTCCCAGCCCCTCACTGATTCCACGACGCTGCATCCCCTGCCAGCTTCCGAGCGCGTGCGCGAGCGCCTGCGCAGGGCCGGCCACCGCTTCCATGCCAATGACAACATTGCCGACCACCTGCAAGAGGGCGAGTTGGCCGCGATCGAGCACGAGGTCGCGCTCAAGGCCCAGGAGCTGCTGCGGGCGCTGGTGATCGACGTGGACAACGACCACAACACCCAGGACACCGGCCGCCGTCTGGCCAAGATGTTCGTGCGTGAGCTGTTCGCCGGCCGCTACCAGCCGGCCCCGACAGTGACCGAGTTCCCCAATGCCGAGCACCTGAACGAGCTGATGATCGTCGGCCCGCTGCGCGTGCGCAGTGCGTGCTCGCACCACCTGTGCCCGATTATCGGCCGGGTCTGGATCGGCGTGCTGCCTGATGCCGGCTCCAACGTGATAGGGCTGTCCAAGTACGCCCGTCTGATCGAGTGGATCATGGGCCGGCCGCAGATCCAAGAAGAAGCGGTGAGCCAGATCGCCAACCTGCTTGAGCAGCGGCTCAAGCCCGATGGCCTGGCGGTGGTGATGGAGGCCGATCACTACTGCATGCACTGGCGCGGGGTGAAGGACGACGGCTCGAAGATGACCAACAGCGTGATGCGCGGCAAGTTCCTCAGCGACCCGGCGCTACGTCGCGAGTTCCTGTCACTGCGACACCAAGATTAAGCCACGCCTCAGCGTCGCAAACGCAAATGGCCTGCCGGAATACCCCCAGCGGGCGGTTCTGATCGGTATGTCGGCCCGGCTACAGCCCGAGCATCGACTGCACCTTGCGCGCCAGACAACCGTTGAACTGCGGCGCCCGAAACATGTGCACGCCTGGGGCCGGCTCAGCTACCACCACCCGGTCTATACCCCGCAGTCGGTGGTGGCATAGCAGCAGCGCGGTGGAAGTGGCCAGCGCGCTGGGCGTGGACTGGTCCGCTGGCCCTGCCGGACACCGCGCATGAGCGGCCCGCTGCACAGCGCGGCCAACTAGGGGGGGCGCATCACCACCGCCACCACCCGCGAGTGCATGCCTTCGGCTACAAGATGGCCCAGCTCTACCTGGACCTGGACCTGGACCTGGACGAGCAGGAGCAGGTGTTTCCCGGGCGCTGGCTGTGGTCGGTCGGCCGGCGCAACCTGGCCCGCTCCGAGCGCGCCGACTCCCTGGGTCTGGCCAACCTGCCGCTGACTGAGGCGGTCATTCCGACGGCCAGGAGTGGATGCTCTCGCACGACCTGTTCCAGCGCCGCTGAGTTCCGCGCCTGGATAACGTGGCGGGTATCGGCGTCATCCAGCCACATACCTCGGACATGCCGCGGTGACGCCTCGCGGCGGCCCACAGGATGGACTTCACCAACACCGCCGAATCGGCGAAATACACGGCTTGGACACCGCTGGTGCCACCGTGTTGCTTGCATCGCCCATCGCCGAGAGGGGTTCTAAGGCTATCGCTTGTGTACGCCGCGTCAACGCCAACCCCCAGCTTCTAGTCGATGGATTTTCGGGCTCCGATCGCTCCTTGGCGTGCATCCAAGCGTGTACGTGCTGCGTATTGGAACAAGCATGATCCTGTGCACTTCCCTTTCAGCCTGGAGAGCCCCAATGAAGTCTGCTGCCTTTGTCGTTCTCGCTGCCGGTCTGGCCGCATCCGTTACAGCTCACGCGTCCGGTGTCGAAGCTGGCAAGTGGAGTTTTTCCGCCTTCGGTGGCGTTGACATGCCGACCAGCGGCAACGTGCACAGCGGTGCAATCGCGCCAGTGCCCGACCTCGGACCGCTCAACCCTGCGCTGGCAGGGGTCAGTGCCGAGCTGCGTATCCAGTCGCGCAGCCATGACCGCATCTATGGCCTGGCCGACACCTACGGTCTAGAAATGGGCTATGGACTGAGCGATCGCGCCGAGCTGTTCGGACAGGTGCGTTACAGCCATGCCTCGCCCGGTCGCGTGCAGGTGGGTGGCGCCTACGTGCCGGCGCTGGACACCGAGCTGCCGGTGTACGGCCGTTTCAGCGCCTACAAGAGCTACGGCGCCGAGTTCGGCTACCGCCGTTTCTTCATGCAGCCGGGCGCTGCGCGTCCTTTCCTCGCCGCCCGCATCGGCGCGACGCGCACTGACGCAATCAACGCCTCGTTCGATATTCCGGATGCCGCCATTTCCATTCCCGATGCACGCTTCACCAAGAAGACCTGGTCCGCGTCCGGTGGCCTCGATGTGGGCGTGATCATTCCGGTCGGCGAGACCTTCAGCTTTACTGCGCAGGCCGGCGTTCGCTACGTCGACAAGCTCAGCGGTGATGACGCCGACATCGGTGGGCTCGGCTTGGGCAGCATCAACAACGATGCCAAGCGGATTTCGGTGCCGATGAGCGTCGCCGCCCGCTGGGACTTCTGATTCGGACGCTGCTTCAACAGCCGCACCGTCCACGCTGCCACAATGGTGCCCGGACGGTGCGGTTAAGCGAGCAAATCGTGACCATTCGAGGATCAGTTCACGAAAGGCTAAGTAATGCCTATTGCCTTGATCCGTCACTCGACCACGTATGTAGCAATCCTGCTAGCTGATGGGAGCCTGACATCAGGTAATCCGAAGCACCACACTTGGCCAACCACGCCGGTAGGAATGGCGTCCAGATCCTAGATATCTCCTCACGCGCGGGCTGTCGGACCGACATTTGCCCGTGGAGGCCAACCCAGGTTTCGGCCAGCAATGATTACGAGCGGAGCAAGCATCCTGCCAGCGCCCGGCCGCTCGACGACCCGCGCCTTCTAGTACGAATGGGTCAGCTTCACCACTATAGCCGGGGCACGCTGAGACTTCGCCGCATGCGCGAAGACCTGGCTGATGCGGGCGCGACGGCCAGCCTGAACCGGATAGCACGCCTGATGGCGGCCGGCAGCCTGCAGGGTTGGCCTCTGCGCAAACGCCGGAGACCAAGTGGGTGACCGATGTCACCGACATCAAGACCCAGAAGGGCAAGCTGTATCTGTACATCGTGCTGGAGCTTTACGAACAGCGGATCGCGGGGTGGTCAGTGCATGATCGGCTGGACCGTCAGATGGTGATTCGAGCGGTGCAGATGGCGGTGCGGCAACGGCACGGAAGTCATGCGGTGATCCTGCATTCGGAGCGCGGCAGCCAGTTCCGCAGCGGTGACTATCAGGGATTCTGGCCGCCAACGGCCTGATCGGCTCAATGAGCGCGGCGGGGCATTACGTTGACAACGCGACCTGCAAAGGCTTTCTTGCCCTGCTCCAGCGTGAGCGTATGGATCGAACGAGCTACCGCACACTGGGTGCGGCACGAGCGGATGTATTTGACTAAATCGAGCGACGCCACAACCCAAGAATGCGGCGAAGGGTCGCCAAGCAGGATCAGAAGATTGCAGCTATTTCTTAAACCGTCCGTGATATCCGGGTAGAACCCAATGCAGTCTCGGTCCAGTCGGCATTCGGTCTGGCATTCCGAACCCAAGCTGCCTCCAGATTGCCAAGCATCGGATCAGCAAGGACGGGACGGAGATGCAGCTCAGGCAGTGGCACTACCTTCTGGTCGGGAAGAAGTCCTGAGCTCCGCGGGTCTTCCGCCACTGGATCCACGCGATCGCGGCGACGAAGAAAACGCTGCAGAGGTAACTACCTTCCGGCCCTTGCGCGCCACCGGTCAGGGCGTCCAAGCCTTGCGGCCGCAGCGCCACCAGCAGCGCCGGCAAGTGTGCATCCATGCCGGTGACGGGCAATTCGAAGCCCGTCGCGAGCAACCCGTTCCACCCCGCGTGCCAGCCCATCACGCCCCAGATATTGCCGGTCCGCAGCGCCCAGGCGCAGGTAAACAGCGAGAACAGGAAGATGCCGAGCGTAACCCGGAGCGGCTGGTGCGGACTAAAATGCAGGAAGCAGAAAACGAGCGACACCAGCAGCACTGCCGCCGCGACATTGGCCTTGCGCGCTACCAACGAGAGCATCCAGCCGCGGAAAATGATTTCCTCCACGCTCGCTTGGAAAATGAAGCTGAACAAAAGCCGACCGATGTTCAGCAGACTGACGGGCGACCGCCAGGCCTGCCCAAAGCCGGCCGCTGTCTCCGTACATGCCGGTGCTGAGCGCGATCAGGCCCACGATCGAGAACAGAAAGGCACCAATGAAGGTGGCCAGCGCACCTTGGGCCCGGGTGTCTTCGATCAGCAGGCGGGCCGCGCGCGGGGTGGCGCTGCTCGACGCGGACGCGTAGGCCGAGACCATAGTGGACAGCGAGAAGGTGGTGACCGTCAGCATCGACGCGGCAAGTATGCCAAGAATGTTACCGACGGAATCGGCGCCGATCCGTGCAGCAAGGCCGGAGGGAATGAGGAACTTGAGGAACGCACCGGCCAACGCCGTGATGATGCCCAAGGCGCCATACAGGGTCGAGCGGAACCACATCCGCTTGGTAACTTTGCTCGCTGCAAGCCTCAATCTGGTGAGCACGGGCTACGTCCTGGGCAGTTCGACCATCAATAGCACGGTCGGGCGCCGAGGCCACGTCAACGCACGGTTACGCCCGGCCCAAGGCAGATGCCGCTCCTCCGGGCGGCATCTGTGTACGGATTCTACGAGCGCACCTTGTCCAGGAACTGACGGTGGCGCTCGTACTGATCGAGCACATCGTGGATGAGCTGAACCTTCGTCCACCCCATGACGTCGTAGTCCTGCCCGCCCTCCCGCAGATAGACCTCCGCGCGGTAATGGCGGGTACCCTCGCTGACCGGTCGACGGGGATCCTGCAGGGCGAACGTCGGCGGCTGATAGGGCTGGGGCCGCACGGAGTAGAAGAAGTCCATCTCCTCGCCATGCCCAACCTGCAGCCACGCACGACGATCCTCCCCCTTGGAGACGTGGACCGGCAGATCCTGCTTGCGCAGCTCAGCCGCAACTTCTTCCAATGCAGGAATGACGCGCTGCTCGATGAAGCCGGTCACCTCGATCTTCAACGGGTTGTGCGCCAGAAGGCGCAGGCGCGCCCGCCAATCCTCGCTGGTCCCCGGCAGGATACGTGCATCCCGCAGGATCGAGCGCTTGGTCGCATCCAGATGCATGGCCTTCAGCAGTCCCCAGCACATCAGGATCATGACGATCGTGAATGGCAACGCGCTGGCAATGGTGGCTGCCTGCAACGATTCCAGCCCGCCGGCCACCAACAGGGCAATTGCCAGGCCGCCGACCAGCAGCGCCCAGAAGATCCGCTGCCAGACCGGTGATTCCTCCTCACCCTTCGAGGTAAGCATGTCGATTACCAGGGCACCGGAGTCCGCTGAGGTTACGAAGAACAGCGCAACCAGGATGACCGCCAGCGAAGAGGTCAGCATGGTCAGGGGCAGGTGCTCCAGGAACTCGAAAAGCGCCATCGAGCTGTCGGTTGAGACCGCCTGCACCAACTGCTGGATGCCCTCCGCCCGCACCATGTGCAACGCGGTGTTGCCGTAGATGGTCATCCAGAGGAATGTGAAGCCAAGCGGCACAAGCAACACCCCCACCACGAACTCACGGACAGTGCGTCCACGTGAGATGCGCGCGATGAACATGCCAACGAAGGGCGACCAGGCAATCCACCAGCCCCAGTAGAACAGCGTCCAGCCACCCAGCCAACCCGTGGGTTCGTAGGCATAAAGGTTGAAGGTCATCGAGAACAGCTGGGAAACGTACATGCCGGTGTTCTGCACCAGTGCCTGCATCAGGTGCACGGTGGGTCCACAGACCAGCACCAAGGCCAGCAACGCTGCCGCCAGGATCATGTTGAGCTCGGACAGCCTGCGTACGCCGCTGTCCAGGCCAGCCACGACCGAGCCGGTCGCCACCAGTGTGATGACGGTGATCAAGCCAACCTGGACGAGCGTACTGACCTCCAGGCCGAACAGGTAGTTCAGGCCGGCGTTGATCTGCATGACGCCCAGCCCCAGCGAGGTGGCCAGGCCGAAGATGGTACCCAGCGCGGCGAACGTGTCTACAGCATGCCCCAACGGGCCGTGGATACGATCGCCGATGAGCGGATACAGTGCGGATCGGACACGCAGCGGGAGATTGTGCCGGTAGGCAAAGTACGCCAGCGACAGCGCTACCACTGCGTAGATCGCCCATGCGTGGATGCCCCAGTGGAAGAAGGTGATGCGCATGGCCTGGCGGGCAGCTGCGGCCGACTCGGGCGAGCCGACCGGCGGCGTGGCGTAGTGCATGATGGGCTCGGCAACGCCGAAGAACATCAGACCGATGCCCATGCCGGCAGCGAACAACATGGCGAACCAGGAGCCGTAGCTGTAGTCCGGCGTACTGTGGTCAGGGCCGAGTTTGATGCGGCCGTAACTGCTGATGGCGACGCCGACGACGAAGACCAGGAAGCCGGCCACCGCAAGGATGGTGAACCAGCCTGCATCATTGGCAGCCCATGACTTGGCCGCGGTGAACCACCGCGTGGCCGTATCGGGCGCGATGGCAGCAAGCGCGAGCAGCGCGATGACGATGGCTGCCGTGGGAATGAACACCTGCGGAAGAATCCGCTGGCGAACGGGGGGATGTTGCGGAGCCGTGCTCTGCATGGATACCTCCGTGTTGTTGGGTGAAGAAGCCTCCGGCTTGCGCGAGCCCGATCAGAAGTAGAAGCCGATGTTGAAGTTCAGCCGTGAATGCCAGCGGGAAGGACCTCCCTCGTCGATGCCGATACCATCACCACCGGCAAACCACATGTTGCGGCCAGCGATCCAGTCGACATAGGTGAGCATGATGCCTTTCTGCAGGCTGCAACCGGTCACGTTCTGCCACGAATCACGAAGGCCCGCGCGGTGCCCGACTGGGCGGGTCATGCTGAGGTTGTTATAGCAGGTGATTTCATCCAGCCAGCCCTTCTGGCCGAACGAATAGGCGATGTTGGCGCTTGGCACATCCGCCTGCGCTGCAACCTGGAAGGGGGATTCGAACGCCGACATTGCGATGCGATCTCCGGGCACGTCATACCGGTACCGCGCCCACTGCAACTGCGCGGTCCAACCATCGCGCTGCCACTGTGCGTGGAGGGCCGCGCCCTGATGACCGTATTGACGCCGTGTCTGAGTGTTCTGCACCTTGCCAGCAAACGCTGATGCGCCCAGCAACAGTTCGCCGCCGCCCCAGTCGCGCGCGCTCTCCACGCGTGCATGCAGTCGTTGCCGCTCGCGATACGGCAACGCCTCGGTCTGCGCGACATCAAAGGAGTAGCGATCGTAGCGAGCCCCGGACCCGTATTCGTCTCCGGAGAACCAGCCAAGATGCCAAGTTGTGCTGCCGCTGCGGTGAATCACCACAAGGCCCGGATCGTAATCATCCTCGATGCCCAGGTAGTAGCCGGAGCCGAACCAGAAACTCTGCGAAACGGTGGGGAGCAGCCCGAACGGGACTTGCTGGATACCTGCCTTGAGCTGGGTAGCATCGGAGAACTGCCAGCCCGCGTAGGCGTGATGCACGGCGTCGAAGCCATCGTACCAGCGGTATTGGGCAGAGAAGGAAAACGGTCCGGTTCCAGCGTCAAGGTCCGCACGCATCAGTTCAAGCTGAAGGCGGCTGGTCGGCCCGTAGTCGAGCCAGCCGTAATTGAACCTTACCGCACCACCAGGCTTGAAGTAGGAATCGCCGTTCCGACCAGGTTCGGATGCCTCTGTGGGTAAGGAAACGCTGGCGAGCAAGGCAATGGCAATAGAGGAAATTACTCTCACGATCGGGCTATCTGCCTCCGAGTTCCACATGCGAAAGCGCGCCAGTGTAACGTTGCATGTTGTGAAGAACGCGTCGCCCGACGGCCGACGCAGTGCAGTCCCGTGTCATCAGGAGTGGAAAGTGTTCCCAGCGAACGAGGCGATCTTTCCGTCAGATGCCGGCAACCATCAAGATGTCAGCGATTGACGTCGACCACGATGCGTAGGGTTTGCTCAGCAATCCGTGCCGCAGCTCGCCGTGTTTTTGCCGTGTCGCTTGGCTTCATACAGTGCCTGGTCCGCTCTTGCGAGCCACTCTTCAGCACTGGTCGTCGTGGGCGCGGCGGCAATGCCGATGCTCACGCTCAGGTCCAGCATTGTGGCATCACTGCCCGTATCAGCGTGGAGCAGGCTCCTGATCTTCTCTGCCAGCAGCATGGCCTCAGCCGGCGTCTGCCCGGCGAGCAGAAGCGCGAACTCATCTCCGCCCAGGCGTCCCGGTGTGTCGCCAGGGCGTGACACGCTGCGCAGGACCGCGGCTATACGACGCAGTGCTTCATCGCCAGTGCGATGGCCCAAGGTATCGTTGATGCGCTTGAAATCATCCACGTCCAGCATCAGCAGGCAATCCCTGCGGCCCAGAGCGCGCCCCGCTTCGATCATCTGCTGAGCGCGGTGCATGAGATAGCCGCGATTGGCCAGTTCCACCAGTGGATCCATTCGGCTGAGTCGCTGCAACTGCCGATTCTGTGACCTGACCCGGCGCGCAAGACGCCAACTCAGTGCACTCAATCCGATCCCGTAGACAAACAGGAACGGAAGGCTGAGCAGGAATGTTCGGGAAGAAGTGGCCGGCTGCCAAGGCGTGCCCATAGCAAGCCATGCAGCAAGGAAACCGAGCAGAAGCGCAGCCGTGGCCTTCAGCGCCAGCCGTGTACCGCCGGCCGCGATCTTGTCTGCCACCAGCAGCGCAGCGAAGAGCGCGCTGGGCACAGCGCTGACAGCCATGAAGGCGATCCATGCCCCGCCCAGCAGCGAGTCGACAACCATGCAACGGAATTGCACGACAGCGGGCCGGGCGGCGTGCCGTGTCAGCAGCTGTGCAATGGCCGGCCAGACCAACGCATTGACCAGAAGAAACACGCATGCCGACCTGCCCATGCCGCGCTCCAGGCCCACCGATGCAATGGGCAGCGCAGCCAGCGAGGCGCCCACGAAGCGCATCCACCCAATCCGGCGGGCAGCCCCCAGGCCCTCAACCGCAACCTCGTCCGAATCAGTGAAGAATGGCATCGTTTCCCTCACCCGTGTCCATGATGTCCCCAGGCGCCCTTTGCTCTTGCGCAGTCTGTCCCTTTGCTGTCAACGGCAGGTCAACGCAGGCTGCGGCGGCTTGTATCGCTCCCGCGCGAGGTGACAGCGCCCGACCTCAGCGACCCCTCAATCTCGCCGGTGCAGTGCGATACGGACAAACCGCGGCGTTCCTCCAGCCAGGCGGACAGCATGGGCAGCGGCATCGGTGGCGCGAAGAAGTAGCCCTGGAAAGATTCGCAGCCCAGCGAGATCAACAGGTCGCGTTGCTCCGCCGTCTCGACCCCTTCCGCCAGCGCACTCATGTCCATCACCTGGGAGATCTCAACAATCTTGCCCAGCAGGCGTTGAGCACTCTCCTGGGTGGCGACCTCCTGCACGAACTGCCTGTCGATCTTCAGCTTGCGAATGGGCAGGGTCCGCAGTGTGGACAGGGACGAATAGCCCGTGCCGAAATCATCCAGTGCCCAGGTCACGCCCAGTGCCTCAAGATCAAGCATTCGGTCGATCATCTCTGCCGTATCGGTGGATAGTGCGGATTCGGTGAGCTCCAGTTCCAGCAAGGCTGGGTTGATTCCGCTTTGATTGACCAGCTTGGCTACCGAGGGGACGAATGCCTCATCCAAGAGTTGAACCGGGCTGATGTTCACGGCCACCCGCATGCCACGCGTATGGGCATGCCCGGACCATCCATCGAGCAGTTCGCAGGCCTGTCGAAGTACCTCCAGCCCTATCTCGTTGATCAATGCGCTTTCTTCGGCCAGCGGTATGAACGAGTCTGGCGATAACAGGCCCGCCGACGGATGTTGCCAGCGGACCAGTGCTTCAACCCCGATCACGTCGGCGTCGACATGCACCTGTGGCTGGTAGTGAACCTCTACCTCACCGTTGCGCACTGCGCGTCCGAGCTCACGCTCCAAGCGCAGACGCTTGCCGATATCCAGTCGGTAGATGCCGAAGATCGCCGCCAGAAGCACCATGGAGATCGCCGTGTTGAAACGCGCGCCCCAGTGGCGAACCTCTACTGGCGGTGAGATGCCTGGCGCAATTCGATCGAGTGCCCCGAGCGCAAACGCTGCAAACATTGCCAGGCAAAGCAACGGAAACACCAGGGAGCCATAGCGTTCGCGCGCTTCGAATGTGAAAGCAGCACCTGCGGCCAAGGGCAGAAGGAACAGGTGAACCGAACGTGGCACGCCTGCGATGGGCGCATCAATGGCCGCAATCGCACACACAGCTGCCAGCACTCCGTGGGCGACGATCAGAATGGACGCACCGTCACTGCGCTTGCTTCGAAGAAGCGCGAGGATACCTACGGCTATCAAGCCGACAAATACAATGGATAGCTCGGCCCGTCCGAAATACAGGTAACAGGATGTCCAGGCCAGGCCCAGGCAGATGCAGGAGATGCCCGCGAGTGACAGTATGGCGGACACCTTCTCGCGGCGAGCAGCGCCTCTGAATTTCAGAGCGCCACGCCCAGCGTCTACGGCGCGATCCGTCATCACCAGTGCCTCCTCCGACGACCCTTCCACTGCGCTGAATCCGCCCATGCCCGGCAATGGCAGTTAAGCCGTTGGAAAGCTTCACGTGCTGGAGCGAGGTGGCATGCCTGAGAATATCAAAGCAACGCAGGACACCCAAATGTCGGTTTTTTGGCGCATGCCGCAGCATGTATGGCAGCGGTGCAGTACACCTGAGGGCCCTGCCAGGCGCGGTCACCTGGCAATCAGCTGTCAGGGGCGCCTTGATATGCCGAGCCTGCTGGCCAGCTCACCTTCACCTCAAGCCCGCCCAGTTTCTGTGAGGTGCCCAGCGTCACGCCCGCGCCGTGGGCATCGGCCACCTCCCTGACAATGGACAGCCCCAACCCGCTGCCCTGCACCCGGCTCCCCAGCGTTCGGTAGAAGCGGTCAAAGACGCGATCGCGCTCTTCCTCGGCGATGCCCGGACCGCTGTCGGCGACGATGAGAAACACACTGCCCTCCTCCTGCATCACGCAGACATTCAGGCGACCGCCGACGGGGGTGTAGCGCACGGCGTTCTCCAGCAGGTTGCGAACCAGCGCGCTCAGCGCGGCCTCATCACCCCTGATCTCCGCGCTGTCCAGCTTTAGTTCGATGTACTGTCGATTTACGGAAAGGATAGGACGCAGCGCATCCACCTCCATGCCGACCAGGCCATCCAGGCTCAGGCGCACCGAAGTCATTCGGGATACGGATTCTGCGCGGTTGAGTGT
Source organism: Stenotrophomonas sp. YJH_SMC_14-1 (assembly GCF_059372275.1). Lineage (NCBI taxonomy): Bacteria > Pseudomonadati > Pseudomonadota > Gammaproteobacteria > Lysobacterales > Lysobacteraceae > Stenotrophomonas > Stenotrophomonas sp. YJH_SMC_14-1. The sequence continues at coordinate 110,506 of NZ_JCAFVK010000004.1, forward strand.
GAGCAGCTGCGAAGCAAGGCGCTCCAGCCGCGCCACTGAGTCGCTGACCATCTCCTGTGCGCGTACCCTTCCTGCATCATCCGGCGCCATGCGTGCGTTGTCTGCATGCACTTTCAGCGCACTGATCGGTGTGCGCAACTCGTGTGCGGCATCGGCTACAAAACGCCGCTCGCGCGCCAGTGCCTCGTTCAGTCGCCCAAGCAGACCGTTAACTGCCTGCACCAGTCCTCGCGCCTCGCGCGGCACGTCAGCCGCGTCCAGTGGCGACATGCGCCCGGGATCACGCCTGCCGATCTGGTCCGAGACGCTCTGCAGCGAGCGGGTCACGTAATTGACGCTCCACCAGATCACCAGCGCCATCAGTGGCAGCGCCAGCAGCAACGGCAGCAGGGTGCCTCCTGCAATATCTTCGGCCAGCTCTTCGCGGATGTCCGACCGCTCGCCAGACTGGAACCATCGGCCCCCACGGGTCTGCAGCGTAAAGGTGCGCCATTGTTCGCCGTCGATTACGGGACTGGCGTAGCCAGCCACCAATGCAGCCAGTGGCCGGGTGGGAGCACTGTCCGAGCGGAGCAACAGGCGCTGCTTCGCGTCCCATACCTGGAAGGCAAGCTTGCTCTCATAGGCATGTCCATCGCTGAACGCCAGCGCGTCGCCCACGCCTTCAGCGTGCCCGTGCCAACCACGCAGCACAATGGGGTCGCCCGGAAACGCAGTCAGATCACTTAGCGGCTCATCTACCAGGCCCATCAGTACCCGCGTGGACTGCACCAGCCGGGCATCGAACATTTCCCCCGCTTCCTGTAGGCCGGCGCGATAGCTGAAGAATCCAGCCACGGCCATCAGAACCGCCAAGGTGCTCAGCAGGGTCAACAGCAGCGTGCGTCGCATCGACCTCATGCATCCGTCTCCGGCGACTGCCCCAGCGCATACCCGATGCCCCGCACGGTACGCACGATCGCAGGGTCGACCTTGCGCCGCAGCTGATGCACATGAACATCCACTGCGTTGCTGGCGACGTCCTCATCCCAGCCGTAGAGGTGCTTCTGGATCGTTTCTCGCGCCATTGGCCGCCCGTTCTGCTCCATCAACAATCTCAGCAGCGAGAACTCGCGGCGGGTCAGATCCAGCGTACGTCCTTTCCATCGCGCCTCCAGCGTCGCCGGATCAAGATGGAGGTCACCGGCGTCCAGCGTGGGATGCGAACGTCCGCTGCTGCGCCTGACGAGCGCGCGGACGCGCGCCAGCAGCTCGGCGGTATCGAAGGGCTTCCCGAGGTAGTCATCTGCTCCAACGTCCAGCCCGAGCGTGCGGTCGGCCGGGCGTTCACGGGCACTGAGGACCAGAATCGGCACCGGGTTTGCCGCCGCGCGAAGGCGGCGGATCACTTCGATGCCGTCTACCCGTGGCAGCCCCAGATCGAGCACCACCAGATCAAAATCCCCATCCTGCGCAGCCAGGAGCGCGGCCGTGCCGTCTTCCACCCAGTCCACGGCGAAGGCGCCCCGTCGAAGTGCGGTCCGGATGCCTTCACCCAGGGAGCGGTCGTCTTCGACGAGGAGGATGCGCATGAGGGCAGTGTCCAGTCGCGGACTTCACTTTGCAAGATGGCCCATCACATCGTGCAGCTTGGCCTCGATCTCATGCCGGCGGCCGGCGTCGGCCACATCCCGTCCTGGCCGGGCCGGTGCTGCCAGTGCCTTCTGCAGCGCCGCCTGCGCTGGGCCCCACTCCTTCTGATCGCGCAGGAAATCGCCGTAGAAATAGTTGGCATCGATACCATTGGGGTCGATATCCAGCCCCTTCTTCAGCATCTGCCGCGCCTGATCGTCATCGCCGAAGCCCAGCGGCCAGCCCGGCACCTGGTAGTAGAGCGCGCCCAGACTGGTATACGCCGCGCCATCCAGGGCCCGGGGATCCAGTTTCAGCGCGGCCTCGAAATCGGCGCGGGCCTGCTTGACCAGGCTGAGTGCGCCCATGCCACCTTTCTCGCCCGCAAGGCTGGACAGCACGATGCCCTCCCAGATCAGCGCACCGGCATCCCTGGGGGCCGCTTGCCGGGCTTGTGCGGCCTGCTTGGATAGGGCCATGAACGCCGCCTCGCGCTGCGGCTTGGGCGTCTGGTAGTTGATCTGCGCCCAGCGGTCACGGATCTGCGTCACCGGCACTGATGGTTCAGCAGCCACAGCGACCCCGACCAATACGGCGGCGGCAATAAGAATGAGATAGAACATGGTCTTACCCTGCGTGCGCTTCATGGGAGGTGTCCTTGCTGGGAGGGGATGCGGAAGAACTCGCTGCGGTGGTGCCACTGCTGGCATGGCGCCTGACGATGGGCAACTGCTTGCGGAGGCTACGGTCCACCAGCTCTGGCAGCAGGCCGTTCAACCGGGCGAACAGCCGCTCTGGCCAGCCAAGCTGCAAGCGCGGATTGCCAGAGCGCAGTGCTTGCAACAAGGCCGATGCGACCTTCTCGGCTGAATCGTGGGACACGCCCAGTTCCGCGTTCATGGCGTCCACGGCGGCGCTGTTGAAATCGGTGCGGGTGGCGCGTGGTGACAGGTACTGGAACTTGACTGTACTGGCGGCATACTCGCGGCCCAGTCCTTCGACCAGGCCGCGCAATCCGAACTTGCTGGCGCTGTATGCGGCAAAACCCGGGAAGGCCAGGCTGCCGAACGTTGAGCCGAGAACGGCCACGCTGGCCTGCGGCTGCCGCTCCAACACGGGCAGCAGCGCATGGATCAGCAGCATGGAGCCGAACAGGTTGGCCTGCATCAGCTGTTCCAATGCCTGTTCGGTCTGCGCGCCGAACAATCCGAAGGCAGCGCTGGCATGGCCGACGACAAGCACCGAAGGCGGCCTGGGTAGCGCATCCACTTTCGCCAGCAACGCGCTACGGCCCGCCCCCGCGCCGATATCGGCAACCACCGGGATGACAGCCCCTTCCGGCAACGCGTCGCTCAGCGCCTGCAGCCGATCGTGGTCCCGCCCCACCGCCACGACCTGCGCGCCCTCGCCCACCAGGCCTCCGCAGAGCAACCTTCCGATGCCGCCGCTGGCTCCGGTCAGAACGACCGTACGTCCACGCAGGTCCATCAGGCCGCCTCCGCCATACGCGCGCCGCCACTGCGCAGGGTGCGGAAGATATCGCCGTACAGCACGTAGAAGCGGCGTGCCGCGTGGATAACGGCCTGCTGGTCGCCGGGATCATCCAGCCTGTCCATCAGCGATTTGAAGAAGCTGACATGCTCGATATCCAGATCGCCATGCGAAAGCAGATAGCTGAAGGCGTTGCGCGGAAGATCCAACGAGGCCTGCAGGGTGTTTGCAGCCTGCGTCGCCAGCGCCACACTGGTGCCCTCCAGCACCAGCACCATTCCAAAGAAGCCCACCGGGTTGCTTCGCTGGATGGTGTCGTAGGCGTAGCTGACCATGAGTTCGGTGGCTAGTGCGGGTTCGGATGCCGCAGCAGTAGACCGATCACCACCGGCAGCTGCAATATCGTCCAGTACCCATTCCTGGTGGCCCATCTCTTCTTCGATGTACTCACCGATCGCGGTCCGCAGCCATTCCAGGCGCGCAGGCAGGCGCGAGCCACAGGCCATCAGCAGCGGTACCGTGTGGCGCACGTGGTGGTACGCCTGCTGCAGGAACGCCAGATAGTCGTCGCGGTCGATGCGGCCCGCCAGTGCATCGCCGATGATGGGAATCTCCAGCAGCGACTGGCGCTCGCTGGCGGTCTGGGCAAGAAGGTGATCGTGGAAGCTCATGCAGGGTCTCCGATGGTGCTGAACGCAGGGCGCCGGTAGGCGGCGTCGATCTCTGCCTGGTAGTGGGCGAGGATGGCCTCGCGACGAATGCGACCATTGGCGGTCAACAGGCCGGCGTTCGCACTGAATGGCGCGACGGTGACGTAGCGCGCGATGCGCGCGTAGTCGGGCAGGCCGGCGTTGATGGTGGACAGCGCCGCATCGAGCGCGCCGGAGCCCTGCTGCGCGATGCGCGGAACCAGCAATGCCAGGTTGTCGGCCTGCCCTTCCCCCCAGACCAGGGCCTGCGCGATGGCCGGGTGCGAAAGCAGTTCGCTCTCCACCCATTCGGGCGACACGTTGCGGCCAAATGCAGTGATGAAGACGTTCTTGCGCCGCCCGGTCACATGCACGAAGCCGTCGGCATCGATGTGTCCCAGATCACCGGTCTGGATCGGCCCCTCCGGCAGCGACTCGTCGCCCATATAACCCAGTGCACGCGCACCGGACACCACGATTTCTCCGTCCACGATCTGCACCCTCACGTGTGGAAGGGGCCGCCCCACCGTGCCATCGCGCTGGGCACCAGGACGATTCAGGCACACCACCGACCCACACTCGGTCAGGCCGTAGCCTTCGAACACCGGCAACCCCAGGTGCCGTGCCCGCGACAGAAGACCGGGAGAAACCCGGCCTCCCCCAACGGCCAGGTATCGCAGTGATGCTGGCAGTTCAGCGCCCTGCTCTGCCGCCATGACCAGGGCCAGAAGCAGTTGGGGCACGAGGATGATGCTCTCGGGGCGGTAACGATTGAGGCAACTCAGCAGCACCGGCATATCCAGCCCTGCTGCGCCGGTGTAACCGATCTCCTGCAGGGACGGCAGCGCGATCTCGGCGCCCGACAACAACGCCGCATACAATCCCGCGACGTTCTCCAGGAGCGTCGACAGCGGCATCAGGCACAGATGTCGGCGTGGTGCGATGTCACCTGCGGCACCTGCCAATGACGCGGCGGTGGCCATCAACGTTCCGGCAGAGAGGCATACGCCGCGCGGGCGCCCTGTGCTGCCCGAGGTGTAGGTCACGCAGGCCGTGCCAAGCGGCAGCGTACTGCCAGCAGGAGCGTCCAGGCCTAAGCCGCGCGCACTCAGTGTCGGCAACGCCATTGGTGCGGCCGTGATCCCGCACGGCGGCGGCGCGCCCTCCGCCAGCACCAGCAGCTGGGCACCGCTGGTCTGCAGTGCGTGCTGCACTTGTTCATCCGAGAAGAAGGTGGGCAACGGTACGTGCACCACTTCGGCAATGCGAAGGGCCAGGTCGAGCACCAGCCAATCGGGGCCGTTGTCCAGGCGACTGGCAACGCAGGTGATACCTGTCCGCTGCAGCCACTGTGTCAGTTCCAGTACGCGAGAGCGCAGCTCGGACGCACTCAGCGTCTCCTGAGCGGTCAGTACTGGCTGGCTATGCTGCTGCAGCAGGCGCAGGACGTGCTGTGCATCAACACTCATCCGGCCACCCCCACGGAACTGGCTGCATCCATTGGGCCTATCGAGCAGGCCTTTCCGCCAAGAAAGGCGATGCCTTCGCGGATATCGCCGCACATCACGCGCGGTTGCGATTCATAGTAGCGGCCCCAGTCGCCCGCGCTGTCGCCCATGCACTCGGCACGCGCGGGCATAAGTTCGATCGGGGCCAGATGCAGACGGACGAACGCATTGCGCAACTGTTGGGTCGCCACGAACATCACCCAATCAACATCGGCGGCGCGCAGGACCCAGGCCAGCTGCACGATCAGCTCGCGTGCGATGCCCGCCGTCGTGGCCGCAAAGTGGCCCACCTCGGCGATCTGTGCCCGCCGGGGCGCACTGGGAAGGTGCTGCGCCAGCACGGCCTCGACGGGCGCATCCAGATAGTGCTCCACAAACAGCGGGCCACTATCTGCGTGTCGAAGCCCGACTGCCGCGACCAGTGCTCCCTGCGTATCTCGGTAGGCCAGCAACTGTGGCATGAAGTCGCGGACCTCGGCATCGAAGCGCTGACGATAGGTGTCGGCGATGAAGGACTGCACCTGTCCACGCAGCGGATGATCAGGCCCGATGAGGGTTGCTTCGGCAAATCTGCCCGGATGCGGGGCCATGGGAATCGGCGCTGGGATCATGTCCATGGGACAGCATCCTGAAGCGCGCCGATTAAGGCAGAATTAGGCCGTTGTTAGCCGATTGTTAGCCATTTGATCGGATTTCGTTCCCAGGCTCGGTTTCAGTACAGACCTTTTGGACTAGAGAACCAAGGCGAGCGTCAGTGCGACGACCAGTGCCAGTGTCAGCAGAAACGAGCCGAGTACAAAGCCAAATGCTTGGAGTGGCCCGGTGCCGTTCAGTGCTACGAAGGTGCGCGTGCGCGCCCACAAATACCATGCAACTGCCAGCGCTCCGATCCCCACACCCCAGCGATGCGCAATCTCTCCACCTGCAAAGCCAGCTGCCTGCGAAACTGCAAGCAGAATCACAAATGGACACGCAATGAACGCCTGTATGGAAAAAGGCTCCCGCAGCGTGTCGCGGTTGATGGGCAGGCGCTGTCGCCACAGCGTGCTTAGCGCCGCCCCCAGGGCGAAGATGCAGAAGGCAGCCGAACGGGTGAGCAGCAGCCCCTGCTCACTCCCAAACAGCAGCTTGCCTACGGGTCCTGATACCGCGAGGGGGGCGGTGCGCGTAGACATTTCCAATGCGTGCGCCAGCACCACTGACAGAATCAACATCAGCACAGGGCTGATGGCATCGGCGAATCGTTGTTCCGGATCTTTGGAGAACTCTCGGCGCGTGTAGTGCGCTACCTCGCCCGGTTGCACCAGCACCCTCCACAGGGTCCGCGGGTAGAACACCAGCCACCCTACGAGTTCATAGAGGAACTCCTCAAGCGATCGCAGCAGTCTGATGAGATCCATAAGAGCCCCGGGTCAAATGGTTGAAGGTGAGCTTACTCTCCCTGCCGCCCAGGGCCGAATGGAGTTCAGCTGTCGGCCAAACCATTGCGTTAAGCCTTGCTGAGTCGAGTCCCCGCCAGGACATTCGCACCGGCACCAACGGGTGAAGTCAATTTGAGGATTCTTAACAATTTATGCTGTACGCTGGCCGCACTTGGCTCCTCTTGGGCGCGAATCCTTCGCCTCCGTGTCTAGCCCCCGACCGGCACGACACATGACCTATCCAGCTGCTTTTCGGATCCTGAGGATCCGTCCTTTGCTGCGCCTCAACGGAACGATCGAGCGCGTCGAGACGCTTCAGGCCAAGTGCGGCGCATGTGGGGACGAGTCACGCATGTTTCGGGGATGCGGACTTGCCGATGTAGAAGGTGGCGTCGAACTGACTTGCCCAGCCTGTAAGGTGACAGAGACATTGTCTACCGACAGAGCCTGGAACTTCTGGGGGAAGCAGATGAAAAGAGACAGGATCTTGGCGCTGGCGGGGCTGACGCCCGAAGATCTAGATTTGACCTAGATCCTGAATCACCGCCTGGTTCTCGCGCAGAACAGTCGCCAAAAGTCGGCCGCCGGCCACCTTGCGTCCTACTTGCCCATTGAGCCAGGCCGCTTGAATCTTGCCAGATGCCAGTACATCGGCAGGATCAAAGCTATCCGGTCTGCCAACCAAGGGCTCTCCAGGGGACGCCAATCCGCCGTCAAGTGGCTGGACTATCGCTGGTCGGTCGTTGCCGCTCTTGGCATAAGCGGTGGCCATCATTCGGCTATGTTGGGGCGACCAGCCGCCGACCAAGATCTCAGAGCCAAGCTGGCCGATGGGAAGACCAGCCGCCGCAGCCGCTTCTTCATCTGCCAGAGGAAGAGGCTGGGCCTACAGGTGGTCGGTCCTATCCATCTTTGATAGGCACCTTATTGTTGCTGGCACACAGCAAACCAACTAGATCGACCTCCATCCCGATGTGCGCCGCAAGCCGGAACAGACCCTGCTGTACGCGCAGGCATTGGCAACCGCCCAAGCCCCCGGCGCCCGCGCCGCGTTCGAGCGCGCCGTGGAATGCGGGAACGATGCGGCCGCTCGCTGCCTCTACGCCGAATGGCTGATGGCGCAGCCGCAACCGGACGATCGCGAGCAAGCCCGCAGCCTGTTCGCCAGCATCATCGATGATGCGCAGCACTGGTCGCGCCACGCGCGCAGCCACAATGCCGCTTGGCTGGAGCGAACCAAGGCTGCGTTGCGAGGTTACTGACGACCCGGCAGCAGATGGCAGGCTCGAACACCGGGGCTTCAAGGGAACTATCGCCACGGAACTAGCGAGGGCCCGGCTTGGGGAAGAGCAGCTTGGGGGTTCCGATAAACAGCAGCCATGCACCCAGGGCCGCTCCGTAGGCGAGCACCGTTCCCACAAGGAATGTGCCGAAGAGGCTGCCGGTGAACAGCTGATACAGCCCTTTGCCGCGACCTGCAGCGCTGCCCCCAACAGTCAGCACGATGACCGGCAGCATGATCATTCCGCTGCAGAGGATCAGGGAGAACGCGCCCAGCAACCAGCGCTTGAGTGGCGGGTTCCATGGCATGGGGTAGCCTGCGAGCAGTCGCCTCATCCAAAGAAACAGTACTGGAAAGGCGATCAGGTACATCAATGCCACATACAACCAGGTTCGAGCATCAGCGCTGCCCGCCTCGAAGATGGCTCGCGGGTATACCCCTGTGCGATAGAGCGTTTCTGCGCTTGCCGCCAGCGCCGCGCTAATGATCATCGCAGGCTTGAACAGGCGCGACACCTTGCCCCATTGCGCGTTGCGTAGTTGCTGTCCGTCAGTCATGCCAGACATGAAAACCTTCTTGGGCGGATGTGTCCATGAGGTGCCAAGGGGCATTGTGCTGATGATCCGCCCCGCCACATGGTGACATGCAGCGCCTTGCTTCGCAGATTTCACGCATTAACGTGACGCGTCACACGCAATCGGCAGCGCATTGCTGGACAGGCCTGTCGCATTCGCCTTGCTCACAGCCTCGCCGGGCGGATGCCGACACTCGCTAGGCTTGCACCACCGACATCGCCGATAGCATTGCAGCGCAACGCTCCAGCCTCATTGCGCCGTATGCAACGATTCTGAAAATGTTGAAAGTGGTGTCGGCATCGGCCTTACTGCATTGGCATCGCGCACAACCGGGCGTATTCCTTGCCGTGCCACCTTGAACAGGTGGCCGGGATTCGAAACCCCGGTTCTACGCTGAAGTAAACGCTTGCCAGCCGGCATCACCCATCAGGTGGTGCCGGCTGGCAATCCGTCGGCCGGCTATGGCGGGCGGTGCGTGGAGGCCTTGCGCCTGCCGGTTCAGCGTAGACCGGGTTTCGAACCACGCATCGTCCGCCACCTTTATCGGTGGCGGCTTCTGCATGCACGCAAGGAGCCCCGCCATGACCCAGCCCCACTCCCCTGCCCCGCACCCGATCCACGACGCGCCTGCGAATGGCCCGGCGCTGGACCCGAACACCCTCATCGCCCTGCTGCACAGCATCGGCTCAGGCGTCGCCTCCGATGGCCAGCCGTGGCCTGAACGCCATCAGATGCCCGGTCGACGCATCGCCTTGGCGGACACCGACTGCTCCTTGGCCGGCCTTCGCGTGGTGCTGGAGATTCTGCTGGCCGCGCAGCGCGCCCGCGAAAATGGCGAGCTGGAGCAGTACGTTGGCCCGCGCGTGATGGAGGGGCTGATCATGGCCGGAATCGGCCTTACCGCACACGCCAGTACCCGACTGCATCCGGAGGGCTGAGTGGCCTGGTGGCGCTGGGCGGCCACCGCGCTCTGTCTTGTGGTGGTGGTTGCGGTACAGACGCAGTGGCTGGCACCGCCCAAGCCCTCGCCTATCGGCTTCCACAGCATCCCCGGCGATCGCTTTCTGCAGTTGCGCCGCCAAGCCATGCAGTTCGTGGAGGCTCGGCCACGACAGGGCTTCCAGTTCGTTGAGCGGCATCGAGATGCCGCGTTCCAGGTTCATTGCCGAGGAATACCCGTGCTGTGGATGGAGAGGCGCTCGCAACATCTGCTGTTGTGGGCCTCACTGGACGCGAAGCGGCGGGCGCCCGCCGTTGTGCAGTTGCGGGCGCTCCTCCAATGGCAGTTGGAGCCGTTGGATTACCTGGAGCAGGTACTGGCTGGCGTGCCGGAACCTGTTCTGTTGGATCGGGTGCTGAAGATTCTTGCCAGTGATGTGCCTGATGGGGCGCGATGTGGCGTGCCGTAGTCGAGCATGGCTCGACTCTACAGGGCTGCGGGCAGCGAGGGTTCGGGCTCCGGCCCTGCCGCTCGTCACCTGCGCGACAGGGATTGGCCCAGTGATCATGCGAGTCACCTCCCGGCATCGATCCAGCCCGCATCGCGCGCACGCGCAAGATCTTCTGGCGTATCGATATCCAGGCCCAGTTCCGGTGCCTGTAGGACATGCACCGTATCGACAGGAAGTTGCCTCAAGCGCGCTCCGAAGCCGCGGTCGCCGCTTGCACCCACCTGATTGAACCATGCACGCGGCACTACTGCAGGAATGCCAAGCGCGTCTCCATGACGGGTACCCGCGCACCCTGACGCCGAGGCGCGGGCACCCGAAAGCAGCGCCTGCAGATGGGAGCGCTCGATTGCGGGCTGGTCGCATGCCACGACCATCACCGCGGTCACGGTGGGCAGCAGGTGTGCGCCGGCAACCTGCAGACTGCTCGCCAGGCCGCGTTCCCAGTGGTGGTTGGTTACCGGGGTGGCATCCAGCCCGGCAATGCTGGATGTCACGGCCTGTGCGTTCGCGCCCACCACGACCAGCACCTGCGCTGGCACGAGCTCCCGCGCCAACCGCACCACGCGATGTACCAGGGTCTCGCCCTGCCGGGTCAGAAGCTGCTTGGGCTGGCCAAGTCGGGTGCTCCCGCCGGCAGCCAGCACGACGACCGCATGCGCGTCAGTCACCTGCCGTGCGCGCTTCGCCATTGCTGCAGCTGCGCGGCGATGCTGAGCGAAATCGCCTCTGGCCCTCGGCCGCCGATGTCCAGGCCGACCGGTGATCGAAGTCTCGGGGACAGGCGGTGGCGCTGATCCGATGTCAGCAGCTTGAACAGGTCCTCGCGCCTTCGCCGCGGACCCAGCAGTCCAATGAACGCGATGTTGGTATCGGCGAGGGCCACCAGCGCCTCCCGGTCCAGTTCGAAATCGTGATGCATCACCAGTGCCGCCTCGCACGAGTCGCCATGAAGGGCCTCGGCCGGGCTGGTCTGAAGATGCGCATCCGCGCACTGCCCGGCCGAGGCCCAGCGCGCTCGTCGTTCGGCCACGCTGACCCGCCACCCCAGGCCCCGCAGCAACGGAACCAGGAAGGGCGTTTCGGGGCCGCCCCCCAACACCAGGGCCCGCGGAAGCCGGGGCAACGGCAAACGCCACGCACCCTCGCCAAAGGGCTGCGTACCATCCATCGGATGCAGCTGCCACGCCTGCCCGCGATGGCCGGCACGGAAAACGACCTGCCCCGACGTACGAAGGTCGCGCTGGAGTGACACACCCTCGCGCAACCAAGCCTCGATCACGGCGTCGATGCCGGCCATGGCTCGCAATGGCAGGAGCGCAATCCGCAGCCGGCCGCGGCAGCCGAGCGCGGACCCACTCAACAGGTCGTCGTCACTGCGGGTGTCGATCTCGATCCAGTCGACCCGCCCTGCCGCGCTCACCTGCTCCGCGCGTCGCGCGAGCTCGGGCTCCAGGCATCCGCCGCTCAGCCAGCCGACCTGGCTGCCGTTGCAGAACAGCACCATGTCGCCGGCACCGGCGTAAGTGGAGCCATCGGTTTCCAGCACCAGCGCGAGCACGGCGTGCTCACCTGCGCGCACGCGCGTCAAGGCCGTCTCGAGGACGCCGCGCGGGCTGCCTTCGGTGAGGAAGCCCGGCGGTGCGGACAGGTCCTCGGCAAGATCGCCGGGCTCCCCTCCGCCCGCGACGGAGGCCTCCAGAGTGGTCGAGGCTGCGGGACGGTCCATGCGCAAGGGTCAGCCCACGTCGGGCAAGCCGGGCAGCAGCTTGTCCAGGGTAATGGGATAGCTGCGCACGCGCACGCCGGTTGCGTTGTAGATCGCATTGGCGATCGCGGCGCCAACCCCGCAGATGCCCAGTTCACCCACACCCTTGGCCTTCATCGGCGAGATCACCGGATCCAGCGTGTCGAGGAAGACCACTTCCTGGTACGGGATGTCGGCATGCACGGGAACCTCGTAGCCGGCCAGGTCGTGGTTGATGAACAAGCCAAGCCGTTTGTCGACCACCAGCTCCTCCATGAGGGTCGCGCCCGCACCCATCACCATCCCGCCGATGACCTGGCTGCGTGCGGAGAGCGGATTAAGGATCCGGCCGCCATCGCATACGGCAAGCATGCGGCGTATGCGCGTCTCTCCAGTGTAAGCATGCACGGCGACCTCGCAGAAATGCCCTGCGTAGGTGCCGACGTCGTAGCCTTGTTTGAAGTCGCCGAAGGCAATGCCGTCCTCCGCCGACAGTGTGCCCGCCTCCGCCAGCTTGATCGTCCGCCCACCCGCCTGGATGCGGCCATTGGCGAAGTCTGCGGTGTCGCCGTCGAAGCCCAGTTTCTCGCCCACCTTGCGGCGCAGGCTGACGCACGCCGCGTACACGCCTGCGGTGGAGCTTGCCGCGCCCCACTGGCCGCCGGAACCGGCGGAGGCGGGATGGCGGGAGTCGCCGAGGGTCACCTGGACCCGCTCCAGCGGCACGCCCATGGTCTCGGCTGCCGTCTGCGCGATGATCGTGTAGGAGCCGGTGCCGATGTCGGTCATGTCGGTCTCCACAATCACCCCGCCCTGGCCGTCAAGCCGGACCCGCGCCGCCGACTTCATCGTCGGTGCGCCGCGATAGCCCGCAGACACGCCCATGCCGACCAGCCAGTCCCCTTCCCTGACCTGCGCCGGCCTGGGGTTGCGCCTGTTCCAGTTGAAGCGCTCCGCGCCTTCGCGCAGGCAGCGCACCAGGTTGCGGTCGGAGAACTTCTTGGACGGATCGCCGGGTACCACCTCGGGCTCGTTGAGGATGCGGAACGCGATCGGGTCGAGACCCAGCTTCTCGGCCATTTCGTCCATCGCCACTTCCAGCGCCATGTGGCCCGGTGCTTCGCCCGGTGCGCGCATCGCATTGCCTTCGGGCATGTCGAGCGTGGCGATGTAGTTGGCCACCAGGCGGTTGGCGCCCGCATAGAGCTTGGGCGTCTGCAGGGTGCCGTTTTCGCCGTCCTCGCCATTGATGTTGCCCGACCAGTTCTCATGGGCGATGGCGGAGATCCGGCCATCCTTTCCGCAGCCGATCCGCACGCGCTGGAGGGTGGCGTGCCGGTGGGTGGTGTTGTTGGGCATCAACGGGCGTTGCAGCGCGATCTTCACCGGCCGCCCGATCTGCTTGGCCGCCAACGCGGCCAGCACTGCGTCGGCACGGATGAACAGCTTGCCGCCGAAGCCGCCGCCGATATAGGGCGAGTCCACGCGCACCTTGCCAGGATCGATGCCGAGGATCGCCGCCATGCCCTGCCTGGCCCAGTCGATCATCTGGTTCGCCGTCCACAGCGTGAGCGTGTCACCCTCCCAGGCGGCGATGGTGGCGTGCGGCTCCATCATCGAATGACTCTCGTCGGAGGTGTGGTAAGTCTCGTCGAGCTTGACCGCGGCGCTCGCGTAGGCGGTGTCGAAATCGCCCAACGCCTGCCGGTCGGGCTTGCCGTCACGCCCCTTTGCCAGCGGCGCGGACGGTGCCAGGGCCGTGAAATCGAAGCGGCCCTTGCTGCGTTCGTAGCGGGTGCGGATCAGCGCTGCGGCGGCGCGGGCCTGCTCGAAGGTCTCTGCCACCACGCAGGCAATGGCCTGGTGGTAGTGGGCCACTTCGGCTCCGCCGAACAGCGGCGCATTGTTCCAGTTCGATGTGCCGACCGGCTTGGTTTCCGGTGCGGTGATGACCGCCAGTACGCCGGGCGCGGCACGTGCGCGGGAGGCATCCATCGAAATGATTCGCCCCTTGCCGATGCCCGCACCGACGATGTAGCCGTAGGCCTGGTTCGGCGCCACGTCATGGCGCTCGTAGGCATAGGGGGCGGTGCCGGTGGTCTTGCGTGGACCGTCGATGCGCGGCGTCGACTTGCCGACGACCTTGGCCTTGTCGAACAGGTTGTCGCCGGCGGGGGCGTTGAATTCAAGGGGCATCAGCGCTCTCCTTCCGCCAGCACGGCTGCGAGGGTGCGCTCGGCGAGCGCGATCTTGAACGCATTCTCCCGCGTCGGACGGGCACCGGCGAACACCTGCCGGGCCGCGGCCTTTACGCCGTCGCGCAGCAGCGGTTCGGCTGCCTCGACGCGCCACGGCTTCGGCGCGACCCCACCGAAGGAAAACCGCGCCGAGCCGTCAAGCTGCACGACCGCGGCGACCGACACCAGTGCGAACGCATAGGACGCGCGGTCACGTACCTTGTGGTACACGTGCCGACCGCCCAGGGGCTTCGGCAGCGTGACGTGGGTGATCAGCTCACCGCGCTGCAGCACGTTGTCCTGCTGCGGCCTGTCGCCGGGGGAACGATGGAAATCGGCAATCGGGATGCTGCGCGTACTGCCGTCGCCCCTGACGGTCTGGATCGAGGCGTCCAGCACCCGCAGGGCCACCGCCATGTCGCCCGGATAGGTCGCGATGCAGCTGTCCGAGGTGCCGATCACGCCCATCTGCCGGGAGAACCCTTCGAGTGCGCCGCAGCCGGATCCGGGCAGGCGCTTGTTGCAGGGCAGATTGGGGTCGTAGAAATACGGACAGCGCGTGCGCTGCAGCAGGTTGCCGCCGGTGGTGGCTTTGTTGCGCAGCTGCCCGGAGGCGCCTGCCACGATCGCGCGGGTCAGCACCGCGTAGTCGCGGCGCACGCGCTCATGCGAGGCCAGCGCGGTATTGGTGACCAGCGTGCCGATGCGCAGGCCGCCCTCGTCGGTGGGTTCGATCCTGTCCAGGCCGATGTCCTGCACATCGACCAGGTGCGCTGGCGTCTCGACCTCCAGCTTCATCAGGTCGAGCAGGTTGGTCCCTCCGGCCAGAAACTTCGCGCCCTCGGTACCGGCGACAGCCTTGGCGGCCTCGGCCGGGGATTTCGCGCGTTCGTAACTGAAGGCCCTCATGAGCGCCTCCCTGCAGAGGTAACGCCAGCGACCTCTTCCATCGCCTCGGCAATGTTGGAATAGGCCCCGCAACGGCAGAGGTTGCCGCTCATGCGTTCGCGCATTTCCATGTTGGTGGCCCGGGGCCGTGCGCTGACGTCCGCCTGTACATGGCTGGGGACACCCCGCTTGATCTCGTCCAGTACCGCCACCGCCGAGCAGATCTGCCCCGGCGTGCAATACCCGCACTGGTAGCCGTCATGCTTGATGAAGGCGGCCTGCATCGGATGCAGATCATCGGGGGTGCCGAGGCCTTCGATGGTGGTGATGGCATCGCCCTGGTGCTGCACCGCCAGGCTGAGGCAGGCATTGATGCGCTCTCCGTTGACCAGCACGGTACAGGCGCCGCATTGACCGTGGTCGCAGCCCTTTTTCGTTCCAGTCAGCTTCAGATGTTCGCGCAGGGCATCGAGCAGCGTGGTCCGCGTGTCGAGCTCAAGCTCCCGCCGCTTGCCGTTGACGGTCAACGCCACCGTGCTGATGACCGGCGGCCTGGGCGGCGGGGGCGTCGCCAGTTCGGCGGCGAGCGATGACGCCCCCGGTGCGGCGGACATTGCCACGGTCGTGACGCCGCCGGCGATCACCTGGCGACGCGTCAACTTCATTCCTTCATCACAACTTGGCACAGTGACCTCCTGGCGTTCGGGGAAACCCCGTGGCTGGATGGACGCGCTCACACTACCCAAGGGGCACTATGCCCATCTGCGGAGTACAGGTCTGTGAAGTCGGCGAAATGTACGACCCTACCGAGGCAGGCAACCAGCCTGAGTGCCAGAAGAACATGTTGTAGCAAGTCCGAAGAAATCGACTGCATCCAGCCCTTTCAAAGACACCCGGACTCATTCCCAGCCTGCAGGCCAACTACGGCGAGCTTGTCTGAGTTGCCACTTCCCATGGTCGAGCATGGCTCGACTCTACAGAGGCGGAGCCTGCGGGCCGACCCGCACATGCACCGCATGGCTGACGCCGCGATGGAACATCTTGGCGTACGGGCAGACGCGTTCGGTGTTGCGAACGAGTTCGCAGGCAAGGTTCTCATCCATGCCGGGAAGATGTACCACGATCTCGGCCGACAGCAGGTACAGCCCATCTGCCGGATCACGGGCGAAGGTGACCGCCACTTCGATGCTGGGATTGTGCAGCAACAGGCCGGCACGCGCGGCCACCAGCACCAGGGCACCGTGGAAGCAGCCAGCGTAGCTCGCGGCCAGCAGCTGCTCGGGATTGGCGCCGCCGCCAGGCCCGCCGAGTTCCGGCGGCAGGCGCAGGTCCACCGCCAGTGCACCGTCGTCCGACCGCACGACGCCGGACGCCCGCCCGTGCTGGGCCTGGCCACCGCTCACCCGCACGCGGCCGGTGTACAGCGGCTTCACGTCGTCGCCCTGGTAGCGGTCCAGCATGGCGGGCGAAGGAGGCTTCAGCTCGGTCAGTGGCAGGCGATCGATGGCCGCTCAGGCAGGCTGCCGCTGCAACAGGCCCGACTGCTGCAGCCAGGCTTCGAAATCGACCTGCCCCATCCACGCGTGGCCGGCAGGCACCAGCGTCTCGATCTGCAGCGGCGCGCCGAAGTACAGTGCATCGGCGTCCGCCACCACCTGCCGGGAATCACCCGTCAGTTGCAGATAGCGCCTGGCCAGATCCGCCATCGCGCTGCGCTGCGGCCCGGCGATCTCCAGCACGCCATTGGCTGGCGCCTGCTGCGCGATGCGTGCCACCGCTTCGGCAACATCCTCGGCGGCAATCGGCTGCACGTCGGCGGCCGGCAGCCGCACGGCCGTCCCGTCGCCGGCGGACTGGATGATGCCCGGCAGGAACTCGAAGAACTGCGTGGAATGGATGATGGTGTACGGCAGGCCCGAGTCGCGGATCAGCCGCTCCTGGGCGATCTTGCCGCGGAAGTAGCCACTGGCGGCAAGCTTGTCGGTGCCAACAACAGAAAGCGCGACATGGTGGCGCACGCCGGCACGGGTGGCGGCCGCAAGTATGTTGTGGCCGGCGGTCACGAAGAACGAAAGCACTGCTGCGTCTTCGAACGAGGGCGAGTTGGCCAGGTCCACCACCACGTCGACGCCGTCCATGGCGGCATCCAGGCCCTCACCGGTCAGCACATCCACCCCGGTGGAGGGCGCTGCCACCACGATCTCATGCCCGGCGACACGCAGGCGCTCCACCACCTTGCTGCCGATGCGGCCGGTACCACCGATGACGAGGAACTTCATTGCGTGTCTCCTGGAATATAGAGGGGCTACCGGCGTGTGGCCGGGCGCAGGCATCGTAGGTGGCGCGGGCGCGAGGCAGTAGGTCCGTGACCGGCCGCGCACTGTTGCCCGGCGCGCACCAGTACGCTCAGGCCAAGGCAGGCTGTGCGCCTGGCTTCAGAGGGGTGGCCTGCTGGCGTGCTTCCCAGTACGAGATCACATCCAGTTCGAGCGCGCGCACCCGCTGCGTGCTGAAGTCGATGAAGGCACGCACGCGCTTGGGCAGCTGGCGGCGGCTGAGGTAGCACAGGTAGTGACCGCGATCGAGCGGCGCATGCCGATCCAGGCAGGTCACCACCCTGCCCGCCCACAGCGCTTCACGCACCTGATAGCTGGGCAGCTGGGCGATGCCCAGCCCGTCGATGACGGCCTGCAGGGCCAGGTCGGCATCGTTGAACACCAGTGCAGCAGGCGGCTGCAGGTGTACTTCGGCACCGTCGACACGGAATTCCCAGGGCTGCATGCGTCCGCCCGGCAGGCGCCGCCCGATGCAGGCATGCGTGGGCAGCGTGTCCACCGACGCGGGAAGGCCGTGCACCTGCGCGTACGCCGGTGATGCACATACGACCAGCTGCATAGGCACCAGCTGCTTGGCAATCACTTGGCTGTCTTCCAGTAGGCCGTCGCGAAACGCCACGTCGATGCGGTCACCGGCCAGGTCGGGGGCCTGCTCGTCCAGCAGCAGCTCCACGGATACCTGCGGGTACTCGGCACGGAAGGCTGCCAGCAAGGGCGCAATCACCCGACGGCCGAAGCCGTGGCTGGCACTGATGCGCAGGTGCCCGCGCGGCGGGCCCTCGCGCAGGTCGCGCATTTCCTCCAGCGCCTGCAGGATGCAGGTCACGCCCGGGTTGCAGCCCTCGAGGAACAGCTCGCCTTCGCGGGTGAGCGTGGTCGAGCGCGTGGTGCGCAGGAACAACCGCACGCCCAGCTGGCTTTCCAGCTTCTGCACGCTGCGGCTGACGGCCGAGCGGCCGATGCCGAGGCGGTCGGCCGCGCGCGCGAAGCTGCCCTCGGACGCCACTGCAATGAAGGCCAGCACGCCGGCGTAGCTGGTGGAGAAGGACGCATTGAGCGCATCGTGGCCGTCGCTGGCCAGGCGGGGCGTTGCGGCGTTCATGGGTGGCCTGGCTCCGGGCGGGCACGTTGTGCGTGCAGGTGGCTCCGCGCCAGCTTCAACCGTTGCCTGCACGCGGCAAGATCGAGCCCCAGCAGGGGCACGATGTCCTCGAATCCGGCACCCAGCACGTCGTGCAGCAACAGTACCGCACGTGCATCGGGCGGCAGTTCGCGCAATGCGGTGAGGAAGGCCTGCCAGACCTGTTCGCTGGCAGGGCGCGATGCGGTGCGCAGGTGCGATGAGGTGTCCATGCCCGGCAGACGGCCGAGCATCGGCCGCTGTGACAGGACATTGGTGCTTTTCATGCAACAGCGTGCGGCCCGGCCCCCGCCTACCGGCATTGCGAATGCAGGCCTAGCCTCGCTGTGCCCTTCACACGCTACAGGAACACAGCATGACCGCACGCCTGGATTACGCCGCGCAATCCCCCGAACTGTTCAAGAAGCTCGGCCTGTACTCGCATGCCGCCCACACCGCCTCGATCGAAGCGGCCATCATCGATCTGGTCAACATCCGTGCATCGCAGCTCAACGGCTGTGGCTTCTGCCTGGACATGCACGTGAAGGAAGCCACCCTGCGCGGCGAGCGTCCGCTGCGCCTGCATCACCTGGCGGCATGGCGTGAATCAACGCTGTTCAGCCCGCGCGAGCGCGCCTGCCTGGCCTGGACCGAAGTACTGACCCAGCTGCCGGCGCAGGGCGTGCCCGACGAGCTGTACGCACGCGTGCGCGGCCAGCTGTCCGATCAGGAGATTGTCGACCTCACCCACGCGGTGATGGCGATCAACGCCTGGAACCGCGCCAACGTTGCCTTCCGTACCACGCCCGGCACCCTGGATACGGCCTTTGGCCTGGACAAGGCCGGCCTGGCCTGATCCTTCGGCCGCTGCCCCATGCTGCGGCCCTCCTCTACCGCTTTGGAGACCTGCCATGCGTCGCTCTGTTCTGGTCCTGTTTGCGCTGCTGCCACTGTGCGGCGCTGCCGCCACCCCGCCCTCTCCTGCGCCCCAGCCCTTGGTGCGCGAGGTGATGACCCGCGCCCTGCCGGAGCAGCCCGGCAAGGAAGCGCTGATCCTTACCGTGGAGTATCCGCCGGGTGGCGCCGATCCTGTCCACCGCCACGATGCCCATGGCTTCGTCTATGTCCTGGAAGGGCGGATCGTGATGGGTTTGGCCGGCGGCAAGGAAGTCACCCTTGGCCCGGGCGAGGCCTTCCATGAAGGCCCGGCCGATCTGCACACCGTAGGCCGCAACGCCAGCGCCACCGAGCCGGCGAAGTTCGTGGTGTTCCTGATCAAGGACATCGGCAAGCCGGCGGTGCTGCCGCCGCACTGATCGCACGTCCGGCGCTGGCACCAACGACAGGTTCCCGGGTGTCACAATCCGGGGACCTGTCCCGTCTACGCTGGCATGGACGAATCCACTGCGCTGTTCTCACGCCTCCGCCCACGCCTGTTCGGCGTGGCCTACCGCATGCTTGGGTCTTCGCACGAAGCCGAAGACGTGGTGCAGGATGTCTGGCTGCGCTGGCATGGCACCGACCAGTCACAGATCGAGAATCCGGAAGCCTGGCTGGTGGCGACCACCACCCGTCGCGCCATTGATGGCCTGCGCCTGGCCCGGCACGCGCGCGAACACTATGTGGGCATGTGGTTGCCCGAGCCGCTGCTGACCGATGACACTGCCACGCCCGAGTACGTGCTGGAAACCGCCAGCGATCTGTCGGTCGCCTTCCTCAGTGTGCTGGAACGGTTGGCCCCGGATGCGCGTGCGGCTTTCCTGCTGCACGACGTGTTCGATCAGGATTACGCCGTGGTCGCGCGCACCCTGGACAAGACGCAAGCCGCCTGCCGGCAGATCGTGCATCGTGCGCGCCAGCAGCTCCGGCAGGAACGCCCGCGCTACAACGTCCCGCAGGACGTGCACCAGAAACTGCTGCGCCGCTTCGCCGAGGCCGCGTCCAGCGGGGATTTCCGCACGATGAAGGCCTTGATGGCCGAATCGGCCGAGCTGGTGGGTGACGGCGGCGGTATCGTCACCAGCTTCCCCGGGCCGATGGTCGGGGGTGCACGCATTGCCCAGCTGCTGTATGCCCCGCACCTGCGGCGCAGCGCGCAGTTGCGGATGGTGCCGGCCATGCTCAACGGACGGTTGGGACTGCTGCGCTATTTCGATGGCGAGCTGGAGGCGGCGATGGCCTTCGAGACCGATGGCGAGCGGATCACGCAGATCCTGGTGCAGCGCAATCCGCACAAGCTGCAACGTTTGGCCCACCCCACCGCCATCCAGTAGATCCACGCCAGGCGTGGATGGCGTCCGTTGTTGGCCTCGCCCTTGCGGGTTTCGAGCGGGGCGCCGACGCGCCCCGTCGAAAACTCGTGCTTGCGCTGTATCCGCAGGATCCGATCAGAAGTCCCAGAACACCGGCACCCAGCGGAACGTCTCGCCCTCCAGCGACACCCGGCCCACTGACGGGAACGGAAGATGCGTGGCCACCAGCATTTCGCCGGTACCGGCCAGTTCCTTCAGCAGAGCGATGCGTACGCGTGCGGATTCCTCCGGATCGTGCTCAAAACCGTTGTGCCAGTTCGGCTGGTCGAAGCCGACCGCGAACACCGCGTCACCGGCAAAGGTCAGGGCCTGCCCCGCGGACGCTACGCGCACCACGCAGTGGCCCGGGGTATGCCCACCGGTACGGCGGGCCGTCACGCCCGGCGCGATCTGCTGTTCGTCCTGGAAGGTGTGCACATAGCTGCTGTACTCGGCCCAGAAGTGCTTGGCCGTGGCGCGCAGTGCATCGGGGAAGCCCTGCGGCATGTTGGTACGGCTGAAGTCCGGCGACTTCCAGAACTCCACTTCCGCGGCTGCGACGTGGATTTTCAGGTCCGGGCGCAGCCGTTCCTTTACGCCTTCAACCAGCAGGCCGCCGACGTGGTCCATGTGCATGTGGGTAATCACCACGTCGGTGATTTCGCCCAGGTTGATGCCGGCGGCACCGAGGCGGCGGATCAGCTGGCCGGCGCGCGGCAGCTGCAGGTCCGGGTCCATGCCCAGGCCGGCATCGATGAGGATGGTGCGATCACCGCTGTGCACCACCATCACGTTCAATGCCCAGTCGAAGGCATCCTGGGGCAGGTACATCTCTTCGAACCATTCGGCACGGTCGGCGGCCGGCACGTTGTGGCCGAGCATCTGGGTGGGCAACGGCAGGACGCCATCGCTGATCACCAGCACCTCGACGTCGCCCACTTTCAGGGCGTAGCGCGAGGGCACCAGTTCATCGAGGGCGGGAGCAATGGGCGCGGCGGTGTTTTCCATACTGAACATGAGGGATCTCCACGAAGAGCCATTTGGCGGGCAGCAATGCAAGGCTGGCGCGAACGAATCCGGGCGCTTGCCCATGGCGCAGGCCGTGACATTGCCAGGGCACGGTTGCCTGGCAGGCCAGCGCTGCGGAGTTCATGGGAAGACGGGCCACTGCGCGGGCAATGGGTCCGGAACACGGCAGGTGCCGTGTGGGATCAGCCTAGGCAGCACGCCGCAGGTGCGGTAGCTCCGTGAAGGGGTACGTCATGTTGCGTTCCGGGAAGCAATGCAGAACCGGCTGCAATGTCACCATCGCAAGCGCCTCTGGCTCGTTCGGTAGTGCGCAGGTCCAGGTCGGGCAGCTTCGGATGATCATCCAGTCGACCCCACTGTGGGTCCGCGCAATCAGGACGATCTATCAAGAAAGTCGGACTTGTCATATCCCCGATGCCTGATTGCTGGCGCAAAGTACGTCTCACCACCCACCCATGAGAGTTCCCGCATGAACACCTTCGCCCGTACCCTGGCCGTTGCCACCCTCGCCCTCTCGGTCCAGGCCGGCCTGTCCGCGCAGGCCGCCGAACCGGCCACGCCGGCGGCAGTCACCAGCATCGCGCACACCGCCAGCTACATCACCACCGCCGATGGCGTGCAGCTGTACTACAAGGACTGGGGCCCGAAGAACGGCCCGGTCGTGACCTTCAGCCACGGCTGGCCGTTGAACTCGGACAGCTGGGAATCGCAGATGATCTTCCTGGCCAACCACGGCTACCGCGTCATTGCCCATGACCGTCGCGGCCACGGCCGTTCCAGCCAGCCGTGGGACGGCAACGATATGGATCACTACGCCGATGACCTGGCCACGGTGATCAATACGCTGGACCTGCACGATGTCACCCTGGTGGGTTTCTCTACCGGTGGCGGCGAGGTGGCGCGCTACATCGGCCGGCATGGCACCGGGCGAGTTAAGAAGGCCGTGCTGATCAGCTCGGTGCCGCCGTTCATGCTGAAGACCGCCGACAACCCCAACGGCCTGCCGATCGAAGTGTTCGATGGCATCCGCAAGGCACAGTTGGATAACCGCGCGCAGCTCTACAAGGACATCCCGTCGGGCCCGTTCTACGGCTTCAACCGCCCGGGCGCGAAGGTGTCGCAGGGGCTGATCGATGCGTGGTGGGCGCAGGGCATGCAGGGCGGCCACAAGAACACCTACGATTCGATCGCCGCGTTCTCGGCCACCGATTTCCGCGCGGACCTGAAGAAGTTCGATGTGCCAACGCTGGTCATCCACGGTGATGACGACCAGATCGTACCGATCGATATCTCGGGCCGCCAGTCGGCAAAGCTCATCAAGGGCGCCAGGCTGATTGTCTACCCGGGTGCGCCGCATGGCCTGACCGACACCCACAAGGACAAGGTCAACCAGGACTTGCTGACGTTCCTGCAGGAAAAGTGAGTGTACGGGGCTCCGTTGTGGCGGCGGAGCCCTTCCTGCCCAGAGGCAGGGCCGGCACCGGACGAGCGCCGGCTGCCACGTCCGTGCACGATTGCGGCCGTGGGATTTCAAGCCAGTCATGGCGCGCGGTGTGCACTTTGATGAAGGGTTAACCTCCAACAAAGCACACTGCGCTATCACGGCTCTTCTCCGGCGCAGAATCCTTTGCTCCCGTGTCCAGCCCAAGACGACACGGCCATGCACCCTCCCAATGCCTTCCGGATCCATGCGATCCAGCCCCTTCTTGCGCGCAATGGCGCCATCGTTCGCCTCGATCAGTTGCGATCCACCTGCAAGAGCTGCGGCTTGCGCTCATCAATGACGCAGGACGAGGGCATCAAGACGAGTCCATCGGGTACGACGCTCACGTGCCCAGCGTGCGGTGCCACGGGGCTGATGGACGAGGTGGAGATATGGCACCACTGGCTCGAACAGTGCCGGCGGGAACGGATGCTGGCGCTCTTCGATCCCGCACCTGACGAACCTCTGGAGCCTGATGCCCCCGAATGAGAGCGACGCATGGACTGTCCGGCCGGCGCCTCAGCGCCGCGCCTCAACCGTCGCCGGGGTGACGCCCTGCCAGGCTACCCATCGTGAAGGCGTAGCCCGCCTCCTCCAGCAGCGCTCTCATGCGCAGCTCCACACGCCGGGGGGAAAGCAGGCTGTTGGGCGCGTACAGGGCATAGGCGTAGCCTGCGCCGTCGATGATCTCGCGGCGCACGGCGCACTCATTGGATTCGGCAGCCTCGGACCAGACGGACATCAACCTGGCGGGACTGATGGATTGGCCGTTGCGAAGACGGAAGAACAGCCAGCGCACTCCCAGGGAACGCACCGGATTCAACGCCACTGCGAACCCCCGATGCGCCGGAAAAGGTCCCTCAGGACCTCTGGATCCAAGCGTGGATGCTCGTCTTTCGAAGAGCGCGGAAGGTCGATACGTGCGGCGCCGTTCACCAGCGCGGGCAGATCGGACTGAAGGTCGATCCACCACCCCGTGGGCAGCCGGAGCCCCGTGCCCGTTCTATCGTAGATGCAGATCGGAAAAGTCATGGCGTTACTCCTGGATGACCCGAGCATACGCCTGCGCGATGTCAGGTCTGGATGCGACGCCTAGCAAGATGCCGCATCGGCGCGCTTTGCGCATTCGAATACGTGTGCTTCGTCCTGCTGGACCCTGCGGAACGACTCCAGCCAGCCGAACGCTGCGCCACGATTGTGAATCGTTTCGCCAAGCCTTCCGGTCAGGCACCGTGCGCACTCCATCCCGCCAGGACTGGGCGCATCGCAGCAACGGCATTGCGCCATCGTCGTCGTTCTCTCCGGGCGGCACTGGTACATGATCTTGGTCATCAGGCTGATCGCCTGGCTTTGCGAGGACATGCGCGCTGCCTGTCTGCTGCGGAAGCAGCCGCGCGGCGCGCGGCTCCTCCTGTTCCTCAGCGGCGGGTATCGCCGCCGAGACCGCCCTTCTTTTCATCCGCTGGCTTCGGGCTCTCGCGATCCTTGTTGTCCTGCTGCTGTTGCTGTCCTTGCTTGCCGGGCTCCTCCCCGCCGGGCTCGCCCCCCTCGACCTGCCCCTGCTGCACGGGCTGTTCTGCTTCAGCGGAAGCGTTGGAGCGGTCATTCCTGTTCTGTTCGGGGACGCTGTTCATTTCGATTCTCCGTCGCAGCAAGTGTGCTGCCGATTGACTGTGGGCCTGTTGCCGTTACGGGAACGTACGGGGACGCGTCCCATATGAACAAAGGTCATGAACAGGCCCGCAGCAACAAGCGTGTACGGTGGAGTTTCGAAAAGGGGTAACGCCATGATCCATGGAAGAAGCAAGCACGTTGTCGACGTCGAGCGCGAGCTGGCCCACTGGAAAATCGCGTTCAACCTGGGCGCCCTGCCCGCGATGAGCTTCCGATATGAAGTGGCGCCCGTTATCCGGCTTGCCTGCGATATCTATGTGAGAG
Source organism: Stenotrophomonas sp. YJH_SMC_14-1 (assembly GCF_059372275.1). Taxonomy (NCBI): domain Bacteria; kingdom Pseudomonadati; phylum Pseudomonadota; class Gammaproteobacteria; order Lysobacterales; family Lysobacteraceae; genus Stenotrophomonas; species Stenotrophomonas sp. YJH_SMC_14-1. The sequence goes on from NZ_JCAFVK010000004.1 coordinate 135,600, forward strand.
ATCCGCACGGCACCCGGTCGGCATGGATCGACGATCTGCAGGGCAGGCTTGCGAAGCGATCGAGCCTGCGCGGCCATCCTGGGGCAGCGGAGATTGCCGATCGGTGCTGGTCCCTGCTTGGCTGCGCCTAGGCGCGGCTGGCTGCGTGATTCCGCTCGCGCATCAGCTCATCATTCAGTACGTGGACAATGGACATCACCGCGTCGGCAAGTCCACGGGAATCGCTGATGGATCCGTAGAAGTAGATCCTGGCGCCTTCAATGCGAACATCCGCCAGCTGGAGCTGGGACGCCAGGGCTCTGCACTTGATGAGGAACATCTCTGTCCAGCGGGCGCCTGGCGCCAGATCCAGCAGCGCGGTGATGGCCTCGTCGGTGGATGCGTCTACACGCTCATGCAGCAACGGGACATCGAAGCCGACGATTCTTGGGAGCATGGAAGCGTTCACCTGAACATCCTCTCGCTGATGGGCGCTGCGAGTACTGTCCACAATACAACGGATTGCCCCGCGGGAGTGGGCGGCCGGCTGTGCCACTGGTGACCCTCGATGCGCTACGCATGAGCGCGCCCATCTGAAATCACTGGCCAACCTGAGCGTCAACCGTGCCGGCATGCCGCGCGTCCGCCACCGGAATGCGTGAGCGCGACGTACTGACCATTGCCTGCGGCATTTCAAGCGCCTGCACCACCCGATGCTGCGCACGATGCTCGCTGCCCTCGACGCCCACGACGTAAACGAAACGTCCGTCGAATTTGGCCTGTGCGCCCTCGAAGAGATCGTCGGCCTGCAGTGCCCGCTTCAATGACTTCATCCACGCCCGTTCAGGGATGCGGTCCAGCTCCACCACGATGGCAGCGCCTCCGCAGTCCAGGGGCATGCACTCCACACGCAGTACACGTGGCGAAGCGGGGTTGGCGTGGGATCGGTGCATGACGGACACTCCAGTGCAGGGGACGGCGGCAGTATCCATGGCGCTCGCCAAGACGCCGTCAACACGTCCCGTGGCACCTTCCACGCGACGTGGACGGCATCGACAGGCGGGGTCGCTTCGACACCGAGCTGACAACCCACACGCGTCGCGTTGATGCAGCACAGGACACACTGCAGCTCCGATGGCAACGCAGGCATGTGTCAATGCAACCCGATATGAACCAGCGGAATCGATACAGTCTGCTGCTGGTGGAAGACCAACTGGACCTTGTTGCCCTCATGGGACAGGCGCTTGAAGAGGGCGGTGGCCAGGTAACACACGCCTACAGCGTGTTCGATGCATTGGGGCTGCTGGATACGCAGCGATTCGACGGTGCCGTTCTGGATGTGGAGCTTCGTGACGGTGTGGTTTTCCCCGTCGCCGATCGCCTGGCTGAACTCGGCATCCCCTATCTATTCGTTTCTGCGGTGTACGACCAGCTGGTGCCGCTGCGCCATCGGCGCGCCACCTTCGTCGCCAAGCCTTTCCATATCGAGCGATTGCGGGAGGCCGTGCAGCGTGTGATGGGAGACGACGGCGCACCCCCCCATCACTCACTGATCCCCGCTACCCAGCACGGCACGCCTTCGAAGGGCGTGCTGCCTCTGCTATGGTCGCCTGAGTCCTTCGGCGATCCAAAGCGCGGCGGATACGGCCATCAAGGATGAATGGCGAAGATGAAGAAATCATCATCGCGCTGCCATCCGAGACCTTCGTAGAGCGCCTGCGCAGCCGCGTTGTCCTTCGCCGTCTGCAGCTCGATGCGCGCTGCGCCGCGTCTTCGTGACTCTTCAACGGCGTTGATCATGAGGGTGCGGGCAACACCAGTGCGACGTGCTGGTCTATCGACGTAAAGATCATAGAGTACGAAACTTGGGCGTGCGCTGATGGAGTCGAACAGCGGGTACAGCTGGGTGAACCCGACAAGGCCGTCCCCATCTGCCTCTGCCACCAGTACAAGCGAATCGCCTTCTGACAGGCGTGCATGCATGAACTGCCTTGCCAATGGCAGGTCTGCCGGCTGCGCGTAGAACTGGCGATACTTGTCGAACAGCATCGCGACCTGTTCAAGATCTTCCTTGCTCGCCAATCGTGTGCGTGTCTTCACTATTTCGACTCCAGCTTCAGGCGGAACAGAGAGGGCTCCACGAAGGGCGCCGACCTCTCCGCGGAGGAGGCCGACACACCTTGGGCATTGCTGGGTCATGCCCCTCAATCACAGGGAAAGGCCGCCCTCAGCCCATCGACGACCAAGGGTGCAGCATCCTGCTGCAGTCTCCCCTGAGGCAGCTGTCGAAGATGTGATGCGACCCGGTCAACCAGCTCGTGCGGAAGAATCCGGCCTTGGCCACACCACTGCCCGCGGCTGGCATCGGCAACGCCTTGGATATAGGCGCTGGCGCGAGCGCTGGACAGGTTCCGGCACTGCTCGCCGTCGCAGAACCCATCAGCGCCTTTGCCCTGCAGCAGGGTGATGAGTTCGGCTCCACTGACAAGCCAGGTGCGTGCCGGTTGCGTTGTTCCGGCGAAGGCGTGTCCAGCCAGGGCGCAGAGGCCAAATGCGAAGAGCCGACGCATGCGGCGGCGCACGTGGGGGGCGTGATGTCCTTTCATGTCGGGGCCCTTGGCGGTCGTCTCTGTGGGTTCCACGCGGCGTTGGTCAAAGTCGATCGAGCTGGTTGCGCGGATGAAACTCCGGGTCGTCCTGGGCTTCCAGCATGGCCTCCACCAATGTCTCGAAGGGCGCGGTCGCGGTATCCAGGTCCGTGGAAGGCAGGAAGCCGGAGTCCCCCTGGCCGACCAGCGCAATCGCGGCAACGGTCTCCCGCTCACCTTCCTCGGCCCATAGGTAGTCGTGGATCAGTGCCACGCCCCGGTCGCCCGCCTTCAGGAAGTCGGCGGCGCCTCGTGCCACAGCGAGAAACGCGATGAGATCGTAGAGGCTTTCCGAATATGTCAGCGATCCTGCAACAAAATGCGTGCTGCTGCGGTCATAGGCGGCAACCCGGATATTTTCAGCCTGTGCAGATGCCAGGAAGGCTTTCAATGCGGCGCGATTGTCGGGGTAGCGAGCCAGCAGCGCCTGGCAGTCCGCGAGCAGGTGATCCAACGCCTCGTCGCTTGAAGAGGCCAGGTATTCGCCGTTGCCCAGGTGCCACTGCCCGGCGATGCATCGCCAGTCGGACCATCGGGATGCTGAGGGCACGGGTGCCGCCAGCCATCTGGAGAGATCCTCGTGGCCCAACTGCAGGCGGAGCAGCGCTGAATAAGGCTCTGACAAGGCGATCATCCATCGTGTCTGCGTGTACAGATGGCTTGTAACAGACAACGGCTGGCCCGCCAACACCCGGACGGCGCTCCCAGGGTCGCCGCAATCGGGCGTCGAGCTATCGCGCAGCCGTCGACCCTCTGACCACGCACCGGCCCGTCATCACAAGTCGGCGCACCGGCAGCTCCGGCGTGCGCAGGCGTTCAAGCAGCATCGACATCGCGGCCCGCCCCATCTCCTCAACCGGTTGCTCAAGCACGGTGATGCCCGGCACGACCAGCTCGGTCCAGCGTTCGTTGTCGAAGCCGGCCAGTGCCAACGCGCCTGGAATCGCCAGCCCTGCGCCGCGGGCGGCTTTCAATGCCCCCATCAACAGCAGGCTGTTGCTGGTGACCAGTGCTTCGGGGCGCGATGGCGCGGCCAGCCACTGCTCGACTGTCGCGATGGCGGCTTCGGCCGTGGGTTCAACCTCCCGGTAGTCCGGCTCCAACCCATGCGTGCGCATCGCAGCAAGATAGCCGTCGCGTCGCTCGGCCGCAGTGGTGCTGGTGCTGCCGAACAATCCGCCGATACGGCGATAGCCGCGCTCGACCAGGTGTTCGACCAGCCCCGCCATCGCCGCTGTGTTGTCGAGGACGACGCTGTCGATCGAGCCACCGGGTGCGGCACGATCGACCAGCACCGTCGGATAGTCCAGCGTGAGCCGCTCAAGTCGCCCCACCGTGGTCCGGGTCGGCGCGAAGATCAGGCCGCTGATGCGCTCTTCGTGCATCAATTGCAGATACAGCGCCTCCCGCTCCGGGTCCTCATCGGTGTTGCAGAGGGTCACGCGCAATCCTTCGCGATAGGCCACCTCCTCCACCGCGCGGATCAGCGCAGTGAAGAACGGGTTTCGGATATCTGCCACGATCAAGCCGATGATGCCGGTGTGTCGGGAGCGCAGCCGTCTTGCCTGCAGGTTGGGTCGATAGCCGGTCTGGCGGATCGCCAGCTCGACCCTGCGGCGCACGTCCTCGCTGACCGGACCGCCCCCGAGCACCCGTGACACGGTGGATTTGGAGACTCCCGCCACGCGTGCGACGTCGTTGATGCTGATGCTCATTGGAAACGTTCCCGGAAACGTGAGCTGTTCATGGCCGAATGGCTGTCCAGGACAATCCTAACGCCAAAGGACTATTGGCTTTTTGTGCACTGCACATTGAAATGCGGAGTGGGAACGTTCCCAATACGTCCCAGCCACCCCTTCCCGGAGCCCGCTTTGTCGCCCCTGACCTCCCCCTCCCCCGTCAGCCGGGAACTGATCCGCCTGGACGCGCGGGCACAGGACAAGACCGATGCCATCGCCCAGGTAGCCCAGATGCTGGTCGCCGCCGGCTGCGTGGCGCCGGGCTACGAGGCCAGCATGGGACGCCGCGAAGCGCTGGCGAACACCTTCCTCGGCCATGGTGTGGCGATCCCGCATGGGCTCGGCGAGGACCGCCACCTGGTGCGCCGCGACGGCATCGCGGTGCTGCAGTTGCCGGAAGGCGTGGAATGGAACCCCGGCCAGGCCACCCGCCTGGTGGTTGGCATCGCTGCCCAGTCCGATACCCACATCACCCTGCTGCGCAGGCTGACCCGCCTGATCCAGGACGAGGCCGCGCTGCAGCGGTTGTTCAGCACCCCCGATGCGAGCGACATCGTCAATGCGCTGGCCAGTGATGTCGCGGTCACGGCAGCCCACGTGCCGGTGGCGGACCTGGCCGAGCGTTTCGACTGGACCATCGCTTACCCCAGTGGACTGCACGCGCGCCCGGCCACGCGCTGGGCCGAGACGGCGCGGGGTTTCACGGCCCGCGCCCAGGTGCGTGCCGGCGACCAGGCAGCGGACGCCAAAAGTCTGGTCGCGCTGCTGCAACTTGGCCTGCGTCATGGCGATGCCATCAGCGTGTCTGCCGAGGGGGCGGATGCCCCCGCCCTGCTGACCGCGCTGCGCAGGGTCATGGAGGACCTGGTGGCACAGGAAAAGGCCGACGCCGAGCGCGCAGCACAACGCAAGGCCACGCCGGTGGCAGGCTGGAATCCGCCCGAGGCACAGGCTGCCATCGTCGGCATCGGTGCCAGCCCTGGGCTGGCAATCGGCCCGGTGCATGTATTGGCCAACACGCAGGCCGAGGTCGCCGACCGCCCGGCCCCGCTCGGCGAAGGCGGGGCGCGTCTGCAGGACGCGCTCGCACGTACCCGCCAGCAGTTGGCCGCGCTGCAGGATGACACCCAGCGCCGGCTTGGCGCCTCGGACGCAGCCATCTTCAAGGCCCATGCCGCGCTGTTGGACGACACCGACCTGATTACCCGTACCTGCCAGCTGATGGTCGAAGGCCATGGCGTCGCATGGTCCTGGTACCAGGCCATCGAACACATCGCCTCGGGCCTGGCCGCGCTGGGCAACCCGGTGCTGGCCGGGCGCGCCGCCGACCTGCGTGACGTTGGCCGCCGAGTGCTGGCGCAGCTTGATCCGTCGGCCGCCGGTGGCGGCCTGGCCGACCTGCCCGCGCACCCGTGCATCCTGCTCGCGGCCGACCTGTCGCCGTCCGACACGGCCAACCTCGACACTGCCCGCGTGATTGGCCTGGCCACCGCGCAGGGCGGGCCGACCTCGCACACCGCCATCCTCTCGCGCACCCTCGGCCTGCCGGCGCTGGTTGCCGGTGGCGCCGAACTGCTGGCGATCAAGGCCGGCCGCGAAGCGATCATCGACGGCAGCAGCGGGCGGCTCTACCTGTCCCCTTCCGAGGCCGATCTTGCTTCGGCACGCGCCTGGATCGCCGAGCAGCAGCAGATCCGCGCGCGCGAAGCCGCACAACGCGCGCAGCCGGCGCAGACCACCGACGGCCATCGCATCGACATCGGCGCCAACGTGAACCTGCCTGAGCAGGTGCCATTGGCGCTGGAACAGGGCGCGGAAGGTGTCGGCCTGATGCGCACCGAATTCCTGTTCCTCGAACGCGGCAGCACGCCCAGCGAGGAGGAGCAGTACGCAACCTACATGGCGATGGCCAAAGCGCTGGAAGGCCGTCCGTTGATCGTGCGTGCGCTCGATATCGGTGGCGACAAGCAGGTCGCCCACCTGGAGCTGCCGCACGAGGAGAACCCGTTCCTCGGCGTGCGCGGCGCGCGCCTGCTGCTGCGCCGCCCGGATCTGCTTGAGCCGCAGCTGCGTGCGCTGTACCGCGCAGCCAAGGACGGTGCACGCCTGTCCATCATGTTCCCGATGATCACCTCGGTGCCTGAACTGGTCGCACTGCGTGCCATCTGCGAGCGCCTGCGCGCCGAACTCGAGGCACCCGACGTGCCGATCGGCATCATGATCGAAGTACCGGCCGCGGCCGCCCAGAGCGATGTGCTGGCGCGCCACGCCGACTTCTTCTCGATCGGCACCAACGACCTGACCCAGTACGTGCTGGCGATCGATCGCCAGAACCCGGAGCTGGCCGCAGAGGCCGACAGCCTGCACCCGGCCGTGCTGCGCGCGATCCGCACCACGGTGGACGGCGCACGCACGCAGGGGCGCTGGGTGGGTGTCTGCGGCGGCCTGGCCGGCGATCCGTTCGGCGCGATGCTGCTGGCAGGGCTGGGCGTGGACGAACTGTCGATGACCCCGAACGACATCCCGTCCGTGAAGGCACGCCTGCGTGGCAGCGCGCTGGCCGATCTGCAAACGCTGGCTGCGACGGCGCTGGACTGCGAAACCGCCGAGCAGGTGCGCGCCCTTGATGGAGCCCGCGCATGAACGCCCGCGCCGTCACCGTTACCTTGAACCCGGCGATCGACCAGACCGTGCGGCTGGCCAGCCTGCGGCCGGGCCATGTGCACCGCGCCCGCAGCAGCCGCGACGATGCGGGTGGCAAGGGCATCAACGTGGCCGCCTGCCTGGCCGACTGGGGCGTGCCGACCACCGCGCTGGGCGTGCTCGGTGGCGGCAACGACGGTGTGTTCGGCGCGCTCTTCTCCACGCGCGGCATCGTGGATGGTTGCCTGCGTATCCCCGGCAGCACCCGCACCAACATCAAGCTGGTTGACGAGGACAACGGCGAAACCACCGACATCAACCTGCCCGGCCTGGCCCTCGACGATACCGCTCTGGACGCAGTGTCGCGCAGGCTTGGCGCCTTGCTGCTGCCGGGCCTTCCGGTGGTGCTGTCCGGCAGCCTGCCGTCTGGACTGCCGTCCGATGCATGGGCGCGACTGCAGGCGCAGGTCGTCGCCGCCGGTGCGCGCGTGTTGCTGGACACCAGCGGCGACGCACTTGTGGCTGCATTGAGTGACACCGCCGGTGCACTGCCCTACGCGGTCAAGCCCAACCGCCAGGAGCTGGAGGCCTGGACCGGCACCCCGCTGCCGGACCGCAGCGCCCTGCGCGTCGCTGGCCAGGCCTTGGTCGAACGTGGCGTTGCGCTCGTAGCGATCTCGATGGGCACCGACGGCGCGCTGTTCATTGATCGCAGCGGCGCGCTGGTCGCACGACCGCCGCGACTGGCCCAGGGCAGCACGGTCGGTGCGGGCGACGCGATGGTGGCCGGCATCGCTGCCGCCCTGCTGGAGCCGTCCATCGATCTGGACGGCTGCGCGCGGCTGGCGACCTCGTTCTCGATGAGCCGGCTGCAAAGCGGTGACGCACGACGGCTGGACCCGGCGCAGGTACGCGGTTGGACCGGCGATGTACTGATCGAGCGGTTGGATTGACCCCCGGCCGGGAGCACGGCGGTTGGCTTCGGGTTGACCGCAGCGCTTTCGGCAAGCACGAGCCCGAAGAATTCCAGGAGTTTCCATGCACGCTTTCACCGTAGTCATCGCCGCCGGCGAACGCAGCATCGAGGCGGTTCTTGCCGCCGAAGCGCTGCGCCGCGCCGCCCGCCAGCGCGGGCTCGAGCTGATGATCGAGATCCGCAGCGACCAGGGCGTGACCGGCGCACTGTCTGCCTCGGACGCCGCCGCCGCGACGCAGTTGCTGCTGGTGGGTGATGGGGAGGCGGACATCGCGCGCTTCGCCAATGCCGGGATCGTGCATGCCAGCCTGGGCGAGGTACTGGACGACCCGGTTGCGGCGCTCGCACCGCTCGCGGCCGCGGTGTCGGGCAACGCCGGCACGCATGCGGGCAAGCGCATCGTCGCCGTCACCTCCTGCCCCACCGGCATCGCCCACACCTTCATGGCGGCGGAGGGCCTGCAACAGGCCGCCAAGGCGCTGGGCCATGCAATCCGGGTCGAAACCCAGGGCTCGGTCGGCGCGCAGGACGCGTTGAGTGACGAGGAAATCGCTGCCTCCGACCTCGTCCTGATCGCCGCAGACCGCGAAGTCGATCTGTCGCGCTTCGCCGGCAAGCGCCTGTTCAAGAGTGGCACCAAGCCGGCGATCAACGATGGCCAGAACCTGATCCGCAAGGCGCTGGCCGAGGCCGGCGTGCAGGCCGGTACCGCGACTCCGGGCCGCACGGCCGAAAAAACCAGGGCCACCGGCCCCTACAAGCATCTGATGACCGGCGTGTCGTTCATGCTGCCGTTCGTCACTGCCGGTGGCCTGCTGATCGCACTGGCGTTCGCACTCGGCGGCATCTATGCCTTCGATGACGCGCACAAGGGCACGCTGGCGTGGTCGCTGTACCAGATCGGCGCCAAGTCCGGCTTCATGTTGATGGTGCCGGCGCTCGCCGGTTACATCGCCTATTCCATCGCCGACCGGCCCGGCATTGCGCCCGGCATGATCGGCGGACTGGTAGCAGTGAACATGGATGCTGGCTTCATCGGCGGCATCCTGGCTGGCTTCATTGCCGGTTATGGCGTGCACTGGATCAACCGTGCGCTGCGCCTGCCGCGCAGCCTGGAAGGCCTCAAGCCGGTGCTGATCCTGCCGGTGCTGGGCACGCTGCTGGTCGGCCTGTTGATGATGTACGTGATCGGCACGCCGGTCGCCGGGCTGCTGGCGTGGCTGACCGACTGGCTGCGCGGCATGCAGGGCGGCAGCGCGATCCTGCTTGGCCTGCTGCTGGGCGGAATGATGGCGGTGGACATGGGCGGGCCGGTCAACAAGGCGTCCTACGCGTTCTCTACTGCATTGATTTCCAGCCAGGTCTACACGCCGATGGCGGCGACGATGATCGGCGGCATGACGCCGCCGCTGGGTATTGCACTGGCGACATGGCTGTTCAGCAACCGCTTCACCGCCGAGGAGCGCGGCACGGCCGGTGCCGCCGGCGTGCTTGGCCTCAGTTTCGTGACCGAAGGCGCGATCCCCTACGCCGCACGTGATCCGCTGCGCACCATTCCGGCACTCATTCTGGGTTCTGCGGTGGCGGGTGCGATCTCGATGGCTGCTGGCGTCGAGCTGAAGGTGCCGCACGGTGGTGTGTTCGTGCTGCCGATCCCGAATGCGGTCACTCATCTCGGCATCTACCTGCTGGCATTGCTGGCTGGCGTGGCCGTCACCGCAGTCGCGCTGCGCATCCTCAAGAAGCCGGTGACGGCCGCGGCCTGATCCCCCTGCCCTCACGGTCCTTTCGCGGTCCCTGCGCGCGTAGGGGCTCAACGACCTACGCCCTGCACACGGAGCCCCGCCCATGACCTCCCCTTCCCGCCGCCTGCTGCCGACAGCGATCCTGCTGGTCCTGCCGTCGCTGGCCGCAGCCGCCGACGCGAGCGATGTCCTCATCCCCAAGCTTGCCTACACCGGCGAAGCCGCCGCCACGCTCGACGGCGGCAAGCGCAGCGGTACGGCGTATGCCGGCCAGCTGATGTTCGGTGCCGACGTGGACCTGGACGCTGCGTTTGGCTGGAGGGGTGCGACGGTCAAGGCGTACGGCATCAACCGCCACGGCACCAATCTCGCCAACAGCAGCACGGGCAACAGCACCTCGGTGCAGGAAATCTACGGCGGCCAGGGCACGCGCCTGGCCAATCTGACGCTCGAGCAGAAACTGCTGAACGACCGACTGGTGCTGGAAGCCGGGCGCAGCGTCGCCAACATCCACCACCTCGGCTCGGAGCTGTGCCAGTACTTCCAGGGCAACTCGGCCTGCGGCAACCCGACCTACGTGTTCCGCACCAGCAGTTTCACCTGGTGGCCGGTATCGAGCTGGATGGCCGATGCCACGGTCTGGGTGACGCCGGATGTCTACGTTCGCGTGGGCGCGTACCAGGTCGACCCGAGCCAGGCCGAGGACGGCCAGCACGGCCTGAAATGGAGTACGAACCAGGCCACCGGGTGGATCGTGCCGTACACGATCGGCTGGCGCAGCCCGGCATCGGCGCGCTTGAAGGCCCGCTATGAACTGGGTGGCTGGCAGGACAACTCGACCTATTGCGACCCGCTGCGCGATGCCAACGGCATTCCCGCGCTGCTCAGTGGCCAGGAGTACGTGACACGCCACGGTCGCTCCGGTGCGTTCGCGCGCTTCGAGCAGCAGCTTACCGGCGATGGCAATGGTCGCGGCCTGACCCTTTTCGGTGCCGCGCTCAAGGGTACCTCCGGCCAGTTGATCGAGGATCACTTCCTGCAGGCCGGGCTTGTGCAGAAAGGCACGTTCGCCAGCCGGCCGCAGGACAGCATCGCCTTCGTCGTGACCCAGCAGAAGTACAGCAGCATCGCACTGGAAAACCTGCGCCTTGCCCGTGCCGCGGCGGGTGGCAGCGGCACCCCGCACGGAAGCCAGGTGATGATGGAGCTGAGCTATGGCATCCAGCTCACCCCACAGCTTCGGGTCGCGCCGAACCTGCACTACGTCGTGCATCCCGACCAGTTCAATGAACCCGCACGCCAGCGGGACCTGCCGAATGCGCTGATCGCCGGCCTGCGGGTCGATTGGAGTCTGTAGGAGAATCCGTTTTCGTCCACGCGATTGCCGCTCAACGGCTCATCAAGTCTCGAAGTGGGCTTTCAGCCAGTCGTCGACACCCTCCAGTTTCGCGCCAATGCTTGCATTGAACGTCCCATCCAGGCTCCAGGAGACGCCCCTGCCTTGGGCGAAGGCGGCACGGTACTTCCTGATCATGTTTGATGGGTCACCGGCAAGCTCCTCCATCAGCTGGGGAACGCTCCACACGTTCAGCTTGAACGGAACACCGAAGTGTTCCTCAAGGATTGCGGGCAGCTCCTCATAACGGAGTGTGTCTCCCGCAAGATAGACGATCTCGTTTCGAAGGGGGGGCGAGTGGAAGACGATCTGTGCAGTCATTGCACCGATGTCCTCCGGCGTGGTCAGCGTAACCGCATTGGAGGCTGTGCCAAGTGCATTGACCTTTCTGCCGGGAAGATCGATGACGCCAAACTCCGGCTCGAAGAGGTAGCTGGTGAACATGCCGGTGGAAATGACCACCCAGTCCATTTCGGCCTGTGAGCGGAGGTAGTCGCGTACATCCAGCTGGGCATCGAAAAGATCCTGTGGCCCGCCGCGTCCGATGGCGTCAAAGTCGACCCCGAATTGCCAAGGGAAGTACCTGGTAATGCCCGACTTCACGGCGGCGCGCGCTACCTTCATGGGAGTGTCGCGGCCAGCGGCGTAGCCGGTGCAGCCGATGACCGTGTCATAACCGGAAAATAGATCAGCCAGCTCATCGACCGTGGCAGTGACCAGGTCGCCAGGAACGAGGGCCACTCCCAGCGAGCGGATCTGGTCAATGACCGTACGCTTGTCCGGTAGTGTGGATTCAATCGACGCAGGCCTCAGCATCACGCTGATGGTTGCGTCATGCACAACCGCGAGCTGGGCCAGGTTGCGGATGACGGGCATTCCGAGTTCGCCGGCACCCAGGACCAGGATTGAGCGGGAAACAATCGGGGGAGACATTGAAACCACCATCAGTGTGTACGATGGCGGCGATTCTGCGCCCCTCCCTCGTTGCCACGTAAGAAGGCACACCGATGATACCGACCGCACCGTTCATGAGCACCGATGAGCTTCTGCGACATTCACAATCGATATGCGACGGCATGAGCGCGGACGACGACGGTCTGCGCCGCGAGGTGCTCGCGCATGCCGGCAGCCGCTGGTCGCTGGGCATCATTCACGCCCTGGGGGTCTACGGAACACTGCGTCACGCCGATGTGGCACGTCGGATGAAAGGAATCACGCAGCGCATGCTGACGCGCACCCTGCGTCAGCTTGAAAGGGACGGACTGATCAACAGGCAGGATTACCGTGAGGTTCCGCCGCGCGTGGAGTACACCATCACTCCGCTGGGCAGGGAGCTGCTGGTTCTTATGATCCCGATGTGGACCTGGGTCGTGGGACACGCCGAGGAATTCCGCCGCTGCCGGGAGAATTTCGACACGCATCAAGGCCCTTCCCCTGACTGACCCGGCCTGCATTCGGTGCATCCAGGCGCTCCCGCCAGCCGTATGTAGGATGCCCGCGCTGTGCGGGCATCCTATCGAGGAACACACCGTGAACGCTCTTCAGCGCATCGCCGCCGCAGTCAGCTTCGCCGTATTCGTCTCAGCCGCTTCCGCCAGCTTCGCCGCAGATCCGGTAATGGTTGGCGGGGCCGAGATGTACCCGACCAGGACCATCGTTGAAAACGCCGTGAACTCCAGGGATCACACCACGCTGGTGGCAGCGGTCAAGGCCGCAGGCCTGGTCGAGACCCTCAATGGCGCCGGTCCCTTTACCGTCTTTGCGCCCACCAATGCCGCCTTCAACAAGCTTCCAGCAGGCACGGTCGATACACTGGTGAAGCCTGAAAACAAGGCGCAGCTCACCCGGATCCTCACCTACCACGTGGTCCCAGGACGGTTCAGTTCCGCCCAGCTCCTGGCCGATGCCAGGAAGCACGGTGGAAAAGCCACGCTGAAGACAGTGCAAGGCGAGCCGCTTACCGTGGCGCTCCACGACGGCAAGCTGTGGGTGATCGACGCCAAGGGTGGCAAAGCAGGCATCAGCATCGCCGACGTCAACCAATCCAACGGCGTCATCCACGTTGTCGATACCGTGCTGATGCCGAAGTAGTGGCGCGCCCTGCCAGGCCCTGCCACTCCGGCCAGCAGCATGAAGCAGTGGACGAGGATCCGGGCGCAGGCCCGGCTCCTCCGTTCACTGAAGCGCCTGGGCCAGCTTGAGTACATCCGCCGGGAATGTCGCGTAGTCATCCAGTGGCGCGCGATGGCTGTCGCGTCGGTGGATGAGGCGCACGGCAACCACGCGCTGCTGCGGAACGATGACCAGGTGCTGGCCCAGGTAACCGTTGGCGGCGTAGGCAACGGTGGGGCCGCGTTGGATGTCGAACATGTCGGACAGCTTGAGTCCACGACCGGTGATCTCGCTGACATAGTGCTGCGGCCAGTCCGCCCCAAGTCGCTCGGCCACGTACGCAATCAATGCACTCTTGCTGTCGAATACCCTGCCCCCGGTGGCCAGCAATGCCTGCTGGACCGGAGCGCTGACCCCATGCTGCGCCAGGAAGCCGGCCATCTGGCCTTTCAGCTCATAACGCTCCCATGCTGGAATGCGCCACCACAGAAGACCAACATCCGGGGAGCGGGCACTTGCTCCAGTCAGCAGCGCCACCGACCGCTCGCTCAGCACGCGCGTACCCGCCGGGGTCACGCCGCCATCAAGCAGCAGCTGCCCGATCTTCGCCAGATCGCGGGCACTCAGCGACAATCCGGCCATGCCCAAGGGGGTGCCCGCACCGTCCTTCAACCAGGTATATCGGGCAATGCCCAGCGGTTTGAACAGGCGCTTCTCAAGGTAGGCATCCATCGGTTCCCCTGCCAGACGCTCGACAATGCCGGGCAGCAGATTGGTAGCCTTGTTGTTGTAGGAGAACGTGGTACCTGGATCGCTGCTCAGCTCTGCCGCCAGTGCGAGCTTGACCAGGTCCGGCGCAGCTTCCAGCTCTTCCCCCGCGTTGGCCACGTTCTGCAGGCCTGAGGTATGGTCCAGCAGCATGCGTACCGTGATGTCCCTTTTCCGCCCCTGCTTCCACTCCGCGAAGATGTTGCTTACCGGCTCGTCGACCGAGGCCAGTTTTCCGTCGTCCAGCAGCAGCATGATGGCCAGCGCCACCACCGACTTGGTGGCAGACATGAGGTGAACCGGCTCCTCGCCAGTCTCTGGCTGTGGCTCCAGCAGTGCTTTTCCATCCTTCCAGACAAGCACCGCGTCGGAATGCGCGGCACGGGCGTTGCGTTCGATCGTCGCGACGGCGTCGGCCGTGGTGGTCGTGCTGGCCAGTGCAGGGAGGGCCAGCATCAAGGCCGCGAAGCCGGACAACCATCGTGCAGTTTTCATGGGCATCTCTTCCGGTGAATGCCTGTCCACATTGCCTACAGCTGTAGTCACGACCGAGTGCCTGAAGTCATGCCCGGCCACATGACAGCATCAGCACCACGCCCCCTGCATGGCCCCGTAGTCCGCCAGCGGATACGCGAAGCCGATGGCCCTTCCTGCGGACCCGCTTTCTGATGGTTCCGATCCGGCCGTTGCAGTCGCAGGAAAGGGGCAAGGCCGCCCGATTTTGTTTCGCATTGCAGCAAATGCGGCGTGCCAAGCAGCACTGCTGATCGCTCAACTGTCTGATTTCCCGGGCTTCTGGTCATCCATCATTCATTCTGATTGACAGCGTTGTCAGGTCGCGCTTACAAGAGCCCACGTCCGGCGCGTGGCGCGGGAACGTCCAGACATCACTTATGGGGAGAGAGGGACCCTATGACCGGCCATTTCAGGAAGAGCACACTCGCACAGGCAGTACTTGCCACCATCGTCACCGCCACTGCAGCGCTGCCCGTCGCAGCGCAATCAGCCAAGGAAAGCAGCTCGACCGCCACCAGCGAGGCACGGGAGGCCTCAACGCTGGACGCCGTCATCGTCACTGTCGAACGCCGGGAACAGGACCTGCAGAAATATGCAGGTACCGCCCAGGCAATTTCCGCGGACGATACGCGTGCGCTGGGCATCAACAATGAGCTGCGCAACATCCAGGCCCTGGTGCCGGGCATGAGCATGGCCAACCAGGAAGGCAACCTGGAGATCTTCATCCGCGGCGTGGGCTCTTCGAACAACACCGAACTGGGTGATCCGGGCGCCGCGCCTCACATCAACGGGGCCTACATTGCACGACCGCGCGGTCTGGGCGGCATGTTCTACGATGTCGAGCGGGTGGAAATCAACAAGGGCCCGCAGGGCACGCTGCGCGGCCGCAATGCGCTGGCCGGCACGCTGAACATCATCACCAAGCGCCCCGACCTGGAAGCCTTCGGTGGATATGTGCAGGCCGAAGTCGGTAATCGTGACCACCGGGGTGGCGAGTTCGCACTGAACCTGCCGATCGGCGGTGGCGCGGCCTTCCGCGTGGCCGGCTACAAGGTGGAGAAGGACTCTCCGTTCAAGAATGCGGGGCGCGCGCAGGACCTGGAACCGGCTGGCGTGCAGGACGACCGGGGCGCTCGACTGTCGTTCCTCTACCAGCCGGATGACAAGCTGTCGATCTTCGCCATGGCCGACATCGGCAAGGAAGGCGGCACGGGCTATCCCGGCGCCAACGTCTACACCGCCGCCAGGGCCGGCTACCTGCCGGACGATGTCGACCTGCGGAAGATCATCTACCGCGGCGCGCAGGGCAAGCTCGACAGCACCAACTGGGGGGCGCAGACCAGCATCTCCTACGACTTCGGCAAGGTAGCGGTGGAATACAACGGCAGCTACCGCAACGTGGACTACCGCCAGACCAACGCGCAGAGTGAGGGCATCCTCTGGCCGAACCGCAACATCGATCCGGTATCGCCCAGCAACCCGGGTGGCATCGACTATGACAACTACTCCACGCAGTATTGGCTGACCGAGTCGGAGTCGCAGGTGCATGAGCTGCGGTTCACCTCCGACCAGGACGAGCGGCTGCGCTGGACCACCGGCCTGTTCCACTTCAACGAGGACCAGCGGGTTGGCTACCTTTCGCTGGTGGACAAAGGGCGCTGGTATTCGGGCACTGAATTCACCATGCCGAAGGTCAATGGCAAGTCTTCCGCCGTTTTCGCCGATGGCACGTTCGACGTCAACGATCGCCTGCGCCTGAAGGGCGGCCTGCGCTACTCCGAGGAGAAGAAGTCGCGTTACGGCATCGGCGGCAACTGGTCGCTGGGCCTGCCTGGCCAGGGCGGGGACTTTGCCACGCGCCTCGGCACGCCCGGCTTCGAGCCCGCGTTCATGAGCCGTCCGAACTTTGATGTCAGCAACATCACCTCGCAGGCGGAGATGGCCCGCTTCCTGCTGCAGGGCGTGCTGCGACACGGTCGCAACGACACCTTGCTGCAGCAGATCGGCGCGGTGCCCGATGGCGGCCCATTCGGCTGCGTGGACCGTCCCGACATCGGTGGCGATACCGTCGATTGCCCGTACCAGAGCTGGGCCCAGGTCAGCGCGATTCCGGCCCAGCAGTTCGGCAAGAGCAAGTTCAGCTTTACCGACTGGCGCGCGGGTTTCGAGTACGACGTGAGCGACGACAGCCTGCTGTACGGCCTGGTGTCGACCGGCCACAAGGCGGGCGGCTTCAACGACACGTTTGATCCGAAGGAGATTCCCGAGACCTTCAAGCCCGAATCGATCATTGCCTACGAAATCGGCAGCAAGAACTCCTTCCAGATGCTGGGTCGCACCTCGACCTTCAACGTCAGCGGGTTCTATTACGACTACAGCGACCAGGTGTTCCAGGACCTGGCGGTGATCGCCACCAACCCGACCACCGGTGAAGCCACCGGCTATGCGCTGGTCAACCGCAACGTCGGCAAGTCCGCTGTGTACGGCCTGGAGGCGGAAAGCACCTTGCGACTCCCGCACAACTTCATGGTCAACATCAATGCACTCTGGATGGACAGTGAGATCAAGCGCGGCACCGTCGCCGATGTCCGCAGCCAGAACTACGACGCCGGTGGCGCCACTTCGTTGATCGACCTGTCCGGCAATGAACTGCCGCTGGCCTCGAAGCTCACCTTCAACGTGCGCCTGCAGCATACGACCGAGCTGCGCTTTGGCACCTTCGACTGGCAGTTGCTGGCCTCGTACCGCTCGGCCTTCTATCTCACCCAGTACAACAACCGGGACGTAGAGTTCATCCGACAGGATCCGGCCACTGGTGAGCTGGTCCATGACCGTACCGAAAGTGCCGCTGCGGCCGGCTTCCCTGACCGCCAGAAGGGCGAGACCACCTTGAACGCGGGCATTGGCTTCACCTCACTGAGCGGCAACTGGCGGGTGGAAGCCTGGGGCAACAATCTGCTGGGCAACGACGTCTCGCAGAAGGCGCTGGTGGGTTCCGGCATCAACGTCCGCTTCCTGAACGATCCGCGCAGCTACGGCCTGCGCCTGCGTTACCAGTTCTGAGCAACGCAGCCTTGAAGGAGGGCCGGTTTCGCCGGCCCTCCGTGCGCAATCACCACGTCCCGCCCTGTGCGACAACGCACGGGGCGTCGCCCTGCCCGCGATGACACGAGAATCATGAAACACACAACCCGCTGGTCGCAGTTCGGTGTACTCATCACCGTCTTCTTCTTCTGGGGCTTCGTTGCCGCAAGCAACGGCATCCTCATCCCGGTGTTCAAGAAGGCGTTCCATCTCAGCCAGGCGCAGAGCATGTACGTGGCGATGGCCTTCTACGTTGCCTACACCGCTGGTTCGCTGATCTACATCGCCGTCTCCCGCGCCATCGGCAGCGACCTGCTGCACAGGGTGGGCTACCGCAACGGCATCTGCCTTGGCCTGCTGGTCTCGGCACTGGGTGCCCTGCTCTTCTATCCCGCGGCCAACACCGGCTCGTTTGCACTGATGCTGTCCGGCCTGTTCATCGTTGGCCTGGGCTTCTCGCTCCAGCAGATCGCAGCCAATACGCTGGCGGTGATCATGGGTGATCCGGCCACTGGATCGCAGCGCCTGACCATGGCCGGCGGTGTCAACAACCTGGGCGCGACGGTAGGCCCACTGCTGGTGAGCATTGCCATCTTTGGCAGCGTGTCAGCGGGCAACACAGAGGCGAGCATCGAGAGCGTAAAGATCCCATACCTGGTGCTGGGCGCCGCCTTCGTACTGGTAGCCGTGCTGCTGCGGCTCTCGAGCGTGCCCAATCATGTCGAGCTGTCCGCGACGGTCCCCGCAGGTGCAACCGGGGCAGATCACCAGACAGACCGCAGATCTGCGCTCGCTTACCCGCAGCTGGTCATGGGCATGATCGCGATCTTCCTTTACGTCGGCGTGGAGGTATCGACCATCGACAATCTTCCAGCCTACCTTGAGCAGCCCTTGAGCAAGGGTGGACTGGGGCTGGAAACCTCGGTGATCGCCCCGTTCGTGTCGTTGTACTGGGCCAGCCTGATGATCGGCCGCTGGGGTGGTGCCGCAGGCGCGTTCGATGTGCGCGCAGGCACCCGGAAGCTGTTGATGCTGGTGTTGCCGTTCGTCGCGTTCGCCATCTACCTTGCCGTCAACGCGATCTCTGGCCACAACTCCGCACAGTTCCTGCACTACGCGCCGGTGATCGTCCTGATGATCATTGCCACCCTGGCCAGCAGGGGCAATCCGTCGCGCATGCTGCTGTACTTTGCCGTGTGTGGCATTGCGGCGCAGCTGGTCGGCATGTTCACCACCGGCATGACCAGTGTGATCGCCTTCATCAGTGTCGGGCTGTTCTGCAGCACGATGTGGCCCTGCATCTTTACCCTGGCCATCAGCGGCCTGGGCCGCCATACCAACCAGGCAAGCAGCCTGCTGATCATGATGATCATGGGCGGCGGCATCGTCAGTTGGGCGCAGGGTGCGCTTGCCGACAAGGTCGGCGTGCACTACAGCTTCATCATTGGCGTGCTGTGTTTCTGTTATCTGGCGTTCTACGCCTGGGCGACCGGCCGTACACTTCGTCGCCAGGGTGTTGATCTGGAGCGATTGGCTACCGAAGCGGGCCACTGAGCTGAACCGCGCCCCTGCCCTGCCAGCGCGGCGTCCCGATCGCGCCGGCAGGCCGTTGGACCGCGTTCAATCGTGACGGACCGGCCCCGTGGATCGCCGGACCTGCAGGGCGTAGTCAATATCGACCACGCCACCGCTGCCGAGCTCGCGCACTTCCTT
Organism: Stenotrophomonas sp. YJH_SMC_14-1; assembly: GCF_059372275.1. Lineage (NCBI taxonomy): Bacteria > Pseudomonadati > Pseudomonadota > Gammaproteobacteria > Lysobacterales > Lysobacteraceae > Stenotrophomonas > Stenotrophomonas sp. YJH_SMC_14-1. The sequence goes on from NZ_JCAFVK010000004.1 coordinate 154,919, forward strand.
GATCAGCTCCATGGCCGCCCGCCGGCCCATCTCTCGGGTGGGCTGGCAGACCGTGGTCAACGCCGGATAGATCTGGCGGGCGATCGGCGTGTCATCGAAACCACAGACCGAGATGTCGCCCGGCACCGAAAGGCCGTGCTCGAACACCGCGCAGATGACCCCGGCCGCCATATCGTCGTTGGCAGCGAAGATGGCAGTCGGCCGATCAGGCCGATCAAGCAGTGCGTTGGCGCCGATGTAGCCGGATTCGTATGAGAACTCACCTTCCAGCACCAGGCTGGGGTCGTAGCGCAGGCCTGCCCTGCGCAGGCCTTCGCGATAGCCTGCCAGGCGCCACATGCTTGCGCCATGCGCGGCGTGTCCCTTGATATGGGCGATGCGGGTATGGCCCAGCGAGGCCAGGTGTGCGATCAGCGCCACCACCGCGCCGATTTCATCCACGACGACGCCCACGTTCCGGTTCTGTTCCTTCGCCGAAATGCTGGAGTAAGGAATGCCCAGGTCGACCAGGCGTTCCAGCAGGGCCGTGTCGTCGGTCAGGGGCGGCGTCAGCACCACGCCGTCGAGCTGCGACTGCATGATCAATGACTCGACCTTTTCCACGATATCGGCCGCGTCGTAGATCAGCGGAGCGAGCATCAGGTTGTAGTGCTGTTCCATGCATGCGTCCAGCACCCCCATCTCGATCTCCATCAGATAGTTCGAGGACGGATTATCGAAGAGCATCGCGATGAGGTAGGAACGCCGGCCGGCGAGGACCCGTGCCGAGGGCAAGGGGCGGTAGCGCAGCTTTTCCACTGCCGCGTCCACCCGGGCCCGGGTGCTCTTGGAGACGTTCGGCTCGTTGTTGAGCACCCGCGAGACGGTCTTCATCGAGACCCCGGCCGTTGCCGCGACATCCTCGATCCGCACGCGTCCCGGCCTGCCTGCGAGCACCTGCTCAGGTCCCGGCATCCCCCGCCCTCTGCCCGTCATAGCCTCACCATCTCTACCGAAATCCTGCACCACGGAATGTGGATGCAGATGCAACTTTATCCTCAAAACCCATGCCGCTGTGCAGCAAGCATTCGTTCCACCGGCTGGGTATGCTCGGTTCCGACTGACAACGCTGTCAGGTTGCTTTCTGGTCGCCGAGCCCACCCAAGCCACCCTTCCGAGATGATTGTTCCGATGAACGTCCGTCATTCCGATCGTGCGAAGCGCAACCCCGTTCTACGTCCTCACCGCCTGCTGCTGGCTGCATCGCTTGCCATGGCGCTGGTGCCTGCGACCGGTGCGGCCCCTGCCCCGGTGAACGACGCAGGTACCATCACTCCCGCGCACTGGCCCAAGGCAACCTGGCCACTGGCCAACGATCCGGCCATGGAACGACGCATCGACGCGCTGATCGCATCAATGACGCTGGAAGAAAAGGTCGGCCAGATCGTGCAGGGCGATATCGCCAGCATCACGCCCGACGACGTGCGCAGATATCGATTGGGTTCAATACTGGCGGGCGGCGCATCCGACCCAGGTGGCCGCTACAACGCAAAACCCGCCGAATGGCTTGCGCTGGCCGACGCGTTCTGGGAAGCCTCGATGGACACGCGCAACGGTGGCAAGGCCATTCCCATCGTCTGGGGCATTGATGCGATGCATGGCCAGAGCAATGTGGTGGGTGCCACTCTGTTCCCGCACAACATCGGCCTGGGCGCAGCGCGCAACCCGGAACTGCTGCGCGAGATCGCGAGGATCACCGCTGCCGAAACCCGTGTGACCGGCATGGAATGGACCTTCGCGCCGACCGTGGCCGTTCCGCAGGACGACCGCTGGGGGCGCACGTACGAAGGCTACTCGGAAGATCCGGCATTGGTGGCCAGCTATGCAGGGGCCTTCGTCGAAGGCCTGCAGGGCAAGGCCGGGGCGGCCGACTTCCTCGACGACCACCACGTGATGACCACGGTCAAGCATTTTCTCGGCGATGGCGGCACGGGCAACGGCAAGGACCAGGGCAACACCACGGTCAGCGAGGCAGAACTGCGCGACATCCATGCCGCCGGATACCTGCCGGCGATCAATGCGGGCGCGCAGTCGGTGATGGCGTCCTTCAACAGCTTCCATGGCGAGAAGATGCATGGGCACAAGCCGTTGTTGACCGATGTGCTGAAGGGCCGGATGGGTTTCGGCGGCTTCGTGGTCGGTGACTGGAACGGCCATGGCCAGATCAAGGGCTGCAGCAACACCGACTGCGCCAGGACCTACGTGGCGGGCCTGGACATGGCGATGGCACCGGACAGCTGGAAGGGGATGTATGAAAGCACGCTGGCCCACGTGAAGGACGGCAGCCTGCCGGAGGCGCGGCTGGACGATGCCGTTCGCCGCATTCTGCGGGCGAAGATGCGCATGGGCCTGTTCGACAAACCCAAGCCGTCCGAGCGCGCATTGGGCGGCAGATTCGAGCTGCTCGGGGCGCCGGCGCATCGCCAGGTGGCGCGGCAGGCCGTGCGTGAATCGCTGGTGCTGCTCAAGAACCAGAACCAGCTGCTGCCACTCCGGCCGAAACAACGGGTGCTGGTTGCGGGCGATGCCGCGAACGACATGAGCCGTCAGGCGGGCGGCTGGACGCTCAGCTGGCAGGGCGATGGCACGCGTCGGGAGGACTTCCCGAATGCTGAAACGATCTGGGAAGGCCTGGAGGCACAGGTCAGGTCGGGCGGCGGCCAGGCCGAACTGGCGGTCGATGGCCGTTATCGCAACCGGCCCGATGTGGCCATCGTGGTGTTCGGCGAAGATCCGTATGCCGAATTCCAGGGCGACTTGCCCAACCTGATGTTCAAGAACGGCAAGTCCGGAGACCTGGAGCTGATGCGACGCCTGAAGGCAGACGGCATTCCGGTCGTGGGGGTGTTCCTGAGCGGGCGCCCGTTGTGGCTGAACCGCGAAATCAACGCCGCCGATGCCTTCGTGGCCGCGTGGCTGCCGGGATCGGAAGGTGGGGGCGTGGCCGATGTGCTGCTGCGTGGGGCCGATGGGCGCGTGCAACACGACTTCCGCGGAAAGCTGAGCTACTCCTGGCCACGCCGCGCCAACCAGTACCAGAACAACGTGGGGCAGAAGGACTACGATCCGCAGTTCGCCTTCGGATACGGCCTGACCTATGCCGACAAAGGCAATCTGCCTGCGCTTTCCGAGGACCCGGGCATTGATCCGGACGCCGCCGGTAGCGGTACCCTGTTCGATCGTGGTGTGGCCGGCACCGGCCTGATGCTTCGCCTGACTGCCGCCAATGGCGAATCGACCGATGTCGTGCATCCCAATGCAACGACTGCCGACCAGTCACTGGCGATGGTCGCAATCAACACCGATGTGCAGGAGGGCGCACGCCGGTTCAGTTTCCGGGCGCCGGCCACGGTGGCGTTGCAGGCCAATACTCCGCTGGACTGGTCGCGCGAGACCAACGGCGAGCTGTCCGTGGTAGCAACCGTGCGTGTCGAACAGCTCCCGGCAGAAGCCGCAGTGACACTCGGTACCGCCTGCGGGGCGGCCTGTGCTGCCGAGGTTGCGCTGGGCCCTGCGCTGTCGGTGGCGCCGCGCGATGAGTGGGTCAGGCTGGGCGTTCCCCTCAAGTGCCTGGCCAAGGCCGGGGCGGACATGAGCCGCTTGAACGTGCCGTTTGCGCTGCGCGCCGGAAAGGGCACAACGCTTGCGATCACCTCGGTCGTACTGGGCACCGAGTTCGATCGCAAGGTGGAGTGTGCGACGCAGTAGGCGCGGTGTTGAATGCCCTGGTGCGGCCGTCACGTAACGTGCCGCGCCAAGGCATTCGCTGGGCAGCCGGCACGGTATGATGCCGCAACCCCGGCACTTGCACTGATCGCAGCGGGCGCCTGCACGCCCATCACATGCGCCGGAGAACCGGCGACGCGGTCGATGGACGGCACCGCGCACGCCCCCTACCCCATGCTCGCTTCCCATTCTTCCCTCATCATCTGGATGGCGGTGGCCGTTGCCACTGTCGGCCTGCTGTTCCGTCCGTTCCGCATTCCGGAGTATGTGTGGGCGCTCGGTGCGGCCGCGCTGCTTCCGCTCAGCGGCACTGTGTCGTTCGGCACTACCTGGCACGCAGTCGCCGAGGGCCGCGATGTCTACCTGTTCCTGGTCGGCATGATGGTGCTGGCCGAGCTCGCACGCCGCGAAGGGCTGTTCGACTGGCTGGCGTTGTACGCGGTGCGGCACGCGGGCGGATCCGGCCGACGCCTGTTCGACCTGGTGTTCCTGGTCGGCACGCTGGTAACGGTGTTTCTTTCCAATGATGCGACAGCCGTGGTGCTGACGCCGGCGGTCTATGCGGCCTGCAAGGCGGCCCGGGCCAATCCCCTGCCGTACCTGTTCGTCTGTGCCTTCATCGCCAACGCGGCCAGCTTCGTGTTGCCCATCTCCAACCCGGCCAATCTCGTGGTGTACGGCCAGCACATGCCGCCGCTGCTGCAGTGGCTGGCGCAGTTCGCACTGCCCTCGCTGGCGGCGATCGGTGCGACCTATCTTGTGCTGCGCTGGGTGCACCGTCGCGAAATCGCACAGCCGCTGGTGGCCGCGCCGGTGCATCGCCCGTTGACCGACGGCGGCCGACTGAGCGCACTGGGCGTGCTGTTCACCGGCACGGTGCTGCTGGTGACGTCCGCCTTGAACGGGCCGTTGGGCCTGACCACGTTCTGCGCGGGCACGCTAAGCGTGGTGGCAGTGGCCATCCGCCAGCGACGCAGCCCGCTGCCGCTGCTGCGCCACGTATCCTGGGGGGTGCTGCCGCTGGTGGCTGGGCTGTTCGTGCTGGTGGAAGCGGTAGCGCAGACCGGTGTCATCCAGAGTTCGGCCGGCGCGCTGCAGGCGCTGGCGAAAACGTCGCCGCACCAGGCCAGCTGGCTGGCCGGCGGCGCCGCTGCACTGCTGAGCAACGTGGCCAATAATCTGCCGGTCGGCCTGGCGGCTGGTTCGTTGGGGCAGATGGCGGACCTGCCGGCGCAGACCCGTGCCGCATTGCTGGTCGGCGTGGATCTGGGCCCGAACCTGTCGGTGACCGGCTCGTTGGCCACGATGCTGTGGCTGATGGCATTGCGTCGCGAAGGCGAGCATGTCAGCGCGCTCGACTTCCTGCGCGTCGGCGCGCTGGTGATGCCACCTGCACTCATCGCAGCGTTGTTGCTGCTGTGACCAGAGTGCAGGCGGCGCCCCTGCCCTAGAAGACCAGCTGCAGGCGGGTATTGAAGGTGGTGCCTTCATCCCTGCCCATTGCACTGCCGCTGCGGTGACGGGTCTGCCAGCGCACGGCTTCGAACATCACGCGACTGAAATCGTTGAGGTACCAGTTCGCGCCCAGGGTCCACGCGTTACCGGTACCGCCACTGGGCAGCTCGGCATAGTCCACGTCTTCATAGCGGCCCTTCAGCTCCCAGGCACCGCCGCCGCCGCGCGTCACCGGATCGGCGACCTTCACCTTCCCCCAGGTACCGGCCTTGCCCGAGTACGACGGCAGCGCCCCCGCCAGGAACCAGCCGGCAGAAATCGCCCACGCCGCGTGGTCGCGATCGTAGCGACCGCCGGCATCGGCCCCGCGCAGGCTTCGCGTACCCCACTCGCCCGTTGCCCACGCCGGGCCGAAGAAGCCGGCCAGTTCGGCACCGTAGGCGGTGCTGCGCTCGGCGCCCAGCAGTGTGCCCGGCGTGATCCTGACCAGATCGTTGAAATGCCCCGCGATGGCCGAACTGCGCACCACGCCGCTGGCCCCGGCGGGAATCTTCTCGTGGAACGCCCATGCGCCCAGATGCAACGTGGCGCCAGCGGTGCCCAGCGGATTCCAGTGCACGCGCGTGGCCCAGGTCTGGCTGTCGTTGTCGGTGCCGGCGTTGTTGAGATCGTTGCCGGCCACCGACAGGCTGGCGTGCCAGCCCTTTCCGTACACCCGCTCGGTCAGCCCGACACCGAACAGGCCGCGCTGCGGCAGCATCAACGTGCCGACCACGTTGCGTTCCTGGAACGGCGTGTTGGAGGTGCTGCTGGAGCCATCGATACCGCGATCGTTCAAGCGGTTGCCCAGCGTGAGATCGGCCGGCAGGCCGAACAGGGTGTGGTCCAGCGTGGCGTAGACCGACTTCCAGGCCACCGCGTTGTCGGCGAAGTCACCCTCCACCACCCAGCCCAGTGTGCCGTAGCGTCCCTCGGCCCCCAGGCGCACCGAACGGACCTCGGTGCCCGAAACGTTGCGATCACCGACCGCCGAACCGTCCGTACTGGAGGCATCGACGAACAGGCGGCCGCGGGGACGGAACACCGTCGTGCCGTCGGCGCTGCTGAGCTCGGGTGCGCCCTTGGCCCAGGAGACCTTGGGCTGCCTGGACTGGCCGGATTCCAGTGCGGCCACCCGCGTTTCCAGCGCAGGCGCGGGCGGCGTTGACGGTGCCCCCGCACTGCCCTGCCCGCCCTCGACGGCGCGGAGGCGCGCTTCCAATTGCTGGATCTGCAGCGCCTGCTGCTGCACCAAGCGTGACAGCTCGGCCTGGCTCAGTGGCGTGGGCGGGGATGAAACAGACTGGGCGTCGGCGTGGCCACTGGCCAACAGCAGGCCGAGCGCGACCGGCAGCGCTGCCAGCGGCAGCACGGTGGAAGGGTTCATGGACTCTCTCTCCGGCCAGCCGGCCCCCTGGCCCGGCGCTGGCCTGTTGCGGTGGTGCGGGGGAAGATCGGGGGAGGAAGCTCGCGCCGCCGGATCGGACCGGCGGCGCGGCAGGCGGGCTCAGCCCGGCCCGGTCAGCTGGTGGCCTGTGCCTGGGCGTTGGGACGCCAGGTGATCAGCTTGTTCTCGACCACGTCCAGCAGGGCGTCGATGACCAGCACGAAGGCGGCCAGGATGATGATGCCGGCGAACACACCCACGGCATTGAAGTTGCCCTCGGCCTGCGCGATCAGGTAACCCAGGCCCGCCGAAGCGCCGAGGTACTCGCCGATGATCGCGCCGACCACGGCAAAGCCGACCGAGGTGCGCAGCGAGGACAGGATCCAGCTCGCCGCTGCCGGGAAGTAGACATGGCGCAGCAGATCGCTGCGGCTTGCGCCCAGGATGCGGGCATTGGCCAGCACCACCGGATTCACCTCGCGCACGCCCTGCATGGCGTTGAAGAACGTGGTGAAGAACACCAGCGTGACCGCCAGCGCCACCTTCGACCACAGGCCCAGCCCCAGCCACAACACGAAAATCGGCGCCAGCACTACGCGCGGAATCGCGTTGAAGCCTTTGATGAAGGGATCGAGGATGCGCGCCGAACGGCGGCTCAGGCCCAGCCAGACACCGCCAGCCACGCCCAGGCCGGTGCCGATGATGTAGCCCAGCGCGGTTTCAGTAAGGGTGATGTAGACATGCTGGTAGAACGAGGTATCGGACAGCCAGGTCCAGGCCTGCTGCACAATGGCCGTCGGCGAAGGGAAGAAGAACGGATCGATCACGCCCAGCGCGATACCGCCTTCCCAGCCGCCGAACACGGCGACCACCAGCGCGAGCTGGATGAATTTGTCAGTCTTGGCGTGCATAGCTCTTCTCCACTTCGCCGCGCAGGCAGGCCCAGATGTCGCGGTACAGGTCGGTGAAACGGTCATCCAGCTTGATCTCGGCCACATTGCGCGGCCGTTCCAGATCCACGTCGAAACTGCGCACCACGCGGCTCGCCGGGCCGGAGGACAGCACCACCACGCGGTCACCCAGCGCGATTGCTTCTTCCAGGTCATGGGTAATCAGGATCACCGAGCGGCGATCCTCCTGCCACAGGCGCAGCAGCTCGTTCTGCATCAGGTGGCGGGTGTGGATGTCCAGCGCCGAGAACGGCTCGTCCATCAGGATCACCTTCGGCTCGACGATCAGCGCCTGCGCCATTTGCACACGCTTGCGCTGGCCACCGGACAACTGGTGCGGATAGCGATGCTCGAAACCGGCCAGGCCGACCTTGGCCAGCCACGCGTTGGCTTTGGCCTTGCGTTCGGCTTCGGGCACGCCGCGGAAGCGCAGGCCCAGCTCGACGTTCTGGAAAGCTGTCTTCCACGGCAGCAGGGCGTCCTGCTGGAACAGGTAGCCGACCGACTCCTGCACGCCGCTGACCGTGCGGCCATCGATCGCCACGTCGCCCGAGGATGGCTTCAGCAGGCCCGCTACGGAATTGAGGATGGTGCTCTTGCCGCAGCCGGTGGGCCCGACGATGGCGAGGAACTCGCCGTCACCCACCTGGATGTCGACATCGCGAACGGCGGTGAACTCGCCGAAGGACATGGTCACCTTGTTGATGGCGACCATGGTCTGCGCAGGCTCCAGCTGCGGCGCGCCGTTGAGTTGGCGCACGGTGGCATTGAGGGCCATGGGGTTACCTCCGCTTACGGTTGGGCAGCCGGCGCCGCAGCGTTGGCACGCTGGACGAAGGCATTGGTGTAGGTCCTGGACAGATCAACGTTGGCCTTGGCCACATCGGTATTGAACTCACGCAGCACCTTCAACGGCGTCTCCAGGTCGGCCGGCGTGAAGCGTCCATCGCGGGTGAAGATCGCGCGCGCGTTCTCCACCGCGCGGGCATAGGTGGCGCGGTCGCCGGAGACGTAGCTGTCCGGCAGCGCGGCAACGATCTCCTCGGCACTGTTGTCGGCGATGAACTTCAACGCCATCTGCTCGGCACGGGCGATCTTCTCGGCCGCTTCGGGGCGCTTGTCCAGGAAGCTCTGGTTGGCATACATCACCGAGGTCGGGTACAGCCCGCCATAGACCTGGCGGGCGCCTTCGTCGCTGCGCGCGTCGAGGATGATCTTCCCGACCTTGCGCTCGGTGATCAGGGTTGCAGCCGGATCGTAGTTGACCAGCAGGTCGATCTTGCCCTGCTCGAGCGCGGCGACTGCAGCAGCGCCGGAGCCGACGCCGATCAGCGAAATGCTGTCGGCCGGAATATCGTGCTGCGCCAGGAAGTGGCGGACGAAGAAGTCGGACGAGGAGCCCGGGGCCGTGATGCCGACCTTCTGGCCCTTGATGGACTCCGGTCGCGCAGGATCAAACGTGGCATCTTCGCGCCCCGCCATCACCAGGCCGGAATTGCGCGAGAGCAGCACGAAGGCCACCACGTCCTTGCCCTTGGCCTGCATCTGGATGGTGTGGTCGTAGAAACCGACCGCCACGTCGGTGGAATTCGCCACCAGGGCCTGCAGCACCTTCGAGCCACCCTGGGCGAAGTTCTCGGTTTTTACGTCCAGGCCGACGTCCTTGAAGTAGCCCTTGGTATCGGCAATGAAGAACGGAAGGTTGTTGAGGTTGTAGGAGCCGACGCTGATGCGCACGGGTGCATCGTCACCGGTGCCGGTGGATGCGCCATCGGGGCGCCCGCTGTTGCTGCAACCGGCCGCGGCCAGACCGGCCGCGCACAGCGCGGCCATGAAGAACTGCTTGTACATCATCCCTCCCAGGAGTGAAGCATCTACGTTGTAATGGCTGGCATGCGCGTCTGCGCCGGCCCTGCCGGGTTCAGATCATGCCGCTGACGTCCATTGGCGGGCTTGGGTGGAACTGGCCATGGCAGGCACTGGCGTTGTCGCAAACACGCGACCTTCGAACAATCGGCGTGCGGTGCGGACCACGCTGGCAATCACCGGTGCGTCATCCGAGCTGCGACTGAGGCCCACCTGCAGGTCCCCGCTCGGATGTTCGAGGGTAATGCTGCCGGGAACGGACAGGCACCCGACCAAAGTGTGGGCCAGCGTGCCCGGCGTGACGGCGGCGGTGGCCAGGCCGACCGCGCCGGTAATGGCCAGTGCGGTGTGGCATTGGTGCGGCATGAAGTAACGCGCCTGCAGATCGCCGCCGTGTTGCGGCGCCGACAGCAGCACCGGCTTGGGAATGACCTTGTTGCCGGCGTCGGCGATGCCCATGCGGGCGCCCGCCTCGATGCGCAGCGCTTCCAGCCGGCGCATGAACGCGGCATCCGCGTTCAGTTCGGCGGGCGAGGCATCACCGTGCACGCCCAGGTCTTCGGCACGCACCAGCATCATCGGCATGGCGCAGTCCACCAGGCTGACCGGCACGCCATCGATGGTTTCCCGGGCGTGGCCGCTGGGCAGCAGCTTGCCGGTGCGGGCGCCTGCGGCATCAAGGAAGGAAAGCCTGACCGGCGCGGCCGAGCCCGGTGCGCCGGCAATGCGCGTATCACCGCGGTAGACCACATGGCCACCCGGCGTTTCCACCGTGGCGATGATCAGCTTGCCGGTGTTGACGTTGTGGATGCGCACCTCGGTCTGCGGATCCTGAGCCTGCACCAGCCCCCGCTCGATGGCATACGGGCCCACCGCCGCCAGCATGTTGCCGCAGTTGGGGGACGTGTCCACCACCTGCTGCTCCACCCTTACCTGGGCGAACAGATAGTCCACGTCGGCGTCTGCCCGGCTGGATCGGTCGATGATGGCCACCTTGCTGGTCAGCGCGTTGCCACCACCGATGCCGTCGATCTGCAGCGGATGACCCGACCCCATCACTTCCACCAGCAGGCGATCACGTTCGGCGGTGTTCGCCGGAAGGTCGCTGGCCAGGAAGAACGGGCCCTTGGAGGTGCCACCGCGCATGAGCACGCAGGGAATGCTGAGCAGATCGTTGGACATACGTGTGCTAGATTGATGCGTATAGGGGATGAATGACCCCTCTGTGATTCGATACTGGCATGACCCCAATTGATCTGTGAATTGCTGATTTTTGGATGATTGATACCCAATGAGCATCAATTGCGAAATCCTCGATCTGCGCGCATTCCTGCTGGTGTCGGAGACGCGCAGCTTCCACCGCGCCGCGGAGATCCTGCACGTCTCCCAGCCGGCACTCAGCCGACGGATACAGAAGCTGGAGCAGGCTGTGGGTTCGCCACTGCTGGAGCGCACCACGCGCAGCGTCAGCACCACCGCCGTCGGCGAGAACCTGCTGCCGCTGGTGCGTCGCATGCTGGAGGAATTCGATGGGTCACTGTTCTCACTGCGGGGCCGGGACGATACGCGGGGCGCTACCGTCACCATCGCCTGCCTGCCCACGGCGGCGTTCTACTTCCTGCCCAGCGTGATGGCGCGTTTCCACGAAGCGCATCCCAACGTGCGCTTCCGGATCCTGGATATCCCGGCTACCGAAGGCCTGCAGGCGGTAGAGCGTGGCGAAGTCGAGTTCGGCATCAACTTCATGGGCGCCAACGATCCGAATCTCGATTTCGACGTGCTGGCCGAAGATCCCTTCGTGCTGGCCTGCCGACGCGATCATCCGCTGGCCCGCAAGCGCAAGGTTGAATGGGCCGATCTGGCCGAGCACCAGCTGATCACCGTGCATCGCACCAGCGGCAACCGCACGCTGCTGGACGGCGCCCTGGCGCGCGAGAACCTCAAACTGAGCTGGCACTACGAAGTGACCCACCTGTCGACGTCACTGGGCATGGTCGAGGCCGGCATCGGCGTGTCTGTCCTGCCGAAGATGGCTACGCCGGACGGGGATCATCCCACCCTGGTGACGCGCTCGATAGGCAACCCTGTGGTGTCGCGCACGATCGGGATCGTCCGTCGCCGAGGCGCCCTGCTCTCGCCTACCGCGGAACGCTTTCTCCAGATGTTGATGAGCCAGTGGCGCGGGGAGACCTGAGCATCGTTGGCTGGACAGGCCGACCCCGGATCTGGCCGAGGGTGATGACCGGGCATGGCTCGGCCCTACAGAGGAGCCAGCTCTCGCGCAAGGAAAGGCGCTGTCCTGCTTCCCCGCGCGCGCGCCACCTGTTGCGGCGTTCCCTTCGCCACGATGGTGCCACCCGCACTGCCTGCGCCCGGCCCGACGTCAATCACCCAGTCCGCCTGCGCGACGGCCCGCATGTCATGCTCGATCATCACCACCGTATTTCCTGCGTCGACCAGCCGCTGCAGCTGAACCAGCAGCCTGTCCGCATCCGACGCGTGCAGGCCGGTGGTAGGTTCGTCCAGCACGTAAAGCGTGCGTCCGCGCTGGCTGCGCTGCAGTTCGGTGGCCAGCTTGATGCGCTGGGCCTCGCCGCCTGAAAGCTCGGTGGCCGGCTGGCCCAGCCTCAGGTAACCCAGTCCGATGTCCTGCAGCAGCTGCAACGGCCGGGCAATAATCTCCTCTGCCATGAAGAATGCATGCGCCTGGTCCACCGTCATCTGCAGGACCTCGGCGATGTTGCGGTCATTCCATAGCACCTTCAGCGTGGCCTCGTTGTAGCGGGCGCCGTGGCAGGTGGGGCATGGGGCATAGACGCTGGGCATGAACAGCAGTTCGACACTCACGAAACCCTCGCCTTCGCAGGTTTCGCATCTGCCCTTGGCTACGTTGAACGAGAAACGGCCCGCATCGAAGCGACGACGACGTGCGGCGGGCGTCGCCGCGAACAGTTTGCGTACGTGATCGAACAGCCCGGTATAGGTGGCGAGGTTGGAGCGCGGTGTGCGGCCAATCGGCTTCTGGTCCACCTGCACCACGCGCTGGATGGCGTCCAGATCACCGGCCAACTGGCCTCGCGTCGTTTCGATTACGGTAGGCCCGTCGGTCGGCGAGGCCTCGGCGCCATCGTCCGCAGGTTCATGCCCCAGATGCAGAAGCATCAGCTCTGGCAGCGCCTGAGCCACCAGGCTGGACTTGCCCGAGCCGGAAATGCCGGTCACTGCCGTCAGCAATCCCAGCGGCACCTGCGCGTCCACACCGTGCAGGTTGTGGCGATGGATGCCCTTCAGCTCCAGCCAGTTCGCGGCGCTTCGCTGGCGGCTGGCAGGCGCAGGCACCTGGTCGAACAGATACCGGGCCGTGCGCGAATCCTGCACCTGGCGCAGGCCATCGGGCTCGCCGCTGTAGAGCACGCGCCCTCCCCGCTCGCCGGCCTCCGGGCCCACGTCCACCAGCCACTGCGCGCGGCGCATCAGCTCCAGATCGTGCTCGACCACGAACACCGAATTTCCGCCATCACGCAGCCGGTCCAACGCGTCGTACAGCGCCTGGCTGTCGGCGGGATGCAGTCCGGCCGAAGGCTCGTCGAGCACGTACAGCACACCAAACAGCAACGAGCTGAGCTGCGTGGCCAGCCGCAGGCGCTGCAGTTCGCCGGCGGACAGCGTGGGCGTGGCGCGGTCCAGCGAGAGATAGCCCAGGCCAAGCTCGCGCAGTTGCCGTACCCGCCCCATGACTCCGCCCGCCAGCCGCTGTGCGGCCAGCCGCTTCTCTTCGGACAGGGCCGAGGTCCGGCGCACGTCGGGGGCGCCCTCGTGCGTCGCGCGGCCACTCGCGGCGCGCCGGGCACGATCGCGGGGTGTCGCATGCCTGCTGATAGGTGCACCCTTGCTGTGTGCGCCGAAATCACCTTCCGCGATGGGCTCCAGCAGATCCGCCAGTTGATCCAGGGGCAACCGCATGAACTCACCGATATCCACGCCCGCGAAGGTGACCGAGAGCGCTTCCGGCTTCAGGCGCTTTCCGTGGCAGGCCGGGCACAGCTTGCCTTCCATGTAGCGGGAAACCCGTTTGCGCATCAGCGCGCTCTGGGTGTTGGCGAAGGTATGCAGCACATAGCGACGCGCGCCGGTGTATGTACCCATGTAGCTCGGCTCGAGCTTTCGCTTGAGCGCAGCCCGGGTCTCGGCAGGCGTGAAGCCTGCATAGACCGGCACGGTGGGCGTTTCTTCCGTGAACAGGATCCACTCCCGATCCTTCTTCGGCAGCTTCTTCCACGGTACGTCGATGTCGTAGCCGAGCGTGACCAGGATGTCGCGCAGGTTCTGGCCATGCCAGGCCGGCGGCCAGGAGGCGATGGCGCGCTCGCGGATGCTCAGCGACGGATCCGGCACCATCAAGGCTTCCGTCACCTCGTAGACGTGCCCCAGCCCGTGACAGGTGCTGCAGGCGCCCTGCGGGGTATTGGGCGAAAAGTCCTCGGCGTAAAGCATCGGCTGGTTGGCCGGGTATGCACCTGCACGCGAATACATCATGCGCACCAGGCTGGACAGCGTAGTGACGCTGCCCACCGATGAGCGCGCGTTGCTGGCGCCGCGCTGCTGCTGCAGGGCCACTGCCGGCGGCAACCCGTCGATGGCGTCCACATCGGGCACGCCGGCCTGGTCGATCAGGCGCCGTGCATACGGCGCAACCGACTCAAAGTAGCGCCGCTGCGCCTCCGCGAAGATCGTGCCGAACGCCAGCGATGACTTGCCGGAGCCCGAAACACCGGAAAATACCACCAATGCGTTGCGCGGGATGGAGACGTCGACATTCCTGAGGTTGTGCTCGCGCGCGCCGCGCACCTCGACGCAACCGCTGGCAGCGGCGGCACATGACGATTCACCAAAGGGGGGATTGGGCATCTTCGCGATCCTGCGGGCAGTGAGCGGCGCGCGTAGGGGCACGCCCGATGGTGCATTTTCGCTGCTGCGGGGTGAATGCGGGTGATGGCGTGGTCACGCCATGGTGCGCCGATACAACTGATCGAGCGTAACCGTGCGAACCAGGCGGCCGCGATTGTAGAAATGCAGCACCGGCTCGCTCAACGTCACGTCAGCAGGAACCAGGTTCATGCCCTCGTAGCCGACCACGACCGACTCCCCATCGTCCGACGGGAACAGCCAGCGATGCCAGCCGGGTATCAGCCAGGCTTCCTGACCCGATGCCTGCGGCGTTACCCGTGTTGAATTCAAGGCCGGATCCGAATCGGTACAGAGATTCCGCGCGGGGGAGCATGCCGTGAACCTCTCCGGCGGCGGCAGCGGGGCATCGGCAAGCGCCGGGCTCGCAGCCAGTGCAGCGATGAGCGTGATGAGTGCCTTCATTTCACTGCACACCTCGATCAAGTGCCCGCCCAAGAGGAAACTAAGCAGCGTGTACGTAGGGCGCTACCGCCGCAGCAAGCACATCGATTCCCCACGCGGAGCCTGCGATTTCCTCGGGCTGGCTTCTCTTGAAGCGTGACCAGTCGGCCCTGGCAAGCCTGCCGACCAGAAGCTGGTCGGCAGGAAGCTGGTGCATCGACCAATAGGGGAACTGCCGGGTAGAGACACGCCCCCGGGCCAGCTCCACCACATCCGTGTGGCTGGTCGATTGCAGCACCCGCTCGTAGACGCTGGCCACCCCATCTTCCGGCCCTTCGAAGTACTGCACGAACCGCGTGCCGTCATGCAGCAGCACGCCTGTCACCCCTGCAAGCTTGTTGAACCTCGCGGCATCGGTGACGAGGGCTTCCAGGCGGTCAATCGAAAGGCCTTCAACGGCCTGGCTTGCGTATACAACGGCCCGGATGGGCATGGACTTCGCCTTGAATGCAGGGCCACGTCGGCACCTATTCACACTCTAGCACCCGGCGCAAGTCCCGGCCGTGATGCGTATTCTTAATTCTTCAGAATACTGTTCGCGCCTAGCAGCGCGACAGGCGGCATGATGAACGCCCCCATACGTTCAGGGCTTTATTCATCTTCATGCGCGACATCGGACAGTTCTATGTAAACAGCGTCGAAGGAGTGGCGCGTGAGGATGGCACCCTGCTGCAGGTCACCCGGATCGATTGTTCCTGCCTGAAGTGTTCAAGGCAGTTCCGCGCCATTCCTGATCATGGCCTCGTCGATCTCAACGGCGCTGCTTCGCTCAGTTGCCCAGGCTGCGGCAACCACCAGTCCGTCAGCCGGGCGCGGCTGGAGGAGTTCGTGCTGCGTAGTGATGCATGAGCTGAAGCGCGCCGTTTCTCGACACTGTGCCAACCCTGTCGACACCTTCGCCTCGCATCTTCCCGTAGTGCACCCACAACGGCGTTCCAATGAGTCATACCGGCCTATTCAAGATCAGGGACCTCACCTACACGCCAGGCGCGGAGGGCGACCTGGCCCGTGCCCTGCAGATCGAAGCCACCTGCACGGCCTGCGGCGCAACCAGCGTCTGGGGCGAGCAGGAAATGGAGCATGTGCGAGGAGGAACCGTGCTTGCGTGCCGGGCGTGCGGTACGCGCCAGGCCATCAGCAATGCGGGCCTGATCAGTACCCCGTCAGGGATACGCCACCGCCGGGGCTGAGCGCGGCGGCACCGGGTCATGCGCTGCCCGGCAGGCACGATTGATGGCCTGTCAGCGGCGGGCAACCGATGGCAGCGCCCGATGCTGGTTGATCCAGTCCAACGACTGGGCAATTCCACCGAACGGAAAGAAGTGCGGGCTGACCAACCCGTGGGCATCAGTCAAACCGCCCGCCAGACGGTCCACGAACACCTCCGGGCCCGCGCTGCCCAGCAACCGGCCGATCGAGATGCCATACCGGGACAGCATCAATGCACTGGCCCCCACCCCGCACATTGCGGCGTAGCGTACCAGCCGCGCGATGCTTGCCGGGCCCGGCACGCCAACGAGCACCGGAACGTGGATGCCACGGGCGCGCAGCGCGTGCAACCAGGCCAGGACGATGTCGGCATCGAAGGCGAACTGCGTGATGATCACTGGCGCCATGCCGCGCGCTTCGATGGACTGGCACTTGTGTTCCAGTACCTGCCAGCACGCGTCACTGCCCAGGACCGGATGGCCATCGGGGTGACCGCCGATGGCGACGACCTTGATACCGGCCCTCTCCAGAAGGCCGCTCTCGATGATCGAAGCGCTGTCAGCAAACGGTCCGGCGGGCGTGGCCAGGTCGCCGGCGATCACCAGGCACTGGGCGACACCTGCCTCGTTGGCGGCACGCTGCAGGAAGCGCTCAAGCACCGCACGCGACCCGATGCGCCGCGCCGAGAGATGCGGCATCGGCTCGAAGCCCAGTTCACGCACCCTGCGCGCCGCTGCCAGGCGTGCGTCGTCGTCCTCGCTGGCCAGCCAGGGAATGGAGATCGTTGTGCCGCGCGGTATGCGGTCGGCCTCGGCGCGCAGCGCGGGCATGGACTTCGCGCTGACCTCCAGTGAAAAGGTGTTGATGAAGGCTTCCGCCCGCAGTGATCCAGGTGCAGCCATCAACGGGCTCCGCCTGCATTGCCGGCCAGTGGCGAGCTGTTCCGCGCCAGTTCGATGAAGGCCTGCAGGTAGTCGATGCTGGTATCGGCTTCGCGCGCACCCAGATAGATCTGCTTGGGAATGCCCTTCGCACCGAGGCGCACCGGCACCACGTCCATGCGGGTGGCGTACTCTTCCACCAGCCAGCGCGGCATGGCGGCCACGCCACGACCGCTGGCCACCATCTGCATCATGATGTCGGTGGTTTCAATGGCCTTGTGCCGTCGCGGCGTGATGCCGGCCGGCAGCAGGAACTGGTTGTAGATGTCCAGGCGCTCGAACGGCACCGGATAGCTGATCAGCACTTCCTGGCCGAGCTGGCGCGGCTTCACGTAATCCACCTTGGCCAGGGCGTGGTTCCTGGCCACCACCAGCACCTGCTCGTAGTCGAACACGGGAATGAACTTGAGGCCTGGCTTCAGCAGTGGATCGGGGGTAACCAGCAGGTCGATCTCGTAGCCGAACAGCGCGCCGATGCCGCCGAACTGGAATTTCTGCTTGACGTCCACATCCACATCCGGCCACGCGGCCAGGTACGGCGAGACGATCTTCAGCAGCCACTGGTAGCAGGGATGGCATTCCATGCCGATGCGCAGCGCGCCGCGCTCGCCCTGTGCGAACTGGCCCAACCGCTCCTCGGCCAGATCCAGCTGCGGCAGCACGCGGTTGGCGACGGCCAGCAGGTATTGCCCGGCCTGGGTCAGGCGCAGGCTGCGGCCTTCGCGCAGCCATACATCAGTGCCCAGCTGCTGCTCCAGCTTCTTCATGCTGTGGCTCAGGGCAGACTGGGTCAGGTTGAGTACGCCGGCGGCCGCGGTAAGCGAGCCCTGCTGCTCGACCTGCTGCACGATGCTGAGGTGGATCCGCTCCAGCATGACGATGAATCCTGCTCATGGATAGGTGAAGTAATACCATTTTACGTCATGGAAGGCCGTGGCTAGCATCGGGTCATGCTTTCACCTGCCCGCCCCCTTCGAATCGTCGCCGTGTCCGGCGGCTTGCAGCGCCCCTCCAAGGCCGCCGCCCTGGCCGAGCATCTGCTGGGCCTGATCGGCGAGGACATCCACAGCGAGCAGCACCTGGTCGAACTGGGCGAACTGGCCCCGCAGCTGGCCGGTGCGCTCTGGCGTTCGCAGTTGCCCGACACCGTGGAACGCCAGTTGACCACCGTCGAGCAGGCCGATGTGCTGGTGGTGAGCACGCCGGTCTATCGCGGCTCGTACACAGGGCTGTTCAAGCACTTCTTCGACTTCGTCCACCAGGACGCACTGGTCGACACCCCCATCCTGCTGGCCGCGACCGGCGGCAGCGAGCGCCATTCGCTGGTGATCGACCATCAGCTGCGCCCGCTCTTCAGCTTCTTCCAGGCGCGCACCCTGCCGCTGGGCGTCTACGCCACCGACCGCGATTTCGCCGACGGTCGCGTGCACAACGACGCCCTGCTCGAGCGCGCACGGCTGGCGGTGCGGCGGGCCGTGCCGCTGCTGGACCTGCCTCGCCAGCGCGCCGCCGACCTGGAAGCGGCCGCAGCACTTTGAATGCCGGATGCCCTCGCCCGCATCCGGATGTCACCCCGCACTACGGAACGCCACCCATGACGACCGACACCTTCACCTTCAGCATCACGCAGATCCCCTTCAACGAGGATTACCAGCCTGCTGACGGGACGCGCATCACCACCAATTTCGCCAACCTGGCCCGCGGCGCGTCCCGCCAGGAAAACCTGCGCAACACGATCAGCATGATCAACAACCGCTTCAACGATCTGGCGCACTGGGACAACCCCAGCGCGGATCGCTACGCGGTCGAGCTGGACATCATCTCGGTGGAGATGCACATCGGCAGCAGCGGTGGCGGCGATCCGTTCCCGCTGATCGAGGTGCTGCGCCCGACCATCGTCGACACCCGCACCGGCGTGCGTACCGAAGGCATCGTCGGCAACAATTTCTCGTCCTACGTGCGCGACTATGATTTCAGCGTGGTGCTGCCGGCCAGCAACGAAGGGAAGGCCACCTTTGGCATTCCGGAGGGCTTTGGCGACCTGCATGGCAAGTTGTTCAAGCATTTCCTGGAGTCCGAGGCCTACCGCGCCAACTTCAGCAAGGGGCCGGTGATCTGCATCAGCGTATCCAGCAGCAAGACCTATCACCGCACCGAGAACCACCACCCGATCCTGGGCGTGGAATACCGCCAGGGCGAGTTCTCTCCGACTGACCAGTACTTCGACAAGATGGGCCTGCAGGTGCGCTACTTCATGCCGCCGGGCAGCGTCGCACCGCTGGCGTTCTACTTCCAGGGCGACCTGCTGGGCGACTACTCGAACCTGGAGCTGATCGGCACCATCAGCACGATGGAGGCCTTCCAGAAGATCTACCGCCCGGAGATCTACAACGCCAACTCCGTGGCGGGCAAGGTCTATCAGCCCAGCCTGAAGCACCAGGATTACTCCTCCACCCGCATCGTCTACGACCGCGAAGAGCGCAGCCAGCTGGCGGTCAAGCAGGGCCGGTTCACCGAAGAACACTTCATCAAGCCGTACCGCGCCGTGCTTGAACAGTGGGCTGCCCGCTGATCCACCGATTCCCCATTCGCCCCCAGGAAACCAGACGCAATGTCGACGAAGAAACTGCTTCCCACCTCCACCGCAGGCAGCCTGCCCAAGCCCTCCTGGCTGGCCGAGCCCGAGAAGCTCTGGTCACCCTGGAAGCTGCAGGACGACGGCCTGATTGAAGGCAAGCAGGATGCACTGCGCCTGTCCCTGCAGGAGCAGCAGCACGCCGGCATCGACATCGTCAGCGACGGCGAACAGACCCGGCAGCACTTCGTCACCACTTTCATCGAGCACCTCAGCGGTGTCGATTTCGAGAAGCGCGAAACGGTCCGCATCCGCAACCGCTACGATGCCAGCGTGCCGACCGTGGTCGGCGCCGTGAGCCGTCCGAAGCCGGTGTTCGTCGAGGATGCGAAGTTCCTGCGCCGCCAGACCACGCAGCCGATCAAGTGGGCCCTGCCCGGCCCGATGACCATGATCGATACGCTGTACGACGCGCACTACAAGAGCCGCGAAAAGCTGGCCTGGGAGTTCGCGAAGATCCTCAACGAGGAAGCGAAGGAGCTGGAAGCCGCTGGCGTCGACATCATCCAGTTCGATGAGCCGGCCTTCAACGTGTTCTTCGACGAAGTGAACGACTGGGGCGTGGCCGCGCTGGAGCGTGCGGTTGAGGGCCTGAAGTGCCAGACGGCGGTGCACATCTGCTACGGCTATGGCATCAAGGCCAACACCGACTGGAAGCAGACACTGGGCTCGGAATGGCGGCAGTATGAAGAATCGTTCCCCAAGCTGCAGACCTCCAGCATCGACATCATCTCGCTGGAATGCCAGAACTCGCACGTACCGATCGACCTGATCGAACTGGTGCGCGGCAAGACGGTGATGGTGGGCGCCATCGACGTAGCCTCCAATACGGTGGAAACGCCGGCGGATGTGGCGAACACCCTGCGCAGGGCGCTGCAGTTCGTGGATGCCGACAAGCTCTACCCGAGCACCAACTGCGGCATGGCGCCGCTTGCGCGGGAAGTGGCACGCGGCAAGCTGCGCGCGCTCAGCGCAGGGGCCAGGATCGTGCGTGAGGAGCTTTCGGCGTAATCCTGGCTGGGGAGGTGTTCCCGTTTCGGTGCGGCGAGGATGGATTCTGGCCGGGTACAGACCAGGTTCCACCTCGTCCCTGCACCTCGGGCCTGGCGGCCATCACGCGCGGCCGTGGCGCCAGCGCTTCCTTGATCCGCCCCATCTCGCTTGCGCCGGCCTCGGCCAGGCGCCGGGCCTGCTGCCGCTGCGTCCGGGTCAGTGCAGGCGAAGGCACGGCGCCCGGTTCGGGCGCACTCTGCACCAGTCGGGCGACGGCGTCACGCAGTGGCAGTTGTGGGCAGAGCCGCGCCGCGCACCAGCGCTCGGCGTAGCGCTTCGCCTGCCGGGCGCTGGCGACGGACACGACCTTGCTCTGTGACATCCTGCGTGCGTCCAGTTTCAGGCGGAACCCGAGCACGGCATGCGGCACGATACTGGCCACCGAACGGCCGTTCCACCACAGATCCCAGCGCTCACCGCTCTGCACCCAGCCGGACGGCCGGGTGACGATCACGAAATCTGGACGGTGAAATGATGAGCCCATGATGGGAAGCATACGAACGCCCGTCGCACCGGCTGAGATCAGGGCAACGCCCCCCTGCACTGCTACGCCTCCACGAAAAGCAATCAATGTGACGCGTCACGGCTGATGCTTTCGATCCAGTCGATGTCGCGCGATACGCGGACGTTGTAGACCACCTGGCCATAGAACCCCGCCTCGAGCGCATGCTCCGGAACCGCAGTGATCCACGAACCAAGCCCCACCAGCTGCGGCGTTCCGTGATCATCAATCACCAGCGGACCACCGCTGTCACCGTTGCCGAGAACCCCCTCTGGCGGCAGGGCCTGCGGAGGCGGATCGAACCGATACCCGAGATAGCGGTCGTTGCCGCCGGTAAGCGCGTTGTATGCACGCCGCAGGGTCGTGCGATGCGGGCCGCCTGGCACCAGCCCTACGACGCCATTGCCGGTAGCCCCCTTCCCTATCAGGGCCGCGATCTGCGCGACTTCGGCAGCACCGCGATAGAGCGCTACTGGCTGTACATCCTTTGCAGCAGTCGCAAGCCTGATCAGTGCAATGTCATCCGATGCTGCCAGGAACGCCATGTGGCCGAAGCGGAGATCATCGAACTGGTCGCGGCGCGCAGCCGTTCCGGAGACATCTCACGCTATGCGATCCCGGAGCGCGTGAGCTTCGTGGATGCAATCGAGCGGACCAGCGTGGGCAAGATCAACAAGAAAAAGCTGCGCGGGCTGCATGATCCGGTCCTTGGCACCGGCGGGCGATGACGGCCCCTGCCGGCACCGCTCAACCGCGCGACGCCCCACCCTGCAGCAGCTGGACCCAGCTCTGGAATCCCTCCAGGAAGCGCTGCAGGCGCTTGCGCGTCGCCGCGTCGAAATCTTCCGCGTCATCGTCGTAGGCGGCCGCTGCTTCGGCCACATAGAGCTGTGGCGAGGCCATGGTCAATGCGCCCATGGCGGTCAGTGTATGGCGCAGCTGCGACTGTGCCAGTTTGGTGCCCCAGTGACCCGGCGTAGCGCCGATGATCGCCACCGGCTTGGCCGAAAGGACCGTGCGGTACTCGGCATCGTCGCGGGACAGCCAATCGAGGGTGTTCTTGAGTACGCCGGGCAGTGACTGGCTGTACTCCGGCGTGGCGATCAGCACGCCGTCAGCGGCCGCAATGGCCGCGCGCAGGCGCTTGACCCCGGCAGGGCCGGCCGGGTCGGCGGCTTCCAGGTCTTCGTCGAACAGCGGAATATCGGCGATGGTGTCATGCACGGCCAGCAGCAGGCCCGCAGGCGCGGCGCCTGCTGCAGCCCTGACCAGGCGCCGGTTGTAACTGTTGCTGCGCAGGCTGCCGGCAAACGCCAGGATGTTCAGCGGTGGAGGGTTGTCGGACATGCGGGTTTCCTGGAATGAGTCGGTGCGGGGTCACGGGCCAGACTGGATCTGCAGAGGATCACGGTTCCGGCGGTGTAGTGCCTTCGTTCTTGCTGCTCCCTTTTCCAGGGCGAACAGGGCGCGGCGGGGCGATCCAGCACGTGCCACTGCCCGCGTTGCGGCCCCTGTCCTGCCACATCGTACGCCTACTGCACGGGCTGGCTGGCTTCAGTGATGGACACAGGTCGTGCCATGCTGTCGAACGTATTGACCTTCCAGATGTAGCGCACGCCATCCTGCTCGATGACCTTCTGCAACAACGGTATCTGCTTGGCTGCGATGATTCCGCTGGCACGCTGATATGCCGGTCGCCCGGCCAATGCCGGATAGCTGCCGGAAGCGTCAAGCTGATAGCTGAGGGTGGTGGCGCGGCCCGGCTGGACCGAGGAAAGCAGATAGCCTTCGTCCACATTGAATCGATTGCCAAAGGTGTGCCGGGTGGTGACACCCCCTGCATCCTTGACGTCCACCCACTTCGTGGCCGGCGAATTCGCCTGGCACAGTTCCTTGCTGCCGTCGGCATAGCACCCGTTGCCCGGGCCGTAACTGTAGGCCCACGTATAAGGCTGGTCGATGCCCGGCCCGGTGACTGTCCTGGAAACCAGCGACCACGTGTAGTACCTGGCGGGCGTGTATTCGATCGAGTCGAGGAACCCGCTACCGGTGCTGTCGGGCATATTGCAGCCATAACGCGCCCACGAGCGGCCATGCAGCGTCGGCTCGAAGCGATACTTCGCCACTGCACCACTGGGATGGCGGATCGAACCGGAATGGCCGTATTTCACCACACCCGGATTCCGGCAGAAAGCCCGCTCCGCGGGAACGGCACCGGCACCCATGGTGCCTACGTTGAACCCCGTAGTCTGCCAGTAGGACTGGTCCGGGAAGGTGACCTTGTAGCCACCCACCACCGTACCGTAGGTCCACGTCCTCCCGCCCGCACGGACCGCGCTCACTTCGCTTGGCAGCGTGCTGGGCGATCCAGCCGTCCATTCGAGATCGACGGTGCGGCCATCGTTGGCTGCGATGCGCAGCAACTGCCGTGGATTTGCCGGATCCCACGTATAGGTCACCGAATTTCCAAACCGGTCTCGGGCACTGGTCGGAAGAATATGGAACTCCTGCCGGAAAAGAACGAACTCGAACTCCGTAACCGAGCCGAAGTTTCCCCGCGAGTATCCCTTCTTGATCAATGGCGGTCCGCTACCAAGGCTGGCCATATGATTGAGCGTATAGGTGATACCGGCAGGCGTCGTGACTTCGAAGCCCTCACCCGCCCCATCGTCCATGGCGACGCAGCGGATGACATTGCCGCTCTTGGTTCGCATCGGGTAGGCATGGCCTGTACTCGGCACGGGCCATTCGTTGCTTTGCACGAGTAGATCCTCGTCACCGGTCTCTGGCAGGTAGAGCTGCGTTCCATGCCAGAACTCGTCGGAGTTGAAGTACTCGGTGAATGTCCCTGGCCCGGTCGGCGTCTGCGCCTTCACCGTGACGATCTCGGTTGGAGGCGGGGTGAACTTCGAACAGCGGTTGAGCGGCTCGGCAACCACGTAATTCTTCCATCCACCTTGGGTGCTGAACGTCCCATGCACCCTGGGCAGGGCCAGGTCCCACACCCCGAACATGCCCAATCCCTGCCGGCCCTGCGCACCTGCCACCAAGCGCCGCTTGATGCCCACCTCCAGCGCACTGTTGCCCGGCAGGTCGACGTCGGTCTGCAGGAATTCCACCGAGCCGGTAAACAGCCCGATCCTTTCCCCGAACATGTCACCGGTATCCAACTGCAGAATCTGCCCGCGGGCATTCAGCGCCGCCGCGTAATCCTCCATCACCGTCGAGCCGCGGTTGGCGCTCGACGCAGGCAGGGCCGTCATACACAGCAGCGCAGCTGCCGCGATCCTTGCGTACATGGTGTCCCCCTCGTCGACGAAGCAGAGCTTACTTCGCGCTCGTCGGCACCCGCAAGGATGATTCCCCGCACGTCACAGCGTCCTGACCCGCCCGGCGGCCCTGGAAACGCCGTTACTCAGATACGCGTCGTGGCCATGAACCGTTCGCGGTCCTGCTGCGTGCGGCGGCGGATCTCCTCCAGCGCCTGGCTTTCGGTCGCCTGCAGCATGGCCTCGAACAGGCGCTGGAAGTGATGGCGCATCGCATTGCGCGCGGCCACCGGATCGCGCGCGCGCAGGGCTTCGAAGATCGCCATGTGCTCGTCGGCACGGCTGGCGCCATCATCATGGCAGACCCGTGCATAGACCTCGGTTACCCGCGGCAGTTCGCTGCGCATGCGCCAGATCTGCTGCACGAAGAACTCCACCACCGGGTTACCGGAAAGCCGTGCGATGGCGAGGTGGAAACGGCGGTCGTACTCGCCGGCTTCCGCGTCACTCAGGTCGCGACGGCACAGCGCTTCGGCCAGCGCCTGCAGCTCGGCAATGCCGGCATCATCCAGATTGCTTGCCGCCAGAGCGGCGGCCTCGGCCTCGAATACCGCGCGGGCAGCGGTGAGGTCGAAGGCGCTGACATCCGGCAGCCCGCCGGGCGCCTGCGTCGGGCGCGGCTTTACATGCACGCCCGAACCGATGCGGATCGCGATCCAGCCCTGTGCTTCCAGTGCGATCTCGGCTTCGCGGATGGTGACCCGGCTGACACCGAACCGTTCGGCCAGTTCACGCTCGCCCGGCAGCCGCGAGCCCGGCGGGAATTCGCCGTCCTCGATCAGCTTGCGGAGCTTGGCAGCGATGGTCTGGTAAAGGCGGTTGGCGGACATGCGGCTGACCCTTGGCGATTCCTTCCCGGTCCCTGCCCTGCCACCGCGGCCGGCAAGGGTCCGGTTGGAGCGACGGCGCGACCACTGGCCGCGCCGCTCTGTTCAGAACTTGTATCGTACACCGAAATACGCACGCCGCCCGTAGGTCACCACTTCGCGGAAGTTCCCATAAAGCGGCTGGTAGGCCACGCGCGGCTCGTTGGTCAGGTTCATCAACTCCAGCGACAGCGACAACTGCTTGTTCACCCGGTAGCGCAGGCGCAGGTCCACGCTGGTGTTGTCATTGTAGTAGCGGTTCTGCTGTGCGGTGTTGCCGGTGAAGTCCTGGTAGTAGTGCGAGCGGAACTTGCCGATGGCCTGGATGTTGAAGCGCCCGACGTCCCAGTAGATCGAGCCGGACAGGACGTGCCGCGAGAAGCCGCTGAGGCCCGCCGGCGGCACGATCGCCGGAATGATCGTGCCGTCACTGGCCAGCTGCTCGCCCAGTCGCGAGTCCTGGGTCCGGTAGTCGGCATCGGCGTAGTTGTAACTGACCTTGAAGCCCAGTCCGTCGAACGGCTTGGGCAGGTACGACAGTCGATGGGTGGCGGTCAGCTCGAAGCCGGTCAGCGTGCTGTCCTCGTCGGTGGTTACCTGCTGGCGTACCGGCACGGTCACGCTCTGGCCGTCGATGGTGTAGGTCTCCGGCACCAGCGCAGTGGCGGTGCCGCCGTTGAACTGCTTCCAGTACACCGCGCCGGCCAGCATCGTGTCCGGGTTCGGGTACCACTCCAGTGACAGGTCGCCGTTCCAGGACATCAGCGGCTGCGCGGCGGGGTTGCCGCTGGCGCTGATGTCATCCAGCGCGTCGGCCAGATTGCCGTAGGTGGCATCACTGCTCACGTTGATGGTGCGCCCGGCACCCAGCGCGGCGATGTCCGGCCGTGACATCGCGCGGTATGCACCGACCCGCAGCAACACGTCCGGGCGCAGTTCGAAGGCCGCGTTGAGGCTGGGCAGCAGCTTGTCGTTGCCCGCCCTGAACACCTGCGTGCTGTACGCACCGGTGGGTTGCAGGCGGATCGTGCCGTCACCATTGTCCTCGATACGCAGCCCGGTACGCACGCCTTCGGAGCGAACATCGGTCTTGACCCAGCGCAGGCCGAGGTTGCCGGTCACCGGCAAGCCGAACAGGCTGCTGCTGAACTCCCCCATCAGATAGAGCGCGCGTGTCTTCTCGGTGATATCGACATTGTTCGGATCCTGGAAACCCGGATCCAACCCACTGTCGAGGCTGCCACGGAACGACTGGTACAGGCAGTTCGGATCGAAGTACGCCCACGAGGAGATCGTGTTGCCGCTGGCGGCATCCATGAAATCATCCTGTGGGAACGGCGCGCGGCAGGCCTGGTTGGCGGCGATGATCTTCGCCTTGTCGGCCGCCACGCGCTGGTCGTAGTCGCTCACCAGGGTGTTGTCGCGCAGGCGGTAGTCAGCCTGGCTGGCGCGCACGCCGCCCTTGATGCGGGTGAGGAAACCGGACTCGGGCATGAAGCTGGCATCGAAGCGGCCGGCCTTGATCCTGTGGTCGTTCTCCGTTGCGCTGGAGGTGACGCGCGCCGCGCCGGTGTAGGCGTCCCAGTTGTTGGGGTCGAAGTTCGGCGCCAGCGCAACACTGGGCACTTCGCCGTGCCAGTCCCAGTCATAGTCCACGTAGCCGGTGGCACCACTGCTGATGCCCGGCACGATGGCATTGCTGACGTTGCGCTGGTTGGCACGCAGGCGGGTCATGCGCTCGCTGTCGAGGCGATTGGTGTGCGAGTACGAAAGGTCGGTGGACAGTTCCCAGGCCGGGGTCGGTCGCAGGATCAGGTTCAGGCCACCCCCGGTGTACTCCTCGCCACGCCAGTAGCGGTTTGAGGTGGAATCAATCGAGGTGCTGCCATGCAGGTGGCGCACGATGCCGTCCTCGTCCACCTCGCGCCGGGTGATGCCACGACGGGCGTTGGACAGGCTCAGGTCGCTGCGGTTCTCGTACCAGTTGCGCTCGGTGTGTTCGAAGTCGAGGTTCACTTCAACCAGGTCATTGGGCCGCCACTGCAATGCGGCGAACTCGCTCTGCCGGTCGTTGCGCTCCTGCTTGAGCCGGTAGATGCGGCTGCTTGGCACCAGGTAGTACGGCGCGCCGTTGGCGATGGCCTGCGCGGACACTTCATTGCAGTTGGCATTGCCAACGTTCTGCGTGCCATCGCAGGCATACCAGGTGGAACCGCTGGTGATGCTCTCTTCCGGGTCGGTACCGTCCAGGCGCTGGAAGCCCAGCGAGATACCCAGCTTCTGCCCGTTGCCGAACTCGAACTGGTCGATGTAGCTGGCGGTGCCGCGATAGCCGATGCCGTCGTCGTCGCGGTACTTCTTGTCATACTCGGCCCAGCTGCCGCGCAGGTCCAGCTGCGCCGCACGCTTGCCGTACTCCAGTGGGCGCACTGTTTCCAGGCCGATGGTGCCAGCCACGCCGCCTTCGATGATGTCGGCGCGCTGGGTCTTGTAGATGGCCACCGTATTGATCAGCTCGGCGGGGAACATGTTGAAGTTCACCGAGCGGTCGCCGCTGCCGTTGGTGATCTCGCGGCCATTGAAGTTGGTGCTGCTGAGGAAGGCGCCCAGGCCACGGATGGAGATTTCCGAGGCGCCGGTCTTGTCGCGGGTCGAAGCGGCGCCGGTCAGGGTCTCGATCGCATCGGCCAGCGAGGGCGCCGGCAGGTCGCCGATGTCATCGGCCGAGAGCACGTCGGCAATGACCGTGTCATCGCGCTTCTTGTTGATCGAACTCTGCATCGATTCGCGGATGCCGGTGACCTGTACCTGGTCCAGCGTGGTGGGATCCTGCCCTGCCGCGTCCTTGCCGGATTGCGCCTGGGCCGTGGGCAGCCCCGCCAGCACGGCGAGCAACGCCACGATCAGGGGTGTGGGGGACAACGAGATGCTGTGCACTGCTCCGGCGGGTCGCCGCATGGTTTCCTCCTCCCAAAGGATCGCCTGCATGCCAGGCGTGGGACGCAGCTTCGGCACGGCGACATGAAAATGTCAACCAATTGGTATGCGATTGTTCAAATGCCTTTGATCCATACCAGTTGATCGCAATTTAATGTGCTAATGCAGCATGACTTTGCGCGAAAGCTGGCTTACAACAAACCCGAAAGTGGTATGCAGGCCCACCCTGAAACGACGGCGCGGCCGTCCCTGGAAGGATTTCATGCGCATTCACCCGCTGGCCCGTAACCGATCCAATAATCCACGGCTGTTTTGCCTGACCACTGGCCTAGCAATGTGCCTGACCACTTCAGCAGCAAGCGCAGCCAGCTGGCTCGTCCACGATGTCGCGGAGTTCACTACCGCCGCCTCGGCGCTGCAGCCTGGCGATGAGATCGTGCTGGCTGACGGCACCTGGACCGATGCCCGGCTGCTGCTTAAGGGTCAGGGCACGGCAGCCGCACCGATCGTGCTGCGCGCGCAGACCGCCGGCAAGGTCGTCCTCAGCGGGCGCTCGGACCTGCGCCTGGCCGGGAGCTACCTGCAGGTGTCCAACCTGGTGTTCCGCAACGGCCATGCGCCGGGTGATGCGGTGGTGGCGTTCCGCGAGTCGAGCAAGGCAGTCGCCAGCAACAGCCGCGTCACCGGCCTGGTGATCGATGACTACACCAACCCGGATGCCAGCGACCAGGACTACTGGGTATCGCTGTATGGCAGCAACAACCGGTTGGATCACAGCCAGTTGCGCGGCAAGACCAACGCCGGGCCGACCGTGGTGGTGGTGCGCGATGCCACCCAGGGCCTGGACAACCAGCACCGTATCGACCACAACTGGTTCGGGCCGCGCCCGGCGCTGGGCGTCAACGGGGGCGAAACGATCCGCGTCGGCACCAGCGACAGCTCACTGAGCGATTCCAACAGCACGGTGGAGAACAACTGGTTCGAAGGCTGCGACGGCGAGACCGAGATCATCAGCAACAAGTCCGGCGGCAACACCTACCGCGGCAACGTCTTCTACCGTTCGGCCGGCGCATTGACCCTGCGCCATGGCAACGGCAACCGGGTGATCGACAACGTCTTCCTCGGCGATGACAAGGCCGGCACCGGCGGCGTACGCATCATCAACGCCGACCAGACCGTCAGCAACAACTACTTCGAGCGGCTGGCCGGGTCCAGCAACCGTTCGGCGTTGGCGGTGATGGATGCGCAGGCCAGTCCTCCGCTGTCCGGCTATGCGCCTGTGGTGAATGCCACGATCAATCGCAACACCTTCGTGGACGTGGCGAAGATCAGTTTCGGCGTCGGCCACGATGAAGCCAAAGGCATCGTGGTCGCCGCCAGCAGCAGCCGCCTCACCGGCAACCTGATCGTCAACCGCAACAGCAGCAACCCACCAACTGCCGCCAGTTCGCTGGCCGGCATCGACTTCAGCGGCAACGTGCAGTCGCCGGCAGCCAGCACCGTGTTCCCGGGTGGCGTAGAAGGCCGTGGCGTCAGCCTGCAGCAGGCTGCCAGCGGATTGTGGGTGGCCACGCCTGCCCTGCCCGCCGTGGGCGCCGATCCTGCCCTGGCGATGACCGCGCGCGAGGCGACCGGCGTCGCCTGGTATCCCAAGGTGGGCGAAGTTGCCCTGTCACGCACCCGCAATGGAGTTGATCGATGAGGTTGCAGCCGCTGTTCGTTTCCCTGGCCCTGGCCGCCCCCTTCGCCCTGCTGCCGACCGCGTCGCTGTCCGCAGCGCCCGCTGCCGCCGCGCGGCAGGCCGACACCGCGCCGGTGCTGGTCACCGCTGCGCAGTGGCAGCAGATGGCCAGCGAAGGCCGCCGCTACCCGTGGTTCGCCAAGGAGCAGGCGCGCACCGAGGCAACACTGAAGAAGATGATGAAGGCCGGCATCGACGTGCCGGTGCCCAGGGACAAGGGCGGCGGGCGCACCCATGAACAGCACAAGCGCAACTACCAGGCACTGTTGGCGGCGGGCACGCTGTACCGGTTGACCGGCGACAGGACCTACGTGGATTACGCGCGCGACATGCTGCTGCAGTATGCCAGGCTGTACCCGACGCTCGGCCCGCACCCGGAAGGCAGGGGCCAGATTCCCGGCCGCGTGTTCTGGCAGGTGCTCAACGATTCGGTATGGCTGGTCAACGCCATCCAGGGCTATGACGCGATCCATGACGCGCTGTCCGCCGAGGACCGCAACACCATCGAATCGAAGGTGTTCCGGCCGATGGCCGAGTTCCTCGTCAGCGAACCGAAGAACTACGACCAGATCCATAACCACGCCACGTGGGCGGTGGCCGCCACCGGCATGACCGGCTACGTGCTGCGCGACCAGGAACTGGTGGAGAAGTCCCTGCGCGGCAGCCAGAAGGACGACAAGTTCGGCTTCCTGCGGCAGATCGACCTGCTGTTCTCGCCCGATGGCTACTACGAGGAAGGCCCCTACTACCAGCGCTATGCACTGGCGCCGTTCCTGCTGTTCGCCAACGCCATCGAACGCAATGAGCCGCAGCGGAAGATCTTCGCGCGTCGCGATGGCGTGTTGCTGAAGGCGGTGGATGTGCTGGTGCAGTCCAGCTATGGCGGCCTGTTCTTCCCGATCAACGATGCGATCCTGGACAAGGGCATCGACACCGAAGAGCTGGTGGCCGGCATCGGCATCGCCTATACGCGCACCGGTGATGACCGCCTGTTGTCGGTGGCCCAGCAGCAGAAGCGCCTGCTGTTGTCACCCGAAGGCCTGCAGGTGGCGCAGGCACTGGCCGCCAACAAGGCCAAGCCCTTCGACTACCGCCCGATGCTGCTGCGCGATGGCCCCGACGGCGACCGCGGCGGCGTGGCGATCCTGCGCATGAACGGCGAACGCGGCCAGGCACTGGTGCAGAAGGACACGATGCAGGGCATGGGACACGGCCACTTCGACAAGCTCAACTGGCTGTTCTACGACAACGGCAACCCGGTGGTGACCGATTACGGCGCCGCCCGCTTCCTCAACGTGGAAGCCAAGCGCGGTGGCATCTACCTGGCCGAGAACCGCAGTTGGGCCAAGCAGACCGTGGCCCACAACACCCTGGTGGTGGACGAGCAGAGTCACTTCATGGGCGACTGGAAGCGTGGCGAGGCGCATGCCCCGCAGGTGCGCTTCTTCCAAGCCGACGCCGATACCCAGATTGCCTCGGCAACGATGCGCGATGCCTATCCCGGCGTGGCGTTCACCCGCACCCAGGCGCTGCTGCGCCACCCCGACCTGGGCCTGCCGGTGGTGCTGGACCTGCTGCAGGTGCACGGCGACAAGGCCGCGCGCTACGACCTGCCGCTGCACTTCAAAGGCCACATCGTCACCACCGGCTTCGAGGCCGAACACTTCCCCAGCCAGCGCCCGGTGCTGGGCAAGGACAACGGCTACCAGCACCTGTGGCTGGATGCACGCAGCAAACCCGGCAGCGAGCCGCGTTCCCTGGCGTGGCTGCTGGACGGGCGCTTCTACACCTACCGCTTCGGCAGCAGTGCGCCGGCGCAGGCGCTGCTGGTGGAAAGCGGCGCGAACGATCCGGAATTCAACCTGCGGCGCGAGCCTGCCCTGCTGCAGCGCGTGGACGGCCAGAAGGACGTGACCTTCTTCAGCGTGCTGGAGCCGCATGGCGAGTACAACGGCACCGCCGAGTACGTGCATGGCGCCGACAGCCGCATCAGGGAGATCGTGCGTACCCGCGGCAGCGATGCCGAGGTGATCGAGCTGCGCCTGGCCAGTGGCGCGCGCATCGCCCTGGGCGTGGCCGACGACAGCAGCGCCAAGGGCGAGCACAGCGTGACAGTGGACGGCCATGCCTACCGCTGGAGCGGCAGCCACGCACGCATGGACCGCAGCAAGGGTGACGGCAAATGAACGGCCCTGCGGTGGTGGCCAAGCTGCGCAAGGTGCCGGTGCGTTCAGCCGTGCGCTGGCTGATCGTGGGCCTGATTGCCGTGGCCACGGTCATCAACTACATCGACCGCAACGCACTGGCGGTGATGTGGCCGGAAATCGCCAGGGAAGTGGGCGCGACCAAGGATGACTACGCCCTGCTGGTGACGGTGTTCATGCTGTTCTACGCCGCCGGCCAGTATCTGTTCGGCCGCCTGTTCGACATGATCGGCACGCGCCTGGGTTTCGCCCTGTCGATCAGCGTGTGGTCGATCTCCATCGCCCTGCACTCGATCACCCATTCGATGCTGTCCTTCAGCCTGGTACGAGCGATGCTGGGCATCAGCGAAGCAGGCGCGTGGCCGGGCGCGGTGAAGGCCAATGCCGAGTGGTTCCCGGCGCGCGAGCGCGCATTGGCGCAGGGTGTGTTCAACGCCGGTGCGTCGATCGGGGCGATCGTCTCCGCACCGGCCATCGCTGGCCTCTACCTGTGGCTGGGCTGGCGCGGCACCTTCGTGCTGGTCGGTGCAATCGGTTTCCTGTGGCTGCTGCCATGGCTGTTTGTCTACCGCGCCGGGCCGGACAAGCACCCGTGGGTGAGCGATGCCGAGCGCCGGCTGATCCATGAAGACCAGACCGGGCAGCAGGACGCGGTGGCACCGAAGGTGAGCGTGCGTGCGCTGCTGGCCCACCGGCAGAGCTGGGGCATGCTCGCCTGCCGCTTCCTGCTGGACCCGATCTGGTGGCTGTTCGTGTCCTGGCTGCCGATCTACCTGGCTGAAACCTTCGGCTTCGACATCAAGCAGATCGGCCTGTTCGCCTGGGTGCCGTTTGTCGGCGCGATGCTGGGCAGCCTGAGCGGCGGCTGGCTCTCCGGGCGGATGATCCGCGCCGGGCACAGCGTGGACCGCGCCCGCAAGCTGTCCATAACGCTGGGCTGCGTGGTCATGGCTCCTGCCCTGCTGGGTGCAGTGCTGGCCAACCAGCCGCTGCTGGCGGTGCTGGCAATCGCTGCGGTGCTGTTCGGCTTCCAGGTGGCCATCGGCAACATCCAGACCCTGCCGGGCGACCTGTTCGACGGCCGCTCGGTGGGCACGCTGGCAGGCCTGGGTGGCCTGGCCGCCGTGGCCGGCACCTTGATCACC
Source organism: Stenotrophomonas sp. YJH_SMC_14-1 (assembly GCF_059372275.1). Taxonomy (NCBI): domain Bacteria; kingdom Pseudomonadati; phylum Pseudomonadota; class Gammaproteobacteria; order Lysobacterales; family Lysobacteraceae; genus Stenotrophomonas; species Stenotrophomonas sp. YJH_SMC_14-1. The sequence goes on from NZ_JCAFVK010000004.1 coordinate 188,352, forward strand.
ACCTGGCTGGTGCCGGTGCTGACCCGCCACTCCTATGCCCCGATCTTCATCCTCGTTGCCGCGCTGGTGCCGCTGTCGCTGGCCGCGCTGTGGTGGTGGACCGGCCCTATCCACAAGCTCGACCGCCGCGGCGGTTGAGCCTGCATCTCTCTTCAATTCCCCCGCAAACCAAGGAGTTTTCCGCATGTCGTTCCAGGACAAGGTGGCCATTGTCACCGGCGGTGGCCGCGATATCGGTCGCGCCGTTTCGATCAAGCTGGCTGCCGCCGGTGCACGCGTCTGCATCAACTACGCCAATGATGAAACCAGTGCCCAGGAAACGCTGGCACGGATCCAGGCGGCCGGTGGCCAGGCCATGGTGCATCGCGCCGACGTCACCGATGCCACGGCCGTCGCCGGCCTGGTCGCTGCGGCACAGGCCGCGTTCGGCGAGCGCATCGACCTGCTGGTGAACGTGGCCGGTGGCATGGTGCAGCGCCGGCCGCTGGCCGACATCGACCCGGTGTTCTTCCACACCGTGATGGACCTGAACCTGACCTCGACCTACCTGACCACCCACGCGGTGGTGCCGCACATGCGCGAAGGCGCGGCCATCGTCAACTTCGCCTCGCAGGCAGGCCGTGATGGCGGCGGCCCGGGCGCATCGATCTACGCCACCGCCAAGGCGGCGGTGATGACCTTCACCCGCGCCATGGCCAAGGAGCTGGGGCCGAAGGGTATCCGCGTGAACGCGCTGTGCTGCGGCATGATCGCCACCCGCTTCCACGATGAATTCACCAAGCCGGAAGTACGCACGGCCGTTGCCGGTGCCACCCCGTTGCGCCGCCAGGGCGCGCCGGACGAAGCCGCCGACGCTGCGGTGTTCCTGGCCTCGGATGCGGCGGCGTTCATCACCGGCGCGAATCTGGACGTCAACGGCGGCACCTACTTCTCCTGACACCTGACCGGACTCCTGCCCATGCAGCGCTGGACACTTCTGTTTTCATTGACGCTCTGCTCCGCCATGACGGCGCCCGCTGTGTGGGCCGCACCCGTGTGGGTCACTGCCTGGACGGCCGCGCCCGCGCCCGACCGCAAGGACGGAACGTCCGATGCGCCGGTACAGTTCGCCGCACAGACCGTGCGCCAGGACATGCGTATCGGCAGCCGTGGCGATGCGCTGCGGCTGCGCATCAGCAACGAGCTCGGCACGGCGCCCTTGCGGGTCGAGGACCTGCGTGTGGGAGTGAAGAACGGCAAGGCCGCACCGCTGCCGGTAACGGTGGATGGCCGCGCGGTCATCGAGGTGCCGGTCGGAGCCGCGCTGCTGAGCGACCCGGTGCGGATGCCGGTGGCGGCGCTGCAGGAGATCAGCGTGAGTGCCTATTTCCCGCAGCCCACCCGCCCCGCCGTGCGCCGCACCGAGCTGCGGGTCGCAGATGGCAGGCAGACAGCCGTCGCCGACAGCGTGCGGCTGAGCTACCAGCAGAACGTCTTCTCGGCGGTGATGGTGCAGCGTGATGATCGTCCCCAGGTAATCGTGGCGCTGGGCGATTCCATCACGGAAGGCGCCACCGCACGCCGCGGCACCTTCAACCAGTGGCCGGAGCGGTTTGCGCAGCGCCTGCAGCAGGCCTGCCCGAACCGGTTCGTGGTACTTAACCAGGGCATCAGCGGCAACAAGCTGCTTGACCACGGCCGCAGCCACAGTGCGCTGTCACGATTGGATCGCGATGTGATCGCGGTGGCCGACGCCGATCAGGTGATCCTGTTCGAAGGCATCAACGACATCCGCCACGGCGGTGGCGCGCAGCCGCTGCCTGGACGCAATGCGGCGGACATGCTGCTGGGCTATCAACAGGTTGCGGCGCGGCTGCATGCGCACGGCATCCGCGCCTGGCTGGGTACGTTGACCCCGTTCGGCGGTTCCGAGCGCTACGAGCCCGTGTCCGCCGCCACCCGCACCACGATCAACCAGTGGGCACGCGGCGGCAACAGCGGCTTCGACGGCATCATCGATTTCGATGCCGCGCTGCGTGACCCGAAGGCAGCCGAATCGTTGCCCAACGAGATCACCCGCGACCATCTGCATCCCAACGACGAAGGCTACCGGCGAATGGCCGATGCCATCGATCTGCGCATGCTGGGCTGCACCACCCCCGAGTGAGAGAGAACCGATGAGCCGCGTCGTTTGTTTCGGTGAGTTGCTGCTGCGCCTGGGCGCACCCGGTCGTGAACTACTGCTGCAGACGCCGCAGCTGCAGGTCCATGTGGGAGGCGCCGAGGCCAATGTGGCGGTCTCGCTGGCCAGCCTGGGCCACGATGTGCAGATGGTCAGCACGGTACCCGGTAACGCGCTGGGCCGGCATGCCGTGGCCGAGCTGCGGCGGCATGGCGTGGGCGTGGCCGCCGTGCGTGAAGTGGAGGGTGACCGCATGGGCCTGTACTTCCTGGCGACCGGTGCGGTGCAGCGCGCCAGTGAAGTGGTGTATGACCGGGCCGGTTCTGCATTCGCAAACAGCAGCGCCGAGGATCATGCGTGGCCCGCCGTGCTGTCCGGCGCGCACCTGCTGCATGTCTCGGGCGTCAGCCCGGCGCTGGGCGCCAACGTGGCCGAGTCGGTGCTGGGTGCCGTGCGTGCGGCTCGCGCGGCCGGTGTGCAGGTGTCCTTCGACGGCAATTACCGTCCCTCACTGTGGCGACGCTGGGATGGCGACGCAGCGGCGATCCTGCGTGAGCTGTTCGCCGAGGCCGACATTGTCTTTGCCGATCATCGAGACATCGAACTGATGCTGGGGCTGCACTTCGCGCAGGACGATGCGGTCGCGCGAACCGAGGCCGCTGCGGCCGCTGCCTTTGCCGCGTTCCCGCACCTGCGGTGGCTGTCCTGCACCCAGCGCGAGGTGATCAGCGCCGACCATCACGTGCTCGGTGCGCTGCTGCTGGGACGCGATGGAACCCGCGCGCAGGCTGCTCCGAGGCCGCTGCCCGGCATCGTTGATCGCATCGGCGGCGGCGATGCCTTTGCCGCCGGCATCCTGCACGGATTGCTGTCCGGGCTCGACGCAGAACACACCGTGCGCTTCGGACTGGCCGCAGGCGCGTTGAAGCACGCCATTCCCGGCGACTTCAGCCCTGCCCGCGAAGCTGAAGTCCGGGCACTGATGGAGAGCCACCCGTTCGACGTTCGTCGCTGATCCCCCCCGGGAGAATCCCGCTAGAATCCAACGGGCGCTGGAATCGCGCAGGGATCGCCCATGGATTACACCGGATACACGCGCAAGTTTCCCAACAACCGCCCACTGAATGCGTTTGATCGCGAGCACCGCCTGCTGCAGAAGCAGCGGCTGGATGTCGTGCCGTTGGCGCAGCTGTGCGTGGTGAAGATGAATTCGAACGGCCTGGTTTCGGTGGATCGCTGGTTCGCCGCGCGTGGCTTTGCAGCCCTGCTGGGCGCGATCGGCATTGCCTTCGGGCTGGGCGGCATGCTGATGCTGCTCTGGTTGCTGATCGTGAACAGGCTACCCAACGAAAATGGCCTGTGGGAGGCGATATTCATCGGCATGGCGATGCTGGCCGCCTTCACTGCAGCGAGCATCTGGGTGGCTTGCCTCGAGCTGTTCCGCTGGACCTACTATCCGATCGCGCTCGATCGCAAGCACCGGCAGATACACGTGTTCCGGCTGGATGGCACCACCCTCAGCGTGCCCTGGGACCAGGTCTATTTCACGCTTGGCCGCGGAACGGGAACCTTCGGATGGTACAACTGGGATGTCCGCGGACTGATCCTGGACGCGGATGGCGTCGCAGTACGGGAGACGTTCGCGTTCTCCATCGCGACCTCTCGCATCGAGAACGCACATGCCCACTGGGAGTTCCTGCGGCGCTACATGGAAGAAGGACCGGCAGCCGTCGTGGACGCGGTGCACTGCTGCATGCCGCTGGACGGCAAGCGCGAGAGCTTCGCGTCCGGCAAGGAGCGCATCTTCGCCGAAGACGCGCAGCTCCCGGGTTTCATGTGGCTCACGATGCTGCCACTCAGCTACCTGCACACGATCATGCGCTGGGTGGTGATGCAGACCAGCAGGATTCCGCGGTTTCCACCGGACATCGAGGCGCGCCTGACACCGGACGCCGGTGATCCCTGTGTCCGCGACGCTTCGATGAATCCACCGGACCTACGCTGACCCAGCGTTGCGTCCGGCAACAGCACGTGGGAATCCCGCGTCATGGGCAGGCGCGTCCTCACAACGCCAGCAGCCACGCTTCCAGTGCGCGTGTGTCCCGCATGTCGCCGTCATAGCGACGATCCGGAACATGCGGTTCATTGGAACCGCGCACCCGGCCTCGGAAAACCTTCATCGGTACGGAAATCCTGGCCAGTCCGCTCGGCAGCCGCTCCGGCCTGACATCCATGTAGAGGCTGTCGGCCGAAGTCTCGACGCCGACCTGCATCGCGCCCAGCCGTTTCCACAGATCCAGTGCATCGAGGCAGGCCGAGCCGCAGGAGGCATCGGCCACGATCACCACCCTGCCCCTGCGCAGCGGAGCGGCCGGGCCTGCGGTTGCAGCTGTATCTGCCCTGGCCTCGGATGGCTCGCGCCACACTGCCTCACCCCGGCCGCGTGCCCGTGCCATGCCCGTCGTCACCGATTCCAGCATGCGACGCAGCTCTGGCGACGCGTCGGGCGCCTGCACCAGCTTCTGCAGGAAGCCGCGCAACTGGGCGATGTTGGCCTCGGAGGTCCGCCACTCCACCCAGCTGGGATCGGACAGCGCGTCCACGGCGGCACGGCCCCAGATCAATCGCGCCAGTTCGATGCTCCATTGCGAAGCACCGCCACTGTTGCCACGCACATCCAGCACGACCGACGGTGCCTGCTGCAGTGCTGCGGCTTTTGGAGCAAGCTGCTCGAGCAGCGCGGTCAGTTCCTTGAAGTTCTGCTCCGTAGGGTCGGCATTGAAGCTGCTGGTGGTGATCCAGTAGCCACCGCCTGGCATCGTGTGCCAACCATTGGCCGGGCGGAAGCTGCGACGGGTATCGGCCAGGCGCTCCTTGCGCTGTGCGGCCTGCAGCGGCTGCCACTGCAGTGCATAGGATTTCTCGCGTCCGTCCACCAGGAAAACGCAGCTGCGCAGCGTGGGCACGAACGGATTGCCCTGCTCCAGCAGCACTTCACCACCACCCTGGATGCGGCTGGCCTGCAGGTTCCAGCGCCCGCTGAAGTCACCCACCCGGCGCGCAGCCAGTGTCTGCGCATCGATGCCGTCACAGGACAGCAATCGAGCCCCCAGCGGCGGATGGCCCGGACCACCGTCCACGGTCATGACCACCTGCGCATCACCGTCGAAACCGGTCAGGAACCCGGGCCACTGCGTCGGAAGATCGGGAGCGCCGGCAAGCGCGTTGAGGCTGACGTGGCCGTCATTGAAGGAGGCCGCGTAACCCTTCATCGCCCACCAGTAGCCTGCGAAGCTGTCGACATTGGCCGCGCGCGAGCGGGCAAGCGCCGAGGCGGCCTCCAGCTGCGGAACGAAACCCGGATTCCGCAGATCCACGGCGCCCGGATGGCTGCCGCGCATGGCAGCGTCGGCAGCGTCCAGATCCTTCAACAGCGTGTCCGACCAGTCGCTCGGCGCGCCTTGCGCGGTGGGCGCCGCAAGCACCGCACCGAGCAGCAGCCCTGCAATGATCATGGATTCATCCCTTTGCCGGAACAAACGCCAGTCTCGCAGTTTTCCAGCCTGGCGAAGCGCGCCCGCCGCAACGGGCGCGGCCGTCCGTCAATGCAGCGGCAGCTTCAGCATCGAAGGCGCGTTCGCCGGTGAACTGAAGGTCACCGTGCCACCCAACTGGCTGATGCCTGCGTAGCGCAGGTCCACGGTGTCCATCACCAGAGTCAGGCGACTGCCGGCCGGCACGTCCCAGCTGCTGGCCTCCAGCCGCAGGTCGATGGTCTTCGCCTGCCCCGGCGTGGCGCCCCGCAGCGTATAGGGCTTGTGGCTGATCAGCTGGCCATTGCCCAGCACGTCCTCGGCATAGAGATACGCATACAACGTGGTGTCGGCGCGGCTTGGCGTGACCGTCATCCGCACTTCCGGCGCGCCATCCAGACGGCGTGCACTCCAGTAGATCGGCCCTTGCCAGACGCCCGCGGCGTTGCGCCCGACGAACGGCACATAGGCGCCCGGTGGCAGGTTGATCATCTGCAGCGCGCCGGACGCCATCACCACGCCCGAGTTTGCGGCCGTAAGCAGGCCGCTGCCGATTCGGTAGCTCCAGCCGGCGCCGCCACCGTTCGCCACCAGTCCACCGGTGGGCTGCAACAGCCCGCTCGGCGCGGTCAGCCCGTAGCTCACCGCGCCCGTCCGCGTAGCCTGCCAATCCGGATAGTGGCTCCAGCTGCCCTTCTGCGACTTCAGCTGCACCGCAGGCTGCCGGTCGATGCCATTGGCCACCCCCTTCAGGTAATGGTCGAACCAGTCGCCCACCGAATCGTAGACCTCGTTGGGAACACCCAGTGCGCCAAAGGCTTCGTTGAGCGCGTGATCGCCATGGCGCAACTGCAGCTGCTTGGGGCCCTTCAGGCGGTTGAAGAAATCGACCAGCTGGCCCGGCGGGAACAGGCTGTCGTTGAAGGCGTTGGCCAGGAACACCGCTGGCTGGTTGGCGTTGATCTCATCGATGCTGGCCCCGGGGCTGCGCTGCGCCGCCACCGGCAACAGCGAGTCCACCGCGCCCTGGTAGTTGCCGACCAGCACATTGCGATTGATGGTGGACAGCTCCGGTCCCGGGCGACCGGTGGCCAGGCCTGCGGCAACCAACAGCGCGATGCCCTGTGCGCTGGGGGTGTCGTTGCTGTACAGCGAGGCCTGCAGGTCGGCCCATCCACTCAGTGCAGCCACTGCCTTGATGCGCGGATCGCGTGCGGCCGCCAGCAGGCTGGTGCCGGCCCCATAGGAGATGCCCGATACGCCGATTCGTGACGGGTCGGTGCGGGTGTTGTCCAGCGCCCAGTCAATCAGTGCACTGACATCCTCCACCGTGGCCGGCCCGGCGATGTCGATGCTGCCGCCGGATTCCCAGAAGCCACGCGAGCTGTAGCTGATGACCACATAGCCGCGCCGGGCCAACGACTGCGCCACGCCCACGTACTCCACGCTGGGCACCGCCCAGCTGCTGGGCATCACCAGCAGCGGATACCGTCCGCTGCCCGCGTCCTGCGGTTCGATGACGAAGGCCCCGAGAGGCGTTCCATCCCAGCTGGGAATGGTGCGATGGGTGGTCTTGACCGTGGCCGCCCAGGCGGTGGGCGCCAGCCCGGTCAGCAGCATCAACAGCAGCACTACCTTGCGCATCGTGTTCTCTCCCCATCGGTGGTGGTGCAACGGGTTGGACCGTACCAGTGCGAATGGTGGGTGGCACCTTGCGACGCAGCATGACCGTTGCTGCACTGTCGCAACCTTTGAATCGATGCTATGACGGGACCTTCCCAAGGACGGATGGATAATGAGACCCCGGCCGCATTCACTTGTCGCCCTGTTGCTGGTTGCCGTTGGCCCCGTGTCCGCGGAGGATCCTGCGCTGTCCGACGGGACCGCTGGCGCAGTCTTCGAAGAGGCGCAAACGCTGTGCCAGGCCGACAACGGCCGACTTTGGGGAGCGTCGCTGTGTGGGCCAATGATGCTGGTGGACAGGACCAGTCGCCGGGTCACGGCATCCCGTGCAGATGCACAGGGCAACCTGCAGGCACGTGGAGAGGTTTTCATCGGCCAGCTTCCGCCGGACGCGATCATCGCCAACACCGCCGTCGAATGGTCCGGCACCCGCTGGACGCAGCTGCTCTGGCCGCTGCCACAGGACGAAAGCCGGCGACGCACGCTGCTGGCCCACGAGATGTTCCACCGCCTGCAACCCGCGCTGTCGATCGCAGCGCCGGCAGAGGACGGCAATGAACACCTCGACACGCTTGAAGGACGCTACTGGCTGCAGCTGGAATGGCGCGCGCTTGCGGATGCGCTCACGGGCACCGATGCAGTGGCGCAGCACACTGCGGTGACCGACGCACTCGCATTCCGCGCCGAGCGCCACCGCCAGTTCCCTGCGGCAGCGCAGGAAGAAGCGGCGCTGGAATTGAACGAGGGCCTGGCCGAGTACACCGGCGTGTTCGTGGGCAACCCAACGCGCTCCACACGTACCCAGGCGGCGCTGCATGACCTTCGCGCGCACGTTGCTGATCTCAGCTTCGTCCGCTCTTTCGCCTATGCCACCGGTCCGGCCTATGGCCTGCTGCTGGACCAGGCGGCCCCCGGTTGGCGCAACGATCTCGCCCACCCCGCCCGGGACCTCGGCACGCATCTGGCCGAAGTGACCGGGACCCCGATGCAGCGGAATGCGACCGCGCTGCGAGCCGCTGCTGCGCGCTACGGCGGGCAGGCACTGCGCGAAGCCGAAACGCTGCGCGAACGGCAGCGCCTTGCGCAGCTGGAACACAACCATGCGCGCTTCGTGACAGGCCCGGTCGTGCGGTTGGATCTGCGCAGCATGCGCATCCAGTTCAATCCCAACACGATGCAGCCGTTGCCGGGCCGTGGAACGGTATATCCAACAATGCGGCTGACCGATACCTGGGGCAGCCTGGACGTCACCGACGGAGCATTGATGCAGAGCGACTGGAAGGCCGTGTTCGTGCAGGCACCCGCAACTGCCGACCCGCCGCTACAGGGTCCAGGGTGGTCGCTGAGTCTGAAACCAGGATGGTTACTGGTGCCGGGAACACGCAACGGCGATTACGTGTTGAAGACGCCCCCCTGACAACACCCGCAGGCATCGCGATGCTCTAGCACGCGAGCGTTTCAGACACGCCCTGCACCATTTGACACATCTCCAGTGCTTGCGCGCTGTCACAGCTTCGTCTTTTCATCGTTGACCGAAAGACGACAGCTTGTGACGCTTACGACACCGCAAGGCCTCCACCGGCCTGTCATAGCGGCCACGTCCCACCGCAATCCGTAGCACCCGTCCCCGCAACGCCCTCCCATGACTTCGCCTCGGCCTGGTTGTGGCGGACGGCTGCGCCCTGAACTTCTGCTGGAGAACCGCAATGCGCCTTGCAACCTTCTTCTTCGCGTTCGTCCTCAGTGCCTTCGCCGGCGCTGCCCAGGCCCAGGTCGTCACCCTCAACAAGGGCGGCTTCTTGCTCACCTACGACTGCAGCATCCACAGCGCCACCCGCTACGAATACACCCTGACCGCAGACACCGGGTCGGCCGCGCGCCCGTCCAGCTTCTACAAGGATCCGGACCTGCCGGCAGGCTGCCTCGGCCAGACCAGCACCGCTTCCTACGCCAGCATCAAGTCTGGCTATGACCGCGGCCATCTGGTGACGTCCAACCACATGGACTACAACGCGACCTACATCCGCCGCGCCAACTACATGACCAACATCGTTCCGCAGGTGTCCAGCTTCAACCAGGGCATCTGGGTGAAGGCCGAGAACGTGGCCGAGTGCTACCGCGACATCGCGCCGGTGGATGTCTATGGTGGCGTGGTCTACGGCGACGCCTCCAACGACTACTTCCTTTCCAGCCACGGCATCCCGACGCCGGAGTTCTTCTGGAAGACCATCATCACCCGTGACCCGACCACCGGCACCGCCAAGGCGATCAGCTGGATCATTCCCAACGAAGCCAATCTGGGCAGCCTCGACAGCTATCTGGTGACCATCGCCGATCTGGAGGAGCTGCTGGGTGCGAGCTACGTGGCGATCAACGCACCGGCCTCGTTGAAGAACATGCTGCCGGCCAGCACCTGGCCGCAGCCGGCGGGCTGTGACCTGGGCTGACCGGCTGGCCGGGAATGGGTGGCACCCAGTCCGGGTGCCACACAGGGATGGCTGTGGGAAAATGGCGGGCAATTGCACCACCGCATTGCCCCCTGGAGCTGTAGATGTCCCGTTTCCCCTTCGATGCCGTGCTGTTCGACTGCGACGGCGTACTCGTCGATTCCGAGCCGCTGGTCGCCCGCGTTCTCTCGGAAATGCTGACCGCACGCGGCTGGCCGCTGACCCCGGCGCAGGCGGGTGAAGTCTTCCTCGGCCAGTCCGTGGCCCATCTGGCAGGGCTGATCGCAGAGCGCACCGGCAAGCCGTTCACCGAGGAATGGCTGGAGGAGTTCCGCCATCAGCGCAACCGGGCACTGGAACGTGACCTTGAAGCGATCCAGGGGGCACCCGAGGCCGTGCGTGCGATCGCTGCAGCCACCGGCGGGCGGATCGCCTGCGCTTCCGGTGCCGACCTGCACAAGGTGAAGCTGCAGCTGGGCAAGGTCGGCATCCTTGATGCCTTCGGTGCCCATGTGTTCAGTGGCCAGGACATGCCGCGCACGAAGCCGCACCCGGACGTGTACCTGGCTGCAGCTGCAGCGCTGGGCGTCGACCCGACGCGCTGTGCAGTGATCGAGGACACCGTCACCGGCGCCACTGCCGGCGTTGCCGCAGGCGCCACCGTGTTCGGCTTCAGTGAGGGTGGCCCGCACCACAGTACACCTGAAGCCCTGCGCGCAGTCGGTGCAAAGGTGATTTTCCAGCGCATGGACCAGCTGCCGGGCCTGCTTGCCGCCCACGCGGTGGACGCCGTCGCCTGACTCTGCTCAGCCCGCGGTGCCCAGTGCGGCGCTGCGGCGCTTTCCGGCGTAGTGCAGCGCGAACAGGTACAGGCCGGTGAACAGTTGCAGAAACAGCGGCGGCAGCGGCGAATAGGTGATCCACGCTGCAGGTTCGCCCTGCCCCAGCCCGCGAACGGCGAAGTTGGCGATCATCGCCAGGGTGAACACGATCGAGGTCCAACGATGCACGGGCCGTGCCCAGCCACCGCGGCTCATTGCCGGCGCCTCGCTTCGGAACGGGCTTCGATCATCTTCCAGCCATTGCCTGATGGGTCACGGAATCCGGCGTCGACGGCGCCATAGCGCTCGATCGGCTCCTGGGTGAATTCCACGCCCTGTGCCAGCCATTGCGTGTAGCGCGCCTGGCAGTCATCCACGGCCAGCACCAGCGGCGGCATTGCGCCCTTGGCCACCAGCTGCTGCAGCGAAAGCGCGGTAGCGGCGTCGTGGGTGGGCGGGCCTGGCACGAACAGGCCCAGCTGGAAACCGTCCTGGCCCGGGCTGCGTACCGTCAGCCATCGGTAGCTGCCATTGCGTACGTCGGTATGCACTTCGAAGCCGAGCTTGCCGACGTAGAACGCCAGCGCCTCATCCTGGTCGCGCACATACAGGCCGACTGTGTTCACAGTGTTCGTCATGGGACCTCCCTCAGGTGGGGTCCACGTTAGCAACCGCCTCGCGGCGGCGCTTCTCCAAAACTGCGATCTTCAGGTCCGGGCGCTGCGCGGCGCGTGCATGGCATTCCGGCACGCTGGCCGACGCCGCCTGGCCCGCACGCTCACGCTCACGCACATTGCCCGGGCTGTCACCGGTGATGTCACGGAAGATGCGGCCGAAGGTACCCAGGCTGCTCCACCCGGTCTGCGCGGCGATTTCGGTGACCGGCAACTCGGTGTCACGCAACATCGCCACGGCCCGTTCGATGCGCCGGCTGAGGAGATAGCGGTGCGGTGGCAGCCCGAAGGCCTGCTTGAACGAACGGGCGAAGTGCGCCGGCGACACCGCACTGACCTCGGCCAGGCGCGCGACCGGCCATTCCTCATGGCTGGCGCGGTCCATCCGGTCCTTGGCACGCAGCAGGCGCCGCAGCAGTTCGGGGCTCTGGTTCATGGCACCACCGCCTGGGCCAGGTAGTGGCGTGCCGCGTGCCGCGTCTCAGCGGCCTGCTCGACCAGCCAGTCACGCAATGCAATGACCTTGGCACTGCCATTTCGCGCCGTGGGTGCCACGAACCAGAAGCTGCGACCGTCGCTGGCGACACCCGGATGCGCCTGCACCAGCCGCCCGCTGTCCAGCTCGGCCTGGAAAAGGATCGGCGAACCAATGGCGATGCCTTGCCCGGCGATCGCGGCGCCGACATCCAGATGCTCGACGGCAAAGGGCGCGACGAAACTCTCCGGTGCCGGCGGTGGAATGTGCCCGTGCGCGGCAAACCACAGGGCCCACCAGTCCGGCCGCCCGAGCAGGGGAATCTCCAGCGCACTGCTGCCCAGCCCACGCGCCTCGTGCAGCAGCGCCGGCGCACACAACGGTGTGAACACGCTGGGAAACAAGGGAGTTGCCTGAAGACCCGGCCATTCGCCCTGGCCATTGCGGATGGCGGCATCGAAGTGACCGGCGGCCAGATCCTGCGGCGCTGCCGACAGGTCCAGTTCCAGCACGAACTGCCGGTGGCGGGCGCGGAACGTGCCCAGCCGCGGCGTCAGCCAACTGGTGCCCAGCGTCGGCAGCACGGACAGGCGCAGTCGCGCCGCATCCCTGTCAGCGGCGCGCATGAAGCTGGCGCGCAGTGCATCGAATGCCCGGGTCGCCTCCTGGGCGACGCTGGCACCCGCCACCGTCAGTTCCACGTGCTGTGCGTGGCGCAGGAACAGGCAGATCCCGGTCTGGACCTCCAGCCGCCGCACGTGGTAGCTCACCGACGCCGCACTGGTGTCAAGCTCTTCGGCGGCGCGCGCGAAGCTGCCCAGCCGCGCCGCCGCCTCGAAGGCACGGATGGCGGCAAGCGATGGCAGCTGGCGTTGGGTGACCATAAGTGTGACTTAGCCTGAGCCCCGATATCTGCGTGGTCAATCCCCCTGGTACGCGCAACGATGGAGGCACCTTCGACAGGGGATCACGCACATGGATCGACGGCAGTTCCTGGCCACCCTGGCCGCCGCGGCGGCATCTACGGCGCTGCCCTCCGGGTGGGCCCTGCCCAGCCACAGCGAAGACTGGCAATGGTTGCAGGGCAACTGGCAGGTCCGGCACCGACGCCTGAAGGAGCGCCTGATCGGCGATACCCGTTGGGAGTCCTTCACGGGTTCCAGCGCGGTCTGGCTCACCCTGGGCGGACTCGGCACCATCGATGACAACGTCATGGCGCTGCCTTCGGGCGCCTACAGGGGCCTGGGCGTGCGCGCATTCGATCCGGTGTCTTCCACCTGGTCGATCTGGTGGATCGATGGCCGCAACCCTGCCCATATCGAAGCCCCTGTGCGCGGCGCTTTCAAGGGCGATGCCGGCAGCTTCCGCGGCACCGACCGGATCGACGGGCGCCCCATCGAGGTCTGGTTCCGTTGGCATGACATCCACGGCGAGGAGCCGTGGTGGGAACAGGCGTTCTCCGACGATGCCGGTGCGCACTGGGAAGTGAACTGGCGCAACTGGTTCCGCCGCACTGCTGCGGTCCCCTCTCCGCTTCCGAAGCTGCCGGATGCACCAAGCGATTTTGATTTCCTGGTGGGCCATTGGAACGTGCGCCATCGTCGCCTGCGCGCTCGGCTGGCAGGCAGCAATGCATGGGACGCGTTCAACGGCACCCTGCACAACTGGCCGGTCCTGGGAGGATTCGGCAACGTGGGTGACAACCTGATGCACATGCCTGGAGCGCCGCTGCGCGGCATGGGCATCCGCGCCTGGAATGCGGCGGAGCGGCACTGGCTGAGCTGGTGGCTGGATGGCCGGGAGCCAACCCGGATCGGCGCGCCACTGCGCGGTGGTTTCCAGGCCGGTGTCGGCCGCTTCTTCGGCGAAGACCAGCACAACGGCCGATCAATCCAGACGCGGGTGATCTGGTCACGCATTACCCCGCGCTCGGCGCGTTGGGAACAGGCGGCATCGACCGATGGCGGGCGCAGCTGGGAAACCAACTGGGTCAGCGACTTCGAGCGACAGGCATGAAGGCGCTGCTGGCCGTGATGCTGCTGGTTGCTGCGTCGCCTCCCGCGTCTCCATCACGGGTGCTGCGGATCGTCGGCCCCGCCGAGCGCTTCGCCCCGGGCGTTGCATCCACGCAATACGACGAGATTCGACTGACCTTGAGCCCGGACGGTAGAACCGCACTGTGGTTCAGCCGCAACCGGCCCGGCGGTCCGGGCGGGTATGACATCTGGGTCTCCCGCAACGATGGTCAGCGCTGGCGGCCGGCGATGCCGGTGCCGTTCAACTCGCCGGGGCGCGACTTCGATCCCGCCTTTTCCGCCGATGGCCGCGTGGTGTATTTCTGTTCGGATCGCGCAGGCGGCCAGGGCGGCGACGATCTGTACCGGGTCAGCATGGGGAGCGACGGTCGATTCGGGGAGCCGGTCAATCTCGGCCCGGCAGTGAACAGCGCGGCCGATGAATTCGCGCCGATGCTCTCGCCCGACGCAGCCACGCTGCTGTTCTCCAGCGATCGCGCAGGCGGTGCGGGTGGCCATGACCTCTACGTCGCAGCGATGGTCCGTGGCATGGCGCAGCCGGCACGGCCGCTGCCGGGAGACCTCAATACCGCAGCGCAGGAGTTCGATGCCACCTTCCTGGGCGACGGCCGGACGCTGGTGTTTGCCCGCGCCCTGGACTTCGGCAGTGCACCGGTACGCCAGTTCATTGCCTACGCGCGTGGAGACCGTTATGACGCGGGCCTTGCATTGCCCTCCCCCTTGAACGAGGCCTCCGGCGACAGCTACGGCGCGATGCTGGATGGCTCGCAACCCGACACCTTGACCTATTCGGCGCGGCGCGCGAACGGTGCAGGGTTGGACCTGTACCGCATCCGCTATCGGATGATGCGCCCCTGAAGGCAGATGGTGTCGATTTTCGGCGCCCCGGTTCGTCGAGAGGATGAAACCCCAGGAGAAAACGCAGATGGCCTCACACCAGTCCCTTGCCTGCGCCTGCGGCCAGGTGCGCCTGACCGCCACGGGCCAACCCATTGCCACCGTCGAATGCTGCTGCGACAGCTGCCGCAAGGCCGGCGCCATGCTGCAGTCGATGCCCCGAGCACCGGACGTCCTGGGCACGCACGGCCAGACGCTCTTCGTAATGCACCGCAAGGATCGCGTCAGCATCGATGCCGGACATGCCATGCTGCGCGCGTTGCGGTTGTCCAGCAGGGGCGGCAGCCGCCGCGTCGTGGCGGGATGCTGCAATACACCGCTGTTCCTGGAGTTCAGCGGTGGCCATTGGCTGAGCCTGTATGGCCTGTTGTGGCCGGCGTCGACAAGACCCGCCGTGGAGATGCGGACGATGGTCAGTGATCTTCCTGACCCGTCTGTCCTTCCGGACGATGTGCCGAACCTGAAGACCCACTCGCTGCGGTTCTACGCCCGCCTGATGAAGGCGTGGATCGCCATGGGCTTCCGCAGCCCGCGCATCGAGGTCGCGGGAGATACCCATGTCTGAGCCCGAGCGGATCGAGATCGAGAGCATCACCACGCCCGGGCACGTCCAGCGCGTGGATCGGGCCAAGTATCTCGCCATGCGCCACGCCTTGCTGCGGGCCCTGCCTGCGCAACCGCCCGGCCTGACCGTTGCGCAGGCAAAACAGGCACTGCTGCCACATCTGCCCGCCACCTTGTTCCCGGCGGGTGCCACCGCTGGCTGGTGGTTGAAGGCCGTGCAGCTGGACCTGGAAGCCAAGTGCGTGATCGAGCGCGTCACGGGCAAGCCGTTGCGCCTGTTCAAGCACCTCGCGGCCGGCTGATCAGCGCTGCGCAGGCAGCTCCAGCCGGTGCTTGCGGCACAGGCGATACACCGTTACCCGCGATATCTGCATCTGCCGCGCACACTCGGAGACGTTGTAGCCGGTCTGGCGCAGGGTCTGCAGCAGCACATCGCGCTCGGCCTGCCCCCGTGCATCGTGCAGCATCGCCGCTGGCAGGACCGCCGCCGATGCGCCCAGCTCCAGGTCACGCTCACTGATCAGCTCGCCTTCGGCCATGATCGCTGCACGCTGCACACGGTTGAGAAGTTCGCGTACGTTGCCGGGCCAGTCGAAGCGCCGCATGGCCTGCACTGCGGCCGGTGCAAAGCCGCGTGCACGCACGCCGTGGCGCAGCCGGAAGCAGCGCAGGAAGTGCTCGGCCAGCAGCTGCACGTCGGCGCCGCGCTCACGCAGCGGTGGCATCAGCAGGCGCAGCACATTCAGACGGTAGTAGAGATCGCTGCGGAACCGCCCCTGCGCCACCGCGTGTTCCAGTTCGACGTGGGTCGCGGCAAGTACACGTACGTCTGCGCGCAGCGGCTGGCTGCTGCCCACGCGCTCGAAGGTTCCCTCCTGCAGCACGCGCAGCAGACTGGTCTGTGCCTCTGCCGGCAGATCGCCCACCTCATCAAGAAACACCGTTCCGCCATGGGCCGATTCGAACACGCCGATCTGCCGCTTGTCGGCACCGGTGAACGAGCCACGTTCGTGACCGAAAAGCTCCGACTGCACCAGATTGGCCGGAATCGCACCGCAGTTCACTGCAATGAAAGGCCTGCCGGCACGCCCCGACAGCGCATGCAGCGCGTGTGCGGCCAGTTCCTTGCCGGTACCGGTTTCACCGGTGACCAGCACCGGCAGCTCCACCGGCGCAAACTTGTGCAGCACCGTGCGCACCGCATGCAACGCGGCGCTTTCGCCAATCAGCGCGTGCGGTCCGTGCCCACCGCAGGTTGCGTCGACAGGCGGATCATCCGCGTCGAACTGCTGGCGCATTGCGCAGACCAGGTCCTGCAGGCCGAACGGCAGCGTGAAGCGCGCGCAGCATCGCTGCAGCAACGGCAGCCAAGCCGGCGATGTGGGTCCGGCACCCGGTGGCAGTACCGCGAGCCAGGGTAGATGCTGGTGCTGCTCGATCCACGGCGCCAGCAGCTGCAGCGCGACCGCATCGAGATGGCGCAGATCGAGCACGGCGAGCAAACGATCGCGCCCACGCAGGCCAATCGCCATGGCGGGATCGGGATGGATGCTGCGCACATACCAGCCCGCTGCCGCCAGCGCACTGCGCTCGTTTGCCAGCGGCTCGCCAAACCAGAGCACGCAACGTGACGTAGAAGCCTCCGGGACCGCTGCCATGCTTCCCCCAGCATCCGGACACCGTCGGCGGACTGTCAGGCAATCACCGGCGTGCCGCCCCCCCGCCGGGACCTCTACGGCCACCGGGGTGGCCTTTGTTGGGCGGATCCTAGCGCTTCCCTAAACGGCGGCGCAATGAGCAGTGCGTCAAGAAATTCCTGGCTGAAGCGGCACCGTAGCAGACGGCGACGCCACCTGTAACACCGATGCGACAGTCGCCCGCCGCCCTTGCCCTGCGGTGCCTGGGGCTTCGAAATCCCGACAATTCCGCGACGTGCCTGTAACAGCATGGCAGCAGCCCGGCCAGGTGCTGCACGGTCACGACGTTGGCGGGTGGGCACTTCGAAGTTGGCACGGTTGATGCGTGGTTCCGCCGCACCCATCGCGGGAGATCGGCATGGACGGCACCACCCTGATTCGCGGCCTGGCCGCAGCACTGGCAACAGCCCTGCTGTCGGTTGGCGCCGACGCGTCCGCATCGGGCGCCCGCCAGGGCGTGAAGGCACATCCGGGCGAAATCGTCCTGTTGCGGGACGTCTCCGCGCGGCCGGCCTATCGCATGGCACCACCGGGCATGGCGCTGATAGCCGACCCGAAGCCACAGCGCGAGATCGCCGCTGCATTGGGTGTCGGCGGGACGACGACCGGCATGGACGAGTTGAGCGATGAGGACTATGCCGGCATGGGCGCCGGCCAGACCGCGTCCATCGCGGCGCCGGGCGGAACCACCGTTGAACGGGTCACCCAGCAGGCCTTGGGCGGCACGCTGGGCCGCAGTGGCGACGGCATGGTCGGCAGCAGCCTGGGGGGCGCCATGAGTGGGCCGCTCGGTGCGGTCGGCAGCAGCACCCGCGGTATCGCCGATACCGTGCGCGGCGCACTGGCCCAGTTCCCGCTGCAGGGCACGGCCCCGGCAGGTGGAAAATGAAGCCCCTGCACGGCGTGCTTCTGCTGCTCGCTGCCGCGCCCTCGGCGACCCGGGCCGATGACTACAGCGGCATGCTCGCCTATCTCGACGTGGCCCGGATCGACGGCCACGCACTGGCCGGGGCGAATGGCGCCATCGCCGTGAACCAGGCCGCCGGCGACCTCAATGTGCAGGCCAACCTGCGGGGTATCGCCAAGGGCGATCGCGCCGACGTGGCGATCAATGCGCGGCAACTGCAGCAGGGCAACCGCGTGCTGTCCGGGCCGCTGCGGGCCACTGCATTCATTGGCGGTGACGCGCTGGCCGGTGCCAGTGGCATCGCATCCATCAACCAGGCCAGCGGCATCGCCAACACGACGCTCAACGTCGTCAGCGCGACGCTGGCCCGACAGGGCATACGCGAAACCGACGATACGGCCTTGGCCGCCGAGGGTTCCGCGTTGGCAGGGGGGCGGGACGACACCGGTCGCGGCGTCGCGACGGGCACCCGCAGCGCCGGTGTAGCCAGCACCGCGCTGCGGGGATTCGACGGGGTCCTGCAACTCAATCAGATCGCGGGCAACGGCAACGATACGGCCAACGTACTGGGCCTGGTCGTGCAGGACCGCCCGTGACAACCACCCAACCGATGCACCACCTGATGAGAGAGAGGGCACCATGAAAGCGACCGTCAAACAGACCATGCTCGCCATGGCGATTGCCACTGCCTCGACCGCCGCTGCGGCCAATGGCTGGGACAACCAGAACGCCAACGCGAACATCAACCACAACCACACCGTCAGCGAAACCCGGAACGATACGCACAACCACACCGACAACGACGTGCGCAACCGCACCGTCAACGTCAATGTGCAGAAGCACAGCAACATCCAGGCCGACGAACGCAAGGAGAAGAACAACCACGGCGTCGACGTGAACCTGGAGAAGGACCTGCGGCTGAGCACCGACATCAATTTCTCCGGCGATCCGAACATCACCGGCGACATCGACCTCGACTCGGCGGCCATTGCCGTGATCGACAACCGCCAGTCGATCAGCAACAACGCCACCAGCAACAGCCTGGTCACCAACAGTGCGTCCATCGGTGACAGCGTGGGTGCCGGCGCATCGGGCAATCTCGGCTTCAACGTGGTCTCCGGCGACAACAATGCCCAGGACAATGCCGCGTCGTTGTCCGCTGCCGATGCGTCCTTCAGCTTCGGCATGGCCGACGCCGAGGTGTTCGTCAACCAGGCCGGCTTCGGCAACGCGACCATGAACTCCGGCGCCACCAACGCCGCAGGTCTTGGCGGCAACGCTTTTGGCGGCGCCTCCGGCAACATCGGCGTGAACATCGCCTCGGGCAACAACAACGAGCAGAAGAACGCGCTCGCGGCCTCGGTCGCGACCACCGCGGTGGCCCAGTCGAGCATCAGCTCCAACCAGGTCTCCACCGGCAACACGGTCAGCAACGCCGGCTTCGTGCAGTCCTACACCGATACCGTGCAGGTCGGCATGCGTGGCGGCGTCAGTGGCCTGACCCTGGCCTATGGCGCGGGCACCTACCGCGGTACCGGCAACGCCTACCAGATGGCCAACTACTATCTGGATACCTGGAGTGGCGAGCTGCCACACCCGGGTGGCAACAGCACCGGCCACATCGACCTGGACAACCAGATCCAGAACGCCACGATGAACCCCAACCGGCCGGGGGTGGGCGGCCTGGGCTTCGATACGCGTGAGAGTGGCACCAGCCAGTTCGTCGAACTGGGCGTGGCCGACCTGTATGCCAGCCTCAGCGGCACGGTCAGCACCACGCGCTGGGTGAACGTCAACGCGATCAACACCTCGGCATTGTCGGGCAGCGCCTTCTCCGGCGCCTCCGGCAACATCGGCGTGAACGTGGCTTCCGGCACCGGCAACCTGCAGGCCAACAGCCTGGCCCTGGCAGTCGCCCAGCCCAGCACCGGCGGCGGTGGTGGCAGCGGCGAGTAAGCGCAACACCCCGGCCGTCCGCCAATGGCCGGGTTCCCGGGAGCCCCTGTCCCTCCTCCCCCTTGGGGCAGGGGCTCCCCCCTGCTGCCGGAGACTGTGATGATCCGTTGCCGTCTTTCGATGTGCCTGCTGGCCTGCCTGTTGCTGCTGGCCACTGTTCCTGCGTGGGCGGGCGACGTGCGCTTCAGTGGCGTACTGCCCAATGGAGCGCTGCTGCAGCAGAAGGTGGAGAGCATGCAGGAGCGGCGCTACCGCAACGTGGTACGCCAGCACACCGACTACAGCTGCGGGGCTGCGGCGCTGGCGACCATCCTTCGCCACGCCTACCACCTGGACACCGACGAGGCGACGGTCATCGAAGGGATGATGGGGGTATCCGATCCGGCGCTGGTCGCCGAACGCGGCTTTTCGCTGCTCGACATCAAGCGCTACGTGGAGTCACTGGGCATGCGTGGGCGCGGCTACCGCATCGATGAAACACGACTGCGCACCCTTCGCGTGCCGGGACTGGTGCTGATGGACGTGCGCGGTTTCCGCCATTTCGTGGTGCTCAAGCAGGTGCGCAACGGCATCGTGGAAGTGGCTGACCCGATCCTCGGCAACCGCAGCCTGGCGCTGCCGGAGTTCCTGGCCGCCTGGCCATCGCGCGCGGTCTTCGTGGTGATCGGCAGCGACTTCGATCGCAACACCGCTCTTCTGCAACCCAGCGAACGGCCCAGTGCCCGCGCGCTCTTCGCGCGGCAAGGGCCGATCACCGATGCCGAACTGGTCGACTTCGGCTTCAGCCACGCCGACCTGTTCTGAGGAGGTATGACCATGTTCCGCCAACACGTATGGATGGCTCTGCTGCTGATGGCCCCTGCCCTGCCCCTGCAGGCCGCCGACGGCAGGACCGGGCGTGGCCTCACGGAAATCCCCGATCCGGAGCTGGGCCTGATGCGGGGGCGCTACACCGTGGGCGGCAACAACGTCGCCTGGTTCGGGGTCACCATGGTGTCGCAGTGGCAGGCCAGCAACGGCACGACCCTGCAGGGCGGCCTGACCCTGGGCATGGACTTCCGTGGCGGTGGCGCGCCGAAACTCAGCTTCCAGCCCAGCGTGCATGTCACGGCAGCCGATGCGCCGCTGCCCGATACCCACGGACGCAGCATCGACAGCAGCGGCCTGGCCGACGCCAGCGGTCTGGTGCAGAGCGTGCAGGTGGCCGGCGATGGCAATCTCGCGCGCAACGTCACCACGCTGACGGTTCGCGGGGGTGGCGTGCCGGCGGCTCTTTCTGATGGCGCAGGCAGTGTCAGTGCGCAGCAGGGCGGCGCCAGCGCGACGGCGGTGCTGGAAGGCAACCAGGCACGCCTGCTGCTGCAGGTGGACGGCCAGGGACTGGTACAGCAGTGGATCCGCAATGGCAGCGTCGGCCAGGGCATCGCCCTCGCCGGTGACGGCCAGATCGCCAGCAACCAGCTGCGGCTGGAACTGGTACGCGACACCGTAGGCGGCAACCTGCCGTTGAGCCAGAACGTGGCCCAGGCGATTGCGCTGAACCGCGGCATGGGGCCGGGCCAGTAGCACGGCGCGGCATTGGGGGAGACGCTCCACAACGCAGGACACGAACATGCACACCCTGATGAGGATCACCCCGATGGCGCTGGCGGCGCTGGCGGGCACCGCCCTTGCCGCACCGACGACGCCGGACGATGGCGCCGACGTGCAGGCCCTGGCCAACCAGCTGGAACAGCTGAAGGCCAACTACGCACAGGAAGTGCGGCGGTTGCGCGAACTGGACATGCAGGTGCAGGCCATGCAGGCGCGCCTGGGCGGGCGGGTTGGCCCAGCCTCGACCCCACCGGCCGCGCCATTAGCGCAGGCAGCGGCCGCCGCGGCTCCACCGAGCAGCGAGGGTTACGCCAGTTCCGCCGCAGAAGCACAACAGGCCAGGCAGGAGTCGCGCCGCAGCGTGGACGACGTGAAACAGCAGCAATCGGCCCTGTTCTCGCGTCGTTTCACCATCGAGAACAGCCTCACCTACGCACGCTACGACCGCAAGCAGCTCACCCTCAACGGCTTCCTCGCGTTGGACGCGATCTTCCTCGGCAATATCGCCATCGAGAACGTGGAGTCCGACTCGCTGACCTACAACGTGGCGGCCCGCTGGGGCGTCAGCCCGAACCTGACGCTCAACCTGGATGTGCCCTACCTGGCGCGGCGCACCGTGTACCAGAAAGGCGGCGCCGGCGGTGCAGCAGCTGCCATCGCGCAGGAGCAGACCAACGGCAACGGCCTGGGCGACATTGGCCTGAGCGCGAACTACCGGCTGTTCGGCGAACGCGGCTGGCGCCCGGAGACCGTGCTCACGGCCGGCGTCACCGCCCCCACCGGGCGCGCACCCTACGGCCTGGACTGGAAGGTGATCGAGCGCGATGACGATGACTACATCCGCTTCGCCGTGCCGCGCGAGCAACCCACCGGCAACGGTGTATGGCAGGCCAACCTCGGCCTGTCGATGGTGAAGACCGCCGATCCGGCCATCCTGTTCGCCAACATCGGCTATGTGCACTCCATCCCGCGCGGATTCAACGACATCGACAGCAATCCGGACACGGTGAACCCGGGCGACGTGAAGCTGGGTGGCTCGGTGTACTTCGGCGCAGGCGTGGCCTTCGCATTCAACGAGCGGACCAGCCTGAGCCTGTCCTTCAGTGACCGCATCAGCGCCCGCGCCTCCACCCGCTTCCAGGGCGGCAAGTGGATGAAGGTGATCGGCAGTGATGCCAATGCGGCGTCCCTGAACCTGGGCGTGACTTATGCGTTGAACCAGCACACCACGCTGGTGACGCTGCTGGGCATCGGGCTGACCCCGGATGCGCCGGACTTCACGTTGGCGTTCAAGATTCCGTACATGTTGTAAGGGCGCACTTGAAGTGTCACGGACCTGTGGGCAGGCATATCTGCGCATGTTCCACGTGGGTACAGCCGCATCGAGGTGGAGCTGCGAGCAAAGGTATGTACTTATGCCCGTGCTGCTTCTGGCATCTGCTGCAATAGGAGCGCCAATTGGTCTGTGTCACGATCCAGCCAGCCAATTGAGCTTCTGACGATGATTGGGAGGATGGATTGCCGGGATACGCACCATTGAATGTTGAAAATACCATTCGACCTGGGCCGACCCCTGCTGGCGTGCTGTTCGCAGTAACCTCACCGCCGTGGTGAGGAGCTACCATTCCGGTGAGATCCTGCTTGGCAGATGACGGAATGGATGGATAGTCAGCGTCACCGGTCAGCAGAACGCGCGCATGATCGGATTCCACTCTTAGCGCCAGGGAAGTGTTGTTCTTCAGATATGCAGGCGTGTTGGGCGTATTCGGGCCCGGATTGCATCGATGGATCACCACAGAGCCAACACTGATATCCGGCCAATTACTGTTCCAGATGTGAAGCGCGCTCGCCCCTCCAGCCAGTTTCCTGCTTTTGAGAGACAAAAGAAGGTGGAGGTGACTTGCACCCAGGGCCACCGTCGATGGCGGCAAGCGGACAACCCATGGCCTTTCCCGAGCCGTACGACGGTATACAGGATTCACTATCCAGGCACCCTTGCTCTTGTCCCAGCGAGCCACACCAGACTTGAATGCGAAGTGCCAATGATCCTGATCCAAATGAGACAGGACCACTGGCTCGTTGGATTTCCACGACTTGCTGAAGACCAGAGGATTGAAGTTATCCAATGCTGGAGAGCTGAAGCCTTTTATGTATATGGGCCGGCCAAAATCAAAGAAAAGACGAGGATGTTCGTATTGATCCACAAGGGCATTGAAGTTGGCCTGCCCGACGTCGTAGACCGCAACGCCATGCAGCGACACATCGACGCTACGAAGCGCTGCCTCGACCTGCGACGTCTCGGCAGCCTCACTCAGAAAGGAGCGCAGGTTATTGCTCGAGGTCGCCGCGCGTCCTGTCTCGTCCTTCTGCACGGACATGTAGAGTCTTTCACGCCTACTTCCCTCACCAGAGCCATCACCAATTGGAAGTGTCCGCACAGAGATGGCGCCGGCGAAGTTGCGGTTGGAAAGAGTGATCAGGTACCAAGCGTCTTCGCCACGCGCATACTCTTCATCGCTCAGCTCGTAGTCTTCAACCTCACGCGCGTCGACGCTCAGCAGAAGAAAGTCGACGTTATCCGGCGCCTCGTCCATCGCAGCAAATGACTCGGCCGATGCGACGGGCATCGCATCAATCAGAACCGGAGCGTCAAGGTTCCAGCGCCCATTTTCCAGAATGTCAGTCGGCTCGAAGAGTGCGTAGTACTGTGCACTGCGTTCCTCGGATTTGTAGCGCGGCATGCTCTGCACCCTCCTTGACCAGGCCCGACACAGCGTCGGCTGGGACGTCATTGCCCCTCCTCCGATTAGGCCCGGAGTCGGCGGCGGAATCAACGTCCGGACTATTACCGGGGCCCCGTGGCGCCCATTCACCTGCCGGCACCACAGCCGCCCCCGGCCACTGCTATATTCAGCCAAGCTCGGCAGGCATGGTGCCTGCCCTCGAATCACAGGGAGTTGGACATGGGTCTGGTACAGGCGGTGAAGGGTGCGGTTGGCGGTGTGCTGGCCGACCAGTGGAAGGACTTCTACACCGTGCCGGCGGGCCTGCCGTCCACGGCCGCCCTGTTCGCGGCGGTGCCGCAGGGCACCAATGCCGGCCGCGGCTCCAACACCAGCGGCTCGTCCAACATCATCACCAACGGCTCGAAAATCATCGTGCCCGAAGGTTACGGCCTGCTGCTGTTCCAGGACGGCGCGATCACCGCATTCGTCGCCGAACCGGGTGGCTACGAATGGCGTTCGGACGACCTGAACTCGCAGTCGATCTTCGCCGGCGACGGCCTGGTCAGCACCTTCATCAAGCAGAGCTGGGAACGCTTCAAGTTCGGCGGCCAGCCGGGCGCGCAGCAGGCGGCCTACTTCGTCTCGCTGAAGGAACTGCCGGACAACCGCTTCGGCACCCAGTCGGAAATCTACTGGGACGACGGTTTCCTCAATACCCAGGTCGGTGCGATCACCCGCGGCTCGTACACGCTGAAGATCGTCGACCCGATCCTGTTCGTGAAGAACTTCGTACCGGCCAGCTACCTGCGGCCGGGCCAGGTGTTCGACTTCACCGATCTGGACAACGCCGCTGCCAGCCAGCTGTTCAATGAAGTGGTCGGTTCGCTGGCCCCGGCCTTCAGCCTGTATACCAACGATCCGGGCAAGGGCAACCGCATCACCAAGCTGCAGCAGGACTCGCTGGGCTTCGCGCAGAGCCTGTCGGCCGCCGTCGAGCAGGGTTACCAGTGGAAGTCCGACCGCGGCCTGGCCATCGTCAAGACCGCCATCGTCTCGATCGAGTACGACGCCAACACCCGCGAACTGCTGAAGACCGTGCAGCGCGCCGATGCGCTGTCCGGTTCGCGCGGCAATTCCAACCTGCAGGCCAGCGTCGCCCAGGGCATCCAGTCGGCCGGCGAGAACGGCGGTGCGGCGGGCCTGGTCGGTGTCGGCATGGCCTCGGGCATGTTCGGTGTCGGCGGCATGCAGCAGCCGGCCACCCCGGCTGCCGACGATCCGGTCGCCAAGCTGAAGAAGGCCAAGGAAATGCTGGACCTGGGCTTGATCACCCAGAGCGATTACGACGCGCTCAAGGCCAAGGCACTGGGCCTGTAACAGCAGGACGCACAACCGACATGTCCGATCCCCGAAACGGCCCACCGCCGCTGCCCGGATCCGCGCCCGCGACGCCGCCGCCCCTGCCGGCGGCGTCGTTGGATGGGCCCGGTTCGCCGCAGGACGCCCCCCCCCTGCCCGGCAGCTTCCCGCTGGACACTTCGAAGCTGCCGCAGGCCATCCGCGATGAAGTGGAAGCGCCCGATCCCGTGGCCATCGATACCTCGGCCAGCGAGCTGAAGGACGGCCTCAACCGCTGCCCGAAGTGCGGCGCCACCGACATCCGGCCCAAGGCCGGCACCGACATCCTCGTCTGCCTGTACTGCCGTCACGAATGGCATGGCGCGCGGGTCGAGGAGGAATTCGGGCTGGGCGAGGCCATCGACCAGCTGCGCGGCACCGTCATCGCGTCCGGCGCACGCGACATCGATGCCGACACCTCGGCGTTGATGACGTTCAAGTGCACCGGCTGCGGCGCCGAAGTCACGGTCAATACCGAAAGCACGATGACGGCGCGCTGCCACTGGTGCCGCCACGTGTTCGGCGTCAACGAACAGATCAGCAATGGCGCGGTGCCTGATGCGGTGCTGCCCTTCCATATCAAGAAGGACGACGCGGTCGCGCGCATCCGCCAGTTCGTCGACAAACGCCGCATGTTCGCGCTGAAGGCCTTCAAGGACCAGTTCACCCCGGAAAACGTGGTGGGCGTGTTCCTGCCCTACATGATCGTCGACAGCAATGTCAGCGCGGCCGTGGCCGGCAAGGGCGAGATCAAGACGCGCGAGTACACGGTGGGCAGCGAGAAGAACAAGCGCACCCTGTACGATGCCGATGTCTACCAGGTGGAGCGCCAGGTGGATTTCACCGTTGATGACCTGCCGCTGGAATCCTCGGCCGAGCGCGGGAATCTTGATATCCGCGCCAACACCAACAACATCATCAACACCATCCTGCCGTTCGATACCAAGAACGCGGTGAAGTGGAACGCGTCCTATCTGGCCGGCTTTACTTCGGAGAAGCGCAACCTGGATGTGGAAAAGCTGCGGCCGCGGCTGGAAGACCAGCTGCTGTCGATTGCCCGCGCGCAGGTGGAAGGTTCGGTGAAGCGCTACAACCGTGGCGTGCGCTGGGAGCAGGAACAGCTGGAGGTGCATGGCACCCGCTGGGTGTCGATGTACCTGCCGGTGTGGTTGTACTCCTACCACCAGCCCGGAAAGAACGGCGGCATGCTGCACTACATCGCAGTGAACGGCCGTACCGGCGAAACCATGGGCAGCGTGCCCGTGCAGCAATGGAAGATGCTGCTGGCGGCACTGGCCACCGGCACCGTCATTGAAGCCCTCGCAATTGCCTTCCTGGTGGCATCGACATGAGCGACGACAGTGGCCTCTGGCTGTTGGCGGCAGGTCCAGCCGGCGCAACCGCGCTGTACTGGGCGCTGTACCGCTATTACCGCAACACCGATAAATCGCATTCCTTCGAGCACGAGACCGAAATCGAGGCACAGCCCGTGACCGGTTCGGACCAGCAGGTGGGCCGGGTCACCGGCACCGAGGAAAAGCGCATCCGCGGTGACAACGTGTACGAGTACCGGAAACGGGTGGTGAGGGTGAAGCCGGACGGGGATTGAAAAACCTCGGACAGCGGTTCCGCCCTGCGCTACGCTGTTGCACAACCCAACAAGGAAGCAGGTTCATGCAGCGCATTCGGAGAGCAGTTGCGGTACTTCTGGTCGCCATGGCGGCAGCCTCCACGACGGGCCCCGCCCATGCCCAGAAGGTGTGCAACGTCATCGGAAAAGTCGCGGGCCTGATTCCGTCGCAGGGCGTCGCCGGCTTCGGCATGACAGTGCCGCTGACCGGCTGCTCCTGCGATCACGCCATGATCTGGATTGATACCGCTACAGAAGGTGGAAAAGCCATGTACGCGGCGGTTCTTGCAGCAAAATTGAATGGCAGCCTGGTGCTGGCGACCTTCCAGGATGGCCAGGGAGCCAGCTCGCCGGGAAATGCCTCGATCGCGTTCCGCTATTTGGCCACCTGCAAACTGGCGGCGGTCGAAATGATGTAGCTGGTGTGGGCCTCGGTCCACGACCGGTCGAGACCGATGTGGAACCCGTGGACCCACCTGCGGATCGCTGCGTGGGAGCCCTCCTGGCCACGGCCAGCCTCAGCCGGCCTGCCCCAGCCGCACCTTCAGCTGCTGGATCTCCTGTTCGCTGACCCCGATCGACTTCAGGTAGCCCTCCGCACCACCGTACTGGTTGTGCAGCGCTGCCAGGAACTGCTCCATGTTGTCCGGCGCGGTACCGGCCATGCCCGCCATCTTGCGACCGATCTCCGGGTTCTGCTTGACCAGCGCCATGATCTGCGCGTTCATCGCGCTGTCCTTCGGCTGCCCTTCCAGATAATGCGCGGAGATCGCGTAGTTGTGCACGATCTCGGCCTTGGGCACGCCGGCCAGGTCCAGCAGCAGCCCGGCGATGATGCCGGTGCGGTCCTTGCCGGCCGTGCAATGGAACAGCACCGCACCGTCCTGCTGCGCGGCAATGCGCTGGAACACCTGCTTGAACTGCGGCTGTCTGTGGCCCAGCCACTGCACGTAGGCTTCGCCCAGCGAATCCGGGAAGCTGGTCATCATCTTCTGCAGGTCCATCTTCTCGGTACCCATCAGCGAGATGCGCTGGTAGTCGAAGCGGACGTCCCTGGCCAGCAGGTCCGGCGACTGTGCTTCCTCATCGGCGGTGCGCAGATCGATGTCCAGCTTCACGCCAGCGGCAGCCAAAGCGTCACGGTCGGCTTCGGTCAGGCGCCCAAGATCAGCGGTACGCACGAACGCATCGGCTGGAATCGGGCCGTGGCGACCTTGCAGGCCGGCGAACGTACGCACGTTCCAAGCGCCCTGCAGCGGAATCACCCGCTGCGCATCGGCAGCGACCGGCTTCACGTTGGCAGCGGCGGGCGCCTTCGCGGCGACGGCCTGCGGCGCATCAGCGGCAACAGCCGTCGCGGCCAGCGGCAGGCTCAGCATCAGGGCCAGGGCGAGTTCGGTATGGCGGGTCTTCATGGGGTTCTCCGGTCGAATCAGAAGTTGACGGCCACATCCAGGCCGAAGGTGCGCGGGTCGTTGAAGATGCCGCTCTGGCCCAGCGCCGCGCTGTTGATCTTGTAGAACAGGTGCTGCTCATCCAGCAGGTTGCGTGCCCACAGCGAGAACGACATCGTGGTGCCGGTGCCGTTGACCGGCACATCCACCAATGCCACCCGTGCATTCACCACGAACGAGCTGTCGGTGAGCATCTGGTCGTACTCGCTGGTGTAGTAGCCGTCGGACCAGTTGCCGTCCACATGGAACTTCAGTGCCGAGAAGTTGGCGAACGGCACCAGATAGTCGGCCGACAGGCTGCCCGCATTCTTCGGTGCCAGCAGCGGCTGCACGGTCACCTGCACGCCAGCGCCGAACGGGTCGGTTGCTGTCTGCGCATCGATCTTCGTGTAGGCGTAGTTGAGGCCGAGGGTGAGGTTGTCCAACGGCATCACGTTGAATTCCAGCTCCGCACCCCGGGACTTGCCATCGCTCAGTGCGTTGGTGGTGACCATGGTGGTGCGTGTTTCACCGCTGTTCGGGTCGAACGGCAGCGAGAAGTCCATCTGCTTGTGCGCGATGGTCGAATCGAACACGGCCAGGTTCAGGCGTGCACGGTTGTCCCAGAACTGCGATTTGAAGCCCAGCTCATAGGCCGTCACTTCCTCCGGACCGAAGGCCGCGTAATTGGTCGAACGTGAGTTGGCGCCACCCGCCTTGAAGCCGGTGCTGTACTTGGCATAGACCATGGCGTGTTCGCCAAGGTCGTAGGCAATGTTGACCATCGGGTCGAAGCGGCTCCAGCGGTCCTTGAACGCAAGGTTGGTGGCGGCACCGTTGACGATGTACAGCTTGCCCTTCTTGTCATCACGTGTGTAGCGACCGCCGGCGGTCAGGTGCAGGCGCTGCAGTGCTTCCGGTGTCCACGTGGCCTGGCCGAACACGCCCAGGCTGTCGGTCCACGCCTTGCTGGCACGGTCGATACGCACCCGGGAAAGATCCAGCGGATTGGTCGCGGGGTTCACCGTGTAGCTGTTGCCACCCGGCCCCCACACCAGCATGTTCGGGGTCTGTGCATTGTCGCCAGCGGTCTCGTGGTAGTAGAACGCACCGCCAAGGAACTGCACCTGCGGGGTGTTACCGATCAGCTGGAATTCCTGGCTGTACTGGTGCTGGTAGACCTGGGCCAGGCTGTAGCGGCCGAACGGCGTGCCGGCGCCACCATAGGCCGAGATCGCATCGACCAGGCCCATGTCGAACTGGCCCTGGGTCAGCTCGCGGTAGGAACTGATCGACTTCAGCTCAAGGTTGTCATTCAATGCCCACGACAGGTTCAACAGATGGCCGCTGGTGCGGCCGATATTGTCTTCCTGCGGCCCGCCCAGGATGGCGCTGTCGCGGCGGTCCTGGCTGGCGCCTGCCTTCTGCAGCGGGCTGAGGTAGGCGCCCGGTACCAGGACCTGGGTGTGATACGGCGTGGTGGCATCGTAGGAGCGGTCGAAGGCGTACAGCAGCGAGAAGTCATCGCTCGGCTGCCACAGCGCGCTCAGGCGTGCGCCGCGCTTGTCGTAGCTGTTGAAGTCGCGCTCGCCGCGCATGGGATTGTCGGTGGTGCCGCCGCGTTTGGCCTGTACGGCGTCGATCTTGAAGCTGACAGCGCCCACCTTGGGCAGGTCCAGGTGCAGCGCACTGTTGTACCCACTGAAGTTGGACACCCCGGCGCTGACGCTGCCGCCAAACTCGCCGGTCGGCGCCTTGGTCACGATGCTCACGGCGCCGCCTTCGGTATTGCGGCCGAACAGCGTGCCCTGCGGGCCCTTCAGCACTTCGATGCGCTCCACGTCGTAGAGCATGCTGCCCAGGCCCTGCGCGCGGCCCATGAACACGCCATCGACGTAGATGCCGACGCCGGCATCACGCGCCGGCTGGTTGGCGTCGCCGGAGGCGCCGATGCCACGAATGCCGATATTCAGTGCGGAACTGCGGGTGGCGAACGGTGTGACCCGCAGCGATGGGATGGAGCCATCGGACAGGGCGCCGAGCGAAATCGCGTTGCGATCCTTCAGCGCTTCGGCATCGACCACCGACACCGAGATCGGCGTCTCCTGCAGGTTGGTGGCGCGCTTCTGGGCGGTCACCATCACCTGGTCGAGGGCGACCACGGTGCGTGCGGCATCGGCGGACGCGCTGGCGTCGGCGCCCGGTCTGTCTTCGGCATGGGCCAGCACCGGCAGAGCGGCGGCGATGGCGAGGGTGAACAACGGGCGGTGCAGCGTGGCGTGGCGCATCGGACTCATTCGCGGAAGGAGGAGGCCGGCGCAGTCTGGGAGGCGGGAATTACAAATGAATGACCGTTCATTCACACCTTTTGTGACGTACTATCCCGCCTCTGGACGCCCTGACCTCACGCAATGACGCCGAAACCCGCCGTAGCCCCGACCGCCGAAGATCCTGCTGCAGCCCATGCCGAGGCCCAGCGCCGGCGCATCCTCGACGCCGCCCAGAAGTGCTTCATCACCCGCGGTTTCCATGCCGGTTCCATCGGCGATATCGCCGCAGAGGCCGAGATCAGCCAAGGCTTGATGTACCGCTACTTCGCCAACAAGCGCGCCTTGATCCTGGCCCTGATCGAGCGCCAGTTGCGCCACGACCAGGCCTCGATCAGCGCTATGCCTGCTGGCTCCGACCTGGTCGATGGGCTACTGGAGTGCTACCAGCAATGGGCACGCGGTGAAGTGCTGCCGATTCACGGCAATGCGATTGCAAGCGTTGCGCTGTACGCGGAAATCAATGCCGAAGCCCATCGCGATCCGGAGCTGGCCGGTGTGCTGCGTACCCATGACAAGCAGACCAGCGCCGCCATCCATGCCTGGCTGCGCCAGCGCGATGCCAGCCTTGGCCGGGTTCTGGACGAAGAGCAGATTGCCGGCCGCACCCTGCTGCTGCGGTTGCTGGTAGAAGGCCTGGCCATGCGCGCCGTGCGCGATCCCGACCTGCCACCGGAACGGGTACGCGCCCTGCTGGCCGATGCAATTGGGCGCGTGATGGCGGATTGAACGGTGGTGCCGGCCGCTGGCCGGCACCACGGGCCGAAATGACTGTATCAGATGAAGAAGCGGGCCGGCAGAACCTTCTGTGCGGCCTTCACGCTCGCCTTGAAGTACCAGGACGCCAACGCAAGGAATCCCATGACGATCAGCAGCCCGTATCCCGGGCGTCCCCAGCTTGCGATCGGGGCTGCACCTGCCACTGCAACAAGCGTGCGACCCGCAATGTACAGCAGGGTGCTGGAGATCGATGCGACGGTAGCGCAGAGCGCCAGACTGATAAGGGCGTACCAGACGGGCACTTCTCCACCGTTCGAGCGGGGAGTAGGGTCAGGCATCGGCGAGGAAAGTTTGCGATTCATCGACGTCTCTTCAGGTCATGGAAAAATAGTTGACGTCGCTTCGAACAGGATCGGCAACGACGACTGACCCAAGCGTAGGGCCTGGCGTCCGCAGTCCCGTCGTCTAACCGGCTTGATCGCAGCGGCAGTTGGGCCCTGCCCGGCCCCGGCACATCGGACACCTGCACATCCCGGGGACATGCCCGTCCGGAAGATCAGGCATCCACCTGCCCTCCCCCTTGCCTTGATGTCTGCTCCCACCGGTTCCCGTCTGGTCATCTACGCCGCCCTCGCGGGCAACCTGGCCATCGCCATCGCCAAGTTCATTGCTGCCGGCATCTCCGGCAGCTCGGCCATGCTCAGTGAGGGCGTGCATTCGCTGGTCGACACCCTCAATGAGGTGCTACTGCTGTACGGTCTGCGTCGCGCCGGCAAGGCGCCAGACCCCGTGCATCCGTTCGGCTACGGCCGCGAGCTGTACTTCTGGAGCTTCATCGTCGCCCTGCTGGTGTTCGCCGCCGGCGCCGGTGTTTCGGCCTACGAGGGCATCCAGCACATCCGCCGGCCGGAGCCGGCCACCAACCACGCGTTGAGCTACAGCGTGCTGGGCATCTCCATCCTGTTCGAGGGGGCTTCATGGTGGGTCGCGCTACGGGAGTTCCGGCGTACCAAGGGCAAACTGGGCTACTTCGAAGCCTTCCGTCGCAGCAAGGACCCGTCCACCTTCACCGTGCTGCTGGAGGATAGCGCGGCCCTGCTGGGCCTGGGTTTCGCACTGATCGGGCTCGTGGCCGCCCAGGTCCTGGACATGCCGGTGCTTGATGGTGTGGCGTCGCTGTGCATCGCCGGCGTGCTTGCCGCCACCGCCTTTCTTCTCGCACGCGAAACCAAGGGACTGCTGGTGGGTGAGCCGGCCCACCCGGCCGTGGCCGAGCGGATCATGGCCGTGGCGGAAACCGATCCGGACCTGCGCCGCGCAAATGGCGTGACTACCATGCAGATGGGCCCTGAACAGGTCGTGGCCATGCTCAGCGCCGAGTTCGAGGATGACCGGAAGACACCGCAGATCGAGGCGTGCATCACCCGCATCGAATCAGCCGTGAAGCGCGAGTATCCGGAGCTGGTGGCATTGTTCATCAAGCCGCAGACGCCCGAGGTCTATGCCTCCCGGCGCGCGGCACTGGCCGCTCCGCCTGCACAGGAATGACACTGCGTCTGCGCCCGTTTCACCTGTCTGGTGGCACAGTGCCATCACCGTTTGCCCGAGACTGCCTCTACCGTGCCGGATTGGTTGCCCGCCGCTCTTCAGATCCTCCCGCGCAGCTTCTACCGGCGCCCGCCCGTTGAGGTTGCGCCCGAGCTGCTCAACAAACTTCTGGTCCGTGACGATGGCCGAACGGGTCGCATCGTTGAAGTCGAAGCGTACGCGGGCAGTGTCGATCCGGCCGCACACTCCTATCGTGGGCAGACCCCGCGCACGGCCAGCATGTTCGGCGAGGCCGGCCACCTGTATGTCTACTTCACTTACGGCATGCACTGGGGCAGCAACGTTGTCTGCGGCGAAGTGGGTGAAGGCGTGGCGGTGCTGCTGCGGGCCATCGAGCCGCTGGTGGGCCTGGAGCGCATGCGCGAACTGCGTCCCGCCGCGCGCCGCGACCACGATCTGGCCAGCGGGCCCGGCAAGCTCTCGCAGGCCTTCGGGCTGGACCGCAGCTTCGACGGCGCTGATCTGGTGACCGGCAACCACGGCATTGTCATCGCCAGCGACGGCGTGCCGCCGCCGGAGGATCCAGTGGTCGGGCCCCGCATCGGCATCACCCGCGCTGTTGATTTCCCCTGGCGTTGGCACATCCGTGATCATCGTCACGTATCGATCCAGCCACGTCGCGCTTCCGCCTCAGCGAGGAAACGATGATGACCCCGCTCGACAAGCCACTGCGCCGCGAACTGCACATCGACGGCCAACCCTACACTCTCACCGTGGCCCCTGACGGCCTCAAGCTGGTTGAGAAGGGGCGACGCAAAGGCATCACACTGCGCTGGCAGGACCTGGTATCCGGAGACGCTGCACTGGCCACCGCCTTGCAGGCATCGCTCCAACAGCACTGAGCCGGCGCGCCCACCTCACATCGGCATCACCCCGCCGTGGCGATACATAACGGCGCGCACACTAGCGTAGCGCCAGCCAGCCGCCGCAACCGCCCTCGCCACCCAGCCCTGAAAAGCGCCATGGACGAAGCCGAACGACTGCTCGAAATCGAACGACTGCACCTGTTGGATACGCCACCGGAGCCGGTGTTCGATGCCATCGTCGCCGCGGCCCGCGCCGCGACCGGACTGACCATGGGCCTGATCACCGTGGTGGCCGAAGACCGCCAATGGTTCAAGGCCAACATCGGCCTGGAGGGCGTCAGCGAGACCGCCCGCGAGATTTCCTTCTGCACCCATGCCATACGCCAGGACGAGCTGTTCGAGATACCCGATGCGCGCCAGGACCCACGCTTTTCCACCAATCCACTGGTCACCGGTGGGCCGCGCATCCGCCACTACGCCGGCATTCCCCTGGGATCGACGCACGGCGCACGCATCGGCACGCTGTGCCTGCTCGACCCGATGCCCGGTGTGCTGTCACCCTCCCAGCGTGAACTGATGGTGCATCTGGCTCGGGTCACCACCCAGGTGCTGGAACAGCGCAGCACCCTGATGGCGCAGGTTGGCCAGGCCAAGGCGCTGCATCGCGAGCTGAAACGCAGTGAGGACTTCCTGGAGCGTACCAACCGTGCCGCACGGGTGGGCGGCTGGGAGATGGACCTGCTGACCAACGAGGTGCGCTGGACACGGGAAACCAAGCAGTTGCATGGCGTACGCAGCAACTTCACGCCCACGTTGGAGACCGCACTCTCGTTCTATCGCGAGGACAGCCGCAACATCATCCAGGCAGCGGTACAGCGCTGCATCGACGAGGGGACATCCTGGGAAGTACAGCTGCCGATGACCACGGCCGACGGGCGCGCGATCTGGACCCGGGTGGTCGGCAGCCGGCAACAGGTCGACGGCCATCCGCGCCTGGTCGGGGCGATCCAGGACATCACGGACGAACGAGCCGCGCTGGACGCGCTGGAAGCGAGCGAAACCCGCTACCGTCGGCTGTTCCACTACAGCCTGGGCCTGATCTGCACCCACACGCTGGACGGCACATTGACCTCGGTGAATCCGGCGGCGGTGCAGTCGCTGGGCTTCGAGGAAAGCCAGATGATCGGGCGCAGCCTGTGTGACTTGATGCCGCCGGAAAAACGCGAAGGTTTCAGGGCCTACCTCGCCCGGATCCAGGCAAACCACACCGACGCTGGCGTGATCGAGCTGATTGCCGCCGATGGTACGCGCCACTACTGGGCGTACCACAACGTGCTCGACAACGAAGCCAGCCCGCCCTACGTGCTGGGGCATGCACAGGACGTCACCGCGCTGAGGATGCAGTAGCAGCAACTGCGCGACATGTCCTTCAAGGATCCGCTCACGCAGTGCTATAACCGGCGTTACCTGCACCGGCTGGATGAACTGATTGACGAGCGCTGGGCCTGCGTGATGTTCGATCTGGACCATTTCAAGCACATCAACGACACCCAGGGCCACCGCCGTGGCGACGCCGTGCTGGTCGAGTTCGCCACCTTCCTGCGCTCGCCGCTGGGCAAGGACGAGACCGTGGTACGGCTGGGTGGCGACGAGTTCATGGTAGTGCTGGTCGCGCCAGCGAATGGCCGCCTGAGCGAACTCGAGCACTGGTACCAGGACCACGCCGCGCTTTCGCCCAGCGCGTTCTCGATGGGTGCGGCCATCAACACGGCCGGTGAGCCCGTGGCCGACACCATCCAGAAGGCGGACAGCCGCCTGTACCGAACCCGCGCGCGCGTGCGTCGGGAGCGACGCGAAGACCCTGCCGCGCGTTGATCACGCCCGTACCGTCACCCAAGCCGGCGCGTGGTCGCTGGCTTTTTCCTGCAGCCGCACCCAACGGTCGACGCCCGCATCCTTCAGTCGCTCGGCCAGTACGGGATTCAACAGCAGATGATCGATGCGCAGCCCACGGTCGCGCTCGGCATGCTGGCGGAAATAGTCCCAGAAGGTGTAGATCGTGGCGTCGCCGTGCACCTTCCGCAGCGCATCGGTCCAGCCCTGCGCCAGCAGTCGTTCAAAGGCTTCGCGCACCTCTGGCTGGAACAGTGCATCGCGCCGCCAGGCCTTGGGATCATAGACATCGGCGTCTGTGGGAATCACGTTGAAATCACCCAGCAGCAGCGCCGGGTGCGGCAGCTCGACCAGGCTGCGTGCATGCCGAATCAGGCGTTCCATCCAGCGCAGCTTGTAGTCGAATTTCGGCCCGGGCTGCGGGTTGCCGTTGGGCAGGTAGAGGGCACCCACGATGACGCCGTGCACCGCTGCCTCCAGGTAGCGACTCTGCGTATCCTTGGGTTCGCCCGGCAATCGGCGGCGGCTCTCGACCGGCATGGTGCCCCGGGCGAGCAGCGCCACACCGTTCCAGCGCGCCTCACCCTGCCAGAGTGCACCGTAGCCGGCCTCTTCCAATGCCGCAGCGGGAAACGCGGCGTCGGTCGCCTTCAGTTCCTGCAGGGCAACCACGTCCGGCGATTCCCTGCGCAGCCAGTCCAGCAGCTGCGGCAGGCGCGTGCCGATGCCGTTGACGTTGAACGTCGCAATACGAAGCGTTTTGCGGCGGGGCATGGATAAAGGTTCCTCGGCGCAGCGGGACGAGCATTCACTCTGCGCGCCCGGGCATGCACGGGCCGTGGATGCCACGTCATGATGCGGTGCCATTCGGTTCACGAACCGCTGCCACGGCGCACAGCAGGCTGGTCACCCGTGAACAGTGCCGGAGAAGCCCCATGGCGGTGCGTCCGCTGCGCGCGATCTACCAGGTCGACCCGTATCTGTTCCGCGACAGCCAAGGCCGCGGCTGGGGCACCCTGGATGGCATCACCGAAAAGCTGGACTACCTGCAGTGGCTCGACATCAGCCATGTGTGGCTGCTGCCGTTCTACTGCAACGCCCGCCGTGATGGCGGCTACGATGTCACCGATCACTACCGCATCGATCCACGCCTGGGCGACGAGACCGCCTTCCAGCGCCTGGTCGATGCGGCCGACGCGCGCGGCATCGGCATCATCGTCGAACTGGTGATGCAGCACACCGCCAGCGCGCACCCGTGGTTCGTCGCCGGACAGCAGGGCGACCCGGCCTGGCGCCGCTGGTACCTGTGGAGCGACCACATGCCTGACGACGGCCTGCAGCCGATGTTCCCGCCGATCGAGGCCGCTGTCTGGACATGGGATGCCACGGCCGGCGCGTTCAACCGGCACATGTTCTACCGCCACGAGCCAGACCTCGACCTGGCCCATGCGCCGGTACGCGAGGAACTGCTGCGGGTAATGACGTTCTGGCTGCAGCGCGGCGTGGCCGGCTTCCGCGTGGACGCCGCTCCGTACATGGTCGAGCGCGCCCGCCACGCCGACCCGCGCGACGGTGGGCTGTGGCTGCTGGAGGCGATGCGCGCCACGGCAGACGCGCAGCAACCAGGGCTGCCACTGATCGGCGAAGCGGATGTCCGCGCGTCCCACTACGGTGACTTCCTGTGCCACGGGCGGCGGCTTTCGCACCTGCTGGATTTCCACCTCAACAACCATTTCTTCCTCGCACTGGCACGCGGCGATGCCAGCGAAGTGGCGCGGGTCATGGCCGAGTACGGCCCGCACGCGCCGCCGGACACACGCATTGCCTGGCTGCGCAACAATGATGAACTGGACCTTGAGCAGTTGGAGCCGGATGAGCGCGAAGCGGTGATGGAACGCTTCGCCCCTGAGCGTGGCATGCGCATCTATGGCCGTGGCATCCGCCGTCGGCTGGCACCGATGCTGGAGGGCGACATCGCATGGCAGGCCATGGCTTGGGCGGCGCTGCTGTCGCTGGGCCAGGTGCCGGTGATCCGCTATGGCGAAGAGATCGGCCTCGGTGATTGCCTGGAACTGCCCGAACGCAATGCCGTGCGCATGCCGATGCACTGGCATAACGGCCCAGGGGCTGGGTTCACCGACCAACCGCGGCATGCCTGGCGCGTGCCACCGGCAGACGGCCCCTACGGTTACCGCACGGTGAACGTCGAGGCGCAACGCGCGACGCCAGGTTCACTGCTGCTGCGGGTGCGCGAGCTGCTGCAGCAGCGCAATGCACATCCCGTGCTGCAGCAGGGTCCTCACACGCTCGACCCGCCCTCACCTGCGCTGCTGATGCTCCGCTACGGTGAGGCACCCCATCAGGCACTGGCACTGATCAACTTCGGCGACGAGCCGGTCGAGGTGGACGTACCCCTGCGCGGTCCGCTGAACACGCTGGTGGGCCACGGCGCCAAGCTGCAGGGTCGCCGCTGTTACCTGCAGGGCCACGGCTATACGTGGCTGGCTGCCGAAGGTGC
Organism: Stenotrophomonas sp. YJH_SMC_14-1; assembly: GCF_059372275.1. Classification (NCBI taxonomy): domain Bacteria; kingdom Pseudomonadati; phylum Pseudomonadota; class Gammaproteobacteria; order Lysobacterales; family Lysobacteraceae; genus Stenotrophomonas; species Stenotrophomonas sp. YJH_SMC_14-1. The sequence continues at coordinate 226,855 of NZ_JCAFVK010000004.1, forward strand.
CTGAGTGCGCAGCGCGGGCAGTACGTGTTCGGCGAAGTCATCGATGAAGCGTTCCTGCTCGCGGTTCACGTTGTGCAGGTAGATGCGATCGAACCCCATTCCCTGCAGCTCCTGCAGCCAGGCCCGATGCTGGCCCAGGTCTGCCGAGACATGCACGTGCTGGCGCACCGCCTCGGCGCTGACCGATCGGGCCTGTGCTTCGAACTGTTCGGGCTGGTCCAGGCCTTCGGCCAGTTCCGGCGACAGCACGTTGGCACTCCACTGCTCCATCGCACCTTCCAGCGCCGCCTGTTCGGCGCGCGCGTAGGAGAGCTTGGCCTGCAGGTACATCGGCTTGCCCCTGCCACCGCCTTCCTCGAACGCCGCAACCACACGCCGCAACTGCGCCAGCGGTTGGCTGATGGTGATCAGGCCATCGGCCCAGCCCCCCCATCCAGCGTGCGGTTTCCTCGGTGACGGCCGCCCCCAGCAGCGGCAGGGGAAGCGCCGGTCGGCTGTACAGGCGTGCCTTGCGCACCTGGAAGCCACCGTCGTGGTCGACCTGCTCGCCACCCCACAGCCGCCGCATCACCTCGGCCGCATCGCGCAGTGCCTTCTGCCGCTCCCGCTTGGCTGGCCGCGGCTGGCCGGTGATGCGCTCGTTCAGGGCCTCGCCGGTACCCAGCGCCAGCCAGATCCGGCCCGGCGCCAACTGCTCCAGAGTCGCCGCTGCCTGCGCCACCAATGCCGGGTGCTGGCGCAGCATCGGGCAGGTCACCATGCCCAGGGTCAGCGCGCTCTGCACCGCCAGCGCGCCGGCCCACACCCAGCTGTGGCCGGACTGCCCTTGCGCAGTCGTCCATGGGTGGAAATGGTCCGAGCACATCACGGCCTCGAATCCCGCCTGTTCGGCGCGCAGCGCCAGGCCCAGCAAGGTGGCGGGCGGGAACTGCTCATGCGATGCGTGGTAGCCGATGGTCATCACGGATTCCGTGCGGGGACTGGACACGATGGCAACATCCCTCCAGCTAAAACCGCGTCATGGAAACGAACGCTTCCTGCATCGGGCATCGACGCTGGGCTATCGCAGAGGGGTACATTCCAGCCTGGAGCAACGGCCCGTCACCGGAGATGCAGAGTCACGAAACCTGCTGCGTACTCAATGCCGGCGACGAGCCCGCGCATGTCACGCTGACCCTCTACTTCGAAGACCGTGATCCGGTGGGCCCCTACCGGGTCACCGTGCCGGCGCGACGCACCTGTCACCTGCGCTTCAACGACCTGCAGGATCCGGCGCCGGTGCCGCGCGGCACCGGCTTTGCCACCCTCGTTGAATCCGACCAGCCGATCATCGTGGAGCACACGCGGCTGGATTCACGGCAACCGGCCAACAGCATCATGACCACGGTCGCCCATCCGTTGTGAAGTCTTCCGCGCAGGCGTCCACGCTGCAACGACACCGCGCCCTCCGGCCGTTTACCCGCATGGAGGGAGACTGGCCCCGGTTTCCTCCGGAGAGTGACGATGGCCCTGCCCGACTACCCACGCCCGCCCTTCCCCGCCCAACAGCAATCCTTCCCCGGCAAGACCGCGCAGATGCAACCGCGTCCGGACCACGGCGAAGACAGCTACCGCGGCCATGGCTTGCTGCAGGGCAAAAAGGCACTGATCACCGGCGGTGACAGCGGCATCGGCGCAGCCGTGGCCATCGCCTTTGCGCGCGAAGGCGCCGACGTTGCCATCGCGTTCCTCGATGGTGAGCAGGACGATGCCCGCCATGTGCAGCAGCAGATCGAACAGGCCGGGCGCAAGGCCGTGCTGGTGCCGTGTGACATCAGCGACCCGGCACAGGCGCGCTCGCTCGTGGACCGCGTGGCCAGCGAACTGGACGGCCTCGACATCCTGGTCAACAACGCGGCGTACCAGCGCTACTACGAGCACTTCGACGACATCACCCTGGATGACTGGAGGCGGACGTTCGATACCAATGTCCATGCCGTGTTCAATCTGACCCGGTTGTGCGTCCCGCACCTGCGCGGTGGCGGCGCGATCATCAACACCGCATCGGTCAATTCCAAGCGGCCGACCCCGAACATCCTTCCGTACTCCGCGACCAAGGGCGCCGTCGCCAACCTGACGCTGGGGTTGGCGGGCCTGCTGGCCGAGCACCAGATACGCGTCAACGCGGTGCTGCCCGGCCCGATCTGGACGCCGTTCATCCCGGCAGGCATGGCCGCCGACGAGGTCGAGCAGTTCGGCTCGCAGACGCCGTTCGGCCGCCCCGGCCAGCCAGCCGAACTGGCATCGGCCTATGTGATGCTGGCTTCGGACAGCGCCAGTTATACCTCTGGTGCACTGCTGACCATTTCTGGCGGCGCGGCGACGCTGTAGCCTCCATGACCGGATTGCCTGCATGGATCGAGGACTGGCTGAACGTGGTTGTGCCGGTGGCCGAGGTGCTGGCCATCCTCGGCGTCGCATGGGTGATGGTGCGTGCGCTGGCGTGGCTGCTGGTGCAGGCCCGGCAGCGCGGCAGGCTGGCTCCAGAGCTTCATGTGGGCCTGCGCCGCGGCGGTGCCTTGCTGCTGTATCTGGCGGCTGCGCTGCTGATACTGGAGCGGCTGGGCGTTTCGCGCTCGGTGCTGTGGACCGCGCTGACCGGGTTCATGGCGGTCGGTGCGGTGGCGTTCTTTGCGGCGTGGAGCGTGTTGTCCAACCTGTTCTGTTCGTTCCTGATCGTCGCCACGCGCCCGTTCCGCATCAATGACACCATCGAAGTGCTGGAAAGCGTGGACAAGCCGGGCCTGTGTGGTCAGGTGGTGGACATCAACCTGATCTACACCACGCTGAGTGATCGTGGCGAAGGCGCGCGCGGTTGCCTGCTGCGCGTGCCCAACTCGTTGTTCTTCCAGCGCATCACCCGGCACTGGGGCGACAGCGGCTATGCGCAGCTTCCAGCAAGCGTGCCGATCAAAGGCAAGGCGCGCTGAGTCGCTGTAGCGCCGAGCCCATGCTCGGCTCGCTGCGCGCGGCGCAGGGCGCATCGCGGTCTGAACGGAGTGCAGCCGAGCGTGGGCTCGGCTTTACACGTGCCATAGCAGGCGAGCCTACTCCGCCGCCAATGCCTGGATCGGGTCCAGCTGTGCGGCATTGCGGGCCGGGAAGTAGCCGAAACCCAGCCCGATTGCAGACGAACATGCCAGCGCGGCGAGCACCGGCCCAGGCGTGAACAGGAACGGCACGCCCAGTGACAGCAGACTGGACAAGGCTCCCACACCCAACGCGGACAACACGCCCAGCACGCCGCCGAACAGGCAGATCAATACGGCCTCGATCAGGAACTGGCGCAGGATGTCGCCCTGCCGAGCCCCCACCGCCAACCGCACACCGATCTCGCGCACGCGCTCCTTCACCGACACCAGCATGATGTTCATCACGCCCACGCCACCGACCACCAGCGCCACCGCCGCAATCGCCGAAACCAGTGCCGCCATCGTCTGGCTGGACTTCATCACCGCCTTGCGGATCTGGTCCGAGTTGTAGATGAAGAAATCGCGGCGCCCATGCAGCCGCTGCAGTTCCGCACCCAGCGAGGACTCAGCTGCACGGGTTGGCACGTCATCGCGCACGCGTACGGTGATGCTCTCCAGCCGCTGGCTGCCAAGCAGGCGCGAGGCCGCCGAGGTGTAAGGCACGTAGACCGTGGGCGTCGCGCCGCCTGCGAATGCACTGGCACCCACCACCCCGATGACGTCCACCGGCATGCCGCCCAGCAGCACCGTGCCGCCGATCGGATTGCCGTTGAACAATGCCTTGGCCGCCTTCTGGTCGAGCACGGCCACCGCGCGATGGGCATCCACCTCGACATCGGTGAAGAACCGGCCCGCCTTCAGGCGCAGCCCGCGCACGCGGGGTAGATCAGCGCCCACGCCAAGCACCTGTGTGTTGGCGCGCCGGTTGCCCTGCAGAGCGGCCACCGAACTGCTCAGGTTGGGGCTTACGCTGTCTACGTAACTCAATGCGGCCAGGTGATCGGCATCGTCCACGACCAGCGTTTCAATCTCGGCCGCGCGCGGGTCGCCGAAATCCGCACCCGGGAAGATCTCCAGCGTACTGGCACCCAGTTCGTTGATCTGTGACTCGACCTGCGCCTGTGCGCCCTTGCCCAACGCAACCACGGTCACCACCGCAGCCACGCCGATGATGATGCCCAGCATGGTCAGCAAGGTGCGCAGGCGATGGGCCAGCATCGAACGTACCGCCATCCGTGCAGCTTCCCTGGTCGCATCCAGGCGCGCGCGGCGTTCGGCGCCCGGTTCCGTGCTGCGCTCGGGCGCGACGGCCTTGCGTGCGACCGCGGGATCACCCGTACCACGGTCGGATACGACCCGGCCGTCTGCGATCTCGATCACGCGTGAAGCGTGCGCGGCAATCGCCGCATCATGGGTCACCAGGATCACGGTATGGCCCTGCGCATGCAGGCGCTTGAGTTCGGCCATCACCTGCCTGCCGCTGGCATGATCCAGCGCGCCGGTCGGCTCGTCGGCCAGCACGACGGCGCCGCCGTTCATCAGCGAACGCGCAATGGAAACGCGCTGCTGCTGGCCGCCGGACAGCTGGCTGGGCCGGTTCGCGGTGCGCTCGCCCAGGCCCAGCGTTTGCAGCAGCAGGCGGGCACGCGTGGTGCGCGCATCGGCCCCCACCCCGGCATAGACGGCGGGCAAGGCCACGTTCTCGGTAGCGCTCAGGTTCTCCATCAGGTTGTAGCGCTGGAAGATGAAACCGAAATGCTCGCGACGCAGGTGCGCCAGTTCATCGGGCGACATCTGCTCGGTTGCGGCGCCGTGCACGCGGTAGCTGCCTTCGGTTGGCCGGTCCAGGCAGCCCAGGATGTTCATCAGCGTGGATTTTCCCGAACCGGACGGGCCGATGATGGCGATGAACTCGCCCGCCGCGATGCGCAGCGACACGTCCTTCAACACCACCACCTCGCCGGCGGCCGAGCGGTAGGCGCGCGATACGCCATGCAGTTCCAGCAGCGCGTCGGCCATGCTCACATCCCCAGCAGGCTGGTGGGCTCGGCTTCCGCGCCACTGGGCGCCTGCCCGACCACCACATTCTCGCCTGCCTTGAGGCCGGACAGGATCTGCACCGCAGTAGCGGTGCGCAGGCCGGTCGTCACGGCGCGCTCGCGGGCACGGCCCTTGGCGTCGATCACCTGTACGGTCGCGCGGCTGCCCGCCTTGTCATCGCTCTCGGACACTGCTGTCAACGGCACCTGCAGCGCGTTGGCGGCGCGCGCCAGCTGGATCGTCACCTTCACCGTCATCGACGGCTTCAGTTTCAGGCCCGGATTGGGTACGTCAAACAGCCCGGCGTAGTACACCGCCTTCGGCGTCTGCGCCGATCCACCGGTGTTGCCGGTGGCCACATCGGCAATCGACGATGGCGCAGGTTCAAGCTGCTGCAGATGCGATTCGTAGCGGCGTCCGCCCGGCCCCAGCGTAGAGAACCACAGGGGTTGGCCAGGCGCGATCAGCTCCACGTCGGCCTCCGCGATCTCGGTGCGAACCGTCATCGTGTCCATCTGTGCCAGCATTACGATGGTCGGCGTGGTCTGCATCGAGTTCAGCGTCTGCCCGGCCTTGGTGACGATGGCCACGATGTAGCCGTCGGAAGGTGAGACGATGCGGGTGTAGCCCAGGTTGATCCGCGCCGTTTCCACCTGGGTCAGCGCCTGCTCGATCTGGGCCTGCAGCGCTGCGACGTCAGAGCGCGCCGCTTCGCGCGCCACCCGCGCGGACTCGAAACCTTCCTGCGAAACCAGCCGCGACGCCACCAGCTGCGCCTGGCGCTCATGCACGCGGATGGCCTGGGCGTAGCGCGCCTGGCTGGCCGCGTGCTGGGCACGCAGCGTGTTGGCAGCCGCTTCGGCGCTGCGCAGGGCGATGCGCTGCGGCTGCGAATCCACTTCGGCAATCAGGTCGCCAGCGTGCACACGCTGGCCCAGCACCACATGCAGGCGCTTGACCTGGCCCGACACCTGCGCGCCCACCGCCACCAGTTCCTTGGGGTTGACCCGGCCAACGGCCTGCACGGTCTTTTCCAGGTCCGCCACCCTTGCCGGGGCCGTGATCAGCGCGGCATCATCACCCTCGGCAAACAGCCACCAGCCGGTGCCGCCTGCAAGAAGCGCAACGATTGCGGCAATGATCCAGGTCCTGCGGTTGTTCATCGGAAGGCTCGCATGCACGCAGCCACCGGATGTGACCGCAGAACCTGCAGTCTGGGAGGTGGTGGTGGATGTTTCTTGGAGCCACTGTGGAGATTGCATGGAGGCCGCACATCCGTTCAGGCACGGCGTCCGCTCCTGAACGGCACGGATCGCGTCCATGAAATCTCGACACAATCTCGACCAAGTCTCCATCAACGGCCCCTAGCCTTGTCGGCCTCGCCGACTGCGTCCCCGCCGTGTCCCTCCCGTTTCCAGACCTGCCTCCCATCGATGTCCGCCGCGCCTACCTCGCCTGGTGCGCGCCTTCGCCGTGGCTGATTGCACTGGTAATGGCGTCGACCAGCGCCTGGATGCTTGCCAGCTCGAACCCGGCGCCGCCCCTGCTGGCGGGCGCCGGTGCCGCCGCGCTGGTGTGCTTCCGCAGCGAAGGCCCCGCCCATTCGGCGCGCACAGGCACCCTGGCGTCGCTGGTGCTGATCGGCTTCGCGGCCCGGTCCGCCTCCAGCGCTGGCCTGAGTCTCATGCCTGCAGGGATAGCGGCGGTCCCGGTGGCTGCGTTGCTTGCCCTGCGCCTGTGGGCCCTGGTCCGCATGGCCCGCCGCTTGCAGGACCGGGTGGACGCAACGGGCATGCAATCACGGTGGAGCAAGCTGCCTGCGGCCGTATCGGCCCTGCTCGCACAGCACCTGCGCGGGACCGCAACGCTGGCGCCCGCCCTTCAGCACACGCTGGTGCTGGCCACCCTCGCCTGGGCCGCCCACGAAGAAGCACAGACCCTGGAACGGCCACGATGACACCGCCGCCGGCACTCCCCATCTCGCACTTGAAACTGCAGCGTTCAATGAAGACCGATGCACGCACGCGCCAGGCGCCCCTGGTGCTGATTGCCGAGGATGAAGGCGAAATCGCTGACATTCTCGGCGCCTACCTGGCCCGCTCCGGGTTGCGCAGCGCCCGCGCCGCCGATGGCGAAGCCGCCCTCGCCAGCCACCGCCAGCTGCGCCCGGACCTGGTGCTGCTGGACGTGCAGATGCCGAAGTTGGATGGCTGGCAGGTCCTGAGTGAGCTGCGCCGGCGCGGCAACACACCGGTGATCATGCTCACCGCACTGGACCAGGACGTGGACAAGCTCACCGGCCTGCGCGTCGGCGCCGACGACTATGTGGCCAAGCCCTTCAATCCGGCCGAGATCGTCGCCCGCATCCAGGCGGTGCTGCGCCGCAGCGCAAAGCCCATGGCAGAAGAACCCAACGGGCTGATCCGGCAGGGCCCGTTCGAGATCGACCTGCGCAGCCATGAGGTCACCGTGCGCACTGATGACCATGTGCACGCTTTGAATTTCACACTCACCGAGTTCCGTCTGCTGGTGCACATGGCGCGCGCACCGCGCATGGTGCACAGCCGGCTGGATCTTCTCCAGACCTGCCTGCCGGAAGGCGATGCGCAGGAGCGCACCGTGGACAGCCACGTCAGCAAGCTGCGCCGCAAGCTGGAGGACGTCGGCATCATCGGCATTCCCGCCACCATCCGCGGTGTCGGCTACCGCTTCCTGGACTGAACCGATGAACCGCAAAGGCAAGAGCATCGGGCGCCAGATCACGCTGTCCATCACGGTCGCATCGCTGTGCTCGACCGTACTGTCGATCAGCGGTTTCTACCTGTTCTATTACCTCATGGAGGTGTTCTATCCACGCTGGTATGACGAGCCGGAGACCATCATGCCGTCAGGGCTGGAGTGGCTGTGGATCGGCCTGACCGCCACCGTGGTGGTGGCACTGGCCACGTTGATCGCCTCGCGCCTGACCCGGCGCATCATCACCCGGCTGAACTCGGTGGCCGAAAGCCTGCGTCGCGTCGCCAGCGGTGATCTTGAGGCGCGTGCGCGCGGCGGCGACACCTCGATGACCGAGGCCGCCACACTGGTCAGCGACTTCAACTCCATGGCCGAGCGGCTCAGCCGGATGTCCGAGAACCGCGTGTTCTGGAATGCAGCGATCGCACACGAACTGCGCACGCCGATGACCATCCTGCGCGGCCGCCTGCAGGGCATCGCCGAAGGCGTGTTCGAGCCCGGGCCGGAGCAGTTCGACAGCATGCTCACCCAGCTGGAGGGCCTGACCCGCATCATCGAAGACCTGCGCGTGGTGAGCCTTGCCGAAAGCGGTCACCTGGATCTGCGCCTGCAGCGCAGCGATGTCAGCGTGCAGGTAGCGGCGGTGGTCGAAGCGATGTCCGATGCGCTGACCGAGAGTGGTTTCTCGGTGACCTTGGACGCACGGTCTTCGCTGGCCGACTGCGATCCGGCACGCATCCGCCAGGCGGTGCTGGCGCTACTGGAGAATGCGCGGCGCCATGCGATCCCCTGCCCACTGCGGGTCCGTGTCACGCTGGCCGAAGGCCATTGCACCGTGACCGTTGAGGATGGTGGCCCCGGTGTGCCGGACGACCTTCGCGACAGCATTTTCGAAGCCTTCCAGCGCACCGATGTGTCGCGCTCGCGGCAGAGTGGTGGCTCCGGGCTTGGCCTGGCGGTGGTGCGCGCGATTGCCGTGGCCCATCACGGAACGGCGCAGTGCCGCCCAACCGAGCGCGGCGGCAGTGCGTTCGAGATCCGCTGGCCGGTGCACGCGCGTCGTTGAGGACGCAGCATTGCGGAGGAGGTTGCTCCGGTAGCGGCCCACCTTGGTGGGCACCACGTGCGTGGCTGAACGCCGCCGGTTTCTCCACGCAATCTCCATCGTCCCTCCATGCCCGCTCCAAAGGACTGCAGATACTGGGCGCGACGTGGGAGATGGCAGGCATCCGTCCCCTGCCCTGTCTCCGACCCACCCAGGCATCCCATGAAACACCCCCACGATCCAGCGGCCGCCGCCGGCAGCATCGGCCAGCAGAATGCGGCCGCCACCCTTAAGGCCATCCTGCGCACCTACCCCTGGCAGCTCACCGGCACGTTCTCGCTGGTCGCACTGGAGAACGCACTGCTGCTGGCCTATCCGCTGTTCGCCGGCTTCGCGGTAGACGCGATCATCAGCGGCAACATCGGCCATGCCATCTCCTACGCCGGCGTGGTGCTGCTGTTCTGGTTGGTCGGTGCCGCCCGCCGCGCGGTCGATACCCGGACCTTCACCCGCATCTATGCCGATCTGGCAGTGAGCGTGGTGCAGGCGCAGCGCCGCCTGGGCCAGGCCACCTCCACTTCGGCGGCCCGCGTCGTTCTGGCCCGCGAGTTCGTCGACTTCTTCGAAAAGCACGTGCCGATCATCGCCACCGCACTGGTATCCATGTTTGGCGCTGCGATCATGCTGCTCGCAATTGAACCGCTGGTCGGTGGTGCCGCCCTCCTCGCGCTGTTCGGTGCTCTCCTGCTGCTGCCGTCGTTCGCGCATCGCAACGAGCAGTTGCATGGGCGCCTCAACAACCGCCTGGAACAGGAAATCCGACTGGTGGACCGGGTCAGTCCCTCGGTGCTGCGCCGTCACTACACCGCGCTGTCGCGCCTGCGCATCCTGCTCTCCGATCGCGAAGCCAGCGCCGTGCTGGCCGTCGGCGCGACGGCAGCAGCCCTGTTCGCACTGACCATCGGCCGCCTTGCCACCACCGATGGCGTTACCCCCGGTCACGTCTATGCGGTGATGACCTATCTGTGGACCTTCGCCGGCAGCCTGGACGATGCGCCGTCAATGGTGGATCAGCTCGCGCGGCTGAAGGACATCGGCCGGCGAGTCAGCCCCGGCATGGACCATGCGGACCACAAGGACGCCGCTTGACCGGTAGATGCCCACCTTGGTGGGCACCGGCGGGAGCCCGCGCCAACCAAGGTTGGCGACTACCGGGCGCGATGGGTACCCATGCGCCGCTTAGCGCTACAGGAACCTCGCCATCCGCTGCAGTTCGTCGTCCAGCGCGCCACGAAATACCTTGTCGCGGGCCAGCGACCTGCCGGCATAGCCCACGTTCGACACCAACTCACCTTCGCGCATGCTCAGGTTGGCCCAGCCCACCACCTGGTCGTGCCACAGTACCGGCAACGCGTAGTAGCCGTATTGACGCTTCGGTGCAGGCGTGTAGGCCTCGAACTTGTAGACCCAATCCCACAGCAGCTCGAAGCGGCGGCGATCCCACACCACCGGGTCGAACGGCGCGAGCAGGCGCACCTGTTCGTCCGGTGCATGGCGGCGCGAACGCGGATTCTCGTCCGCCGGCCAGTACCAGGTGGTGCCGTCCAGCGTGCAGCTGGCCAACTGCTGCTTGGCCAACGCCAATGCCTTGCGGGTCTGCTCGGCCAGATGTGGTGCGCCATAGCCCAGCAGGCGCACCAGATAGGTCAGGCTGGCCGAAGGCAGCGGTGCGTACTTGCGCACCACCAGATCGATCAGGGCGGCAGCACGTTTGATCTGCGCCTGTTCGCTGGAATCGGGCTCGGCATGATCGGCCACCGCGTAGATGCGCGTACCGCTATCGCGCCGTTGCACGCGCAGCAGGCCGCGGTAGTGCATGCCGTCCAGCAGATGGGTACTGGCATTGCTGGTGCCGCCCCAGTAGTTGATCACCCGCCCATGCGCGAACGCCTGGTCGACCTCGCGTGGGTGCACGCTGCCGCGCTCGCGCACGAAGGCCAACACGTCGGCCGCACGGCGATGGGTCTCGGCGTCCCACTCGCGTTTTGAGACACGCGGGTGCATCAGTGCCAGATGCTCGCGCGGCAGGAACCCGTAGTTCACCAGGCAATCCTCTTCCACCGGCAGACGCGTGTAGCGCCGCTCAAGATCCCCTGCGCGGTAATCCTTCACGCGGTGGCGCAGAGTCAGGTCCTGCGCGCGTGCGGGTGCGCGGATCGGGTCGGCCTGCACGAAGCCCAACCGCCGGATCGCGGCCAGCAGCGTGGTCGGCTTGAACAGGGTGCGCGCCACCGCGTAGCGGCGAAGATCATCGAGAGTAGGCGTGGCAGGCATGGCCTCATTGTAGATCCACGTCATGCGTAGGTGGGGCCTTGGCGAACCGTGCAACGGCATCCACGCATCGCATGGATCTACCGAAGCCGCGATACCTCCAGAGAACCGATCACCAGCGCCCGCATGCCCTGCTTGAACTCGGTGATCACCTGCCCCTCCTCGTCATCCGCAATCGCGTAGACGGTGTCGGCGCCGGCGATGCAGTAGAACGCGATCGTGGCCAGCAGCCAGCGCGCCTTGTCCACCGGCAGGCCGAACACCTCGGCCACGTGCGCCTGGTGCGAGGCGATCTTCTCCAGCATCGGCGCGGTCGCCACCGTGCGCCGAAGCAGGTACGGCGGCAGCCCGGGATGCGCCTTCACCACCTCGCACAGCGACTCCACGAACCCCATCAGGTAGGCCTCCAGCCCACCCGGTGCGTCGACCGACGCGCGCGGAATCTGCCAGCGCTGGAACACCGCCTCCGCCACCAGGCGCTTCAACGCCTCCAGGTTGGCCACGCGCTTGTACAGCGCCGCCTGGGTCACCGCCAGTTCGGCGGCCACGTTGGCCATGGTCAGATTGGGCAGGCCCAGACGGATGCCGATGTCGGCCAGGCGCTCCGGGGTGATGGTGGGCGGGCGGCCACGGATCGGCGCCGTTGGATCGGGGTGCGTGCTCATGCGGTGCCTGCTCTTACGGTGCGCGTCCATACCCTGCTGAGGGTGCCAGCAAAGGGACCCTCTTGTCCGCTTCGATTGATTTAGTTTAACTTACTCAACTAATTCGGAAGGCGTCCAGCACGCTGCCCGTGATCGAGCCCATGGCTCACCTCCCGCCAGGTCCCCACCCAGCCAACAACCCTGCGCTGCGCCCTCTCCCCGTGCTTGCCGTCGGCAGCGCGCCAGGCGCGCTCGCGCCTGCGATTCACAGGACTCTGGCATGACCGTTTACAACTTCACTTCTGCACAGCATCGTGCTGCCGCATTCTCAGGCCTGATGCATCCGCCGGGCATGCCCCTGCGTTATCGGGTGTCCGCCTTGGCGTTAGGGCTGCTGGCCTCGTTTGCCGCCCTGGCCGACACTGCACCGTCCACCCTGCCCTCGGTGCAGGTGCAGGAACAGCGCCGGGTCACTGCAGACTATGCGGGCGGGCAAGTGGCTGCCGGCAGCCGCGTCGGCCTGCTCGGCGACAAGGACTTCATGGACACGCCGTTCAGTACGGTCAGCTACACCGAGTCCTTCATCCGTGATCGCCAGGCCAAGGACCTGACCGACGTCATCGCCGCCACCGACCCTACGGTGTTCAGCAACGGCGTCACCGGTTCGTGGAGCGAAAACTACGCGATCCGTGGCTTTGCCTCCAACACCAGCGACACCACCTTCAATGGCCTCAGCGGCATGGCGCCGTACTACCGCACTTCGCCGGAAGTGTTCGAACGCATCGAGGTGCTGAAAGGCCCCTCCGCGCTGCTCAACGGCATGCCGCCGGGCGGTTCGGTTGGTGGCAGCGTCAACCTGGTCCCCAAGCGTGCCGGCGATCAAGCGCTGCTGCGCGTCAGTGCCAACTTTGCCTCCGACGCGCAGTTCGGCACCCATGTGGATATGGGCCGTCGCCTGGGCGCCGACAAGCAGTTCGGCATCCGCTTCAACGGTGCCTACCGTGATGGCGATGGCGCGGTCGGCAAGCAGCGCAAGAAGGCCCAGCTCGGTTCGCTGGCACTGGACTGGCGCGGCGAACGTGCGCGGCTGTCGGCCGATCTGTACAGCGCCGATGACCGCGTGGACGGCCCGGCGCGCGGCGTCGGTCTGGCACCGGGCGTGGCCATTCCGCGGCCGCCGCGTGGCGATACGCTGATCAACCCGGACTGGGCCTACGTGGACAGCCAGGACAAGGGCGCGATGCTGCGCGGCGAACTGGATATCAACGATAGCCTGACAACCTACCTCGCGTATGGCTCCAGCAGGACCGACTACCGCTACAACGGTTCGATCAGCGCGCAGGTCCTCAATCCAGCCGGCGACTTCACCACGGTGATCGGCCAGCTCGCCTTCGATATCAAGAAGCAGTCCGCAGATGCCGGCCTGCGCGGCAGCTTCCGCACCGGCGTTGTCAGCCACCAGTGGGCCGCCAACGTGACCCACTACCAGCACACCCAGAACGATTACGGCCGCCGCAGCGTGCCGGGCTGGGACTGGACCACCAATCTGTATAACCCGGTGTGGGGCCCGGCGGCACCGTTCGTAGCGCCGCACATCTCACACACCGAGCTGCGGCTGGACAGCCTCGGTTTCGCCGACTCCCTCGCCTTCGCCGATGACCGCGTGCAGCTGACCTTGGGCGTGCGCCGCCAGCAGGTGGTCAGTGAAACCTTCAACGTCGCTACCGGCGCACGCACCTCGCGCTACGACGAGAGCGCCAACACGCCGGCAGCGGCGCTGCTGGTGAAGGCCACCGAAAGGGTCTCCCTCTACACCAACTACATCGAAGGCCTCAGCCAGGGCGCCACCGCGCCGATGACCGCCGCCAACGCCGGCGATGTGTTCGCACCGTTCCGCACCAAGCAGAAGGAGCTGGGCCTGAAGCTGGACCTGGGCAGCTTCGCGCACACCTTCAGCGTGTACGAGATCAAGCGACCGAGCAGCTACACCGATCCGGTCACGAATATCTTCTCGTTTGGTGGCGAACAACGTAACCGCGGCGTGGAATGGGGCTTCTTCGGCGCACCGATGGACGGCGTTCGCCTGCTCGGTGGCGTGGCCTATGTGCAGCCGAAGCTGACCCGCACGGCCGGCGGCGTGAATGAAGGACGCATCGCCACCGCCGTGGCGCAGCGGCAGGCCAAGCTGGGCGTGGAATGGGATGTGCCGACCTTGCAGGGCCTCACCTTGACCGGCAATGCCACGGCGATGTCGAAGCAGTACATCAGTGCCGACAATAGCCTGTCGGTGCGGGGGCGTACGTTGTTCGACGTGGGCGCGCGCTACAGCACCACCGTGGCGGGTCGACCGCTTGCGCTGCGGGCCAGCGTGAACAACGTGACCAACAAGGCGTACTGGGGCATGCCGTTGCTTTCAAGCCTGGCGCTGGGTGCGCCGAGGACGGTGTTGCTCTCTGCGACGATGGATTTCTGAGCCGGACGACAAACTGTCAACGGGATCCACGCCTGGCGTGGATCTACCGACACAAGGCACGACCACGCACGCACTGATCACGAAAGCACGCGCGCCACCACCGCCAGCACCGCCAGATGCCCCACGTAGTACCCATAGAACACCCAGCGCCAGCGCGGCAGTTGCCACGGCACCCGCGTCGCCAGCACGACCACCGGAACAGCCAGCACTGCCCAGCCGTTGCGGTTGACCCCGCACACCGCTGCAAGCCCAACCAGCAACAGCCACCACGCCCGATGCTGGAACGCGAGCCAGGCCAGCAGCACGGCGCCAACACCGGCCCACTGGTAGTCCACGAACATCGGCAGCACGCCGGCAGCCAGCAACAGCAGCACAGGCCGATTGTTCGCAAGCGCATGCACGGCCACCACCGCCAGGGTGAAGGTGAGCAGGATGTCGAGCGGCAGCCAGGAACCGAACGCAAGTGCGTGCAACGGCTGCGCGATCAGCCCCCATAGCGCGAGCCGGCGAATCGATTTGCGCAGGTCGGCGCCCGGCTGGGCCAGGTTGCAGGCCATCACCAGCGCGAACAGCGGGAAGGCGATACGCCCCAGTTCGCTGACCACCGGCACGTAGCCGCCGAAGACCACCTTGGCCACGTGGTCGCCGGTCATGGCCAGCAGCGCGATCCACTTCAGCAGCTCGCGCGCGCCGCTGCCGAGGGTGAGGTTGAACGTGGACGTCCCGGTCGTGGTCGCTTGCATCGCGGAAGCTTATGCGCAACGGCCAGCCCATTTCCAGCGCCGCGCAGGAGGCCACCGCTGCAAGCCGCAGGTGGCGGCGCTATGCTGGCCGCCCCTGCTTGTGAGACACCCGCCATGCGCACCCTGTACCCGGCCATCGAGCCCTACCGCGAATTCACCCTGCCGGTGAGCGATCTGCACAGGCTGCATATCGAAGAGTGCGGCACGCCGGAGGGCATTCCGGTGGTGTACCTGCACGGTGGCCCGGGCGCCGGTATCTCGCCGACCCATCGGCGCTTCTTCGACCCGGCGCGCTACCGCATCGTGTTGATCGACCAGCGCGGCAGCGGCCGCTCCACGCCGTTCGGCGAGCTGCGCGACAACACCACGCAGGACCTGGTGGCCGACATCGAGAAGGTGCGTGAGCACCTGGGCATCGAACGCTGGCTGGTCTACGGCGGCTCGTGGGGGTCGACGCTGTCGCTGGCCTACGCGCAGGCACATCCCGAGCGCGCCACCGGCCTGATCGTGCGTGGCGTGTTCCTCGGCCGCGAAATCGAGAACCGCTGGTTTGCCGAGGCCAACGGCGGTGCACGCTGGATTTTCCCGGAGCGCTGGGACCGCTATGAGGCCTACATTCCAGAAGCCGAGCGTGGCGACATGATCGCGGCCTACTGGACGCGCATGAATGGCCCGGATGAAGCGACCCGCATCGAAGCCGCACAGGCCTGGCTGGGCTGGGAAGACAACGCCGCCACCCTGCAGCACGACGTGGATGCCGAATCCACCGACGATCCGCTGGACGTGCTGGCCAAGGCGCGCATTGAAGCGCATTACTTCCGCAACGGCATCTTCCTGGAGCCGGACCAGCTGCTGCGTGGCATCGATCGCATCCGCCACCTGCCCGGCGTGATCGTGCAGGGGCGCTACGACATCATCTGCCCACCACGCAGCGCATGGGATCTGGCCAAGGCCTGGCCGGAAGCCAGGCTGGAGATGGTGACCTCCGGCCACAGCGCGAACGAGTCGGCGACGGTGGATGCGCTGGTACGTGCCACAGACGCGTTCGCCGACCGCTTCTGAAGGCTTGGGGTAGTGCCGGCCGCTGGCCGGCATCCCAGCGATCGCCGGTAGAATCGTCTATCGCGCACACCCCGCGATTTCGGCTTCCCACCAAGTACAGTCTCAGGCTCGCTCTCCGCACGTCACGGATTGGCATCAAACACCACCGTCATGTTGCCCTGCCAATGCGAACCGGGTGACTTCAGCATCTCCGT
This sequence comes from Stenotrophomonas sp. YJH_SMC_14-1, assembly GCF_059372275.1. Taxonomy (NCBI): domain Bacteria; kingdom Pseudomonadati; phylum Pseudomonadota; class Gammaproteobacteria; order Lysobacterales; family Lysobacteraceae; genus Stenotrophomonas; species Stenotrophomonas sp. YJH_SMC_14-1. The sequence continues at coordinate 243,134 of NZ_JCAFVK010000004.1, forward strand.
CACCGCGTCACGCCCAGCAGTAAAGCGCAGCGTCGAACGCCGCTGCACCAGATAGCCATCCGGCGTGAAACGTGGCGCCCGCGCATCATCCGGCAGCAGCGCTGCGTTCTGCGCAGGCCGTCCATCGCGCACGTTGCTCATGCCCGGAATGGTGACATCCAGGTCCACCGGCACCGCAACATCAGCGCCGGCGTTGCGGATACCGCATCGCCCGCCAGCCTCGAACTCACAGCGCAGCTTCATGCTGAAATCCATCGATGTGGTGAGGTGGAACGGAAGCTCCTGGCGCAACCATCGGGGGGCGCGACCGTGCCCACTCCATTGCGACCAGCCTCCCTCCGGCACCAACTGCACGCCAGGCTGCTCACCAGCAAAGTTGACCTGGAAATCATGGGCGACATGCAGCGTGAAGTTCAGGGAAAGAAGCCTGTCGGACACCACCGCGTTGTCACCGAAGTCAAAGTCTCCACCAGGCCCTATATCCAGGTCCAAGCGTCCCCTGTATATACCATTCTGCATCAACAGTGGATCTGGCGTAACCAGCTCATAGGAGAAGCTGAGCCCGCGGGAAATGCTCAGTTTCCCGGGGATGGCGTGGCGCGCACGCTTTACACAGCTGCCATCGTCAGCGAACTCCCATACGAACAGCGCGCTGAACGCAGTACCCGTGATGGGGCCGCCGCGACCCCGGCAGGGTGCGGGCGGCAAGAACAGGCCCCAGCTGCCATCCCATAACGCATAGTGTGCATCATAGGCACCACTGGAAGGATCCGCGCCGACCAACTGCCTTACATCCGCGGGGAGGACGGCATCACCCGCCAGGATTCCAATGCGAATGGCAACCTCGGATTCATGCGAGCCATTGGAGACCTTCAGCGTTCTCTTCCTTGATGGAATTTTCAGATGGAACGATTGCCTGGCATCACCATCTGCAGGCACATCAAGAAAGCTGACATCGATTGGCAGCGCCAGCGAGAAGACACCGTGGGCCTTGCAGTTGTAGTAGCTCGCCCAGATGACACAGAGGCCTGATTCCGGCGTTGTGTTCACGAAGCGGTTGTGCGAAGGATTAAGTGCGTTCGGGCGGAACTCCGCCATGATATCCAGCTCCAGCGACCAGGCGCATGGTATTGCCGCGGACAATCCAATGAAGATGGCGGACATGAGCGTGTAGCGCCAGGTGCTGCGATTCATTCGCATGCGTTCGTCCTTCTTTGTATAGACAGCCTCCACTTAGCCCCCAGCCTTCTGCGACGGACACCCCACTCTTCCCACCATCAATACATCCCCCTCGCGCGGATAGCGACCCTCCTCCATCGTCAGCACACAGCTGACCAGGTTCGGGTAGCGCAGCTCCACCACCGGCGCGCGCGCGCTGAGCTCAAGGGTGAAGAACCCTTCTTCCTGGCTGACGCTGCGCCCGGCGTGATTGATCACCTGCACACCGCGCGTGCCGTTGCCCTCGGCATCGAGTACCTGACCCATTACGGTGAAGGTGCGCAGCACATCCACGGTGGTGTGCATGACCCCGCCCTTGTTCAGGTGGTAGCTGACGGTGGCAGGCTGCAGCGTGGCGGCGGGCGCGTTCCGACCCTGGAAGTCGAACTGCACATGGCCTGCCCGGTAAGCAGTAACCGGCACGAAGTTGCGGCCCGGCTTCAGTTCCACGCCGCCGCCCCGGCTGTCATCGGCACGCAACCCAACACCGGGGTAGTCGCTACGCACGTCAACGATGATGCCGGTATCCACGCTGCCGCTGCGCCCCTGGCCCAGCACCGCTGCATGGCCACCGCCGATCACCAGCGTACTGTCCAGGTTGGCGCTGCCACTGACACGGCCCGAGCCTGCGCCACGGTACAGCTGCAGGTCGCCCTCCAGCAGCGAGCTCTGCAGATAGGCACCCGCGGTGGCACCGACGCCGCTGCGCTCGGCACTGATCATGCCGTTCACGCTCTGCAGCAGCTTGCCGTCGACGCGTTGCGTCGCTGCCGCGCTGACATAGGTGTCGCGCTGGCCAGCCTCACCGGTGCGACTGCCCAGGCTGCCACTGTAGCTGCGGCGTTCACTGCCCAGCGACACACTGACGGTCAGATCGATACCGCGCTGCCTGCGATAGTGGGTGAAGCGGCTGCCGGGGCGGTCGTAGGCCGAGACCCGCCAGTTCACATCATGCTTGCCGAACAGGGTCTCGCGACGGCCATAGGAGACGTCAATGCCGGTGCCCTTGGTGAAGCCCGAGCTGCGGGCCACACGCAGGGTGGCGTTGTCGCGGTGGCTGAAACGATGGGTGATGGATACCGCCGTGGTGTCCTGCCAGCCGCCACGCGTTTCCCAGCGCGGTGCAGAACCGTCACCAGGCAGGACGCGCTGGCGCTGCTCGGCCCAGCTGCGCGCATGGTTGGCCACCACAGAACCGGCGCGGTAGCGGTACAGCCCCTGCAGGTCCATGCCACGCCCGGCATCACTGGAGGTATAGAAATTGGTGTAGGTGCTGAAGCGGTCGTTTGCCTGCCAGTCCATCGACAGGCCAGTCGCACGCCGCGCGCCGATCTGCTGCACCGTGGCACCGGCCACCGCACGGGGATGCACCAGGTAATTGACCACCGCACCCGCGGCCAGCTTGCCCTCCTGCGTTGCGCGACCACTATCGAGCAGGCCGCGCTGTTGGCCGGCAAACACGCTGTAGCGCCAACGGCGGCTGGGGTCGCTCCAACGGCTGGGCTTGTGGATCGACGCAGTCTCACGGGAGGCCTCATGGCCATCTTCGACGACGCGCAGTTCCACGTCGTAGATGCCCCCCGGCAGGCGACGGGTGTCGATTTCCTGGATACCGGGCTTGACCGCCTGCGTGGACAGCAGATTGCCATCGCGCAGGATCTCCACCACGCCTTCGCGGCTCGCGGTGACGTAGACCGGGTACACGCTGTGGCTGCGCGTGTCGGCCAGCAGCACGTCCGACGAGCCGAGCATGAATCCCAGCGCGGTATCGTTCTGCGAACCCGGTGCACGCGGTTGGCGGATGATGCCCTCGAATGTGGGCAGAAAATACCCCGCGCGCACGAAATGGTCGCCCAGCTCGCGCTGCGCATACAGGGCGCTGAGATAGTGCTCGCGGCTGCCCGGTTGGGCATAGTACTGATAGCTGCCGACGGTACTCCAGCGCCCGACGCTCCCCCGCAGTTCGGCACTGTAGCGTGCAGTGGCCTGCTGCTCCTGGCCGCCATGCACAGCCAGGCTGTTGCGCACGATCAGGCCATGGCTGCCTCCCTCCGGCAACGCGACGTGGCGCCCTTCCTTGTGCGCGCCCGCCGGGGTCAACAGGCTGAGAAGGGAGTTGGACAGGCTATAGTGCAGCGCCGCGAGCCCACGGCATTGCTGAGGGCACACCCCGAGCAGCAACGGCTCGGCCAGCGCGTCAGCCCAGCGCGTACGTTCGCTCTCTGGCCACGTGCTCCCATGCGCTTCGCCGAATCCAATCAGCTGCACGCGATTGTCTTCGTGCAACAGAACTTCGGCGTCGCCCAGATAGTCCCCGTCCAGCTCCACCCGCACGGTCAGCGGATTGCCAAACAGGTGCTCGCGGAACTCCGCGGGCATGCGCTCGCGCTGCTCCAGCAGGCTGGGCAGCTCGCCGAGCGCTAGGCCGGCGGCCTGGCTCGACGCGGCAAACACCACGGCGCCGATGCCAGCAGCCAGGCGCGCGAGGGCTGGAGATGCGGGACGGATGGGAAGTCTCATGGGCGGATCCCCGTGCCCTCCCTCCGCATCCCTGATGCGGAAGGGAGAGCACGAAGCTGTTTGATCGTCAGATGTCGCTCTCGAAGATCATGTGGAACTGGCCGCCGTAGCGGCCCTGCTTGTAGCCACCGGCCGGCGCAGTCGGGGCGATGGCAAACGCCAGCGACTTGCCGGCCGCCGCCTGCGATTCAGTGGCCACCTCGATCTTGGCTGCCGCGGTGGCCGGCACGACCTTGTTGTCCAGTTTGACGACCAGGTCCACCACGTCTGCCGCCGATGACATCTGCGCCGGCGCGGTGAGATAGGCACTGATGGCCGCCGGTGACTTCACGTTGATGACGCGGCCGGTCAGCTCAATCAGCTCCTGGCGGGCGGTGTCCCACGGCAGGTTCTGCGGCAGGCCTTCCCAGCCGTCCGGTGTGGACACCTGCAGGCCGGACGCGTTCGGCACGTCGGCGGTGACGTTGACGGTGATCGACTTGGTTTCGGGCGCTGCCAGGGCAACGGCCGGGGTGATCAGCAGGGCGGTCGCCGCTGCCAGCACAGTGGTCTTCAGGGACATCGATGTACTCCAGGTTCAAGAGTGGATATCAAGGTGCCAGGCAAGGGCAATGCAGTCCCAGCGGGCGCCTGGCAGGCCCGTTCGGAACAGATCCATCGGTGGAAGTGCGTTCAGCGGCGTGAGTCGATGCTGCGCTGGCTCTCGCCTTCGAGAAGCTCGAAGCGCAGGAACTGGTGTTCGGCGGCCTGCAGCGCATAGCTGTTGCCGGGACGCACATGGGCGATGATTCCAGGTGTGCAGGTGTCTGGGCGGTCGCGCTCGCACTGGCGCAGGTTGTCCAGCACCACGGTGGCATTGCCACGATTGCGCACCTGTCGCGGCTCGATGAGCGTGTCGTAATGCGGGTTGTCCGGTGCGACGAAGAAAATCGTGCCGAAACCAGTGAACACGCGGATGGCCGAGGTCAGCTCCGACGCCTCACGGGCCTGTTCCTCGCTGAGCGAGAATTCCTCGGCCGTCGGGGCCACCGGAATGAAGCGCAAGCGGTAGTAGCGTTCCCGGTCACGCGCACCGCGATACACCAGGCGTGTGGCCTGCTGCCCGCTGCCGGCGATGATCAGGCGGCTGGGACTGGCGATGACACCCTGTGCGTCCGGTGCATTGCGGACCAATGCTGTGGTATCCACCGGTGCCTCGCTGGCCTTTCCCTGCGCATCGAAGTGCATCTCGGTGACCTCCACGCGCACATAGGCCGTGGCATCACCGGTGTTGCGGATGCGCTTGAGCAGGTTGCTGTGCGCAGGTTGCAGGTAATCGAACAGCACGCCGACGTTGATCTGGGGTGTCGATGCACGTGCGGTGCCGGAAAGGAGGACCAGAAGAAGCAGTGAGAGAAGACGAGGCATGGTGAGCGCGCAGCAGGAGGCGAGCTCAAATTTTCACGACTGGATCACAAGTTCGATATGCAACAAGTTGCAAAAGTCGACATACGCCAGCTGCTTGAAACAATTCCGAGTCTGCACATCCGGGCACACCGGACCGACACGATGGCGATGAACCGCAAGGCACTTGCCTGCATGCCGGCCTGCATTTTTCGCGCGTCGCTTACGGATCGCTGCTGATGATTGCGTCAGGGTCGCCAGCGTGGCGATTTCCATCACAGGAGCAAGCCATGACAGGTTTCCGCTACCTTCCCGCCGCCCTCATCATGACCGCCGGCCTGCTGCTGGGCGCGTGCTCCAGAAGCCAGGAGGCCGGCAAGGCCACTGCCACCGATGAAGTGACCGAGGTAAAGCCCATCCCGGCCTATGCGGCACTGGACAAGGACAAAGACGGCGTCGTCACCCTGGCCGAGGTGGATGCGGTGGCGCCGGACTGGGCCGGGCGCCTGCACGCCTGCGATACCGACCGCGACCAGAAGCTGAGCCGCGGCGAGTACGACGTGTGCAAGCAGACCAGCACCTCGCACTGACGCAGTGATCAACCCTCGGCTGCGCCAACCTGTGTACGGCTATACCATGGTATAGCCGGGCTAACCCACGGGCCTCTAGGACTGCCCCATTTAGGGGCGGACAATAGCGCCACTGGCCAGGGCAACCCTGGCTGGACTCTTCCCCTCATGGAGACGCAGATGGACCCCGACCCTGCCGGGCGCACCGTGCCCCGGATACCCGCTTGCTGCCTGTTCCTGGCGCCTGCCCGCCGGTCCCTGCCTGCCTGAGTGACGGGGATCGCCAGGCGCCGCCTGCCTGGAGATCGCCCCCGTGTCCTACAAGATCCTCTACATCACCCTGCGCCGCCTGATCGGCGAGCGCGATGTCGCCGCCCTGCGCAGCCAGCTGCTGCAACACAGCCCGGTCATGTTTGCCCGTTCGCTGTCGCTCGGTTCACCACGCGTGGTGGCCGACGCGCTGTCGCTGCTGCCGATCAGCGAGCGCATCAACGTGCTGCGCCACCTGCCCTATCCCCTGCGCGATGCGATGAAGCCACTGTGCATCGGCGGCAGCCAGCGCCTGCACATGCAGCCGTGGTCACCGGCGGTGCTGGCGATGCGCCACGCCTGAACTGCTTCGTCCATTCCGTTCGTGTTCCGGCCCCGGCCGGCTCTGACATTCGAGGAGAGTCCCATGAGCCTGCTCAACGCCTGGTTCAACGCCTTCCTGCGCAGCCGTCGCGCAGGCAACCTGTTCCGCCGGCGCGCGATGCCCGAGGCCGGCTTCGGCCCAGGCAGTGCCGAAGCGGCGCCGTTCGCACTCACCACCGGCCTGGTCACCCTCGCCCAGCAGGGCGAAACCGAGCTGCTCGCCACCCTGGAATCGCATGCCGATGGTCTCAGCCCGCATGAGGCCGAGGAACGGCAGGCCACGCTTGGCCCCAACGAGGTGGATCACGAAAAGCCGCTGCCGTGGTGGCGGCACCTGTGGCAGTGCTACCGCAATCCGTTCAACCTGCTGCTGACGGTACTGGCGGCAGTGTCCTGGCTGACCGAGGACATCAAGGCCACCGTGGTGATCGGTGCGATGGTGCTGCTGTCCACGCTGATCCGCTTCGTGCAGGAGGGCCGCTCCAACCGCGCTGCCGAACGGTTGAAGGCATTGGTGGGCAACACCGCGCGCGTACTGCGCCGCAATCCGGGTACCGAAGCCGCCGATGTGGCCGACCAGTACTTCGGCGCCCACCTGCACAGTCGTCGCCCGGCGCGCCTGCTGGACCTGCCGATCCGCGAGCTGGTGCCCGGCGACCATATCGTGCTGTCGGCCGGCGACATGATTCCGGCCGATTGCCGCGTGCTGACCGCCAAGGACCTGTTCGTGGCGCAGGCGGCAATGACCGGTGAGTCGCTGCCGGTGGAGAAGTTCGCGCACCCGGGCGACGGACTGGCCGGCCTGCTGGAACAGCACAACCTGCTGTTCATGGGTACCAATGTGGTGTCCGGCACGGCCACGGCCATCGTGCTGGCCACCGGCAACCGCACCTACTTCGGAACGTTGGCCCAGCGCAGCACCGCCACCGACCGCGCACCGACCGCCTTCCAGGCGGGGGTCAACAGTGTCAGCTGGCTGCTGATCCGCTTTGCGCTGGTGATGGTGCCGTTCGTGCTGCTGATCAACGGCTGGACCAAGGGCGACTGGACCGAGGCGTTCCTGTTCGCGCTGTCGGTGGCGGTGGGCCTCACCCCGGAGATGCTGCCGATGATCGTCACCTCCACCCTGGCCAAGGGCGCGGTGCTGCTGTCGCGGCGCAAGGTGATCGTCAAGCGCCTGGACGCGATCCAGAACTTCGGCGCGATGGAAGTGCTGTGCACCGACAAGACCGGCACCCTCACCCAGGACAGGATCGCGCTGGAGCGCCACACCGATGTGTTCGGCCACGATTCGGAAGACGTACTGAAGTTCGCCTATCTCAACAGCCACTTCCAGACCGGGCTGATCAACCTCCTGGACCGCGCGGTGCTGGAACACGTGGAGCTGCAGAGCTCGCTGCGGCTGTCGCAGGACTACCACAAGGTGGACGAGATTCCGTTCGACTTCGAGCGCCGCCGCATGTCGGTGGTGGTGTCAGAGCGCGAGGACCACCACGAGCTGATCTGCAAGGGCGCGGTGGAAGAAATGCTGGCGGTGTGCAGCACCGTGCGCGAGAACGGCCGGGACATGCCACTGGACGAGCACCGCCTGGCCCGCGTGCGGCAGACCACCGAGGAACTGAACGAACAGGGCCTGCGCGTGGTGGCGGTGGCGATGAAGGAGACCGCCGCCAGCCAGACCACCTATTCGCAGGCCGACGAGTGCGACCTGACCCTGGTCGGCTACGTGGCCTTCCTGGACCCGCCGAAGGAATCGGCAGCGCAGGCGCTGCAGGCGCTGGCCGCGCATGGCGTGGAGGTCAAGGTCTTCACCGGCGACAACGAACTGGTGACCGCCCGTGTCTGCGCACAGGTGGGGCTGGACGCCGACTCCATCCTGACCGGCCCGCAGATCGAGCGCATGGATGACGGCGCGCTGTCGCGGGCGCTGCACCACCACCGCGTATTCGCCCGGCTGACGCCGCTGCACAAGGAGCGCCTGGTACGCGAGCTGCGCGCGCAGGGCAAGGTGGTCGGCTTCCTCGGTGACGGCATCAACGATGCACCGGCGCTGCGCGCAGCCGACATCGGTATCAGCGTGGACAGCGCGGTGGACATCGCCAAGGAGGCGGCCGACATCATCCTGCTGGAAAAGAACCTGATGGTGCTGGAGGAAGGTGTCATCCAGGGCCGGCGCACGTTCAACAACATGCTGAAGTACATCCGCATGACCGCCAGTTCCAACTTCGGCAACGTGTTCTCGGTGCTGGTGGCCTCGGCCTTCCTGCCGTTCCTGCCGATGCTGCCGCTGCAGCTGCTGGTGCAGAACCTGCTGTACGACATCTCGCAGATCGCCATTCCGTTCGACAACGTGGACGAGGAGCTGGTGCGCAAGCCACTGAAATGGAATCCGGCGGACATCGGCCGCTTCATGGTGTTTTTCGGGCCGATCAGCTCGATCTTCGACCTGAGTTGCTTCGCGCTGATGTGGTACGTGTTCGATGCACGCACGCCGGCCGACCAGGGCCTGTTCCAGTCCGGCTGGTTCGTGGTCGGCCTGCTCACCCAGACCCTGATCGTGCACATGATCCGCACGCCGAAGGTGCCGTTCCTGCAGAGCATCGCCGCGCCGCCGCTTCTGCTGATGACCGGCCTGATCATGGCCATTGGCGTGGCTCTGCCGATGAGCCCGCTGGCCGGCTATTTCAAGCTGCAGGCGCTGCCGGCCGGCTACTGGCCGTTCCTGGTGGCGATCCTGTTCGGCTATGCGGTGCTGACCACTGCGCTGAAGCGGTTCTACATCCTTCGTTACGGCTGGCAGTAAGCGCCCGCCGCCTTGTCCAGGGAGAATTACAATGGACATCAATCCGAACCTGCCGGCGTTCAACGCCGGCGCAACCCTGAGTTCGCTGATCAGCCTGTCGGTGGCGTTCGTGCTGGGCACGGCCATCGGCCTGGAACGGCAGCTGCGCCAACGCACCGCGGGCCTGCGCACCAACACCCTGGTGGCGGTGGGAGCGGCGGTGTTCGTCGATCTGGCCGTGCGCTTCCATGATCTGTACGGCGGACCACCCTCACCACTGCATGTGGTTGCGTATGTGATCTCCGGCGTCGGCTTCCTCGGTGCCGGCGCGATCATGAAGGACGGCGCGCAGGTGTCCGGCCTGAACACCGCCGCCACCCTGTGGGGATCGGCGGCGGTGGGCGCCTGTGCCGGTATCAAGCTGCTGCCCGAAGCAGTACTCGCGGCGGTGTTCGTGCTGGCCGCCAATACCCTGCTGCGGCCGCTGGTGAACCGCATCCAGCGGCAGCCGCTGCCGGAAGCGTTCAGCGAGGCGACCTATGCGATCAACGTGGTCTGCCAGCGCGAGCAGCAGGCCGAGGTGCTGGACCAGCTGTTGCTGCTGCTTGAGCAGGCACAGTATCCGGTGCGCGCGGTGGACCAGCGCCCGTTCGGTGAGCGCGATGTGGAGATCGAAGCGGTGCTGTATGCCACCACGGTGGATGCCGGTGAGCTCGATGCCGTGCTGGCCACCCTGGCGACCACGCCCGGTGTGCTGCAGGGCTTCTGGAACGCCAGCCTGGAGGAGTAGTGCCGGCCGCTGGCCGGCAACCTCGTGATCTCCGAAGCACCGTGCAGTTGCCGGCCAGCGGCCGGCACTACCAGGCATCGCTCTGGTTTGTGCCGACCAACGGTCGGCACCCACCGCACGAGAGCACGCCGACCAAGGTCGGCGTCCACCAAAGCCGGCTTTGCTATCCTTTCCGCCCACGCCAGGGAACTGTCCCGATGCCATCGCTGTCGCCCCGCCGCCCGCTGGTGCTGCTGGCCCTGATCATCGTGATGGCGGCGATCTTCCTGATCGATACCGTCACCGATTACGCGGTCGCCGCCGCCTGCTTCTATGCGGCGGTCATCCTCGCCGCAGCGCGCGTACTGAGCGCGCGCGGGCTGATCTCCCTGGCCGTCGCCTGTATCGCACTCACCGGGCTGAGTTTCTTCCTCACCCGCTTCGGCACCTACCGCATCGGCCTGGTCAATTCGGTCATCGGCATGCTGGTGATCGGCATCACCACCTATCTCGCCCTGAACATGGAAGCGGCCAAGGCCGCCGTGCAGGAAGCGCACGGCCGCCTGCTGCGGGTGGCACGCGCCTCCACCGTGGGCGAGCTCACCACCTCCATCGCCCATGAAGTCAACCAGCCACTGGCCGCCATCGCCAGCAGCGCCGAAGCCTGCCAGCGCTGGCTGGCGCAGGACCCTCCGAACGTGGACAAGGCCCGGCAGACCGTGGCCCGCATCCTGGCCGACGCGCACCGCGCCGGTGACGTGATCGCCCGCATCCGCGGCCTGACCCAGGGCGCGGCACCGGAACGACGCGCCTTCGACCTGAACCAGGCGGTGGAGGAAATGCTGGCGCTGTCGCGCAGCGAGCTGGACCAGCACGGCGTGGCGGTGGCGCTGCTGCTGGACGCCGACCTGCCGCCGGTACACGCCGACCGCGTGCAGGTACAGCAGGTGATCGGCAACCTGATCCTCAATGCGGTGGACGCGATGGAGCCAGTCCCTGCTGCGGACCGGCGACTGTCGCTGCTGACCCGGCGTGACGGTCAGCGGGTCAGTCTCAGCGTGCGCGACCGTGGTGTCGGCCTGCCCGCCGATCATCCCGAGCGAGTATTCGATGCATTCTGGACCACCAAATCACATGGGCTCGGGCTGGGCCTCAGCCTGAGCCGTTCGATGATCGAAGCCAATGACGGCCAGATCCGCGCCGAACGGCCGGCAGGCGGCGGTGCCTGCTTCGTGTTCGACCTGCCCATCGCCTCGGACGTTCAACATGCGTAAGCCCGCTTCCCCAGCCATCGACCCAGCGCCCATCGTCTACGTGGTCGACGACGATCCGTCGGTGCGCGCCGCACTGGAAGACCTGCTGGCCTCGATGGGCCTGCAGGTGCGGACCTTCGCCTCCACCCAGGCCTTCCTCGAACACGACCTGGAAGACGCGCCAGCGTGCCTGGTGCTGGACGTGCGCATGCCCGGCCAGAGCGGCCTCGAATTCCATCGCACGATGGGCAGCCACGGCCTGCAGCTGCCGGTGGTGTTCATCACCGGCCACGGCGACATCGCGATGGGCGTCAACGCAATCAAGGATGGCGCCATCGAATTCCTGACCAAGCCCTTCCGTGACCAGGAGCTGCTCGATGCCATCCACAAGGGCATCGAGATCGACCGCCAGCGCCGCCGCGACGGCGAGGCACTCGGCGCACTGCAACTGCGCTGGGACACCCTCAACGCCGGCGAGCGCGAGGTGGTCGATGGCGTGGTGCGCGGCCGGCTCAACAAGCAGATCGCCGGTGACCTCGGCGTCAGCGAGATCACGGTGAAGGTGCGCCGTGCGCAGGTGATGCGCAAGATGGGCGCACGCACCCTGGTTGACCTGGTACGCATGTACGACCGCCTGCAGGCGGGGACGCCATGAACGCGTACGTCGCATTGCTGCGCGCGGTCAACGTCGGCGGCACCGGCAAGCTGCCGATGCGCGAACTGGTGGCAATGTGCAAGGACGCCGGCTTTTCCGACACCCGCACCTACATCGCCAGTGGCAACGCGGTGTTCCGCAGCGGGCTTGATGAAGCCGCCGTGCGGGAGGCCCTCGCCCGACGGTTGAAGGCCTACGCCGGCAAGCCGGTAGGCGTGCTGGTGCGATCGGCCAGCGAGATCGCCGACGTGGTGGCGCGCAATCCGTTTCCGCAGGCCGCCGGTAACCGTGTGGTGGCATTGTTCCTCGATGCCAGCCTCCCCGCCGATCCGTTGGACGGCGTGACCGGCCGGCGTGATGAACAGCTTGCACTCGGCACGCGCGAGATCTTCGTTCATTACGGTGCTGGCATGGCCGACTCGCGCCTGCGGATGTCCTATGCCCAGCAAGGCACTGCCCGCAACATGAACACGGTGGGCAAGCTTGCAGCGATGGCCGCCGCGCTGGCCTAGCCTGCCAGCATTTCTTGTGCAGCGGTGCTGAAGTCGAGTGTCAATCGACTGCTCAGCGCTTGCGTTCGATCGCGGCTGGAGCGCTTTGCTGACGCAACGGATCAAGCCCGCTTCAGGCGACGCTTCAACCGCGTATCCATCAAGCCCACGGCCAGCAGCACCGCACTGGTCAGCCAACCGGCGGCCAGCAGATGGGTGTGCGGCAAGACCACGCCCAACACGACCAGCGCCACGGCACCGAACAGATGCGAATACGGGGCGCGCCCGTACACAATGCGCTTGTACAAGGCGCTGCCCAGCAGATAGATCAACGGCCCCGCTACCAGCACCGTGGCGTAGACCGGGGTCACCGCCGCTTCCGGGTGATCCATCACCAGGTCGTTGCCCACCGCAGTGGCAATGATGCCGGCGATCAGCAGCGCATGCACGTAGTGGAAATTGGCGCCCATCCGCCCGGGGTCCTCGGAATGGGTGATCGCTGCGGTGGCGTCTCGGCTGGAGATGCCGAAATACAGCCACCACATGGCGATGGTGCCGGCGAAGGTGGCGAGCACCGCAGACACCACCGCAGCACTCCACTGCTCGACCTCGCTGAGCACGCCACCGGTAGCCAGCAGCGTCTCGCCGAGTGCGACGATGACGAACAACTGGCAACGCTCGGCCAGGTGCCCGCCTTCGATGGTCCACTCGCGGGTGTGCGACCGGCCCAGGCCCGGAAACGCGAAACCGAACATCGGCGAGATGTATTCGCAGGCCACCGCCACCGCCCACAACGCCAGGCGCAGATTGCCCTCGGCGGCGGCGCCTGCCAGCCAGAAGCAGGCCGACACGCTCACCCACGCCAGCATGCGTCGGAAATTGGGCGCCAACGGATGGCTGCGACCGACCTCCAGCAGCACGAACACCGTGCGCCCGACCTGCATGGTGGCGTACGCCCCCGCGAAGACCCAGGCGCGTTCAGCGAAGGCCTCGGGAATGGACGAGGACATCAACAGCGCCAGCAACATGGTGACGAACAGCAGGCTGCGGATGCGTGGCGCCTCGGGATCGAACCAGTTGCTGACCCAGCAGGCGTACTGCCAGCCCAGCCAGACCGCGAACCACAGCACCAGCGTCTGCATCATCCCGACCAGGTCCAGGTGATGCAGCAGATGGTGGCTGAGCTGGGTAACCGCAAAGACGTAGACCAGATCAAAGAACATCTCTTCGTAGGTCACGCGGGCGTGGTGGCCATCGCGCTGGCGCAGGGCGGGCAGTCTCAGTCGTGTGCTCATGGCCTTCCTTCAGCGCGCCAAGCGCCAGTACAGCAGTCCAGCCAGCAGGGCCGGCACCACGAACACCAGCAGCAGGATCGGCAGTTCCTCCTGCACGGCGTAGCCGGCCTTGCTCACGCCCACCCACATGTTGGCCAGCGTCACCAGCAGCCAGGTGGCAATGAACGCGAGCAGGGCCGTGGGCAGCTGTGACTGGCCTACGCTCCACAGCCGCCCGAAGAGCAGGAATACCCCCAACAACAGCACCCCACCCACCATCACCAGAAGCACGTGCATGGTCCATCTCCTTGAGCCTGCTGGCAGGCTAGCCGCGGCCGATTCTGCGCGACAGACGATGATCGTGGTTTCACCTTCCAGTTCCGACGAACAATCCCGACCCGCGCCCCACATGGCAAACGCGAACGGTTCCCATTAGTATTGCGTCATCGCGCAGGGATGTCCTCCCCGCGCACGCCCCTTGCCCTTGCTTCCGGTCCGGATGTCCCAGCTGCCTTCCCTACCCCGTCCTGCGTTGCCGCTGGTGTCCTCGCTGGTGCGCCATTACGAGGAACTGGTGGAGTACCTGCGCCGCCGTTTCCGCTCGCCGGGGTTGGCCCGTGAGGTGGTGCACGATGTCTGCGTGCGCCTGCTGGAACGCCCGGCCGCCTACGATGCACGGCACCCCATCGCGCTGCTGCGGCGGATCGCGCACGATACGGCGGTGGATCGCTGCCGCGCCGAGGATCTGCGCCGGCACTGGGTGGAGGCGCGTGCCGAGCTGCCCGATGACGCCTGCCCGCGCCCCGGGCCTGAGCAGCAGGCGCAGGGACAGCAGGCACTGCAACGACTGGGCGCCACCATCGAACGCATGCCCTGCCGCCGCCAGCAGGTCTTCATCCTGCACAAGATCCACGAACTGCCACAGGCTGAGGTTGCCCGCCGCATGGGTATCGGCCAGAAGGCGGTGGAGCGCCACCTGCGCCTGGCCATGGCCGATTGCCAACAGTCGGCTGGCCTGCGATGAGCCCACAACCGCCGCCGTCCACACCGCAACCGCCGGTCCAACCCGCAACCACCGACCAGGTGCTGGACCAGCATCGCGATGCCCTGAAGGAACGCTTCCCCATGCCCAGCGCGGATGCGCTGCAGCGTCGTCGCGGTCGGCGTGCGGCGAAGATCGTCCTGCCGCTGCTGCTGATCACGGCCACGGGCGTGTTCATTGCCGACCCGGCATGGCAGGTGCACGACTATCGGAGCGCGGTGGGCGAACGCCGCGGCATCTGCCTGCCCGATGGCAGCCATCTGCTGCTCGACGCCGGTACCCATCTGCAGGTTCGCAGGCACATTCGCTCGCGGCAGGTGGTGCTGGTGCAGGGCCAGGCCCGTTTCCAGGTGCAGCACTCGACCTGGCGCCCGTTCGAGGTCGAGGCCGGGGCGGTGCATGTGCGCAACTACGGCACGGTGTTCGACGTTGACCGGCAGGGCAACCTCAGCGAGATAACCCTGTGGCGCGGCGAGGTGGGCGTGCGTGTGGACGGCGGGGGCGCCGAGCAGCGCCTGAAGCCGGGGCAGCGTGTGCTGGCCCAGCCAGGATCGTTGTCTCCGCCGGAAGCGGTGGACCCGGATCGAGCCGACTGGACCCGTGGGCGGCTGCAGTTCGACCGCATGCCGTTGGCCGAGGTGCTGCGCATTCTTCAGCGATATCACGACCGTCCCATCGTGCTGGACGACCCGGTACTGGGGCCGCTGCAGGTGTCAGGCGTCTTCGATGCCGACCGCGCCGAAACCGTACTCGCGCTGCTGCCCGAGATCCTGCCGGTACAGGTGCACACCGCTTCCGATGGCAGCCTGCATCTGCGCGCCCGCGATTGAATGCCACACCGAGGGTGGGTTGCGCGCCGTCCCATCCGGCAAGTGCTTGAACCCTTCCGAAGGACCCCCGCATGACCCGCCCTGTTCCGCCTGCCGCCCTGCGCCGGTTGGCCCCTACCCTGCTCGCTGCCTGCCTGTGTGCGGCCCTGCCCGCCATGGCGCAGACCGCTGCGTCCGCGCCCGTCGAGCTGCACGTGCCGGCCGGCCCGTTGCAGGCCTCGCTCACTGCGCTGGCGCGGCAGCGTGGCATCCAGCTGTTGTTCGCCGCCGACAGCGTGAGCGGCCGCAGCGCCCCGGCTGTTGATGGCCGCCACACCGCGCGTGAGGCCCTGCAGCGGCTGCTGGCAGGCCAAGGCCTGGCGATGCAGGAACGTTCGCCAGGGGTGTTCGTGGTGAGTGCCGCGCCAGCGCCGGCGAAGCCGCGTACCCCGGCCCGGGCCGCATCATCGGCGCCGTCATCCGCCACAACGACGTCGCTGGCCCGCGTCACGGTCTCGGCCTCGACCGCGCGCATGCCGCAGGGCGAGACCGCCATGCCCAATACCATCACGGTGCTGACCCGCGAGGACATCGCCCAGCAGCTGGCATTGGGCTCGGATGTGTCGCGGGTGCTGTCGTCGCAGATCCCGGCGTTTGCCCCGGCGCGCGAGAAGATGTCCAACTACGGCGAAACCATGCGCGGCCGCGGCATCCTGTACATGGTCGACGGCGTGCCGCAGTCCACGCCACTGCGCGATGGCTCGCGTGATTCGCACACCATCGACCCGGCGATGATCGAACGCATCGAGGTCATCCACGGCGCCAACGCGCTGCAGGGCATCGGCGGTACCGGCGGCATCGTCAACATCATCACCCGCGGTGCGCCCAGTGAGCCGGGCGCGTTCCTGCTCGACACCAACGTCAGCTACGGCGCTGCCCTGCCCAGCCGCCACGACGACAATGGCCAGCGCGGCTCGGCCCTGGTGGGCGTGCGCGGCGAGCAGTTCGACCTGGTCGCTGGCTTGGCCTATGAGAAGCAGGGCCTGTATCACGACGGCGAGGGCCGATCGATCGGCACCAACGCGCAGGGCGAGCTGATGGACTCGACCTCATCGAACGTATTCGCCAAGCTGGGCTGGAACATTGCCGACGGCCACCGCCTGCAGGTCATGGCCAACCGCTACGAACTGCGCGGGCTGGACAACTACCTGGCCATCAACGGTGACTACCGGAGCGGTCGCCCGACCATTTCAATCCCCGGCGATACGCCGCTCGATCCGCCGATGAACCGCTCGCGTTCGCTGACGGTGGACTACAGCGCCGCCGACCTGCTCGGCGGCCATTTCCAGGCGCAGGCCTTCGCGGTGGATTTCGAAGGCCGCTACGGTGCCAGCCAATGGGATCCGTGGGGCAACACCGGCGCCAATGCCGCCTGGGACCAGACCCAGAACGAATCGGACAAGCGCGGCTTCAAGCTGACCCAGAGCTGGAGCCGCATCGCCGACACCACGCTGGACGTGACCCTGGGCCTGGACGGTCTGCGCGACCGCACCCACCAGGTGCTGCTGGCCAGTGGCATGAACTGGGTGCCGCAGACCACCTACCAGAGCCTGTCACCGCTGCTGCAGCTGCACTGGTGGCCTACCGATCACCTGATGCTGTCCGGCGGCCTGCGTTACGAAAAGGGCGAGCTGGAAGTGGGTGACTACACCACCCTGCCCCGCTACGGCGCACGCAAGGTGGCCGGCGGCAAGCCGACCATGAGCGAGACCCTGCCCAACTTCGGCGCGGTCTGGTACATCAACGATCGCCTCAACGCCTACGCCTCGTATTCGGAGGGCTACACCGTGGCCGACGTCGGCCGCGTGCTGCGCGCGATCAACCGCGACGGCCAGCGCGTGGACAGCCTCATCGACCTGTCACCGGTGGTGTCGGACAACCGCGAGATCGGCCTGGAGTACGACGATGGCCGCTTCAGCGCTGACATTGCCTACTACACCTCCGAATCCAAGCTGGGTTCAGTACTGATCTACGATCCGGGTATCGATGCCTATGCGGTGCAGCGCCAGGCCACCCGCGTGGAAGGCTTTGAAAGCAACCTGCGCCTGCGGCTGGGCAACAGCCACCTCGGACTGGGCTATGCACGCGCCAACGGCCGCTACGACGCCGACATCGACGGTCGCCTCGACAGCGACCTGGCCGGCGTCAACATCGCACCGAACCGGCTGACCGCGTTCTGGGAACAGAGCTGGACGCCGCAGCTGAGCACCCGCCTGCAGGCCAGTCACGCCTTCGACCGCGACTTCGACCTGCGTGGCGCGCAGGTGGCCGAGTTCAAGGGTTACACCACCGTGGATCTGGTCGCGCGCTATACGCTGGACAAGCATGCCTTCACGCTGGGCGTGCAGAACCTGGCGGACAAACAGTACATCAGCTACTACTCGCAGACCACGCCGTCGAACCCGAGCTATTTCTCCGGCCGCGGCCGGGTGCTGACGCTGGGATGGCAGTACCGGTACTGATCCATGGTGTCCTTATGGGAGCCATGAAATCTATGCGAGACGCGATGAAGGAGGCCCATGCTAGTTTCTGGGCCTCCTTCAAGCGGACGTGGATCATGCGTTTTACCCTGCTCGCCTTCGCCCTGGCCGTCGCTCTTCCGGCCGCCCACGCCAGCGCCGCCGAGGCACCGCTGCCACAACTGCGGGCCTATACCGTGGATGCGTCCTGGCTGCAGCCGATAGCGCCGCTGCAGGTTGCCGACCACACCTGGCAGATCGGCACCGAGGACCTGACCGCGCTGCTGGTGCAGACCGCCGAGGGCGCAGTACTGCTGGATGGCGGCATGCCACAGATGGCCGGTCACCTGCTGGACAACATGAAGCTGCGCGGCGTGGCCCCGCAGGACCTGCGATTGATCCTGCTCAGCCATGCGCATGCCGACCACGCCGGCCCGGTCGCCGAGCTCAAGCGTCGCACCGGCGCGCATGTGGCGGCCAATGCAGAAACGGCGGTGCTGCTGGCGCGCGGCGGCAGCAACGACCTGCACTTTGGCGACGGCATCACCTATCCGCCGGCCAGCGCCGACCGCATCATCATGGATGGCGAAGTGGTCACGGTGGGCGGCATCGCGTTCACCGCGCACTTCATGCCAGGGCACACCCCGGGCAGCACCGCCTGGACCTGGACCGACACCCGCGATGGCAAGCCGGTGCGCATCGCCTACGCCGACAGCCTCAGCGCACCGGGTTACCAGCTGAAGGGCAATCCCCGTTATCCGCGCCTGATCGAGGACTACAAGCGCAGCTTCGCAACGGTGCGGGCGCTGCCCTGCGATCTGCTGCTCACCCCGCATCCGGGCGCCAGCAACTGGAACTACGCCGCCGGCAGCAAGGCCAGCGCCGAGGCACTGACCTGCAACGCCTACGCGGATGCGGCCGAGAAGAAGTTCGACGCGCAGTTGGCCAGGGAAACGGCCGGGACCCGCTGATTCTGTAGCGTCGAGCTTGCTCGACGGAGCCGCAGAGCAGTCGATCACGGCTCGACTCTGCAAAGAGCAAGTCGGCCGCGAGGAAAGGTGCCGGTCAGACCGACCGGCACCACCACGGGCTGTCAGCCACCTTGCCCGTGCTGGGCAAACGGCTCGGTGCTGCCGTCGGTGCGCACCAGCTCGACGGTGTACGGCTGCACGTAACCGTCCGGCATTTCCATGCCCGGCGAACCGGCCGGCATGCCGGGCAGCACCAGCCCGCGCGCGGACGGGCGTTCGGCCAGCAGGCGCTTGATGTCCTCGGCCGGGATGTGACCCTCGACCACGTAACCGCCGATCTCGGCGGTATGGCAGGAGGCCTTGCCGACCGGCACGCCCAAGCGGACCTTGATTGGATTCATGTCATCGGTGTCGCGCACATCGACCTGGAAGCCGGCGGCCTTGAGGTGGTCGACCCAGATGCCGCAGCAACCGCAGCTGGCGGTCTTGTGCACGATGGCGACCGGCAAGGCCGGATCGATCTTGGCCGGGCTGGCCTGGGCCGGTGCCGGTGCCTCGCTGGCGACCGGTGCCGCGGAGGATTCTTCGGCGGCACGAGCGCAGGCGGTCGTGGCCAGCACGGTGCCCAGCAGCAGGCCGAGGGAGAGAGTACGGTTCATTGAGTGATTCCTTTGCAGAGGCGGGCAACGTAGCCCGCCGCCCGCGCATCGAAGGCGCGGGCAGAGTCGAGAAGAAGTCGAGCAGCTACGGCAGGCGCGTGAGGCCTGCAGGAAATCACGCGATGGGGGGGCGCAACGGGTCGAGTCTCGGCGGCGGTGCGCGTTGCTGGGTACTGGCCGGAACAGGCGCCTCGCGCCAGGGCGAGGCCGGTGTTCCGTTCAATGTCGCCAGCATGCCAAGACAGGCCGGCGGGCATTCGCACTCACCGCTCTGGCAGGCCGCCGGGGCCGCATCATCGCAGCAGCCGGCCGCAGCCATCGCGGCTGAGTGCGGTGCGGCGCAGTGATCCTGATTGGCTGGGCCGCTGTACGAAGACGCAGCGAGCGCCAGGGCCGGTGCATTCAGCACCAGGGCGACAAGCAACATCCATCGCAGCAGCAGGCCAGGCAGGTTCACCGGCCGATGATAGCCGATGCAGGCGCCCTGAACGTGGGGTTGGCAACGACCCTGACCGCTTGACGACCACGCGGCCGACTTGCGCGATGCCCCTTGCTATGGCGAGATGGCAATCGTGCCACCCTGCCTTGCCACGCCCCTGCCCCCCGTCCCCGACACGGAGTTCCCCTCATGAATGGATTCATGCGAACACTGCTTGTGGTGCTGCTGTTGT
This sequence comes from Stenotrophomonas sp. YJH_SMC_14-1, assembly GCF_059372275.1. Classification (NCBI taxonomy): domain Bacteria; kingdom Pseudomonadati; phylum Pseudomonadota; class Gammaproteobacteria; order Lysobacterales; family Lysobacteraceae; genus Stenotrophomonas; species Stenotrophomonas sp. YJH_SMC_14-1. Next base: position 263,352 of record NZ_JCAFVK010000004.1, read on the forward strand.
CGTGCGCAACCATCACCCACGCCGAAGAAGCAAGCGAAGATGAAGCAAGCGAACGCGCTGAAGTCTCCCGGCAGGCACAGCAGCTACTGGAGAAGCAGGATTTCGCCAGACTGGAGCAACTCGCCAGTCGTTACCGGGATACGGATCGCTACTTCAGCAGTGGTGTCTGGAAGCTTTCGGCATACTACGTAGGCATCGGCTATGCCTTCAGCATGAGCAACCGTGACCCGGCCTACTGGCAGGGTCGCGAGAAGCTCGTGCAGGCGTGGATATCGCGCTACCCCAGGTCGCCGTCGGCGCGCCTGGCCATGGCTGAGATGCTCAGCCGCCAAGGCTGGAGCATCCGCGGCCCCGGCTATGCAAATACGGTGAAGGAAGAGGACTGGGCACCGTTCAAGGCGCTGCAGCAGCAGGCCGTTGAGTACCTGCTGAAATACAAGGACATCGCCAGCACGGACCCGTATTGGTACGAGTCGATGGAACACCGGGCAATCGAACAGAGTTGGGATGCAGACCGCTTCTTCGCATTGCATGACGAAGGCATCGCGCGCTATCCGGGCTACTTCCCGCTCTACTTTGCTGCCGTGCGCTATTTCGCTCCGAAGTGGGGCGGCGATCCGGCTGGCCTGGAAGCCTATGCACGCAGGGTCATGGCTGCGGCCCCACCGCAGGACCAATACATGCTGTACGCCCGTATCTACTGGGTCGCCTCGCAGCGGGAGTACGAGGACCGTTTGTTCACCGAGTCGAAAGTGAACTGGCCGACCATGAAACGCGGCTTCGAAGACGTGCTGTCACGTTATCCCTCGCCATGGAACCTGCAATCATTTGCGTACTTCGCCTGCCAGGCCAATGATCCCGTCAAGGCCCGTGAACTGCTGGCGCAGATCCAGGAACCGATCGTTGGCGCTTGGCGGGATACGGCCAACTATTTCCGTTGTTCCTTTGCTCTGGATGAACCCAACCCACATGCCGAAGGCCCATAGGACTGGATTCATCCACGCCTAGGCGACCGCCGCCATCGCCCGCATCCGCACCGGGATCGACTTGGCCGCCGGCGTGCCGCTGATGCGGTCGTAGTAGTCCAGCGGCAACAGCGGGTTCAGTTCGGGGTAGTAGCCGGCCAGCGCGCCGCGCGGCATCGGGTAGTCCAGCACGGTCAGGCCCTCGACGCGCCGCTGCACGCCATCAGCGCTGATCGTCTCCAGGCTGACCCGCGCTTCCTTGTCCAGCCCGCGCGCCAGCCGGTCCTCGATGTTCATGAACAGCACCATGCGATCGTTGTACACGCCGCGATAGCGGTCGTTGTAGCTGTAGATGGTGGTGTTGTACTGGTCATGCGAGCGCACGGTGGCCAAGCGCAGCATGTCTGGGTCGTGCACGGGATCGTCCACATCCAGGCCGGGCATCACCAGGATGTTGGCCTTGCCGTTGGGCGTGGGCCAGACGCGGCGGCGCGGCGGGATGTCCAGATGAAAACCATGCGGCTGCTGGATGCGCTCGTTGAAACCGGTGTAGATCTCCGGGTACACCGCAGCGATCAGCTCACGGATGAGTGCGTAGTCGTGCATGCAGCCTGCCCAGTCGACCTTGCTGTGCGGCAGCGCGGCCATCGCCATGCGGCAGACAATCTCGACCTCGGGCAACACATCGGCGCTGACCGGTTCGAGCACGCCGCGCGAGGCGGTCACATTGGACATCGCGTCTTCGATGGTGACGAACTGCTCGCCGGCCGGCGTGACGATGCGCTCCGAGCGCGCCACCACCGGCAGGATCAGCGCATCGCGGCCATGAACCAGGTGCCCACGGTTGAGCTTGGTGGCGATGCCCACGGTCAGGTCCAGGCCACGCATTGCCTCGTACGCGCGCGGCGTATCGGGCACGGCATGGATGAAGTTGCCACCCAGGCCGATGAACACCTTGGCACTGCCCTCCAGCATCGCCTCGATGGATTCGACCACATGGTGGCCATGCTCGCGCGGCGGGTCGAAACCGAACACCTGCTGCACGCGGTCGAGATAGGCCGGCTTGGGCTTCTCGTCGATGCCGACGGTGCGGTCGCCCTGCACATTGGAATGACCCCGGATCGGCCCGATGCCAGCACCGGGCTTGCCGAAGTTGCCACGCAGCAACAGCAGGTTGGCGACCTGCTGCAGCAGGCGCGAGCCGTACTGGTGCTGGGTCAGCCCCATGCCGTAGCAGATCACGGTGGCATTGGAGCGGATGTAGATCTCCGCACAGCGACGGATCTGCGCCTGCGAAATGCCGGACACCTGCACGATCTGGTCCCAGTCCTGCGCCATCACGTCTTCGCGCAGCGGCTCCAGGCCCACCGTGTGTTCGGCGAGGAATGCATGGTCGAGCACACGCTCACCCTGCGCCTCGCGCTCGAACATCACCTTCATCATGCCCTTGATCAGGGCCAGGTCGCCGCCGATGCGGATGTGCACGAACTCGCTGGTGATCTCGGTCGAACCGAACGTGGCCATCTGCACCATGTCCTGCGGCTCGGCGAAGCGGATCAGCGCGCGCTCGGGCATCGGGTTGACTGCCACGATCGGAATGCCACGTTTGCGCGCCTCGACCAGGTTGCTCATCATCCGCGGTGAATTGGTGCCGGTGTTCTGGCCGATCACGAAGATCGCCTCGGCGTGCTCGAAGTCCTGCAGCACGATGGTGCCCTTGCCCACCCCGATCGCCGGCGGCAGGCCGCGGCTGGTCGGCTCGTGGCACATGTTCGAGCAGTCCGGAAAATTATTGGTGCCGAACTCGCGCACGAAGATCGAATACAGGAACGCCGCTTCGTTGGGCGTGCGTCCGGAGGTATAGAACTCGGCCTGGTGCGGGCTGTCCAGCGCCCGCAGATGGCGGCCGATCAGTGCGAAGGCATCGTCCCAGCTGCACGGCACGTAGTGATCGGTGGCCGCGTCGTAGCGCATCGGCTCGGTCAACCGGCCCTGCATCTCCAGCCAGTAGTCGGTCTGCGCCATCAGCTCGGTAACGGTATGCCGGGCGAACAGCTCACGACCGGCACGGAACTGGGTGGCTTCCCAGGCCAGTGCCTTCGCGCCGTTCTCGCAGAACTCAAGCTTCCTGCGTTCGTCGGCATCGGGGAACGCGCAGCTGGGGCACTTGAAGCCACCGGGCTGGTTCATCGCCAGCAACGCCTTCGACCCCTTGCCGATCACACTCTGCTGCAGCAGCACCTTGGCGGTGGCTCCGGCGGCACCCCAACCACCGGCGGGCTGGTTGTAAGGCTTGTAACGCGGCGGCTTCTGCTCGGACATGTTCGGGAACCTGACGGGAGGAACGCAGCAACAATGGGCACAACGCGGTCCGGCGACGCTTTCGAACGCACAGCCAGCCCCACAGTCAAACACGGCCTGCACGGCTTCGCCAGTGGGTGCGCGCTGTTTTCAGCGCAGCCTGCCATGACAACGGTTACACCTGCGTCAGCGCATGGCCACTGCGCTATTCTCGATGGCGTGGGTGGTCCACCACCTGCGTATCTCCCTTGTCCGGACGCGCTGCATGCCTGATTCGACCCCACCGCACGCCCCGCCTGCCGGCACGGCCCAGCGCCCGTTGCAGCGCTGGCGCAGCGAGGGGCGACAGCCCCTGGTCGACGTGGTGGCCGAGGAAGTGCCGGTGGCGCTGCGTTACAACGGCGCCGCCTTCGCGGTGATGATGGCCACGCCCTGCGACCTGGAGGACTTTGCGCTTGGGTTCTCGCTCAGCGAGGGACTGATTGCTACGCCCTCGCAGCTGCTGTCGATCGACATCCGCCCACAGCTGGAAGGCATCGAACTGCAGATGACCGTGGCCGAAGAGGCACCTGGTGCCGGCCTGGACCCCGCCAATGGGCGCCTGCTGCCCGGCCGTGGTGGCTGCGGCCTGTGCGGCACGCGCCAGCTGGAGGAAGTGCTGCGACCGCTGCCGCAGATCCGCGAACGCCGCAGCTATTCCGCCACCGCCCTGCAGCGGGCGGTGGCGACATTGGCCCAGCACCAGCCGATGAATGCGGCAAGCGGTTCGATCCACGCCGCGGCCTGGGCCGACGCCAGTGGGCGCATTGGTTGGGTACGCGAGGACGTGGGTCGCCACAATGCACTGGACAAGCTGATCGGCGCCCTGCACCACAACGAACACGCCATCGAAGGCGGCCTGCTGGTGATTTCCAGCCGCGCCAGCTACGAAATGGTGAGCAAGGCAGCGCGTGCGGGAGCCAGCGTGCTGGCGGCGGTTTCGGCGCCGACCGCGCTGGCGATCGACCTGGCCCGCAGCGCCGGCCTGTGCCTGGTCGGGTTCGCACGGGAGAGCGGGTTCAATGTGTATACCCATCCCGAGCGGCTGCAGGCAGACGACATTTAGCATCGACTGGGTAGTCGTCGACTGGGTAGAGTCGACTGTCAGTCGACTGCTCTTCGTTCAGCCCCCCGAAAACCCCGCGCTGCGCGCGATAGTCGACTGACAGTCGACTCTACCCGGTCGGCTCCATTCAGACCGGCCCGGGCGACCACTGCCACCCGGGCCAGGCCAGATCTCAGCGCAGCGCGACCTTCGGGAAGTCCACCGGCACGTCGAACGCTACGTTGACATAGTTGGTGAACAGGTTGAGCGCGACGTGGGCGAGGATCTCAACGATCTGCTCATCATCGAAGCCAGCCTCACGCAACGCCTGCACATCGCCATCGGCAATCTGCGCTCGTTGCTCGACTACCTTCAGCGCGAAGTCCAGTGCCGCCGAGGTGGCCGGATCGCTGGACTGGCCGATCTGCGCGGCGGCCATCTGCTCGCCGCTGGCGCCGGCCCTGCGGCCCAGCGCGGTGTGCGCGGCCAGGCAGTACTCGCAGGCATTGCGGTTGGCGATGGCCACGGCGATCTGCTCGCCCAGCAGCGGCGACAGTCGACCGCCGCCCAGCGCGCCGAACGCACCCCACATGCTCTGCAGGGCGGCCGGCGAGTTGGCTACGGCACGGAACATGGCCGGGGTGGCGCCGAAGGCGGCGTGGACCTGGCCCAGCAGGGCCTGACGGTCGGCGGTGGTGTTGGCGGCATCGATCAGTGGGACACGGGACATGGTGGATCTCCTTGGGAAAGCGCCCGGGATTGGACGACCCGCTCATCCTAGGTAGACTCCCTGGACGAATCAGGCGCAATAAACCACACATGTTGTCCATTCATCCATGAGCGTGTCCGCCGACGCTTCCACACCCGACCGCCTCTCCTCTCTGCTGGAACGCTTCCGGGTGCAGGCCGCGCTGTTCCACAGTGGTCCGCTGTGCGGGCGCCACGTCTTCGAGCCGCAGCCCGGTCGTGCCTTCCTGCACATCCTGCGCCAGGGTGAAATGGAGGTCCGTCATCCCGGGGGCGATATCGCGCTGCCCCGGTTGAAGATCGACACACCCAGCCTGCTGCTGTATCCGCAGCCGCTGCACCATGTGTTCTTCAACGCACCGCTGGATGGCCCGGATTTCACCTGCGCCACGCTGGACTTCGATGGCGGCGCGCGCAATCCGATCGTGCAGTCGCTGCCACCGGTGATGGTGGTGCCGCTGGCGGCGATCGGCGAACTGGATGACACCCTGCACCTGCTGTTCGCCGAGGCCGATCGCCAGCGCTGCGGTTCCCGGCTGCTGACCAACCGCCTGTTCGAGGTGGCGCTGATCCAGATCCTGCGCTGGGTGGTCGACCACCCGGATGCGGCGGGCGTCAGCCATGGGCTGATGCGCGGGCTGTCCGATGCGCGGCTGGCCCGTACGCTGGTGGCGATGCACCAGGCGCCGCAGGACGAATGGGCGCTGCCGCGCATGGCTGCGACTGCCGGCATGTCGCGCAGCGCGTTCGCGGCCGTGTTCAAGGAGGTGATGCAGGCGACGCCGGCCGCTTATCTGCTGGACTGGCGGCTGAGCTTGGCCTGCGCGCAGCTGCGGGCAGGCGTGGCGGTCAAGCAGGTGGCGATCGAGGTCGGGTTTGCCGATACCGCCTCGCTGTCGAAGGCGTTCCGCAAGCGGCTGGGAGCATCGCCGAGGGCGTGGCTGGCCGCGGGCGCCGCGCAGGCTGGGCAGACGCGCGAGGGGTAGAGTCGACTGTCAGTCGACTAGCGCGCGAAGCGCGGGATTTTCGTTGTCTGACCGAAGGGCAGTCGACTGACAGTCGACTCTACCGAAGCGGCGTTTCCGTGGCCTGACCGAAGGGCAGCCGACCAGCGGTCGGCTCTACCACGGGCGATGTCTGCGCGCCGGCTGGCTGCTCAACTGGACATTCCGTCATTCTCGCTGTCGAAGGCGTTCCGCAAGCGGTTGGGGGCCAGGCTGGGCAGACGCGCGAGGGTAGAGTCGACTGTCAGTCGACTGTCGCGCGAAGCGCGGGGTTTTCGTTGTCTGACCGAAGGGCAGCCGACCAGCGGTCGGCTCTACCACGGGCGATGTCTGCGCGCCGGCTGGCTGCTCAACTGGACGTTCCATCCGACTTCGCCAACAACCCGGCGATGCGCTCGGCAACACGGGCGCGCACGCCTTCGTCCAGTTGGCCTTCGTACATTGCCTCGTAGATCCACAGGCCATCGGCGGCCAGGCGCGCCACGAAATTGTCGAGCGTCGTTGGATCGACATTCCCAGCCTCCGGCGCGGATGGTGCCCAGCGCCGTACCGCCGGTCCCCACGGACGCTCATCGGCGTCCGGGTCCGCCGATTCCAGCATGAACATCAGTTCGGCACGGGTGGCACTCTGCGCCGAGACACGCACGAAGGTCTGGTAGCGCTCCAATGCCGTCGCTTCATCCGCGCGCTTGCCCAGCAGCGTTTCCATCGACGTTTCCCAGGCCTGCACCAGGTGCTCGTCGATGCCGCGCAGCAGTGCCTCGCGCGACGGGAAGTGGTACAGCAGGCCGCCGCGGGTCAGCTTGGCCTCGGCCGCCACCGACTCGAAGGTCACCGCTCGCACGCCATCACGATTGATCACGTTGACGGCGGCGTCGAGGATGCGGTCGCGCTTGCTGGTTCTCATCGTTTCATTTTACGCGATCGGCCGCGCCCTCGCGGCCGCCGACGCGGCCGCGCAGCAGGCGCGCGATGATCGCCGCGCCCACTGCCAATACCGTCGTGATCACCAGCAGCACGATCTGGTAGCCACGGTCATACGCGGCCGCAGCCAGTGCGAACCACTCACCCTGCCCGCTCTCGCGCGCGACATGCAGCGCCTGGGTGAAACCCTCGCGGGCAAGCACCGGCATATCGGCCGAGACCGGCAGGAACGCGCTGTACATCGCCGCGCTCAAGCTGCCCAGCAACGCCACCGCCAGCAGGCCACCAAATTCGTAGGACACCTCTTCGACCGACGAGGCCATGCCTGCGCGGTGTGCCGGCACATTGTTGAGGATGGCGGTGGATGCCACCGAGATGGCCGAGCCCATGCCGAAGCCGGTGATGGCCATACCAGCCACCACCCAGCCAAGGCCGTGCGGGAAGCCGAACGCCACCATGCCGACGCCCAGCGCACCTGCGGCCAGGCCACCACAGATCAGCGGGCGCAGGCCCACCCGGTGCAGGATGCTGCCGCCCAGCAGCGCGCTCGGAAGGCTGCCCATTGCCGCCACCGAGACCAGCAGACCCGCCTGCAGCGGCGTGAAGCCTGCCACCAGCTGGAAGCGCTGGGTGGTGACCAGCTGCAGGCCGGCCATCGCGAACAGGGTGAACACCGCCGACAGCGTGCCGGCCAGGAACGCAGGATTGCGGAAGATCGCAAAGTCCAGCAGCGGGTACGGCAGCTGTTGCTGGCGGCGCGCGAACGCCGCACCGCTGATGACGGCCAACAGCAGCGCGCCTGCGCCCAGCGCGTACGACGGCGGCGTAGCGATCAGCGACTTGATCGCCAGCACCAGGCCGGACAGTGCGGCCAATGCCAGCACCGAGGACACAAGGTCCCATGGCCGCGAGGTGTCACGCTGTCCTTCCGGCGCCAGCAGCAGCGTGGCCACGAACGCGACCACCACCACCGGCACGTTGATCAGGAACACCGAGCCCCACCAGAAGTGCTGCAGCAACCAACCGCCAATGATCGGGCCGAGCGCCGCACCGACGATGGCCACCGAACCCCAGATCGCGATGGCGATGTTGCGTTCGCGCTCTTCGTGGAAGCTCAGGCCGATCAGCGCCAACGTGGCCGGCATCATCGCTGCGGCACCGACTGCCAGGAGGGCTCGTGCGGCAATCAGCTGAGCTGCGGTGTCGGCGAACGCCGCGGCCAGCGAGGCGACGCCGAACACCACCAGGCCGATCAGGAACATGCGGCGATGGCCGATGCGGTCGCCCAGCGTGCCCGCACCCAGCAGCAGGCCGGCCATCACCAGCGGATAGGCGTTGACGATCCACAGCGCCTGGCCGGCACTGGCCGAGAGTTCCTCGGTCAGCGTAGGCAGTGCGGTGTAGAGCACGGAGTTGTCGAGCGTGACCAGCAGCAGGCCGGCGGCGACGGTAAACAACAGCGCCCAGCGACGGGCACGCGACAGGGCCGGAGCACCGGCCAGGGGCTGGGACAAAGCCATGGGGAAACCTGATGGGGAGCGGAAAACGGCCATAACTATACAGGATGTCCTGTATAGTTATGAAAACAGCGCCGCCGATTCAGATTGGGGCCCAGGCAATGTTCATGTTGTCGTGCTCTCATGCCGGGTCGTGCCCGGTGTCAGGGATCATCACCGACAGTCTTCCGGCAGCGCGGCAACCGCCGATACCACCGCCGCCTGCATGCCCTTCCCCACAGCCATGTCCAGTTCCCCGCTAGTTCCGCCATGCTGGCGCCGCAGTTCGTCCTCGCACAGCCCGCGCACCCGCGCACGGGCCTGTGCGCGCAGGCTGCTGCACCGCCAATCGGTGCCGCCCAAAGGCAACACCGAGTACACCACGCTGTTGCAGGCATTGCCGGCGCGCTGCTGCAACGACAGCCCGCCGAAATCCCGCGGTTCGCTGCTGCGTTGCGGGTCGAAGTAGCTGTCCGGGAACGTGCGCGCGTACTGTTCGATGTCCACGGCCATGCGGCGTCCACCGGCCAACGGCATCTGCAGCGTCTGCCCGCACGGCGTCGCGTCGGCGCGATGCTGGATGTACTGGTAGATCGGCCGGTCCAGCGATGGATCCTGCTGGGTCACCGCGCTGACTGCCGCCAGCACCGGCAGCGATGCACGATTGGCCATGCGCGCCAGCACTCCCGCCTGCGCCGGCTGGCAGCGGTCGCGCAATGTTGCCGCGAGCAGGAACAGCACGTCGTTGCGGAATGCGTGGTCGTCACCCAGGCGCTGTTCGATGCGCTGGCTGGCATTGGACGTCGGCGCCGGAAACGCGACCGCAGGCGGCGCGATGGGTGCGCGCTGCCGCTGCCACCACAGCAGCACCACCGCGCCCAGCAGCACCCCGGCAGCCATGATCCATCGCCTGCGCATCAGTTGCGGATCGCCGTCAGCGTGGCCGCCGCGGCATCGTAGGACGCGCTGGCGATATCCGCATCGAAACGCTTCACCTGCAGACGACCGGCAAGCCGGTACGGATCCCACAGATCGCCCAGTGCGATCGGCGTCGCCAGGGTCACGTGGATGATCTGGTTCGGTGGTGGTGGCGGCACGTGGATGCACGCGCCGTAGAACGGCACGAACAGCAGTTCATCCACCAATCCTGCATCGTTGGTGCCGAGTGGTACCACGTAGCCATCCAGATCCACCGCGCGACCATTGACAGCATCGACCACCCGCGAAGAGCCGAACTGTTTGGCGCGATCCGGGCTGGAATGGTCGATCTCCAGCCCCGGTGGCGTGCCCGAGCCGGTGTCGTCGATCAGGCCACCCACGCCGTCCATGCCATTGCGTGACAGGCCGATCTGCGGCGGCGGTCGCTGGTAGGTCACTTCGTCGGGTCGCAACGCGTCCCAACGGTCGATGGGGGCTTCGGCCGTGGCGGAGGGCGCCGGTTTGTCCTGCGGCGTGACCCCCACCGCATCGCCGCCAGGCGCCGTACAGCCCGCCAACCACAGGCATCCCAACGCCAGCAACAGGTGACTACGGTTCATAGGGCCTCAACTGTGCGTCACGCATGGTGTAGGCCGAACCGGCCAGATCGTCGTCCAAGCGTTCGGCACGCAGAGTGCCGGCCAGGAAGAACGGCGAGTACATGTCAGGCATGTCGATCGGGCGCGGCAGCACCACGTGCACGATCTGGTTCGGCGGCGGTGGTGGCACGTGGATGCAGGCGCCGTAGTACGGCACGAACAGGAATTCGGTCAGCCGCCCGTCCTGCGCGTTGGCCAGCGGTACCACGTAGCCCGGCAGGCGCACTGGCCGCTGCAGAACCGTGTCCACCGTGCGGAAGGTGCCGAACTGCGGCATGCGCCGGTTGCCGTTGTGCTCGACCTCCGGGCCCTCGCCGCGTTCCAGCGCGGCCAGCTCGTCCTTGGGCATCATCTGCAGCCAGTCCAGCTCCTGCTCTGCCGCATCCGCAGCGTCAGCGCGGTCGACAACCGGCGCGGGTGGCAGGGCCTGCACACCGGTATCCACCGGCCGCTCGCAGGCAACCAGGGCCAGTACCATCGGCAGCGACAGCATCCAGCGCATGCTCAGCCTCCCGGTGAAAGGCCATCGGCCAAGGTGCGCCGGTAAGCGAGCAACGCCGGGACCAGCCCAGCCACCGCACTGATCGCCAGCACGCCTGCCACCCAGGCCAGCTCACGGCCGTCCGGCCAGACATGGGTGATCGACAGACCGAAGGTGGCCAGGGCCCAGCCGCGCCCGGCAACGCTGGCGGCCACCAGAAGCACCAGCGCCAGCACGCAGGCCGCCGCGCTGGTCGCCACCGCCTCCACCACCAGCAGGCCGGCGATGTAACCCGGCCGTGCCCCGGTGGCACGCAGGATCGCCATCTCGCGCCGCCGCTCCTGCAGGGTCGAGACCAGCAGCGCCACCAGCGAGACCATGCCGAGTGCCACCACCATCGCGCTGATCAGCTGCAGTGCGCGCTCGGCGGTGCCCAGCGACTGCCACAGCTGCTGCAGGGTCACGCCGGGCAGGATCGCCAGCATCGCCTCGTCCGGATACTCGTTGATCCTGCGCTGCACCGAAAACGTGGCAATGCGCGAGTTCAGGCCGAGCATGAAGGCAGTGATGCTGGTCGGGGTCAGATCCAGATGACGCGCCTGCTCGGCGCTGACGCGCTGGCTGCGCAGCTGCACGCCCGATCGCCAGTCGACATGGATCGCCTCGATGGCCGGCAGCGAGACCAGTAGCGACGAGTCCACCGGCGTGCCGGTGCGCTGCAGGATGCCGGCAACACGGAACGGCTTGTCGGAATGCGTGGCCAGGGTGACCGCACCGGTGCCGTGCGCCAGCACGATCTGGTCACCCAGACCGACCTTCTGCGCGCGCGCCACCTCGGCACCGATCACCACGTCATACAGATCATCGAACGGCCGTCCGTCCGCGAACGCAAGCGCGTGCCCGGCGCCGTAGCGGTAATGCTCGAAATAGCCATCGCTGGTGCCGACCACGCGGTAGCCGCGCCACGAATCGCCCAACGAGAGCGGCACCGCCCACTTCACCTGCGGCAAGGCGGACAGCTCCTGGTAGGACTGCCAGGACACGTTGTTGGTCGGGTCGCCGATATGGAACAGCGAGTACAGCAGCAGGTTCACCGGTCCCGAACGCGCACCGACGATCAGGTCGGTGCCCGATACGGTGCTGGCGAACCCCTCGTGCGCCTGCGTGCGTACACGCTCGACGCCCAGCAGCAGCACCACGCTGAGGGTGATGACCAGCACGGTCAGTCCCACACTCAACGCACGGCTGCGCAGGCTGGCCCAGGCAAGCTCAAGCATGGCCGGCACCTGCCTGGTTGATCTCGGACAGTGAAATCGTGCGGTCGAACAAGGGCTGCAGGCTGTCGTCATGGCTGACCACCAGCACCGTGGTGCCGGCCGCCTGGCACTGCGCGGACATCAGCTTCAGGAAAGCGGTTGCCGCTTCACGGTCAAGCGCCGAGGTGGGCTCATCGGCCAGCAGCAATGCCGGACGACCGATCAGGGCGCGTGCTGCCGCCACGCGTTGTTGCTGGCCGACACTGAGCCTACCCGCGGGCCGCTGCATAAGCTCAGGGTTGAGCTGCAGGGCCTGCAGCAGGCGGGCGATCTCGGCATCCAAAGGCCCACTGATGCGCGCGCTGCGCAGGCGCGAAAAGCGCAGGCCCAACGCGATGTTGTCGCGCACGCTGAGGAACGGCAGCAGATTGAACTGCTGGAAGATCACGCCCAGCTGGTCGGCGCGGAAACGATCCCGCGCCGCGCCTCCCATGTCCTGCAGCGCCTGGCCGGCCACCTCGACACGGCCCTTGCCGGGCAGCAGCACGCCCGCCAGCAGGCCCAGCAGGGTACTTTTGCCGCCACCGCTGATTCCGCGCAGCAACACGCTGCTGCCCTGCTCGACCCATAACCGCGGGATGTCCAGCACCCGCTGCATGCCGTAGCCGAACTGCACGTCTTCCAGCGAGATCACCGGTGCCGCGCTCACGGTGCCAGCACCACGCGCAGGTTGTCGGGCGTCAGCACGCTGCGGTTCTGGCCATTGGCGGTTGCGCTGTTGACGATGACTTCGTGCAGGCCGGGGAAAAGTACGGGCAGGCGCACGACGATGGCGCGCAGCGCGGCAGGTTTCGCACAGTGATACTGCAGCGTTGCGCTGAAACCTGCGTGCCGGTGCTGTCCCGGCGGCGGCGCGGCGGCCGTCGCGTCGAAGCCCTCTGCATCGGCTTTACCGGTGGTCAGACGGCAGCCCGCGGCGGTGGGCAAGGTGACCCAGCTGCCGCCCTTCAGCACTGTCGTAGCCCGTGCCAGCGCGGCCTGCTCGGCTGCATTGGCCGGCGGTCGCTCGTAATCGAGGATGCCGATGCCGGGGGCATGAAGGGCGAATTCCAGCGTGTGCTGGTCAAGCGCAACATCGACGGTCGCCTGGCCGTGCACGTGCGGTGCGTCCTGGCGGATGTCATGGGCCTGCACGGCACCGGCAGCCAGCAACAGGAAAAGAGCAGCAGAACGCTTCATGGGGAGACTCCAATTGTTACTATGTAACATTATGGACCACATCCCCACGACGCCCGCAAGGGCCCTGGCCCAGCCGCCAACTTCGGCACGCTGGCACCCCCGCTTCGATCTCGCCGGTGCCTGGCTGTCCCTGGCCTGCGCCGCCCATTGCATCGCCCTGCCCCTGCTGCTGGCCTTCGTGCCGGCCGCGATGATGGCGCTGCGCTCGTTCCAGCATCCCGGCCATGGCGCGATGACATTGCTGTTGACGATGTCGCGCTGGGAATGGCTGTTCGCGCTGCTGGCCTCGTCGCTGGCCTTGGCCAGTACGACCGCTGGGGTGCACCGGCATGGACGCTGGCAGCCCCTGTGGTGGGCGTGCATCGGCGCCCTCCTGCTGCTGTCGGCCTCGCTGTACCTGCCGCTGAAGGAATCGCTGCTCTGGCACGGCGTGGCCACAGCCAGTGGTGGCGTGCTGCTGGCATGCGCGCACATCGGCAACCGGCGCGCGCTGCGCACCCGCTGACACCGGCCGCGGGTCGGTTGAAACACGCCATCCACGCATGGCGTGGATCTACCGAAGCGTTCAACGCAGCCAGTGGTAGTGCCGGCCGCTGGCCGGCAGCTGCTGTGATCCGGCAGGTGGGGAAAGCCGGCCAGCGGCCGGCTCTACCCCTCCTTATTCGTCAAACGGACGCTGGCCGAGCGTCTGCGTCACGTGGTCGACGAAACAGGTGATGCGGGCGGCCAGCGCGGTGTTGCGGTAGTACACCGCGTTGATCGGCTGCCGCACTTCCTGCGTCTGCCTGGCGAACAGCTGCACCAGGCGGCCATCACGCCGGTCCTGGCGGGTCAGGAAATCAGACAGGCAGGCGATGCCCAGCCCGGCTACCGCCATCTGCCGCAGTGTCTCGCCACTGGATGAAGCGATGGCCGGCTCGATCACGAAAGGCCCGCCATCGGCATCCTGCAGCGGCCATTCGTTCAACGAACTGGGCTGGGTGAAACCCAGCAGGTCGTGCTCACGCAGCTGCTCCACGCGCGTGGGCGTTCCCTGGCGGCGCAGGTATTCGGGGCTGGCCACCACCCGGATGCGGCTGTGGCCGATCGGCCGCGCATGCAGGGTCGAGTCGCGCAGCACGCCAATTCGGAATGCTACGTCGGTGCGCTTCTCGATCAGGTCGGTGATGCCTTCATTGGAATTCAGCTCCAGCTCCACCTGCGGGTAGCGCTCACGGAACCCCTCAAGCAGCGGCACGATCACGTGCAGCATGAACGGCGTGGCGGCGTCCACGCGCAGGCGTCCGACCGGCTGCAGCCGCCGCGCGGCCATCTGTTCCTCGGCCTCGTCCACCGTGGCCAGGATCGTACGCGCGTACTCCAGGAACGCCGCGCCTTCCTCGGTCAGTTCCAGCCGCCGCGTGGTCCGTCGCAGCAGCGTGGTCTGCAGCTTGTCCTCCAGCCGCGCCAGGGTGCGGCTGGTGGCCGAGATGGTCAGTTCCAGCGCCTCGGCCGCCGCCGTGATCGAACCGCTGTCGACCACGGCCACGAAGGCCTTCAGCTCATCCAGGGTGGTTTTCATTTTTTACCTCGGCGCAAAAGCGTTTCCCGTATACACGGCTTAATCAACAAATGTAAAGCACCCACACTTCGCCCTGTCCCGAGCCCACCGGCTCTCAACGAAGTCCCTGGAGTCCATCATGAGCGTTCCTTCCTTTGGCGTCGGCACCTTCCGCCTGACCGGCCAGACCGTCATCGACTCGGTGCGCAACGCCCTCGACGTTGGCTACCGTGCAGTCGATACCGCGCAGATCTATGGCAACGAAGCCGAAGTCGGCCAGGCCATCGCCGAATCCGGCGTTCCGCGCGACCAGCTGTTCCTGACCACCAAGATCTGGGTGGACAACTACGCTGCCGACAAGCTGATCCCGAGCCTGCGCGACAGCCTGGCCAAGCTGCGCACCGACTACGTCGACCTGCTGCTGATCCACTGGCCGGCGCCGGGCAATGGCGTTGAACTGCGCGAGTACATGACCGCGCTGGCCGAAGCCAGGACGCTGGGCCTGACCCGCCAGATCGGTGTGTCCAACTTCAACATCGAGCTGACCCGGCAGGCCATCGAGGTGGTCGGTGCCGGCCAGATCGCCACCAACCAGATCGAACTGAGCCCCTACCTGCAGAACCCGGCACTGACCGCCTTCCTGCAGGACCAGGGCATCACCGTGACCTCCTACATGACCCTGGTCTACGGCAAGGTACTGAAGGATCCGGTGCTGGCCGCCATCGCCGACAAGCACCAGGCCACCGTGGCCCAGGTCGCGCTGGCGTGGGCGCTGCAGCGGGGTTACTCGGTCATTCCGTCCTCGACCAAGCGCGAGAATCTGGCCAGCAACCTGCTCGCCCAGGACCTGCACCTGGATGCCGATGACATGGCCGCGATCGCTGCACTTGACCGCAACGGCCGCGAAGTCGATCCGCCGGGCCTGGCCCCGGCCTGGGACTGAGGAGCCTGGCCATGGGCAGTGCGTTGGCGCGGCTGCAGGCCGGTGGTTTCAGCATCGGCATCGAAGCACCGCTGGACAATGACTGGACGCCGCTGGGCGAACAGGCACGACGCGCCGCGCGACGCCTGCCCGGTGAACCGGACCTGCAGCGCCATGCGGAACTGGCACGGTTGGCCGACCGCCTCGGCTTCCGTGCGCTGTGGGTACGCGACGTGCCGGTGTACGACCCGGCCTTCGGCGATGCGGCGCAGGTGTTCGAGGTATTCAGTTACCTCGGCTACCTGGCCGGCATCACCAATGACATCCTGCTGGGCACCGGTGCGGTGGTGCTGCCGATCCGTGAGCCGTTGCTGACCCTGAAGTCGGCGCGCAGCGTGCAGCGGCTGAGCGGCGACCGCCTGTTGCTGGGCGTGGCCAGTGGCGACCGCCCGGTGGAGTACCCGCTGTTCGGTCGCGACTTCGACAGCCGTGGCAGCCGTTTCCGCGAGCAGATCGCATTGCTGCGCGAAGGCGCCGCCGCGCACCTGCCGCAGGGCCTGGACGTGCTGCCCGCCGATGGCCAGGCCCTGCCGTTCTTCGTGGCCGGCCTGGCCCAACAGCAACCAGCATGGATCGGCCAGCACATGGACGGTTGCCTGGCCTACCCGGGCACGCCGCAGGACCATGCGCAACGCGTGGCGGCGTGGCGCGCCGTGGCCGGCAACAAGCCGTATGCCAGCTTCATCCACCTGGACCTGGTGGACGATGCCGATGCCCCCCTGCAGCGCTGGCGCTTCGGCCTGCGCGGCGGCCGCAACGCACTGCTGGCCGAGCTGCACGCCATGCAGTTGGCCGGTGTCGACCACATCGGCCTGCAGTTCCGCCGCAACGAACGGCCGTTGGCCGAAACCTTCCACGAAATAGCCGAGTACGTGCTGCCGCACTTCCCGGCCCATGCCGGCGCCGCCGCGACGGCCTGACAGTTACCGGAGCTTTGCCATGAAGATGAAGACCCTGGCCGCGCTTGCGCTGGCCACCCTGCCGCTGTCCTTCCAGGCCACCGCCGAGGAGTGGTATCCCTCTGCCTACGGCGCCAACGACGAGATCGGCGCGGCCAACCTGCTCACCGCTGACGTGGTCAAGCACGCGGTCTCGCTGGTCAGGACCGGCAAGACCTATCCGCTGGCGGTACCGGTGGACAAGAACCTGCCCGCGTTCCGTCACCGCAGCTTCCGCCTGTACAACGTGCAGGTCGGCCAGCAGGCCGGCAAGTCGCTGGGCCCCAACAAGTTCACCTTCAACGATGAACTGGTGAACGCCTGGACCGGCGTTGGCACCCAGCTCAACGGCATCGGCCATATCGGCATCGACAATGTTTACTACAACGGCAACAAGGCCGCCGACTTCGTCACCGTGGACGGCGTGCGCAAGCTCGGCGTCGAGAAGGTACCGCCGATGGTCACCCGCGGCGTCGTGCTGGACATGACCGCGTACTACGGCAAGGCGATCGTGCCCGGCGGCACCGAGTTCACCGTGGCAGACATCCAGGCCGTGCTGAAGAAGCAGGGCCTGAGCCTGCGCAAGGGCGACGTGGTGCTGTTCAACACCGGTTGGCTGGAACTGATAGGCAAGGACGACACGCAGTTCCTGGAAGTGGAGCCGGGTATCGGCATGGAGGCCGCGAAGTGGCTGGCTGACCAGGGCATCGTCGCCTTCGGTGGCGACACCTGGGCCTCGGAGGTCTACCCGAACCCGAACGGTGCCGAGGAGTTCCCGATCAACCAGTACATGCTGGCCAAGCGCGGCATCTACAACCTGGAGCTGATCGACAGCCGTGCCCTGGTGCGCGACAAGGCCTGGGAATTCCTGTTCGTGCTCGGCCAGCCGCTCTACGTCGGCTCGACCCAGGTCAACATCAACCCGGTGGCGATCCGATGAACACTGCCCCTGCCTTGCCGTTGTTCGCCGGCCGCCGCTTCCGCGTCAGCTATGACGGCCTGGCCGCCGACAATGTCTACAGCGCCGATGGCCGCCACGTGCAGTACGCCATCGTCTCCGGCGCCTATGCCGGTGCGCAGGGCGAAGCCGCCTGCGAGTGGCAGCGGATCAGCGACGGGGTCTATGCCATTTCGTGGCAGGAAGCCGATGGCGCTACGGTCGTGCATGTCGATGACTTCGTCGGCGGGCGTTCGCTGGCCTGGTTCACCGCCACCGACGGCAGTTTCCATCGCATGCAGGGGCCGTTGGCAGCGCTGTGATGCCAGCCAGCGGTCGGCACTACCCAAGCGCTACCCCACCTTGTTCGACCGGGCCCGGTAGTGCCGGCCGCTAGCCGGCAACCCCGGTCTGCTCGAACACCCCGGCCACCCAGTCGATGAACACCCGCAACCGTGGCGACGGCGTGCGGTTGCGCGGGTAGACCAGGCTCAACGGGCTCGGCGTCGGGGGCACCTCAGGCAACAGCTCGACCAGCTGCCCGCGCGCGATATACGGGTCCATCCGGTAGCGCGGTGCCTGGATGATGCCCAGGCCCGCCAACGCGGCCCCAAGGAATGCATCCGCGCCGGAAACACGCACCCGCGCCTGCAGCGGCACGTAGCGCACCTGTCCCGCCTGTTGGAACTCCAGAGGGATCAGCTGGCCAGTGGCGCTGGATCGGTAGCCGACCATCTGATGGCCTTGCTCCAGCGATTCAATGGTATCGGGCAGGCCGTGCGCCTGCACATAACCCGGAGCGGCCACCGTGGCCTCGCGCAGCATCGTCAACCGGCGCGCCGCCAGATCGCTGTCGGCCAGCGTCCCCACCCGCAACGCCGCATCCACGCCTTCGCGCAGCAGGTCGACATAGCGGTCGCCTTCACTGACGTCCAGCTCGATCTCCGGGTAGCGCTGCAGGAATTCCGGCAGGTGCGGAAACAGCAGGTGCCGGCCCAGCGTGCCATGCACTTCAATGCGCAACGGGCCACGTGGCGGGGCATCACGGAACGCTGCCTCGGCATCGTCCATGTCGGCGATCAGGCGCAGGCAACGGCCATAGAAGGCCTCGCCTTCCAACGTCGGCACCACCAGTCGGGTGGTCCGGTGCAGCAGGCGCACGCCCAGCCGCTGTTCCAGCGCCTTGATCGCGTCGGTCACCGTGGCCCGCGGCAGGCCCAGGTCCTCGGAGGCCCGGGTGAAGCTGCGGCGCTCGACGATGCGGACGAAGGCGCGCATGGCCGTGAAACGATCCATTGTTCGGCTGTCCGGATGATGTTGACGGATTATGCAGGATTATCCGAAAAGGCAATATCGCGAAGATGGCCCTGCGCCACTCCGGCGCGCCCGCTGGAACCGACCATGACCCTCTCCCCCGCCCGCTCTGTCGCCCTGGTCACCGGCGGCTCCCGTGGCATCGGCGCCGCCATCTCCCGCCGCCTGGCCGCCGATGGCCACGCGCTCGCGATCAACTATGCGGGGCGCCGCGACGACGCCGAAGCTTTGGCGGCCGAGCTCAGCGCAGCCGGCGCGCAGGCCATCGCCCTGCAGGCCGATGTCGCCGATCCTCAGGCGGTGCGGCAGCTGTTCGATGCCATCGAGGCGCGCTTCGGCGGTATCGACGTAGTGGTGAACAGTGCCGGCGTGCTGCAGTTGGTGCCGCTGGCCAACAGCGACGATGCCCTGTTCGAGCGGGTGATCGGGATCAACCTGAAAGGCGCCTTCAACGTGCTGCGCGAGAGCTCGCGACGGGTGCGCGACGGTGGCCGCCTGATCACCCTGTCCACCAGCGTGGTCGGCATCAGACTGGAGAACTACAGCGTGTATGCCGCCAGCAAGGCGGCGGTGGAGACGATGGGCGCGATCCTCAGCAAGGAGCTGCGCGGGCGCAACATCACCGTAAACGCGGTGGCTCCTGGTCCGACCGCTACCGACCTGTTCCTGGACGGAAAGTCGCCGGAACTGATCGAGCGGCTGGCGAAGATGAACCCGCTGGAGCGGCTGGGTACGCCGGAGGACATCGCCGGTGCGGTGGCGTTCTTGGCCGGTGCCGATGGCGGGTGGATCAACGGTCAGGTCCTGCGCGCCAATGGCGGGATGGTGTAGTTCGCGGCCATTGCGCACCGGTATTCGCCCACATTGGTGGGCGCCTCGCCGCGTGCCAACCAAGGTTGGCCTCTACCGGGCGCAGAACCGGACATCACCGTCAGTCCGTGCGTGCCTCGCGGCGGCGATGCACCCAGTAGTAAAGCGTCGGCAGTACCAGCAGGGTCAGCAGCATCGCCGACAGCAGGCCACCGATCACCACCACCGCCAGCGGCTTCTGGGTCTCGGCGCCAATGGCATGCGAGGTCGCCATCGGCAGCAGGCCGAACATCGCCAGCAGTGCGGTCATCAGCACCGTGCGCAGGCGCTGCAGCGAGCCCTGCACCACCGACTGCAGCAGGTCCATGCCCTGCTCGCGCAGCTGGGCAAAGCGACTGAGCATCACCACCCCGTTCAAGACCGCCTGCCCGAACAATGCAATGAAACCGATCGCCGCAGACACCGACAGCGGGATGCCGGTCAACCACAGGGCGAGGATGCCGCCAATCATCGCCAGTGGCACGTTGGCCAGGATCAGCGCCGCACTGCTGATGTCCTTGAAGGCATCGAACAGCAGCACGAAGATGATCAGCACCGACAGCGGGATCACCCAGCCCAGCCGCTTCATCGCACGCTGCTGGTTCTCGAACTCCCCGGACCATTCCAGCCGGTAGCCTTCCGGCAACTGCACGCTGGCGTCCACGCGCTTGCGCATGTCGGCCACCACGCTGCCCATGTCACGCCCGGCGATGAAGATGCTCACCGCCTTGACCCGCTGTGCGTTCTCGCGCGAGATGTTGATCGCGCCGCTGGCCATGCGGAAGTCGGCCACCTCGGACAACGTCACCGTGTGGCCATCGCCGATGCCGACCGGCACCGTGCGCAGCCGTTGCAGGTCACGGTCGGCATCGTCCAGGCGCAGCGTGATCGGAAACCTGCGGTCACCCTCCCACAACTCGCCGACCTGGCGCCCGCCCAGTGCGGTCTCGATCACCTCGTCGATGTCGCGCACGTTCAAGCCATAGCGCGCAGCACGGTCGCGGTCGATTTCGATCTGCAGCTGCGGCAGTGAGCCGTCGCGGTCGATGAAGGCACTCTCCACGCCCTCCACGCTACGCACCTGGCCCAGGATCGCCTGCGCCTGCTGGTTGAGTACATCCAGATCCGAGCCGCTGACCTTGATCACCACCTGGCCCTTGATCTGCGAGATGCTCTCCAGGATGTTGTCGCGCACCGGCTGCGAGATCGAGAACTCCGGCCCCGGAATGCGCTGCTCCAGCGTGCGCTGCAGGTCGCTGACCAACTGCCGCTTGTCCACCCCCTTCGGCCATTTCTTCTCCGGCTTCAACGCCACCAGCGCCTCGATCTGGTTCGCGCCCTTGGCATCTGAGCCGTCTTCCGGGCGCCCCAGTTTGGCCACCACCGTCGATACCTGCGGGAAGGTGCCGACCAGCTCACGGATGCGCCGCGACTGCTGCTGCCCCTCGGCCAGGCTGGTGCTGGGGTCAAGCGTGGCGGTCAGCCAGATCGAGCCCTCGTCCAGCTCGGGCAGGAACTCCGAACCCAGCCGCGTGCCCAGCGCGAGCGTGCCGACCAGCAGCGCAACCGCGGTCAGTACCACCGCACGCGGGCGAGCCAGAGCGCGCTCCAGGATCGGCCGGTACCAGCCGGTCAGGCGGTCCATCAGCGGATTGCCGTCGCGCATGCGGTCGCGCCGCAACCACCAGTAGCAGAACAGGGGCACCACGGTCAGCGCCAGGATCAATGCACCGATCAACGCCGAGGTCACCGAATAAGCCATCGGCGCGAACATGCGGCCCTCCTGGCGCTGCAGGGTGAAGATCGGGATGTGTGCGGCGATGATGATCAACATCGAGAAAAACGTCGGCCGCCCCACTTCCGACGCTGCCGAAAGAATGGTTGAAAACCGTGTCTTCCGGTCGGCCGCAGGGGGCAGCTTGGACAATCGCGAGACGATGTGCTCGGTCACGATCACCGCGCCATCGATGATGATGCCGAAGTCCATCGCACCCAACGACAGCAGGTTGGCCGGTACGCCCCACAGATGCAGGCCGAGGAAGGTCGACAGCAGCGCAAGCGGCATCATCGCCGCCACGATCAGTGCGGCGCGGGCGTTGTACAGGAACAGCCACAGCACCAGGAACACCAGCACCGCGCCTTCCAGCAGGTTGCTGAAGACGGTTTTCAGCGTGGTCGAGACCAGCCACGAGCGGTCGTAGAACGGCTCGATGCTGACCCCGTGCGGCAGCTGGTTGGCCTCGATCTCGGCGATGCGCGCATGCAGGGCGTCGAGCACGTCGGACGGATTCTCACCCTTGCGCATCAGCACCATGCCGAACACCGCATCGTCATTGTCGTCCTGGCCGACCAGGCCCTGCCGTGGCAGGCCGGTATCGGCGATGCCGGCCAGGTCACGCACCAGGATCGGCGTGCCCCCGCGCTGCGCAACCACCACATTGCCGATGTCGGCGGGCGAGCGCATCAGACCGACGCCGCGGATCAGGAACTGCTGCTGCCCGCGTTCCACGTAGCCGCCGCCGGCATTGGAGCTGCCCTTTTCCAGCGCCTCGGCGAACTCACCCAGGCTGATGCCGCGGTCACGCAGCTTGTCCAGGTCCGGCTTGACCTGGAACGTGCGCGCGAAGCCGCCGAAGCTGATCACATCGGCCACGCCCGGCACGGTGCGCAGGCTGCGTTCCATCGTCCATTCCTGCACGGTGCGCAGCTGGGTCGGCGTCATGTGCGGGCCTTTGAGCACGTACCGGTAGATCTCACCCACCGCCGAACTCATCGCCTCCAGTTCCGGTGTCACCCCTTCCGGCAGCTCCACCCCCTGCAGGCGCTCCAGCACCTGCTGGCGCGCGAAGTAGTCATCGGCCTTGTCGTCGAAGGTCAGGATGATCATCGACAGGCCGAACTGGGTATGCGAGAACACCCGCACCGAATGCGGAATGCCGGACAAGGCCACTTCCAGCGGCATCGTCACTTCGCGTTCCACCTCTTCGGCGGCGCGGCCCGGGTGCAGCGACACCACCGTCACCTGGGTATCGGACACATCCGGGAAGGCCTCCACCGGCAGCACGCGGAATGCGGCGATACCGCCGCCGATGAACAACAGCAGTGCCAGCATCACCATCAGCGGCTGGCGCAGGCAGTAGGCAATCAGGCGATCGATCATGGGGCCGCGTGCCCCGTGCCGGCGCTGGCGGCGGCTGGCGCGCTGTCGACCAGCTGCTGCAACAGCAGGCCGCCCTCGACCACCACCCTGCTGCCAACCGCCAGGCCGTCACGCACCCACAGCCGGCCGTCACCCAGCTCCTCGGCGTGCACGGCATGGCGCACGTAGCGTCCCTTGTCCCTCTCCACGAACACCACCTGCTTGCCGTCGATCAGCAGCACGGCCGCATCGGGCAGCGAGACACCGCCCTCGGCCGGCAACGCCACCTGGGCGCGCACGTACTGCCCTGCCTTGAAGCCGCGTGCGCGGTTGTCCAGCTCGGCGCGCGCCTGCACCACGCGCCGTTCGCGGTCGACGAAGTCATCCACGTGCTGCAGGGTCGCCTGCAGCAGTTGGCCATCGGCACCAGGTACGCTCACCTGCATGCCCGCCTTCATGCGTCCGGCCAGGCTCTCGGGAACATCCAGCAGCAACCACAGGCGGTCCGGATCACCAATCACCGCCAACGGCTGTTCGCTGTCCGGGCTGACCGCCATGCCCGGGCTCATCCGTCGCTCCACCAGCACGCCATCGATCGGCGCGCGCAGCGGCAGGCGCTGGTCGACGCGCTGGCCATTGCCATATGCCTTGGCAAAGGCGGTTGCACGCGCATGATCGGCCTGGCTGCCGGCGAAGTTGGCCTCCGCCTCGTCCAGTTCGCGGCCCGACGCCACACCCGCCGCATGCAGCTCGCGGGTGCGCTCCAGCTCCTTGCGCGCCTGCTGCAGCTCGGCGCGGCCACGCACGCCCTCCGCCTGGGCCTGGCCGAACTCGGGCGAGGTGATCCAGGCAATCACTTGGCCGGCCTTCACTTTCTGGCCCGGCTGCGCCTCGATGCGCGCCACCTGCCCCGGCAACGGCGTGCGCAGTGCACTGGAACGGGTCTCGTCCCAGACCACCCGGCCCGGCAGCTGCAGGCTGGCGCTGGCGCCGGCGGTCACCGCCTCGCTGCGCAGCACGTCCAGCTGGCGGCTGCCGGCAGGAAACTGGATCTGGCCGGCACTGATCTGCGGCGCATCCTCGGTGTAGGACGCCGGCTCACGGCCGCAGCCGCCCAGCAGGGCCAGCGCCAGCAGGGCCGGCAGCACGGCGTGTCGCGCCCGCGGGCGATGGGCGACGGTGGACTTCATCGGGACTCTCCTTCAGCAACGGATGTGGCCGCTTCCCAGCGCGCCAGGGCAATGGCATGGTCGGCGCGCGCCTCGATCAGCGCGGCCTCGAAGTCGCGCCAGCTACGGCGCGCATCCAGCAGATCGGTCAGGCTGGCGGCGCCGCGCCGGTACGCCAGTTCGATGCCCTGCACCGCCTTGCGTGCGGCGTCGGACTGCAGTCCCTCATAGTCGCTGCGGCGCTGTGCGGCGGACTGCGCGCTGGCCTGCAGCTGGTCCAGCTCGGCGCGTGCTTCGCGCTGCAGTACCTGCAGCTCCAGCGCGGCGCTGTCACGGTCGGCCTCGGCACGCCGGATCGCGCCGCGTGCACGTGACGGGCCGCCGAGCGGAATGGTCAATGACACGCCCCAGGTAACACCGCTGATGTCGGTCGGCTCGCGCTCGGCCTCCACACCCAGCTGGATATTGCGATGGCGCTCGCTGCGCGCCAGAGCCACGCCCGCGTCGGCCGCAGCCAGGCGCGAACGCGCGGCACGCAGGTCGGCGCGCTGCTGCGGGTCGAACGCGCGTACATCGGCCACGCTGTTGGCATCCGGCCAGGGGTCATCTGCACTGAGGTCGCGGCTGTCATCGCGGCCGAGCAGCAGCCCCAGCGCATGCCGCGCGTCGCGCAGATCCAGGGCCGCCTCGCGCGCCGCGTCGGCTACGGCGAGATCGTCCACCGCCAGCCGCGCGCGATCCACCGGCGCCATCGCCCCTGTCGCGACCTGCTTGTCCGCCGCTGCCATCTGTTCGGCCGAACTCTGTCGGTTGGCCTCGGCAATCCGCGCCCGCTCCTGGGCGCCCTTCAGGCCGAAATAGGTTTCATGCAGCGCCACTTGCTGGCGGCGCCGCGCATCGAGCATCTCCAGACCGGCCACTTCCAGCAGCGCGTCGGCCTGGCGGATGCGCAGTGCGCGCTTGCCACCACGTTCCCAGGTCCAGCCCAGGCCCACGGTACTGTCCACCCGCTTGTCCTGCCAGCGTCCGGGACCGATGCCGTGCTTGGGGCTGATCTTGCTGGTGCCGATCGACAGCTCGGTGGCCGGGCGCAATGCCGCCGTCTGCGCATCGCCTTGCACACCGCGCAGCTCCAGTGCCGCTGCGCGCAGGTCAGGGTTGTGTGCTTCCATTGCGCGCTGCGCTTCCTGCAGGGACAGCGCCGAAGCCGCAGGCGCGCACAGAAGCGTGGCCAGCACGGCCGCTAGACGAGAGGGGAAATTCATGCACGTCACGGTAAGGTGATGCACTTGCGCCAAACTTGCCCCAGCCTTGCACGAAGCTTGCAATGCGAATCCTGCTGATCGAAGACGACGCCGCTCTGGCCGATGGACTGATCCGCGCCCTGCAGGGTGCCGGTCATCTGTGCGACCACCTCTCGCGTGGACTGCACGCGCCGGCGGCATTGGCCAGCGCACCGTATGACGTGATGGTGCTCGACCTTTCATTGCCCGACGTCGATGGCCTGGACCTGCTCTCGCGCCTGCGCAACGACGGCGCCACCCTGCCGGTGCTGATCCTGACCGCACGCGATGGTGTGGAGGACCGCATCCTCGGCCTCGACCGCGGTGGCGACGATTACCTGGCCAAGCCGTTCGCACTCGGTGAGCTGGAAGCCCGCCTGCGTGCACTGTCGCGCCGCCGCAGCGATGCACCGGCTCAGAAGCGATTGGGCCGGTTGTGCTTCGACAGCATCCGCAATGAAGTGCAGGTTGAAGGCCAGCGCATCGAGCTGACCGCGCGCGAGCTGTCGCTGGTCGAGGCACTGATGCAGCATCCCGGTCGCACCGTCACCAAGCAGCGCTTGTTCGATGCGCTGTACAGCTGGGACCACGAGGCCAACCTGTCGGTGATCGAGGTGCATGTCAGCCGCCTGCGCCGCAAGCTGGAACAGGCGCGCGCCGGCGTCGGCATCCGCATGCTGCGTGGGCTTGGATACCGGCTGGAGGCCGTGGGTGACTGAGCGCGTGCACAGCCTGCGTGGCCTGCTGCTCAGGCGCCTGTGGCTGCCGCTGCTGGTGCTGCTGCTGTGCAGCGCAGTGGGTTCATTTGCGCTGGCCCGGTTCTATGCCGGCCAGGTCTACGACCGCTGGCTGCTGGATTCGGCGATGTCGTTGTCCGAGCTGGTAACGGTGCAGGATGGTCGCGCTTCGATCGAGATCACCCCAGCCGTCTCGCGCATGTTCAGCTGGGACACCGCCGACGAAGTGCATGGCGAGGTGGTCGACTCGGCGGGTGCGCGTTTGTATGGCGACCTGCCCGAAGCACTGCCACGCCCCGCAATCGCATCGGGAAATGATGACGAAGCCGTCTACTACGATGCACGGGTGCGCGGTCAACCGGTGCGCATGGTCGAGGTGGTGGTCAGCGCCGGACCGGGCCATGACATCCGGCTGCGCGTGGCTGAGACGCTTCGCAAACGCCACCGGCTGGAGCGCAAGCTGCTGCTGACCAGCGTTCCCTTCCAGGCCGCGATCCTGACACTGGCGGCGTGGCTGGCCTGGTCCGGTACAGGCGCTGCCGCTCGCCATGCCAACCTGGTTGCGCGGAAGCTGGCCAGCCCGCGGCCGGATCCGTTGGCACCGTTGGACCCCGCGCAGGAGGCGCCGCGCGAACTGTGGCCGGCGGTGGAGGCCTACAACGCGCTGCTGCAGCGTCTGGACGCGATGCAGGATGCGCAGCGGCGCTTTGTCAGCAATGCCGCGCACCAGCTGCGCACGCCCTTGGCGGCGATGCAGGTGGAACTGGAGAGTTCATTGCGCCAGCACGACCCGCAGGCCCAGCAGTTGGCGCTGTCCGGCACGCTGGCCGGGCTGGCCCGCTTGCAGCATCTGGTCAACCAGCTGCTGATGCTCAGCCGCTCGGAAGATCCGCATGGCAGTGCACTGCCGCTGCAACCGGTGGACCTGGCTGCGTTGGCACGCGGGGTGGTGGAGCGCTACGCCGACCGTGCGTTGGCGGCGGGCGTTGACCTGGGCTACGAGGGGCCAGACGACGGCGTGCAGGTACAGGGCGATCCGCAGCTGCTGCGCGAAGCGTTGGGCAACCTGCTGGACAACGCGCTGCGCTACGGTGCCGTGCCCGGTGTAATCACCCTCGGCGTTCGGCAGGAGACCGAAGGCGTGCAGGCATGGGTTGACGATGACGGCGCCGGCATTGCCGAAGCCGAACGCACGCGCGTCACGGAACGCTTCTACCGGGCCAGCAGCGAAGGCGATGGCTGCGGGCTGGGGTTGGCGATCGTGGCCGAGATCGCGCAGCGGCATGGTGCGATGCTGAAGATCGAAACGGCGCCGCTCGGTGGCGCGCGGGTGGGGGTTCGGTTCCGTTCGCGTTGACGTCCTGCGTGCCAACCAAGGTTGGCACCTACCAAAAGCGCCGCGACCCACGGATTCCGGTAGACGGCCTACCTTGCTGGGCACCGTTGACCTCCCGCGTGCCAACCAAGGTTGGCACCTACCAGGTGCGGGGGGCAATGGCGGCGGCAGGACGGCGCCGCCCCGCATCACCGGCTCATCGAGTACGGCGCCTGCGCGCCCTGCCCCGGCCAGTCCTTGTTCGGCTCGGCCTGCATGCTGAAGCGCAGCTCGCCACCGGCCAGGATCTCGTCGTGGCGCAGGAAGGTGCGCTGCAGCGGCTTGCCGTTGAGGCTCACGCTGCCCACATAGGTGTGCCTGTCATCCAGGCCATCGGCCACGATGGTGAACGTCTTGCCGTTGGGCAGGCGCATCGCGGTCTTCGGCAGGAACGGGCGGCCCAGGATGTACTCGCCCGAGCCCGGTGCCACCGGATAGAAGCCCAGCGCGGTGAACACATGCCACGCCGACATCTGGCCGACGTCATCGTTGCCGGCCAGGCCATCCGGACGGTCGGCGTACTGGGTGTCCATGATCTGCTTCAGGCGCGCCTGGGTGCGCCACGGCTGGCCAGCGTACGAGTACAGGTAGGCCACATGGTGGCTGGGTTCGTTGCCATGTGCATACCAGCCGATCAGCCCGGTGATGTCTTCCATGTGCTCGAAGATGGACGGATCCACCTTGGCGCTGAACACCTCGTCCAGACGCGCGAGCAGCTTGTCGCTGCCACCGTGCGCTGCCGCCAGGCCGGCCACGTCCTGCGGCACATACCAGGAATACTGCCAGGCGTTGCCCTCGGTGTAGTCGGTACCGTAGCCACTGGCGCTGGGGTCGAACGGGGTGCGGAAACTGCCGTCGCGCTTGCGTGCGCGCATGAAGCCGGTGTCCTTGTCGAACGCGTTGCGCCAGTTGGCCGCGCGCTTGTCGAAGGTCGCCGCGATATCGCCCTTGCCCATCGCCTGCGCCATGCGTGCGATGGTCCAGTCATCGAAGGCGTATTCCAGCGTCTTGCTGGCCGCTTCACCTTCCTCGTCGATCGGTACGTAGCCTAGCTCGCGGTACTGTGCGATACCGTCATAGGGGCCGTAATTGGCGGTCTCGACCATCGCCTTCAGCGCCTTGTCGGCGTCGAAGCCACGAATGCCCTTCACGTAGGCGTCGGCGATCACCGGCACGGCGTGGTAGCCGATCATGCACCAGTCTTCCAGGCCATGGAACGACCACACCGGCAGCATGCCGTAGGGGCTGTGCTCATGGTGGGCCAGCATCGAATTGACGAAGTCGCTGTTGCGCTTCTCCGGTTGCACCAGGGTCAGCAACGGGTGCAACGCACGGTAGGTATCCCACAGCGAGAACGTCGAATAGTTCGTGAAACCATCGGCCTTGTGCACGGCATTGTCCGAACCGCGATACTGGCCATCGGCATCCATGAACAGCGTCGGCCCCAACAGTGTGTGGTACAGCGCGGTATAGGCGCTGCGGCGAGCGTGCTCGGGTGCATCGATGTCGAGCACCGACAGCGCCTGCGTCCATTCCTGTTTCGCCTGCGCACGCACGCGGTCGAAATCGAAGTCGGCCACTTCCGCGTCGAGGTTGGCAATGGCGCCGGCCTCGCTGACCGGCGAGATGGCAACCTTGACCACCAGCGGTGCGTCCAGCTTGCCGAATGCGAAGGTACCGACCAGCTGACGGCCCTCGATCTGTGCGCGCTGGGACGGATCCTTCTCGCCCGGCGGCGGGAAGCCCTTGTAGACGATGTCCTGCTCGGTGTTGTGCAGCTCATGCCCGGCCAGCGGGCGCGAGAAGCGCATCGCGAAATACAGCTGGCGGCCCGGCGCCCAGCCGCGCGTCTCGCGGAAGCCGGTCACCGTGCCGTCGGCACGCACCCGCACCCGCGACCACAACACCTTGCCCGGGTAGTCGTACATGCTGGTGCGCATGTCCAGCAGCACCTTGGCGTCGGTGCCCTTGGGGAACGCATAGCGATGCACGCCCACGCGGGTACTGGTGGTCAGCTCGGCACGCACCTTGTAATCGTCCAACGTGACCGCGTAGTAGCCCGGCTCCGCTTTCTCGTCATCATGGCGGAAGCGGGAGGCATAGCCGCTGCGCGGCTTCTCGGGATCGCCACGCTCCAGGCCGGGACTGCCGGTGAACGGCATCAGCAGGATGTCGCCCAGATCGGAATGGCCAGTGCCGGAAAAATGGGTGTGCGAGAAGCCGACGATGCTGCTGTCGTCGTAGCGGTAGCCGGCCGCCCAACCGTAGGCCTTCTCGCGCCGCTGGATACGCGTATCCGGGCTGAGCTGGACCATGCCGAACGGTACCGTCGCACCCGGATAGGTGTGACCTTCGCCACCGGTGCCGATGAACGGGTCCACCGATGCATAGGCCTTGTCGGCGGCGGTTCTGGCAGGCGCGGCCGAAGCCAGGCCGGAAGCGAGCATCGCCGTGGCGGCGACAGCGATCAGGAGACGACGGTCCAGCGTGGGCATCGGCATTTGGATCGATTCAGGTGATAGCCGGATGCTAGCACCGGACCTGTCACGCCGCATGCTGCAGTGCGACTGCCCCGCGTGCCACGCCCGGTTCACTCCTCAATCGGGAAGCGCGCCCTGCAATGACATGAGGTCCGCGCTGTCCAGCGGCCTCACTACCCGCGCGACCTCTTCTCCATCGTGCAGCAGCACCACGGTCGGCCACAGCTTCACTTTGAACGCTCGGCCCAGAGGCCTGCCCTTGCCATCCTCGATCTTCCAGTGCGGCAGATCGTTCGCTTCGACAAAGGCCTGCAACGCGGGCTGCGCGGCCTGGCAGTGGCCACACCAGGGCGCGCCAAACTCGAGAAGCAGCCAGCCGACCTGCGCCTCCACATCCAATCGGTCGGGCTCCGCCGACAGGTGATCGCGCATGAATGGCATCCGTGCTACGCCGCCAGCGCCTTCTGGATATCCGCCAACGGCGCGTTGGTCAGGTCCTTGGCGATGTCGCCCAGCAGGCGGGCCTGGGTTTCCTTGTGCAGCAGCGGACGGATGCGTCCCAGCGTGGTCGGATCAGCGATCAACACCAGGTGTGCATAGCGGTTCTTCAACGCATCCTCATTGAGCTGTTCCGCCACCTGCTTGGCGAACGTCGCCTCGTTGAGCTGGGATACCGACATGTCCTTCGGCACTGCACCCGCAGGCCCCTGCCCGGATACACCCTGCTCGCTGATGTCCTGCAGGCGCAGTTCACCTTCCTGCTTCAAGGCCAGCTGGTGATCGCTGCCGACATTGGTGAATACACGGGCCGAACCGCCATCGGCGACAACCACAAGCGTACCTTCGGGAATGCGACGGGTCATGCGATGCTCCTTCTCTGTTGCGTTCGCCCACAACGTAGAGGGCGGCATGTGAGCAGCACGACCAGATTCCGTTCAACGCACGTCATCATTGCTTTGCAGATGAACAGGCATGATGGAACACAGCGTGCAGACAACTGCGCTTCGCTGCACGCTCACGCGCGTGCCGTTATGATGAACGGATGATCGACACGACCCACTACGTGACGGGCGCACCTGTTACGTGGAAAGCACTGCCGACCGGCGCTCCGCTTGCCACGCATGTTCCTGCTCCGCCCGTCCATCGCCTCGCGCTGGATCCTGGCGGATGACGCCCGCAGGCACTTCGCCTGCATCCCCCCCCGCATCGCTGTGATTCCCGGCCGCTGACAGCGCGGCCGTCGTGATCCCGTTGCCGTGCTTCCGCCGAAACGGCGGTGCCACGCCGTGCGCGTGCATCCACGCATGCCGCCGTTTTTTCCATTTCAAACCTCCCAGGGAGCCCCCATGCAGGACACACCCGAGGCACATGCCCATTTCGGCTGGTTCAAGCGCCGCCGTCACCTGAAGGTCGATGAGATCACCGTCGTCGACACGCCCATGCTCAAGCGCGCCGTCGGTGCCGCCGCACTGGGCAATGCCATGGAGTGGTTCGACTTCGGTGTCTACGGCTATCTGGCCGTCACCATCGGCCAGGTGTTCTTCCCGTCCAGCAACCCCACCGCACAGGTGATCGCCGCCTTCGCCACCTTTACCGTGGCGTTCCTGGTGCGTCCGCTCGGCGGCCTTGTGTTCGGCCCGCTCGGCGACCGTTATGGGCGCCAGAAAGTGCTGGCGTTCACCATGATCCTGATGGCGCTGGGCACGTTTGCGATCGGCCTGATTCCGTCCTACGAGCGCATCGGCATCTGGGCGCCGGTGCTGTTGCTGCTGGCGCGCGTGGTGCAGGGATTCTCCACCGGTGGCGAGTACGGCGGTGCGGCCACGTTCATCGCCGAGTATTCCACCGACCGCAACCGTGGGTTGATGGGCAGCTGGCTGGAGTTCGGCACGCTGGGCGGCTACATCGCAGGCGCCGGTACCGTCACTGCGCTGCACATGCTGCTGAGCAGCGAGCAGATGCTGGACTGGGGCTGGCGCATTCCATTCCTGGTGGCCGGCCCGTTGGGCCTGCTCGGCCTGTACATGCGCATGAAGCTGGAGGAAACCCCGGCGTTCCGCGCGTTCGCTGAAGAAGCCGAGAAGCGCGAGCACGACCGGCCGGGGCTGGGCGCACTGTTCCAGGTGCATGGTCGCCAACTGCTGGTGTGCATGGGCCTGGTGCTGGTGTTCAACGTCACCGACTACATGCTGCTGACCTACATGCCCAGCTACCTCAGCGTCACCATGGGCTATGCCGAGAGCAAGGGCCTGCTGCTGATCATCATCGTGATGCTGGTGATGATGCCGTTGAACATCGTCGGCGGGTTGTTCAGTGACAGGCTGGGCCGCCGACCGATGATCATTGGTGCCTGCATCGCGCTGCTGGTGCTGGCCATTCCGTGCCTGCTGCTGGTCGGCAGCGGCAACGACGGGCTGATCTTCCTTGGCCTGATGCTGCTGGGCCTGGCACTGGTGTGCTTCACCAGTTCGATGCCGTCCACGCTGCCGGCGCTGTTCTATACGCCGGTGCGCTACAGCGCGCTGTCGATCGCATTCAACGTGTCGGTGTCGCTGTTCGGTGGCACTACGCCGCTGGTGACCGCGTGGCTGGTGGAGCGTACCGGCGACCCGTTGGTGCCGGCCTATTACCTGATGGGCGCGGCGGTGATCGGCCTGGTGACCATGCTGTTCGTGAAGGAGACCGCCGGCCTGCCGCTGCGTGGCTCACCGCCGGCAGTGGGCAGCGACAAGGAGGCCGCTGCGTTGTTGAAGAGCGATGTACCGGTAACGGTGGACCCGACCTTGCCACCACTGCCGGAGGCTGCGGAGCCTGAGCAGGTGAAGCCGGCCTGAGGCTGGCCGCAGAACGCGGTCCCCGCTTGGCGTGGACCTACGGGGCCAGTGGCGCCGGGCGAATACGCCCGGCGCTCCCTGGCGCTACTTCTTGATGTGAGTCAGCTTCCCCGGCGTCCAACGCAGCGTCCATGTGTAGTTTCCGTCCGGCGGACAGACGTGGCGGTTCGGGCTCTTCCATTCGCAGACCGTCGCCCCGGCACTGACGGTGAAATCGACAACGATGCGATCACCCTGGATGCGGATGGCACGGATGGCGCCTGGAATCTGTTCAGCCGCGTCGTCAGCATAGCCATACCTGCGGATGGCGGCATAGTCCTCTGCTTCCACCGGCGACAGGCTGTTCGGGTTCTCCTGGCCGCGCGGATCGTTTGCCGTCAGCGCCGTCATCACCGCAACGACGTTGCTTTGGGCGAAGCTGCCGCCGGAATAGTCGGACGTGTAGAAATACACGACCTCGGCACGGCCATCGCCATCGAGATCGGCAACAGCGGTCCAAACCGGGCGGAAGCCGGATTCAATGTCGCCGCCGGGAATCAGCCGCAGGTTGGCTTCGGCGGCGTGGAAGGCCTGCACCAGGCTGGGCGGCGATGGTCGCTTGGCGGCAGGCGACGCTGCCATCGTCGGCATGCAGGACAGCGCCAGCGCGGCAAGCACCAGGCAGATAGAACTGGAGCGGAATGTCGCAGGTCCGTGCATGTCATCCTCCTTGAGTGTGCGGTCAGTCTAACCGCAGCTCCGGTGGCGCCCAGTCGGACACGGCGCGGTCTCGCGCGATGTGTGAAAGGTATCCACGTATGGCGTGGATCTAATCCGAGGTGTTCAATTCCATCGCACGCATCACGATGGGCTTGGCCCAATCCGGCGTATGCAGCAGCTCGGCCACCGAGACCGGGTACTGCAGTTGGCCATGCGCCATCGCCAGCACCGGCAGCGGCTCGACGCAGCCGTCGGCGTCGGCGGGAGCGCTGTTGTCGTAGACATGCAGCTCGGCCAGGTGTGGCAGCAGGTCCAGCAGGTTCTCGCGCGCCGAATCGAAGCGGGCGTGGATCTTCTCCACCGGAATATCGTGGCCACCGGCCGCTACCCGCGCAGCGACGCGGGCGATGTGCAGCTCGACGCTGGACAGGCCGCAGAACCATACCGCCACATGATGCTGCTCACAGGCCTCGCGCAGCAGGCCTGGAATGGTGTTGCCGCCCAGCGTGGTCTCGAAGGCGAAGTCCGTGCCATCAGCCATGGCCTGGCGCAGGCGGCGGGTGCCTTCCTGCCAGGCCTCCGCATTGGCATCGGGCAGCGGCCAGCCGGCCTCCACCAGGCGCCGGGTGAACGAATCGGGGTTGAACCAGCCCAGCCCTTCGGCTTCCAGCCAGGTACCCAGCAGCGAACTCTTGCCGGCGCCATTGACGCCGGCAAGCACCAGGATCCGCCCCATCGGTCAGAGCGGACGGCCGAGGGTGACCTTGCGACCGCGGCGGATCGGCTGGCCCAGCACCTTGCCCAGCCCCTCCCCGCGCTGCAGGCTGGCCAGGGTCTGGTCAAACTCACCGCGCAGGCGCAGCAGTTCTTCGCTGCGCTCACCGGCATCGCCGCCAGCGGCCTTGGCCAGCAGTTCCTGGTAGGTGCGGATGTCCACGATCACCGCTTCGGGGTGGTTGTGGTTGGTGATGACCAGCGCCTGCTTCTCGCGCACGGTGCGCATCAGGCTCGGCCAGCCACGGGTCTTCACCGACGACGCGGGGGCCTTTTCGAGGCCAGGCAGATCCAGCGGCAGGGTCATGGCACGGCTCCAGACGGGGACAGTTGAGGCCATTATGCCCAATTTGGCCAAATTGGGGATAAATGGACCTCTACCTGCCGGAACCGCCCGCCGCCGCGCCGGGAGCATCGGTCTGCAGCAGGCTGTCTCGCTCGCGCAGCGGAAAGCGGATCCAGGCATCCAGGCCCTGCGGGCCAAAGCGCAGCTCGCCGCTGCCGGCGAGTTCGTAGGGCACGCGCTGCTCGATCAGCGCCCGGCCAAGGCCACGCTGCCGGGGCTGCTCCCAGTCCTCCACTTCGGCATGGCGCTCGCACCAGTGCAGGCCCAGCCATGGCTGGCCGGCCTGAACCTGCAGATCCCAGGTCACCTCGATCCGGCCATCCTCATGGGTCAGTGCGCCATGCCGCAGGGCATTGTTCGCCAACTCGTGGATCGCCAGGGACAGTACTTCGGCCGCCTTCGGCGGCAGCAGCACATCCTCGCCCTGCAGGCGGTAGGCCGCCGCTGCCGGCGTCTGCGCCGCGATCTCCTCATGGAGCATGCCACGCAGGCAGACCCCGGCATTGGCGCCGCGGGTCAGCAGGCTCTGCGTGCGCGCCAGCGACATCAGTCGCCCGCACAACCGTTCAGCGTATTCATCCACGCTGCTGACCGACTCGCGGGTCCGCCAGGCAATGGCATGGATGGTCGACATGATGTTGCGCACCCTGTGCTGCAGTTCGGCCAGCAATACAGACTGGCGCTCGGTGGCACGCTTGAGATCGTCGATGTCCACGGCGATGGCAAATACGCCGCTGACCTCACCGTCGCCATCGCGCAGGGGCGCGGCCGCGACCCGGGTCCAGCGCGCGCGCCCATCGTCATGCAGATACTGGAACTCCAGCCCCGGCACCACGGTCTCGCCGCGCATCGCACGGGCGATGGCGAAATCCTCCGGCCCGATGGCGCTGCCGTCCGCATGCCAGCCACGCCAGCGATGCAGGTTCACCTCATCCGTGGAGGGCACCTTGCCGCTGGGCAGGTAGGCACGCATCTGGTCGTTGGACAGCTGCAGGCGCCCTTCGGTGTCGACAATGCAGACGCCCACCGGCAGCACCTTGAAGGCCAATGCCAGGCGCCGGTCCGCCTCCCGCCGCTTCTGCTCTTCGCGCTCGCGTGCCGATTGGGCCACATGCGCCGCTGTGGTCTCGAACATGGTCACGAGCACGCCGTTGATGCGCCCTTCCTCGCCACGGATCGGGCTGTAGGTGATGGTGAACCAGACATCCTCCAACCGCCCGCGACGCGCCAGGGGATAGAGTTTGTCCTCGTAGGTGATGGTTTCGCCCTGCCAGACGCGCTGGTAGATCGGTCCATTGATATGCCAGACCTCGGGCCAGCACTCGCGGGTCGGCTGGCCGAGCCCTCCGGGATGCTTGTCGGCCAGAATCTCGGCATAGCCATCGTTGTAGAGCTGCACCAGCTGCTCACCCCACAGCACGATCATCGGGAAACCATGGGCCAGCATCAGGTCGACGGTGGCGCGCAGGTGGGGCGGCCACTGCTCGCAGGCACCCAACGGCGTGGATGACCAGTCGTGGCGGGCGATGCGCGCGGCCATGCCATCGTGGCGCACATGCAGCTGCGGTGCAGGTGGCATCTGGCCACGCAGCCTGGCGGCGTGGATGTCTTCAGGACGGCGCGACATGCCGCGCAATCAGGCAATGCCCGCAGAGACCTGCGGCGCCGCCACCAGCGCGGCCAGCTGCTGCACCAGCGCTTCGATGTGATAAGGCTTGGTACAGCGCGGCGCGCTGGCAAAGCGGCTGGGCAGGTTGTCGTCGTAACCGGAGGTCAGCAGGAAGGGGATACCCGTCTCGGCCAGCCGATCGGCCAGCGGATAGACCTGCTCACCGCCCAGGTTGATGTCCAGCAATGCCACATCGATGGGATGGGTATCGACCAGCCGCCCCAGCGCCTGCAGGTCACCGGCAGGCCCCACCACCTGTGCGCCTTTCAGCTCCAGATAGTCGACCAGAAACATCGCGATGGCGAATTCATCCTCCGCCACCAGTACACGCAGCCCTTTCAGGCCCTCTGGTTTGTTGCCCGCTTCCAGCACGACCGGCGCTCCTCGATACACGCGGCCCAGCTCTGCCGCAACACCCGAAGGATGCGCGAAACGGGCTACAAGAGCGCGTGATGATGAATGAAGATCGCGGCGACGGCGCGTTCACCGTGCAGCGCAGCGGCGCGTTCAGAAGGCCCGTTCCCATTTCAGGCTGAGCAGGCTGCGGTCGTGGCTGTACAGCCAGCCGACGTTGCTGTCGATGCGCGCGTAGCGCAGGCTCAGGCTGGGCACCAGCCCGGCCACCGCCAGGCGCTCGCTGCGCACGACAGCAATCAGGTTCTGTTCGCTGTCCTCACGCCGCGCCTCCAGCAGCGGGCTCCACGCCTCGTAGTCGCGCTCGCGCAACGACACGAACACGGTGGCGGTGGTGCCCGTCCACTGGCGCGCCGCCCCCAGGCGCAGTCCACGCTGGCGGTAGCCGTTGGCCGGATTGGCGGCGCGGCTGTCACTCAGGTCCAGCCCGGCAAAGAGGGTCCAGCGCGGGTTGAGCGCACGGAACCAGGTGGCGTACACCGCGGCCAGCTCACCGTCGTAATTGCTGGCCAGGCCGCGCTGGCGATAGCGCTGGCGCTTCCAGTCGGCCTCCAGCCTGAGCAGGCTGCGCCCGTCCAATGCATATTGCCATTCGCCATGCAGCCCGCTGCCGCCCTGCAGGGCCCGGTTGCCCAGGCCCTGGTAGTCATAGCTCGGCGCGATCTGCAGGGTATGCCGAGCGCTGCGCCAGCTATAGCCCGCCTGCACGCTCGCATTGAGCTCGTTGTAGGCGCTGTGCCCGCGCCATGCCTGGCCGAACGCAAGCGCGCGCACATAGACGCCGTGATGACCGGCCAGTGCCCAGCGACGCTCCAGGTTGCCGTCGTAGTCCAGGCCGATGGCGCGCTGGGCATCGGGAAGATTGCGCTGGATGATGCAGGTGTCGCCCACTCCGAACAGGCAGGTGCGGCTGGCCGAGCTGCGGTTGATGTTGTCGCTCCATGCCGGGCCGGCTGCCAGCGCTCCTTTCCAACGCCTGCGCGCCTGCAGTGCGGCCAGGTAGGCGTCCACCCGTCCGCGTACACCCGCGGTAGTGGGGTCGTCGGCATTGATGCCACCGGCGATGGCCGTGAACAACGCCTCCGCATCGCGGTCGCGCTGGTCCTCGGCATGGACACGTGCAAGCTCAAGGCGGGCCGGCAGGAAATCCGGCTGCGCCGCCAGCAGTGCTTCGTACTCGTTGGCCGCGCGGTGGTGATTGCCGGCCACCCGCGCCAGGCCGCCCTGCGCGTAGTGGCGCAGCAACGGGTCGTGGCCGGGCAGTTCGATGTATTCGTCCAGGAAGCGCTGCGCTGCGCCCCATTGCTGATGCTGCAGCGACAGGTACAGCGCCTGGCCCAGATCGTCGACCGTGCGCTCCACGCGCAGGGTCTGGCCGTCGATGGTGATGGTCGGTCGCGCCGACTCGGCCTGCTGCAGGCGCTGCTGGTCCTGCTGCTGGTGGCGCAGCTCGCTGCCCTGCTCCAGCACACGACGAAGATCATCCTGCTGGGCGCGCACATCGGCAGCCGCCAGCAACAGGATCACAAGGAAGATGGGATGGCGCATGGTCGATCCGTGGCGGTGCATGCAGCGGGCCGAAGCAGGGACTGGCGGATCGCGGCTTGTCCCTGCCCTGCCCCGTCAGGGGCGTGGCAATCAGTTCTTGCTGCCGCCGAAGGCGGTGTCGTACTGGCTGTTGCCGGCGAAGGTGGCGATGCCGGCCAGGGTGGCCGCGTTGGCGCCGAAGAACTGGCCCTGGGTGGTGCCGTTGACGCTGCCATTGACGTTGGCCGAACCGGCGAACGATGCATCGGCACTGTTGATGTTGGCAACGATGGCCAGGGTCAGGCCATTGCCGGACAGCGCACCATCCAGGGTGCCGGCGCCGAAGTCGGCGTCGAAGGTGCCGCTTAGCAGGTTGCTGCCGTTGAACTTGTTCAGGCCGGCCACGGTGTAGGACGCCACGCCGGCGGGCAGCGTGGTGCCGGCGCGGTCGCCAACGAAGTAGACCTGGCGGTTGTTGAAGCCACCGGCAGCGCCATCCTTGGACCATTCGCCGAACCAGACATCGCCACTGCCGACCTTGACGAAGTTGAAGTGGCCCATGCCGGCGTGGCTTCCCGGTGCGCCGGTGATCGGCATGGCCAGGGTACGTACCGTCACGCCATTGACGGTGGTGGGTGCCGAGTAGGCGCTCAGGCCCTGGAAGTCCACCGGCTTGGCCTGGGACACGGTACCGACACCGATGCCGGCCTTGCCAGCGCGGTGCGGGCCGCCATTGACCTGCGATTCGCCAACCGCCACGTACAGCTCGGCATCGGTCCTGGCACTGGCGGCACCGACGATGTCGGCAGCATGCGCGGCACCGACCAGAGCCAGCGAGGCGGCAACGGCGAGCACCGAACGGGAGATCATTTTCATGGTATTGCTCCTTGGTTGAGGGAACTACGGGTACAACGCTTGAAGGTGGGAGATCAGAAGCGCGCGGTGACGCCGAGCTTCAGGGTGCGACCCGGGGCCGGCAGCGTGGAGCGCGTGGCTGGATCGACGTAGTAGCGGTTGCCGAGGTTGCTGCCGACCAGCTCGACGCTGGCATGCTCGTTGAAGCGCCAGCGCGCATAGGCATCGACGGTGGTGATGTTTCCCCAGGTGAACGGCACGTTCTGCCAGAGCAGGCCGCTGCCACCGCTCAACAGGCGCTCACGGTAGGCCTGCAGGTCAGGGTTCTCGTGCCGCTGGTAGTGCACGATGCGGCTGCCCAGTTCCAGGCGCCCATCGAACAGGCGCGTGCCCAGCGACCAGTTGATCGACAGCTTTGGAATGGCCTGGGTCAGCAGGTAGCCACCGACGAAACCATCCTGCACGCAGTTCGGAACCAGGCCGCGGTTCGCGTCCAGGAGCACCGCCGTGCTCTCGTCACACACCTCGTTTTCCAGCGTGCGGGTGATGCCCAGATCGGTGAAGAAGCGCCGGTTGTCGAAGCGGGCCTGCAGTTCGATACCACGGATGGTCTGCTTGTCGATGTTGTCGAACAGGAAGTTGCCATCGCGTTCGATCACGTCACGGGTCTTGTGCACGTAGTACGCCAGCTTGACGTCGGCATCGGCGGTGTTGCCGAACAGGGCCGACAGGTTGTGCACGTAGCCCACTTCGTAGTTGTAGGCGTGCTCGGGCTTGAGCGCATGCAGCGGATTGAGGCTGCCGGAGAAGGCGATGGTGCTTTCGAACATGCTCGGGAAGCGCACCGCTTCGCTGTAGCGCACGTAGGCACGGGCGGCCGGGGACAGGTGTGCA
This sequence comes from Stenotrophomonas sp. YJH_SMC_14-1, assembly GCF_059372275.1. Lineage (NCBI taxonomy): Bacteria > Pseudomonadati > Pseudomonadota > Gammaproteobacteria > Lysobacterales > Lysobacteraceae > Stenotrophomonas > Stenotrophomonas sp. YJH_SMC_14-1. Next base: position 303,181 of record NZ_JCAFVK010000004.1, read on the forward strand.
GTGGCCGAGAAGGTCGGCAGCCAGGCATGGTCGCGGCGGCGGCCGTTGCGTCCATCGACCGGCTGCGACTGTACGCTGTTGCCGATGTTGCAGACCTGGTCGCTGCCGGCGAACACCGGCTGCACGCCGGGAATGGCCGCCACTTCGCCATTGAGGCAGGGATTGCCGGCGCGGGTGTAGTTGCCATCGGCATCGGGCAGCCAGGGCCGTGTGTACCTGACCGGACGCGGCGTTTCGTACGGTGCCAGCAACGCACGGATGCTGTCGTCGATGAACCAGCCCATGCCGCGCTTTTCCCATAGGGCGCGGCGTGCTTCCAACGCGTCGATGCGGGCCTGCAGATTGGCGGGACGAGGCGGCAGTTCGTTCACGGTGTACTGCGCTTCCTTGCCACCTACGCCCTTGTTCAGCAGCTCGGGGTGCGCCTCGAGGAAATCGTCGAAGGCCCAGTAGCGGCCGTAGCGCACGCCTGCATTGAGGGTGAGGAAGTCGACCGGCCGCCACTCCAGGGTCAGGTAGCCTTCACCCTCCTGGCGGCGCCCGGCACGCGGGAACATGCGCCAGCCATCGGTGGTGCCGAAGTACGGATCGCGGGACCCCAGCTTCTCGTACTGCCAGTTGCCGCCCACGGTCAGATCCAGGGTCGAATGCAGCGCGAAGCGGTTGCTCAGGATCAGGCCGGTGCGGTCATTGCGCGCGTTGGCCAGCGCGGTGTTGCGCAGGATCGGGCTGGCGTCCGGATTCCACGCCGGATTACCCACTGCGAAGTTCGGGAAGCCGCCAGCGCTGTAGGTATCGCTGTCCGTCTCCGTGCGCCACAGGTTGGCGTACAGGTCCAGCCAACGACTGCCGGCGGGCTGGAAACGGTATTCCAGGTTCCACGCATCCGAATCGACCCGACTGAGCGGCCACTGGATGCGGCCGTAGTCCGGGGCCGACAGGATGCGCGACGGCATGATCTCGCCGTAGTGCGACAGCGTGCGCCGCCAGGTCGCCTTCAACTGCTGGTCATCGTTGATCTGCCAGCTGCCCTTGACCAGCCAGGACTCCTGTTCGCTGGAGGTATTGGGCACTTCATCGCCGGGCTTGAAGTAGCGCGCCAGCGTGGTGATGTAGTCGATGCCCTGGTACTCGAACTGCTCGCGCCGGTCCTGTTCGTAATAGGCGCTGCCCTGGGTCCCGGAGAAGTAGTTGCCGCGCTTGCGCCAGGCGTAGGCGGCCATCAGGTCGACGTTGTCGCCACGCACGCCCAGCGCCAGGCGCCAGGCCTGGTCCTCGCCATCGAAGGGGTTGTTGCCACTGCGCGACTTCACCGGCACCACCAGGGTGCGGTCGTCGTAGGGTGAGTTCGGCGAGCCCTGCGGGAAACCCGGCACGGTGCGGTAGTCCTCGCCGGTGTGCAGCCGCGGCAGGCGCGGTGCCACCGCATTGCTGCTGCCTTCGATCTTCAGCTCCCCGCCGAAGCGCTCGCCGGCAGCGACGACGTCATCGACGTCGATGGTCTTGATCACCAGCGCGCCACCGATCCCGCTGTGCACATCGCGCACCAGCCCTGGCCCCTTGATGACCTGGATGCCACCAATCAGGTTGGGATCGATGTAGTTGCGGTTGCTGACGCCGTTGTAGCCACGCCATACCGTGAGCGCCTGTTCGCCGCCGTCGATGCTGACCGGCACCCGCCCGGGCCCCTGGATGCCACGGATGTTGACGTCCAGCGCGCCACTGTTGCGCGCATCGCCACTGAACACGCCGACCAGATCCTTGACCACGTCGGCCGGATTGGAGCCTCGGTAACGCTCCACCCGGTCGCGCCCCGAATACGCCGTGGTCAGGTCCAGCGCGAACACATCGTCGTAGCCACGCCGATCGCGGGCCTCACCCCCTTCCGACTGAAGGCGACCGGCCACGTCCAGTGTTTCGGTCACCCGCACCCCTTCGCCCTCACCCGCCTCCGCTGCGGCCCGCAGGCTCCAGGTACCGTCCATGCCGCGCTGTGCACGCACGCCGCTGCCGCGCAACAGCTGCTGCAGCGCCTGCATCTGGCTGTACTCACCCTTCACTGCGCTGGAGCGGCGGCCTTCCACCAGGTCGCTGCGGAACACCACCTGCACATCGGCCTGGCGGCCAAAGGCGCGTACGGCATCAGCCAGCGGCTGCTCCGGAATGGTGTACTGCCGCACCGGCGCGACGATCGCCGGTTGCGCCTGCACGGCCGGCACACAGGCCAGCGACAGCAATGCGGTGGAAACAGCCAGGGCCAGAGCGATGGCGCGACGATGACAGGCGGATGCCGTGGACGGCATGGACGGGAACTCCTCAAGCGTGGCGGAACCACGGGCACATCCGGTGCCGGTGGCATGTCTGGCTTGAGGAGAAACGGTGTTTCGCTCTGGCTATACCTCTATAGACAGCGGGGCACTGCGGGTGCCCACGGTTTTTTCATGTTTTTTTCATCTGGCGGGCCGTGCGCTGCGCCGCAGGCACCTCACCACACCACCAGCGCGCCGCCGGGCAAGCGCTGCACGCGTAGTCCCGCCTGTGCGGCCACCGCGTCAATGGCGGTCTCCGGCTGCTGCAGATGGAACAGGGCACTGACCCGTACGTCCGTGCCCTGCCCGCGCAGCACCCACACCGGAGCACGGCGGTAGCGCGCCAGATCGGCGATGGCCTGCGCGGCTGGCTGATCGTCGATCACCACCTCGCCCCGACGCCATGGCGCCACGGCATCCGGATCGGCCTGCCGCAGCGGCTGCAGCCAGCGACCGTCACGGAACACCCGTGCCTGCCCGGCATGCAGGCGCTGTACGCTGCCATCGCCAGGGCGCACATCCACTACGCCCTCACTGACCTGGGTCACGACCGTGGTGTCCTGCATCGACACGCTGAAGGCGGTGCCGATGTCACGCACCTGGCCGCCCGCCGCCTCGACCTGGAACGGTCGCGCCTCATGGGCCACCTGGAACCAGGCCTGGCCGCGCAGCAGGCGCAGGTGCCGCTGCTGGCCATCGAACGCAACCGCCAATGCGGTGCCCGCATCGAGTACGGCGGTGCTGCCGTCCTCCAGCTGCACCACGCGCGGTGCATCGCTGCTGCGCAGGTCACTGCGTGCCAGCAGCAGCGCGTGCGGCGCAGCGGCAACCATCAGCACCACCGCAGCTGCGCTGGCCAGCAGCCACGGCAGGCGGCGCTGAGGCGCGATCGGGCGCAACCCTTGGCGATCAGCCGTCAACCCGGGCAGCGCGGCCAGCACGTCGGGCCCGGCGGCATCCAACCCTTGCCAGAAGGCCTGCTGCTGGCGCCAGGCCAGCGCATGGCGAGGGTCGGCCTGCAGCCAGCGCTGCAGGGTTCGTTGCTGGCGTTCCGGCAGCGGGCCTGCACTGCACTGGATCACCCAGCGCAACGCCTGCCTGGCCTGACGCGGCGAGGGTTCGGACGTGGTCATGGTTGTGGCCTGCCGCACCACGAACGGGTGCGCCTTCCTGTTGTGACAACGGCGGGCGCGATCTGCCCACGGCAATCGCCGCTCATCGATGCATTCCCTGCTGGTGCTGCTGGATCAACAGCGCCGCGCGCAGCACATGCTTGCCCACCAGGCTCTTGGAAATACCCAGCCGGGCGGCGATTTCGCGCTCACTCAGGCCCAGGTAGCGGTTGAGCACGAAGCACTCGCGCACCTGGGCTGGCAGCGCGAGGATGGTCTGGGTGATCTCGCGCAGCTGCGCCTGGTCCAGCGCCTGCGCCTCGCCATCGCGGCTGGCCTCGGCCATGTCGAGGGCGTACTCGGCCATCGCATGCCGCTCGCGGGCGTCGGACTGGCTGCGGTTGAGCGCGTGGTGGTAGGCCATCCGGTACAGATAGCCACGCGGCTCCAGGATGGGCGGATCGCCGGGCACGCTGCTGGCCTTCAGGTACAGGTTCTGCAGGGTGTCCTCGGTACTGGCCGGGTCGAGATAGCGCGCGATGAAGCGAGACAACGCACGGCGCTCGCGGATCAGCAGCTCGACCAGCGCCAGGGCATTGGGAGACATAGGTGCCAAGGCCGGACCGGGGAATGATGGGCGTGATGGCGACGGTCCGGACGTGGATTGTGGGCTGCGCGGTCGCAGGCGGCAAGCCGCGGCCGAGAGCTTCATCCACGCATGGCGTGGATCTACCAAGGCGCAGGTCCAGTAGATCCACGCCATGCGTGGATGGAAGAGCTAGGGTTCCTCCAGTGCCTCGAAGCGTTCGGCGAGGTAATCGATCAGTGCACGCACCGCCGGCAACAGGCCGCGTCGCGACGGGAACACCGCGTGCACGATGCCGTGCTTGGGCACCCACTCCGGCAGCACCGGCACCAGCGCGCCACTGGCCAGTTCGTCACTGATCATCATCCGCGGCAGCATCAGCAACCCCACCCCGGCCACCGCAGCGGTGCGCAACGCGATCATGTCATCGCTGACCAGCCGCGGGCGATGATGCACGCTGGCCAGCACGTCGCCCGGCCCGGTGTATTCCCATACATGCTGCTGGCTGGGCGATGCCAGATCGACGGTCGGCATCATCGCCAGGTCGGCCGGCACCTGCGGCGTGCCCAGCCGCTGCAGCAGCGCCGGACTGGCACTGGTACACCAGACCCGACGCGCCAGCACGCGTACCACCAGGTCGCTGTCCTCCAGTGGCGGCGGCCGCACGCGGATCGCCACGTCCACACCCTCGCCCACCACGTCGACGCGCCGGTTGGTGGCGTCCAGCTGCACCGTCACCTGCGGGTGCTGGGCCAGGAAGTCGGCCAGCATCGGGCCGATGCGCGCATGCAGGATCGCGATCGGGCACGCCAGGCGGATCGTGCCGCGCGGCTCGGCGCGCGACATCGCAATCGCTTCTTCGGCCGCTTCGGCTTCGACCAGCATCGCCTTGCAGTGGCGGTAGTAGTCCTGGCCGACCTCGGTGACCGAGAAACGCCGGGTCGAGCGCTGGATCAGGCGCACGCCCAACCGTTCCTCCAGCAGCGCGATGCGCCGGCTCAGTTTCGACTTCGGCATGGCCAGCGCCCGGCCGGCCTGCGAGAAGCCGCCGTGCTCGACCACCATGGCGAAGTAGAACAGGTCGTTGAGGTCGCAACGGCGGATATCAGCGATGAACACGGGGCGATCTCCTGTGGCGCAAGGCGCGCACCCATTGTTCACCAGATAGGACTATGACGGCAAATATTGGCGTCTACCGGCCCAATTGTCGCGGCGATATTGTCTCCTGCAACGAAGAACAGCGGCCGGCAGCCCCGGCCAGGAGATCGCCATGAAGCGTGTCACCGGTACCTACAGCGCCCCGCGCCCGCACTGGGTGGGCGACGGATTCCCCGCCCGCTCGATGTTTTCCTACAACACCCACGGCCAGCACCTGAGCCCGTTCCTGCTGCTGGACTACGCCGGCCCTTATACCTTCGCCCCCAGCGATACCCCGCGCGGGGTCGGCCAGCATCCGCATCGCGGTTTCGAGACCGTCACCATCGTCTATGAGGGCGAGGTCGCCCACCGCGATTCAACCGGCGCCGGCGGCACCATCGGCCCGGGTGACGTGCAGTGGATGACCGCAGCCTCCGGCATCCTCCACGAGGAGTTCCACACACCGGAGTTCAGCAAGCGGGGCGGCACGCTGGACATGGTCCAGCTGTGGGTGAACCTGCCGGCGCAGGACAAGATGGGTGCACCGGGCTACCAGACCCTGCTCGACGCACAGATCCCCTCGGTTGAACTGCCTGAAGGCGCCGGCCGCGTGCGTGTCATCGCCGGCCGCCTCGACGGTCATGCCGGCCCGGCCCGCACCCACACGCCGATGGATGTCTGGGACATCCGCCTGCGGCAGGGCCACCACGCCGAACTGCCGGTGGCCGATGGCCGCACGCTGGCGCTGGTGGTGCTGAAGGGCACGGTGCGGATCAACGGCGGCCAGCCGGTCGGCGAGGCACAGCTGGTCACCTTCGACCGCAGCGGCGAGGACGTGTTCGTCGACGCCGACAGCGACGCCACCGTGCTGCTGCTCAGCGGTGAACCGATCGACGAGCCGGTGGTGGGCTATGGCCCGTTCGTGATGAACAGCCAAGCCGAGATCGCGCAGGCGGTCAACGACTTCAACAGCGGCCGCTTCGGCCAGATCGCGCACTGATCGTTTCAATGCGGCGGGCATTGGCCCGCCGCACCTTCCGGGCCATCGCCCACCTTCTCCAGGAGACTGACCATGAGTACCCCCGCCAATTTCAACGGTGCCCGCCCGGTGATCGATCCGGACAACGCTGCGATGCTGCTGATCGACCATCAGAGCGGCCTGTTCCAGACCATCGGTGACATGCCGTTCACCAGCGTGCGCGCCCACGCCACGGCGCTGGCGAAGATGGCCACGCTGGCAAAGATGCCGGTGATCACCACCGCCTCTGTTCCGCAGGGCCCGAACGGCCCGCTGATCCCGGAGATCCACGACGCCGCCCCGCATGCCCAGTACGTGGCACGCAAGGGTGAGATCAACGCCTGGGACAACCCGGAATTCGTTGCCGCAGTGAAGGCCACCGGCCGCAAGCAGCTGATCATTGCCGGCACCATCACCAGTGTGTGCATGGCCTTCCCGTCGATCGCCGCCGTTGCCGATGGCTACCAGGTGTTCGCGGTCATCGACGCGTCTGGCACCTACTCGAAGATGGCCGAGGAGATCACCCTGGCCCGCGTGGTGCAGGCCGGCGTGGTGCCGATGGACACCGCCGCGGTGGCCTCGGAGATCCAGCGCACCTGGAACCGCGACGATGCCCAGCAGTGGGCCGAGGTCTACACGAAGATCTTCCCGAACTACCAGCTGCTGATCGAAAGCTACCTGAAGGCGCAGGACGTGCAGAAGAACCACGAACAGCTGGATTCGCAGCGCAGCTGAGTGGCCTTCGTGCCGGCCAGTCGCCGGCTCCCCCCCTGAACAGGAGACCCACCATGTCCAGTGAACCGATCCGCGACACGGCCAGCGATCATCTGCTGACCCCGCAGAATTCCGCCTTCATCATCATCGACTACCAGCCGGTGCAGGTGAACTCCATCGCCTCGATGGACCGCCAGTTGCTGGTCAACAACATCGTCTGCACCGCCAAAGCCGCCGTCGCCTATGGTTTGCCGATCGTGCATTCGACGGTGAACGTCAAGACCGGCCTGAACAAGCCGCCGATTCCGCAGCTGCGCAAGGTACTGGGTGACTACCCCACCTACGACCGCACCACCATCAACTCCTGGGAGGACGTCGAGTTCCGCAAGGCGGTGGAAGCCACCGGCCGCCGCAAGCTGATCATGACCGCGCTGTGGACCGAGGCGTGCCTGACTTTCCCGGCCCTGGATGCGTTGAAGGAAGGCTATGAGGTGTATGTGGTGGTCGACGCCGTCGGCGGCACCTCGCTGGCCGCGCACGATGCGGCGCTGCGCCGCATCGAACAGGCCGGTGGCCAGCTGATCAGCGTGCCACAGCTGTTCTGCGAGCTGCAGCGCGACTGGGCCCGTTCGGAAACGGTGCCGGCCTTCATGAACCTCTTCATTGAAACCGGTGGTACGGCAGGCATCCAGTTCTCGTACGATCGTACCGAGTGATTGGATGGCGGCGCCGGTCCTGGCCGGCGCCGCCTTTTGGAGCAGTCGAACATGGCTCGACGCCACAGACAGATGGAGAACGTGATGGCCTACGCACGCATTGTTTCAACCGCCGACAACTACCTGCACCACATCAGCAATGGCACATTCGCCGTGGATGCGGACGAGCCCGCCTCGTTGGGCGGTCAGGGCAAGGGCTTCGCACCGTTCGACCTGTACCTGGCCTCGCTGGCGGCGTGCACCGCCATCACCCTGCGCATGTACGCGCAGCACAAGGGCTGGGAACTGGGCGAGTTCCATGCCGAGCTGCGCTCGGAACGTGACGCGGGTGGTCGCTTCCATGTGCACCGCGTGCTGCATGCCAGCGCCGAGCTGAGCGATGCGCAGTGGCAGCGGTTGCTGGAGGTGGTGGAAAAGACCCCGGTGACCCTGGTGATGCGCGAGGGTGCGCGCATCACCAGTGAGCGTGGGGCTGCAGCGTAACCCCATCCACGCATGGCGTGGATCTACTGTAGAGGCGAAAGCTCAGCGCCGTGAATGCAGCACGGTGCGCTGGCGCATGGCGTTGAATTCCTGCTCCACCTGCTGGATGTCTTCGGCCTGGAAACCGGCCGCATCCAGCAGCTGGTCGGCGGCAGCGGCGGCCAGCGGATCATCGTCACGCTGGCGCCAGCAGCGCGCCGGCAGGAAATAGCCCACCTCGCTGCGCCCGCGCATGATCACCACCGGCCGGCCTGCATACAGCAGGAACTCGGCCAGGTGCTGGCGCAGGCCCTCGACGGAAACATAGGCCGGCCCAACACCCAGCATCTGGCTGGACGGTTCGGGACTCTCGAACAGCTTGCGACGGCTCATCCACTCCTCCTTTTGAACAACGCGTGGTCTCCTTTCCTTAGACGGGCGCATCGCTGCGCCCCCGCCACGCACTACGTGATCCGCATCACGCCGCCACTCAGAAGCCGGTGTTGAACTCCAGCTGGAATACGTCGATCGACAGCGGCGCACCGGACACTTCCTTGGCCGCCATCCACTTGCCGCTGATCCAGCTGCGCGCGTCCAGCGCGTAGGCACCGCCCACGTAGTAGCCGCGGGCGTTGGTACCGCCCAGGTGGAAGTTCGGATCGTTGTAGGCGTCCGGCAGCGCATCGGCCTCGATGTGCTTGTAGCCCAGCAGCGCCTGCCACTGACCCTTCTCCTTCAGCTCGGTGGCTCCGAAGGTGGCCTGCACCATCCAGGCGGTGTCGCCGCTGCGGAAGGTGTGGATGCTGGCGGTACCGCCGGCGCCGTAGTTGTTGACGATGCCGTTCTGGGCGCGACTGAACATGGCCTGCTTGTCGTAGGCCAGGTTGCGGATGTAATCGCCGTCCAGGCGCAGACCGACGCCCTGTGCCAGCTGCGTGTCCCAACGCAGGTTCAAGGTAGCCAGGCGGAAGGCCGAGGCCAGGCCGACATACTGCGGGGTCGGCGTGTTGGCCGGGTCCAGCGGATTGCGCGCGATGTCGCGGATCAGCATCAGGGTGTTGCCCTTCTGCATGAACGCCGGGCGCGACCAGTCGGTGTCACAGCCCACCGCACCCGCGTACAGGGCGCACGGTGAGGACAGGCGGCCGCTGATGTTCTTGAAGTCGTAGTAGCCCAATGCAGCGCGCAACGTATTCTCGTCATGGAAGCGCCAGTTCACACCTACTTGCGCACCGGACAGCCACTTGTTCTCGTTCGGAGTCTTGACCTTGCTCTGGCTCGGCGAGCTGTCGGAGGTGTACTCCAGGGGTACCACCGCGAGGTTGGCGAACAGGCCGAGGTCACCGCCGGCGAAGCCGTACTTCAGGTTCGCGGCCAGGCCATCGAAGTTGAGGTCGTTGGAGAACAGCGTGTCGCTGGTCCAGAACGGATTGCCGAAGCGGCCGCCGCGCACCGTCACCCAATCCGCCGGGCTGTAGGCCAGCCAGGCCTGGTCCAGCCACACGTCCTTCTTGCTCAGGCCGCCACCCAGCTGCTCGGTAGTCGACACCGGGCCATTGCTGCTGCCGCTGGCCAGGCGCACGCCGGCCGTGGTGTGCTGGCCAATGGTTGCCTCGATGCCCAGGCGGGCACGGATGCGCCACAGGTTACGGCGGTCCTGGCGGGTGTTCAGCAGCGGCGGCAACTGCAGGTTGGTGTTGGTGTTGGTGTCGAAGCCGTTGCCGGAGTTGATCGACGACCAGTTGCTCACGATGTCGCTGTTGCGTTCGGAGAAGAAGCGCGACTCGCTGCGCACGCGCATGTCACCAGTGACCTTGATGCGCTTGGTCCATTCGGCCACTTCGTTCGGTGCCGCCCAGCCTTCCGACCTGGCCTGCGCCATCACATCCTGGCGCACTTCGTCACGAATGCCGTCGCGCACGCTCTGCGGGACGTAGGGCACGCGCACGTCACCGGCCTCCAGGGCCACGCCACCACTGGCGGCCGAGGGCGCGGCGGCTGTACCGCGCTGGGCGGCCGCTGCTTCGGCCTCGGCCTGCACCAGCAATGCCTGGCCGTCTTCGGGCTTCAGCGCACCGCTGGCGATCAGGCCCTTGATCAGCTTGACCATGGTGGTTTCGGCGGCCATCGCACCGGCCGGGGCGGCCAGGCTGAGCAGCACGGCGCAGCACAGCAGCGCCCGTCGGGCCGGCCGCGGGCGGCGGGAGTCGGTTCGTGCGCGGTCGTGGTCGTTCATCACGGTTCTCATCGAAAGAAGGGAAATCACGGAGGTCGGGAATCAGGCCCCGGGCCGGCGGCCCTGGATCAGCACGCGGGCGGGGAAATCGAGCGACGGCGGTGGTGCCTGGTCGACCTTGCCGATGCGTCGCAGCGCATCGAGCACGGCCGCGTCGGCCTCCTCGTTGCCACTGCCGCGCACCAGCTCGACCTTTTCCAGGCGGCCGTCGTTGGCCAGCCACACATTCACCTGCAGCTGGAACGCCAGGCGCTTGACCTTGTCATCGCGCGAGATCGCCTGCTGCATCAGGTAGCCGAGGTAGCGGCCGTAGGTAGCGTTGCCGGCGCCACCACGGCCAACGCCGGAGGAACCGCCGCCACTGCCGGACTGGATACCGAAGTTGTCACCGCCGGCCTGCGCATCGGCATTCATCGTTACCGGGTCGGCATTGTCCGGGGTCGGGGTCGGCTCTTCGGCCGGCGTCGGCTGATCCAGCGGCTCCGGCTCGGGAATGGCCTCTTCCGGCGGCGTTTCGGGTTCCGGCGGCTTTTCCGGTGGTGGCGGCGGCGGCGGAGGGGGCGGCGGCAGCGCCAGCATCGGCGGCTGCACCACCGGCCGACGGGTACTGGCAGTGTCCCTGAACAGCATCCACCACACGGCGATGCCGAGCACCAGCAACGCGGCCAGCACCAGCGCGACGGTCACCAGCAACTGGCGGCCGCGCATGCCGGGCTCCGGCCGAGGGGGTTGATGGGCCGTCATGCCTCAGCCCTGCGCCTTGCCGGTGACCAGGCCGACCTGGGCCAGCTCCAGCCGCCGCAGCAGGTCCAGCACCTCGACCACGCGGGCGTACTGCACCTGCGCATCACCGCGCACGATCACCGGGAAATCCGGCGTGGTCGCGCGCTCGGTACGCAACCGGTCTTCCAGTTCAGCCATCGTCACCGGGTAGGCATCCAGGAACACCTGTCCACTGGGGTCGATGGTGATCGCCTTGGTCTTCGGCTTCTCCAGTGCGACGCTGTTGCTGGCCTTCGGCAGGTTGACCTCGATGCCGGGGATGGAGGCGTTGCTGGTCAGGATGAAGATCACCAGCACCACCAGCAGCACGTCGACGAAGGGCGTCACGTTGATGCCCTTCTCGCGCTTCTTGATGCCGAACTTCGCCTTCTGGCCCATGGCGTGCCCCTCAGCCCTGGACCGCGGCCGGGCCGCGCCCGTCCTGCTCTTCGGCCAGGCGTGCGGCGAACTCGTCGATGAACACCGCCATGTCCGCGCCGATCGCTTCGGCACGCGCGCCCAGGTAGTTGTAGCCGAAAAGCGCCGGGATCGCGACGCCGAGGCCGGCAGCGGTACACAGCAGCGCCGCGGCCATGCCCGGCGCCACCGAATTGATGTCCACCGCGCCAGCCATCGCCGCCACCACGAACACCAGCATGATGCCGATCACGGTACCGAACAGGCCCACGTACGGCGCGCCTTCGATGGTGGTCGACAGCCAGTTCATCCGCCGCGCCATCGCTTCCTGCTCACGCACCATCACCGCATCCATCGAGGCGCGGATCGCCGCAATGGTGGCACCACTGAGATAACCACTGTTGCCGTCGCGCTGGTGACGCTGCTGCATTTCATCGATGGCCACCTGGTAGATGCGCCACAGCGAACCGTCGTGCATCGCGGTGGGTGCCTTGCCCTGGCGGTCCATGTCGGACAGGGTGCGCAGCGGCACACCGGACAGCTTGCCGAAGCTCTCGGTGAACACTGCATTGGCCTTGCTGGTACGGCCGAAGTGCCGCCCCTTGGCGATCATGATCGCCCACGACAGCAGCATCATCAGGCCCAGGATGGCGACCACCACCCAGGCGTCGAACGGCATCGCCTTGAGAATGAAGGCGAAGTGGCTCTGCCCGGCGGACTGCTCGTCGGCGCCGTAGCTGATCAGGCGCGAGTCGGCGCCCTGCGCGGTGGCATCGGCCAGCAGCAGCGCGGCCGGTCGTGCCACGCGCGAAATACGCAACTCATCCAGCGCGCCTTCGAAGCTGGCCAGCGGCTGCACCGCGCCCGGCGCATCGGCGCCCACCACCGGCGCGGTGGTCAGCGCCGGCAGCTCGCCGCTCAGCTGGGCGACCACGCGGCCCTTGAGGTACAGCTGCAGAGCGCCCTTCTCCGCAGTCAGCGCCACATGCGCCCACTGCCCTTCCGGAATCGGCTGCGCCGGCGTGCTGCGCTGGCCATTGAGCTGCACGAACGGCACCCGGTTCTCGATGCCCAGCACCAGTTCGGACGCACCGTCACGACGGGCATAGATCGCCTGTGCAGCGTTGTTGCTGCCCGGCTTGATCCAGGCCGAAACAGTGAGCGGCGCGCCCGCCTCCTGCGCAAGCGATGCGCTGGCCGGCAGCGGCAGCGGGCCTGCGCCCAACTGCACACCGCGGCCGATCACCGAGCCTTCCGATGGCGGCACCACGGCACCGGCATTGTTGCCATAAGCGGTGGTGTCGCGTGCCGGCGCATTGGCCTCGGCGAAGTGGTAGACCAGCGTGTAGTCCGGGTCGAACACCTGCTGGCCATTGCCGCTGGCCGGGGCCTTCTCGTTGCCGTAGTACATCCAGATCGTCTGCGGTGCCGCAGCGCTGACCGCCGGCACGTCCACCCAGACCAGGGCCAGACCCAGCTTGGGATCGAACTGTTCGATCTGGTGGGCCAGCACGGTGCGGCCATCACCCGAGACGAAGCGCAGGTCGTTGCCCGCATCCTGGGTACCGTCGAAGCCAAAGTTGCCGGTATGCAGGCGCAGCAGCAGCGGCGTGCGGCCCGGGTCACCGGCCAGGCCCGCGCCCTGCGGGCCGGCGTCGACAGTGATCGGCTTGCGGTACTTCCATTCGGCCTGCCACCAATTGGCATCGGCCGCAGCGGCCGGCAGCGCAACCAGCGCGGCCAGCAGCAACAACACTCGGGAAAGCAAACGGTCCATGCGAAGGGTCTCCGGAGAACGCATGTTCAAGGGAAGGGTCAGTAACTGGTGCTGATGTTGAAATGCAGGCGCGGATCGTCCTTGCGCGTGACCGGGCCGTCGGCATAGGGCCAGGCGTAGTCCAGGCGCAGTTGCAGGTGTTCGCCCAGGCGCAGCTGCGCGCCCAGGCCGACCGAGGCCAGGTTGTACTTGTCACGCTGCTCGGGCAGCGGCTGGCGCAGGCGCAGGTACGCCGCGTCCGCAAAGCTGTAGACCCGCAGGTCGCTGCCGCTCCCCAGCGACCATGCCGGGGTGCGCCATTCCAGGCTGGCCAGGCCGCCGTAATCGCCGATCGCCTCGGCCGACAGATAGCCGCGCACGGTGTACATGCCACCGGCGGCGAACTGCTCGGCCGACACCAGCGGCGCATCGGTCACCTGCAACGAGCCGCGTGCATACCATTGCCAGTCGCTGCCGAACGTGTGGGTGTTGGCGACGTCCGCCTTGAACGCGACGAAACTGGGGTCTGCCCAGTAGCGCTTCTGCCCGAATCCGATGGCATCGCTGCCATAGCCGAACAGCCGACGGGTACCGGCCACCAGCTGGGTATTGATGCTCAACTGATCCTGCTCGCCCTGGCGCACACCGACAAACCCCAGGGTGATCGGCGCGTACTTCAGCGGCGTCTTCAGGCTCTCCTTGCCCATCTGCGTGTCTTCCTCGGTATCCTTGAAATCCACGCCGAGGCTCAGCTGGCGCCACCATTGGCTGCTGCCGGCCAGTCGATAGTTGAGCTTGACACCGATCGAATGACCGTTGCCGATCACATTGGTGCCAGTGCCGGTACCGACCTGCCCGCCCGCGTTCAGCACGCGGCTGTCGGACTTGTAGCCGGAGGCTTCCAGGCTCCATGGCGTGCCTTCGAACGGCATCGTGTACGAGGCAGAGAACACCTTGGCCTGCTTTGTATCTTCCGGCGCCAGGTACACGCCGATGTTGGCGCTGTGCCCCCGCTTCCACAGGTTGTCGTAGGCCAGCGACGCACTCAGGCGCAGCTTCTCGGTGTCGGCGCTGTGGTCGTTGTTGAGTGACGCGCTGGCACGCCACGGCGACTTCTCTTCGACCTGCAGGTCCACATCCATCGTGCCCGGCACCTGGCCCTCGCGCACCAGCGGCATCACCTGGCGACGTCCGCCTTCATTGAGCGCGGTCAGCTCCTTCTGCGCCTGATCGAAATCAGGCACCTTGCCCTCGGCGAGCGCCGGCACGCGTTCGCGGATGCGCTCGGGCGATTCGTGCTTCGTTCCCACGACCCGCAGCTGCCCAATCGGCGTCTGCTGCACCTTCAGCAGCACCACGCCGCCACTGACCTGCTGCTCGGGCAGCTCGACGTAGACTGACTGGTAGCCTGCCTGTTGGTACAGCGCATTGACGGCATCGCGCGCCTTCTCGACATCAGCCAGGGTCTTGCCCGGGCCGAGGAACGGCTCCACCGCACGTTCGATCTGGCGCGGATCGAGCACGGTGTTGCCGCGCACGATGTATTCATTGATGTTCACGCTGGGCGCTGGCGCTGCCTCCTGCGCGAACAACGGCAGCGGCATCGCGGCCAGAGCCAGCACCAGCGGATGCAGGCGCAAGGGAAGGTGGACGGCTCGGCACGGAACAGGAGTCATCGAAGGCATCGCGTCGTATCGAAGGGAGTGGCCAGGGAGCGGCGCGTGGGTCTACCAACAGGACGTGTACGTCGCGTCAAAACCGCCAACAGTTTTGTGACAGCACTGTCATCTTTTGACGGCACCGCAATGCACGCAGGCGGACCCTGCCTTCGCCACACGTCTTCATTGCAGAACGTCGATTGCTGCGGAAGATTCGAGATGCGTGAATCACTGATGGTGGAGCTGGGCGCTGCCCTCACCCTTGCGTTGCTGCTGGTGTTGGCCCCAGTGCGCGCCGACGAGGCGAAGAAGCAGGAAGACCCCGCGCCCTGCATCGAAGTACAGGTCAATGGCGAGCGCATTCCGGCCTGGGACTGCCTGCAGCGCAAGTTGGCGCCGGCATCGAAAGCGGCGAAGTCACCGGCATTGCCCGAGGCCGAACGGCTGATGCGGCAGCCGGGCAACCAGCTGATGCAGTACAACCTCGAAGGCACGCGACAGCGCATGGGCGATGCCTTTGGTCGTTCGGTGGTACCGCAGCGTCCGGCGCGATGAGCCTGCGCGGCCGGAGGGCCGAGCCCACGCCTGGCAGGATTTGAAGGGTCCAGCTATCGCTCGGCAGGATTCTGTAGAGTCGAGCCAGGCTCGACTGTTCTTCCAGACGCAGCCGAGCGTAGGCTCGGCACTACGGTGCCGCGGGCACGAAGCCATCGCTCGGCACCGGCGGCAGCTCAGGCACCGGCAGGCTGCGCGATTGCCCGGCCTGGTTCAATTCGACCGCGCTGGCACTGATGCTGGCCAGCACCGTGCAGGGTCCGAGTCGTTGGCCGGGCGCATACGCTTCCGCCGGGCGTCCATCCACCGAAAGCAGCGCCAGCGGCGCGTGGTCGCCGGCCATCACGCCCAGCACGACCACCTCGGTCTGCACCGCACCGGGGGACAGCAACCGCACCAGCGGCAGGCTGGCCACTGCATCGAACAGGGGGCGTGCAGGGGCCTCTGCGTGCGTTTCGCTGGCCGCCGCCGTCGGCGCCACCGCAGACAGGGTCACGCCCCAATAGGCCACCACCGCCAGCAGCAGGGTCGCCGCCAGCAGGGTCAACATGCGATTGCGATCCCAGCGCCTGCCATCCATGTTCCGCACCATCGCCACGTTCGTGTCCGCCCACGCTAGCAGCTGTGGCTGACGCTTTTGTTTCATCATCCCGGCCTACGCTGGCGGGTATCGACCCGGACAGGAGGCAACGTCGATGCAGCACGTGCCGCGTGGTTTCACCCTGCTGGAACTGATGGTGGTGCTGGTGATCATCGGCATCTGCACGGCGGGCATCGGCCTGGGCCTGGGCAGCCTGCTCGACCCGGGCCGGCAGCTGCGACAGGAAGCTGAACGGCTGGCGCAGCGCCTGCAGGTGGCGCGCGACGAGGCGCGCATCGATGGCCGCCCCCTGCGCTGGCAGGCCGACGCCAACGGCTATCGTTTCAGCCGCCGCGAAGGCAGCCGCTGGGTGACCGTTGAACGCGATGATCTGCTGCGCCCGCAGAGGTGGCAGGCGACGGGCATCGCGGTGCAGCCCGCCAACCCCATTGAGCTGAGCCCGGAGTGGATCGGTATCGCCTGGGAGCTTGGACTGTCGTTGGATGGCCGCAAACTGCGTCTTCGCGATGATGGCAGCGGACAGTTGCAGGTCGTGCAGTGAAGCAGAACATGCGCGGGTTCACCCTGGTCGAGGTACTGATTGCACTGGCGATCGTTTCGATTGCGTTGGCGGCGGTGATGCGTTCAGTGGCGGTGGCGACCGATGATCAGTCGCGCCTGCGCGACCGCCGGCTGGCACTGATGTGTGCGCAGGACCGCTGGCAGGAGCTGCGCCTGGCCGGGCAGCCTCCGCAGGATGCACGGCAGCGCTGCGTGCAGGGGCGCAGCAGTTTCCTGGTGCTGCAGCATGTCGGCACCGGGAGTGACGGACAGCCACAGCTGGAACTCAGCGTGGTTGCCGAAGATGCACCCCGGCAGTCGCTGGCGCGAATGCAGTTGCCGTGGACGGCGGCGCAATGAAGCGCGCAGTACGCGGTTTCACTCTCATCGAGGTGATGATTGCGATCACCATCATGGGCGTACTGGCGCTGATCTGCTGGCGGACGCTCGACAGCGTGGCCAGCAGCGACCAGCGTCTGCGCCAGGCCGATGCCGAGACCACGACAGCGCTGCGCGTGCTGCAGCAGTTCCAGCGTGATATCGAAATGCGCGCAGACGATGCGCTGATGAATGGCGCGGTGCGCCCGGCGGACCGTCCGCAGCGATTGCTGCCGCCGTCGCTGGTGAGCGAACGGCACCCGGATGGCAGCTTCGCGCTGGAGATCACCCGCAGCGTGGGCAGCGATGGGCTGCGCTGGCAGCGGGTGCGCTGGTGGCGGCAGGGAAGTACGCTTTGGCGGGCCAGTGGTGCGGCTACGGATCGCTACCCCTTGCCCGCACCGGATCCGTCAAAGGGAATCGCGGTGGCGCAGGATGTGCAGCGATTCGAGGTACGCGCGTGGCAACCAGGCGCTGGGTGGGCAATGCTGCCGAGCGAAGGCGAGGTGCTGCCAGCCACCGGGCTGGAACTGCGGTTGGGCCTGCGCGATGGGCGTGGGCCATTGAGTTACCGGCGGGTGCTGGAGCTTTAGGATTGCTCCCAGGCAAAGCATCCACGCATGGCGTGGATCTACTGCCAAGCCCGCTCTGGTGGGTCCCGACCTTGGTCGGCACTGAAGCTGGCCCAGCCATCCACGCATGGCGTGGATCTACTGCCGAGCGGCGCCTGCTGCCACGCCTTCTCTGGTGGGTGCGGACCGTTGGTCGGCACTGAAGCTGCCCAAGCCATCGACGCATGCCGTGGATCTACTGACCAAGGTCGGAATCCACCGTGACACATTCGCGCGTCGTTCCTGCCGCCGGGCGCTCTCCTGCACCCGGCGGCGCCGTGTCGGTGATCCTCACCGCTGATGGCCGCTCCCTGCCCTCCGTGCCGTCCTGGCTGGGGCCGCCACCGTTCCGTGGCAGCTGGCCCGATGCTGTCTGTTCCTGCAGTCCAGCGGCATCCACACACGGCGTGGATTTACTGCCGATCAAGGTCGGCACTCGCCGGGATCGTGCGATGCCTAGCGGCGCTGCGTGCCCTCGTCGCGACTTGCCTGCGGGAACTGGAAGGCACTGTTGGCGTCATAACCGCTGTTGGCAGTGTTGCCACGCGCCGGCGGGTTGATGCTGCTGGTGCCATTGCCGAAGCCGAGGATCTGCACGCTGATCACCGACGGCTGGTTGCGCCGTGCATCATCCTGGCTCTTGCGCATCACATCCTGTGCGGCCTGGCTGGCGCTGTTCGCTGCCGCACTGGCCGAAGCCAGCGCATTCACGTTCACCGTGGCCAGCACCGGCAGGCCCTTGCTCTCACCCTGCACCTGGATGTTGGCTGCATTGAGTACCTGCAACGCCGCCAGGTTGATGTTGCCCGAGACACGGATACCCGCTTCGCCCGCGTCGATGGTGCCCAGCGGCGCGATCAGGTCGACGTCGCCCGGTCGTACTTCGGCAATGGGGTTCAACGTTGCGATGCCTGCACCACTGGCCGGGGCCTGCGGCGACAGGATCACATTGCCCCAGCCGTCATAGACGCGGCGCGGTGGCGTGTACAACAACGTCGTCCGCGAACCACGACCGGCGTTGATGTCGCCCTGCTCCGACCACGCCAGGATGTCACCACCGAACGTGGTCATCACCCGCGACAGACCCAGCAGCACGCTGTCTTGGCTGAACAGCCGGATGTCACCCTGCCCCTGGGTCACCAGCCCGGCAGTGGCCGGTGGCACCACGCCCTGCACACCCACCACGATCTGTCCGCCCGGTGCCATCAGCTCGATGTTGCCACCGGCTTCGGTACGCACGCCGGAGCCGCCATACATCAGGATATCGCCGGTGCGCTGGATCGTCGCACCCGCTGCATCCTTGTCCGGCATCAGCGTGGCGATCGCCTCGCGGCCGCGCAGGTAAGAACCAACGCGTGGCCCATTCCGATCGTTGTACTCGCGGCCACCTTCGCGCAGCTCGGCGTAGTAGACCTGGCGCAGGAATATCCGCTGCTGCTCCTTCGGCAACCGGTCGAACGCCGCCAGTGCCTCGGCGCCGTCGGCGGCCAGGCCGAAGCGCTGCTGCAGCCACTGTTTCAACTCCTTGTCATAGATCTTCACCGCCTTGCCGGGCTGCGATGCCAGCGACTGCGAGGAATCGGCGAGGTTGGCCGGATCCAGGTAGCGCGTGCGCAGTGCATCGAAATCAATGTGCTGGTTGCCTGCGGTCACCGCAATGCTTGCACCCGGGCGGGTGTCACCCTGCACGATACCGCCAAGACTGACGATGCTGCCTGCCTCTTCCTGGCGCAGCTGCCGGCCCGCACTCACTTCGACGTTGCCGGGGCCGGCCACCGTCAGGTTGCTGCGGATGATGTCCCGGCCGGCTTCGATCCCGCTGATATCGGTACCGCTGGTGTTGAGCGCGGTGACGTGTGCATTGATGACATCGCGACCGGCGCGCAGCTGTACTGCCGAGCCCGCTTCGTACCAGTCGAACAATGTCCGCTTCGCGGTACCGGCGTTCTTCTCCAACTGCCGGCGGTCGCCACTGCCCAAGCCGATGATGTCACCGGCAACGGCATAGAAGCGGCTGGGTGATGTGGGCCAGGACGTCAGCGCACCGGTAGTCGGGGTACTGGGGCCGAACGCGAACAGTGGCAGCATCGCCGCCGGGTCCGCACCCTGCACCCCATCCTCCGAGAGATTGTGGCTGACCCGGGTCCGGCTGACGCCCTGCTGGGCCATGAATGCAGGATCAAGCGGGCCAGGCAGGCGGGCGTCGCTACCGGAACGTGCAATGCCGGTGGCATTGGTCGCGGCATGGATCGAGCCCCCGGCCAGAACATCGAGCCGGCCGCTGGCCGAAGGCGCGAGCAGGATCACATCACCCGTGGTCGCCCCCGGTCCGAGGCCTCGAAGCGTGGCGCTGATGATGTCACCACTCGCAGCCACCGCACTGAACCTGGACGGATACAGCCAGTAATTGATGCTGGCGGGAACGGATTGCTCGCGCAGCGCGACGCCTTCAGCGAACATGTTGCTACCGGTTGCATGCAGACTTCCGGCCAGGCTGGGTGCGAGATTTCCGCCTACCGAGAACAGGTCCAGTGCCGTGCCTCGGGTCCAGAGCGAGAACCACGTCGTGCCAGCTGCATGCTGGCCATCGCCCAGAACCACGTCGTTGTAGTTGGCCGTCGGCACACGCCCTGCATCTGCGGCGCCACCGAGAACAATGTCACCACGGGCCTGCAGCCGGGCAGTGGAATCACCCAGAATGAGCAGGGGCCCCGCCATCGCCACCGGCGCGTCGGCCACGAACGGATCCTTCAGGCCCAGCATTCCGTAGCTGCTCTGTATCGCGCTGAGGCCACCGATGCGCGCCGCCTGCAGCAGGGTGCTGCCGCGCAGGTTGGTCACCGCGCCATTGAGATCCAGATCCTGCAGGAACCCTTCGGGCTGCTGCGCGCTGGCGCGCAGGCCGGGGTTGAGCGCTCCGCCGCTTCGCAGCGTCAGGTCGCCGCCACCGGTCAGATGCAGCTCACCGTTGCTGACGCGCCCGGTCGACCCGACCGCAGCAACAATCGCGCTGGAATGCGGCGCGGTCAACAGACCCAGGGCATTGCCCATCGGGTCGAGCACGCCCGCGTGGCGGCCCGCTTCCAGCGAAAGATTGCCGCCTCCCAGCGTGCCTAAGCCGGTGAAGCCGACCATGCGGGGAGCTGCGTCCGCTTCGGCGCCCACGGTGCTGTACGTGCCGAAATTGATCCACCAGCTCGTCGGTGTCGCCTGCACGCCTTCGGTGGTGCCCGAACCCTGCCGCCACAACCAACCACCCACGGCTGCGCTTGAATGCCCGGCCTGGTCGCGCTGCGCCGTACCCGATTCGGACCGGGCGGTCCAGGCGTCGCCGATGATGTCGCGCCCAGCTTCAACCCTGACATCGCCGCCATGGTCGGGATACCACGCACGGTAACTGGCCAGCGCCGCATCATAGTTGCCCGACACCTGGTTCCTGCCCAACAGCGAGGTGTGCCAGGGCGCAGCCGCACGCGCCGTGTTGAACTGCGCATCGCGGCCATCACCCAGCGCCGTCGGCGCACCTGCAGTGTACACACCGAAGCCGGACTTCATGCGCACGTCCTGCGCGGCCAGCAGCGTCAGGTCTCCCTTGCCGGTTCGCAGCACGCTCCAGGCGGGAGCGCCCAGGCGCTTGCCGTAGGTGGTCACCTCGGTCAGCGTGCCACCGCCATAGCAGTAGCCCATTGCCGCGCAGATCTCTTCCTCCGACATGCCCATCTCGGCGCCCAGTTCCGTAGCCGGGCGGCCGACCCAGGATTCATCGCCCCACCATGCCAGCGAGCCTTCCTTGTCCACCAGGCGCGGGGCGGGGCCGCAGAAGGCGCCTGCACCACAGATCTCCGCCTCGGTGGTCCCGATGATCTCGGCCACCTCGGCAGGTGACTTTCCGGCCAGACTCACATCGCCCCACCAGTACAGAGAACCTTCCAAATTGACGATTCGATCACCCTTCCATTCCGTCGTCGTGGTCACCGTCCCGATGGTGCTGTAGTGGCTGTCGGCCAGCACGATGCTGCCGTCACTTCCCCAGCTGCGGGTACGCGGATCGGCAGCGGTCGTATCGGCACCGGCCACTGCAGTCAGATCCCACGAGGTGGTCCCTTCGGGCAGCATCGCCGCCAGCGCCCAGTTGCGTCCCTGGCGCCCGCTGGCGTCAGCAGGCCGCAGTTTCACCGGCGCATCGCCGGCCAGCTCCACCTTGGTCATCGACGGGATGATCGCGCCGGCATGCAGGTCCAGCGCGCCTGACAGCTTCATCGCCATCGGCAGCGCGACGCCGGCCGGCCACACCTGTGCGGCCACCGGCGCCGGCGCGCGCAGCCGGAAGCCGGCGCCCAGGCGCGCACCCGCCTGCAACGTCAATGCCTGGGCCAGCACGGTTCCAGCCGCTACCACCTCGCCACCCGCCGTCGTCACTGCTGCGCCCAGCACGGTGCCGGCCGGCAGCAGCAGCGGTCCCGACAACCGCATTTCCGCGGGCAGCACGGTTCCGGCCGGCAGGGTCACGGCCTCGAAGGGCAGTGCATAGTTCAGCGTCGCGCCAGCACGGAATTCGGTGCCGCGCTGCAGCTGTACACCTTCGCCGGGCACGATCAGGTCGCCACCGAACGCCGTGTTGGGCGTACCGGCACTGCGCCCTTCCAGCAGCACCCAGCCGTCCTCATCGGGATTGGCAGGCGGCGGCGCGAATCCATCGTTGATGCTGCCGTAGACGTTGATATCGCCTTCGGCGCGCAGCACCAGCGCTGCCGATTCACCAAAGCCACGGCGCGCTGGATCGGTCCGGTTCGACTGCGGTCCGTAGCGGTAGCCGGACAGATCGATATCGCCGGCCACGACCAGATCGCCACGCGGGTTGTCACTGCTGGTCCGCGCCACGATCTGCACGCCGGGGCGCAGGCGATAGCTGCCCAGTGCGGCAGTACGCCGCTGCAGTACCGTATTGGTCAGCGCGGCGTTCATCCACTGGCTGTTGTCCGGGTCCACAACCGTGTCCAGCCAGTGTTGGTTGATCACCTGCGGACGATGGCCATGCACGTCCGGAGCGCTGGCCAATGGCGCCGAATCATAGCTGCGGAAGGCGTTGACCTGGACGTCGGCGGCACCGGCGATACGGATGCCGCTGGCCACGTCGATCGCGGCGTCGTTGCTGCCCACGCGTGGCACGTTGAGCTTGACGCTGCCGCGTGCGCGGCCATCGTTCTGGCCCGGGCTGCTACCCGTGGCCACGGAGGTGCCGGCGCGCAGGTCCATCGATGAGATCGCGCCCAGCTGCAGGCTGCCACTGGCCGAGGTCAGTTCGATCATCGCCCGGTTCGGGCTGTCGATGATCTTGCCGTAACTATCGACGCGCAAGGCGCTGCCATGCGCGTCCAATGCTCCGTCGATACGCAACACATCGCGGGCGGACAGGCGGATGCTGCCGACCTGTTCGCCACTGGCATCAATGCGGCCATTGACGAGCAGGCTGCCACCATCGACGCTGATATCAACGTTGCGCGCCTTCACTTCATCGCCGATCACCAGGTCGCCTTCGCTCAACTGGAACGTCCGGCCACCGGTAATGCCACCGGCGGTAAGCCGGGTGTTCAGGCCGGAGAAGTCCTGCAACTGGCGTGCACGCACTACCAGCTCGCCGCCGTCGTAGGGCACTTCAGTGCCACCGGCGTCGTAGCGGCCGCTGGCTCCGCCAAGCAACGTACCTGCCAGATCTACACGGCCGCCCTGCGGGCCCAGCGCAGCGACCGTCAAGCGGCCGCCGCGGTTGTTGCGGGCGGAAAGATCGATGCGCGACGCCGCGTCGGCAACGATGTCACCGTCACGGCTCGACAGCGCCACGTCGCCGCCCCAACTGTACTTGTCCACGTCGAACAGGCTTACCTTCCGCCCCGCCATGTCCAGCATTGCATTGCTGCCAAGCGCCACGCCCTGGCGGGCATTGGCTTCGAACCGGCCGGACGCCAGCGCCACCCGGCTGTCGATCACAACGCGTTCGGCCGTGATGGACAACTCCGCACCCAACGCATCGCTGCCCGCGGTCGCCGCGGCGCCACGCAGCTGCACCGTTCCGCCATTGCGGATTGCCAGCTGCGCACCTGCGTTACCCGTAAGCAGCGGGGTGACGATATCCAGCGCGCCGCCACTGAACTGCCAGCCGCTGCCTGCCACGTAGTCGCCCTGCCGCTGGAAGACATCCAGGCTGCCCTTGCCGGAGAACAACATGCGATCCGACGCTGCCAGGGTAACGCCGGCGAAGCCAAGCACCTGGCGATCCGCGGCCACCGACGAACTGGGCCGGGTGAAGGGCGCACGCCCCAGTTCAAGTACCCGCGTATTGATTTCCAGCTGCCCTTGGCCAAGCCGACCCACCATCGCCTCGCCGGCCGGCTGGGTCTGCTCACCGCCGGGCAACGTGGTGCCGGCCAGCGTACCGTCCCAGATCAGCGCATCGGCGAAGATGCGGGCGCGGTCGGTCGCAGTGCCGTAACCATGAATGGCAGGGGCACCCAGCACCAGACTGCGTAGACTGCTGCGGCCGGTCGCACTGTCACGCGTATCCAGGTCCACGCTGCCGAACACATTGATGGCATCGCGCGCGGTCAGGCTCAGCGCCTCCAGCGCCGGCGCGCCGGTGGCGGTGTTTCCACGCAGCAATCGCTGCAGGACCTCCTGGTTCATGGTCATGCCCGCAGGCAGGCCGCCGGCTGCCGCTGCCACCGCAATGGCTTCGGCGCTGCCGAGATTGAGCGCCGACATGCCCAGGCCGAGCTGGCGCGTGCCGTAGCTCACCGCGTCGCCAATGTTCAGCGCGCCGTCGGTGACCACGTTGATGCTGCCTGCCGACAGCAACCGGGTCTGGCCATTGCAGTCCACCACGCATCCGCCGATGTCGATCGCCACCGGACCGCCGGCACTGCCGCCCTGCGCACTGAGCGCCGTCAAGCGCTGGTTGGACACGGCAAGCAGGCCGCCCGACACCAGGTAGGGCGCCGTGGGCTGCGCCACGCGCGAGGGATCGGCCCCGGCCAAGGTATCGATCGAAGCGCCCTGCTCGACCAGGATGCCCTTGCCCCCGAACGCAGCCGACAGCAGCACTTCCTGCGCCGTCAGGTTGACGCCGTTGCGCACCACGATGTGCTGCGCGCTGCCCTCCAACGAATAAGTCGTCGCGTCACGTCGCAGCACGCCGCCGATCAGCATCGTTTCCGGGCGGAACGCATTGAGCGCCGAATCGAAGAGGGTGGCGCCGCTGCCGCTGCCGGCACTACCGCCCTGGGTGGCAATCTCCAGCGTTGCCTCATTGGAGGCGAGCAGATTGACTGAAAGCGTGCCCCCGCGTCCGTCATTGCTGCCGGCGTTGAAGCGTGACACGCCCTGGAAGATCGCGGCTGGCACGCTCGAACGTCCGGCGCCATCGCCCAACACCAGGTTGAGGTTGCCGGCGTCGGTTGGCCGCCAGCGCAGCGCTTCACCACGCCGCTCAGCCACGCCCTGTACGAAAGTGCTGTAGGAGGTCTCGTTGTAGCTGGCATGGCGGCGCACCACATCCGCCGGCGTCAGCACCAGATCGGTGAGCAGCGATGAGACTCCACCGCCCAGGCTCTGCGCCTGGTGTCCACTGACGCGCCAGGAACCCGTGCCGGTCGCCACTGCCTGGCGGCTGCCGACGGCGCTTTCGGCGCCGACTTCGACGCGGAATGCGCCCTTCTGCAGTGCGTAGCTTGCCGGCAGCAGCGTGTAGGTTCCGGCCGGGAGGCCGGGAACCCCGGCAGGAATGACAATCTGCTGGCCGATGCGCGGATCGGCGCTGCCGTCAGCGACCGCCTGCGGCGCCTGCGTGCCCGAGCGTCCCGGCATGATCGCGTAGACCGCATTGTCACTGCCGCTGAAGCGGTAGCGCGGGTTCGCATCCGCCAGCGCGTGCCTCAGGATGTCCACCGAGCCGCCGCGCCCCGCCACGAATGCGGCACCGGACAGCTCGCCTCCACCGGAGACGTCCAGCACGCTGCCCGCCACGCCATTGAAAGCGTTGGCGACGATGTCGATACCGATCGGGATGTTGGTCGAGCCGGGGCCCAGCACATCGAAGTCGGCACCGTTGCGGCGCCAGCCCACACCATCCACGGTGCCGCCAAACGGCAACTGCAGGCCGGCACCGCTCACCGACGTCACGCTGCCTGCAAGCAGGTCGACGCGGCTGGCCGCATCGGCGTTGAATTCCCTGCCACCCAGCTGTACATGGCCCCACGGCGCCTGCACATTGCCGCCCTGCACCACCGTCGCCGCCACCAGCTCCAGGCTACCGAACGCAGAGTCCGGTGCCGGTTGCGCGCCGCCTGCAATGCCATGGATGCGCAGTACGGCGTCGGGGTTCTGCCAGGACAGGCCTGAAGGACCGATGTCGGGGACGCCCGCCACGATGCGTCCCTTGGCCCGGGCCGCCGGATACATACGTGCGGCGCTGATATCGATCGAACCCGGGCTTGCCAGCGTGGAGACGAGTGAACTGCTGGCGACCGGGGCCAGCATGCGGATGTCACCGCGGCTGCGCAGCGCGACCTGGTCAAATCCCGCCAGCCAGGTGACGTCTCGCAGATCGATCAGATCGGCGCTCACGTCCAGGCGATGCTGCCGGCCGCTGTCGAACGCTGCCTCCAGTGGGCGCAACGTGCCTTCCCCGGCCGGCTGCCACCAGCGCCCCTGCGCAAGGCGGACATATGGCGCGGCCAGTTGCAGGCGGCCGCCCTCGCTGTTGCCCGGGACGAGGCCGAGGTAACGCTCATTCAAGCCCTGGATGCGCAGGCTCTGGTCCATGCGCAGATTGACATCTCCCAGGGCGCGGATGTCGCCGAACAGGGCCAGATGGTCGAAACCACCGGCCTCGATCTGCCCCATCGACAGTGCCGCATGGCCGTACTCAAGGCGTGCAGGCAGGTCCGCCGTCTGCGCGGCGTGCTGGGTCAACGAGATCACCCGCGGTGCCAGCACCTCCTTGCCGTCTGCCGTTCTGCCGTAGGTGCCACCACCGAAGGCAACCCCCAGGGTGCCGCCGCGCGCGCCGTCGCCGCCCGCTGCTGCGTCCACGTCGCCCTGCAGGTACAGCGCATTGCCGGCGCGCAGCACGATACTGCCGCCGTCGCTGTCCACCCGGGTGCGCCCGCTGCCATCAATGTCCAGCAGCGCCGAAGCACCGGACGCGTCCAGCCGCGCACCGCGCTCCACCACCACGAAGGTATCGGGCGGCAAGTGGCGTGCGTGGTCCTGGTCTTCCCAGTCCAACGCCCCCCCGATCTCGATCGTTCCGCCCTTGCGCACCTGTCCGCGCAATGTCCCGCGCGCGTCGGGCAGGGAAACGCTATCGCCGCTCACGTCCAGCAGGGCACCCTCGGCAATCGTCCAGCGACGTTCGCGGCGTTGATCGCCACGCACACCGGTCGGGTCGAATGCCTCGTCCAGGCGGATGCGGCCGCCGGCCGCCTTCAGACTGCCAGCCACGTCCAGGTTGCCGGCGCTGAACAGTTCGATCGACTGGCCGGCATCGGCCTCGATCCTTGCGCCCTTGCCAACGCGCAGATCGGCCGTGGACAGCAGATGCCCTGCGCGCAGTGCCAGGCTCGCGCCGCCGCGCTGCGATACACGCCCGCTGGCCGGATCCGCCTCATACAACGATGGCGTCCAGGTCTGCACGCCCTGCTCGCGGGCCAGTGCCTGCTGTGCGCCCTCGGCCAGGCGCAGCGCCGGTCGTTCCACCTGCAGCCGGGTACCTTCTTCAACCGTCAAACCGTTGTGCCCGGCGATGTCATAGCCGGCGAAGCCACTCCTGAACAGTGCTGGCTGCAGTTGCAACGACGCCGCCGATGCATCCGTGCCAGGCGCGCCGATAGACACCGCACCGCCTGTTGCCAGCGTGAAGTTGCCGCTGCCATTGCCGAGCGCGCTGAAGCGTGCGCCATCGCCGATACGGATCCGCCCGCTGCCGTCGGTGGCAACCTCGGTGCTGGCCGCGAGCAGGCTGACACTGCCGCCCTTGCCTACGCGCCCTTTGCCACTGGCATCGATCGCGCCGCCGGCATCGACCAGAATCGTCGCTCCCTCGCCCACAGCGATGTCGTGGCTGCTGTTGAAGCGCACCTGCCCGCCGTCGATCCACGCCTGTGCCGGACCGCCCTCCGGCGCTGCAAGCGCGTTGCTCCAGCCACCGCCAAGATCGATCCGCGCGCCCGCCGCAACATCCACCGCGCCGCGTCCGGACCTCAGCAGGGCCGAGGGCCCGCCGAGCGCCGGAAGCAGGTTGCCGGCCTCCACCTGCCCGCCGGCAATCTGCACCGTTCCGCCGAAGCCGACGCGGCTTGCAGTGAGCCCAAGCCGACCGCCCTCCTGCAACCTGAGCGTGCCATCCAGGTCGATACGGCCCGCAGAAGCGAGGTCCACCTGCCCCCAACGCTGAGCGCTCAGGACCTCACTGTCCAACCACACGGTATTGCGCTGTGTTTCCCCGATCGGTGCCTGCAACGTCCATGACCGGGTGTCGGCCTGGAGCGCTCCGATGCGGATCTGCGAATCGAACACTGCACTTCGGCCGTTGTTGTCGAAACGCCCCAGCCAGAGCTGGGCGTTGCGGGCCGCCGCCGTCTGTGCCTGCGCGTATCCGTCCTGCCCCTGGTCGGGGCGGCGCGTCTGCTGCAGGCCCTGAAAGGCCACCGTATCCACCTGGCCCTGCAGGACAGCCGTGGGCGCCGAGATCAGCAGACGGCCAGCATCGCGTCCCACGGTATAGCCATTGTCGAAACGCTGGGTGGGTGCCACCAGCGGATTGCGGAACGATTCGGTCACTCCCCACCGTTCCTGCTTCACTTCATAGCCTTGGTACAGACCGTCGTACAGCATCTCGGCCGGTGCATCGTCAAGCCGGTACAACTGGCCATCGCGGCCACGCAGCCAGCTCTGCTGCACCACGCCGGACTGCACATCCAGGCTGCCGCCGGCCAGATTGATGCGCGAACCGGCGTGGCTCACCACTTCCTTGCCTGCCAGCTGGACGGTGCCGCCCTGCGCCGCCCATTCGCTGATCGAATGCCCCTGATTGTCCAGGTAGCCACCCACTTCCAGCAGGCCGCCGCCGGCATACCAGCGCGTGCCGTCATAGCCACCGGTACCGGCGGCGACTTCGATCAACTGGCGGCGGTCGATCCACACCTCGCTACTGATCAGCTTGCCGCTGTCACGGTTGTCCGGTGAATCGCGCAGCTCGTTGCCCTGCACCTTCACCTTGACGTTGTTGCTTTCCATCGCCACCTGCACGCCCACCGCACCGGAGACGTCCACGCGCGCGCCATCATCCAGATAGCTGCGTCGGCTGGCGTCGGCGACTACCTGGCCGCCGGTGGCTACCGCCAGCGCGCCGGCCTGGAAGTTCACATCGCCGCCGGAGACGACTTCGATGCGCGATTGCTCGCGGCGGTCCTGCAGGCGCGAGAGATTGTCGAAGGTGCCACTGTTGCTGCCACCGCGAAGCTTGTCCTGCTCGGCCGATTCCCTGATGAGGGCATCGCGCTGGCTGTCCAGCGCCGTGCTCTTGCCATCGTCTTCCAGCAGTACTGCAGTGGTCGAGCCGGAGGCCAGGGTCACACTGCCCGCCGCATCGGACGCCGAATTCAGCAGGTGTACGGTGCCGCGCTGATTCAGCGTGGTGGTCGCAACCGCAACGCCGGCCTGTTCGACCGTGCGGCCGGCCAGGGTGATGTCGCCCTCGCGTGCCTGGATCAGACCGCTGTTGCGAACGCTGCCGGCCGTGCTGTCAGCGACGAAGCGCGGTGCGATCTCGTTGCCACGGGTGGTCGATGCAGTGTTCTGCGCCGTGCCCACGCCACGGCGGATCACGAAACTGTCGCCGGCGGCAAGCTGGGTCTGACCTTTGCGCGTCTCGATCTGGCCCGCGTTCTCCACGCTGTGCCCAGCCAGCAGCACATAGCCACCGCCCCGCGTTGCCGTGGTCGGTTCGTGCGTGGTGATGCGTGCACCGCGTTCGACCATGACTTTGCCTACGGCGTCGGTCAGCGCCGAGGTGTTCGCCTCGGCACTGTACAGACCCTGCTCACGGAACTGCGCGTCGCTGATGCGCGCGGCCGCCGCCACCAGGTTGCGGACATTGACCTGGCTGTTGTTGCCGAACACCACACCGTTGCGGTTGGCCACGAACACCGTGCCATTGGCCTTCAGCTGGCCAAGGATCTGGCTGGGCCTTGCGGCGGGATCATTGACCCGGTTCAACACGGCCCAGTCGGGGTTCTGCAGGAAATTCAGTGTGGTGTTGCCACCAATGTTGAAGGTTTCCCAGTTCAGGATCGCCTGGTCGGCGGTCTGCTCGATGTTGACCAGCACCCGCCCGTCGGCGGCCTGCGACTGGATCGCCTCGCGGGCGTTGATCCAGCCGCGGGTCAGCGGATTCTCGTCGACCTTCAGGCCATCCTTGCCCAGCCCATCGGCGATCACGAAGCCCGCCTCGCGGCGCGCCTGCCGTGCCTGTTCCTGCAGGCGCTGCTGCAGGGCGATGGCCTGCGCGGCCGTACCAAGGTTGTCGATCGACTGCTGCAGCTTCTGCCGTGCCGCATCCTGCTGCTGCGCGGGTAGCTGGAACTGGATCGGCACGCCATTGGGCATGCGCCCGCTCTGTGCCGCCGCGCCCTGCGCCGCACCGCGCTCGGCGAACCAGCCGGGGCTGAACGCCTGTTGGGCCTGAGTGGCCGGAGCCACCACGCTGCCCAGGGCCACGGCGACGGCCCAGGCCATCGGGTGGCTGCGCCACAGGGCAGCAGGGAAACGGGCGGTGGGCGAATGCGGGTGCGACATCGGGGACCTCGTCAACCTGATGGGCCGCGTCGGCGGCGGCGTGTGTACGGATGGGCCTGCGCGAGGCACGCCCTGCACCTCATAGACGGTGGCGGCGGCGTGAAGACGACAGGCGCATCACGGTCATGCAGCGGACATACGCAGAAGGCGCCGGCATTGCTGCCGGCGCCCTTGTGCACTTCCTGCAACTACCAAAGCAATTGCAGTTACAGCGGACGGCCGATGCCCGAGCAGGTGCTCGGATTGTTCACCGCACCGGCATTGGTGGCGGTGGCGAAGCGAGCACGGACCGCATCGCGCCAGGCCTTGGTCAGCGGGATGAACTTGTGCGCGCGGATGGCGACGTCGTTCGGGCCCTGCTCGACACCGTTGACCACGGTGCTGCCGTAATGGCGGGTCAGGAAGCCGCGCACGTTGGCGCCCACGGTGGCGTTCTTGTAGCACTGGCCGAACACGAAGTTGGTGTAGCCAGCGATCGGATAGCCCGCGCTCGGGTTGCCGAACACCGGCACCCAGTTCGCCGGGTTCTCGGCAGCGGCACCGGTCGGCGGCGCAGCGGTTTCCAGCGTGGCCTGCACGCTCACTTCATCCGGCGAGAAGCCCTTGACCTTGGCGACCTTGGTGGCGTCGGTCAGGCTCGGGATGACGTCCGGGCCGACATAGCCAACGCGGCCGTCAACGGCATAGACGGCGTTGTACAGCGCGGTGCCACCGGTGGCCGGTGCGGCGATGAAGTTCGACGGCACGGTGGTGAACAGGTTGGCGAAGGTCGACTGCACCGAGAACGCCGGCACGCCGTTGGTCAACTTCAGGTTGCTGCCCGACACGTCAGCCGGCTGGCAGGCGCTGGTCAGGAAGCGGGTCAGCAGTTCGCTGGTGCCGCTGCTTTCGCCACGGTAGACGACCTGGATGTCACCGGTACGGCCCAGGCCCGCCAGCTGGCTCCAGCTGGTGATCTTGCCGGAGAAGATGCCGCAGATCTGGGTCACCGACAGGTCAACGGCCGAACCGGCCTTGTTGAACGGAATCGTGACCGAGGTGGCCACCGACGGAACCTGCACCAGGGCGCCGTAGCGGTTGGCATCGCCGGACACGTTGTAAGTGCTGTTGTAGGTGTTCAGTTCGGTGCTGCTCAGCACCGAATCGCTACCGGCGAAGTGCACGGTGCCGGTGGTGGAGAACAGCGCCGAGTTGTTTTCCAGGAAGGCCTTCTTGCCGGTACCCGAGCCGGTTACGGCGTAGCTGAAGTTGGCCGGCAGGATGCTGTCAGCCGAACCCTTGTAGAGGTCGGCCGGCAGCGAGGCACCGCCACCGGTGACGGCGGTCTGCGCCGAAGCGGCACCGGCGGTGGCCAGCAGCGCGGTAGCAACCAGCGCGGCCAGGGTCTTGTACTTGTTCATGATCTTCTCCTGAAGGGTTTACTGCGAAGGGAAACACCAAGGGAGGAACGGTCACTACACGCCTGCTGCCGCCGAGGGCCTCCCAGCCCACTCTGCGGCGACGTGGCTATGCTGGTCCGCGCCGATGACAGGCCGCTTAATAAACCTGTGGAAGATCGAAAAAAGGTGTGGAGGATTGTGTGGAGAATCGACCCATGCCACATTCCAACGACGCCGCCCGATCAACTGAATTGAATCAACTGAATTGAATCAACTGAATTGAATCAACTGAATTGAATCGACCCGATGGGATCGACTGGGTAGAGTCGACTGTTAGTTATGTAAACCCACCACGTTGTTCAGCGGGATTCTGGAAATAGGCGGTTGGCTGCCGATCCCCATGTGGGGTCGGTGCCAGTTGTAGTAATGCAGCCATTCAGGCAGCACGGCATCACGTTGCTCTGACGAAGCGTACTCGCAG
>NZ_JCAFVK010000005.1:0-252731 GCF_059372275.1 Stenotrophomonas sp. YJH_SMC_14-1
GCGAGTACGCTTCGTCAGAGCAACGTGATGCCGTGCTGCCTGAATGGCTGCATTACTACAACTGGCACCGACCCCACATGGGGATCGGCAGCCAACCGCCTATTTCCAGAATCCCGCTGAACAACGTGGTGGGTTTACACAGCTAGTCGACTATCGCGCGATCGCGCGATCGCGCGGGATTTTCGGCGTCCGAATCAAGAGCAGTCGACTAACAGTCGACTCTACCCGTTTCCGCTTTGCGGAAACAGAAACGCGCCCCGTGGGGCGCGTTTCTGCAGCTGTCGCTGAAAAGAAGGCTTACGCCTTCTTTTCCGCTTCCAGCTGCTTGCGAATCTGCGCATCCACCGCCGCAATGGCGGTCATGTTCAGGATCCTGCGCGAGGTCGCGCTGGTGGTCAGGATGTGCACCGGCTTGTTCACGCCCATCAGGATCGGGCCGATCGCCACGCCGTCGGTGAACACACGCACCAGGTTGTAGGCGATGTTGGCCGCTTCCAGGTTCGGCAGCACGAACAGGTTGGCGCGGCCCTGCAGGGTCGAGCCCGGCAGCAGCTTCTGGCGCAGCGCTTCATCCCACGCGGTGTCGCCCTGCATTTCACCGTCCACGTTCAGACGCGGGTTGCGCTTGAGCAGCAGCTCGCGCACCTGGCGCATCTTCAGCGCGTCCTTGGAATCGTGGCTGCCGAAGTTGGAGTGCGACAGCAGCGCCACCTTCGGCTCGATGCCGAACAGCTTCATGCGGTAGGCCGCCTGCAGGGTCGCTTCGCACAGCTGCTCGGCGGTCGGGTCTTCCTGCACGTGGGTATCGACGAAGAAGAACACGCCCTGCTGGTTGATCACGCCGGTCATCGCAGAGGTCGAGGTGACCTTCGGCTCCAGCGGCAGCACGCTGCGCACGTAGCCCAGCTTCTTGTGGAAGCGGCCGACGATGCCGGTCAGCATCGCATCAGCTTCGCCACGGGCCACCATCACCGCCGCGATCAGGGTCGGGCGCGAACGCATCAGGTTCTTCGCCGCGGCCACGGTCACGCCACGACGGCCGGTCAGGCCGTGGTAGTACTGCCAGTATTCGTTGAAGCGCGGGTCGTCGTTGATGTTGGTGACTTCAACGTTCTCGCCGATCTTCAGGCGCAGGCCGAGGCGCTCGATGCGCGACTCGATCACTTCCGGGCGGCCGATCAGGATCGGGTGCGCCAGGCCGTCGTCGACCACGTTCTGCACCGCCTGCAGCACCACTTCCTCTTCGCCCTCGGCGTACACCACGCGCTGCTTGTCGCTGCGCGCGCGGTCGTAGACCGGCTTCATCATCAGGCTGGTGCGGTAGACGAACTGGGCCAGCTTGTCACGGTAGGCGCCCATGTCCTCGATCGGGCGCGAGGCCACGCCCGAGTCCATCGCGGCCTGGGCCACGGCGGCCGACAGCTCCACCAGCAGGCGGCGGTCGAACGGACGCGGGATCAGGTATTCACGGCCGAAGCTCGGCGTCTCGCCACCGTAGGCCGAGCCCATGTCGGTGGCCGCACGACGTGCCAGCGCCGCGATGGCGCGCACGCAGGCGATCTTCATTTCCTCGTTGATCGCGGTGGCGCCCACGTCCAGCGCACCACGGAACAGGTACGGGAAGCACAGCACGTTGTTGACCTGGTTCGGGTAGTCCGAACGGCCGGTGCCGATGATCGCGTCCGGACGCGCGGCGCGCGCCACCTCCGGCATGATTTCCGGGGTCGGGTTGGCCAGCGCGAAGATCACCGGATCCGGCGCCATGGTCTTGACCATGTCGGCGGTCAGGATGCCGGGTGCCGACAAGCCCAGGAAGATGTCCGCGCCGTCGACGATCTCGGCCAGGGTGCGCTTGTCGGTGTCGCGCGCATAGCGCTGCTTTTCCGGATCCAGGTCGGTACGACCGGTGTGGATCACGCCCTCGCGGTCGAAGGCCAGGATGTTTTCCGGCTTCAGGCCCAGCTGCACCAGCATGTTCACGCAGGAAATGCCGGCTGCGCCCATGCCCGTGGTCGCCAGCTTCACGTCTTCGATCTTCTTGCCGGTGATCGCCATGGCGTTGAGCACCGCCGCGCCGACGATGATCGCCGTGCCGTGCTGGTCGTCATGGAACACCGGGATCTTCATGCGCTCGCGCAGCTTGCGCTCGACCACGAAGCATTCCGGCGCCTTGATGTCTTCCAGGTTGATGCCGCCGAAGGTCGGCTCCAGCGAGGCGATGATGTCGACCAGCTTGTCCGGGTCGGTTTCATCCACTTCGATGTCGAACACATCGATGCCGGCGAACTTCTGGAACAGCACGCCCTTGCCTTCCATCACCGGCTTGCCGGCCAGCGCGCCGATGTTGCCCAGGCCCAGCACCGCGGTGCCGTTGGAGATCACCGCCACCAGGTTGCCGCGGGCGGTCAGCTCGCTGGCCTGCTGCGGGTCGGCCTTGATCGCTTCACAGGCGTACGCCACGCCCGGCGAATACGCCAGCGACAGGTCGCGCTGGGTCAGCATGGGCTTGGTAGCGGAAACCTTGATCTTTCCCGGCGGGGACATCCGGTGGTAATCGAGGGCGGCCTGTTTGAAATCTTCGTTGGACATCGATGTGGGTTACATGAATGGGCAGAAGGGACAGGGGATGATACCCCCGTTGGAGCGTCTGGACCTGTCGCTATCCTGTCGCAGGCATGCTGCGACTGCACAATTCCGTGCCGTATGCGACGGTACTGGGATGCCAGCATCGGCGCCCCCGATGACAGCCATGGGACGCCCTGAAACGCCGCGGGGCCGTACCACTGTCGTGATCGGCCCCGCGGTACCACACACCTGGGTCAGCCCTTGGCCGGCAGCGCCTCGGGCAGTGCGTCCACCGGCGGCGGCAGCTCGCTTTCGCGGCCATCCAGCGCCAGCTGCAGGCGGTTGCGGTCCAGCGCGCCTTCCCAGCGCGAAACCACCACGGTGGCCACCGCATTGCCGATGAAGTTGGTCAGCGAGCGGCATTCGCTCATGAAACGGTCCACGCCCAGGATCAGCGCCATGCCGGCCACCGGTACCTCCGGCACCACGGCAAGGGTGGCGGCCAGGGTGATGAAGCCGGCACCGGTGACGCCGGCCGCCCCCTTGGAGCTGAGCATGGCAACCAGCAGCAGGGCGATCTGGTGGCCCAGGGTCAGTTCGGTGTTGGTGGCCTGGGCAATGAACAGTGCCGCCAGGGTCATGTAGATGTTGGTGCCGTCCAGGTTGAACGAGTAGCCGGTCGGGACCACCAGGCCCACCACCGACTTGCTGCAACCGGCGCGTTCCATCTTCTCCATCAGCGACGGCAGCGCCGACTCCGACGAGGAAGTGCCCAGCACCAGCAGCAGCTCGGCCTTCAGGTAGCGCGCCAGCTTGAACACCGAGAAGCCGCACAGTCGGCAGACCACACCGAGGATCACCGCCACGAACAGGAACGCGGTGAGGTAGAACGAGCCCACCAGCCACGCCAGGTTGACCAGCGAACCGACGCCGTACTTGCCGATGGTGAAGGCGATGGCGCCGAAGGCACCGATCGGGGCGGCCTTCATCAGGATGTGCACCAGCTTGAACACCGGGGCGACCAGCGCCTCCAGGAAGTTCAGGATCGGCTTGCCCTTCTCGCCCACCGAGGCCAGCGCGATGCCGAACAGCACCGCGATGAACAGCACCTGCAGGATGTTGCCGTCGACGAAGGCGCTCACCAGCGTCTTCGGAATGATGTCCATCAGGAAACCGACCAGGGTCAGGTCGTGCGACTTCTCGACGTAGCTGTGCACCGCGGTCTGGTCCAGCTCGGCCGGGTTGATGTTCATGCCGGCGCCGGGCTGTACCACGTGCGCCACGATCATGCCCACGATCAGTGCCAGCGTGGAGAAGAATAGGAAGTACGCCATTGCCTTGGCGAACACCCGACCCACCGTGCGCAGGTGGGTCATGCTGGCGATGCCGGTGACGATGGTGAGGAAGATCACCGGCGCGATGATCATCTTCACCAGGTTGATGAAGGCATCGCCGAGCGGCTTCATCTTCTCGCCGATCAGCGGTTCGTAGTGGCCGAGGATGGCGCCCAGGACGATCGCCACGATCACCTGGAAATACAGCTGGCGATAGATCGGCAACGGCTTTGCAGGCGCCGGGGCTGCGGTCGGGATGTGCATGGCGGACTCCGGAAGGGGCGTTTTCAGGCACGTACGGCCCCGGGACAGCACGGGAACCGTTACCGTGGAAACTGATCGCAGGCCCTGTGCTGCATGCGCAGGAGGTGCGACCAATGGACGCCTTTGTACGCGCCGGGCACGCCGGCGCAGATAACCTATTGGTACTAGCCCCCCGGTTCAGGTGGCGGCGATGCCTACACTGGCGCCGCACCGCCCGATCCTGGGGAGGCCGGTGGCCCGTGCTGAACGGCCGGGCGCGTCATTGCGAAAGTTTCGGCCCCTGCGGCCGTTGTTGTCCTGTCCACACGCAATCTGAGAGAGCCGCACCCAACATGCGCCCGATTCCCACCTTGCTGGCCCTGTCGCTGGCCGCGCTTCCCGTCTTCGCTTCGGCTGCCGATTTCGACAACTGGCCGACCAAGTACGCCTTCGGCGACGGCACCGAGTTGGCCGCTACCGCCAACATCGCCTACGACTACAACGATTTCTCCTCGGGCAGCGGCCTGGAGGACGACGACGCCGTGCGCCGCAAGGAGTTCGGTGCGACGCTGAAGAAGAAGGGCGTCTACGACGCGATGGTCTACTACGACTTCCAGTCCGATACCTGGCTGGACGTGTTCGTGCGCTTCGAGAGCAAGGCCTTCTTCGGCCGCGACATCGGCCGCTTCCGCTTCGGCTATATGAAGACCCCGGTCGGCCTGGATGCGAACACCTCTTCGCGCGCCGGCAGCTTCCTGGAAACCGCGCTGCCCGTGCAGGCCTTCTACGAAGGCCGCCGCACCGGCGTGGAATGGGTGCTGGAGCGTCCGCAGTACCTGCTGCAGGCCGGCGCCTATGGCGGCAAGGACCTGCAGGGTGACAACCCCGGCACCACCCAGGCAGTACGTGCGGTGTGGACCCCGGTGAAGGCGCCGGGTGACGTGATCCACCTGGGCCTGGCCTACTCGCAGGAAAATCCGCGCGGTTACAGCGATGGCCGTGACGTGCACCACGAGGCCAGCGCGCGCCTTCGCGCACGCCCGGAAGCCGGCCTGACCGACATCCGCTACGTCGATTCCGGCGCCCTGGTCACCGCCGACCAGATCCGCCGCACCGGCCTGGAAGGCATCTGGATCCGCGGCCCGTTCTCGCTGCAGGCCGAAGCCCTGCGCGCCACGGTCACCCGCCATGACGGCAAGCCCGACTACACCGGCAGCGGCCAGTATGCGATGGCCAGCTGGGTGCTGACCGGCGAGTCGCGCCCGTACAACGCAGGTGCCGTGGCCAACATCAAGCCGGCGCACGACTACGGCGCGGTGGAACTGGTGGCCCGTTACAGCCGCATGGACCTGGACGATGGCAGCATCCTTGGTGGCCGCCAGCACGACCTGACCCTGGGCGCGAACTGGTACCTGACCAGCCACTTCAAGTTCCAGGCCAACTACGTGAAGGTCGACGCCAGCCGTCGCGGTGTGCACAGCACGCCGGAGATCTTCGAGCTGCGCGCGCAGATGCACTTCTGACCCCTTCCACGTCAGATCCCGGCGGGCGTGCACGCCACGCCCGCCGGCCCTGCGTAGACTGCCGCCATGTACTGGCTCAGCCGCCATCGGATGCTGTTGCTGACCATCCTGGTGATGGTCGGTGGCACCGTGCTGTGTGCAGTCGCCGCCGGCCACTACGCCTGGCGGCGCGCCCTCGGCGAGGAAAGCAGCCAGGTGCAACGCCAGCTGCAGCTGTACGGCCAGGGCCTGCAGCAGCGCATCGACCGCTTCGGCACGTTGCCGCAGGTACTGGCGCTGGATCCGGATCTGCTGCACGCCCTGCGTGTGCCACCCTCGCCCACCGAACAGCAGCGGCTGAACCTCAAGCTGCAACGCGCCAATGAAGTCACCCGTGCCTCGACC
This sequence comes from Stenotrophomonas sp. YJH_SMC_14-1, assembly GCF_059372275.1. Classification (NCBI taxonomy): domain Bacteria; kingdom Pseudomonadati; phylum Pseudomonadota; class Gammaproteobacteria; order Lysobacterales; family Lysobacteraceae; genus Stenotrophomonas; species Stenotrophomonas sp. YJH_SMC_14-1. Next base: position 6,050 of record NZ_JCAFVK010000005.1, read on the forward strand.
CTGACCCTGGTCGGCCACGACGGCGTGGCAGTGGCGGCCAGCAACTGGGACCAGCCGACCAGCAACGTCGGCGAGAACTACAGCTACCGCCCCTACTACCGGCAGGCGCTGGCGCAGGGCCGCGGCCGCTTCTACGGCATCGGCATGACCACCGGCGTACCCGGCTACTACCTGTCGCAGGCCATCGAGGAAGACGGCAAGCGGCTCGGCGTGGTGGTGATCAAGGTCGAGCTGTCGGCGCTGGAGCAGGAATGGTTGAGCAGCCCGGACGTGGTGCTGGCCAGCGACGACCATGACGTGGTGTTCCTGGCCAACCGTGACAGCTGGCGCTACCGCCTGCTGCGCCCGCTGGGCGCCGATGAGCGCCGCGAAATGCTGGACGCCCGCCAATACGCCGACCGCGCGCTGCAGCCATTGCGCGCGCGTACTGAAGACGTGCTTGCCGATGGTGGCCGCATGGTGCGCCTGCTCGATCCCGCGCTGCCGCAGCCGATGCTGTGGCAAAGCCTGCCGCTGCCCGCCGAAGGCTGGAAGCTGCATCTGCTGCACGACGCCAGCGCCGCCACCGCCGCCGGTCGCGCAGCCGCCCTCACCGGAGGTGCCGCGTGGCTGGCGCTGGGCTTCCTGGTGCTGTTCGTGCAGCAGCGCCGACGCCTGGCCAAGCATCGCCTGCGCAGCCGCCGCGAACTGGAAACCCTGCTCAAGCAGCACGCACAGGAACTGCGCACCGCACAGGATGGCCTGCTGCAGGCGGCCACCGACGCCGACAGCGGACTCAGCCGCAGCCTCGAACACCTGCCGCAGGGCGTGGTGGTGATCGACCGCGAACTGCGCCTGGTCGCGTGGAACTCGCGCTACCTGGAACTGTTCCGTTTCCCACAGGACCTGGTTCGCGTCGGCCGGCCGATCGAGGAACTGTTCCGCTTCAACGCACGCCGTGGCCTGCTCGGTCCGGGCCCGGTCGATGAAGCAATCGAGCGTCGCCTGAACCACCTGCGCAGCGGCCGCCCGCACATGCGCGAGAGCGAGAAGGACGACGGCACGGTGCTGGAGATCCGTGGTAATCCGCTGCCTGACGGCGGCTTCGTCACCAGCTATGCCGACATCACCAGCTACAAGAACGCCGCGCGCGAACTGCGCTCGCTGGCCGATGCGCTGGAGCACCGCATCGCCGAGCGCACCCATGATCTGGAAGAAGCACGCCGCGAAGCCGAGCAGGCCAACCGCTACAAGACCCGTTTCGTTGCCTCGGCCGTGCACGACCTGCTGCAGCCCCTCAACGCGGCGCGCATGTTCGTCTCGGTGCTGCGCGGCAAGCTGAGTGACCCGGCGCAGCAACAGACCAGCGACCACATCGATGCTGCATTGGCCGCGCAGGATGCGATCCTCAACAGCCTGCTGGATATCGCGCGCCTGGAATCGGGCAGCCTGCCCACGCGCGTACAGGCGTTCCGGCTCGGGCCTTTGCTGCAGACGCTTGCACGCGAGTTCGGCATCGCCGCGCAGTCACGCGGGCTGGCGGTCGACTGGGTCGACACCGCTGCGGTGGTGGTCAGCGATGAAGCGCTGCTGCGCCGCATCCTGCAGAACTTCCTGTCCAACGCACTGCGCTACAGCGATCGTGGCCGCGTGCTGCTCGGCTGCCGTCGCCGCGAAGGCCTGCTGTGGATCGAAGTTCACGACCAAGGCCCCGGCATTCCCGATGCGCTGCAGGGCGAGATCTTCGAGGAGTTCCGCCGCCTGCACGACGGCCAGCAGCGCGGCGCCGGCCTTGGCCTGGCGATCGTCGACCGCATCGGTCGGCTGCTCGGCCACCCGATCCGGCTGCGCTCGCAGCTGGGCCAGGGCAGTGTGTTCGCGGTGGGCGTGCCGTTCGGCGAAGCCAGCGCGATTCCCGCTACTGCTCCTGTGCCGGTGCTGGTGCAGGAACCGGCCGCGGACAATCCGCTGCGCGGTCGCCGGGTGTGGGTGATCGACGACGATCCGCACGTCTGCGCCGCCAGCCGCGCGCTGCTGGAGCGCTGGGGCTGCGAGGTGGCGCTGGCCGACGGCCCGCAGGCGGCGCTGCAGCTGGCGGCAACAGGCGCGGTGCCGGAGCTGGTGCTGCTGGATGTGCGCATGGGCGATCACCACGGGCCGGTGCTGTACGAGACGCTGGCCGAGTTGTGGCAGGCCCGCCCACCGGTGGTGCTGGTCACCGCCGAGCGCGATGCGGGATTGCGTGAGATGGCCGCCGAGCGCGGCTGGGGAATGATGGCCAAGCCGGTGAAGCCGCCGGCGCTGCGGGCGTTGATGAGCCAGTTGTTGATCCGCCATCGCGGGTAGTTTCCAGCCAACGGCGCAGCCCCTTGTGGGTGGTCGCACAAAGCAGTTCATCGGTGGGGCCGGGCAGATGGGCTGCACAGGGGCCGCTGCAAGTACGTCCCTGTAAGCTCGGTCGCCGCATCCATGCGGCTCACGCCCCTGTGCAGCCCATCTGCCCGGCCACGGACACGTTCCGTGCGCGTCCACCCTCGGAGAAGAAAAAAGATCAAAAGCGGGTCGCGCGCTGCGCTTGCTCGTGTAGAGCCGAGCCCATGCTCGGCTTCACGGACCGGCCAGAAAGCAGCCGAGCGTGGGCTCGGTTCTACGAAAAATGGCCTGCCAGGCTGCCTTTGCTTTTGATCTTCTTTTCTCTTCCGTGGGTGACAGGCCACCGAAATCTGTCAGAGGTCGGTCGGGTTGGGTGCGCGGGGGTGTCAGCCGCATGGATGCGGCTGCCAAGCCTCCAGGGACGGATTCACGGCGTCCCCCGCGCACCCAACTCGACCGGCCCGCTCGCAGCTTCTGCTTTCAGCGACCAACCCAAACCCACCCACGAGGGGCTGCGCCGTTGGCTGGAAACTACAACCCGATGCCGGCGTCGCCCTCAGGCTCCAGCGCCTTCACCAGTACCGCTGCCTGTGTGCGGCTGTGGCATTCGAGCTTCTTCAGGATCGCAGTGACATGTACCTTCACCGTGTTCTCGGCCAACCCCAGCGTGTAGGCGATCTGCTTGTTGAGCAGGCCATCGGCCAGGCACAGCAGTACCCGGAACTGCTGCGGGGTCAGCTGGGCCAGGCGGCTGGCCAGCAGTGCGTCGGCCTCGGAGCGTTCGGCGGCCATCGCCGGGAACCACAGGCCACCATCGAGCACCGCCTGCACCGCCTCGCCGATGGTCTCGGCCGGAGCAGACTTTGGAATGAAACCAGCCGCGCCGAACTGCTGGGCACGACGGATCACCCGCGGATGGTCGTTGGACGAGAGGATCACCACCGGAATGTCCGGATGCGAGCCGCGCACGTGCAGCAGGGCGGAGAAACCGTGCGCGCCGGGCATGGTCAGGTCCAGCAGCACCAGGTCCACATCCGGGTGGGCATCCAGCGCTTCGGCCAATGCCTCGGCGCTGGCGACCTCGCGCACCTGCGCCAGCGGCAGGCTCTGCCGCAACGACTGCACCACCGCCGAACGCAGCAGCGGGTGGTCATCGGCGATCAGGATGGTGTATTCGCTCATGCCGCCATTGTACGGGCAGGCCGGAGCCTCAGCGCCCCGCCGGCTCCACGCTGCTGCGCCAGGCATCCAGGAACTGGCGGCGCTTGAGTGCGTCCAGGTACACCAGCAGGCCCGGGCCGAGCTGGATCGGGCGGCGGCTGCGGCCGGGCGCATCGTCGCCACGTGCGTTGCCGGTCACGATCGGCATCAGTCGTGCCTCGCGCGACAGCACCTGCTGGCCACGCGGTGACAACAGGTAGTCGAGGAAGCGCCGGGCTTCTTCCGGGTGTGGGCCGGTACGTGGAATCACCGCGGTACGCAGCACCACCAGCGTGTAGTCCTCGGGCTCCACGATCGCCAGCGGCGCACCCGCGTCGATGCGCGCCTGCGCGTAGGAGCCGAGCACGTTGTAGACCAGCGACAGCTGTCCGCTGGCGACCTTGTCCAGCAGCACGCCGGTGCGCTCCTCGCGCACCACGTCGTTGTCGCCCAGCGCGCCCAGCAACGCGCCGGCGATGCTGCCACGCTGCGCATCCTGGGTAGACAACAGGTAGCCGACACTGCTGCGCTCGATGTCATAGGTACCGACCCTGCCGCGCAGCGGTGCCCCCTCCGCGCGCAACCGGTCCAGCAGTTGCCGACGCGTGTGCGGCACCTTCGCAGCCGGCAGTGCGCGGGTGTTGTAGACCATCACCACCGGCTCGTAGCTGATGCCGAAGGCCTCGTTGCGCCACTGCGCCCAGGCCGGTAGCGCAGCGGTCTGCGCCGAACGATGCGGCAGCGCGTGGCCGTCGTTGACCAGCTTGGTCTGCAGGTCCATGCCGCTGGAGATCAGCAGGTCCGGCGATGCCGGTCCGCCGCGGTCGTGCAGGTACCGCGCGTACAGGTCCTGGGTGATGATGTCCTCGTACACCACCTCAGTGCCGGGGTGCAGCCGCTGGTAGTCGGCAATCACTACCGCGAAAACTTCGATGTCGGTGGTGCCGTGGATGCGCAGCTGCGCAGTGGCCTTTGCCTGGGCCCGGAAGCGGCGCACGTCGCCCGGTGCCGCAAGCACCGGCAGGGCCAGCAGCAAGGCAACAGCAGCAGCGAACAGGCGGATCATGGACTGCTCCGGGGCAGGCGGATGGTGGCGACCAGCCCGCCCTGTGGGCGATTGCTGAGGTCGATGCGACCGCCATGGCTGTCGACCACGCGCTTGACGATGGCCAGGCCAAGCCCGGCGCCGCCGGACGGCGCGCCTTCGCCACGGGCGAAGCGCTCGAACACGCGTTCGGCATCGGCGGCGGCAATGCCGGCACCGTGGTCGGCGATGGTCAGCACGGCCTGCCCGCCTTCCACGGTCAATGCGATCTGCAACGGCCCATCACCACCGTACTTCAACGCGTTGTCGACCAGGTTCTTGATCGCCTCGCGCAACAGCAGCGCATCGCCATGTACCTGTACCGGCTCGGCGGTCATCGCCAGTTGTACGCGCGGTGCCGGGCCGGCCTGCGGCAGTGCTTCATGCAGGGCCTGGTGCACGGTCTCGGCCAGGTCCACCGCTGCAAAGCGCTGCAGATGCGAGCGATGGATCACGCTGGCATCGCTGAGCAGCTGGTTCAGCAACCGGCTCATGTGGGTGGCATTGCGTTCAATCGCCTGCAGGCTGCGCCGCATGTCCTCGGGGTCGTCGTCATCGAGCGCCAGCTGTGCCTGCGCGCGCAGGGCAGCCAACGGCGTACGCATCTGGTGCGCGGCCTCGGCCATGAACGCGCGCAAGGTCTCGTTGCTGCTGGACAGTCGTTCCATGAAGCGGTTCAACGCCGCCACCATCTGGTCCATCTCGCGCGGCACGCGCGCATCCAGCGGTTTCAGATCGGACGGCTCGCGGCGCGACAGCTCGCGTTCCACCCGCACCAATGGCCGGAACGCGCGATGCACGCCAAAGGCCACCAGCGCCAGCAGCAGCCCGGACAGCACACCGATCGCCAGCAATGCACGGTTGACCATGTCCTGCGCAACCGCTTCACGTGCACGCCGGGTCTGGCCGACCTGCACCTGCACCTCGCCCTGCGCCGACGCGGCGGCGAAACTGCGGCCGACCACCACGAAGCGCACGGTCTCGCCGCTGTATGCCGCATCAAACAGCTGCGGTTGCGTGCCGGGCCGACGCGGTGGCGCCGGCAGGTCGCCGTAGCCGGTGATCAGATTGCCGCGACTGTCGGCGACCCGATAGAACACACGGTCTTCCGGGGCCATCGCCAGCAGGTCCAGCGCGGCATAGGGCAGATCGACCTGCCACTGGCCATCGACCAGGGCCACCGAATCGGCGATGGACAGTGCCGAGGACACCAGCAGATGGTCGTAGGAACGGTTGGCGGCGCGCTGGCCATAGCCGCGCGCGGCAAACAGCAGGGCCACCGCGAACACCGCCAGCAACGCGCCGAGGTAGACCAGCAGCGTGCGCCGCAGCGAGCCCGGTGCGGCATTCGCGGTACGCGCGTCAGCCATCGGCGTCGGCGCTGCCGTCACTGGCTTCCAGCAGGTAGCCAACGCCGCGCACCGTGGTGATGCGCAGCGGTGCGCCTGCCAGCTTCTTTCTCAGGCGACCGACATACAGCTCGATGGCATTCGGGCCGGCTTCGTCGTCGAAGCCGAACAGGCCGTTGCCGATTTCGTCCTTGCCGACTACCTGGCCGAGGCGGCCGACCAGGATCTCCAGCAGCCGGTACTCGCGGTTGGGCAGTTCGATCGGTTCACCGTCGAGACTGACCCGGTGCGCCGCGTTGTCGAACTGGAAGCCACCGATCTGCACCACTTCGCTGGCCTGCCCACGCGCACGCCGCAGCAGCACGCGGCAGCGTGCTTCGAACTCGCGGAAATCGAACGGTTTGCCCAGGTAGTCGTCGGCGCCGACATCCAGCGCCTGCACGCGGTCTTCGATGCCATCGCGCGCGGTCAGCATCAGCACTGGCGTGCTGTCGCCGCGCTCGCGCATGCCGGCCAGCACGCGCAGGCCATCGAGCTTGGGCAGGCCGATATCCAGCACCACCAGGTCGAAGCTCTGGTAGCGCAGCACGCTGGCCGCCGCCAGGCCATCGGCCTGCCAGTCCACGGCATGCCCACTGCGGCGCATGCGGCGGATGATCGCATCGGCCAGATCCGGGTTGTCTTCGACCAGCAGCAGGCGCATGGGCACGGGGGTGGGAGGGGAAACGAATGCTACCGCATGCCGCTGCCGCGCTCGCCGGGCCCCGCCCGGAGGCAGCAGCGGGCCGCTTTACGCTGCACCGCACAATCCGTTGACAGGACGATGACAGCTTGCCCGACCCAGACTGCGGCCGCGCACCGTCCGGTGCCCACGATTGCCGCGCGCCTGGCGCGCACCTGGGAGGGTTTGTGGAATTCACGTTTGCCTGGCGGCGCCCTGCCGCCATGATGGCGCTGGCTGCCCTGTCGGCGCCGGCCTTCGCCGCGGAAGACGACCGTCCGGTCACCGCCACCCTCGGTGGTCGCCTGCACCTGGACTTCGCCACCTTCGACAACGACAACCGGGGCACCCCGAACAAGGACGACACCGAAATCCGCCGTGCGTGGGTTGACGTGTCCGGCAAGTTCTTCGTGGTCGACTACAAGCTGGAAGCCGATTTCTCCGGCGACCGCGTCGAGGCCAAGGACGTGTACCTGGCACGCAGCTTCGGCAAGGCCGGCAAGCTGACCGTGGGCCAGTTCAAGCAGTACTTCTCGCTGGATGACCGCACCAGCTCCAACTACGGCAGCTTCCTGGAACGTGGCAACGCCGGCACCACGTTGGCGCCGCTGTACCGCTTGGGTGCGTCATGGCAGGCCAACCCCGGTGACTTCACCTGGGCGGCCAGCCTCTACAGCCTGGAGAGCATCGACGCCTGGCAGGTGAAGGGTCGCGCCGCCGGTGGCCGCGTCACCTGGGCACCCTCGCCCAGCGATGGCAACGTGCTGCACCTGGGCCTGTCGCTGGCCCGCGAGGCCTACGACAACCCCGGCGCCAACGGCGTGCCCGGCCTGCGCATCCGCCCGCGCCCGGCCGGCCATCTGTCCGACAACAGCCGCCTGACCCTGGTCGACTTCTCCGCCGGCCGCGATACCGACGTCAACAAGTGGTCGCTGGAATACGCGCAGGTGCGCGGCCCGCTGTCGTGGCAGGGCGAGTTCAGTGGCGCCACCTTCGACGACGGCGCGCAGCGCGGCGATGTAATGGCGGCCTACGGCATGCTCAGCTGGTTCGTCACCGGCGAAAGCCGTGCCTACGACCGCAAGACCGGTCGATTCGCGCGGGTCAAGGACATCCGGCACAAGGCCGGAGCCTTCGAAGTGGCGCTGCGCTACGACCAGATGTGGGGCGCGCAGCATCTCGACGGTGCGCCGGACCTGCGTCGCGGCAGCACCGAAGCCTGGACGCTGGGTGGCAACTGGTACCTGCGCGACAACCTGCGCTTCATGCTCAACGTGATCGAAAGCCGCAACCGTGATCGCCTGGCCGGGGTCACGGTGGACCGCACGCGCGCGGTCACCGGCCGCCTGCAGTACGACTTCTAGGCCCGACATTCCGGGCATTCCGCCCGGGCCCCTTCCACTCCCCACGTCCTGTTTTCGCAAGGAGTCCGCAGATGATGCTGAGCATCCTCGGCTTTGGCATGGTCATTACGTTCATGTACTTGATCATGAGCAAGCGCCTGTCGCCGCTCGTCGCCCTGATCACCATCCCCATCCTGTTCGCGCTGATCGGCGGCTTCGGTGCCGGCATCGACGAGATGATGCTGGAGGGCATCAAGAAGATCGCGCCGACCGGCGTGATGCTGATGTTCGCCATCCTCTACTTCGGGGTGATGATCGACGCCGGCCTGTTCGATCCGCTGGTGCGGGTGATCCTGCGTTTCGTCAAGGGCGACCCGATGAAGATCGTGCTTGGCACCGCGGTGCTGGCGATGCTGATCTCGCTCGATGGCGATGGCTCGACCACCTACATGATCACCGTCTCGGCGATGCTGCCGCTGTACCAGCGGTTGAGCATGAACGCGCTGAACATGACGTGCGTGACCATCCTCGCCGGCGGCGTGATGAACCTGACCCCGTGGGGCGGCCCGACCGCACGCGCGGCCACCGCGCTGCACGTGGACCCGGCCGACGTGTTCGTGCCGCTGATCCCGTCGATGGTGATCGCCTGTGCCGGCGTGCTGCTGCTGGCCTGGTACCTGGGCCTGAAGGAACGCCGCCGCCTCGGCGTGGTGACCCTGCCCAAGGGCGGCAGCTGGATGGACAACAGCGTGTCCGATGACAGCAACCCGCTGCCGACGGTGGAAGACGCCGAAGACATCAAGCGCCCGAAGCTGCTGTGGGTGAACCTGGCCCTGACCGTGGCACTGATGACCGCGCTGATCATCGGCGTGCTGCCGATGCCGGTGCTGTTCATGGTCGGCTTCGCCATCGCCCTGGTGATCAACTATCCGAACCTGGCCGAGCAGCGCCGCCGCGTGGTCAACCATGCCGGCAATGTGCTGTCGGTGGTGTCGCTGATCTTCGCCGCGGGCATCTTCACCGGCATCCTCAACAACACCGGCATGGTCGAAGCGATGTCACACAGCTTCCTGGCGGTGATTCCGGAATCGTGGGGCCCGTACCTGGCGGTGATCACGGCGGTGGCGTCGATGCCGTTCACCTTCTTCATGTCCAACGACGCGTTCTACTTCGGCGTGCTGCCGATCCTGTCCGAGGCTGCCGGCAACTACGGCATCACCCCGGTGGAAATGGCACGCGCCTCGCTGGCCGGCCAGCCAGTGCACCTGCTCAGCCCCCTAGTGCCGTCCACCTACCTGCTGGTGGGCCTGGCCAAGGTCGAATTCGCCGACCACCAGAAGTTCACCCTGAAGTGGGCCATCGCCATCTCGATGCTGCTGATGGTCGGCAGCCTGCTGTTCGGCCTCTATCCCCTCGCCGCCTGACCCTTTGCCAAGGAGCCTTCTGCAATGACGCTTCGAATCGCTTACGTCACCAGTGGAATGGGCAGTGTCGGCACTGCCATCTGCCAGAGCCTGGCCCGCAGCGGCCACACCGTGGTTGCCGGCTGCGCGCCGAACTCGCCGCGCAAGGCCAACTGGCTGCGCGAGCAGCGCGAACAGGGCTTCGACTTCATCGCCTCCGAAGGCAACGCGACGGACTGGGCCTCGACCAGCGCGGCGTTCGCCAAGGTCCGCGCCGAAGTCGGCGAGGTGGATGTACTGGTCAACAATTCCGGCGGCAGCCGCGACCTGCTGTTCCGGCAGATGACGGTGGAGGACTGGAACGCGGTGATCGCGTCCAACCTCAACGCGCTGTTCAACCTGACCAAGCAGGTGGTGGACGGCATGGCCACGCGGGGCTGGGGCCGCATCATCAACATCGGTTCGGTCAGTGCCCACAAGGGACAGATCGGCCAGGTGAACTACGCCACCGCCAAGGCCGCGATGCATGGCTTCAGCCGTGCGCTGGCTGCCGAAGTTGCGTCGCGCGGGGTCACCGTCAACACGCTGTCACCGGGCTACATCGCCAGCCAGGCGATCAGCAGCTTCCCGCCGGATGTGCTGGACCGGCTGGCCGCCTCGGTACCAGTGCGCCGCCTGGGCCGCCCCGAGGAAGTGGCCGGCCTGTGCGCGTGGCTGGCGTCGGATGAAGCCTCGTATGTGACCGGTGCCGACTATCCGGTCAACGGTGGTCTGTACATGGGCTAAGCCCTCCCCCACGGAGTGCGCGGGGGCCGGATCACCTTCAGTTGTGAAGGTGATCCGGCCCCTTTTGTTTCTGCATTTCTGAGACGCACTTCCCGATACATCGGCAGAACCGGTGCTATACCTGCCAGCGCTCGCCGAGCCCGATGGATGAACGGCTGGAATCGCGGATCAAGGAGGTTGGCATGCGTGCATTGCTGATTGCGCTTCTCGTGGTCGCCACTACGCTGCTGGCGACACCGACCCGCGCGGAGCCCCCGCCTATGCGGGTGATCACGGGCCTGGGCTGCCCCGACTGGCTGATCCCAGGCGCGCCCACGCTCGACGCGCAGATCACCGGCCATCCGGAGTGGACCTTCGCCTGGGCTCCCGCGTCCTATACCAATCGCGATCCCATCCGGATCTACATCCAGTCCTTCGACTGCGATTCCTCCGACATTGCAGGCTATTACTTCCGGATCGCAGCCATTGCCCATGAAGTGGGACACGCACTGTATTTCGAAGGTATCGCCTTGAGCACCCGAGGTGCGTTCATCCAGCACTTCTGCACCATGGAGGGGAAAGCGGTACTCAACAACCTCACCGCGCGCAGTGAGCTTCTGGTGACCAGCCTGGGGTACTACGACATCGGCGTAGCTGCGTCCAACGGTCCTGGCCTCATCGCACAGGCCGATGCCGGCGGTGAAGACCTGGACCGGCAGGTAGGTAAGCTGTTCTGCGACAACAACGTAACTTCAACCACCGGCGAGAACTACAACGACTTCTACGGAAGAATCTACGATGAAGCGATCGCAGCCCGTCCCTGAACTTCTTCTGATCCTGAGCCTGTTGGTTGCCGGTTCTGCAACAGCAGCCACGTCCGCTGCCACTGCGGAAGAGGCGGATGCAACCTGGCGGCTCGTGGAGCGCTGGTCCTTGCAGCTGTCACGCTCTGACCTTGTCGCGCAGCTATCACCCCTGGCTCCGGCCGGCTCGCGTTCGGAAGCAAGAATGGGCCGGGGCGACAGCGCCACCATCGATCTGGCGCCATTCGCGGTCGCTGGGAGGATCAAGGGGCCCTCTGGCCAGATCTACACCGACGCGTCGGGGCGAATCATCAAAGGCATTACGCTGCGGCTGAGCGGCGCCTGCATCTCGCGAAAGCAGATGGGTCGTCGCTACCCCGACTTCAATGTCCTTTCCGTGCCGTCAGGGCATAGCCTGGACGAGTCGACGGTGTTCGGCACAGTAGTGAACGGCATCCAGATCGGGTTCTCATTCTCCGAACATGACCGTGACTGCATGGACCAGCTCAAATTGAGCTGGCCTGGGGAGCGCTTCTGATTCCCACCGGCCTACCACCATGACGAACATGTTGCAGGACACGCACCACTGCCCTGCATCGTTCGTTGGTTTTTCGTAAAGAAGGTTTCATGTTCCGTTCGCATAGTGGCCATGCACCGCGCACGCGTGCCGGTGACCACCCCCAATGCAACGGACCACCATGCAGACCCGACACCTGACGATCGCCGTGGCGATCGCCCTCTCCGCCGCCACCAGCGCCCATGCCGCCACCGCCGCCGATACCGGCGCCAGCACCGATGCCGCGCTGAGCGCGCAGACGCTGGATACCGTCTCCGTGATCGGCCAGGGCGAGACCCGCCAGGTGCAGCGCATCACCACCGTCGACAAGCAGGTGCTGCCGCCGGGCACCAGCGGCCAGAAGATCCTCGACCGCCTGCCGGGCGTGTCGGTGCAGTCCAACGATGCCTTCGGCGCCAACGAAGAATCGCAGACCATCAGCCTGCGCGGCTTCGACAAGAGCCGCCTCGGCTACACGCTGGACGGCATCCCGCTGGGCGACAACAGCTACGGCAACTACGACGGCCTGAGCATCGCCCGCGCGATCATCGCCGAGAACCTGGCCGGTGCCGAGCTGTCGCAGGGCATCGGTTCGCTGGGCGTGGCCTCGACCAGCAACCTGGGCGGCACCATCCAGTACTTCTCGATGGACCCGTCCACCGAGTTCGGTGGCCGCGCCAGCGTCACCGTCGGCGACAACAGCCAGCGCCGTGGCTACCTGCGCGTGGATACCGGTGACATCAACGGCTTCTCGGCCTATGTGTCCGGCGTGCACCAGGACCAGGACATGTGGGCCGCGCCCTACCAGAACCAGACCACCCGCCAGTTCAACGCCAAGGCAGTGTGGAATGTCGGCGACCACCGCTTCGGTGCGTTCGTGGCCACCTCGCGCGCCAGCCAGGCCAACTACGCCTACCTGTCCAAGGACATGCTGGCGCGTGGCCTGGGCTGGGATTGGAACATCTACGCGCCGGACTGGGATCGCGCCGTCGCCGCTGCGTACTGCGCGCCGGGCACCTACAACAAGGCACGCTGCAAGTTCAGCGGCGGCGTCAACAGCATCGACGATGCCTACTACCAGAGCCGCGCATTGCGCGACGACAATCTCTATTCGGTCGATGCCGACCTGCGCCTGGGCGAGCAGGGCCGCCTGAAGCTGCTGGCCTATCACCACGACAACCGTGGCCAGGGCCACTGGTGGGCACCGGGCCAGCCATCCTACCCGGGCACCGACAGGATGCTGCCGATCTCGATCCGCAGCACCAACTACACGATCAACCGCGATGGCCTGACCGCCGCATTGTCGTGGACGGTGGGCATCCACGAACTGGAAGCCGGCCTGTGGTACGAGCAGAACGACCACAACGTCTCGCGCAACTTCTACTACATCAGTGGCCCGTTCCTGGACGACCTGTACCTGAAGAACCCTGATCGCCTGCTGTTCAACCAGGACTTCGACATCCGCACGCGCCAGTTCTACGTGCAGGACCGCATGCGCTTCCTGGACCAGCGCCTGACCGTGGACGTGGGCATCAAGAGCCCGAACACCCGCATGCGTGCCACCGCCCAGCCGGGCGTGGAAACCAGCATCGCCTCGGGCACGCTGACCGCCAAGGAATCGGTGCTGCCGCAGGTGGGCCTGGGCTTCAAGCTCAACGCCAACAACGAGCTGTTCGCCTCGTACGCCGAAAACATCGCCGCCTTCGTCGGCGGTGGCAGCGGCGGCCCGCTGCAGGTGTCGCCGGAATCGTTCGCGGCCAGCGCTGGCTTGGAGCCGGAGAAATCCAAGAGCCTTGAAGCCGGCTTCCGTACCTTCGGCGAGAAGTACCAGGCGTCGATCGCGGGTTACAACGTGAAGTTCGACAACCGCCTGCTGTCGTTGAACCCGTGCTCGAGCATCGAAGTCGGCACGCGTCCGGAGTGCGTGACGCGCTTCATCAACGTCGGTTCGGTGAAGAGCTACGGCGCGGAACTGACCTTCATCCTCAAGCCGATCGACGGCCTGCAGTGGTACAACGCGCTGTCCTGGAACAAGACCACCTACGAGGATGACTACACCTCGGGCGGCGCCATCGTTCCGGTGGCCGGCAAGATCACGGTGGATACGCCGCAGCGCATGGCCTCCAGTGAGATCAGCTGGAACCGCGATGGCTTCTTCGCCAGCCTGCGTGCCAAGTACACCGGCAAGCGCTACTACACCTACACCAACGACCAGTCGGTGCCGGGCGTGACCACCTTCGACGCCGGTGCGGGCTACGACTTCGGCCCCGGCCTGGGCCTGCGCAACGTGCGGGTGTCGTTGAACGCGACCAACCTGACCAACAAGCGCTATGCCGGCCAGCTGAGTTCGTTCGCACCGACTGATCCGAAGGGCACGCGTTATGCGATCCATGCAAGCGCGCCGCGACAGTTGTTCATGACGTTGGCGGCGGAGTTCTAAATCGAAAGCGGGCGCTGCGGCGCGTTGATTGTTCCTGCATGGCGTGGGTAGGCAGGCCCATGCAGGACACGCCGTAAACCCCGCTCCACGGTCCGGCCCAGCCGCTGGCGGCTGTGCGTTCGGGCGCTTGCGAAGCAGTGCTTCGCAAGCAAAGCGCCCTCACCCTTGGGGGCTCGATGGCGCCTTGCCGTGTGCGCTGTCCTGCGCACACGGCAAGACCGGGGTTGGGCGTCCTGCCCAACCCGCCCGAGGCATGCCTCGGGCCCATGGCGCCAACGGTCCTGCATGGGCCTGCCTACCCGCGCTCGACAATTCACTGCGCCGGCGCGGAGGCAATGGAAAGCAAGAGCAAAAGCAAAGCGCCGGGCATTGCCCGGCGCTTTGCTTTTCAAGCTCTTCAAGCGCAATTCCTCTGGTGGACCTGCTGCCGCGCCCGCAGAAAACTATCTGGAGGAGGCGGGGCACCCTGGCCAGGACCGTTGGCGCCATGGATGGCGCCATCGAGCACCATGGAGGGGTTTTTGCGTGTCCTGGCCAGGGTGCCCCGCCTCCTCCCCACCGATAGCAGGCAGGCGCTGGAGAATCCGCCAACGCCTTTCATTCCGGCGCCAGCTGGTCCATCCGTATCCGGTTGGCAAACAGCGAGAACGCCAGCATCCCGGCCAGGCCATTCGCCCGGCTCACCCAGTGCGGCAGCCAGCGCGGAGGCTTCAGCACCCCCGCCTCGAACAACGGCGCGAACGCGATCGCATCGGTCAGGCTCATCTTGCCGGCGAACAACCAGCGGCAGACCTGCAGGCGGTCCTCGGCCAGCATGTGGCGGAAGAAGGTGTGCACCGACACCAGGCCGCGCAGGTACACCGTGTCCTTGGTGAAGGCCAGGCCGCCACTCGGCGGCACGCCGCGGAACACGCGCTGTGCCGAGGCGAAACTCTCCTCTGCGTTCTGCCCCGCATCGCAGAAATAGCGGAACACTTCGATGAAATCGGCGCCTTCGCGTGCCATCGCAATCGCTTCGGTACGAAGGCTGATGCGCTTGAGTCGCTCGATGTCGATGCTGCCGGTGATCTGCTCGGCGAAGGTGGCCAGACCTTCCTGGGTGGCGGTCACCCGTGGCGAGGACAATGCCAGGCTCGGCAGCACCGGTTGTTCGCGGCCGTTCAATGCGGTCAGCGAATGCACCAGCGCTTCGTGGTGGAACAGCTGCGCGCGGTCGTAGGCACTGAAGCGGGCACTGGTGCGCAGTCGGATACGGGTCGGACCGGCAGCCGCCTTGGACACCAGTTCCGGGTCGAGCTGCACCTGGATGATGCGCGATTCGAAGAAGGCATCCAGGTCGTTCTGCAGCTGCAGCTGCAGCGCGATGGCCGAGACCGGCACCTGCTCTTCCGGCGCCAGCAGTTCGTGGTCCAGTTCGGCGGCAATCTGGATGAAGTGGCGCGCCGCTTCGCGCGTGCTCGGGCCATTGCCCGGCAGCGGCTGCTCCGGCGCGCCGAACAGCTGCACCGAACAGGTATCGACGGCGGCGGTGCCCAGCCCTTCCAGCAGTTGCGCGGCCAGATCCCAGCTCTGCGCCGACTGCCGCACGTAGTGGCCCAGTGGGTGGCTGTCGTCGCAGTCGGCGGCGATCGCGGCCAGCGCGCGACGTTCTTCGCTGAAGTCCAGCCGTGGGTAATCCACCTTCGGCAGCACCGGCTGACCACGTGCCACGCTGTCCAGGAACGGTGCCTGCACCGTTGCCGGCCAACTGGTCAGGCCCAGCAGGCGGATGCCTCCCACGGCCTCGACCAGGCGCGCATCGAGCGCTGCATGGTGGGCCACGTCACGGTCCAGCGTCGCAGTCGGTTCCATGCGCGGACTATAGCGCCCTGCCCGCGCGTTGGTAGGTGCCAATCTTGGTTGGCATCCGCCGAAGGCGGGCTTCGGACACGTCCGTGCCAACCAAGGTTGGCACCTACCAGAAGCAGGTTTCCTGCACCTGCCAGGCGCGGGCAGAGGCGGGATTCATTGCGCAGATCAGCGCCCATTGCGGTGCAATGGGATCCGACCCCGCGGTACCGATCAGCGCCTACGCGGCTTGCCGGCCGGGCGAAACTGCTGGCCCTTGCCCTTCTTGCCGCCACGCTCCTGCGCGGTCTCGGCCTGGCGGACCGCCAGCTTGGCGGCGGCGGCGGCCACTTCTTCCTTCAGCTTGAAGTAGTTGAGCAGCCGGCTCTCTTCGATCTCACCTGCGTCGATCGCTGCGCGTACGGCACAGCCCGGTTCCTGCTGGTGCTTGCAGTCGTTGAAACGGCACTGTGCGGCCAGCGCTTCGATATCGGCGAAGCCGCCTTCGGACAGCGTCTCTTCACCGGTCGGCTTCAGCTCGCGCATGCCGGGAGTGTCGATCAGGCAGGCGCCGGTCGGCAGCGGCATCAGTGCGCGGTGCGTGGTGGTGTGGCGTCCGCGCGAATCGTTGGCGCGCACCGCGTTGGTCTTCATCCGCTGCTCGCCCAGCAGGGTGTTGGTCAGCGTGGATTTGCCGGCACCGGACGAGCCCACCAGCACCACCGTGCGACCCGGGCCCAGCCACGGTTGCAGCACCGCCACGCTGTCGGCATCCAGGCCATTGATCGCATGCAGGGCGATACCCTGCATCTCCAGCTCTTCCAGCACCGCCAGCGCGTCTTCGCTGTACTCGGTCTGGTCAGCCTTGGTCAGCACCACCACCGGTTCGGCACCGCCACCGCCGACCAGCAGCAGGTAGCGCTCGATGCGCCTCGGATTGAAGTCGGCATCCAGGCCGCAGACGATGAACACCGTATCGATGTTGGCTGCGATCACCTGCTGGTGGTAATGCTCGCCGGCAGCACCACGCTTGATCGCGGTACGACGCGGCAGCAGGGCGACGATGCGGATGCCATCGAGCAGCACCCAGTCACCCACCGCCGGCCGTTCATGGCTGGGGAAGCGCGGGCGCTGCCATTCCGGCAGCGACTCGGCCTTGATCGACGCATCCGGGCCATCGGCCACCACGTAGTGGGTGCGGTGCTGTTCGATCACCCGTGCCGGGCGGGCCTGCGGATGTGCGGCCATCGCGGCCTGCCAGTCGGCCTGCTGCGCCGGGCCCGGCCAGGGCCAGCCAATGGTCTGCAGGGCGATGAAATCGGGGGTCTGGGTCATCGCCGCCATTCTACCTGTGCCGGCGCCCTGCCAGCCCAGCAATGACGGGCCCCGCGCCCTTGCCATGCATTGCAGCAATTCCGGTAGGATGGAAGCCCCATGCCTTTTGACGGCCCAGCTCCCATGTCCACCAACTCGCCCAAGCCCCTGGCCATCCGCGAGCGCCTTTCCGAAGTGCGCTACGAAATCCGCGGAGAACTGGCGCGGCGAGCCCGGGAGCTGGAGGCGCAGGGCCGCAAGCTGATCAAGCTCAACATCGGCAATCCGGGCGCTTTCGGCTTCCGCGCGCCGGAGCACCTGCAGCGTGCGATCGCTGACGACATGGGCCGCACCGACCCGTACACGCACCAGCAGGGCCTACCGGTGGCGCGCGAAGCCATCGCCAGCTACTACGCCCGTCGTGGCGCGCCCGATGCGCACCCGGACCGCGTCTTCCTCGGCAATGGCGTCAGCGAGCTGATCGACCTGTCGCTGCGTGCGCTGCTCAACCCGGGCGATGAAGTGCTGGTGCCCTCGCCCGACTACCCGCTGTGGTCGGCCTCGACCATCCTCAACGATGGCCGTCCGGTGTACTACCGCTGCGCACCGGAGAACGGCTTCCAGCCGGACCCGAGCGAGATCGAGACGCTGGTGTCCTCGCGCACCCGCGCCATCGTGCTGATCAATCCGAACAACCCCAGCGGCGCCAGCTACCCGCGCGAACTGCTGGAGCGCGTGGTCGAGATCGCACGCCGCCACAACCTGTTGCTGCTGGTCGACGAGATCTACGACCAGATCCTGTACGACGACGCGGTGTTCCAGCCGGTCGCGCCGCTGGCCGGTGATCATCCGTGCCTGACCTTCAGCGGCCTGAGCAAGGTGCACCGCGCCTGCGGCTGGCGCGTGGGCTGGGCCCACCTCAGCGGCGACGATGCCCGCCTGGGTGACTTCCGCGCGTCACTGGACCTGTTGGGCGCGCTGCGCCTGTGCGCCAACGTGCCGGGCCAGTACGCCATCGAGGCCGCGGTGAACGGTCCGGACACCATTTCCGAACTGTGCACGCCGGGCGGCCGCCTGTATGAAACCCGCCGCGCGGTCATCGAGGCCTGCGAAGCCAGCGAGCACCTCTCGCTGGTCGCACCGGCCGGCGCGCTGTACGCGTTCCCGGCCGTGGTCGGCGCCGCTGCGAAGGGCTTCGACGACCACAACTTCGCGCTGGACCTGATGAACAACGAAGGCGTGCTGGTGGTGCCGGGCTCGAGCTTCAACGTGCCCTACCGCCATCATTTCCGCGTGACCCTGATGCCGGAGGCCTCGGTGATGCGCGATGTGTTCGCGCGCATCGACCGCGTGCTGGCGCGACGTGCCGAGGACGCGACCAAGGTCGTGCCGCTGAAGCCGCGCCGCTCGGTGGCCTGAGCGTGGCGCTGTCCTACCTGGCGCTGGGCGATTCGTACACCATCGGTGAAGCGGTTGCAGTCGAAGGCCGCTGGCCGCACCAGCTGGCCGCCACGCTGCGTGCGCAGGGCATTGAGCTGTCCGATCCGCAGACCATCGCCACCACCGGCTGGACCACCGACGAACTCGATGCGGGCATCGATGCGGCTGCGCCGCAGGGGCCGTTCGATTTCGTCAGCCTGCTGATCGGCGTCAACAACCAGTACCGCGGGCGTCCGCTGGACGAATACCGCAGCCAGTTCCAGGTGCTTCTGCAGCGGGCGATCGGCTTCGCTGGCGGTGATGCCGGACGCGTGCTGGTGCTGTCCTTCCCCGATTGGGGCGCGACCCCGTTCGGCGCAGGCAGTGGCCGCGACCTGGCCGCGATCGAGATCGAGACCGACGAGTTCAACGCGGCAGCCGAGGTGATCAGCACCCAGCAGGGCGTGGCCTTCGTCGACATCACCGATATCAGCCGCGCACAGGGCGAAGACCCGACGATGATCGCCGAGGATGGCCTGCACCCTTCGGCGCGGATGTACGCGCTGTGGAGCGCACGCGCCCTTCCGGTGGCCGCGCACCTGCTTGGCGGCACGGACTGAGGCGATGGACGGCACGCCACGGAACGGCCCGCCCCTGCCCTGCACTCCCCTGACGGCCCCGCAGGCCCGCTTGATTGCCGAGGCCTTCCGCCCGGCGCAGGCCTGGGGCAGCCGCCGCGACTACTACTACACCCGCGGCAAGCTCGGCAGCGATCCGCTGTACGACGGCGTGCTGCAGCATCTGCCTGACGATGGGCAGCCGGTGCTGGACCTGGGCTGCGGGCTGGGCCTGTTCGCCCATGTACTGCGCCAGCGCGGCGGTACCCAGCGCTACCTTGGCGTGGACGTGGATGCCGGCAAGATCACCCGCGCGAAGCGTGCTGCCGCCGACCTGCATGACGTGCGCTTCGATTGCGTGGATGTGCAGGCGCCGCTGCCGGCGCAGGCCGGGCACGTCCTGCTGCTGGACGTACTGCAGTACCTGGACGCGGGCCCACAGCAGGCACTGCTGCGCGCGGCCAGCGCTCAGGTGGCCCGCGGCAGCTGCCTGCTGCTGCGCACGCCGCTGGCCACCGGCGATGGCCGCGACCGCACCACGCGGGTGGCGGACCGGCTGGCCTGGCTGATCGGCTGGATGGGCACGCGACCACGCCACTACCCCGATCCGCAGGTATTGCAGACAACGCTTGCCGAAGCTGGATTGCAGGTGACCGCACCCCGCCCGCTGCACGGGCGTACCCCCTTCAACAGCTGGCTGCTGGTGGCCAAACGCCCCGCGTTGTAGGACCGAACCCAGGCTCGGCTGTGCTGTTGCGGTAGATCCACGCCATGCGTGGATGGCCTCGCGACCATTCCTGTAGGGGCGAGCCCACGCCCGGCTGCCCCAAGCGGCCAGAAGCCTGGTTTACAGGACCGGCAGCCGCGCCTTCAGCCCCCGCTCGTCCAGCGCCTGCAGCACGCGTTCGATGATCACCCGATTGTGACCGTGGGCGGCGCCCTCATGCAGCAGCACGATGGCGCCGGGTTGCAGGTCAGGCAGCAGCCGCGACAGCACGCCCTCCGGCGTGCAGCCGACGCCGTCGTAGCCCCGGGCACTCCAGCCCACGCGCACCAGGCCCAGCGCCTTCAACACCGGTGCCACGAACGGATTGGTCATGCCCACCACCGAGCGGTACCAGCGCACCGGATGCCCGCTCAGGGCCTGCAGTGCATGCTGGCAGCCCTCGATCTCGGCCCGCATCGCCGCCGGGCCCAGACGCCAGAAGCGCGCCTGTGGGTGGCTGTGGCTGTGGTTGCCCAGGTCGTGGCCGCGGCGCAGGATCTCCTGCACCAGTTCCGGCTGTGCCAGCGCACGTTCCCCCACCAGGAAGAAGGTGGCGCGCGCCTGGTGGCGGTCCAGCAGGTCGAGCACGGCGCGGGTTTCCGGGCCGGGGCCGTCATCGATCGTCAGCCAGACGCTGTTGCCGGCCTCTGGCAACCGGCTCAGCACCGGTGCGTAGAAGCGGCTGTTGGGCAGGAATATCGGCACCATGAACAGCGCGTGGCTGGCCACCATCAGCGGCAGGCCCCAGTGCCAGCCTGCCAGCACCCATACCAGGATCACGGCCAACTGCGACGCCACCAGCCAGGGCAGCCAGCGCCAGGGCCGGGTCGGGATGCGATGCAATGTTCCTGCGTTGCTCATCCCCCATGATGCCATGAGGGGTAGAATTGATGATTCGAATTCCCGGAAACCCGACGTCCATGTCCCTCGATCCCGCCCTGCGTTCGCGCATCGAATCCATCCTCAACGCCAACCGCGTCGTGCTGTTCATGAAGGGCCAGCCGTCGATGCCGCAGTGCGGTTTCTCGGCCAAGGCCGTGGGCGCCCTGCAGGATCTCGGCGTCGAGTTCGCCCACGTCAACGTGCTGGCCGACCAGGAAATCCGTGAAGGCATCAAGGCCTACGGCGACTGGCCGACCATCCCGCAGCTGTACATCGACGGCGAACTGGTCGGTGGCAGCGACATCGTGCTGCAGATGGCCGCCAGCGGCGAGCTGAGCAGCGTGCTGGGCCTGGCCGCACCGGACCGCACCCCGCCGAGCATCACCGTGACCCCGGCCGCCGTGGAAATGCTCAAGGGCGCGCTGGCCGATGCCCCGGGCGCTGCCCTGCAGCTGAGCATCGACGCCGGTTTCCAGCCGAACTTCCAGCTGGCCCCGCACGACGAAGGCGCGATCGCTGCCGAGTCCAACGGCCTGCGCGTGCAGTTCGACCTGGCCAGCGCGCGTCGCGCCAACGGCATCACCATCGACTGGGTGGACGACATCCGCGGCAAGGGCCTGGCCATCGACAATCCGAACGCACCCAAGCCGGTGCAGGAAATCAGCGTGCGTGATGCCGATGACCTGGTGCGTGCCGGCAACATCACCCTGGTGGACGTGCGCCCGGCCGAGGAGCGCGAGATCGCTGCCGTGGGCGTGCCGTTCAAGAGTTTCGACGGAAACGGCCGTGCGCAGCTGGAGGCCCTGCCGAAGGACACCGCACTGGCCTTCATGTGCCACCACGGCGGCCGCAGCGCACAGGCTGCCGAGCAGTTCCGTGCACTGGGCTTCACCAAGGTGTTCAACGTCACCGGCGGCATCAACGCCTGGTCGGAAGAGGTGGACAACGGCGTGCCGAAGTACTGATCGGCACTGAAAAAGGGGACGGAGGGGATTAAGTCGTTTATGGCACAAACGACTTAATCCCCTCCGTCCCCTTTTTCTTAGCCGGCGAACCCGCCTTCGGCCAGGTAATCCAGTTCTTCCGCCGTGGGGAAGCGACCGAGCACGGCATTGCGATGCGGGAAACGACCGAAGCGGCGGATGATGTCGCGGTGCAGTTCGGCGTACTGCAGGTATTCCTTGTCACCCAGCACGTCGAACATCGCCACCGAGCGGTCCTGGTCCAGCGGATCCTCGGAGTGCTCGAACGGCAGGTAGATGAAGGCGCGCAGCTTCGGCACCAGCTGCAGGTCCAGGCCTTCCTCGATGGCGCGCATGGCGTAATGCCGGGCCAGGCCATCGGTGGCGTAGGAATGGGCAGTACCCCGGAAGCAGTTGCGCGGGAACTGGTCGAGCAGCAGCATCAGGGCCAGCGCCCCTTCGGCACTGCCCAGCCAATGTTCGCGCGCGCGCGAAGCGGCGGCGAAATGCTCATCCAGAAACAACTGGCGGAACTGCGCGTCGAACGCGTCGTCGCGGGCGAACCACTTCGCAGGGCCCGCCTCCTTCCAGAATTCCACCACATGCGCGGCAACGTCCATCACCTACTCCCCAGGGCCGGCGCGCCGCGCCAGGCCATCATCATCATTCGTCGAAGCGCAGGTGGCGGACCGACTTGCCGTTGCGCCGGATAAGCTTAAGCGCCTCGATACCGATCTGGATATGGTTTTCCACGAACTGGGAGCTGACCTTGGCATCGGAGGCTTCGGTCTTGACCCCATCGGGGATCATCGGCTGGTCCGACACCAGCAGCAGCGCACCGCTGGGGATGTGGTTGGCGAAGCCGGCGGCGAACACGGTGGCGGTTTCCATGTCGATGGCCATGCAGCGCATCGCCCGCAGCCGCTCCTTGAAGGCCTCGTCGTGTTCCCAGACCCGGCGGTTGGTGGTGTAGACGGTACCGGTCCAGTAGTCGTGGCCGAGGTCGCGGATCATGGTCGAGACCGCACGCTGCAGCGCGAACGCCGGCAACGCCGGCACTTCCGGCGGCAGGTAGTCACCCGAGGTACCCTCACCACGGATCGCAGCGATCGGCAGCACCAGGTCGCCCAGCTGGTTCTTGCGCTTGAGGCCGCCGCACTTGCCCAGGAACAGCACCGCCTTGGGCATCACCGCCGACAGCAGGTCCATGATGATCGCGGCATTGGGGCTGCCCATGCCGAAGTTGATCATGGTGATGCCGTCGATCGTGGCGCTTGCCATCGGCCGGTCCAGGCCGATGACCGGCGCACCGGTCAGCTCGGAAAAGGTATGCAGGTAGCCGCCGAAGTTGGTCAGCAGGATGTGCTGGCCGAACTGGTCCAGAGGCACGCCGGTATACCGGGGCAGCCAGTTGTCGACGATTTCCTGCTTGCTTTTCATGGGCGGTCCGGTACGGCGGGGGACCGGGTATTTTCGGCCACCCGGCCGGTGCAGTCGAGCCGCCGTCGACCGTCCTGTGAAGAAGGTCACTTGGCAAGCCCGCCGCCACCGGGCTAGCGTCGGCGGTTGGACCAGGTTGCAAGGGGAACTGCATGGCATCGACGTTGTTGCGCGCCGGGGTGGTCCTGGCGCTGCTTTCATTGAGTACGGCTCCGGCGGTGGGCGCCTCGCGCTTTGTCGCCGATCCCTACCCCAGCACCTACCAGGCCCATCCCGATGCGCCGGTACTGATCCACAACGCCACCGTGCTGACCGGTACCGGCCAGCGCCTGGACAACGCCGATGTGCTGCTGCGCGACGGCCGCATCGTTGCCGTCGGCCGCCAGCTGCAGGCCGATGCCGGCGTCACCCGCATTGATGCACAGGGCAAGTGGGTCACTCCGGGCCTGATCGACGTGCATTCGCACCTGGGCGTGTATCCCAGCCCGGGTGTCGGTGCGCACAGCGACGGCAACGAGATGACCGCACCGGTCACCGCCAACGTCTGGGCCGAACACTCGGTGTGGCCGCAGGACCCGGGCTTCGCCACCGCGCTGGCCGGCGGCGTGACCAGCATGCAGGTGCTGCCGGGCTCGGCCAACCTTGTCGGTGGCCGCGGCGTGACGCTGAAGAACGTCCCGGCCATCACCTACCAGGCGATGAAGTTCCCCGGTGCGCCGTGGGGCCTGAAAATGGCCTGCGGCGAGAACCCCAAGCGGGTCTATGGCGAGGGCAAGGGCGTGACCCCGGCCACGCGCATGGGCAACGTGGCCGGCTATCGTGCCGCCTTCATCGATGCCGCCGACTACATCGCCAAGAACAAACCCAAGCCGGCCAAGCGCAAGAGCTGGTTCGGCAGCGACAAGGGCGACAGCGCCGGTGATGCCGGCGGCAAGCGCGATCTCAAGCTGGACACGCTGGCCGGCGCGATCGAAGGCGACATCCGCGTGCACATCCACTGCTACCGCGCCGACGAGATGGCCACCATGCTCGATCTGGCCAAGGAATTCGGCTTCAAGGTAGCCGCCTTCCACCACGGCGTGGAGGCCTACAAGCTGGCCGACAGGCTGGCCGCCGACGGCGTCTGCGGTGCGCTGTGGGCCGAC
Source organism: Stenotrophomonas sp. YJH_SMC_14-1 (assembly GCF_059372275.1). Taxonomy (NCBI): domain Bacteria; kingdom Pseudomonadati; phylum Pseudomonadota; class Gammaproteobacteria; order Lysobacterales; family Lysobacteraceae; genus Stenotrophomonas; species Stenotrophomonas sp. YJH_SMC_14-1. The sequence continues at coordinate 30,438 of NZ_JCAFVK010000005.1, forward strand.
TGGTGGGGCTTCAAGATGGAAGCCTTCGACGGCATTCCGGAGAACATCGCGCTGGTCGACCGGCCGAAGAACAGCTGCGCCATCGTCCACTCCGATTCACCCGAGGGCATCCAGCGCCTGAACCAGGAAGCAGCCAAGGTGATGGCGTCCGCGCGCCGCGCGCGCATGCCGGAGATCACGCCCGAACACGCCATCACCTGGATGACCGCCAACGCCGCCAAGGCGCTGGGCATTGAAGGCCAGACCGGCACCCTGGAGGCCGGCAAGATGGCCGACGTGGTGGTCTGGAACGGCAACCCCTTCAGTTCGTATGCGCTGGCCGAGCAGGTCTTCATTGATGGCCGCAGGTTGTACGACCGCAGTGCACCGGCAGCGACGCCGCGTTCTGATTTCCAGCTTGGCCAGGAGGTGCGTTGATGATGGTGCTCAAGCAGTTGGCGCAGTCTGCCGCGAAGGGCAGCCGAGCATGGTTCGGCGCTACTGTCATGGTGCTGGCCTGCATCTCCGCATCCGCACAGGCACAGGACCTGCTGGTGCGCAACGCAACGGTGCACACGGCCAGCGCACGCGGCAGCCTGCACAACGCCGATGTGCTGGTCCAGGGTGGCATCATCCGCGCGGTCGGCCCCGGCCTGTCCGCGCCGGCCGGGGCGACCGTGGTCGAAGCCAATGGCGGACCGCTGACCCCGGCCCTGTTCGGTGGCATCACCGAAACCGGCATCGAAGAGGTCTCGGGTGAATCGAGCACGGTGGACAGTTCGTTGAAGCTCGGTGAGCAGCCGCTGCGCCCGGAATTCGACGTCACCCTCGCCTACAACCCGGCCTCGGTGCTGATTCCGGTCACGCGCCTGGAAGGCATCGGCTTCACTGCATTGGGGGCAGCCACTGGTGGTGGTTTCGTGGCCGGCCAGGGCGGCGTAATGCGGCTGGACGGCAGCGCCGACCCGATCGGCCCGCGTGCCCTGTTCCTGCGCATCGGCGCGGCCGCCTCCGAACTGACCGGCCATTCGCGCGCCGCGCAATGGATGCTGCTGCAACAGATGGTCGACGAAGCACGCGGCCAGGTTGCTGTGGATTCTCCGCACGCGCTGTTGACCCCGGCCGGGCGCCGTACGCTCAGTCGCTACCTGGCCGGCCAGGGCCGCATCGTGGTGGAGGTGGATCGTGCCTCGGACATCCGCCAGCTGCTGCGCTGGGCCACACGCGAGAAGGTAAAGATCGCCATTGCCGGTGCCAGCGAAGCCTGGCAGGTCGCGCCGGAGCTGGCCGCTGCGCACGTGCCGGTATTCGTCGACGTGCTGGCCAACCTGCCGGCCAGCTTCGATCAGCTCGGTGCCACCCTGGAAAACGCCGCGCGCCTGCAGCGTGCCGGCGTGGCGGTTTCTTTCGTGCAGCGCGGCGACGCCACCCACAATGCGCGCAAGATGCGCCAGCTGGCTGGCAATGCAGTGGCCAACGGCCTGCCCTGGGCTGACGGTCTGGCCGGGCTGACCCGGGTACCCGCACAGGCGTTCGGCGTGGCCGACCAGATCGGCAGCATCGAGCCCGGCAAGCGCGCCGACCTGGTGCTGTGGGAAGGCGACCCGCTGGACGTGGCGCACTATGCCGAACAGGTCTGGCTGGGCGGCCGTGCGATGCCGATGCGCTCGCGCCAGACCGACCTGCGTGATCGCTACCTGCAGCGCAATGCGCAGCCCTGACCGCATTGAAGGACACCACCATGGCCACCCTGCGCTGGTACTTCGACTTCGTCTCGCCCTACTCCTACCTGCACTGGCAGAAGCTGAAACAGTTGCCGCAGTTCGCGCAGATCCAGACCGTGCCGATCGCCTTCGGCGCGGTGCTGCATCACCTGGGCAATCTCGGGCCGGCCGAGATTCCGGCCAAGCGCCGTTTCATCTACCGCCAGCTGCAATGGACCGCGCAGGCCGAGGGCACGCCGATGCGCTTCCCGCCCGGCCATCCGTTCAATCCGTTGTCGGCGCTACGCCTGTGCCTGGCCGCCGGAGCCAGCGCACAGGCGGTGGACGTGCTGTTCGACTGGATCTGGCGCGACGGCCATGCCGGTGACAGCGCCGAAGCCCTGCGCGAACCAGGTGCGCAGCTGGGCATCGAGGATGTCGCCAGCGCCATCGCCGCCCCGGCGGTCAAGGAACAGTTGCGGCGCAACACCGAGGCCGCAATCGGCGCCGGGGTGTTCGGGGTCCCAACCCTGGCCATCGACCAGGAACTGTTCTGGGGCAACGACGCCCATCCGCTGATGGCGGCCGTGCTGGCCGATCCTGCCCTGCTGCAGCAGCCCGGATGGCAACGCCTGGACAGCCTGCCGGTGGCGGTGCAGCGCGATAGCTGAACAGGGGTGGCGCGTTTCCCTCGGGCGCGGGCTCTGGTTTTGAGATAGATTTCACGTTTCCGAACCTACAACCGCCCTGGAGGGGGAGCCGCGGATGCGCATCGGAATCGTCGTCGACTCGGCCTGCGACCTGCCGCAGGACTTCATTGCCGAGCACAACATCGTGCTGCTGCCGATCACCGTCCGCATCGGCGAAGCCGTGCTGGCCGATCACCGCGATGAGCAGGCCACGCTGAGCTTCCTGCACGCGCACGTGGCCGAACACGGCGCCGAGGCGGAAACCATTCCCTTCAGTGTCGCCCAGATCCGCGACCTGTTCCTGCAGCAGCTGGTGATCGATTACGACCACGTGTTCTGCATGACCATCACCAAGACCCGCAGCCCGATCCACGACAACGCACTGCAGGCCAGCTTCGCCATCCTCAACGACTACAAGCCGGTGCGCCAGGCGGCAGGCTACAACTCACCGTTCGCGCTGCGCGTGCTCGATACCCAGAACCTGTTCGCCGCGCAGGCGGTTACGGCGGTGGAAGCCGTGCGCCTGCGCGAGAGCAACGCCAGCGTGCAGCAGATCCGCGAGCGGCTGGAGGAACTGGCCGGCAACGTGCACGGCTACATGGTCACCCGTGACCTGTACTACATGCGTGCGCGCGCACGGCACAAGGGCGACCGCAGTGTCGGCCTGCTCAGTGCGGCGCTGGGCAGCGCGCTGGACATCAAGCCGGTGCTGCACGGCTACCGCGGCGAAACCGGGCCGGTAGCCAAGATCAAGGGCTTCGACAATGCCGTGCAGAAGCTGTTCGCGGTGGTCGGCCAGCGCGTACGTGCCGGACTGATGACGCCGACGGTGTGCGTCAGCTACGGCGGAGAACTGGACGAGCTGCGTGCCCTGCCCGGCTACGCACAGCTGAAAGAGGTCTGCGCCACCCATGGCGTGACCGTGTACGAATCGGTGATGAGCCTGACCGGCATGGTCAACGTCGGCAAGGGCGCGGTCACCGTAGGCTTCGCCGATGGGCCGCATCGGTTCGAATGAGCGCTGGCCACGGCCGGAATCTGCACATCGATTCCACTGCGGTTGTGCCAGTCTTGCCGCACTTCAAGGAGAACTCCATGCCTGCGCAGTACCACATCAGCCTGCCCGACCCGTCCAAGGCCCGTGGCAATGACCCTGACCTGTCCTTCCACTCGCAGGGCGCCGCCGGTTTCGCCGAAGAGCTGCAGGACGCCCTGCGCAGCGGCACGCTGTTCGAGCGCTGGAAGGCCAAGCAGCCCGACCCGGACGCGGTGGAACCGCAGTGGGGCGTGACCGATCCGGAGGCCACCGTGACCGGCGAGCAGAAGGACCTGCGCATCAACCTGGTCGCCACCACCCGCATCGACAGCGACGTGTTCAAGCAGCGCCTGCGCCTGCTGGCCGGCAGCCACTGGGAACTGCGCGACGTGCGTTGAGGCCCTGCCCTGGTAGTTGCCAACCTTGGTTGGCAACTACCGGGACGCGAGGTAGTGCCGGCCGCTGGCCGGCATCCGCAACATCCATGAAGGTGCCGGCCAGCGGCCGGCACTACCAGCCTCCACCCAGCGCGCGGTACAGCTCTACACGCGCGATCGCGGCGGTGGCCTGGCTGTTGGCCAGCGCGGCCTGGTTGTCCAGTGCGATGCGCTGGGTGGTCAGCACGTCCAGCATGTCGACCACGCCGGCCTGGTACTGCCGGCGCGCCGCCCCCAGTGCCGTCTCGCTCTCATCCACTGCCACGTGCAGCTGCACCGTGCGCTGCTGCTCGGCACTGTAGCCATCCATGGCGTCATCCACTTCGTGCCATGCCTGCAGCACGGTACGGCGGAACTGCAGGGCCGACTGTTGCTGCTGCAGCCTGCTCAGCGCGAGATTGGCCTTCAGCCGTCCGCCCTGGAAGATCGGCAGGCTGATCGACGGACCGATGCTGAAACGGTGCGCGTTCCAGCCATCCAGATCATCGAGCTGCTTGGCCTGGAAGCCGGCGTCGCCATTCAAGGTGATGCGCGGCAGGAAACTGGCCTTGGCCACGCCGATGCCTGCCGTTGCCGCATGCAGTGCCGCTTCGGCACGACGGATGTCCGGGCGACGCTCGGCCAGTTCACTGGGCAGCCCCATCGCTACGGCCGGCAACGCCGGCCAGTCACGGCGTGCATCCTGCAGCTGCGCGTCCAGCGCCTGCGGCGGCTGCGCCAGCAGGAACGCCAGCGCATTGCGCAGCTGCGATTCGCGATGCCGCAACGGCGCGATGCGTGCCTGCAGCGATGCCACCTGCGCGGCCGCGCTGGACACCTGCAGCGTGCTGGCCACACCCTGGCGTTGGCGTGCTTCGGTCAGGCGTTTGATGTCGTGGGCGATGCTGAGGTTGTCCTCGGTGATCGCCAGCAGCTGCCGCGTCGCGCGCAGCTGCAGATAATCACGCGCGGTTTCCGCCAGCAGCGCGATGCGCGCTGCATGTGCATCATCCTCGGCCATCTGCACGCGCGCTTCGGCCGCTTCCACCTGGCGCCGCACGCGGCCCCACAGGTCCAGTTCCCAGCTCAGGCCGATACCGGCCTGGAACAGCCCGTAGTCATCACGGCCGCCGTTGCCGGACGGATCATTCAGGCCCACCTCGCTGTTGCGTGCACGCACGCCACTGGCGCTCGCGCTGACGCTGGGCAGGCGATCGGCGCCGGTGATGCCGCGTGCAGCACGGCTCTGCTGCACGCGGTTGGCCGCCAGCTGCAGGTCCAGGTTGGCCGCCAGCACCTGGTTGGCCAGCTGCCCCAGCAGCGGATCGTCGAAACCGGCCCACCAGGCCGCGTCCTGGTCGATGGCGTTGCCGGCGACGGCCTCACCCTGCCAGTGGCTGGGCAGTTCCGCCTGCGGGCGTACGAAGTCCGGACCCATCGTGCAGGCAGCCAGGGCCGTGCACAGGCTGGTCGCAACGAAGGTGCGGAACACGGTGACTGCGCTCATGCGCCCTCCCCGCTCTTGTGGCCCGGACTGTGCTGCACGCTCTGCGCGCGCGCGCGGCTGCCCAGGTCAACGCTGGCTTCCACCGACATGCCGGCACGCAGCTGGTCCAGCAGCGGCTGGCCCGGCTCCAGCACGATCTTCACCGGAATGCGCTGCACCACCTTGGTGAAGTTGCCGGTGGCGTTCTCTGGTGCGACGGCAGCAAAGGTGACGCCGGTGGCTGGTGCAATGCTGTCGATGTGCCCGCGCAGCGGCTTGCCCGGGAATACGTCCACCTTCAGTTCGACCTGCTGGCCGGCCTGCATGCGGGTCATCTGCGTTTCCTGGAAGTTGGCGACCACGAAGGCGCGCTTCAGCGGTACCACCGCAGCCACCGGCGTACCCGGCGTCAGGTAGGCACCCACGCGCACTGCGCGGCGACCGACCATGCCATCGATCGGTGCGCGCAGCACGGTGTGCGACAGATCCAGTTCGGCGCGTGCCTGCGCGGCTTCCGCACGCTGCACCGCCGCCTGTGCAGCCTGCACGCCCGCGCTGAGGATGTCGGTGCGCTGACGTGCGGTCGACAGCGCGGCCTGGCCCTGCTGCAGATGCGCACTGGCCACGGCCTGCTTCGACTGCGCCTGCTGCGCGTTCTGCACGGTACCGGCGCCGTCACGGGCCAGTTCGCGGTAACGCTGCTGGTCGGCACTGGCCAGGGTCAGTTCGGAACGGCTGACATCGACACTGGCCCTGGCCTGCGCGATCAACGAGTCCTGCTGGGCCAGTGCGGCCTGCGCATTGGCCAGCTGTGCACGGGCATTGGCGAGGTCGGCACGGGCCGCCTGCAGGGCGACCTGGTAGTCGCGGTCGTCGATGCGGGCCAGCACATCACCGGCCTTCACCGACTGGTTGTCCTCGACTTCCACGGCACTGACGAAGCCGGGAATCTTCGGCGCTACCAGGGTGTAGTCGGCCACCACGTACGCATTGTTGGTGGTCTGGTGGCCGCCATCGCGCAGCAGCAGCCACGCGCCGACGGCCAGGGCCAGCACGCCCAGGCCCAGACCAGTGTTGAGGGTGGTTCGATTGATCGTCATGAGGGGGTTCCTGCGAAAGGTTCAGGCCACGGCACGTGGCGGATGGATGCGGGTGGGCATCCAGGCAATGAGGGGAATGAAGGCCAGCGCCACCAGTGCGACCACCCAGTACAGGTCGGCCGAAGTCAGCGCCTGTACCTGTGCATGCAGGCGCGCGCCCAGCTGCGGGCCATCGGCCAGCCACGGTTGCTCGCCAAGGCGGTCGACCAGCACGGTGGAATGGAAATGACGGCGGCCCTGGGCGACGGCATCCAGCACGCCACCGGCGAGCACGGCAGCGAAGCCCTTGACCGTGTTGAACCAGGCCGAGGCGAACGGGCCGTCCTGCGGCGCCAGGCCGCCGGTGGCCAGCATCAGCAGCGGCAGCACCGCCATCGATTGCGCGAACACCTGCAGCAGCTGCACCCACAGGAAGTTGTCGCGGATCCAGGCCACGTCCAGGTGCGAGCCCAGCCAGCAGGCCAGCGCCAGCATCGCCAGGCCCGTGGCCTGCACCCAGCGGCAGTCCACCGCGCGGATGTTCAGCAGCGCCGCCACCAGCGGCAGCGCGATCACCTGCGGCAGCGCCACCCACAGCAGCATCGGTGCGGTCTGCAGCGGCCGGTAGCCCTGCACGCTGGCCAGGAACCCGGACGGGATCGAGATCACTGCCAGCAGCACGAACAGCACGCCGCCCAGCGTCACCAGCGAGTAGCTGAGATTGCGGTTGGCCAGCAGCTGCAGCTTGAAGAACGGCAGCGGATGGAACCATTCATTGATCATGAACAGCACCATCAGGCCGGCACCGCCACCGATCATCAGCGTGATCATCGGCGAGTCGAACCAGTTCAGCCGCGGGCCCTGCACCAGGCCCAGCACCAGCAGCACCAGCGCCGGCAGGCCCAGCAGCAGGCCGACGCCATCGAACTGGGCAAAACGCTCCAGCCGCAGCGGGTCCTGCGGCAGGCCCCAGCCGACCATCGCCATGGCGGCCAGGCAGTACGGCACGATCTGCCAGAACGCCCAGTGCCAGCCCACCTGCTCGACCCAGAACGCGGCCAGCGGCGTGCCCATGCTTGGGCCGAACGTCGCCGTCAGCGCGTAGCCGGCCAGGCCATACAGCTTGGTGCCCGGGGGCAGGAAGCGCAGCGCCACGCTCATCAGCAGCGGCGGCAGCGCGCCACCGCACAGACCCTGCAGCGCGCGCAGCAGCAGGAACACCTGCAGGTTCGGGGCAAGCGGGCACAGCACGCCCAGCACCATGAAGCCACCGATCATCGCCAATGCGAAGCGGCGCAGCGAGAAGGTGGCGGCACACCACGGTGCGAAGGCCATCGCGCTGACCGACATCGCGCTGTAGAGGGCGACGATCCAGCTGCCGTCGTCGACGCTGAAACCCATCGCGCCACGGATGTCGGCCAGGGCGACCTTGGTGATGTTCTCGTTGAAGCCCGACACCAGCACCGCCAGCAGCACGCCACACAGGCCGACCAGAATGCGGCGATCGAGCCCGGGGGCGGCGGCAGGACGGGGCGCTGCGGCGGCCGGGACAGCGGCGGCCGGCGTACTCATCGCCGGGCACCTATCCGTGCAGTGCACGGCATGTTGGGGATCATTGGAATGCGCTCAGTGAAACTCCGGGGAGCGCAGTCTAGGGAGCCGGTACCCTGCGAAAAATGGCGCAACCCGCATCCCAGGCGTGCGCCAGGCGCACGCCTGCAGATGTCAGCGCGGGGCCTCCCCTGCGCTTTCGCACATGGTCTTGATCGAGCGCCGCAGCCACTGGTGGGCGGCGTCGTTGTCCAGGCGTGGATGCCAGGCCTGCACGATGGCGGCGGTCCGCACCGGGATCGGCAGCGGGAACAGGCGCAGCGGCAGGCGCATGCTGACGATCCGCTCCAGCATCACGCTCGGCATCTGCGGCAGGATCAGGTCCGATTCGGCCGCCGCGAAGATCGCGCCGTGGAAGGTCGGGCTGATCAGCGCCACCCGCCGCTGCAGGCCCAGCGCGGCCAGATCATCGTCGATCGGACCACGCGGCAGGCCGCGGCGCGACACCGCGATGTGGTCGCAGGCGGCAAAACGCTCGGCGCTGATCTCCTCATCGAACAACGGATGATCTTCGCGCGCGGCGCCCATGAACGAGGTACTGAACAGGTTCTGCACCTTGGTATCGGGCGCATGCTTGCCGGCCGTGCTGATGTACAGGTCGATCCGGCCCTGCGCCATCGCATCGTCGTCGGTATCGCCTTCGGGCACGAAGCGCAGCACTGCGCGCGGCGCCTGCTGGCGGAACAGCTCGCGCAGGCGTCCGCCGAAACCACCGACGAACACATCATTGGCACGCACGCTGAAGGTCCGCTCGAGCACGCGCATGTCTACTTCGCGACCGGCGTTGAAGACGCGGTGGGCCTGCTCGATCACATCGCGGACCTGCTCGCGCAGCTGCAGGGCGCGGGGCGTGGGCGCCAGACCGCGGCCGGCACGAACCAGCACCGGGTCGCCCAGCGCGGTGCGGACCCGGCCCAGGGTACGGCTCATCGCCGGCGCGCTCAGGTTCATCCGGCGCGCGGCGGCGGCCACGCTGCATTCGTCAATCAGCACGTCCAGTGCCAGCAACAGGTTCAGGTCCGGCAGGGGCATGAGAGTCTCCAGTAAATCAGATGACTTTACGGCACTTGCAACCACGGTGGATTGCGTTCGACGCATTCATTGACTGCCGCGCACGGCATGGGTGCGCGCGGTGACATCGGCGACCATCCCCGGCCTGCCAAGGAGACATCCATGTTCAATACCCTGCTGGTCGCCCTGGATGGTAGCCCCCAGCACGCACGCGTGCTGGACCTGGCCGCCGCCATCGCCGGCCCCCACAGCCGCCTGCACCTGCTGTGCGTGCTCGACCCCGAATTCGCGCTGGCGGCCAATGCCAGCGAAGCCGACCGCATCGAGTACCCGGAAGCCGCCCGCCAGCGCTCGCGGGCCGAAGCGGTGCTGGCCGAAGCCCTGGCCGAGCTGTGCGAACGCGGCGTCGACGCCATCGCGCAGATTCCCTCCGGCGACCCGGGCGAAGTGATCAGCGAGCAGGCCCGGCGCCTGAAGTGCGACCTGATCGTCATCGGCCACCGCCACCTGTCCCGGCTGGAACGCCTGTTCGAACCCTCGATCGGGCAATGGACCATCGACCACGCGCCCTGTCCGGTGCTGGTGGAAACCCGCGACCCACAGCCCTAGCCACCATGGCCTCCCGTTCCCCGTTGTTTCCCACCCGGGTCAACTACCGCGCCTTCGGTCGACAGTTCGGCCGCGGCGAACAGGCGCTGCTGGGCGCGATACGGCAGCTGCGCGACCCCGATCTGCAGGCCGATGGCCTTGCCCAGCTGAGCGGACTCGGGCTTGGCCAGGAGGGATGCGACGCCTTCATCGGCCTGCTGCCGCTGCTGGCCACCCCCGCCGCTCCGATCGATCTGCTGCCGGCCGGCTCTCCCTTCATTGCCGCCAGCGAGCTGGACCTGCTGGTCTGCCTGCTGCGCATCGCACAATGGCGGCATGCGCGGCCCCGCGAAGACGACACGCTGGCACCGTTGCGCCGTCAACTGGCACGCTGTGCGATGGCCGTGCAGGCGGCAAACCTGCCGTTGCGGCAGCGCTCGTTGTCACCGGTCGGGCTGAGGCTGCTCGATCCGACCGGCTGGTTGCGGCAGCGATAAGCCGTCGCGTCCCCCGTGTGATCGCATGCAGAGAGCTGCTCAGCAGTCCATCGTTCCGTGCGTGCTGCCCTCGTCGTCCAGCACGTGCGCATGCAGGATCACCTGATTGCGGCCAGCCCGCTTGGCGGCATACAGGCCGGCATCGGCGTCTGCCAGCAACTGATCGGCACTGGCCAGAGCCGGCGGATGCAGGTAACCCACGCCGACGCTGATGCTGACCGGGCCTTCCGGCAATGGCAGCGCTTCGACCGCTTCGCGCAGCCGCTCGGCCAGCGCCAGCACGCCCGACAACGGGCTTCCGGGCACGATGACGGCGAACTCTTCACCGCCATAACGCGCAACGCTGTCACCACCGCGACCGGCTATGGTCTTCAGCACCCCGGCCACCGCCTGCAGGCAACGATCACCGGCCGGATGGCCGTGCTGGTCGTTGAAGGCCTTGAAGTGGTCGATATCCACCAGCAGCAGGCCCAGCTCGGTGCCGCTGCGCCGTGCGCGATTCCACTCGGACGTCAGCCGTGCGTCGAACTCGCGGCGGTTGGCCACGCCGGTCAGGCCATCCTGCCGCGCCAGTTGATCCAGTGCTGCCTGGCGTTCCAGAAGATCGGTCTGCAGCAGGACGCTGCGCAGGCCGAAGCCAAGGGTGGCTACGACGAAGCCGGCAACGGCCAACGGCCGCGCATGATCGACCACCAGCGTGCCGACCACCAGCAGCAGCAATGGCAGGATGATCGGACCGGCGGCCTGCACCGTCCTCGCCAGCCGCGGGTGTGCCGTGGTGCCTGTGTCCGGCCTCGTGTCCAGCGCCAGGCAGGCGATCAGCAGAAAAGGTACGTCGATCAGCAGATCGTTGAACGCACCGAATGCATCATCGGAGGTGTAGTGGTTGATGTAGTAGGCCACCAGCAGATAGGCCAGTGCGTACAGCGCCAGTGCGCGGAAGAACCTGCGCCGTTCGGGCACGTCGCCGGCCAGCCATCGCACCACGGCGAACGCGGCGATACACAGGTTCTGGATGTCGAACATGCGCTGCATGTTGGACATCGCATGGGCGTCGACCTCGACACGGGCGGCGAACGATGCGGTGTGCACGAAGAACAGCACACCCAGCAGCGCCGCCATCGCCGCGTCGATCAGGCTGATGCTCAGGCGCTCGCGGCGTGCCCGCGCCAGGATGAACACCAGGGGCACGCCATACAGCACGTACAACAACAGGCTGACGCGTGGGGTGAAGTCAGCCCGGCCGGCACCCAGCGCATCCACCATGTTGAACGTCATGCCGCCGGCCCACAGCAGCAGTGCCATCGCGGTAGAACGCCAGCCCAGAGTGGCGCGGTCACGTTGCGCCCGCACCAGGCACGCGGCGGCGGCCAGCAGCGGTGCGCCGGTCAGGAAAACGAAGGAGCCTACCCCGGCGGGGCCAGGCCACAGAGCCAGCACCATGCCATGGCACAGCACATACAGCAGCGCCAGCACTACCGGCATGCATCCCCCGATCCGCAAGGCCTTCTACGCGCACGATAGCGCGGGGCGGCGCCATAAGGGTGTGATCCATCGCTGAAAAAGGGGACGGAGGGGATTAAGTCGTTTGCGGCACAGCGGCAAATGACTTAATCCCCTCCGTCCCCTTTTTCCCAGGGCGCTCAGCCCTGCAGGGCGCGGGCGTGGTGGGCGATGTGCTCGCCGATGAAGCTGGCGATGAAGTAGTAGCTGTGGTCGTAGCCGGGCTGCAGGCGCAGGGTCAGCGGATGGCCGGCGGCATCGCAGACCTGCTGCAGGCGCTGCGGCTGCAGCTGGGTCTGCAGGAACTCGTCCGCCTCGCCCTGGTCGACCAGCAGCGGCAGACGCTCGTCAGCCATAGCGATCAGCTCGCAGGCATCCCATTGCGCCCAGTCGGCCGGGTTGTCGCCCAGATAGGCATGGAAGGCCTTCTGCCCCCACGGCACGTGGCTGGGCGCGACGATCGGCGAAAACGCCGACACGCTGCGATAGCGCCCGGGGTTGCGCAGCGCGATCACCAGCGCGCCATGGCCGCCCATCGAATGGCCACTGATCGCGCGCGCGTCGGTCACCGCGAAGTTCGCCTCGATCAGCGCCGGCAGCTCCTGCGCCACGTAGTCGTGCATGCGGTAATGCTTCGCCCACGGTGCACGGGTGGCATTGAGGTAGAACCCGGCGCCCTTGCCGATGTCGTAGCCTTCGGCATCGGCCACGTCATCACCGCGCGGGCTGGTATCAGGCGCAACGATGATCACACCGTGTTCGGCGGCGTAGCGCTGTGCGCCGGCCTTGGTGATGAAGTTCTGCTCGGTGCAGGTCAGGCCGCTCAGCCAGTACAGCACCGGCAGCTTCTGTGTTTCCGCCTGCGGTGGCAGGTACACGGCAAACTGCATGTCGCAGCCCAGCGTGGTCGAATGATGGCGGTAGACGTCCTGCCAGCCGCCAAAACAGGCGCGGTGTTCAATGCGTTCCATGGTGCTCTCCTGCGCGGCGCGTCAGCGCACGCGTGCTTCTGGTAGATGCCGACCTTGGTCGGCTTATCCACGCCCGGCGTGGATGCCTTGGTTGATCAGTTCATCCAGCTGTGCCAGCAGGCGCAGCAATGATTCGACGCCAGGCTGGCCGTCCAGGTTGCGATACGCCGCCACCGCCACGTCGCTGCGCGGTGGCCACTGGCCGTCGGCGCGGGCCTCGTAGAGGCGCGGCAGGAATACCTGCGCAAGCCACTGCTCGAACGGCATGCCATCGTCGCTGCCGAAGGCCGAAGTCACCGCACGCGGTGGTCCCACCTCGCCGTCGACCCAGCCCAGCGCACGCAACGCCTGCTCGATCGACACCACCAGAGCCGCGCGCGGGTCTTCCGCACGCGGCCGGCGCAGGGCATCGAACCAGCCCATGACGCGGCTTAGTAGTGGACCACCGAACGGATCGACTTGCCTTCATGCATCAGGTCGAAGGCGTCGTTGATCTTGTCCAGGTCCATGGTGTGGGTGACGAACGGGGCCAGTTCGATATCGCCCTTCATCGCATCCTCGACCATGCCTGGCAGCTGGCTGCGGCCCTTCACGCCGCCGAAGGCGGTGCCCATCCACTTGCGCCCGGTCACCAGCTGGAACGGACGGGTGGAGATCTCCTGGCCCGAACCGGCCACGCCGATCACCACGCTCTGGCCCCAGCCACGGTGCGCGCATTCCAGCGCCGCGCGCATCACGTTGACGTTGCCGATGCACTCGAAGCTGTGGTCCACGCCCCAGGTGGTCATTTCAACGATGACCTGCTGGATCGGCTTGTCGAAATCCTTCGGATTGATGCAGTCGGTGGCACCGAATTCGCGCGCCAGCTCGAACTTGGACGGGTTGGTGTCCACCGCGATGATGCGGCCGGCCTTGGCCTGGCGTGCACCCTGGATCACCGCCAGGCCGATGCCACCGAGGCCGAACACGGCCACGCTGTCGCCTTCCTGCACCTTGGCGGTGTTGTGTACCGCGCCGATGCCGGTGGTGACGCCGCAGCCGAGCAGGCAGACATGTTCCGGGTTGGCGTCCGGGTTGATCTTCGCCAGCGAGACTTCGGCAACGACGGTGTACTCGCTGAAGGTCGAGCAACCCATGTAGTGGTACAGCGGCTCACCGTTGTAGCTGAAGCGGCTGGTGCCATCGGGCATCACACCCTTGCCCTGGGTGGCGCGCACGGCCACGCACAGGTTGGTCTTGCCGCTCTTGCAGAACAGGCACTCGCCGCACTCGGCGGTGTACAGCGGAATCACGTGGTCGCCGGGCTTGACGCTGGTCACGCCCTCGCCGACCTCCACCACGATGCCGGCACCTTCATGGCCCAGCACCACCGGGAACAGGCCTTCCGGGTCATCGCCGGACAGGGTGAACGCATCGGTGTGGCAGACACCGGTATGGGTGATCTTCACCAGCACCTCGCCTGCCTTCGGCGGGGCGACGTCGATCTCGACGATCTTCAGCGGCTGGCCGGGACCAAAGGCGACGGCGGCACGGGACTTCATGGTGGATTCTCCAGAGACAGGCAATGACAGGATGGGCGGCGCCATGTTGCGCCATCGTTTATTTCAGGTACGAGCGGATCAACGCGCTCATGTCGCGCACGCGTTCGGCGCGTTGTTCATCGGAGGCTGCGGGTTGCCCGAACTCCTCGCGCAGATGAGCCTCCATCACCTCGGACATCAGGCCGTTGACCGCGCCACGGATGGCGGCGATCTGCTGCAGCACCGGCCCGCAGTCGGCGCCGGCTTCCAGCGCGCGGTCCAGCGCATCGCACTGGCCGCGGATGCGGCGCACGCGGGCCAGGACCTTTTTCTTCTCTTCGGGGGAGTGCGGCATGGCGGGCCACCTCGGAACTATACTGGGGGACAGTATACAAGCCGAAGTCACGAACTCAATCCTGGCCGGCTCAATCGAACAATCCCTCACCCGCCAACCGGGTCAGCTCATCCACCACGTAGCGCACCTTGGGCCGCAGGTGGCGCGTCGGTGGCCACAGTGCGTGGATATCGATGTGCCGTTGCATGTGCGCATCCAGCACCGACCGCAACGCGCCGGAATCCAGGTGGCGTCGTACCAGTGAAACCGGCATCTGGCAGATACCAAGCCCGGCGATGGCCGCCTCGATCACCGCGTCGCCGTCATTGAGTTGATACGGCGCATTCGGGATGAATGTCCCTTCGTCCTCCTCGCTACCGATCCGCCACCACGCCGGTTGCCCGTGGCGGAAGCCAACGATGCTGCGGTGCTGCGCCAGTTCCTCCACCGTGCGCGGCACGCCGTGGGCCTGCAGGTACTCCGGCGATGCGCAGGTGACCAGTCGCTGGCGCCCCAGCCGCCGCGCCACCAGATGCTCGGCCTGGTGCAGCCCGCCGAAGCGGATCAGCAGGTCGATGCCGTCCTCGACGGGATCGACGAAATGATCGGTGAAGGTCATCGTCAACTGCAGGTCCGGGTACTGCCGGCACAGCCGCAACAGCACCGGCAGCACCACCAGGCGCCCGAACGAGGATGGCATGTCGATGCGCAGCCGCCCGCTGGGCAAGCCGGCCGAACCCAGGCAGGCCTCGGCGGCGGAGATTTCTTCCAGCGCCGCCGCGCACGATGCGTAGTACGCCTCGCCATCGGTGGTCAGCGCGATGCGCCGCGTGGTGCGGTGGAACAGGCGCACCCCCAGCCGCGCTTCCAGCCGGGCGATGGCCTTGCCCACCGCCGAGCGCGAGATGCCCAGCGCGTCGGCGGCCTCGGTGAAGCTGCCTGAGCGGGCCGTGGTGACGAACGTGACCAGGCCATTCAACGATTCCAGCGGCAGCATCTATCGCGCTCCATTGGGGACAAATAGTCCCGCACTCAGGGAGATCGAAGCGCTTTATGCGCCCGCATGTCAACTCCATCCTGTGTGCATCGCGCCGCTGGCGCCTTCCCCCGCACCGAGATGACCGACATGACCGCCGTCCTGTTCCGCCCCTTCGACCTTGCAGGCACTTCCCTGCGCAACCGCATCGCGATGGCGCCGATGACCCGTGCCCGCAACCCCGGAGCGGTCGCCAACGAACTCACCGCGCAGTACTACCGGCAGCGCGCCAGCGCCGGCCTGATCATCAGCGAAGGCACGCCTGTCTCGCCGCAGGGCCAGGGCTACATCGACGTGCCGGGCATCTGGTCGGCCGAGCAGGTGGCCGGGTGGAAGCGTGTCACCGAGGTGGTGCATGCCGCACAGGGCACGATCTTCGCCCAGCTCTGGCACGTTGGCCGCATGTCGCATTCCTCGCTGCAGCCCGACGGTGGGCAACCGGTCAGCGCCGGTACCCGCCCGGTGGCCAGCGCACCGAAGAACACCTCGTTCGTGTACCTGGACGATGGCAGCCGCGGCCACGCCGATCCCACTCCGGCACGTGCACTGGAGACTGCGGAGATCCCCGGTATCGTCGACGACTTCGTGCGCGGGGCGGACAACGCCATTGCGGCCGGCTTCGACGGCATCGAACTGCATGCCGCCAACGGTTACCTGTTCGAGCAGTTCCTCAACCCGCTCATCAACCAGCGTGATGATCGCTACGGCGGCTCGCTGCCCAATCGTGCGCGCTTGATCCTGGACACCGTCGATGCGATGGCGCAGCGTATCGGTGCGCATCGCATCGGCGTGCGCCTGGCACCGAACAACCTCACCTTCGACATGCCGTTCTATCCCGACAATGAAGCCACCTATGTGTACCTGGCCGAGGAACTGGGCAAGCGCGGGCTGGCCTACGTGCACCTCAACGACAACCTGCAGGCGGGCCGGTCGGTGCTGGGCGAGGCGTTCCTGCGGCAGTTCAGGCAGGCCTACGGTGGCACCGTCATCCTGGCAGGTGGCATGACCCGCGAACGCGCCCTGCAGCTGGTCGAAGCGGGCACCATTGACCTGGCCGCGTTCGGCCAGCCGTTCATCGCCAACCCGGATCTGGTCGAACGCCTGCAGCGCAACATCGCGTTGGCCACGCCCGACCGCAGCACCTATTACGGGGGCGGCGAAGCAGGCTACCTCGACTACCCGGCCGCGGGCTGATCCCCCACGGGGCCCGCACGGGGTCGGATCCCTTTCCAACGGAAAGGGCTCTGCCCCCTGTTCGGCGAACAAAGCGTCAGAGCCACGCTGCGCGCGGATCCGACCCCGGCCTTCAGGCGTCCTCGCGCACGTAGGCGAACGACTCGTCCAACCGCTCGAAGCCGATCACCTCAGCGACGATGGCCTGTGCATCCTCGTCGCTGATGTTTCCTTCAGCGATATCGTCAACGCGGGCGAACAGCCGCTGCAGGGCTGCGTACTGGTCATCGCGCAGGAACGGCTGGTGGCTCTGCAGCCAGCGCCGCAGGTTGCTGGCCAGCTCGCCGTGCGACAGCAGCGTGTACGGCCCCTGGTAGTCAGCAACGGCTTCGACCATCTTGCGGAACAGGAAATCCTGATAGCTGGCGGCCAGCACATCGGCACGATCATCGTCATGCCACACCAGCACGACGGGGGACTCGGCAAAGCCGGGCGCGTTGCTCCAGAAGCAGTAGCTGTCGCCGCCGCCGGTCCGCGCGAAGGGCAGCAACTGCAGGTCAGTGCGCAGGGGATTGTAATGATCCTCCGCAGTCAGCTCCTGCCACGCCTCGAGCAGTTCATCGTGTTCCAACGGCTCATAGTCCTGGGCGTACAGCAGCACCGGCGGTTCTGCCTGCAGCGCCGGGAATACCACCTCGGACCATTCCGGATGGGTAGCACCCCAGCTCAACCGACCCGCTGCATGCAACTGCTTGAACAGGGGCGGGAAGGTCTGGCCCGTGGCCTGTTCGATGCCGGATAGCGCGCTCATGGATGTCCTTGTCGATGGAGACCGCCCAGCTTGCCCGAATCCGCGCAGGAGATGAACCGGCCGCAGCACGCGGCAGGACTAGACTGCGACCACCGGATGCCGCCCATCGCTGCCATGAACGCCACTGCCCACAGCTTCATCGTCAACCTCGACGTCCCCGACCTGGCCGCCGCCGAAGACTTCTACATCCGGGCCTTCGGCCTGCGCATCGGCCGCCGTCTCGGCCCGGGCGCCGTGGAGCTGCTCGGTGGGCCAACGCCGCTCTACCTGCTGCACAACGAGGCCGGCAGCGCCGCCACCGAAGACGGCGACGTGCGCGACTACGAGCGCCATTGGACGCCGCTGCACCTGGATTGGGTGGTGGATGACATCGAAGCCGCGCTGGTACGTGCAGTCGCAGCCGGAGCGACGCTCGAGCAATCCGTGCGCGAGCGCCGCTGGGGACGCATCGCCGTGCTGGCCGATCCGTTCGGCCACGGCTTCTGCCTGATCCAGTTCAGCGGCGAAGGCTACGACGCACTGGTCGAATGACCGCTGCACCGCTCACCACGGCAACGGCACCGCTTCGCCGTTGGCGCGCTCGCCGTAGTACAGCGACGGCAGCAGGCGCGAGAGGAAACTGAACTCCGTGTAGCAGTGCTTGAGCAGGCCCAGCCCGACCGCATCGCCGGCATCACGGTGCGGATCGGTGCTGTCCAGGCCGAGCACGAAGCGGCTGCGCAGCACACAGCCAAACGGCGTATCGCGTGCGACGTGCAGCATCTGCCCGTCGCAGGGGTCAGCGTTTGCATCCAGACGGACCTGGTCGCCGAAGCCGATTCGCGCGGCGATCACCGCCGATACATCGCCTGCATCCTTTGCCGCCTGCAGGCGCTCGGGCACCAGCAACGTGCGCGGGTCATGGAACTTCAAGCGCGCCGCCACCGGCGGAATGTCGGCCAGCGATTCCACCGCATGGATGCTGGCGCCGTGGTAGCTGCGCCCGCGCTGCCAGGCCGCGTCCCAGCCGCGATGCTCGACATGATCGACCGGATGCCACCAGCGGATGTGCTGGGTGGTCTCGAAGAAGGTGAACCACCAGTCGAGCATGCGGCCCTTGCAGCCGTGCAGATCGGTGCGCACCGCCACCAGCAGGGTGCCGTCTTCGCGGCGCTGGATGCCGGTCTCCAGATGCATCGGCGCCGGGTCGAGCAGATCGTGGTGGTCCAGCCAGGCGCGGGCGTTCACAGCGGTATCCATCGGGGTCTCCTGCGGTGTTGGGAGTCCCGACAATACGGACACGTCTACCGTTTCGCAATTGTCCGGATGCGGTAAGATGGGCGCAATGAACAGCACCACCGTGCCCGAGCCCACATCACCGACCCGCCGCCGCGGCCGCCCTGCGCGGCCGGAAGCCGAAGTCCGCCACGCCGTGCTGCAGGCCACGCTGGAACTTCTGCTGGCGCAGGGCTACGAGGCCACCACCATCGAAGCGGTGGCGGCGCACGCCGGAGTGGCAAAGAAGACCGTCTACCGCCACGCCAGCAACCGCGAGGAACTGGTTGGGTTGGCGGTGCGTGAGTGGACCGACGGCTTCGCGCCACAACTGCAGCGCGATGCGCGCAATGCCCAAGAGGTCGTGCCGTTGCTGCAGGACATCCTGCACGCGGTGTGCGCGCAGGCGCTGTCGGCGCAGGCGGTGCAGGTATTCCGCCTGCTGGCCACCGACTTTCCCGGCAAGGACGCGCTGCTGCAGGCCTATCTGGACAACGGCATCGAACGCGGCCGTGCGCTGCTGGCCGACTGGCTGGCGCGCCAGCAACAGCGTGGGCTGCTACGCGAGGGAGATCCTGTTTGCATGGCGCGATTGCTGCTGGCGATGGCCGTGGCCGAGCCGCTGCGCGAACGCGTGATCGGTGTGGTGGCCGAGGATGCGCCGGTGGACGTGCACCTGCGCGACTGCGTGGCGTTCTTGGCGCCGGTGTTGCAGGCGCCGTAAGGTTGCTCCATCCACGCGTGGCGTGGATCTACCGGCCGATCCCGATTCGTTGGTCGGCAATGGCCTGCCCCGGTGGGTGCCGACCGTTGGTCGGCACTCCTGCAGCACCTCACTCGCGCAGCATGTCCACGAACGCACGCAGCGCGGCAGGCATCTGCCGCTGCTTCGGGTAATACAGCGCGAAGCCGGCGAACGGTTCGCTCCAGTCTTCCAGCACCGCCACCATCTGTCCGGATTCGATGTACGGCCGCGCGGTGTCTTCCAGCACATAGGCCAGGCCAATGCCATCGAGCACCGCGCCGACCACGGTGCCCTGCTCGCCCAGCGTCAGCCGCCCCGGTACATCGATCTCCAGCGCCTGCCCACCGCGCTCGAACTGCCACTTGTACAGATGCCCGCTGGCGAAGCGGAAGCGGATGCATTCGTGTGTGGCCAGGTCGCGCGGATGCTGTGGCGCCGGGCGCCGCCGCAGGTAGTCCGGCGAGCCGACAATCAAGCCACGCAGCGGTGGGCCCATCGGCACCGCCACCATGTCCTCGGGTACGAACTCGTGCAGGCGCACGCCGGCGTCGTAGCCTTCGGCAACGATATCGACCAGGCCATCGTTCTCGGTCAGCTCCACCCGCACGTCGGGATGGGCGTGCAGGAAGCGCGCCAGCCGTGGCCCCAACTGGGTCGGCACTGCGGCGCGGGTAGCATTGATACGCAGCAGGCCCGCCGGTGCGGCGCGGAACTGGTTCATCTCCTCCAGCGCGTCATTCACCTGGCCCAGCGCGGGCTGCAGGCGTTCCAGCAGGCGCTGCCCGGCCTCGGTCAGGGCCACGCTGCGGGTGGTGCGATGGAACAGGCCCACGCCCAACCGTTCCTCCAGCGCGCGGATCGCATAACTCACCGCCGAGGTCGACAGCGCCAGCTCGGCGCCGGCACGGCGGAAGCTGCGGTGACGGGCGACCGCCGCGAACGCGGCCAGGTGGGTGAGATTGTCAGTGGCCATGATTGTGCAGTTTCACTTGATGAATCATGCCGATATCCGTGCTTCTTGCGGCTGGGTACGGGGCGTATTGTAAAACGCCTTTCGACAAACCCTGCCAAGGATTCCCCATGTCCCTCGCCCGTGGTTACGCCGCCCATTCCCATACCGACCCGCTGGTGCCCTTCGAGTTCGAACGCCGCGCGGTCGGCCCGGACGATGTGCGCATCGAGATCCTCTACAGCGGCATCTGCCACTCCGACCTGCACCAGGCCCGCGACGACTGGGGTGGCTCGATCTACCCGATGGTGCCGGGCCACGAGATCATCGGCCGTGTGACCGAGGTCGGCAGCAACGTCACCCGCTTCAAGGTCGGCGACCACGCCGGCGTCGGCTGCATGGTCGACTCCTGCCGCCACTGCGATGCCTGCGAGCACGACCTGGAGCAGTACTGCGCAGAGGGCGCGACCTGGACCTACAACGGCCGTGAACGCGAAAGCGGCGCGCCGACCTACGGCGGCTATTCCGACCACGTGGTGGTCGAACAGCGCTTCGTGGTGAAGGTGTCAGACACCCTCGACCTGAAGGCCGCCGCCCCGCTGCTGTGCGCCGGCATCACCACCTGGTCGCCGCTGCGCCACTGGAAGGTCGGCCCGGGCCAGAAGGTCGGCGTGATCGGCCTCGGTGGCCTCGGCCACATGGGCGTGAAGTTCGCCAAGGCACTCGGCGCGCACGTGGTGATGATCACCACCACGCCGGAAAAGGGTGCCGACGCCAAGCGCCTGGGCGCCGATGAGGTGCTGGTCTCGCGCGATGCCGCGCAGATGAAGGCGCACGCGGGCAGCTTCGACTTCCTGCTCAACACCATCCCGGTCGGCCATGACACCAACCCGTACATGGGCCTGCTCAAGCGTGAAGCCACCATGTGCCTGGTCGGCGTGCTGACCGAACTGGACCCGCCGTTGACCGGTGGCAGCGTGATCTTCGGCCGCAAGCACCTGACCGGCTCGGCGATTGGCGGCATGGCTGAAACCCAGGAAATGATGGACTTCTGTGCCGAGCACGGCATCGTCAGCGATGTGGAGATGATCGACATCAAGAACGTCAACGAAGCCTGGGAACGCATGGCGAAGAACGATGTACGCTACCGCTTCGTGATCGACATGGCGACGATGAAGGACGCCGCCTGATCCAACGCAGATGTGGAAATGAAAAACCCCGGCAATGCCGGGGTTTTTCTTCTGGTAGTGCCGGCCGCTGGCCGGCACCCCCGCATGGCGATCAGTACGCGAATTCGCGGAACACCGGATCGACGTCGCCGTGCCAGCGGCCATGGAACAGTGCCAGCTTGCGCTCGGCCGGGGTCAGCCCGGATTCGACGATCTCCTGCAGCACGTCCAGGAACTTGCTCTCGTCCTGGCCGTCGGCATTGCGCGCCGCGCGGCGCTTTAGGCCTTCGACGGAAATCCTCACGGCTTCGCGGGCCAGGTCGCGCACCGTGCCATTGCGGAACGGCAGGCTCATCGCATGCTTCGGCACGCCGTCGCGCAGTGCATGGCGCTCGGCCAGGGTGAAGTCACGCACCAGGTCCCACGCAGCGTCCAGCGCAGCGTCGTCGTACAGCAGGCCGACCCAGAACGCCGGCAGCGCACACAGGCGGCTCCACGGACCACCATCGGCGCCGCGCATTTCCAGGTACTTCTTCAGGCGCACTTCCGGGAACGCGGTGGTCATGTGGTCCGACCAGTCGCGCAGCGTCGGCAACGCGCCCGGCAGCACCGGCAGCTTGCCCTGCAGGAAGTCGCGGAAACTCTGCCCGCTGGCGTCGTGGTAGATGCCATCGCGGTAGGAGAAGTACATCGGCACGTCGAGCAGGTAATCGACATAGCGCTCGTAACCGAAGCCACCCTCGAACACGAAGTCGAGCATGCCGGTGCGGTCAGCGTCGGTGTCGGTCCAGATGTGCGAGCGGTAGCTCAGGTAGCCGTTGGGCTTGCCTTCGGTGAACGGCGAATCGGCGAACAGCGCGGTGGCGATCGGCTGCAGCGCCAGCGATACGCGGAACTTCTTCACCATGTCCGCTTCGGTGGCGTAGTCCAGGTTCACCTGTACCGTGCAGGTGCGGGTCATCATGTCCAGGCCGAGCGAACCGACCTTGGGCATGTACGAACGCATGATCTTGTAGCGGCCCTTGGGCATCCAGGGCATCTCGTCGCGCTTCCACTTCGGCTGGAAGCCCATGCCGAGGAAACCCAGCTGCAGTTCGCCGGCCACCTGTGCCACTTCGTTGAGGTGGGTGCCGGTCTCCACGCAGGTCTGGTGGATGGTCTCCAGCGCCGCGCCGGACAGTTCCAGCTGACCGGCCGGTTCCAGCGTCACCGAGGCGCCATCGCGCAGCAGGGCGATCGTGTTGCCGTTCTCCTGCACCGGCTCCCAGCCGAAGCGGACCAAGCCGTTGAGCAGCGCTTCGATGCCGCGCTCGCCTTCGAAGGTCGGCGGGCGCAGGTCATCCAGGCGGAACCCGAACTTCTCGTGCTCGGTGCCGATGCGCCACTGCGCGCGGGGCTTCTCGCCGGAGGCGATCACCTCCACCAGCTGCGAGCGGTCGGTAATGGGGGTATCGGCGACGTGGCTGGGGCTCGACAAGGGAAAGGCTCGCTGGACGGTGGCGGGGGATGTGGGGCTCGCGGCCTTCCATCGCAAGGGCGCACTATAGCGTGGCACCCCGTTGCGTCATGCGACGGTGACGGGTTTCAGCATCCTACCGACGCCCTCTTGACCCTCGTACACTCAGAGCCATGAGCCGCCATTCACGACACCCCGAACTGCATCGCTCCGAGCGCGTCGGCTGGCTGCGAGCCGCCGTGCTGGGCGCCAACGATGGCATCGTCTCGGTGGCTGGCCTGGTGGTCGGCGTGGCCGCCAGCGGCGCCTCGGCTGCGACCATCCTGGCCACCGGCGTGGCAGGTACCGTGGCCGGCGCGATGTCGATGGCGGCGGGCGAATATGTCTCGGTGCAGACCCAGGCCGACACCGAAGAGGCCGATCTGGCAATGGAAAAGCGCGAGCTGCGCGACGATCCGCACAGCGAACTGGAGGAGCTGGCCGCGATCTACCGCCACCGCGGCCTGAAGCCTGCGCTGGCGCGGCAGGTGGCCGAACAGCTCACCGCCCACGATGCGCTGGGTGCCCACGCCCGCGACGAACTGGGCATCACCGATACCCTGCGCGCCCGCCCGCTGCAGGCAGCGCTGGCCTCGGCCGGTGCGTTCACCTGCGGTGCGGCGCTGCCAGTGCTGACCGCCCTGCTGGCGCCGGTCGACAAGGTCGCCCTGATGACCACGGCCAGTACCCTGCTTGGCCTGTGCCTGACCGGCGCGGTGGCAGCCCAGGCCGGCGGCGCCCCGCCGGTACGCGGCGCAATGCGGGTGATGTTCTGGGGTGCACTGGCAATGGCCGCCGCTGCAGGCGTCGGTCGCCTGTTCGGCGCCCAGGTGACATGACCGGCATGCTGCCGCCAGTTACCGCACTGCTGGCCGAGATGGCCAGCCTGGCCGGCTGCGCACGCGCCGAAGGTTATGCGTGCATCACCGCTCGGCGCGAACATGGCGCCAGCTCGGTGGAGATTCCGCAACCGCAGTTCGCGATCCTGCTGGAAGGCCGCAAGCAGGTGCGTACCGCGCACCAGTCGCTGGAGTTCATCCCCGGCGACATCCTGCTGCTGACCCAGCGCTGCCGCATCGATGTGGTCAACACCCCCGACCCACGCAGTGGCCGCTACCTCAGTGCCATCGTGCCGCTGTGTGCCGAAGTGCTGGCGGCCGCACGCACGCTGTGGAGCGAGGAGCTTCCCGCGCCAGGCCAGGCGATGGCGCGACTGCCGTTGATCGATCATGGCGCGGTGCTGCGCCAGTGGCGGCAATCGCTGCAGGACGGTCGTTACAGCGAAGCGCGGCTGGCCCTGGCCTCGCTGGTACTGACCTTGTGCCGGCAGGGCCACGGCAACCTGCTGCTGCCGCAGGCACCGAGCCTGGGCGAACAGATCCGCGACCGCATCGCCGCCGAACCGGCCCGCGACTGGCAATCGCGCGATGTGGAAGAACAGTTCGCGTTGAGCGGCGCGACACTGCGCCGCCGTCTTGCCGCCGAAGACACCAGCCTGCGCCAGCTGCTCACCGAGGCGCGGCTGGCGCATGGCATGCAGCTGCTCTACACCACGGACCTGCCGTTGAAGACCGTGGCAGCGCGCGCGGGCTACCGGTCTGCGGCGAGTTTCAGCAAGCGCTTCGCCGAGCAGTACGGACTGGCTCCCACAGACATTTGAGGGGGTTCGGCAGGGCTGCGCCCTGCACCCGCCGAAGCGAGAGCAAGAGCCGGAGCAACAGCAACAGCAACAGCAACAGCAACAGCGTGCATTCCGTGGGATGGCGGGGCGGTGTGGGTGGGCAGGACACGCCGTAAACCCGTCCCTGGGGGCTCGATGGCGCCATCCATGGCGCCAACGGTCCTGCCCACCCACACCGCCCCGCCTTCGACAGGTTCACTCGGCTGTTGGCAACTGCGGCTTTGTTCCGCGCGGCTGTTGGTAGGTGTCGACCTTGGTCGACACATCTGTCAGATATCGAATGAAACTCTGGGGTCAGATCCGTTTTCCTGCGGAAAACGGATCTGACCCCACGAGCTGACAGATCGCGGAGATCTGTCGAAGGCGGGGCGGGTCCGGTTGCGGGAGTGTCCGCGGCATGGATGCCGCGGCCAAGCCCCCATGGACGGGTTTACGGCGTCTCCCGCAACCGGACCCACCCCGCCATCCCACGGATAGCCCGCTGTCGCTGTTGCTGTTGCTTCGGCCGTTGCCCTGGCTCGTAGCGGGTGCAGGGCGCAGCCCTGCAGACAACACCCCTTCCCTGAGCATTCCGCGCAGTGGTTTGAGCGCCGTGCACACACCGGCCACGGCACTCTGGGCACAACGGAACCGCCCGTCATCCACCGAGAACCGCCATGACCCTGCGTCCCCTGCCGCTGCGCGGCGCCCTGCTGCTGGCCCTGTCGTCCCTGCCGCTGGTCGCGCTGGCCGAGGCCACTTCGCCCGCCCCCACCCAGCAGGTCCCTGGTGTCTATCACCAGCGCATCGGTGCGCTGCAGGTCACCGCCCTGTTCGACGGCGTGGTCGCGCTCGGCCGGCAGGAAGTGGTGGACGTGCCGCCGACGCTGGTCAGCCGCCTGCTGGAAGGCCGTTACGTGCCGGAAGACAAGAAGGGCCTGCAGACCGCGATCAATGCGTTCCTGATCCGCCAGGGCAACCACCTGACCCTGGTCGACACCGGCACCGCGCAGTGCTTCGGCCCCGGCCTGGGCCAGGTGCTGGGCAATCTGCGCGCCTCCGGCGTGGACCCGGCCGAGGTGGATGAGGTGCTGCTGACCCACGCCCATCCGGACCACCTGTGCGGCGTACTCGACGCGCAGGGCAAGCCGGCCTATCCCAATGCCACGGTGTGGCTGTCCAAGGCGGATGCCGATTACTGGCTCAACCCAGCCAGCGAGGCCACCGCGCCGAAGGGCGTGCGCTTCGCCTTCCCGCTGGCACGCAATGCGGTCGCGCCATACCAGGCCAGCGGCCACCTGCGCACCTTCAGCCCCGGCGACGCCCTGCCCGGCGGCGCGGTGGCGATGGACACCCATGGCCATACGCCCGGCCATGTCTCTTACCGGTTCGACAGCCAGGGCCAGTCACTGCTGGTATGGGGTGATGTGCTGCACTTCCATGCGGTGCAGTTCGCGCACCCGGAGGCGGCATTCGAGGCCGATTCGGACCGCACAGCGGCCATCGCCAGCCGTCGCGGGCTGCTGCAGCAGGCCACCGCCAACGGCTGGTGGGTAGCCGGTGCGCACCTGCCCTTCCCAGGCCTGGGCCATGTGCGTGGCGAGGGCAAGGCCTATGCGTGGGTGCCGGCGGAGTATTCGCCGTTGTGAGGGTGTGCCGACCAAGGTCGGCACCCACCGATCGGGTAGCGCCCGGCTGCCAGCCGGGCGACCGGAAATGCCTTACTCCAGCCCCAGCCAGCCGCCGATCACGCCGCGGGCTTCGTCCACGCCGGTACGGTCTTCGCCGGAGAACACCTGCACGCTGACGCTGTCGCCGTAGGCCGATTGCAGTTCCTTGCGCACCTTCTGCAGGGACTGCATCTGCTGGCTGCGGCTGAGCTTGTCGGCCTTGGTCAGCAGGGCGTGCGCCGGCAGGCCGCGCTGCACGGCGTAGGACAGCATCTGCCGGTCGTAGTCCTTCAGCGGATGGCGGATGTCCATCACCACCACCAGCCCCTTCAGGGCTTCGCGGGTGCGGAAATACTTGTCGATGAAGGCCTGCCAGTGCGCCTGCAGGTCCAGCGGCACCTTTGCATAGCCATAACCTGGCAGGTCGACCAGATGCGCTTCCGGGGTGACCTGGAAGAACACCAGCTGCTGGGTACGGCCAGGGGTCTTGGAGACACGGGCCAGGGCGTTCTGGCGGGTCAGCGCGTTGAGCGCACTGGACTTGCCGGCGTTGGAGCGGCCGGCGAAGGCCACTTCGGCCCCTTCGTCGGGCGGCAGCTGCCGCACGTTGTGGGCCGAAAGGTGGTAACGAGCGCGTTCGATGAGCAATGACATGTGCCTAGGATCGCATGTTGCGGCGCCGCGCGCCCGTGCCGGCGGCCTCTGCGGGCATTTTGCTGCACTGCTGCGTTGACCGTGCGCGGAAACGGCGTTGATAATCCGGGCGATGCCGGCGGCCACCGCCCGGCCCGGTCCATACGGAGCTTCAGCATGCGCCACGCTCGCGTTCTTGCCGTATCCGCCCTTGCCACTGCTGTAGTCGTTGCCGCTGCTGCGTTCGCGCAGACCACGTTGACCCCGCTGCCCGACAACGGGCCGATCAACACCGCCTCGCTGGAGGTGGATTTCAGCAAGACCCACTGGGGCGATGCCAAGGCCGGCCAGACCAAGGCCTCGGCCTGCGCGGCCTGCCATGGCGCCGACGGCAATTCCACGGTGGAGATGTACCCGTCCATCGCCGGCCAGAGCGAACGCTACGTCGCCCAGCAGATGGCCCTGATCGCCAATGGGCAGCGCAGTTCCGGCGCG
Source organism: Stenotrophomonas sp. YJH_SMC_14-1 (assembly GCF_059372275.1). Classification (NCBI taxonomy): domain Bacteria; kingdom Pseudomonadati; phylum Pseudomonadota; class Gammaproteobacteria; order Lysobacterales; family Lysobacteraceae; genus Stenotrophomonas; species Stenotrophomonas sp. YJH_SMC_14-1. The sequence continues at coordinate 57,951 of NZ_JCAFVK010000005.1, forward strand.
GCGGTGGCGATGGTGCCGTTCGTGCAGAACCTCACCCCGCAGGACATGCGCGATATCGGCGCGTTCTTCGCCACGCAGAAGGCCACCGCCGGCATCGCCGATGACACGGCAGTCGCTGACGGCCCTTACAAGGGCATGAAGTTCTACGAGATCGGCCAGCAGCTGTACCGTGGCGGCGACGCCAAGCGCGGCCTGCCGGCCTGCATGGCGTGCCACGGCCCCAGCGGTGCCGGTAATCCGGGTCCGGCCTATCCGCACATCGGTGGTCAGCACGCCAGCTATGTCGCGCGCCGCCTGCAGGAATACCAGGCCGGCCAGACCAACGAGACCGACAAGGCCCACTTCCAGATCATGGCGACCGTCGCGCAGAAGCTGAGCGAGCAGGAGGTGCAGGCGCTGTCGAGCTACCTGCAGGGCCTGCACAACAAGGCCGACGATGTGGCCACTGCCCCCCCGTCGGCGCAACCGGCTGCCGCCCCCTGACCACCACTGGTCGGCCCGGGCCGCCACCACGGCCCGCGCCTGCGGTATGTTTCCTTCACGCCGGCGACCGCGCCGGCGTTGCTTTTTTCAACGGAGATGCGTGTCGATGAGGTTGATTTCCCGCCTGCTGTTGTCCGTGCTGGTGCTGCTGCCGCTGGCAGCCTGCGCCGCTACCCCCGCCAATGCCCCGCTGGTCGAGGGCAAAGACTACGAGCGCATCGCCCAGCCGGGCCCGTTCCAGCCGCTGGCCGGCAAGATCGAGGTGGTCGAGGTCTTCGGCTACACCTGCCCGCATTGCGCCCACTTCGAACCGCAGCTGGAAGCCTGGGCGGCCAAGCTGCCGGCCGACGTGCGCTTCACCCCGGTCCCGGCTGCCTTCGGTGGCGCCTGGGATGCCTGGGCACTGGCCTACTACGCCGCCGACGAGGTCGGCGTGGCCAAGCGCAGCCACGCTGCCGTGTTCAAGGCCCTGCACGAGCAGGGATCGCTGCCGATGCAGAACGTCTCGGCCGATGAGCTCGCCACCTTCTACAAGGCGTATGGCGTGACCCCGGACCGTTACCTCCAGGCCCTGCGCGGCGACGCCGTACAGAAGAAGGTCGATGCCGCGCGCGCGTTCGCCCAGCGCACCAGGATCCCGGGGACCCCGGCGCTGATCATCAACGGCCAGTACCTGGTGCGTGGTAACAGCTTCGACGACCAGCTGCGCATCGCCTCGGCGCTGATCGCCCAGGCCCGCGCTGCCCGCGGCCGCTGAACCAACACCCACCACCGACACGGCGCTGTCGCCGCCGCATGTCATCATTTCCCTCTGGCCGGCGCCTGGCGCCGGCCCCACCATTCCAGATGCTGGAGACGTTTCCATGAAGATCCGTTACGCCCTCGCCCTCGCAGCGCTGCTGCCGATCCTGGCTGCCTGCAAGGCTGATGACGGCAGCACCAACACCACCGCGGCCCCGGCCGAACCGGCTGCAGCCCCGGCAGCCACCACCGAACCGGCTGCTGCGCCGGCGGCGGGCAGCGAAGGCGCCGCGCCGGCTGCCGCTGAAGGCGAGAAAGCCCCGGCCGAAGCGGCTCCGGCCACCGCACCGGCCCCGACCACCGCCGCACTGACCGGCCCGGCCCCGGTGGAAGGTGCCGACTACCAGGTGATCCCGAACGGCCAGCCGTTCCAGCCGGCCACCGGCAAGATCGAAGTGACCGAGATCTTCGGCTACGTCTGCCCGGCCTGCGCCGCATTCCAGCCGCTGGTCGGCCCGTGGAAGGCCGGCCTGCCGAGCGACGTGAACTTCGTCTACGTGCCGGCCATGTTCGGCGGCACCTGGGATGACTACGCCCGTGCCTTCTACGCCGCGCAGACCCTGGGCGTGCAGGAGAAGACCCACGAAGCGTTGTACGCCGCCATCCACTCGCAGAAGACCCTGAAGGGCGAGCGCGGCCGTGATTCGGTGGAAGACATCGCCAAGTTCTACGGTGCCTACGGCGTGGATCCGAAGCAGTTCGCCGCCACCATGGGCAGCTTCGCGGTGAATGCCAAGACCAACTCGGCCAAGCAGTTCGCGCAGCGCAGCCAGATCAGCGGCACCCCGTCGATCATCGTCAACGGCAAGTACCTGGTGAAGGGCAAGAGCTTCCCGGACATGCTGCGCATCGCCGACCACCTGATCGCCCGCGAACGCGGTGCGGCCCAGGCTCACTGATCCAAGAGAAGCGTTTCCCGGCCGTGAATTCCCCCCGTACACGGACCCTGCGCTTGCTGACGGCCAACATCCAGGCCGGCTCAAGTACCCGCCGCTACAGCGACTATGTGACCCGCAGCTGGTCACATGCGCTGCCGGCGGGTCGCAAGCGCAGCAGCCTTGACGCGATCGCCACCTTGGCGCGCGACCATGACATCGTCGGCCTGCAGGAGGCCGACCCGGGCAGCCTGCGCTCGGGCTTCACCAACCAGACCCACTATTTGGCCCAGCGCGCCGGCTTCAATTACTGGAGCCACCAGCCGAACCGGCGCATGGGTGGGGTCGCCTCCAGCGCCAACGGCCTGTTGAGCAAGCTGGAACCGGTTGAAGTGCAGGATCACGCCCTGCCCGGCCGCATCGGTGGGCGCGGCGTGCTGCTGGCCAAGTTCGGCGACGGCGCCGATGGCCTGGCGGTGGCGGTGGCCCATCTGTCGCTGGGCGCGGGATCGCGGATGTCGCAGCTGGGCTTCATCGCCGAGCTGTTGTCCGACCACCCCAACGCAGTACTGATGGGCGACTTCAACTGCCTGGCCGAGCGCCCGGAAATGCAGGTGCTGTACCAGAAGACCCGGCTGCAGCCCCCGGGCTGCATCGTGCCGACCTTCCCCAGCTGGCGCCCGGACCGCGCCATCGACCACATCCTGGTCAGCAGCGGCCTGCAGACCCGCACCGTGGAAGCCGTACCGGCCGCGTTCTCCGATCACCTCGCCCTGGCGATGCAGATCGACGTCCCGGCCGACGCCCTGCGCTGACTCGCCGTTACGGTAGGTGCGGACCGTTGGTCCGCACGCTCTGCGCCGGGCGCCGCCCCGCGCCCTCTAAATCGGGGCATAAACGACTTAATCCCCTCCGTCCCCTTTTTTTCAGGCGGTGACGGGTACCTTCAACCGCCGCGCGGTCATCGTGCTGCCCACCGAGGCCAACACCGTGCAGCCGATCGCCAGCCACTGCAGCCCGTGCAGGTGCTCGTGCAGCAACAGCATCGCCCACAGCGCGGCCACCGCCGGCTCCATGCTGATCAGGATGCCGAAGGTCTCCTTCGGCAGGCGCTTGAGCGCCATCATTTCCAGCGACATCGGGATCGCGCTGGACACCAGTGCCACCAGCAGGCCGGCCGCCAGGATCTTCGGATCGAGCAGCGCGGCACCGGCATGCACCACGCCCACCGGTACCACCACCAGCGAGGCCGCCAGCAGCCCCAGCGAGACCGAGTGCCCGGCATGCAGATGACCGGCACGCTTGCCGAACACGATGTACAGGCCCCAGCAGGCCGCAGCGCCCATCGCGTACAGCACGCCGGCCGGGTCCAGCGCGGGGCCACCGCCGATCGGCAGGAGCAACAGCAGCCCCACCGCCGCGCAGCCTACCCAGAGGAAATCGATCGGGCGTCGTGATGACAGCATCGCCACCGTCAGCGGCCCGGTGAACTCGATGGCCACCGCGATGCCGAAGGGAATCGTGCGCAGGGCCATGTAGAACAGCAGGTTCATCAGCCCCAGAGTGAGCCCGTAGCGCAGGATGGTGATCGCATCCACGCGGCTGGTCTTCCAGCGCCATGGCCGCCAGAACAGCAGCAGCAACAGCGCTGAAAAGCCCACGCGCAGCGCGCTGGTGCCCTGCGCACCGATCAGCGGGAACAGGTGTTTTGCGTAGGAAGTGCCGATGGCCAGCGAGGTGACCGAGCCGAGCACCGCCAGCGCCGGCAACATCGGCGCAAGTCGTGAGGTCTGCATCCGCAAAGTCTATTGCGTCGGCGCCGAGCACTTGGCTCAATTGACAGCCTGTTCGTGCAACTTCTGCTCGCCATGGCCATCGCTCCCGTGCTCGACAGTTTCGACCGCGCCATCCTCGACCTCCTGCAGCGGGACAACACCCTGCCGCAGCGCGAAATCGCTGAGTCCGTGCACCTGTCCACCCCGGCCGTGCAACGGCGCATCAAGCGCCTGCAGGACAGTGGCGTGATCGCGGCCAACGTGGCGGTGGTCGCCGCAGCCAAGATCGGTCGGCCGCTGACCATCATCGTCGAGGTGCGCGTGGTCAGCGAGCAGTGCGACCGCGTGGCGCCGTTCAGGCGCCGCGTGCAGGACGACCCTGCGGTGCAGCAGTGCTACTCCATCACCGGCGATGGCGATTTCCTGCTGCTGCTTTCGGCGGCGTCGATGGAAGAGTACGAGGCCATCACCGAGCGGTTGTTCGGCGGCGATGACAACATCGAGCGCTTCCGCACCTCGGTGGCGCTGGGCACGTTGAAGCGGAGTTTCGAGGTCCCGCTGGCACCGGTTCTGTAGCGTCGAGCCATGAATACACCGTCCTCCCACGCCCACCGCCTTCGCCGCTGGTTGCTGCGTGGCCTGTGGCTGGCCATTGCGCTCGTCGCGGCGATGACGCTGTGGAACAGCCCATGGGCGGTCGCACCGAAGATGCTGTGGGCGCTCTCGCGGATGCCGCCGGCCACGCAACTACCGGTGCCGGTGGACGGCGTGCGGCCACGCCAGATCGCCGATACCTTCGGCGCGCCACGTGGCCGTGACCGCTCCCACGCCGGCATCGACATCTTCGCCAAACGCGGCACCCCAGTGCGCAGCGCCACGGCCGGTGTCGTCGCGGATGTCAGCGAACGCGGGCTCGGCGGGCGTCAGGTCTGGGTGATCGGGCCTGGGCGCGAACGCTACTACTACGCGCATCTGGAGGACTGGGCCGACGGCCTGGCACGCGGCCAGGTGGTGCAACCCGGCGATCTGCTCGGCCATGTCGGCGACAGCGGCAACGCCAAGGGCACGCCGCCGCACCTGCACTGGGGCGTCTACGGCACCGACGGCGCGCGCGACCCGCTGCCATTGCTGCGCTGACTGCCACTGCGCACCCGCAGACCGATCTGTTCATGATTTGTAAATAGGAATAGTTCGTATTACCATTTCTTTCGTTTCCGGTGGTGCCAGGACGGCCTGCCCGTCCGTTTCCCACCCGTAGCGCCTCGCCTCTGGATGCCGGCCGGGCGCGCGTGCTCGTCCAGGACCCCCATGACCCGTTCCGTCTTCCGTACGCCGCAGCCACAACGGCTGTCCGTTGCCGTGCTCGCCGTTCTCTGCGCCGTGGCCCCGGCCGCCTTCGCCGAAACCGCCGCCGATCCGACCAACCTCGACAAGGTGGTGGTGAAGGGTGAACGCGCCGAAGGCTATTCGGTGCGCCGCACCTCGGCCGGTACCCGCTTCGACCTGGCCCCGCGCGAGATCCCGCAGTCGATCAGCATCATCAGCCACCAGCGCATCGAAGATCAGAACCTGGACGACATCATCGACGTGCTGGCCAACACCACCGGCGTGACCAGCACCCAGTCCGACAGCGAACGCACCGAGTTCTACGCACGCGGTTTCTACATCGATGCCTACCAGTTCGATGGCCTGCCGACGCAGATGGTGCAGAACTGGAGCTACGGTGATTCCGGCCTGGACCTGGCGCTGTACGACCGCGTGGAAGTGGTGCGTGGTGCCACCGGCCTGCTCAGTGGTGCCGGCAATCCGTCCGCGTCGGTGAACCTGATCCGCAAGCATGCCGACAGCGCCGAACTGAACGGCAGCGTCTCGGTGAACGTCGGCAACTGGGGCCGCACCCGCACCACCGTGGACGTGGGCAGTGCGCTGAACGCCAGCGGCACCGTGCGCGGCCGCGTGATCGGCAGCTACCTGGACACCGACGGCCAGATGGATCGCTACAACCAGCGCAAGACGCTGGGCTATGCGGTCATCGACGCCGACCTGACCCCGGACACCCAGCTGAGCGTGGGCTACGACTACCAGCAGAAGCGCGCCAACGGCGCGACCTGGGGCGGCTTCCCGATGCTGTACTCCGATGGCTCGCGCACCGGCTATGACGAATCGTTCAACGCCAGCCCGAACTGGACCTACTGGGACACCACCAGCAAGCGCGCGTTCGCCACCCTGCAGCACGCCTTCAGCAATGGCTGGAAGTTCAAGGTCGGTGCCACGCACGATGAGACCAAGGCCGACGACAAGCTGTTCTACCCGGCATACAACGACTGGACCACGGGCGCGTCGAACTTCGACAGAACCAACGGCACGGGCATCTCGCCTTCCGCGGGTTTCTACAACACCGAGCGCAAAGTCACCGGTGTTGATGGCTACGTTGACGGTCCGTTCCAGCTGTTCGGCCGCGAGCACCAGTTCATGGCCGGACTGAGCTACAACAAGCGCGACTATGCCAACTACGGCGACTACCAGGTCGGTGGCGCCGGCAAGACCTGGGACCCGTTCACCAGCTACCTGCACTGGACCGGCAACATCAGCGAGCCGAACTGGAACCCGCTGGCACTGGCCAGCCAGGGCACCATCACCCAGAAGGCCGGTTACGCCGCCGTACGCCTGTCACTGGCCGATCCGTTGAAGCTGATCATCGGCGCCCGCTACACCGACTGGAAGAGCGAAGGCGAGAACGACGACCGCGAACACAAGGTGACCACCCCGTACGCCGGCCTGGTGTATGACATCAACGACACCTACTCCGCGTACGCCAGCTACACCGAGATCTTCCAGCCGCAGACCGCCCGCGACCGCAACGACCGTTATCTCGACCCGGTCGACGGCAAGAGCTACGAGGTCGGCGTCAAGGGGGCTTGGTTCGACAACCGCCTGAATGCCTCGCTGGCGGTGTTCCGCATCGAGCAGGACAACGTCGCCCAGGTCACCAGCGAGCCGATCATCGGCCGCCCGGGTGAGTTCGCCTCGATCGCCGCACGCGGCACCGTCAGCCGTGGCTTCGAGTTCGAGGTGAACGGTGAACTGGCACCGGGCTGGAATGCCACCTTCGGCGCCTCGCGCTACGTGGCCAAGGACATCAACGACGCCGACATCAACACCAACCTGCCGCAGACCGCCCTGAAGCTTTTCACCAGCTACACCCCGCAGTCGCTGCAGGAACTGACCGTCGGTGGCGGTGCCAACTGGCAGAACCGCATCTACTACGCGGTGCCTGCCTACGGCCGCATCGAGCAGAGTGGCTATGCACTGGTCAGCGCCTTCGTGCGCTACCGCATCTCGCCGGAGTTCAGCGTGCAGGCCAACCTCAACAACCTGCTGGACAAGAAGTACCTGTCGCAGATCAACGGCTACGGTGCGTATGGCGATGGCCGCAACGGCTCGCTGACGTTCACCTGGTCGTTCTGATCCAACCGGCGTTGTAGCGTCGAGCCATGCTCGACTCGATCATCCAGGACAGTCGAGCATGGCTCGACGCTGCAACGGCGCCGGGCTGAGCCCGGCGCCGCTCTCACATCAGAACCGCAGATCCGCGCGCAGGTACCAGTAGCGGCCACGCGGGATGTCGTAGGTCGAAGCGTCGTAGCCGTTCAACGAGCACGACAGGCAGATCGGCGGATCCTTGTCGAACACGTTGTTCAGGCCGGCGGTCAGCTGCAACCCCTTCATCCAGTCGATCTTGTAGCCCACCTGCATGTCGTGGAAGGTGGTGGCCGACAGCGTGTTGGTGCCCGCTGCCTGGTTGCTGCACACCGGGAAGGCCGCGGCATCGCCACAGTTCTCGGTCAGCTCGGAGATGTGCCGCACCGTCCAGTTGGCGCTCCAGCGGTCCATCGTCCAGCCGATGCTGGCATTGCTGGTCCACTCCGGAATCGAGCTGTCGGCCACTTCCACGCCCGGCTTCTGCGGCTGCTTCTGCCCGGCCGCGCCGGTGGCCTCGTAACGGCCGACGAAGGTGTTCTTCCACGCCAGCTTGAACTGGCCGATGGAGGTCCGCGGCAGGGTCCAGAACAGATCCACGTCCCAGCCGTCGGTCTTGATCGACCCCAGGTTGGTCAGGCGGTTGTTGAAGCTGCTGACCGCACCGGTGCTGGCACGGGTGATGCCATCGCAGTAGATCGGGTCCAGCGTATCCACGCACAGGTCCAGCTGGGTCTGTGCGTTGATCGCCTGGATCGCACCATCGATGGCATGGCGGTAGAAGGTCACCTCCACATCGAAGCGCTCCGACCACGACGCATTGTTGCCGAACCACGGGCTCCACACGAAGCCGGCGCTGAAGCTGCGCGAGCGTTCCGGCTCCAGCTCGCGGTTGCCGCCGGTGGTCACCGAGATCTGCGAGTTGGCCTGCTGGAAGCCGGCCGGCACGCCCAGCGCGGCACAGTTGGCGGCGCTGCCACGTGGCGGAGTGCCGCCCAGACCCACCGAGCACGGGTCGAACAGCTGCAGGTCGGCACGCGCCGCCGAGCCGTACAGTTCACCGATCGACGGTGCGCGGAAGCCCTCGGCGTAGGTGGTGCGCAGCACGAAGTCATCGGTCACCTGCCAGCGCAGGCCGTACTTGGGCGTGAACTCGCCACCGAAGGTGGAGTAGTCCGAATAGCGGCCGGCCAGGCTCAGGTCCAGCTTCTTGCCGAACGAGGAATCGGCGAAGATCGGCACGCTCAACTCCAGGTAGGCCTCGTTGACGTCGTAGGAACCGGAGGTCGGCTGCGACGGCACGCCGTTGTAGTGGCCGATCACCGTCAGCGGATCGGGCTGGTAGGAGCCCTTGTACTTGCGGTACTCGAAGCCGGTGGCGAAGGATACCGGACCGGCCGGCAGCGAGAACAGCTCGCTGGACAGGTTGGCGGTGAACAGGCTCAGTTCGTTCTGGCTGCGGTCGCGCACCACCGGCTGGATCCACTTCAGCATGTCCGGGGTGATCGAACCGACGCCGCCGAAGATGTTCAACGGCACGCAGCCCGGCGTGGCCGCACAGACGGACGGATCGCCCAGCGCCATGTTCACCTTGTAGATGTCATAGCTGCCGTAGTTGGTCTGTTCGGCCTTGTTCTTGCTGTACATGCCGTTGACGTCCCAGTACCAGCTGCGGTCGGCGGCATGGAAATCACCGACCAGGCCGGTGGCGAAGTAAGTGGTGTCCACTTTCTGCTTGAACACGCGCGCACCGCCTTCCACCGGGCGACGACCGATCAGGCTCATGTTGTCGCCGGAAACCAGATCGAAGCCGAACGGGTTGTACGGATTCAGGCGCGAGACCACGATGTTGTCGGCCAGCGGATTGCCGGTGGCGCCATCGGGGCCGAAGAACAGCGGCTCCGGGCCGGCCTGGTTGGTCGACTCACGACGGTTGCCCAGTGCCTTGACGTACCACTGCACGTTGTCGGTGATGTCGAAGCGGAACTGACCGAACAGGCCTTTGCGCTCCGACGGCGTCAGCACCATGTTGTATTCGGCGAAGTTGAAGCGGTCGGCGGTGGTGAAGCAGTGGTAGTCATCCGTGCGGCTGCAGCCGGCGCTGCCGTCGTAACGCGGATTGCTCACGCCGGTATTGGGCACGATGTTCTGCACCGCACCGGTGTTCGGGTCGGTGAACATGAAACGGCCCTGCGGAATGCCACCGCTGCCGAACGCCAGGCCGGTGCCGGGAATCGGGAAGCGCGACTGCTCGCGGTCCTTGGCAAATACCGGATCCTGCTTGGTCCAGCTGGCGCCCAGGAACAGGCTGAAGCGGTCGCCACTCTTGCCCCAGGCCAGGTCCACGCCCTTCTGCGTGCCGTCGCCCTTGCTGTACTCGCCGTAGTTCAGCGTCACCTGCGCACCATCGAAGTCACGGCGGGTGATGATGTTGACCACGCCGGCAATGGCATCGGAGCCGTACAGCGACGACGCGCCATCTTCCAGCACCTCGATGCGCTCGACGATGGCCAGCGGAATGGTATTGAGATCGGTAGCCGAGCCGACGCCGGAGGCGGACGACTCATTGACCCAGCGGATGCCATCGACCAGCACCAGCACGCGCTTGGCCCCCAGGTGGCGCAGATCGACCTGCGCCGAGCCGGCACCCACGCCACTGCCATCGGGCGGGAAACCGAAGTTGCCGGACGAGTTGAACTTGGCGTTGAGCGCCGAACCGGAACCGGTGAGCTGCTGCAGCACTTCGCCGATCGAGGTCAGGCCGGTGCGTTCGATGTCACCGCGCGTCAATGTCTGGATCGGCACCTGGCCTTCGACTTCAGCGCGCTTGATGCGGGTACCGGTGACTTCCACCGCATCGAGGTTGGTGGTGGATTGCGCAGCGGCACCCAACGGTGCCAGAGCCGTCACGCACAGCGCAACGGCAACCGCCAACGGGCGGTGATGCAGGTGAATCATTCGCTCTCTCTCCAAAGGAATGTCGGGACTTGGACTGCCGCGCTCCCCCCTGCATGGCGGCAGCGTCTCCTTTGTAAACAAGTGGTAAAAACCAAGGCGTGATGATCGACACTATTTCACGCGGAATTGACGCAAATGACGGTCATTTGCGTCACATCGCTACACATGAAGACCGGACGATACTGTTCGCCGCGCGTCGTTGATGCCGGGTACGACAGCGGTTTCCCGGCTTTTCCGCAATTGGGCAAGTGCTCTTGCCGATCCGTCCAACGACAATGCGCCTGCGCCATCGGCAGCATGATGATCGCCGTTGCCGTCGGTCGACGGTGTCGATCAGATCGCTTTCGAGCTGGAACTCATACCAAGATGGTGAGTAACCCGTATGGAGGAGCTCCTGCAATGACGGACTGCAGATCGCCGGGATCACCGTGCGAACGTGAGGCACTCAATGGCTGCTCTTTCGGCTCCTGCCATCTCGATGACAGAGCCACATGCATCGACTAACTTTAATCTACGAAGCAAATTCAGACAACATTTAGGAATAGTTTGAAAACTGCCCGTCAAACGAATTTCCGAGGCCAACCAAGGTGAGACTGAGAGCCCCAGTCATTCTCATGAGGCTCAATTGTGAAAACAATCACCGTCATGATCCATGTCGCGATTGTCACGGCATTGCTTCTGTTCCCTGCAAGCGAATCGAGAGCGGGGGGCCTGATTGAATGCAACAACTGTGCCTCTCCCAAAGATGCAGCCCTGATGTCAGGCTCCGGGTTGGCGGTTGTAATGGACTTCGAAAAAGCCCGACTGAGCGCCTTCGAAGTTGAATATGATCGCGAGATCAGAAAGTGGCGCGCCCTTTCGACACCGGTTCCCGCACAGATTCAAATGGCTTTCCTACGGATTCTGGATGCGACGTCAGCCTTTCGAGGGCCACCTGAAGGGGCCCACGCGATGGCAGGAGGCGGATCAGTGGTCGTGCTGCATCCAGACAATCCTGGAAACTCCAATGGAGTGAGGTTCCCCGAGTCTTACAAGTCCTCCAATACCTTTGACATCGTCGCCTCAGCCACACTGCGAACCCGACTTGGCCAGTATCTAGCCACAGAACTGGCAGGAGCCAATACGGGAAGCCCAACCTGGAACAGCATTGCGCTCTCGATTCAACAAGCGGCCCTGAACTGGGCAGGCCTCAAAGGTGGCGGATCCATAACAATAATGATCACATGGCGTGACGGATCGAAGACGCTTTATCGAGTAACACCGGACAACGTTGCCGAAGCGAAGTATCAGAAGGGCGAAAGTCGCGACAGCACAGGCAACAAGGTTCCTGACGAATCCATCGCCGACCCGATCTCCGCCCCTTCGTACGCCGGACAATACTATTTCGGCCAGCATGGCGACCTGGACAACTGGGTCAGATCCGCACAGATGTATGGAGTCCCCGTCCAGCGCGGAAGCAGCAGCCGCATCTCGTGCAGTTGGGATGGTCGCACAGTCTACTGCCAGCAATACTGACACCCACATCCGCCGCTCATGTCGCAATCCCCCCATGAGCGGCGGTTTAGATAGCCCTACCGCACGAAAGCGATGCGCTCCATGCCAGTGGCTTCGGCCGCAGCCAATATCCGCGCCATGCCTTCGTACTCGGCCGCCGGATCGGTGGCGATGCGCAGCTCCGGCAGGTTGCCGGCATGTTCGCCCACCTGTGCCTGCAGGCGCGCCTGCAGATCGCCGATGGCCATCGGCTGGCCATTCCAGCTGAGCTGGTTGCCAGCGTCCAGGCTCAGCTCGATCGGCGGTGGCGGTTCGGGGCGATCGATCGTGCGATCGGTGGCCTGTGGCAGCTGCACGGCAATCGGCCGGGCCACGATCGGCGCGGTCACGATGAAGATGATCAACAGCACCAGCATCACATCCACCAGTGGCGTGACATTGATGTCCGCCAGCGGGCCGCTTCTTCCTGCGCTACTGAACGCCATGTGCCGCTCCGTGCAGCCGGGCCGTTCGCCCAAGGCCGACAGTACGTCGCCTTCCGTCACCTGCGGCAGTGGCCTGTACGGGTTCATTCAGCTGTCGTTGCCAACGCCCGGCGTGCACACAATGCGAAACTGAATTCAGCCAGCCCCCGCTATGCTGGGCGCCATGACCCGACGCTCCTCGACCACCCTGTCCCTGCTGCCCTTGGCCACCACGCTGCTGATCGGCTGCGCCAATGCCCAGTCCCTCGACGCCCAGAACGCGCAGCTGAAGGCCGCGATCGCTGCCGCCGAACGCGGCCAGTTCGATCCCGGCCAGGCCGCCGCACTCAGCCGCCATCCGGCTTACGGCTGGCTGGAGTACGCCAACCTGCGCCGCAACATCGACACCGTCGATACCGCGCAGGCGCAGGCCTTCCTCAAGCGCTATGACGGCCAGGCCGTGGCCAACACGTTCCGCAGCGTGTGGTTGCCCTCGGTCGCACGCCGCCAGGACTGGCCCACCCTGCTCGCCAACTGGGCGCCCACCGACAACGCAGGCCTGCGCTGCGCGCAGCTGACCGCGCGCCAGGTGACCGGCAAGGTCGATCCGCAGTGGATCAGCGAGGCGCAGGACCTGTGGCGCAAGAACGGCAAGTCGCTGCCAGACGGCTGTGACGCCGTTTTCGCCGTGCTGCAGGCACAGGGCGGACTGAGTGACGCATTGCGCTGGGAACGCATCGATGCCGCCGCCGACGCCCAGCAGCCGGCCGTGATGCGCAGCGCCGCACGTGGCCTGCCTGCCACCGACCTGGCGCTGGCCAACAATTACGCCGCCTTCGTCGACAAGCCCAATGCCAGCGCGTTGAACTGGCCGCGCAACGAGCGCAGCCGGCGCATCGCCACCGACGGCCTGGCCAAGCTGGCCAAGGCCGACCCGGCCGCCACCGAACAGCAGTTGCCGCAGTACGCCCAGGCGCTCGGCCTGAGTGCCGAGCAGCAGGGCCAGGTGCTGTACCAGATCGCGCTGTGGACGGTGGCTTCCTACCTGCCCGATTCGGCACGCCGCCTCAACGCAGTGCCGGAATCGGCGTATGACGAACGCCTGCACGAATGGCGCGTGCGCGAGGCGATGTCGCGCGGTGACTGGCCGGCGGCACTGACCGCGATCCGCAAGATGGCCAGCAAGCAGCGCAGCGACCCGCGCTGGCGCTACTTCGAAGGCCGCATGCTGGAGAAGACCGGCCAGGCCCAGCAGGCGCAGCCGTTGTTCCGCGATGCGGCGCGCGCACCGACCTTCCACGGTTTCCTGGCTGCCGACAAGCTGCAGCAGGGCTATACCCTGTGCCCCTGGAAGCCGAACGACAGCGCGCAGGCACAGGCGGTGATCGCGCGCGACCCGGCCATCCAGCGCGCGATGGCGCTGTACCAGATCGACCGCACCGGCTGGGCTGTGGCCGAATGGAACAGCGCGCTGTCGCGCTTCGATGATACCCAGCGCCGCCTCGCGGTACGCGTCGCGCAGGACAACGGCTGGTTCGACCGCGCCGTGTTCGCGCTCGGCAAGCAGCCGCAGGAACAGCGCCTGTACGACCTGCGCTTCCCGCTGCACCACGACGCCACCATCCGCCGCGAATCGGCACGCAACGCGATCGATCCGGCCTGGGTGGCGGCGGAAATCCGCGCCGAGAGCACGTTCACCCCGCGTGCGCGCTCGCCTGCAAACGCCATGGGCCTGATGCAGGTGCTGCCGGCCACCGGTGCCGGTGTGGCCAAGTCGATCGGCCTGACCGGCTACGGCGGCGCCGACAGCCTCTACGACCCGGACACCAACATCGCCATCGGCACCGCCTACCTGCGCCAGCTGATGAACAAGTACGACGGCCTGCCGTACGTGACCATCGCCGCCTACAACGCCGGCCCGACCCCGACCGCGCGCTGGCAGAGCCAGCGCCCGGGCTTTGACCCGGACCTGTGGATCGAGACCATCAGCTACAAGGAAACCCGCGAGTACGTGGCGCGCGTGCTGGCCTTCAGCGTGATCTACGACTGGCGCCTCAATGGTGATGCGCTGCCGCTGAGCGACCGCCTGATGGGCCGCCTGGTGGACAAGCGCAAGAACTTCAGCTGCGCCGCCAACGCCGAGCAGGGCGGGGATTGATCGCACTGCGGTAGTGCCGGCCGCTGGCCGGCATTCCCCGGTATCCACGCCCAGGAGTGAAACGATGAGCCTGCTGGCCTGGATCAGGCTGGCCGCTGTATCGGTAGTGCCGTCCGCTGGCCGGCAGCTTCGGGGTGACTGCCGTTGCCGGCCAGCGGCCGGCACTACCGGTGCATCTGCGCCGGGCATGCGATGATTCCAGCCATGAAGATCTATCTTGTCGGCGGCGCCGTACGTGACCGCCTGCTGCAGCGCCCCGCCGGCGACCACGACTGGGTGGTTGTTGGCGCCACGCCCGCGCAGATGGAAGCGCAGGGCTACACCGCGGTCGGCCGCGATTTCCCGGTATTCCTGCATCCAAAGACCGGTGAGGAGTACGCACTGGCGCGCACCGAACGCAAATCCGGCCGCGGCTATCGCGGATTTGTGGTCGATGCCGACCCGGGAGTGACGCTGGAAGAAGACCTGCAGCGCCGCGACTTCACCATCAATGCGATTGCCTGCGACGAAGACAGCGGGGCGCTGGTCGATCCTTACGGCGGCGTGCGTGATATCGAGCAGCGCGTGCTGCGCCATGTCGGCCCTGCGTTCGTGGAAGATCCGTTGCGCGTGCTGCGCGCGGCGCGCTTCATGGCGCGCTTCGCCCCGCTGGGCTTCACCGTTGCGCCGGAAACGATGGATCTGATGCGCGAGATCGCCGCCAGTGGCGAACTGGACGCGCTGGTGCCGGAACGCGTCTGGCAGGAACTGCGCAAGGCGCTGGTCAGTGAGCGGCCCTCCGCCTTCCTGCGCACGCTGCACGATGCACATGCACTGGGCCCGATCCTGCCCGAGCTGGAAGCGCTGTATGGCGTGCCGCAGCGTGCCGAATTCCACCCGGAAGTCGATACCGGCATCCACCAGGAAATGGTCAGCGACATGGCGGCGAAGCTGGCCCCCGGCGATGACCTGGTCGGCTTTGCCGCGCTTACCCACGATCTCGGCAAGGGCCTGACCCCGCCGGCGGAGTGGCCGCGCCACATCATGCACGAACAGCGCGGTATCAAACCCCTGAAGGCACTGTGCGCGCGGTTGAAGATTCCTGCCGAACACCAGCAGCTGGCTGAAGCGGTGTGCCGCGAGCATTTGAACGTGCACCGCATCGATGAACTGCGCGATGCCACCGTGCTGGAACTGCTGGGCCGCTGTGATGCGCTGCGCCGGCCGGAGCGCGTGGCCCGCATCGCACTGTGCTGCGAGGCCGACAAACGCGGCCGGCTCGGCTTCGAGGACGCCGACTACCCGCAGGGCGAAACGCTCAAGCGCCTGCACCAGGCGGCACTGTCAGTACAGGCGCGGGACCTGGATACCACCCATCTGAAGGGCCCGGCCATCGGTGAAGCGTTGGCCAAGGCGCGCGTAAAAGCCATCGCCGCCGCCCGCTGATCCGCAACCGCCGTGGCGGCCGCGCACCGACTCCCATGGGTAGTGCCGGCCGCTGGCCGGCAACCCTATATCGCTGGCTTCAATGCGCCATCCCGCGGGTGATCGCCGCGGCGCGCTGCTTCAGCTGGGCCACGGCATCGGGAATCATCTCCATGCCCACGTCCAGGCCGGGGTTCAGCACCAGGCCGACGCCGTCGCCGATCCCGGCCAGCAGCGCGTGCACCGCGATCGGCATGGCATGCGCGAACTGCGGCAGCTGCTCGTGCCACAGGCCCGCGCGCTCGGGCGCGGTGAACACCGCGAACATCGGCTCGCCGCTCTCGCTGGTCAGCACCAGCGGCGAGATGCTCTCGTCCCAGGCACCGTCTTCGCCGATGGCCTTGTCCAGCAGCACGAACGCCGTCGAGGTCAGCAGGCCATCGAGGAACTGCGATGCGGTCAGCGTGCCGTCCTGGGCCTGCAGAAGGCGCACCTCGAGGTCGTTGAGGGGTTCGAACGGGGTGTCGTGGTCCATGGTCGGTTCCGGTACGTGGTTGCAGGGCAGACTTTAACAGGCCCGCTCCTCAACCGAGGAATCCGTGCCGCCACAGCCAGCCCAGCGCGGCCAGCCCGGCCACGCCGACCAGCATCAACGGCAGGCCGAAGCGGTGCCGCCACGGGATCGGCACCCCGCCCAGCTGCTGGTCCATGGTCTCGGTATCCAGCACCCAGCCGTGCCCGCACCGGGTGCAGGCCAGCTCGTAGCGGCGCTGGTAGGTGAAACCGAACAGCAGGTCGATGCACGCCATCCTGTAGCGCAGCCGGGGCGCGAACTCGGTTTCCGTCTGGCAGCGCAGGCAATGGTGGGCTTCGGTTGGGCCGACCACCACCACCCGCTCCTGCTGGCCGATCAGGATCATGGATCAGCGGCCTGGCAGGCGGGTTGGGCCAGCAGCCAGGCTTGGGCGGCGGCCAAAGTGGCGGCATCACCCTCGATACGCTGGTCGGGCTCGATCTTCAAGCCATCACCACGATCATTGCGGTCGCGCATCACGGTGGTGGTCAGCAGCAGGCGACTGCCATCGGCAAGCGTCTGCACGACATTGCCAGTGGAGACACCCGCAGTGGGCTGACCGAAACTCCGCGTCTGCGGACGACCTCGCCACGCCAGCACCGAGGCCTCGCCCGAACTGCCGGTGCGCGGCCCGAACAGCACCGCCACCGGCGCGCCGGGCTGCCGCAGCACATAGCCGGACTGGCCGAAGTCCAGCACCGACTTGCCTGCACGCTGCACGGCGGTCGCGGTCAACGTCCAGCGCTCAGGCCCCTGTGCGGTTTCGAACGACCCCACATCTTCGTTGTTCACTACCGAGGTGCGCAGCAGCGGTGCCATGCCCAGCAGCATCGGCCACATGTTGCCACCGCTGTTGTCACGCAGGTCGACGATCCAGCCACAGCGCGCGCCGTCGTCCTTGCTGCGGATGACCTGCTGCCACCGCGCGGCACGCTGGATGTCCTGGCGGAATTTTTCCTGCGGCGTCGCGCCCGGCGTGGAGGCATAGCCCTCGATGACCACCCAGCCGATGCGCATATCCACCGCATCGGCCGCCTTGGCCCGGTCCACGGCGGCGGCGCCGGCCTGCTGCGCGCGCGCAAGGGATTCGCTCTGGCGCTGGGTCGTCGTCCATCCGCCATGATTGCCCGTGCTGACCGCAATGGCTTCGCGCAGAACGGCCAGCCGTTGCGCGGGGTCGCCCTGCGCCGATTGCAGGCGTACGCGGGTGGCGGCCCAGTCCACCCGATCGCGATACAGCGCCTGGCGTTCAAGCAGATTGAGGATCTCGGCCTGGGCCACCGGCGAGGGCACCTCGACCGCGCCTGGCGTATCGGCCATGGCGCCGGTCGCCAGCAACACGAGCATCAGCGCGCCGATGCGACGCACTCCCTTGCGAACCTGCATGCGACGTTTCCTTGTCGTTGAGTCAGGCGCGCAGCATAACCGGGGCATGATCACTTTCGCCATGCGCGAACTGTCGTATCTGGCCCGGTCGCGGGTTGCAGCAAGACGGCTTGCACGCGATCAGTAGATTGCAACTTTGCCCATGTCATCGCCAAGCACAACGCGCCAAGGTGGCCCCGTCGGCGCCTCCTGCGCTGGTCGGGATTGGCGTCCTGAATGAAGCTACCTGAAGTCGGGCTTGCGACCATGTCGTGGTCTCGAATACTGCACCGTCCGTCGTTCTGCGGTGGGCGGTGCGTGGGGATCCTTCCGATCCGCCGGCTTCGTTTCCTTTGGGTAGCTTCACCGGCACGCCAACCCGCACCGCCCGCCACCTTGCATCCCTGCAGGTGGCCCAGCCTTGTGAGGTTGCTGCCATGACCACGCTCCACCCCACCTATCCACGCCTGCATGTACTGCTCGGTGCCGCATGCCCGGCCTGCAGCTCTCCAATGCCGTAGCCGAGGCGTTGGAAGATGCGCTCACAGAAGCCCATGAACACGCTCCGCCGCCGGCCTTCTTCGCCCGGTTGTACGGCATCGCGCAAAGCCACGCCGCCGATGGTCAGGTCTGGCGCGAACGGCAGCTCAGCGAGGGGCGCGGTCGGGAACTGGCCGAGGCGACGCGTTGCCTGGCGGCGTTGTCTGCGTGCGGCGGGGTACTGCTGGCTGCACAGTCGGCGCGCGAGACGGACGATGCGCAGGCGCAGTGCGTGCGCACCGCTGCTGTAGAGCCGAGCCGTTGCTCGGCTGCGCGGAGGTCATGGCATCGGTGGGATTCGTGCCGACCAAGGTCGGCACCTACCAGAGCAGGTCATGGCAGTGGAAAGCATCGTGCCGACCAAGGTCGGCACCCACCAGAGCGGATCATGGCGTCGATTGGCCCTGTGTCGACCAAGGTCGGCACCTACCAGAGCGGGTCATGACACCCGTACCGCGCGCTACCAGTACGCGCGCAGGCCGATGTTGCCTTCGATGATGCGGCGCTTCTCGTTGCGGTCGCCACCCAGTTCACGGGTGTAGTCGGCCACCGCGTACGCACTGATGGTGCGGTTGAAGCGCCCGACCACACCGACGCCGGCCTCCAGTGTACGCGAGCGCTGCGAATTGATGATCGTGTCGTTGTCGAAGCCGGCGCGGTCTTCGCCGGAACAGCCATGCCAGTAGTTGAGCTTGAAGTACGGCTGCCAGCCGTTGTCGGCCAGCTGATAGTCGCCGGCAAGGCGCAGGCCGACGCGGCCGGTCCAGGCGTTGTCGTTGTCGAAGCGTACGCTCGACACCTCATCGCGGCGGTCGTCCAGCGAGGTGCGTTGCCAGATCACCTGCACCTGCGGTTCCAGCCACCATGCGGACTGACCGAAGTGCAGCAGCGGTTTGCCCGCCTCCACCGACACGCTGGTGCCATCACCCTTGATCCCGAAGCCGAGCCCGCGCGAGGAACGTACGCGGCCGTCGTAGCGGCTCTGCATCGCCACGGCGTCGATGTAGCCGCCACTGCTGCCGGTGAAGGTCCAGTACAGGCCCACGTGCTTGTCGTCCAGGCGGTTCTGGCCTACCTGCACGTTCTCCCAGCCCAGTGCCAGGCCGGTGGTCTTGCCTTGCGCGCGGGTGCGGCCGACGAACACGCCGATCTGGTTGCGGTGGTTGTCAGAAGCAGCAGCCCACACGTCGAGGCCGGCCTGCAGGCCCATCACATCGCCATCGAAGCCGGGCTGCGAATCGCCCTTCCAGTGGATCTCGCTGCTCTGGCCCACCAGACGGCCCCAGGCGGTGCGGAACGCACCCTGGCTGTACAGCAGGCGCTGCTCGCCCTGCCGCTCGTGGAAGGTACCCAGGCTGGCCAGCGAGGTCTCGCGCAGCAGCGGCGGCACCACGGCATAGGCAGCAGTCTCCACGCGGTACAGCGGCACCACCGCGCCTTCGGCGGGGCGTGCGCCCGGCGTCGGCGGCGCACCGGTTCCGGGCAGCGCACCGCCGGCCACCGGCACGTCCGGTACCGCTGGATCACTGGGCGGCGCCACAGGCGCCGGTTCCGGTGGCGGCGGCGGTGGTGCGGTCTCGCCGGCTGTCAGGTCTGGATCGGGGGCGCCTTCGGGCGGCGGCGGCGGTGCCGGGGTGATCGGTGGCGGTGGTGCGACGGGTGGCGTCGGCGGCGGCGGCACGCCATTGATACCGCTTCCGTTTGGCGCTGGTGCCGGGCCGGCCACCAGGGTCGAGCGCAGGTACCAGTTCTCGCTGGTACCGGCACTGACACCCCCCTTGAACAGGAAGTACTCGTAGGCGCCGGCCGCCACCGGCGCGAACAGCGAAAACGCGCCCGGCGCGGTGCGGCCACCATTCAAGGCCTGCACCACCAGGATGCCATCGGCCAACGTGGCAGCGCCGCTGCCGCCGGCATTGAGCACGCCGATGCCGGTCGTGCCGGTGACGGCACCACCATCGATCACCGGGCGGTCGCTGGTTGAATTATCCGCCCCCAGAACGGTGCGCAGGTACAGACCACCACCGTCACCGCGGTAGTTGCCACGCACGGTGAACACGTCGCCGGCGCCAGTACCGGTCAGGTCGATGCGCCCGGCATTGACCATCTCCACCAGTGCACCACTGTTGAACGGACGGACGGCATGGCTGCCACTGCCCGCGTAGACGGTGCTGGTGTCATCCACCGTGAGCGTGCCGGTGCCGGTTCCGCTGTCGCCCAGCACCAGATCGCCATCAAAGGTCAGCTCGGTGCTGTTGGCCAGGCTGATCGCCTCCCAGTTCTGGAAGCGGCCCACGCCCGTGGTCTTGACGTTGTTGAAGTTGAGCTGGTCGATGCCACTGCCGCCGTCGAACAGCGGCACCGCACCGAGGTTGCCCTGGTTGAGGCTGCTGAGGTTGGCCACATCGTTGTCCGGCCCCATGTCGATCGCGCCGTAGACGATGCCACCGCCACTCCAGTTGAAGGTGTCGCTGCCGGTACTGAGCAGCACCTGCCCGCGCACGGTGCCGTCGGTGATGGTCACGCTGTCGTTGCCGCCACTGACACTGATGTTGCCGCCGATGTAGGCCGTGCCCGAGATGATGATGGTATCGGTGTCGAAGCCGGTCACCACGTTGCCGTCAACCGTACCGCCAGACTGGTCCCACAGGTTCTTGTCCAGCTTCATGTTGACGCGGCCGATGCGGCCAGCGGTCATCCAGGCCTGGTCGCCATCCTCGAACGCGCCGATGATGCGGCCACCGCTCATGCGGAAGGTATCGATGTTGTCGCCCTGCTGCAGCGCGCCGATGGTGCCGCCACTCATGATGAAATCATCGCGGCCACTGCCCTGCGCCACCACGCCGGTGACGGCGCCGCCGGTGACGGTCATCTGGTCATCGCCGCCGCCCTGGTCGACGCTGTCGATCGTGCCATCGCTGAGCAGCAGCACATCATTGCCATCGCCCTGCAGGACGCCGCCGGTGATGCTGCCGCTCTGCATCTCGAGGCGATCATTGCCCGCATCGAACTGTACGCCGGTGCGCCCGCTGATCGCTCCTCGATTGACCAGCACGCTGTCGCCCGCACCGACGAACTGCAGGGCGGTGTTGTTGCCGGTGCTGATGCTGCCGGTGTTGTCGACGCGGCTGCCACCCCAAGCTGCACGGTTACACCGCCGACCGAACTGATCGCGCCCTGGTTTGACAGCAGGTGACCACCGGCGCCGACCAGCGCGATGGCCGATCCACCACCACTCTGCTGCAGCTGTGCACCGGCGGCGACATTGACGGTGATGCCGGCCGCACCATTTGCGGTAACGGGAGTGGTCTGCGGATTCGGCGCGTTGGTATCACAGGTGACCGTCTGGCCGGCAGTCGGTGCCGGGCTGTTGCAGCCGGCCCAGGCAACGCTGGCGGTCGTCAGAAGCAGGGAGGGAACGGCGAGGGCCTGCAACACGGAAACAGCAAGGCGGCGCGGACGGAACGCACGCGGAACGGCACGGTACATGGGGCACTCCTGGGCGGGCAATCAGGAACTGCGTATGTGCGGCACGGCGCTTGCAGTCTGCCGTGTGGTGAACCATTTCGATAGGTGAACTTGCGTGCGGGAAATCACAGTTCAGATGTGAAATCGCCCAGCCCTCACGCCGATGTGATGTGGCTGAAATCGTTCATTTTTTCCGGCATCCGGAATCACGCGCAAAGCATCCATGCATGGCGTGGATCTACTGATCCTGCATTGCCAATCGATTCGCTCATGGCACCTGGTAAATCTACGTCATGCCTGGATGCCGTTGGCGGATGGGGTCAGATCTTCAGGTAGATCTTCCGCTTATCCAGCCACCACGCCACGCCCCACCACAGTGCGACGAACACCAGCGCCTGCAGCATCGACGCCAGCTCCAGCGCCTGCGGCATCGCGGTGGCCAGCTGCTGCCAGATCCACCCCCAGATCCCGGTGGCCATCAGCACCACCGACATCACCGATGCCCCCAGGTACGCGGTGATCGCATTGACCCCGAAGCGCCGGCCGAGTGCCGGCCAACCCTTCTGGTCGATCAGCACGTGGCCCAGCCACAGCGCCAGCGCGGCCAGGCCGCCGGTCCACAGCACGTAGCTGGGCGTCCACAGCTGCTTGTTCAACGGCAGAACCACGGCCAGCAGCAGGCCCAGCACAGCGGTCGCCACGCCCAGCCCTGCCAATGCCGCCGAACGCCCGTTGCGCAGCAGGCCACCGGCAAGCAGGCCGAGCACGGTACTGGCCAGCGCCCCCAGCGTGCTCAGCAATCCTTCCGGGTCATGGCCCAGTCCGGTATCGGCATGCCACTGGTAGATCCACGGTGCGAACAGCGCGGTATCCAGGCGGCTGGCCGGGTTGGTCCACGGCGCCAGGTCGCCGCTGCCCAGCAGCAACACGGTGTATCCCACCAGCAGCGCGATCAAAGCGCCCACCTGCACGCGTGGTCGCGCGTAGACCGCCAGTACGCCCACCAACCCCGCACACACCGCGATGCGTTGCAGCACGCCCCAGATGCGGAAGTGACGCGTATCCAGTGCCCACCAGATCAGCAGGTGCAGCAGCGCACCGGCCACCAGGATGCGCAGCGCGCGCTCCAGCACGCCGCGCGCCAACGCGGGTCGCGCCGCCGCATCCTGCGCGCGCGGTGCCACGCTGAAGGCCATTGACACGCCCACCAGGAACAGGAAGAACGGGAACACCAGGTCGGTGGGCGTGCAGCCATGCCATTCCGAGTGACGCAGCGGCGCGAACACCGCACTCCAGTCGCCCGGATTGTTGACCAGCAGCATCGCCGCCACGGTGATGCCGCGCAGGGCATCGATCGAGCCCAGCCGGCGTGGCGGCGAACTGTTCATCAGGCGGCCTCGTACTGCCCGGCAATCCAGGTGCCCCGCACCTGCAGGGCATCATCCAGCAGCACCAGGTCGGCCTGGTAACCCTCGGCGATATGGCCCAGGCGGTCGTCGACGTTGAGGAACTGCGCCGGGTAAGTCGAGGCCATGCGTGCGGCTTCGGCCAGCGGCTGACCGAGCAGCTGCACGGTGTTGCGCACCGCAGTGGCCATGTCCAGCGCCGAGCCGGCCAGCGAACCGGCAGCATTGCGCACCACGCCGTCGATGGCGGTGATGGTTTCGCCATACAGCACGTAACTGGGATCGTCGGCGCCAACCGGCGGCATCGCATCGGTCACCAGCAGCAGGCGACCGCGCGGCTTGGCCGCCAACGCTACGCGCAGGCTAGCCGGATGCACATGCACGCCATCGACAATGATGCCGATCCAGCTGTCACGGTCTTCCAGCGCAGCACCCACCGCACCGGGCTCACGCCCCTGCAGCGGCGACATCGCGTTGTACAGGTGGGTGAAGCCACGCACGCCGGCATCCAAGCCGGCACGGATCGCTTCATAGGTACCTGCGGTGTGCCCGGCAGCAACGATCACGCCACGCTCGACCAGCGCACGGATGGTCTCCAGCGGCACGCGCTCCGGCGCCAGCGTCAGCACGGTCACACCGTTGTCCAGCGATGCCGCCAGCGCGATTTCTTCTTCGTCCGGCACGCGGAACTTGCTGGCATCGTGCGTGCCCTTGCGCGCCGGTGCGATGTACGGGCCTTCCAGGTGGATGCCGATCACGCCTGGTACACCCTGCGTGATCGCCTCGCGCATCGCAGCGATCGCTTCGCGCATCACTGCCACGTCATCACTGATCAGTGTCGGCAGCATAGCCGTGGTGCCGAAACGGCGGTGCGCCTGCGCGATGGTGCGCAGTGCCGCCACGTCCGGCGTGTTGTTGAACAGCGCACCACCGCCACCATTGACCTGCACATCGATGAAGCCGGGCAGCAGCCAGCCGCCACCCAGGTCCACCTGCTCGGCGGCATGGCCGAGCTGCGGTGCGGCATCGGGCAACAGCGCGCTGATGCGACCGTTCTCGATCACCAGCGCCAGATCATCGCGGAAGTCGTCGCCCGCCAGGATCCGGGCATTGCGCAGGACGGTCGCCATTACACGGTCTCCGTCACCTTGTTCAGGTGCGGCGGCAGGTCCGGGTTGAAGCCACGACGCAGCGCCAGCGCATTGATCGCGCGGTAGAAGCTCTGCACGGTCAGCAGCGGTGCGCACAGCGGGTGCGGCGCAGCAGCCACCGGCAGGTTGCCGCCAGCACCGGCCATCCATACCTGTGCGCCACGCGCGGTGAATTCTTCGACGACGGCACGGGTGCCGGCGCCGGTTTCATCCGGCTGGGCAAAGGCCAGCACCGGGAAGCCGCGGTCGACCAGCGCCATCGGGCCATGCTTCACTTCAGCCGAGCTGTAGGCTTCGGCATGCAGGCTGCAGGTTTCCTTGAACTTCAGCGCCGCTTCCTGCGCCGCCCCCAGGCCCAGGCCACGGCCGAGCACGAACAGGTTGGTCGCCTCGACCAGGCCCTCGGTCACCGCGCTCCAGTCGCACTGCCACGCCTCACGCAGCGCGTCGGGCAGCAGGTCCAGCGCCGCACGCAGGCTGCTGTCCTGCTTCCAGTACGCGGCCAGCTGCAGCAGCGCGGCCAGCGACGCCAGGTAACTCTTGGTCGCCGCCACGCTCTTTTCGGCACCCGCGTGCAGCGGAATGACCGTGTCGGCCAGCTGCGCCAGCGGTGAATCCTCGACGTTGACCAGCGCGATCACGCGCGCACCGGCCGCCTTGGCGGCCTCGGCGTTGCGCAGCAGGTCCGGGCTCTTGCCCGACTGCGAGATGACGATGAACAGTGCGCCACGCAGCTGCAATGGTGCGGCGTAGACCGACCCCACCGATGGCGAGGCCGACGCGACCACCAGGCCCAGCTGGGTTTCCAGCAGATACTTGCCATAGGTGGCGGCGTGGTCGGAGCTGCCGCGTGCACAGGTGACCACGAACGGCGGCGGTGCGGCACGCAGGCTGGCGGCGAGGGTTTCCATGGTGGCGTGGTTGCGCGAGAACTGGCGCGCGACCACGTCGGCCGCTTCAGCGGCCTCGGCGAACATCAGGGTGGACGTGGGGTCTGACAGCGACATGGCAGGCTCAGGCAGGATCGGAAGGAAGGGGGCGTGCGCCGGCGGGGCGCATCGGCGCGGTCGAACCACGCACCACCAGCTGCGGCACGAAGCCCTGGTTGTGCAGCGGCGCCGGCGCGTCGTCGTAGGCATCGCTGCGCAGCTGCGCGATCAGCAGGCGCGCGGCGTGGCGGGCGATGTCTTCGGTGGCCTGCTTGGCCGTGGTCAGCGGCGGCCACGACTGGCGCGAGAACGGGCTGTCCTCGAAACCGGCGATGGACAGGTCGTACGGCACGTTCATGCCGGCCGACTTGGCGGCTGCCAGTACCCCGGCGGCGATTTCATCGTTGGAACCGAAGATGGCGGTGGGCGGCTCGCGCAGCGCCAGCAGGCGGCGCGCGCCGCGGAAACCATCGTCGAAGGTGTAGTCGCCCTGCACCACCAGATGCTTGTCCACGGTCATGCCGTAGTCCTTCAGCGCGGCTTCGTAACCGGCATAGCGTTCGCCAGAGGAGCGGTGCGAGCTGCCGCCCCAGAGGAAGCCGATGCGCTGGTGGCCCAGCTGGATCAGGTGCTCGGTGATCTCGTAGGCGGCCTCGCGGTCGTCCACGAACACACATGCGCCATCGGCCGGGTCTTCGGTGGCGGCGATGATGCGCACCAGCTTGATGCCGCGCGCGGTCAGCGCCTGGATCAGGTCGCGGCGCTCGGACATCGGTGCGGTCAGCACCAGCCCGGCCAGGCGCGAACGCTGCACCCAGTCGGCCAGTTCATCGGCCAGCAGCGGCGAGCTGGAATCGCAGGGATGGATCTGCAGCCCGAACCCGGTCTCGCGGCAGGCGGCGAGCACGCCGTTCTGCACGCCGATGATGTGGTATGGGTTCGGGTTGTCGTAGACCAGCCCGATCACGAAGGTGGTGCCGCTGCGCAGGTTGCGCGCGGACGGATCGGGTTCGTAGTCGAGCTCGGCGATGGCACGCAGCACTCGCGCGCGGGTGGCCTGCATCACCGAGGGCTCGTTGTTGATCACGCGCGAGACCGTCTTCAGCGAGACCTTGGCTTTCTCCGCAACGTCCTTGATGGTCGCTCTGCGCATGGGTTTTCCCTGGGGTTGGCTGCCGTCCATCATCGCCGATCAGGCCTTGTCCTGCGGCAGGCCGGCGCGATGCCCGATCACCGAATAGAACAGGATGTACAGGTAGCACGGCACCATCAGCAGCACGAACACCAGCTGGAAGTCGATGTGCTGCTTGAGCACGGCGAACAGCTGCGGAATGATCGCGCCACCGGCGATGCCCATCACCAGCAGGGCCGAGCCGGTTTCGGTGAAGCGGCCCAGGCCACGGATCGCCAGCGGGAAGATGGCCGGCCACATCATGGCGTTGGCAAAGCCCAGCAGGGCCACGAAGGCTACCGACACATAGCCGTGGGTGGCCCAGGCGCCAAGGCAGAACACCACGCCCAGCACCGCCGAAATGGTCAGGTAGCGCGACTGCGAGACAACCTTGGGGATCAGCAGCAGGCCGACCACGTAACCGACCAGCATTGCGCCCAGGGTAAGCGAGGTGAACATCTTGGTCTGGTCCAGCGGCAGGTCGAAGCCGTGGCCGTAGGTACCGATGGCATCGCCGGCCATCACCTCCACGCCCACGTAGACGAACAGGCACAGCACGCCCAGCCACAGATGCGGGAACTGGAAGATGCTGCGACGCTCGGCGGCACCGGCCGCAACCGGCGTGGCATTGGCTTCGGACGACTTGATTTCCGGCAGCGGCGAGAACAGCACGGCCACCGCCAGCAGCACCAGCAGGCCGGCCATGGCCAGGTACGGCACATGGATCTTGGCGGCGAATTCGTTGAGCAGCTGCGCCTTGGTCGCTTCATCGGCAGCGGCCACCGTGGCCGACAGATCACCGATGCCATGCAGCACCACGGTACCGATCAGCACCGGCGCGAGCATGCCGGCGATCTTGTTGCAGATGCCCATCAACGCGATGCGGCGTGCCGCCGTCTCGATGGGCCCAAGGATGGAGATGTAGGGGTTGATCGCGGTCTGCAGCAGGGCCAGGCCGCTGCCGATCACGAACAGGCCGCCGAGCGCGCCCGGATACCAGCGCTGGGTGGCGAATTCGCCGAACAGCGCGGCGCCCCCGGCCATCACCAGCAGGCTCAGGCTCAGGCCCTTCTTCATGCCGGTGCGGCGCAGGATCCACGATGACGGCAGGGCCAGGAAGAAGTAGGACAGGTAGAACACCATCAGCACCAGGAAGGCGCCGACCTCGCTGAGTTCGAAGGCGAGCTTGACGAAGGTGATCAGCGGGCCGTTGAGCCAGGTGAAGAAGCCGATCAGGAAGAACAGCACGCCGACGATGGCGATGGAGGTGGCCACGTTCGGGCGCACGCTTGCAGCGGAGACGGCGGACATCAGGAGGGCTCCTGCGGCGACGGCCGCAGAACGCGGCGTCGGAGAGTGGCTGGGAACAACGTTGTCACATTCTTTCGATGGACAACCGCGGTTTGTCAACTTCCCCGCGAGGCCGCGTGAGCCTCATGCTGCACTGCGCAACCCGATAGCAGCGGATCGTGCTGAATGCGCCGCAGCCCTTGAGTCCCGTGCAGCAACGGTTCCAACGTGAAACCCATGCTCACGCGATGTAAACGTTTACTGCACGCCGCATTCGTTGCGACGCAGCAACGAAAGTGTCACGAACTCGTTGACATCGTTGTCAGCGCGGTTACAGACTCCGCCCCAATCGCCGCCCTCGAACCTTGGGGACGGCCCCACCTGCAGCAGGAGCCCGCGTGACCGCCAGCCACCCCGCCCCGGCCCATGTCCTGTCCCGAATCGCGCCCTCGTTCCTGGCCGCCGACGTCGGTGGCACCCATGTGCGCGTGGCCCGGGTCCAGGCCAGCGGTGATGCCGCCCATCCGGTGCAGGTGCTGGAGTACCGCAAGTACCGCAACGCCGACCATGCAGGCCTCAGCGCGATCCTGTCCGACTTCCTCGGCGAAGGCCCGCGGCCCACGCACTGCGTGGTCGCCAGTGCCGGCTACGCCCGCGAGGACGGCACGGTGATCACCGCCAACCTGCCGTGGCCGCTGTCGGCGCGCCAGGTGGAAGCCGACGTCGGCCTGCAGCGGGTCTTCATCGTCAACGACTTCGAAGCCGTGGCCTATGCCGCCGCGCAGGTTGACGCCAGTGGCGTGCTGCACCTGTGCGGACCGGAAACCGCCGCCCGCGGCCCGACCCTGGTGGTCGGCCCCGGTACCGGCCTCGGCGCCGCACTGTGGATCCCCACCGCGCACGGCCCGGTGGTGCTCCCGACCGAAGCCGGCCAGCCGACCCTGGCCGCCAGCACCGAACTGGAAATGGCCATCGTCCGCCACATGCAGCGCGACCGCGCGCACGTGTCGATCGAACATGCGATCTCCGGCCCGGGCCTGATGAACCTGTACCGCGCGGTATGCACGCTGCAGGGCCAGGTGCCGACCCTGGCCAGCCCCGACGCGGTCACCGCTGCGGCCATGGCCGACAGCGATGCACATGCGCGCCAGGCGCTGGATGTGTTCTGCGGCCTGCTCGGCAGCACCATCGGCGACATGGCGCTGTTCTACGGCGCCCACGGTGGCGTCTACCTGGCCGGCGGCATCCTGCCGCAGATCCGCGAGTACCTGCACGCCAGCACCTTCGTCGAACGCTACCTGCAGAAGGGGCCGATGGGCGAAGCGCTGGCACGCATCCCGGTGAAGGTGGTCGAGCACGGCCAGCTGGGCGTGGTCGGCGCTGCCAGCTGGTACCTGCAGCAGCAGTCGGCCGCCTGACACCGCAACAGGCTTCAACGCAATCGCAGCACGCAGTACGTGGCACGCCAACGCACGGGACTTCGCCGCCGCCCCGCGCATGTCATCGCAACCGTAATCGAACACCGCCGCCGGCATCCAATCGAGTGATGAGGAGAGACATCATGAACACCCGCAAGACCCTGCTTTCGGCCGCCATCGTCAGCTGCATCGCCTTCAGTGCACATGCGCAGCAGGCCGCCCAGACCGCCACCGACCTGGATACCGTGCAGGTCACCGGCATCCGTGGGTCGATGGAAAAATCGCTGGACACCAAGCGCGAAGCCAATGCGCGCGTGGAAGTGGTCACCGCCGAAGACGTGGGCAAGCTGCCCGCGCACAACGTCGCCGACACCCTGCAGCGCCTGCCGGGCGTGAACATCAGCTCGTCCAGCGCCGACGAAGGCGGCTTCGACGAAGCCGACCGTGTCAGCCTGCGTGGTACCAGCCCGAGCCTGACCCAGACGCTGATCAACGGCCACACCGTCGGCACCGCCGACTGGTTCGTGCTCAGCCAGGGCAACAACGTCGGCCGCAGCGTCAGCTACTCGTTGCTGCCGTCGGAACTGGTGCGCTCGGTGGAAGTGAACAAGTCCTCGCAGGCCAAGCTGCAGGACGGCGGCACCACCGGTACCGTCAACATCCTCACCCGCAAGCCGCTGGAATTCTCCAAGCAGCTCACTGCGGAAGGCTCCATCGGCATGGTGCGTTCGGACCAGGCCAAGTCCAACGACCCGCAGCTGTCGGCACTGTTCAACTTCAAGAACGACGAAGGCAACTTCGGCGTGATGGTGCAGGCCTTCAGCCAGAAGCGCGAGCTGCGCCGCGAAGCGCAGGAAATCCCGGGCGGCTTCTTCCAGATCGATCCGAATGGCACCGTGGCCAAGTCCAACCCGGACCTGGCCGGCGTATACGCGCCGGGCCTGCTTGGCTCGACCCTGTTCGAACAGACCCGCGAGCGCAAGGGCGGCCTGGTGTCGCTGCAGTTCAAGCCGATGGACAACCTGACCCTGGGCCTGGAAGGCTTCAGCTCGGAACTGAAGGCGAACAACTACAACCGCAACTTCATGCTGTGGGGTGGCCGCATCCTCAACGACCGCACCGTTGAAGATGCCAATGGCAACAAGATCCTGATTCCGGGCCAGGCCCCGAATCCGGGTTACGTCATCAAGGATGGCGTGCTGTCCAACGCCACCTTCGCCGGCCAGGCCGACCGCGACTACGCGGTGTACGACATGATCTACCGCGAGTCGAAGGCCAAGACCAACTACATCACCTTCGATGCCGATTGGCAGATCAGCGACAACCTGGGCATGAAGTTCCAGGCTGGCAGCACCAAGGGCACCGGCGAAACGCCGCGCCAGTACATCGCCGAAGTCAACCTGGCCCGTGGTGGTGGCGCCACCTGGGCAACCCACGGCAACGGCTCGCCGATCGACTGGAACGTCGGTGGCAACATCGGCCCGAGCGGCGTGACCGACTTCGGCACCTGGGGCAACCAGCAGGTCACCGCGATCGACAAGGAAAAGTGGGCCACGCTCGATTTCAACCAGTACTTCGCCGACGCTGGCGTACTGAACTCGATTGATTTCGGCGCCCGCTTCGGCGACCACAAGCGCGAGGCCAAGTCGCCGGAAGGCGCAACCCCGGGCGCGATCTGGAATGCGCTGAAGAACGGCGCCACCGCCAACTTCCCCGGTGGCTTCGCCAACGGCATCGGTGGCAGCTTCCCGCGTGACCTGTGGTACTTCACCCCGGGCGCACTGAAGGAAGCAGTGACCAACAACTCCACCTGGCTGTCCGGCAATGACGGCCCGACCGGCCGTCACAACTACGGCGCCGAGTGGACGGTGTCCGAGAAGAACTTCGCTGCCTACGTACAGGGCAACTTCAGCGGCGACCGCTGGAGCGGCAATGTCGGCCTGCGCTACGTCAACATCAAGCAGGATATCGATACCTACGCCGCCGCCACCGGCTCGACCGTGCCGGACGTTAGCAGCCTGTTCGGCGCGTGGACCCGCGAAGCTTTCGAGAACAAGCACAACCGTGTGCTGCCGAGCGCCAACTTCAAGTACGACCTGCGTGACGACCTGGTGCTGCGCGTGGCCGCCTCGCAGACCCAGACCCTGCCGGACTTCTCGGCACTGGGTGCCTCGTCGTACGGTTCGGACCTGAACCGGACCGGCGGTGGCGGCAATCCGAAGTTGAAGCCGGTGGTGTCGACCAACTTCGACGCCAACCTGGAGTGGTACTTCATGCCGCGCGGCATGTTGTCGATCGGTGCCTACTCGATGCGCCTGAAGGACTACGTCGCCTTCAGCACCGAGAAGGAAATGCTGTTCAGCGAGCTGACCAACCGTCTCGAGGAATACAACATCTCCCGCCCGCGCAATGCCGACGGCAAGGTGCGCGGTATCGAAGTGGCCTATGAGCAGCCGATCGGCGAGTATTTCGGTGTCAATGCCAACTACACCTACGCCGATGGCAGCACCGACCACACCTGGGCCGATGGCAGCGACAACCTGCTGGGTACTTCGAAGAACACCTACAACGTCGGTGCCTACTTCGAAAACGATACCTTCGGTGCACGCGTCAGCTACACCCGCCGTTCGTCGTTCCTGATCGGCCTGTCCGGCGCCAACCCGTACTACCAGGATGACTTCGGCACCCTGTCGGCGTCGCTGAGCTACAAGGCCACCGACTGGCTGAGCATCAGCTTCGATGCGCTCAACCTCAACAACCCGACCTACAAGTACTACCAGACCGCGGCCATCCCGACCTCGTTCTACAGCAACGGTCGCCAGTACTACCTCAACTTCCGCTTCAAGTACTGATCCAGCGGCGGCAACATCGCCGAGTCGTGCACGCACGCCGGGCCTGGGTCATTCCGGGCCCGGCGTTTTTCATGTATAGCGTTCATCGCACCGATCCAAGGAGTCGTACCGATGGTCAAGCCTTCCCGCGCCCGGATGCGCAGCGCAGCGCTGCTGGGCAGCCTGCTCGCCCTGTTGCCGGCACTGCCGGCACTTGCCGCCGACCCCACGCCCGCCACTGAAGCACCCGGCCCCCTGCTGCGCGCCGGCAGCCTGATGCTGATTCCCGCCCCGGCCACCGTGCAGCGCGGCCAAGGCAGCGGCATCACCGTAAGCGCCGACACCGTGCTGCAGGCCGAAGGCGAAGCCGCGCAGCGCGTCGCCAGCCAGTTCGCCGATCTGCTGGCCCGCAGCGGTGGTCCGCGCCTTGCACCAGCCAGGGGCAAGGCGGCAGGCACGTCGGGCAGCATCCGCTTCCAGATCGTGCCCACCTTCCGCGACAGCGGCGAAAGCTACACGCTGGAGAGCACCGCGCAGGGCGTGCTGATCCAGGCCGGCAACGGAACCGGCCTGTTCTACGGCGCGACCACCCTCGCCCAGCTCGCCACCGGCGGCAGCAATGGCGTGCTGCCGGCGGTGCAGATCCAGGACGCGCCACGCTTCAGCTGGCGCGGTTTCATGCTCGATTCCGCACGTCACTTCCAGAGCCTGGACGAGATCAAGCGCGTGCTCGACGCGATGGCCGCGCACAAGCTCAACACCTTCCACTGGCACCTCACCGACGACCAGGGCTGGCGCATGGAGATCAAGCGCTACCCGAAGCTGACCGACGTGGGCAGCTGCCGCCTGCCGGCCGGCGACGGTGGCATCGATCCGGTCACTGGCAAGGAGCATCCGTATTGCGGCTTCTACACGCAGGACCAGATCCGCGACGTGATCGCCTATGCGGCGAAGCTGCATATCCAGGTGATCCCGGAAATCGATGTGCCGGGCCACGCGACTGCCGCGATTGCTGCGTATCCGGAGCTAGGCACCATCGATACGCCGTTGAAGCCGATCAGCGAATGGGGCGTGTTCCCCAACCTGTTCAACACTGAAGACAGCACCGTCACCTTCTTGGAAAACGTGCTGGAAGAAGTGATCGATCTGTTCCCGGCCAAGTACGTGCACGTCGGTGGCGACGAGGCGGTGAAGGACCAGTGGGAAGCGTCGAAGCAGGTGCAGCATCGCATGCGTGCGCTGGGCATCAAGGATGAAATGGCCATGCAGAGCCACATCATCAAGCGCCTGGAGACCTTCCTGGAGGAGCACGACCGGCGCCTGATCGGCTGGGATGAGATCCTCGAAGGCGGGCTGCCACCGCAGGCCACGGTGATGTCCTGGCAGGGCACCGAAGGCGGCCTGGCTGCGGCCAGCGCCGGCCATGACGTGATCATGTCGCCGGTCGGCTACCTCTATCTGGATTACCTGCAGACGGCCTCGCCGAACGAACCGCCCGGCCGCCCGACCCAGGTCAACCTCGGCAAGCTGTACAACTTCGAGCCGGTGCCGGCCGAGCTGGCCGCTGACAAGCGCGGGCACATCCTCGGCCTGCAGGCCAACATGTTCACCGAGCACACACGCAGCTACGCACGCCTGCAGCACAACCTGTTCCCACGCCTGGCCGCCGTGGCCGAGACCGGCTGGAGCACGCCGGAACATCGCGATTTCCGCGATTTCCTCGCGCGCCTGCCGTCCCAGTTGCAGCGCTACCGTGCCTGGGGCCTGGCCTATGCGCAGACCCCGTTCGAAGTGGGCGTGGACTACACCGACAATCGCGCGGACAACACGGTGACGGTGTCGCTGGCCAATCCGCTGGGCTATGAAGTGCGCTACAGCACCGATGGGCAACCGCTGAGCGCGCAGTCACCGCTGTACCAGCAGCCGCTGACCGGAAAACTGCCAACCACCGTGCAGGCTGCCGCGTTCTACCAGGGCCAGATGCTGGCGGCGAAACCGACCATTGCCACCTTCACCGCACAGTCGCTGCTCAGCCGCCGCAGCGATGAGCTGCTCAGCTGCGTGGGCAAGAAGGGCCTGGTGCTGCGCCTGGAAGACGATGGCCCACGCGAAGGCAACCGTGCGGTGTTCAACGTGGACATCTTCCAGCCGTGCTGGCGCTGGCCGCAGGCACAGCTGGACGGCATCGGCAGCCTGGAGGTCCGCGCGGGGCGTATTCCGTACTACTTCCAGCTTGCCCACGATGAACCCAAGCGTCGCTTCGAGAAGGCCAAGCGGCCACACGGTGAGATGCTCGTGCGTCGTGGCGACTGCAGCGGCAAGGTGCTGGCGGAAGTGCCGTTGCCGGCCAAGCCGGATGCCGATGGCTTCGTGACCCTGCGTGCGGCGCTGCCGAAGGGGACGCAGGGCAGCGGTGACCTGTGCATCAACTTCACCGGCGACACGCGCCCGGCGATGTGGGTGCTGGATGAGGTGACCCTGGGGAAATGACGGCAGGCCTGTCCAGGTGGGTGCCGGCCTTGGTCGGCACCTCGGGCAGAGCATCCACGCATGGCGTGGATCTACGGGTAGGTGCCAACCTGGGTTGGCACGCCTTTACCCGCGCCAGCGCAGCAGCAGGTCGCGCAGCGGGGTCAGTGCGGTGGCCATGCCGGCGAGCACACCGACCGTGTTGGCGATGGCATCCATCGGGTCGGCCATGCGGTTGCTGGTCAGCGCACCCTGGGCAAATTCGATGCCGATGCCCATCAACACCAGTCCCACGCCAACCCACAGCAGCGGGCGGCCCCGACGGAACAGCTGCACCGCGCTGCCGGCCAGGATGAAGTAGGCGAGGAAGTGCTCGCCCTTGTCGCTGTTTTCCGGCAACGGAATCGGCGGCGGTGGAATCAGGCAGACCACGATCACCAGCAGTACTGCCGCCGCCCACAGCCCGGCCCACAACCGCGGCCGCCGCAGCGGCTTGATCGCCGGCAACACCTCGCTCACAGGCGCCAGCTCAGATCACCCAGCTCGAAGGCCGGTTCGAAGTCGACGCCACGCTGCAGGCCGATGGCCTGGAAGCGCTCGCCCATCTCGGTCGGCAGGGTCAGCTTCTTCACCTGGTCGCGCAGCTGGATGCGGCCGACCTCATCGGTGCGTTCCTCGGCCAGCAGCAGCACCTGGTCCAGGCCATTACCGAGCAGGAAGCTGGCCTGGCTGCAGTAGCCGGCCAGCTCGAATCCGCCGTGCATGCCGGCCTCGGCCATCGCGGTGAAATCCACCGACGCGGTGATGTCCTGCAACCCCGGCCAGCGGTGCACGTCGTTGTGCACGTGGTGGCGGTAGAACGCACGCACGGTGCCATCGTCGCGGTCGTGCTGGTAGAACTCGCTGCGACTGTAGCCGTAGTCGACGAACAGCATCGCACCACGCTGCATGCCACCGGCCACCGCCTGCAGCCAGTACGGCAGCTGCGGCAGCACTTCAGAACGGTAGCCTTCGGCGAAAGGCTTTTCCAGGTAGCGCTCGATATGGCGCACCGCACCGTTGAGCAGGATGTCGGCCGGCTGCGCGCCACGGATGAAGTTGCCCTCGGCGTCCAGCTCGACGGTTTCCTCGTAGACCTCGCCGTCCCGGATCAGGAAGCGCGGGGTCGGCAGCGCGTCGATCACCTCGTTGGCGAACACCACCCCTTCCCAGTCCTCCTCGAACGGGCGGTCGACCCAATCCACCCGCGCGGCCAGCTCCGCCGGCAGGTTCTGCTGCAGGCGCTGCTGCTGGCGCTCGCGCAGGTCGGCGCTGGGTTCCAGGATGGCGTAGCGCGACGGCAGCGCGTCCAGCTCGGCCAGGCGCAGCAGCACCGCCTCGGCGAAGGCGCCGGTGCCGCCGCCCAGTTCCAGCATGCGCGCCTGCGCACCCAGCTGGGCAAACACCGGCGCCAGCGCATTGGCCACGCTGCCGGCGAACAGGCTGCCGAGCTCGGGGGCGGTGGTGAAGTCGCCACTGCCACCGAACTTGCTGGCGCCGGCGCTGTAATAGCCCCAGCCGGGGGCATACAGGCAGACCTCCATGAAGCGCGAGAACGGCATCGCCCCGCCCTGCGCAAGGATCTCGGCGCGCAGGGCGGCCGCCAGCTGGTCGCTATGGGCCAGGGCATCGGCTTCGGGCAGGGGGAAGGTGGGCTGCATGGCGTCTTCGAATGCGGTGACAATGGTGCACAGGATAGCCGAGCCTTGGAGGACCCTCGATGAGCGATACCCACCCCGTGGTCCTGATCACCGGCAGCGCGCGCCGGATCGGTGCGGCCATCGCCCGCCAGTTCCACGCCTGTGGCTGGTCGGTGGTGCTGCACGCCAATACCTCCAGCGCCGAGCTGCAGCAGGCCGCGTTCGATTTCGACAACGTGCGCCCGGGCAGCGTGCTGGCCCTGCAGGCCGACCTGCGTGACGCCGACGCCCTGGCCGACCTGGTGGAACAGGCGGTCACCCACTTCGGCCGACTGGACGCGCTGGTCAACAACGCCTCCAACTTCTTCCCCACCCCGCTCGGCCAGGTCACCGCCGAGGCGATGGACGAGCTGTACGCGGTCAATGCACGCGCGCCGCTGCTGCTGTCACAGGCGGCGGCGCCCTACCTGCGCCGCCAGCAGGGTTGCATCGTCAACCTGACCGATCTGCATGGCACCGACCCGATGCGCGACCACATCGCCTACACCATGGCCAAGGCCGCGCTGGAGATGGCCACCCGCTCGCTGGCACTGGAGCTGGCGCCGAAGGTGCGGGTCAATGCGGTCGCGCCGGGTGCGATCCTGTGGCCGGAACAGGGCAAGGACGATTTCGCCCGCGAGGCGTTGCTGGCGCGCACGCCGCTGGCGCGGATCGGCACGGTCGAGGAGATCGCCGAAGCGGTCTACTGGCTGGTGGCCGAAGCCAGCTTCGTCACCGGCCACACCCTGCGCGTGGATGGCGGGCGCACGGTCAGTTGAGGTAGTGCCGGCCGCTGGCCGGCAACCGCCGTCATTCCAGGTCCACCACCTCGAACGCTTCGCCAAACTGCGCGTGCGCCCGCCACAGCGTGGCCAGGTCCTGCCCGCTGACCGGGTCGATGAAGCCCGGCGCGATGTCCGCCAGCGGCTTCAGCACGAAGGCATGCTTCAGTTCCGGGCGCGGAATGCGCAGGTGGCCGGGGCCTTCCACCACCAGGTCGCCGTAGAACACCACGTCGATGTCCAGGGTCCGGTCGGAGAAGCGCGGCCCACTGCGATCGCGGCCATGCGCGTCTTCCAGCGCATGCAGCCAGTCGTCCAGTTCCTGCAGCGGCAGATCGGTCTCGATCGCCACCGCATTGTTGAGGAAGGCCGGGCCATCGAAGCCGACCGCGGCAGTACGGTAGGCGGGTGACACCTGCAGTGCGCCAAAGCGCTCGCGCAGGGCCGTCACCGCGGCGTGGAGGTAGCGGCGGGGCTGGACGTTGCTGCCCAGGCTCAGGAGCACGGTGGTCATGCGGTTCAGGTGACGGCACTTGGGGGGCGTGGACATGCCGTCGTCACGGCGGCCTGCCTACAATCCGGGACGCACATGATAGGGCACCGACATGACCTATTGCGTTGGAATCGAGGTGGACGAAGGCCTGGTCTTCGCTGCCGACACACGGACCAATGCCTCGCTGGACGATGTGCGCGTGCACCGCAAGCTGCACGTGTTCGAGTACCCCGGCCAGGCAGCCTACGTGCTGATGGCGGCTGGCAACCTGGCCACCACCCAGCTGCTGGTGTCGCGCCTGGGGCGCGACGCCGGTGAACGGCGCACGCCCAACCTGCGCGACATGACCCATCTGTTCGAAGCTGCCGAGTACGTCGGCCAGCTGCTGGTGGACAGTCAGGTGCACAGCAGCCACAGCGAGCACGGCCATGACGGGGTCAACACCCAGGCCACGCTGATCTTCGGTGGCCAGATCGCTGGCGAGCGACCCGGGCTGTACATGATCTACCCGCTCGGCAACGCCATCGCCGCTTCGCCGGAGACGCCCTATCTTCAGATCGGTGAGTCCAAGTACGGCAAGCCCATCCTGGACCGCATCCTCAGCCCGGCCACACGCCTGGAGGACGCGGCGCGCACGGCAATCGTGTCGCTGGATTCGACCATTCGCTCCAATCTGTCGGTAGGCCTGCCGATCGACCTGGCGCTGCTGCGTGATGGTGACCTGCGCATCGGGCAGCAGCTGCGGCTCGGCGCGGATTCAACGTTGTATGCGGACATCCACCAGAACTGGTCACGGCGCCTGGAACAGGCGGTGGACGCCCTGCCACGCTTCCCCTGGGAAACTGCCGAACGGTAGTGCCGGCCGCTGGCCGGCAACCGCATTGATCCCGCCACACAGGGATGCCGGCCAGAGGCCGGCACTACCGGGGCATCAGCCCAGCACTTCGGCCACGGCGCGGAAGACCTGCTGCATCTGCAGCGGCTTGTGCAGCACATGCACCTCCACGCCGTCCGGGAAGGCATCGGCCGCGACCGGCACTGCCGGGTCTTCCAGTACCAGTGCCGGGCCGCGATAGCCCAACGTCGCCATCTCGCCCAGCAGCTGGCTGGCCGGCAGCAGCTTGGAGCCGGCATCGGCAATCACCAGCGCGGGCATCGCCTCCTGCTGCATCCAGCGCAGCGCTGCCGGCCCATCGGAGGCCAACTGCAGCTGGTAGCCCTGGCTGGACAGCGCATTGCCCAGCAGCGATAGACGCGTGGCTTCGCCATCGACCACCAGGATCGATTGGCCGCTGCCCAAGGCCACCAGCTGTTCGATCGGCTCGCTGCCATCGATGGCGTCGTGCATCGGCAGGCGCAGTTCGAAGCAGGTGCCCTGCCCCGGCTGGCTGCTGACGTGAATGCTGCCGCCGGCACCTTCAACGATGCGCTTGCAGGAAATCAGCCCCAAGCCAGTGCCGTCGGCCTTGGTGGTGAAGAACGGATTGAACAGGTGCGACAGCGTGTCCGCATCCATGCCGATGCCTTCGTCGGCGACCCGTATGTGCATCCAGTCCACGCCATCGCGATGGCCAGCATGGCTGGCAGTCAGGCTCAGGCGGCCACCGTTGGGCATCGCCTGTATCGCGTTGAGCGCCAGGTTCAGCATCACCTGCTGCAGTTCGGTGTAGTTGGCGTCGACCACCAGGCCTTCGTCCTGCACCTGCAATTCCAGGCGCACCGCATCAGGCACGTTGCTGCGCAACAGTAGTGCCACCGCATCGAACAGGCCATCGATCTCGATGCGCTCGCTCGGCTTGCGCGAACCGCGCACGAACGACAGCATCGATTCGGCCATCTCATGGCCACGGCGGCCGCACTCGGCGATGACATCGGCCAGGTGGTGCAGCTGCGGATCGTCGGTACGCGCCTTCAGCAGGTCCGGCATGATCAGCAACGGCTGCAGGATGTTGCGCAGGTCGTGGCTGAGCCCGGCTGCGAGCAGCGACAGGCTTTCCAGGCGCTGTGCGCGCATCAGCTCGGTTTCCACCCGTGCGCGCTCGATCGCGCTGCGTGCATCGCGGATCGCACGTGCCACCGCCGACGGCAGGCGCGCCGGCTGGTGCTTGATGATGTAGTCATTGGCGCCCTTCTGCAGCGCCGCCACCGCATTCTCCTCACCCATGGTGCCGGAGACGAAGATGAAGGGTACTTCCGGCGAGGTCTCGCGCACGATGCGCAGCGCGTCATCACCGGAAAACCCCGGCATGCTCAGGTCGGACAGCACGATGTCCGGCTGGAACGCGGCCAGTGCCTGGCGCAGTTCGGCCTCGCTCTCGACACGCTCGAAGCGGGCCTCCAGGCCCGCATCGAGCATCTGTTCGGACATCAGCTCGGCATCTTCCGGTGAGTCCTCCACCAGCAGGATGCGCAGCGCCCCCAGGGCGGGACCGGTCAAGGGCATGGGCTCACTCGAGTTCCGGTGCCTGGTTGATCAACGCCCAGAACTTGCCCAGCGTCTGTACGGCGCCAAAGAACTGGTCCACGTCCACTGGCTTGACCACATAAGCATTCACGCCCATGTCCCAGCTCCGGGCCAGATCGCTTTCCTCGCGCGAGGACGACAGGATCACCACCGGCAGGCGCTTGAGCTCTTCGTGTTCGCGGATCTGCCGCAGTACTTCCAGGCCATCCATGCGCGGCATCTTGATATCCAGCAGCAGCACCGCCGGCAGGCCTTCCTCGCGGTTGGCGAAGGCACCACGGCGCAGCAGGTAGTCCATCACTTCCACGCCATCCTCGACGTGCACGATGGGGTTGGCCAGACGCGCCTCTTCCAGGGCGTCGATCGCCATTTCGGCGTCGGCCGGGCTGTCTTCGGCGAGAAGAATGGTGCGCAAAGTGGTCATGCAGAAGGCCCTTGTTTGTCCGCATCGATCGCGGGAGGCAGGTAGAAGTGGAAGGTGGCGCCGACGTCCGGTTCAGCCTCGGCCCAGATACGGCCGCCATGACGGGTGAGCACGCGGCGCACGCTGGCCAGGCCGATGCCGGTACCCGGGTAGTCGCTGGCCTTGTGCAGGCGCTGGAACACGCCGAACAGTTTGCCGGCATAAGCCATGTCAAAGCCTGCACCATTGTCGCTGACCGTGAACTGATGACCGCCGTCAGGCTGCGGCTGGTAGTCCACGCGGATCTTCGCCGGTTCGCGGTTGCCCGAGTACTTCACCGCGTTGCCGAGCAGGTTCAGCCAGACCTGGCGGATCATGTTCTCATCGCCGACCACGATCGGCAGCGGCGCGATGCTCCACTCCACCTGGTGCACATGGCCACTGTTCTCCGCCTCGGCCTGCAGGTTGGAATCGAGCATGGCGCGGGTATCGGCCACCAGCGACTGCATGTCCACCGCCTGCTGGCGCATCGCCGCACGGCCCAGGCGCGAGTAGACCAGCAGGTCATCGATCAGCGCCGCCATGCGCCGGGCCGAACTGGAGATCACGTCCAGGTAATGACGGCTCTTGTCATCGGCAGCGTCGCCCAGGTGGCGCGACAGCTTGTCGGAGAATCCGGCGACGTGGCGCAGCGGTGCGCGCAGGTCATGCGAGACCGAGTAGCTGAAGGCCTCCAGCTCGCGGTTGACCTCGGACACCTGCGCGACCTTGCCTTCCAGCTGGCGGTTGAGCTCTTCAACGCGCAGCTGGACTGCGCGTTGCATGGTGACATCGCTGACCGTCAGCAGCACCACTTCATCATCGGTATCGGGCAGCGGCATGCGCCGTGCGTTCAACAGCATGTAGCGCGCCATGCCGTCGGCGGTGCGCTGTTCGTGCTCGAAATCCCACAGCTCGCGGCCGCGCAGCAGCACGTCGGACAGGCGTTGGCGCACGACGGCGTCCTTCCAGGCACCGTCGCCGACGCTTTCCAGCAGCAGGCCATCGGCGCGTTCGTCCTGCAGCCCGTACAGCTCGGCAAAGGCGGGGTTATGCAACTGCACGCGCAGGTCGCGGTCGAGCAGCACGATGGGTTCGCGCACGGTCTGCAACACCGATGCCGCGCGTGCCGCCGAGCGCAGCGATTGGCGTTCGGCGTGCAGGCGCCGCCCGATCTGCCGCTGCAGGAGCCAAAGCACCAGGCCGAGCAGTCCCAGCTGGATCACCAGCGAACTCCAAGACACCAGCTCGGTCTGCTTGCGCTGGCGCGCCGCCTGCTCGGCCCGCAGTGTCAACAGTTGCTGTTCGCTGGCCTGGAGTTCTTCCACCAGGCCACGGATCGGATAGCGCGTGCTCAGGTCCTTCACCAGCTCGCGTTGATCGCTGTTGGGTTCAGAT
Source organism: Stenotrophomonas sp. YJH_SMC_14-1 (assembly GCF_059372275.1). NCBI lineage: Bacteria > Pseudomonadati > Pseudomonadota > Gammaproteobacteria > Lysobacterales > Lysobacteraceae > Stenotrophomonas > Stenotrophomonas sp. YJH_SMC_14-1. Next base: position 99,752 of record NZ_JCAFVK010000005.1, read on the forward strand.
CTGGCCAGCTCGCGGGCAAGCGCCATCCGCCCTTCCAGCATCGATTCGATACGGCCGATGCGGATCAGCTGGTCGGGGTTGTCGCGGGTCATCCGCCCCAGTTCGGCCAAGCGACCGGGAATGTCGTTGGCTGCGGCCATGCGCTCGCGCAGCCCGGGTGCGTCCACGCCCTTGGACAGCGTCAATGCGGCCGATTCGACGTCGCGCACATCAGCCTGCAGCTGCTGCAGGGCCACGCCCACCGCCTGGGTATGGTTGACCCAGGCCATTGCCTGCTCGTTGTCCTGCTGCAGTTTGCGCAGGGTCAACCACGGCACCACGATGATCGCTGCGGCCGCCAGCCCCAGGGCCGGCAACCGCCAGCGGTCCCAGATGTCGTCACTGAAAACCAGCGCCATAGTTCCTCTTCAGCACGGCCGCAGGGCGTCGGCCGGACCCTGTCCGGCTGCGGCGGAACCGGCAATATAGCGCAGGCGGTCACAACGCAGGGGTTTCCCCCCTGGTTGGCTGAACAGGTTCGCAGTCCTCAGACCTGTAGAGCCGGGCCAAGCTCGGCTGCCTTGGAGTTCCAGCCGAACATGGCCGCGGCCCTACAGCTCAACGGGCGCCCCGCGAGGGGGCGCCCGTCAGCTTCAGCGCTTGGCGGCAGCGCTGACCTTCAATGCGGCTGCATCAACGCGGGTCACGCCCTTGATGCCCTTGGCGGTGGTGACGGCCTTGTCCTTCTCGGCCTGGCTCGCTACGGCACCGCTCAGGCTGACCACGCCGTTCACGGTTTCCACCTTGATTTCGGTACCCGGAACGTTGCTGCTGGCGAGCAGGTCGGCCTTCACCTTGGTGGTGATCCAGGTATCGGTCACCGGCTCGTTGGAATCGTGGCGATCAGCATGGGTCGCCGGGTGCGCGCTGGTCGGCGGGCTCTTCGCGGCCGGATCCTTGGCGAATGCGGCCGAGGAGGACAGCGCCAGGCCCAGCGTCAGGGCGGAGGCAATCAGCGTGCGGGTCGTATTGCTCATCGTGTCGTACTCCTTCGGAATGTGCTGCCAGTCTGGACAAACCGGCGTAGAGCAGGCGTGGCGTTGCGGTCATGCCGCTGTGAATCGGGCTACCTGCAACGACAACCGTTCAGCTTTGGCCCGTGAGCCCGCGTCGTTTACCCTGCCCTTCCCACTGCCGGAGCTCTGTCATGCGCCCCGACCTGCAACTGGCCCTGATCGGCTACGGCCTCGCCGGCCGTGTCTTCCACGCACCGCTGATCCAGCACACACCCGGCCTGGTGCTGCACAGCATCGTCAGTTCGCAGCGAGACACGTTGCTGCGCGCGTTCAGCGACGTGCACGTGCGTGCCACGCCGCAGGAGGTGTTCGACGACCCGGCCGTGGATGCCGTAGTGATCGCCACGCCCAATGAACAGCACGCGCCGCTGGCGATCGCAGCGCTGGCCGCCGGCAAGCACGTGCTGGTCGACAAGCCGTTCGCGCTGGATGTCGCTGAAGCCGAAGCCGTTCTGGCTGCGGCACGCGATGCCGGACGCATCGCCACCGTCTTCCAGAACCGGCGCTTCGATGCCGACTTCCTCACGCTGCAGGCGCTGCTTGCGGACGGGGCACTGGGCGACATCGCCGAGTGCCATGTGCACTTCGATCGCTATCGCCCGCAGGTGCGTGACCGCTGGCGCGAGCAGGACGGTCCCGGCAGTGGCCTGTGGTACGACCTGGGCCCGCACCTGCTGGACCAGATGCTGGTGCTGTTCGGCTGGCCCGAAGCGATCGATGCTGATCTGGCCGTGCAGCGCGATGGCGGCAGCGCCATCGATTACTTCCACGCCGTGCTGCACTACCCGCGGCATCGCGCGATCGTGCATTCCGGTTCCCTGGTGGCAGCTCCCACGCCGCATCTCAGCGTGCATGGCAGCAAGGCCAGTTGGATCAAGCACGGCCTGGATGTGCAGGAAGCGCAGCTGCGCCGCGGTGTGGCGCCCGGTGCGCCCGGCTGGGGCATCGACCCGCGGCATGGCGAGCTGGTGCGCTGTGATGCCGAGGACAACGTGCAGCGCGGCACCGTCGACAATCTGCCCGGTGACTACCGTCGGTTGTATGCGCAGTTCGCCGCGGCCATGCATGGCGACGGCGAAGCCACGGTCGATCCGGTGCAGGCGCTGCAGCTGATGCGGCTGCTGCAGGCAGGCATGGACAGTGCGCGCGAAGGGCGGCGGATCGCGTTGGGGTGATCGGCAGGGCTGCGCCCTGCACCCGTGGTAGTGCCGGCCGCTGGCCGGCAACCTCAACAGCAACGACAAAAACCGGCAATCCGTGAGATGGCAGGATGGGTCCGGTTGCGGGAGCCGGACCCACCCCGCCTTCGACAGAGTCCCGCGCCCGACGGTAGGTGTCGACCTTGGTCGACACATCGACGTGGAAGCCATCGGAGACGGCTTTTGCAGAGTCGAGCCATGCTCGACTGCCTGCATGGGGTCAGAGCCCTTTCCTGCGGAAAGGGATCCGACCCCGGCTTCGTGCTTACGATTTCTTGATCGCGTGGCCGCCGAATTCGTTGCGCATCGCCGACAGCAGGCGGTCGGTGAACGAATTGGATTCGCGCGAGCGCAGGCGTTCCAGCAGCGACAGGGTGATCACCGGTGCCGGCACATCGAGCGAGATCGCTTCGGCCACGGTCCAGCGGCCTTCACCGGAGTCCTCCACGTACGGCGCGATGCCATCCAGCGACGGATTGCGCTTGAGGGCTTCGGTGCTCAGGTCCAGCAGCCACGAGCGCACCACGCTGCCGTGGCGCCAGACTTCGGCCACCTGGGCCAGGTCCAGTTCCATTTCCTGCTTGCGCTCCATCAGCGCGAAGCCCTCCGCGTAGGCCTGCATCATTCCGTACTCGATGCCGTTGTGGACCATCTTGGTGAAGTGGCCAGCGCCGGACGGGCCGACACGACCCCAGCCACGGTCTTCGGCCGGTGCCAGCGTGCGCAGCAGCGGTGCGATCTGCTCCACCACCGCCGCTTCACCACCGACCATCAGGCTGTAGCCTTCCTGCAGGCCCCATACGCCACCGCTGGTGCCGCAGTCGACGTAGCCCAGGTCGTCTTCGGCCAGCGCCTTGGCGCGACGGATCGAGTCCTGGTAGTTGGAGTTGCCGCCGTCGATGACGATGTCACCCTCGGCCAGGTGCGGAGTCAGCTGACCCAGGGTCTGGTCGACGGTTTCGCCGGCCGGCACCATCAGCCACACCACGCGCGGCACCGGCAGCGCGGCCACCGCGGCGGCCAGCGAATCGACCACCTCCAGGCCGGCCTCGGCGGCGCGCTGGCGGGCACCTTCGCCCGGGTCGTAGCCGACGACGCGGTGGCCGCCGCGATGCAGGCGCTGGGCCATGTTGGCGCCCATGCGGCCGAGGCCGATCATTGCAATATCCATTGTTTCACCTTCAGTTGGGGTCTAGGGTCAGGCTGCCTGGCCTGCCGGTAGCCGCGCAGTGGCGCAGCTGCGCCTCGCGCCAACGCCGGTAGAGCGTGGTATGCAGATTGTGCACCGCCAGGTCGATCGAAAAGGGGGTTCGCGGGTTGCGGTCAAGCAGGCGGGCGATGTGGTAGCCGATGGGACGTATACCGCGCGGATGCACATAGATCACGAACTGCTGGTAGAACGGATCGTCCAGCAGGCGGTCCATGCGTGCCAGCGTGGCGTGGTAGCGCGGTTCCAGCCGTGCACGAAGGTCCGGGTCGCGCTCGAACAACAGGCGTTCGAAGTAGCGCCGGCCGATACGCGGGATGTCCTGCGCCAGCGCCCACAGCTCGGCATTGCGCTGGTCGTACCAGGCAAGGCCGCCGTGCGCGGCCAACGCCTGCGCGGCCTCCTCGCCCACCGACACCACCACGAAGTTTTCGGCCTGGTTGCTCAGGTCGTCCAGCATACCCTTGTCGTACACATGTTCGATGAAACCAGGCACACCGACGAAGGCCTGGCGGCCCATCGCCGAGGTGCGCACCGCCTTGCCATCGGCGAAGTAGTCACCGGCGTGTGCGCCAAGCAGGATGCTGTCGGTATCGTGCAGCGCGAGGAACGTACCGATCGACAGTTCTTCTGCGGAGAATGCAGCGTCGAAGGCCGCATCGCCATACAGCTCGCGCTGTGTGGCCAGTTGTGCGACCTGGCGACCGACTCCACATTCGGCGCGTACATTGCCGCTGTAGAACGCCTGCAGCGCCTGGCTGTTGCCCGTAATGGGCACGAAACCACGGCCGAAGCTTCGCGTGCGCTGCCAGCCTTGCGCGTGTGCGCCGTACAGGCCGAAGCCGATCCAACCGAGCTGCAGGCCAGAGAAGCGGAATCCTGCATTGCCCTGCAGTGCAGCAGCGGCACGTTGCGTGGCTGCATCCAGCTGGAAGGCGTAGGCGCAAACCGTAGCCGGATCGTCCAGCACCTTCTGCAGCAACGCCTTGCGCGCTGCAGCGGGCATGTCCGCCGGCCATTGCACGCGCAGATCGCCTGCCGCCTGAGCCTCCGGCAGCGACGCGCGCGTGCACACAGGGCCACCATGCACCTGCGGTGCACTGATCGCGCGTGTTTCGAAGTGCCACCCCAGGCGCTGCAGCAGGCCTTGTGTACAGTCCAGCGGCGTGGCTGCCGTGCCCAGCGCGGGCAGCAGCAGGGCCACGCCCATCCATCTGCCGCGCACGTTCAATCCTGGTCCGTGCTCGCCGGTGCGGGCTCCGGGGTTGTGACCACAGGCGGAACGGGCTTGCCTGCCTCCGCCGGAAGGTACTGTTGCAGGCGCTGGAAGAAGCGACGATAGAACTCAGCATCGGCAACCGTGCTGCTGGCCACTTTCACCAGCGAGTCGTCATTGCTGCCGAACGGCAGCGATACGGATCCGAGCGCACCGACGCCAACACTGGCCGAGGTCGGACTCTTCTTCAACGCATAGCGATCCTGCACGGCACTGACGAATACCAGTGTCTGGCTCCCGCGCGGTGCGCAGGAAATACGCAGCACCAGCTGCTCGTGATCGTCCTCGCGCGGCTGGAAGTTCTTGTTGCCTTCCACCTGCGCCGCGTCGGAACGGGCGATGGCATAGCCCTGGCTGAGCAGGGTGCGCCGTGCGGCCTCGCAGGCGTCACCGGGACGGCCATCGACGGTGCGCGAGAAGGTGTCGCCGGAATCAAAGGATTCGCGAAGCAACGTGCTGTCAGCAGCGCGGCCACCACAGGCCGACAGGATCAGGGCGCTGGCGAGCGCCACGGCAACACTGGAAAGACGGGAGGCCCGCATGGGTACTCCTGCGAGGACGGTATCGCCAAGGGTAGTCCTGCGGCCGTGTGCGGCAGGTCGAAAGCACGCCCGCCAGCCCCCGCCGTTGCTGCCGGTTCATGCACGGAAAAGGGGACGGAGGGGATTAAGTCGTTTGTGGCACTTCGCCCCGCCACGCATGGCACGGCGCTACCGTGAACGAGGTCCCCCAAACGAAAAAAGGGCCGGCAATGCCGGCCCCTCGGGTATCACATGCCGTCGCCGGCTCAGTCCGCCCAGCGGCCGGCACCGGTGGACTGCGGCAGCACCTGCGCCGACAGCGGGCGGTCGTTGGCCAGCAGGTTCACCGCGTCGGCCAGGATCGAGGCTGACTCGCGCAGCAGCGGGTCCGGGCGCTTTTCGGCAGCCTTCTCGCGCGCGGCATCCTTGACGATGTCGCGCTCGTTGCCGGTCAGGCCGTCATCGCTGCTGTCATCGGCCAGCGGGTCCAGGGCCAGGCCCAGCTCCTTGCGCTGCACCTGGCGCTCCTTGCGCTGGGTATCCTGGCGCTCGCGCTCAGCGCGACGGGTCGCCTCGTTGAGCGAGATGTATTTCTTCGCCGCTTCGGTGCGGAACTGCTGCACGTCCTCGTTCCACCACTGGAACTCCTTGTCGGTGGCGATGCGCGCGTCGTGACGGGTTTCCAGCTTCGGCAGCAACGGCGCGAAGTTGCCGTACTGGGTGTGCGGCACGGCGGCGATGCGGGTCCACGGCAGTGCGTTGTCGTAGGTGCTTTCGCCGAACTCGGTGGCATCGACGCTGGCCGGGAACGCCAGGTCCGGCACCACGCCCTTGTGCTGGGTGCTGCTGCCGCTGATGCGGAAGAACTGGGCAATGGTCAGCTTGACCTGGCCGAAGCGCTGGGTCTCGCCGCTCGGCCAGCGGTCAAGGTCGACGATGTTCTGTACGGTGCCCTTGCCGAAGCTGGTTTCACCGATCACCAGGCCACGACCGTAGTCCTGGATGGCACCGGCGAAGATCTCCGAGGCCGAGGCCGAACCACGGTTGATCAGCACCGCCAGCGGGCCGTCCCAGGCCACGCCCTGGTTGCGGTCGCTGTTGACGGTGACGCGGCCACCGGATTCGCGCACCTGCACCACCGGGCCCTGCTCGATGAACAGGCCAGTCAGTTCGATCGCTTCATCCAGCGAACCACCGCCGTTGTTGCGCAGGTCCAGCACCACGCCGTCCAGCTTGTCGTTCTTGAAGCCGGCCAGCAGCTTGGCCACGTCGCGGGTGGCCGAAGCATAGTCGGCGGCGTTGCGGCGACGGCCTTCGAAGTCCTGGTAGAAGGTCGGCAGCTTGATCACGCCGATCTTCCGTGCCGGCTCGCCGTTGGCGGCCGGAATGGTCATGGTCTCGCCCTTGGCGGCCTGTTCGGCCAGGCGCACCTTCTGCCGGGTCAGCACCAGGGTGTGGTGCTTGCCATCGGCACCTTCGGCAGCCGGAATGAACTCCAGCTTGACCTGGGTGTCCTTGGCGCCGCGGATCTTGGCCACGACATCGTCGATGCGCCAGCCAATCACGTCCTCGACCTGGCCGGACTTGCCCTGGCCAACGCCGACGATGCGGTCACCCGGCTTCAGCGTGCCGTCCACCGCAGCCGGGCCACCGGCGATGATCTCGCGGATGACCACCACATCGTCCTGGCGCTGCAGCTGCGCACCGATGCCTTCCAGCGACAGCGACATCGCCTGGTTGAAGTTCTCGGCGGTGCGCGGGGTGAAGTAATCCGTGTGCGGATCAACGGCACTGGTGTACGAATTCATGAAGAACTGGAAGACGTCTTCGCCCTTCAGTTCATTGACCGACTTCTCCAGCGTCGCGTAGCGCTTGTCCAGCGTCTTGCGGATGTCATCCGGCTTCTTGCCGGCCAGCTTCAGGCGCAGCCAATCGTTCTTCACCGACTTGCGCCACAGCTCATCGAGCTCGGCACTGCTGGCCGCCCACGGCACCTTCTTGCGGTCGTACTCGAAGCGCTCGTCGGTGGTGAAGTCCGGCTCCTGCTTGAGCAGCTTGCGCGCGTACGCCACGCGCTCGCCGACGCGCTGCTTGTAGACAGCGAACACCTGGAACGCCGGCTCCAGCTCGCCGCCCCGGATGGCCGAGGCGATGTTGGCCTCGAACGGTGCGAAGCGCGCCACGTCGGCCTGGGTGAAGTACTGCTTGCCGCCGTCAAGCGTTTCCAGATAGCGCTTGAACACGTCCTTGGAGGTGGCCTCGTCCAGCGCGCGCGGGCGATAGGCGTAGCGGCTGTCGGACAGCAGGCCGTACACCAGCTTGGAGGTGGTCACCTGGTCGGCGGTGGCCGCCGCGGGCAATGCGGGCGAGTCGGCCTTGGCCGCCAACGCCAGTGGCGCGACCAGCGCCAGGGCCATCAGGAATGCGGGGGCTTTGAATTTCATTGACGTGCTCGAAGGCGCCTTGCCAAGGGGGAGACTGCGGGGTGTTAAGACACCACGACAGTGCCGAAAGTTGCCGGGTTTGTCACCCGGCCGCGCTCGGTGGAAAACCAGCCTAGCCGGGCCGGTGTAGCAAATTGTGAATGCAGGCGAAGGCGGGGCCGAGCATGGGCTCGGCTTTACAACAGGCAAAGGCGTGCGAACCAACGTTCGCACCCACCAGGGCGGTTCGCACCCACCTCAGGAGACGCCGGCGCCCTTGGCCTGCACGTCGGCGTGATACGACGAGCGCACCATCGGGCCGGAAGCAACATGGCTGAAGCCCAGCTCGTAGCCGTAGTCCTCCAGCGCCTTGTAGTCTTCCGGGGTCCAGTACTTCAGCACCGGGTGGTGGTGTGCGGTCGGCTGCAGGTACTGGCCGATGGTGATCATGTCCACGTCGTGTGCGCGCAGGTCGCGCAGGGTGGCCTTGATCTGTTCGAAGTCCTCGCCCAGGCCCAGCATGATGCCGCTCTTGGTCGGCACGTCCGGATGCTGCGCCTTGAAGTTCTTCAGCAGGTTCAGCGACCACTGGTAGTCCGCACCCGGGCGCACGTTGCGGTACAGGTCCGGCACGGTCTCGATGTTGTGGTTGAACACATCCGGCGGGTTCTGCGCCAGGATCTCCAGCGCGCGCTCCATGCGGCCCTTGCCACGGAAGTCCGGGGTCAGCACTTCGATGCGGGTGCCCGGCGACTTCTCGCGAATGGCGGTGATGCAGTCGACGAAGTGCTGGGCACCACCGTCGCGCAGGTCATCGCGGTCGACGCTGGTCACCACCACGTACTTCAGGCCCATGTCGGCCACGGTCTGGCCGAGGCTGGCCGCTTCGTTGGCATCCGGCGGCTTCGGGCGGCCGTGGGCCACGTCGCAGAACGAGCAGCGGCGGGTGCAGACCTCGCCCAGGATCATGAAGGTGGCGGTGCCGTGGCCGAAGCACTCGTGGATGTTCGGGCAGCTGGCTTCCTCGCACACGGTCACCAGGCGGTTTTCGCGCAGCTTGGCCTTCAGGTTCTGCACGGCATTGCCCGAAGGAATGCGCACGCGGATCCAGGACGGTTTGCGCAGCACCGGCGCATCGGCGAACTGCACCGGCGAGCGGTTGATCTTGTCACCGCCCAGCTGCTTGACCCCGGCCTGCAACGGCGCGGCGGACGGGGAGTCGCCCTGCACGATCTGCAGGGGAATGGAACGGGCGGTGGTTTCAGTCATGGCAGTTCCGGGGGCGGTCAGGCGGCCGCAGAAAGATCGGGCAGTTCGGGGGTGTGCTGCAGCAGCAGGCCGAACTGGCGGGCCAGGTGGTCCAGCAGCACCGGCTTGACGGCCTCCATCCCGGAGGGACCGCCCAAGTCTACCACCGAGGTCACCTGCAACCCCTGATAGCCACAGGGATTGATGCGGTGGAAGGGCTCCAGGTCCATGGCCACATTGAAGGCCAGGCCGTGGAAGGTGCAGCCGCGACGCACGCGGATGCCGAGCGCAGCGATCTTGGCGCCGCCAACATAGACGCCCGGGGCACCTTCGCGACGTTCGGCACCGATGTTCCACTCGCCCAGCGTATCGATGATGGCCTGCTCGATGCGGCACACGTAATCGCGCACACCGATGCCCAGGCGCGGCAGGCGCAGCAGCGGGTAGACCACGATCTGGCCGGGGCCGTGATAGGTCACCTGGCCGCCACGGTCCACATGCAGCACCGGGATATCGCCCGGCGCCAGCACATGCTCATCCTTGCCGGCCTGGCCCAGGGTGAACACCGGGTCGTGTTCGACCACCCACAATTCGTCGGCATCGGTGTCGCTGCGCTGGTCGGTGAAGCGCTGCATGGCGCGCCACACCGGCTCGTACGCCTGGCGGCCAAGGTCACGCACCAGCGCCGGACGCGGCGCGCGGTCCTCGGGGGCGGCTTCAGCCGGGCAGCTGTCGGCTACAGCGTCCACTTCACTTCCGGGTGGTCGCGCAGCGCCTGGTGCGCCAGGTCGTACTGTTCGCGGCTCTCAGCCTTGAACACGATGCGGACGGACACGTACTTGCCGTTGGAGGAATGCTTCCAGCTGATGCGTTCATTGACGACATCGATGCCGGCAGCCAGCAGCAGGCGGGGGAGCTCATGTTCCAGGCCGCGGTTGGCCGGGCCCATGGCGCTGAGCTCGAACTGGCCGGGGAACTGGAAGCCGTGGTCGGGGTTGTCGGACTTGATTTCCATGGACCCATTATCGGGCCGCAGGGCAACAAACCCAAGAGTATTCATCAACGTCAAAGACGGCACCGGCGGCCTGCTGCGTTGCAGGGCACCCAGAGGCGCGGGGCGAAAGCCCAACGGCAGCTGACTGCAATCTGCTGTCACGCACTGGCCCAGGCATCGTATGGCGGCCAGTGGTCACCTTCACACCAGACCCGCGGCGCTTGCGCGGGTAACAAATTATGTCCGCTGGACAATGTTGTTTTCGGAACAGACAAGTGATTCGAACGTGCTCGTTCCGCCGCGCGGGCGCGAGTACCGTAGCGTTGCATATAACGACTGAAAACCGTCCCCTTCCCCATGAGCATTCCATCCATGCGTAGTGTCGCAGCCCTGGGGCTGGCCGGCCTGCTGGCCTCTGCCCTCCCCCTTGCCGCCCAGGCGGCCGAACAATGTGGCCCGGACGCGATGCGCGACCACCCGCCGCAGATCAACTTCCGCGTTGACAACGACCTGTTTGGTGGCCGCCACCAGGACCAGGGCTACACCAACGGTGCGCTGTTGACCCTGGTCTCGCCCAATCTGGTCGACTACACCGACGACCCCTGCCTGCCGCGCATGGCGCGCTGGGTGAACCAGTACCTGGAAGGGCTGCATCCGGGCAGGTTCGAACAGCAGAACATGATCTTCAGCATCGGCCAGGGCATCTTCACCCCGACCGATTTCAGCCGCAGGGACCTGATCGAGGACGACCGTCCTTATGCCGGCGTACTGATCGCAAACTTCGGTTTCAATGCGCGCAGCGGCGACCGCCTGCAGACCACCCAGCTGACTCTGGGCGTGGTCGGCCCGTGGGCACAGGGCAAGCAGGTGCAGAATGCCGTGCACGAAGTGCTGGGCGACGAGAAATTCAAGGGCTGGGACAACCAGCTGCACAACGAGCCGCTGTTCATGCTCACCCATGAGCGCATGCGCCGCTGGCCCGGCGATGCCAGCGTCAATGCCGACGGCTGGGGTTGGGACGCGATCAGCCACTACGGCGGGTCGATCGGCAACCTGGAAACCAAGGCCAACCTCGGCGGTGAGGTGCGCTTCGGCTGGAAGCTGCCGGACGACTTCGGCAGCACGCCGTTGCGCCCGGCCGGCGAGAACACTGCGCCGACCCGCGGCGGCCGTCCCAATGGCTGGTCCTGGCACCTGTTCGCGACCTCGGACGCGGCCTGGGTGATCCGCGACATCACGCTGGATGGCAACACGTTCCGCAACAGTCACAGCGTGGACAAGCGCCATGTGGTGGCCTACGGCGGCTACGGCGTGGCCGTGATGTACGGACGCTGGAAGTTCGCCGCGGCGCGCTACCACAGCACGCGCGAGTTCAACGGCCAGCGCGAAGCACCGGTGTTCGGCAGCTTCACCATCAGCCGCTCGCTGTAAGCGAGGGGCTGAGGGTAGTGCCGGCCGCTGGCCGGCTGCCGGCATATCCGGATGGCTTCATGGGGAGCCGGCCAGCGGCCGGCACTACCCACATCCGGATGGGTTCATGAGGAGCCGGCATCCCGGAACGGAAAAGGCCGGCATTCGCCGGCCTTTTCCTTCACCACGCCAGGGCGTGGATCATTCCGATTCCCACCACATCCAGAAGCTGTCCCACAGGCGCTTGAAGAAGCCGGCCTGCTCGACGGCGGCCACGGCCACCAGCGGTGCCTCGGCGATGACCTTGCCATCCAGGGTGACCTTCACGGTACCGATCTGCTGGCCGGCGGTGAACGGTGCTTCCAGGGTCTTGGGCACGTCGATGCTCGGCTTCAGGTCGTTGTAGCGGCCGCGCGGCACGCTGACCAGCATCGGCTGGGCCACGCCCAGCTGCACCTTGTCGGTGGTGCCCTTCCAGACCTTGTGCTCGGCCACGGCCTTGCCCGGCTCGTAGAGGCGGTGGGTCTCGAAGAAGCGGAAGCCCCAGTTCAGCAGGGCCAGGCTGTCATCGGCACGCTGCTTCTCCGACGCACCGCCCAGCACCACCGCGATCAGGCGCTGGTCGCCACGCTGGGCCGAGCTCATCAGGCAGTAGCCCGCCTCGGAGGTGTGGCCGGTCTTGATGCCGTCCACGCTGCCATCGCGCCACAGCAGCAGGTTGCGGTTCGGCTGCTTGATGTTGCCGACCTGGAATTCCTTGATCTTGTTGTACGCGTAGGTTTCCGGGTAATCGCGGACCATCGCGCGGCCCAGCAGCGCCAGGTCGTAGGCGGTGCTGTGGTGGCCCTGCGCGGTCAGACCATGGGCGTTGACGAAGTGCGAGTCCTTCATGCCGATCTTGGCGGCGTAGCTGTTCATCAGCGAGGCAAAGGCCTCTTCGCTGCCGGCCACATGTTCGGCCAGGGCGATCGCGGCATCATTGCCGGACTGGATTGCCATGCCCTTTTCCATGTCTTCCAGGCGCGCGGTCTGGTTGACCGGGAAGCCGCTGTAGCTCCCATCGGTGCCAGCGCCGCCCTCGCGCCAGGCGCGCTCGCTCATCATCACCTGGTCATCCGCACGGACCTTGCCGTTCTTGACCTCGGCGGCGATCACGTAGGACGTCATCACCTTGGTGATGCTGGCCGGGGCCAGCTGCTCGTGGATGTTTTCACCAGCCAGCACCTGGCCGGTGGCGTAATCCATCAGCACCCAGGCCTTGGACACGCTTGGCGCCGGGGCCGGCGGAGTGGCGACGGTGGCCGGGGCGGCGGCGGCGGCGGCGGCGGGCGCCGGCGTGGCCGGAGTCGGCAGCGGCGTCTGGGCGGAAGCCAGGCCCACCACCAGGGTGGCGGCCAGGGCGGTGGCGGCGGAACGGAAATTCATTGGACAGCAGGCTCCAGGGGACGGCCGGGAATGGAGGGTGGAACGTAACGGCCATTGTAAGGCCGGGGGAGCATGGGCCGGCAGCACCGGCCCGGGCGGATCAGTCCTTGACGATCTGCGGCGAACCCAGGCCCAGACCGGCGATGCGACCGACAAGTTCCGCCGCACTGGCATGGTCGCTTGCCGGAACACGCAGGCGGAACAGGGTGCGGCCACCGGCGGCGATGTCGCTGATGGTCGCGCCGACGATGCCGGCGGCACTGAGCTGGCCCATCGCGCGGTTGGCGTTGTCGCGGTTGGAGAAGCTGGCGACCTGCACCATCACCGCGCCGACCATCTGCTGCGACAGGCTCGGCGCCGCCGCGGCGGCACGCACCGGTGCCGGTGCCACCGCGCGCGGGGCCGTGCTGGCGACAACGGCCGGAGCCGGCGCGGAGTTGCGCACCACCGGCGCGCTTGGCGGCAGGCTGCTGACCGCCACATCCGGCGCGGTGCTGGCCACGCCCTGGGTGGTGGCCGGCTGGCCGCGCGCCGGGGCGCCATCGGTCGGCAAGCGGTTGACCAGGCGATCGATATCACTGTCGGTGGAAGCACGTGGCGGCGCCGGGCGCGCACTGGCCACCGCGGTGGCGGCAGCCGCTTCAGCCGCGCGACGCTCGCGACGCGACGGCTTCTGCGCCATCAGGTTGCTCTCGCCCGGTTGCAGCGCGCGCACCTCGACATTGCCGGTACCGCGTTGGGTGATGCCCAGGCGCACGGCGGCGGCATAACTGAGATCGACCACGCGGCCGTCATGGAACGGGCCACGATCGTTGACACGCACGATCACCGACTCGCCGTTGTCCAGGTTGGTCACGCGGGCGAAGCTGGGCAGCGGCAGCGTCTTGTGCGCGGCAGTGAACTGGTACATGTCGTAGACCTCGCGGTTGGAGGTCAGGCGGCCATGGAACTTGGCCCCGTAGTACGACGCGGTGCCGCGCTCGACGTAGTCATGGGTGTCGTCGAGCACCTTGTACGACTTGCCCAGCACCACGTACGGCGACTTGTTGCCGATGGCCGAACGTTCCTCGGCGGTCACTTCCGGCTCGGGGATGCATGCCACATTGGGAATGTAGTCGGGCGTGCTGTCACGCACGCCTGGTTTGTACAGGCCACCAGCGGTGTAATTGCCGCGGGTGCTGAGGTCTTCCTTGGCCGCTGCATACGGCGAACCTTCCGGGCAGTGCGCCGGTCGCGAACCACGGCCCTGCACCAGCGTGCCGCTGGACTTGCCACCATGGCCGGCCGTGGCCGGCTTCTTCGGCGCGCTGCTGCAGGCCGCCAGTGCGAGGACGATCAAGCTCGGGACCAGCCATCTGATGTTCATGCCGGGGGCAGCTCCTGTCCGGCGATGGCCTGGGACAGCTGGAACACGGCCATCGCGTACATCTTCGAGAGGTTGTAGCGGGTGATCGCGTAGTAGTTCTGGAAGCCCAGCCAGTACTGCTTGCCGGTGCTGCCTTCCAGGGTGATCGGGGTGGCGGTGGCGCCCGGCTGCACCGGCGTGCTCGGCTGGTAGCCGCGCTGTGCGAGGTCGGCCAGCGACCAGGTGGGCATCCATTCGGTCGGGTTGAACTCCTCGCGGCCCGGGGCCAGCGTGGCCGGTACCGCAACCTGGCCACCACGCACCCAGCCCCCCTTCTTCAGGAAGTAGTTGGCGATGGAGGAGAACACGTCGTCGTAGCTGTTGAACAGGTCGCGACGACCATCACCGTTGCCGTCCACCGCGTAATCGAGGTAACTGGACGGCATGAACTGGCCCATGCCCATCGCACCGGCATAACTGCCCTTGAGCGTGGTGATGTCCAGTTTCTCTTCGCGGCCCAGCTCGAACAGCTTGGCCAGCTCATCGCGGAAGAACAGCTCGCGGCGCACTTCGCGTTCGAGCTTGGCCGGGTCGCCGCTGCGTGGGTAGTAGAATGCCAGCGTGTACAGCGCATCGAGCACGCGATGGCTGCCGGCATTCTTTCCGTAACTGGTTTCCACGCCGATGATCGCCACGATCACTTCGGCCGGCACGCCGGTGCGCTGCTGCACGCGATCCAGTTCGGCACGGTGTTCGGCCAGGAACGCGCGGCCGCCATCAATGCGTGCCTTGCTGATGAACATCGGCCGGTATTCGTTCCACGGCTTGACCCGCTCGGCCGGGCGCGACATCGCGGCGATGATCGGCTGGCGCACCTGCGCCTGGTCGAGCACGCTGCTGATCTGCTCCGGCTTCAGGCCATAGCGCTTGGCGGTATCGGCAATGAAGCGGGCCCGCGCGACCTCGAATGGCACCGGGGTGAGATCGACCGGCGGCGCGGTAGCCGCAGTTGCTTCGGGTGCAGCCTCGGCCGGCCCATGGGCCCTGGTGGCGGGCTGGCGCGGCGTACTGCTGGCCTGGGGTGAAGACGGTGGGGACTTCGGCTGGGTCGCGCAGGCGACCAGGCCGAGGGTGAGCATGCAGGCCAGAGTGCGTCGAATCATCGTCGCAGGTTAGCAGGTCATGGATGAATTAAAACCCCTAACACCATGAATCACAACGATTTGCCCGTGTTCAGCGGGAAATGTGAAGGCGTCGTGATCGTGCTTCCCCATTCAGATAGAGGTGGCCGGTTGCGTCCCCATCCCCGCAGACGCAACCGGCGACCGGATCCGGTCGATACCTGCGCGGCTGCCGCTCCCCAGTGGCAGTGCCCCGCGCTCCTTGTATCCGTTGGATCAGTACTGCTTCCCGCCCGACGCCCCCTCGCGCTGCAACGATAGACGGCGCGCCGTGCCGAACGGGCCGCCATTGTGCAGGCCGATTACGACAAGTCCATTGATCAAGATCAACGCGGCGTAAAAGTGTGAACCAGCTAACATTTTTTGCGGACTTTGGTCAGCGAGTGTGCTGTCCTGCATCGTTGTGAGAACGCTTCCACAGGGAGCGTTGCGCAGAGTCAGGAAGTTTCCAGCCAACGGCGCAGCCCCTCGTGGGTGGTCGCGAAAAGCAGTTAACGGGTGAGGCCAGGTAGATGGGCTGCGCAGGGGCCGCTGCAAGTACGTCCATGTAAGCTCGGTCGCCGCATCCATGCGGCTCACGCCCCTGCGCAGCCCATCTACCCGGCCACGGACAGGTTCCGTGCGCGTCTACCCACGGAGAAGAAAGAGAAGATCAAAAGCAAAAGCGGCTTGGCGGGTCGCTTCATTGCCTTGTGTGGAGCCGAGCCATGCTCGGCTCACAAGCAAGCGCAGCGCCGCGACCCGCTTTTGCTTTTCTCTTTTTTCTCCGTGGGTGGCAGACCGCCAAAATCTGTCAGAGGGCGGTCGGGTTGGGTACGTGGGGGTGTCAGCCGCATGGATGCGGCTGTCAAGCCTCCAGGGACGGATTCACGGCGTCCCCCGCGTACCCAACCCGACCGGCCCACCCGCGGCTTCTGCTTTCCGCGACCACCCAGACACCACCCACGAGGGGCTGCGCCGTTGGCTGGAAACCCTATCCCCCGTGCACGGGCCGGTGCCCGCGCACCGCCATCACCAGCCCGATACCCGCCAGCAGCGACACCGCCGAGGTGCCGCCATAGCTGATCAACGGCATCGGAATGCCCACCACCGGCAGCAGGCCGGAGATCATCCCGCCGTTCACCAGTACGTACACGAAGAACGCCAAGCCCAGGCTGCCGGCCAGCAACCGTGCGTGCGTGTCGCGGGCGTGCACCGCGATCCACAGGCAGCGGCCGACCACGAACAGGTACAGCGCAAACACGGTGGCCACGCCGATCCAGCCGAATTCTTCGGCCAGCACCGAGAACGCGAAGTCGGTGGTGTACTCAGGCAGGAAGTCCAGCGTGGCCTGGGTGCCCTGCCCCCAGCCGCGCCCGTCCCAGCCGCCGGAGCCGATCGCGATGCGCGACTGCAGGATGTTCCAACCGGTGCCAAGCGGATCCGCCGACGGATCAAGGAAGGTCAGCACGCGATCCTTCTGGTACTGCCGCAGCAGGCCGAACCAGGCCAGCGGCGCGGCAACGGCAAGGCCCGTCGCGCCAGTTGCCACCCAGCCCCAGTGCAATCCGGCCAACAGCAGCGCGAACACGCCGCTGGCGGTAACCAGCGTGGCGGTGCCCAAGTTGGGCTGCATCAGGATCAGCACGGCGGGTACACCGATCAGCACGGTGGTGGTCAGTACGGTGCGCGGCGACGGTGGCAGCGGTTGCCGATGCAGGTACCAGGCCATCATCAGCGGCAGGCTGAGCTTGAGCAGTTCGGACGGCTGCAGGTAGAACACGCCGAGATTGAGCCAGCGCTGCCCGTACTTGCCTGTACCGATCACATACACCGCCATCAGCGGCAGCATCGACAGCGCATAGATTGCCGGCGTCCACGCGCGCAGCCGCAGCAGCGAAACGCGGGACAGCAGCCACATCGACGCCAGGCCACCGGCAAAACGCGCCGCCTGCCCAGCCACCGGACCGGACACGCTGTGCAGCACCGCCAGGCCCGCGCCCATCAGGATCAGCAACGCGATCAGCAACGGCAGATCGATCGTGCGCGCCACCTCACGGCAGCCGCCAAGCAGTCGTTTCCATTCCACGCGGGCACGGTAGCAATACGTGCTTGCGTGAAGCTGTCAGGGTGCGCGTGCGCTTGTAGAGTCAAGCCGTGCTCGACTCTACAGAACAGCGGATGCAATCGAGCAGATGGAAGCGCAACGAAGCGCGCGACCGGTGCTAGCCGTAGCCGCCGTGCACCGGGTTGTGACTGCGCACGGCCATCACCAGGCCGAAGCCGGCCAGCAGTGACACCGCCGAGGTACCGCCGTAGCTGATCAGCGGCATCGGCACGCCCACCACCGGCAGCAGGCCGGAAATCATCCCGCCGTTCACCAGTACATAGACGAAGAACGCCAGGCCGGTAGCGCCGGCCAACAGGCGCGAATAGGAATCGCGCGACTGGCTGGCGATCCACAGGCAACGCCCGATCACCACCAGGTACAGGGTCAGCACCAGGGCCACACCCATCCAGCCGAACTCCTCGCTCAGCACCGAGAACGCGAAGTCGGTGGTCTGTTCGGGAATGAAGTTCAGGTGCGACTGCGAGCCCTCGCCCCAGCCCTTGCCATCGAAGCCACCGGACCCGATCGCGATCTTCGACTGGATGATGTTCCAGCCGGCCCCCAGTGCATCCATCTCCGGGTCCAGGAACATCATGATGCGGTCCTTCTGGTACGGCCGCAGCAGCCAGAACCAGGCCACCGGCGCGACCGCAGCCACGCCGCCCACGCCCAGCCCGACCCACCACCACGGCAGGCCTGCCAGCAGCAGTACGAACACGCCGCTGGCGGCGATCAGCACGCCGGTACCGAAGTCGGGCTGCAACATCACCAGGCCGGTCGGCACGCCGATGATGATCAAGGCCACGAGCACGGTGTTGAAGCGCGGCGGCAGCGGCATCTTGTGCAGGTACCAGGCCACCATCATCGGCAGGCTGACCTTCAGCAGCTCGGCCGGCTGCAGGTAGAAGAACTTCAGGTCCAGCCACTGCCGGCCGTACTTGCCGGTGCCGAGCACGAACACCGCCAGCAGCGGAATCATGGAGATCGCATAGATCATCGGCGTGGCCGAGCGGATGCGCAGGATCGGCACCCGCGAGATGCCCCACAGTGCAGCCATGCCCACCGCGAAACGCGCGCCCTGGGCCATCACCAGGCCGTCGCCACCGGCACTCTTCAAGGTGGCCAGGCCGATCACCATCAGCGCGCCCAGGGCGAGGCACAACACCCAGTCCAGCGTGCTGAAGAAGCGGCGCAGCATGTCGCCGGCCCAGCGCAGGAACACTTTCATCGTGCGGGCTCCGCAACCGTCGGGCGTGGCGTGGCCGGCACTGCGGCAGCGGCCGGCGTGCCCGGCTGCGGCGCAGGGGCCGGTTCGGGGGTGGGGGCACCCACCTGCACCGGGTGTTCGCCCAGCTGCGCGGCCGCCAGATCACCGGCCTGGCGTGCGCCGGCGTCTTCGTTGTCGAACGCGGTGGCACCGATGGCGGTGGTACCACGCTCGCTGTCCAGCGGCTGCATGCCCTCGGGCATCTTGCCCAGCAGGTAGGCATCGAACACCTTGCGGGCGATCGGCGCAGCAGCCGAACCACCATAGCCACCGCCTTCCACCGCCACCGCGATCGCGATCACCGGGTTTTCGACCGGCGCGAAGCCGACGAACAGCGCGCGGTGGCGCAGGTGCATCGGCAGGCTCTTCGGGTTCACCGCTGCGGTGCCCTTGCGGCTGATGACCTGCGCGGTACCGGTCTTGCCGGCCATCACGTACGGCGCACCGACCGCCACGCGCCAGCCGCTGCCGCCCGGCCGCATGGTCGCCATCATGCCCTCGCGCACCGCCTGCACGTTGTTGGGGTTGGGGCTGACCGGCTTGCTCTCGCCGGGCGGCGTCGCGGTCCAGTCGCTGTCGAAGCCGTCGCGCTGCTGGATCACCAGGTGCGGGGTGCGCAGCTGCCCGTCGGCCAGCGCGCTGACGCCGCGCGCCAACTGCAGCGGGGTGACCTTCCAGTCGCCCTGGCCGATGCTGATGTTGACCGTATCGCCGGGGTACCAGGCTTCCTTGCGGGTCTTCCGCTTGTAGGCCGGCGACGGCAGGATGCCGCCGATTTCGCCGGTGAGGTCGATACCGGTCGGCTGGCCGAAGCCGTAGTACTCCATGTAATGGTCGAAGCGCTCGATGCCCAGGTCCAGCGCCAGCTTGTAGTAGTAGGTGTTGACCGACTCGGCGATGGACTTGCGCAGATCGGTCCAGCCATGGCCGCCACGATGCGCATCACCCCAGCCACGGCTGGTGCCGGGCAGGTAGAACATGCCGGTGGACAGCACCTTGTCTTCCGGGCGGCGCACGCCCGAGTCCAGGCCGGCCAGGCCGATCAGCGGCTTCAGCGTGGAACCGGGGGCAACGCCACCGAGCACCAGGCGGTTGAACTGTGGCCGCGACGGGTTCTCGTTCAGCGCCTTGAAGTCGGCATGGGAAATGCCGTTGACGAACAGGTTGGGGTCGTAGGACGGCAGGCTGACCATCGCCAGCACCTCGCCGGTACGCGGGTCCATCGCCACTGCCGAGCCTTCCTGGTCACCGAAGGCGGCCACCATGGCACGCTGCAGGTCCGCGTCGATCGACAGCCGCAGGTCGGCGCCGGACTGCGCGGCCACCCGGCCGATGGTGCGGATGGCACGGCCCTGCACGTTGGTTTCGACCTGCTCGTAGCCGACCTTGCCGCGCAGCTGCTGCTCGTAATAGCGCTCCAGGCCGGACTTGCCGATGTGGGTCAGCGCGGCATTGCCTTCGCCGAGGATCTCCAGGTCCTTGTCGTCGACACGGCCGACGTAGCCGATGATGTGCGCGAACAGGTCGCCGTACGGGTAGCGCCGGGTCAGGTAGGGCTCAAGCTCGACGCCGGGGAAGCGCCAACGGTCGACGGCGAAACGCGCCATCTCCTCGTCGCTCATGCGCAGCTTCAGCGTGACCGGCAGGAACTTGCGGCGCGCCTTGCGCGACTTGTTGAACGCTTCCAGCTCTTCCGGGCTGATGCTGATGATCTTCGCCAGCCCTTCGAGGGTGGCGTCCATGTCCTTGACCTTGTCCGGGGTCACGTCCAGGCGGAACGCTGGCACGTTCTCGGCCAGCAGGCGACCGTTGCGGTCATAGATCATGCCGCGCCCGGGCACCACCGGCCGCGGCTTGATGCGGTTGGCTTCCGAGCGCGTGGCGTAGACGTCGTGATCCAGCACCTGCAGCTTGAAGTACCAGCCGCCCAGGCCCAGCAGGCAGACCAGCACGCCCAGGAAACCCAGCGCCGCACGGCGGCGGAACTGTTCGGCTTCGGCGTGCGGGTTCTTGACCTGGCGGCGCGGGATCATGGCTCAGCGCCCGCGCTTGCCGAAGCGCACTGCGTCCAGCAGCACGAACACCAGCGGCCACAGGCCCATGCCCAACAGCGGGGCCCACCAGTACGACCACGGCAGGGTCGGCTCGCCCACCAGGATGTGGACCAGCGCGCTGACGATGCGGTCGTTGAACAACAGGCCACCGATGGCCAGCATCTGCTGCGACATCGGGAAGAAGCGGATGCGGGCGCGGAAACGCTGCAGGATGAAGGCCAGCATCACCAGCCGCAGCGCCTGTTCGCCGAGCACGCCGCCGTACAGCAGGTCGGCGACCACGCCGCTGGCGAAAGCGATGCCCAGGCCGACGCGCTCGGGCGTCTCGATCACCCAGTACGCCAGTACCAGCGCCAGCCAGTACGGGCGCAGCGGCTGCAGCAGCGCCGGCAACGGCAGCAGGCCCAGCAGCAGGGCTACGACCAGGCTGGCCGGCAATACCCACGGGTTGTCGCGCAGGCGGCTCATCGCTGGGCCTCCGGCGTGGTCGGTTGCCGGCCAGCGGCCGGCACTACCGGGGCAGCAGGATCAAGCGAGGATGCGGGAGCAACAGTCCTCGCTTGCGACGAGGGCTGTTGCCGGCCAGCGGCCGGCACTACCGGAGCGGCAGGATCAAGCGAGGATGCGGGAGCAACAGTCCTCGCTTGCGACGAGGGCTGTTGCCGGCCAGCGGCCGGCACTACCGGGGAGCTGACCGGAGCTGGCGTCGTTGTCGCTGGCGCGGCTCCCGCAGGCACGGTGGCGCCGGTGGCCGGGCCACCCGGAGTGGTTTCTTCCAGCTGCAGGCGCAGTTCCGGCGGAATGCGGATCGCCGCACCGGGGCGCAGCAGCAGCACATCACGGCCACGATCCAGCTGGGCGGCTGGCTTCAGTTCGCCGACCAGGAAGGCATGGGTGTCGTCCGGGCGCAGGCCGGTGATGGTGCCGACCGGGAAGCCGGCCGGGAAGCGGCCACCGAGGCCGGAGGTGACGATCTCATCGCCCACTTCCACACCCGCGCTGAGCGGGATGTCGCGCAGCTCCAGCGTGTCGCCGCGACCGTAGACGATCAGGCGTACGCCGTTGCGGGCCACGGTGACCGGCACCGCGTGGTCGGGGTCGGTCAGCAGCAGCACGGTGGAGGTACCGCCGGTGACGCTGATCACCTGCCCCATCAGGCCACCGGCATCGATCACCGCCTGCCCGACGTGCACGCCTTCGCGGCTGCCGGCGTCGAGCACCAGGCGCTGCTTCACCGGGTCCAGGTCGATATCCAGGATCGGCGCCAGCTGCACGTCCAGGCCACTGCGCTCGGCCACGTTCAGCAGTTCGCGCAGCTGGGCGTTGTCCAGCGCCGCGGTCTGCAGACGGGTCAGGCGCGCGTTGGCCAGCAGCAGCTGGTTGCGCAGTTCACGGTTCTCGGTGACCAGCTGGGTGTGGCTGGCTGCGGAATCCTTGACCTGGTTGCCGAGCTTGCCGGGCAGACCCGCCAGTGCCCACACAGGCTGCACCAGGCTGTTGGCCTGCTCGCGCAGGCGCGCCAGCCAACCCGCCTGATCGTCAAGGACGATCAGTGTGATGGCCAATGCAAGATAGGCCAGCAACCGCAGGGGGCTGGCGGCATCACCGGATCGGGAGGCAACGGGAGGACCGGCGTAGGGCGGCACGGCAACGATTCAACTGGCAGAAGGCGGAAGGGAAACACGCGGACGCCCCGCCGGTGCCGGCCCGCCATCGCGGCGGGCCGCACCCCGGAAGGGCGCGGCGGGCAGGAACGGCCGGGACGGCTTATTCCGGCGCAAAGAACTCGTTGCCGTGCATGTCCACCAGTTCCAGCGCACGACCGCCACCGCGGGCCACGCAGGTCAGCGGATCGTCGGCCACCTGCACGTGCAGGCCGGTTTCTTCGGAGATCAGGCGGTCCAGGTCACGCAGCAGGGCGCCGCCGCCGGTCAGCACGATGCCGCGCTCGGCAACGTCGGCACACAGTTCCGGCGGGGTCTGCTCCAGCGCCAGCTTGACCGCGCTGACGATGCCCGACAGCGGTTCGTGCAGGGCTTCAAGCACCTCGTTGGAGCTGATCTTGATCATCTTCGGCACGCCCTCGGCGAGGTTGCGGCCGGAGATCTCCAGCTCCTGCACCTCGGCCTGCGGGTAGGCACAACCCAGCTCGACCTTGATGCGCTCGGCGGTGGCTTCACCGATCAGCATGCCGTGGTTGCGGCGCACGTAGTTGGTGATGGATTCGTCGAAGCGGTCGCCGCCGATGCGGACCGAGGCCGAATAGACGATGCCGTTGAGCGAGATCACCGCCACTTCGGTGGTACCGCCGCCGATGTCGATGACCATCGAGCCACGGGCTTCGGTGACCGGCATGCCGGCGCCGATCGCGGCAGCCATCGGCTCTTCGATCAGGTACACGTCACGGGCACCGGCTTCCTCGGCCGATTCCTTGATCGCGCGGCGCTCGACCTGGGTCGAACCGGCCGGCACGCAGACCAGCACGCGCGGGCTCGGGCGCAGCACGCGCGACTTGTGCACCTTCTTGATGAAGTGCTTGAGCATCGCCTCGGTGTAGGTGAAGTCGGCGATGACGCCGTCCTTCATCGGGCGGATGGTGGTGATGTGGCCCGGGGTACGGCCGAGCATCTGCTTGGCCTCGGCGCCAACGGCTGCCACCGAGCGGGTGCCACCGATGGCACGGTCCTGGCGCACGGCCACGACCGACGGCTCGTTCAGCACGATCCCCTGCCCGCGCACGTAGATGAGGGTGTTGGCCGTGCCCAGGTCGATGGACAGGTCGTTGGAGAACATGCCACGGAGTTTCTTGAACATCTGAGGAAGGAGTCCTGAGGGGTGTCGTGCCCGCCGCGGGATGGCGAAAAAATGGGCAGAAATCGAGGCCGACAAGCCTAGCAACCCGCCTGCCGCCGAGCAAGGAAAAAACTAGCTGAACCCGCGTCTTCACAGGCTTTCGGCCTGATCGGGCATCACCCGGTTCTGGCCCTGAGCGGCACCAGCGGGTAACCTTTGCGCCGTCGGGCGCCCAAGGGCGCCGTTTGCTTGCCCGCTGAACCGGGCCGGCCCACCCCAAAATTCACCGCATAGGCTTACATCGATGTCCGCTCTGATCTGTGGTTCTCTTGCCTTCGACACCATCATGGTGTTCCCGGACCAGTTCAAGAATCACATCCTGCCGGACAAGGTGCACATCCTTAACGTGTCATTCCTCGTGCCGCGCATGCGCCGCGAGTTCGGCGGCTGCGCCGGCAACATCGCCTACAACCTGCACCTGCTGGGCGGCCAGCCGATCCCGATGGGCACCGTGGGTTCGGACTTCGGCCCGTACCGCGAATACTTCGAAGGCCTGGGCATCGACCTGTCGCGCGTGCGCGTGATCGACGAGCTGTTCACCCCGCAGGCATTCATCACCACCGACCACGACAACAACCAGATCACCGCCTTCCACCCGGGCGCGATGATGCGCTCCTACGAGAACCATGTGCGCGGCGTGCCGGGCGTGACCCTGGGCCTGGTCGGCCCGGACGGCCGCGAAGGCATGATCCAGAACGCACAGGAATTCCACGAGGACGGCATTCCGTTCATCTTCGACCCGGGCCAGGCCATGCCGCTGTTCAACGGCCCCGAGCTGCGCGCCTTCATCGATCAGGCCGACTACGTGGTGGTCAACGACTACGAGTCGAACCTGCTGCAGGAGCGCACCGGCTGGGACGAGAAGGAGATCGTCAGCCGGGTCAAGGCCTACATCACCACCCGTGGCCCGAAGGGTGCGGTCATCCACACCCCGGAAAAGAGCTACGACATCCCGCCGGCGCACGAGCGCCGCGTGGTCGATCCGACCGGCTGTGGCGACGCCTTCCGCGCCGGCCTGATCTACGGCATCCAGAAGGGCTACGACTGGCTGACCATCGGCCGCATGGGCAACCTGATGGGCGCGCTGAAGGTCGAGCACCCGGGCACGCAGAACCAGCGCTTCACCTTCGATGAGTTCAACGAGCAGTTCAAGCAGCAGTTCGGTTACGCGCTGGGCGCGTAAGCCGAACTGCCCGCGCATTCCACCTTGTCCCCGCGCCTTCGGCGCGCCCTCTTGAACAACAAGGGGGCTTTCCACCCGATGCGCTGCTGGGAATGCTGTTGGTAGGTGTCGACCTTGGTCGACACTGCCGGCCAGCGGCCGGCACTACCCCTTCTGCCAGGCCGCCAGCCTGGCCACGGGTGTTCTGGTAGGTGTCGACCTTGGTCGACACTACCGGCCAGCGGCCGGCACTACCCCTTTTGCTGCCAGGCCGCCAGCAAGGCGCGGCAATCGGCGAAATGCCAGTCGGCCCGGCCCGGCCATGGGTTCTCCGGCAGGTTGACCAGCACGGTGTGGGCGCCCGCGGCGCGACCGCACTCCAGGTCGTAGGCGTGGTCACCGACCATCACCGCGTGCGCGGCCCCGATGCCCCAGCGACGAAGATGCTGCTGCAGGCCATCCGGCGAGGGCTTGGGCACCGCTTCATCGCGGCCGATGATGTCGGCGTCGTCGAACAACGCCCCGACCCCGATCGCCTCCAGCGTCAGCTTCGCCAGCGCATGGTCGTTGCGGGTCAGGATGCCCAGTCGGCAACCCGCCGCCGCCAGCGCGCGCAGCAGCTTCACCGCCCCCGGCGCTGGCAGCGCGTCCTCGGCCAGGGCGCGCTCGTGATCCAGCAGCCACGCGCGCTTGGCCTGCGCCGGTGCGTCGGGCAATGCCGCGATATGGTCGAGGATGTCTTCCTCCGCGGCGATCTCCAGCGCGCGGCGGATCGCGGCGAAGTCATGCACGGCCACCGTCAGTGTGCCGTCCATGTCGAACACCCAGTGCCGGATCGCGGACAACGCGTGCACTGCGCTGCCCGTCGCAACCCTCACTGCCACCATTGCGGCATGCGGCTGGCGTCGACACCGCCGGTTTCGAACACGGCCGTGCGCGTGCCACCGGCCTTGACCGGGAACTCGATGCTGATCGACTTGCCCTTGCGCGCCAGCTTCCACAGTGCCTTCTGATCGGTGATGAACAGGGCGATGGCTTCATCGGTCTTCGGGCGCCAGGCCGCCATTGGTACCGGCTTGCCGTCATCCACGGTCACTTTCACCGTGCATTGCGGGCAACGGAAATCACCGGCCTGCAGCACCAGGTAGGCATGCCGCTTCCACTCCGGATGATCGCGGAACACCAGCTGCACCGGTTTGGCGCCGCTGCCATCCACGTCCACCCGTTCCTTGCTGTAGATCTGCGCCGAGACCTGGTTGCCCTTGCTGCCCACCGGAATCTGGTTGTACTGCCATAGCCCCTGCATGCGGCGCAGGTCGCGCGCGGCGTCGCCCTTGGCCTTGACCTCGTCGAAGCCTGCGGCGATGCGCTCGGCGGCGGCGGTGTCCTTGTACTGGTCCAGCAGCGAGGCACCATGCAGGCGCGCGCGTTCCCAGTCCTGCGCGGCCACGGCCATGTCGTACTGCTTGGCCACGTCTTCGGCCTTGGCCTCCTTCTGCGCCTGCGCGGCGGCCGCAGCGGCTTCCTGCGCCTTGCGTTCCTCTTCCGGGTTGCTGCAGGCGGCCAGGGCCAGGGTGCAGGCGGTGAGCAGGATCAGTCGTTTCATGGCGGAGGTCCTATGCGAGTGCATCCCGATTCTATCGGCAGCGAAAAGCGGATACACCAACGGCGGGTTTCCCCGCCGTTGGTGGTGAAGCAGTGACCGGTTGCCAGCCAGCGGCCGGCACTACCGCTTACTTGGCTTCAGCCTTGGCCAGCATGTCCTGGACCGAGGCGGTGGTGATCGGGTGGTAGCCCGGCTTGGCCTTTTCGAAGGCCTGCTTGGCCAGTTCCAGACCCTTCGGGGTCTTCACCAGTTCGGCGTAGATCGGCAGGATCAGCTTGCGACGGCCGACGCGCTCGATGAATGCAGCCGCCCCTTCATTGGCCTGCTCGTAGCCGCTGCGGATCGCCAGCGGGTACCAGCGCATGGCGATCTCGCCATTGGGGGTGCCGGTGAAGTGGAAGGCCTTGTCCAGCGTGGCCAGCTTGTCCAGCGGCTGGGTCGCACCGAGGCCGTCGATGAAGCGCACCCATTCCTGGGTGCTCCAGTCGGCGATGACCTGGCTGCTGGGCACGGTGCCGGCGCTGGCGAAGGCGATGCGCGCGGTATCGACGCTGCTGAAGTTCCGCGACTGCGCCTTGGCCGCGAACGCCGGGATGCCCGGCTCGTCCAGCCACGCCTTCAGTTCGGCCTCGGTCACGGCCGACGGATTCTTCGGCAGCAGGTTCTTCTTCATGTACGCGACGAACTGGTCGGTGTTCGCGCTCTGGAAGGCGTGGTCATCGAACCAGCCCCGCAGGAACGGATCGAAGGTCTCGCGGCCGAAGCGCTGCTCCAGGAACTCCAGGAACCATGCACCCTTGACGTAGGCGACCTGGCTGAGCGCTTCGTCGGGATCACGCTCGTTCAGCGGCGGCAGCGCCAGTGCCTGGTCGGCCGGGCTCATGTCCTTCACTTCGGCCAGCAGGTCGGTCTGGTCGATCTGCTTCTCCATCTCGGCCATCTCCTTGCCGTACAGGGCTTCGGTGATGCGGCCCTGGACGTAGGTGGTGAAGCCTTCGTTGAGCCAGATGTCCTTCCAGCTGGCGTTGGTCACCAGGTTGCCCGACCAGCTGTGCGCCAGCTCGTGGGCCACCAGCGAGACCAGCGACTTGTCGCCGACGATCACGGTCGGGGTAGCGAAGGTCAGGCGCGGGTTCTCCATGCCGCCGAACGGGAACGACGGCGGCAGCACCAGCATGTCGTAGCGGCCCCAGCGGTATTCGCCGTACAGCTTCTCGGCGGCACCGATCATCTTCTCGGTGTCTTCGAATTCCTTGGCGGCCTTGTTGACCATGGTCGGCTCGGCCCAGACGCCGGAGCGGCCGGAGATCGGCTCGAACACCAGGTCACCGGCGGCGATGGCCAGCAGGTAGGACGGAATCGGCTGCGGCATCTTGAAGGTGTAGTCACCGTCACGCGCGGCCTTCGGATCGTTGTCGGCACTCATCAGCACCATCACGTCCGGGCGCGAGACCACGTGCGCGCTGTAGGTGAAACGCACGCTCGGGGTGTCCTGCAGCGGCACCCACGAACGGGCGTGGATGGCCTGCGACTGGCTGAACATGAAGGGCAGCTTCTTGCCCTCGGTCATCGACGGTGCCAGCCACTGCAGGCCCGATGCGGTCGGTGCGGTGTGGTAGGTCACTTCCACCTTGGCCGGCTGTTCCGGGGCCTCGATGGTCAGCTTGCTGCCGAACACCTTGTCAGCGGCGGCCAGCTCGAACTTCAGCGGGCTGCGCGCGCCATCGGCGGCGACGGCCTCGACCTTGGACACGGTCAGCTCGCGGGTGTCGAGCACCAGCTGGCTGGCGTCCTTCTGCTTCCATTCCAGGGTGTAGGTGGCGGTGCCGCCGATCTGCTTCTGGTCGAAGTCCAGCTTCAGATCCAGCGCGATGTCCTTGATGACGACCTTGTCCGGCTCGGCGTACGAGCTTTCGTCGTGGCTGCGGTTCTCGGCGTTCACGGGGGCGGCAGGGGCCTTTGCGGCAGTCGGGGCGGCGGCGGGCGCGGCCGCCTCCTGGGAGCAGCCGGCGGCCAGGGCCACGGCCAGCGGAAGGAGCATCAGCGGATTACGCATGAATCGGGACCGTTACGGGGATCAAACCCCAATGGTACCTCCCTCCGGCCCGGCAGGCGTTGCGCGGTGCGGGGTAATGGCAGGCAAGCCGATCCTGCGCCTCGGGCGCATGCCAACCAAGGTTGGCCTACAGGCAGGTACCAACCTTGGTTGGCACGGATCCATCAACGCATGCGGCAGGCCCGCGCCGACCCAGGTCGGCACCCACCAGAGCGGATCACCGCAGCGGGCGAGTACCAACCACGGTTGGCACACACCAGAGCGGGGCTTACAGCTTGTAGCCGGAGTGGATCGAAACGATGCCGCCGGTCAGGTTCTTGTAGTGGCAGCGCTCGAACCCGGCCTGCCCCATCATCGCCTTCAGTTCATCCTGCGGCGGGTGCTTGCGGATGCTCTCGGCCAGGTACTGGTAGCTGTCCGAGTCATTGGCGAACAGCTTGCCCAGCTTCGGCAGGATCTTGAACGAGTGGAAGTCGTAGATCGGCTTGAACCAGTCCGCGGTGACTTCGGAGAACTCCAGCACGCGGGCCTGGCCGCCCACCTTCAGCACGCGGTACATCTCGCGCAGGCCAGCGTCCTTGTCGGTCACGTTGCGCAGGCCGAAGGCGATGGTGACCAGGTCGAAGCTGTTGTCCGGGAACGGCAGGGCCTCGGCGTTGCACTGCACGTAGTCCAGGCCGAGCACCAGGCCGCGGTTGGTCAGGCGGTCACGGCCGACCGACAGCATGCCGGCGTTGATGTCGCCCAGCACCACCGAGCCCTCGGCGCCGACGCGCTCCTTCAGCAGGGCGGCGATGTCACCGGTGCCGCCCGCCAGATCGAGCACGCGGTCGCCCGGCTTCACCTGCGCGGTGGCCACGTAGTAGCGCTTCCACGCCCGGTGCACGCCCAGGCTCATCAGGTCGTTCATCAGGTCGTAGTTGCGCGCGACCGAGGTGAACACCTGGCCGACCAGCTTCTGCTTGTCCTTGGCGGCGACGTCGCGGAACCCGAAATGGGTGGTACCGGCTTTGTAGGGGGATTCGCTCATGGCCCCGATTATCGCATCGCCGGGGCCCAGCGGCACCCCCTGCCCGTATCATGGCGGGCCACGACTTACCGGAGCCCCGCATGATCACCACGCCCGACTACCAGGCCCTGCTGCAGACCGCCATCGCCGAAGCCCGCCAGGGCCTGGCCGAGGGCGGCGTGCCGATCGGCGCGGCCCTGTACCACAACGACGGCCGCCTGCTTGGCTGCGGCCACAACCGCCGCGTGCAGGAAGGCGACCCGTCGGTGCACGGCGAGACCGATGCGTTCCGCAAGGCCGGCCGCCAGCGCCGTTACCAGGACACGATCATGGTCACCACCCTGGCACCGTGCTGGTACTGCTCTGGCCTGGTGCGCCAGTTCAACATCGGCACCGTGGTGGTGGGCGAATCGCGCACCTTCCAGGGCGGCATCGACTGGTTGCGGGAAAATGGCGTCAACGTGGTCGACCTGGACAGCCAGGAATGCGTGGACCTGCTGGGCGGCTTCATTGCGCAGTACCCGGAGATCTGGAATGAAGACATCGGTGAATGATCACCACGCAATGTCCTGTTGAACCCGTTTAATGAACGCTTCAGTGCCGGCACGCCCCAGTGCCGGCAGCGTTTGCGGCCATTGCCGTGAACCAGTGCACAGTCAGCTGCGCAACGTGCACACGCTGCGATAACACCCCGCCCGGCTGCCGCGCCTAGGGTGGGGTTACCGGGACTTCTTTCCCCGGCGGAGCCAGCCATGTGCGCGCACGCCGTACGACCTGCACCAGACTCGATCCTCGACCCGATCCGCGAACGCCTGCAGCGGCAATATGCACTGCACCGGCGCGGCGCGTTGTTCTGGACCGCCTACCAGCGCATGCAACTGGAGCTGGTCCGTCGCCATCCGCTCGACCACGAGCGCCTGTGCAACGCGATGGCCACCCTGGCCGAAGATCTCGGTGCCGTCGAGCACGCGCAGTTGATCGGACATGACAACGCCAGCTCCACATCGCGCTGACGCGGCATGCACCGCCACATACGCCACACTCCGATGAACCCCCACTCCCTTTCCACTCAACCGAACTGGATTGTCATGCACGCTGAAGTCCCCACCATTCCTCCGGTCATCAACGTTGACGCCGAGCTGGATCACTGGCGCCGCCAACATGCCGAAGGCGCACTGCCGCACAACTCGTTCGGCTCGTACGTGCCGTGGATCAAGTTTGCCTGCGATTCGCTGATCACCCAGCCGCGCGCCAGCGAGGCCGAACGTGACGAGATGTTCCAGACCCAGTACGCCCTGCAGATCATGCCGCGACTGAGTGAAGCCCAGGCCCGCGAATTCGTCGACCGTTGCTGGCAGCACGTCTACCAGAGCAGTCCGGTGCGCAGCCTGCAGGCACCGCGGCTGCAGCGCATGCGCGCCTGACCGCCGCTGCACGGCGCCTGCACGGGCCACTGCCGATCATCCTCGTCACCTGGGTGGGACGACGACGATGAAAGTACGAAACCTGTTCAATACGATCGCCAAGAAGGCCGCGGCCGCCACCGGCTCGCCGTGGACCTTCCTGGCTGCAGTAGCGATCGTGGTGATCTGGGGCATCAGTGGCCCGGTGTTCGGTTTCAACGACACCTGGCAGCTGGTGATCAACACCGGCACCACCATCATCACCTTCCTGATGGTGTTCCTGATCCAGCACACGCAGAACGCGGACACCGCCGCGATGCAGATCAAGCTGGACGAGCTGATCCGGGCGACGGCCGAAGCCAACAACGAACTGTTGGATCTGGAAGAACTGGACGAAGCGCGCCTGGAAGAGATCCGCGCCGAGTACGAGCAGATGGCGCGCGAAGCCGGCGATGCGCTCGCGCGGGTGCGCGCCTGCCATGCAGCGCGGCGCGACGATGAAGCGGTGTAGCAGGTCCTGAAATGACAATGCCGGCCAGCGGCCGGCACTACCATCGATCATCAGGGTAGAGCCGGCCGCTGGCCGGCTGTCCTTCAGCTGCGCTCGTGCCAGCCACCGCCCAGCACCTTGTACAGGGTGATGCGGTTGGCCTGCTGCGCCAGCTGCGCCTGCAGCTGGGTCTGTTGTGCGTTGTAGGCCGTACGACGTGCATCCAGCAGGGTCACGAAGCTGTCCAGGCCCGCGTCGTAGCGCGCCTGCGACAGGCGGTTGGCCTGTTCGGCCGCTTCCACCAGGCGCTGCTGTGAACTCACCTGCTCGTCCAGGCTGACATTCAACGCCAGCGCATCGGCGGTTTCGCGGAAGCCCACCTGGATCGACTTCTCGTACTGCGCCAGAGCGATATCACGATCCGCGTTGGCGATGGCCAGGTTGGCGCGCAGCTTGCCGCCCTGGAAGATCGGCAGCGTGATCTTCGGCAGGAAGCTCCACACGCGCGTACCGCTGTCGAACAGGTTGGACAGTTCGCTCGAACCACTGCCGATGCTGCCGGTCAGCGAGATGCTCGGGAAGAACGCCGCGCGTGCCGCACCGATGTTGGCGTTGGCCGCCAACAGCTGGTGTTCGGCGGCCATGATGTCCGGGCGCTGCAGCAGCACGTCGCTGGGCAGGCCGGCCGGCGGCGGTGCCAGTGCAAGCAGCTGCGGCTCGATGCTGTCCGGCAGCAGCGCCGGATCCAGCTGGCCACCGGCCAGCAGCGCCAGCGCGTTGCGGTCCTGGGCCAGCTGGCCACGCAGGCGTGCGGCGTCCGTACGCGCGGTCTCGACCAGGGTACGGGTCTGGGTCAGCTCCAGCGCCGAACTGCCACCACGTTCGTGGCGGGCCTCGGCCAGGCGCAGCGAATCCTCGTAGGTCTTCAGCGTGGCATCGGCGATCTTCAGCCGCTGCGCGTCGGCACCGTAGGTCAGCCATGCGGTGGCCGTCTCGGCCACCAGGCTCAACTGCGCGTTGCGGCGGTTGGCGGCGACGGCGAAGTACTGCTGCAGCGCGGCTTCACTGAGATTGCGCACGCGGCCGAACAGATCCAGCTCGAACTCGGCCACGCCGACACCGGCGGTGAACTGTTCGTTGACACCGGCGTCGGTGCCCTGGCGCTGCATCTGGCCGGTAACGGCCACGCCGGGCACGCGATCAGCGCGCTGCACACGGTACTGGCCGCGCGCGCGCTCAACGTTGAGCACGGCCACGCGCAGATCGCGGTTGTTCTGCAGCGACTGGTCGATCACCTGCTGCAGGCGCGCATCGGTGAAGAAGTCGCGCCAGCCGACGGCGGCGACATCGGCCACCTCGCCCTGCGCGGCCTCGGCCGGCCACTGCGCCGGGATCGCCGGGGCGACAGCGGTGTTCTTCGGCACCAGGGTGGAGCAGCCGGCGAGCGCGAGCACAGCGGCAATGGAAAGGAACAGGGATGCACTTTTCATGGGAATGACTTCCATCGGTACTGCCGGATGGCAGGAGGTCATGCCGGCCAGCGGCCGGCACTACCGTTTCGACAACGCCAGCCTGAGGCCGGCATGACCGTTTCAGGTCACGTCGTGGATTTGCGCTTGAACACGCGCTGCACCACCACGAAGAACAGCGGCACGAAGAACACGCCGAGCACGGTGCCGACGATCATGCCGCCGAGCACGCCGGTGCCGATCGCCTGCTTGGCGCCGGAACCGGCACCGGTGGAGATCGCCAGCGGTACCACGCCCATGCCGAAGGCCAGCGAGGTCATCACGATCGGGCGCAGGCGGTCGCGCACGGCATGCATGATCGATTCGATCAGGCCTGCGCCCTTCTCCAGGTTCTCCTTGGCGAACTCCACGATCAGGATCGCGTTCTTGCTGGTCAGGCCCACCGTGGTCAGCATCGCCACCTGGAAGTAGATATCGCGTTCCAGGCCCTTGAAGGTATTGGCCAGCACCGCGCCGAGGATGCCCAGCGGGGCCGCCAGCAGCACTGCGGTCGGCACGCTCCAGCTTTCGTACATCGCGGCCAGACACAGGAATACGATCATCAGCGAGAGCGTGTACAGCAGTGGCGTCTGCGAGCCAGCCTGGCGCTCCTGGTACGACATCGCCGTCCATTCGATGCCGAAGCCCGCCGGCAGCTGCTTGGCCAGCTGTTCGATCTCGGCCATGGCATCACCGGAGGCGACACCCGGGGCCGGTTCGCCCTGGATTTCCATGGCCGACACACCGTTGTAGCGTTCCAGGCGCGGCGAACCGTAATCCCAGTGCTTGGTAGCGAAGGCACTGAACGGCACCATTTCACCCTTGTCGTTCTTCACGGACCAGAGATCGAAGTCCTCCGGCACCATGCGGAACGGCTGGTCGGCCTGCACGAACACACGCTTGACGCGGCCACGATCGACGAAGTCGTCGATGTATGAGCTGCCCCACGCGGCGGCCAGCGTGCCGTTGATCTGGTCGATCGACAGCCCCAGCGAGGTCGCCTTGGCCGCGTCGATGTCGATACGGAACTGCGGCGTGTCCTCCTGGCCGTTCGGGCGCACGTTGGCCAGCTTCTTGCTACCGGCGGCGAGGCCGAGCAGCTGGTTGCGCGCGGCCACCAGTGCCTCGTGGCCCTGCCCGCTGTTGTCCTTCAGGAAGAAGGTATAGCCCGAGGCGGTGCCCAGTTCCGGGATGGCCGGCGGCGGGAAGGCGAAGATGAAGGCATCCTTGATCTGGCCCAGGGCCGCCATCGCGCGTCCGGTGATCGGCATCACGCCATTGTTGGCGTCACGCTCGCTCCAGTCCTTCAGCTTGACGAATGCCATGCCGGCGTTCTGGCCCATGCCGGCGAAGCTGAAGCCCTGCACCGAGAACACCGAGTCCACCGCATCCTTCTCGTTCTGCAGGAAGTGGTTTTCCAGTGCCGCGATCGATTCCAGCGTACGTTCCTGGGTGGCACCCACCGGGGCCTGCACCAGCGCCATCAACACGCCCTGGTCTTCGTTGGGCAGGAATGAGCTGGGCAGGCGCACGAACAACACGCCCATCAGCACGAACAGCGCCGCCACGATGCCCATGAAACGCCACGGGCGATGGATGATGCCGCGCACGCCACGCTGGTAGCTTTCGCTGGTGCGGTCGAATCCACGGTTGAAGCCATTGAAGAAGCGACCGGCCAGGCCGCGGTGGGCGACGTGGTGCTCACCCTTCTTCAGCGGCTTGAGCATGGTCGCGCACAGCGCCGGGGTCAGCACGATCGCGACCAGCACCGACAATGCCATCGCCGAGACGATCGTGGCCGAGAACTGGCGGTAGATCACGCCGGTGGAGCCACTCATGAAGGCCATCGGCACGAACACCGCCGACAACACCAGGCCGATGCCCACCAGCGCGCCGGTGATCTGGCCCATCGACTTGCGGGTCGCCTCGAGCGGCGACAGTCCTTCCTCGGACATGATGCGCTCGACGTTCTCCACCACCACGATGGCATCGTCCACCAGCAGGCCGATCGCAAGCACCATCGCGAACATGGTCAGCATGTTCACCGAGAAGCCGAGCATGGCCAGCACGCCGAAGGTACCCAGCAGCACCACCGGCACGGCGATGGTCGGGATCAGGGTGGCGCGGAAGTTCTGCAGGAACAGGTACATCACCACGAACACCAGCACGATCGCTTCGATCAGGGTCTGCACCACGCCCTTGATCGACACGCGCACGAACGGGGTGGTGTCGTACGGGACCTCGGCCTTCAGCCCGGCCGGGAAGAAGCTCTTCATGTCTTCCAGCGCGGCATTCACACCAGCGGCGGTATCGAGCGCGTTGGCGCCGGTGGCCAGGGTCACCGCCAGGCCGCTGGCCGGCTGGCCGTTGTAGCGGGTGACGAAGTCGTAGGACTCGGCACCCAGCTCGACGCGGGCGACATCCCCCAGGCGCAGCTCGGCACCGTCCTGCGCACCGCGCACGATGATGTTGCGGAACTGTTCCGGGGTCTGCAGGCGCGACTGCGCGTTGATGGTGGCGTTGAGCTGCTGGCCCTTGATCGACGGTGCACCGCCAAGCTGGCCGATGGCCACCTGCGCGTTCTGTGCCTTGATCGCTGCGGTCACTTCCGCAACCGACAGGCCATAGGTATGCAGCTTGTTCGGATCCAGCCAGATGCGCATGGCGTACTTGCCACCGAACACCTGGATGTTGCCCACGCCTGGCACGCGGCTCAGGCGATCGACAACATTGGAACCGACGTAGTCGGCGATGTCGTTGGCGTCCATGCTGCCGTTCTCGGACACGAACGCGATGACGTTCAGGAAGCCCGAGCTGGACTTGGCCACGTTGATGCCCTGCCGCTGCACTTCCTGCGGCAGCAGCGGCATGGCCAGCTGCAGCTTGTTCTGCACCTGCACCTGGGCGATGTCCGGGTTGGTGCCGCTCTCGAAGGTCAGAGTGATGGTGGCCTGGCCGTTGGACGAGCTGTTGGAGGAGAAGTAGATCAGGCCATCAAGGCCCTTCATGTTCTGCTCGATGATCTGCGTCACCGAGTCCTCGACCACCTTGGCCGATGCACCCGGGTAGGTGGCGCTGATTTCCACCGCCGGCGGTGCGACGTTGGGGTACATCGAGACCGGCAGCTTGAACAGGGCCAGGCCGCCGGCGAGCATGATGATGATGGCGATCACCCACGCGAAGATGGGTCGATCGATGAAAAAGCGTGCCATGGGGTTCTCCGCTTACTTCGCGTCGCCGGCCGGGGCGGCAGGCTGGGCGGCCGCTGCCGGCTTGGCCGGAGCAGCGCCCTTCTCGGTGGCCTTGACCGGCATGCCGGGGCCGATCTTCTGCAGGCCTTCGACAATGACCTTGTCGCCGGCCTTCAGGCCGTCCTCGACCAGCCACTTGTCGCCGACCGTGCGGCTGACCTTGACCGGGCGCACTTCGACCTTGTTGTCCTTGCCGACCACCATCGCCGTGGTGTCGCCCTTCGGATCGCGGGCGATGCCCTGCATCGGCACCAGCACTGCATCACTGCGCACGCCGCCGCCGATCACCGCACGCACGTACATGCCCGGCATCAGCAGGCCGTCCGGGTTGTCCACCTTCACGCGCAGGCCGAAGCTGCCGGTGGTCGGATCGACGCTGACTTCGGAGAACTCCAGCGTACCCTTGTGCTCGAAGGTGCTGCCGTCTTCCATCAGGATGCTGACCGGCAGGGTCTGGTTGTCCTGCAGGCGGCCGGCGGCCAGTTCGCGGCGCAGCTGCAGCAGCTCGGCCGAAGACTGGGTCAGGTCGACATAGATCGGGTCCAGCTGCTGCACGGTAGCCAGTGCATTGGCCTGGCCGGCGCTGACCAGCGCACCCTGGGTGACGCTGGACTTGCCGATGCGGCCGCTGATCGGCGCGGTGATGCGGGCGTAGCCCAGGGTGACGTTGGCCGCATCCAGCGATGCCTTCGCGGCGCCGACATCCGCCTCGGCCTGCTTCTGCGCGGCCACGGCATTTTCCAGGTCCTGCTGGCTGACCGCATCGACCTTGGCCAGCTCGGTGATGCGCTTGGCGCTCAGCCGGGCGGCGTTGGCGGTGGCCTCGGCGCGGGCCAGCTGGGCGCGGGCACTGTTGGCCTGGGCGCGGTAGCTGGCGTCCTCGATCTGGTACAGCGGCTCGCCGGCCTTGACCATGCCACCTTCGGTGAACAGGCGCTTGGCAACGATGCCATTGACCTGCGGGCGCACTTCGGCGACCAGGTAGGCGTTGGTACGGCCCGGCAGTTCGCGGGTCAGGCCCACGGTCTCGGACTTCAGCGTGACCACGGTGACGTCACCCGGGCCCTGCTCGGGGGCCTGGGGTTGGCCGCCGCAGGCAGCCACGGCTGCGGCGATGGCCAGCGACAGTGCAAAGGGTCGGATTCGGCTCAGCAACATGACGGAAAGGCTCTTGAAGGAAAGGATCTCAGCCGGCGCTGATCCGGCGGACCCTTCGACCGGTAAAGGTGAAGACCGTGAGAACAGCGCCCACCCGGGTGGAGCGGGAGCCGGACCGGCCTGCCACGCACACGACGGGAATGATGGGAGCGAAATATACATACATGCTTGTTTGTTTGTAAACCGGTGCAATTCAGCCACGTTTCACCCGCACTCGTACCTACCCATGGCCCGCAAGACCAAAGAGGACACCCAGGCAACCCGGGAAGGCATCCTTGACGCCGCCGAAGCCTGCTTCCATGAACACGGCGTGGCCCGTACCACGCTGGAGATGATCGGCGCCCGCGCCGGCTATACCCGTGGCGCGGTCTACTGGCACTTCAAGAACAAGAGCGAGGTGCTGGCCGCGATCGTCGAACGGGTGCACCTGCCCTTCATGCAGGAACTGGAGCGCACCTCGACCGACCAGCGCGACACCCCCGTGCACGACCTGCGCGCGGTGATGATCCACTCCTTCATCGAGCTGTCCGAAGACGAGCGCCTGCGCAAGACCATGGAGATCATGCTGCGCAGCGATGCCTCGGCCGACACCAGGGTGCTGACCGAAATGCAGCAGGCCGGATTCCGCGATGCGCTGGACCGGATGGAGCGTGCCCTGCGCCGCGCCCGCGATCTGGGCCAGCTGCGCGAAGGCGCCGACCCCAAGATCGCCGCGCGCATGCTGCATGCAACCGTGCTGGGCGTGCTGCACGGGGCGATGGTCGAACCGGACCTGATGGACCTCAAGCGCGACGGCATGCTCGCACTGGACATGACCCTGGCCGCCTACGTGAAGGACGGCGTGTTCGTGCCGGGCACTGTGCCCGAGCCGCTGCCCGAAGCGTGAGTGGCGCTGCTGCCGCCACCGCCGCGCCCATCTGAGGACAGCCCCGTGATCCTGGACAACGTGGTGTGGGGCTTCATCGGCTGTGGCAGCGTCACCGAGAAGAAGAGCGGCCCCGCCCTGGCCAGCACACCCGGCTCACGGGTGGCAGCGGTCATGCGCCGCAATGCGGGATTGGCCGAGGATTATGCGCGGCGCCACGCGATTCCGCGCTGGTACGCGGACGCCGACGCACTCATCGCCGATCCGGAAGTGAACGCGGTGTACGTCGCAACGCCGCCCTCGACGCACATGCAATACGCGCTGCAGGCGATCGCCGCGGGCAAGCCGGTCTACATCGAAAAGCCGATGGCCATGGACCACGACGAGTGCCAGCGCATCATCGCGGCCAGCGCCCGCAGCGGCGTGCCCGTTTTCGTGGCCTACTACCGCCGTGCCCTGCCCCGCTTCGCACAGGTGAAGCAGCTGCTGGACAACGGCGCGATCGGAACGCCGCGCAGCGTGCGCGCCACCCTGCATCGGCCGCATTCGGCGAATGCCGCATCGCCCGACTTCTGGCGGACCAATCCGTCGATCGCCGGCGGCGGGCTGTTCGTCGATCTGGGCTCGCATACCCTGGACCTGCTCGACCATCTGCTGGGGCCGCTGAGCGACGTGCGTGGCCTGGCCAGTTCGCTGACCGGCGCCTACGCCGCCGAGGACAGTGTCTCGATGTGCTTCCGTACCGGCAGCGGGGCGCACGGCATCGCGCAATGGAGCTTCTGCGCGTTCCGCCGCCAGGATGAGGTCGAGATCACCGGCGACCGCGGGCAGCTGCGCTTTGCCACCTTCGAAGACGTTCCAGTGGTTCTGGAGACCGAAGCGGGCATGCAGGCATTCGACGTCCCGAACCCGCCATCGGTCCAGCAGCCATTGATCGCCTCCCTCGTGGACGAGCTGCGCGGCAACGGCCGTTCGCCCTCGACCGGCATCAGCGCCGCCCGCACCAGTGCGGTGATCGACCAGGTGCTGCGGGACTACCGCACCCGGCAGTCGCGCTGACCGCACAAGAAAATGGCCGCCCTGCGGCGGCCCTTTCTGTTGCAGCGGGCGGGGTCAGAGCCCTCGCTGGGGCGAGGGATCCGACTCCAACGGGCATTACAGGATGTAGCGGCTCAGGTCCGGGTCCTGCACCAGCTCACCCAGGTGCTTGTCGACGTAGGCGCTGTCGATCGCCAGGCTTTCGCCATCGCGGTCCGGTGCCTCGTAGCTGAGCGAATCCAGCAGGCGCTCCAGCACCGTATGCAGGCGACGGGCACCGATGTTCTCCTGGCGCTCGTTCACCTGGAAGGCGATTTCGGCCAGGCGCTCGATGGCATCGGCGGTGAAACTGACCTTGACGCCCTCGGTGGCCAGCAACGCTTCGTACTGCTTGGTCAGCGCGGCCTTCGGCTCGGTCAGGATGCGCACGAAGTCATTCTTGCTCAGCGCACCCAGTTCCACGCGGATCGGGAAACGGCCCTGCAGCTCCGGAATCAGGTCGCTGGGCTTGGCCAGGTGGAACGCGCCCGACGCGATGAACAGGATGTGGTCCGTCTTGATCGTGCCGTACTTGGTGGACACATTGGAACCTTCCACCAGCGGCAGCAGGTCGCGCTGCACGCCTTCGCGGGACACGTCGCCACCGCCCACGTTGTCACCACGCTTGGCGACCTTGTCGATCTCATCGATGAAGACGATGCCGTGCTGCTCGCACGCCTCGATTGCGGCGGTACGGATGTCATCCTCGTTGACCAGCTTGCCCGCTTCTTCCTCGATCAGCAGCGGGCGCGCGGCCTTGATGGTCAGCGTGCGCTTGTGCGCCTTCGCGCCGCCGCCGAGGTTGGCGAACATCGACTTCAGCTGCTGGCCCATTTCCTCCATGCCCGGCGGGGTCATGATGTCCATGCTGACATTGGCGGCCAGGTCGAGCTCGATCTCACGCTCGTCCAGCTCACCGTTGCGCAGCATCTTGCGGAACTTGATGCGGGTCTCGTTGTCCTGCGCCGACGGTTCGTTGCGGGCGACTTCCGGATCGAAGCCGATGCCACCGCTGCGGCGCGGCAGCAGCGCATCGAGGATGCGGTCTTCGGCGCGTTCCTCGGCCTGGGTACGCACGCGCACCTTGGCCTGTTCGCGGTACAGCTTCACTGCGGTATCGGCCAAGTCGCGGATGATCTGCTCGACGTCCTTGCCGACGTATCCGACTTCGGTGAAGCGGGTGGCTTCGACCTTCACGAACGGCGCGTTGGCCAGCGTGGCCAGGCGACGCGCGATCTCGGTCTTGCCGACGCCGGTCGGGCCGATCATCAGGATGTTCTTCGGCATCACTTCATTGCGCAGCTCAGGCACCAGCTGCATGCGGCGCCAGCGGTTGCGCAGGGCGATGGCCACGGCGCGCTTGGCGTCGTGCTGGCCCACGATATGCCGGTCCAGTTCCTGCACGATCTCGCGCGGGGTCATGGTGGCGGAGGAAACTTCGATCTTCGACATGGATGTGCTCACGAATTCGTTGTCGGTCGTGCCCGCCGCTGGCCGGCAACCAGGCACGCGTGTGGGGATCATGAGGTTGCCGGCCAGCAGCCGGCGCGACCCTCAGAGTTCCTCGACCACCACGTTGCGGTTGGTGTAGATGCAGATATCGCCGGCAATGCCGATCGCTTCGCTGGCGATGGTGCGCGCATCCAGTTCGGTGTGTGCCATCAACGCGCGTGCAGCCGACAGCGCATAGGAACCACCCGAGCCGATGGCGATGATGCCGTCCTCCGGTTCGATCACATCGCCGGTGCCGCTGATGATCAGCGAGGTTTCCTTGTCGGCCACGGCCAACAGGGCTTCAAGCTTTCCGAGGCGGCGCTCGGTGCGCCAATCCTTGGCCAGTTCGACCGCAGCACGCTGCAACTGGCCGTGCTTTTCCAGCTTGGCCTCGAACAGCTCGAACAGGGTGAAGGCATCGGCGGCGGCACCGGCAAAGCCGGCCAGCACCTGGCCATCACGACCGAGGCGGCGCACCTTGCGCGCATTGCCCTTCATCACGGTGTGGCCCAGCGTGACCTGGCCGTCGCCGGCAATGGCCACGTGCTCGCCGCGACGGACGCAGACGATGGTGGTGGCGTGGAAAACGTTGGGGTTCTGACTGGGGTCCATGATGCCTCCGGGGTGACAGAACCAGAGGTGGGGACTGCCCTGCGCCCTTCAAGCCACCCGCGACCGGCTGCCGCACGGGCAACGTTCAGCTTTCTCCGCTGCCCTCGCTGCTGCTTCGACGCTTCGCGCGCGGATGCGCCGCGTCGTAGACCTTGGCCAGGTGCTGGAAATCCAGGTGGGTGTAGATCTGGGTAGTGGCGATGTCGGCATGGCCCAGCAGCTCCTGCACGCCGCGCAGATCACCGGATGATTCCAGGATATGGCTGGCGAAACTGTGCCGCAGCATGTGCGGGTGCACGTGCTTGAACAGGCCCTGGCGCTGCGCCAGCTGGCGGATGCGGATCTGCACCGCGCGTTGGCTGATCGGTCCGTTGCGGCCGGGAAATACCGGTGAGGCCGGACCACCGCCACTTTCGGCGCGCCACGCCTGCAGCGCTTCGCGCGCCGGCCGGCCGAACGGCACGCGGCGCTGCCGATTGCCCTTGCCCAGCACGTTGACCAGCCCGCTGTCGAAATCCAGATCGCGCCAGGTCAGCGCGCAGACTTCGCTCAGGCGCAGGCCGGAAGAATAAAAAAGTTCCAGCAGCGCGCGGTCACGGCGGCCGAGTTCACCTTCCGGCTCCAGCTCGACCAGCTGCACGGCCTCATCGGCGTCGAGGACCTGTGGCAACCGGCGCGGCGCGCGCGGCGCCTTCAGCGTTGCTGCAGGACTGACCTCGATGCGGCCGTGCTTGAGCAGCCAGGCATAGAAGCTGCGGCAGGCGGACAAGCGGCGCTGCAGGCTCTTGGCCGACAGGCCACGGCGGTGCTCATCGGCGACGAACTGGCGCAGCGCGTCGGCATCGAGTGCCTCCACCGCAACACCGCGCGGCTCGGCCCAGACCGACAGCGCGTCCAGGTCACGGCGGTAGGCATCGAGCGTATGCGCCGACATCCGCCGCTCTACCTGCAGATGCTGCAGGAAGGCCTGTACCGCGCTCATCGTCGTGTCCTGCTCAGCCCGGGAAGCGCTTCAGGCCGGCGACCAGGGCGTCGCCCATCATGCGCAGGAACAGCGTGCCCATGCCCGGATAGAAACGGTTCGGATCGTGGCTGCCCACCGCAATCAGGCCCACGCCCGGCAACGGCAGCAGCGCGGTGGTCTGCACTTCCTCGCTGCGCACGCCATACAGCACGGCATTCTTTTCCGGCTGCAGGCGGCCGCAGATCGGCTCGCCGTCCTTCAGGCAGTCGCGGAACGGGCCGAGCTGCGGATCATCGGCGGCGATCACCTGCAACCAGTCGGCCTGTTCCAGCCCGGCCACCGGCGCGTGCACCACCAATCGCACCAGGTCGCCGGCGAAATCTTCCTGCAGCGAGGCCGCCATCGCACGCAGGGTGTCGGCGGCGTTGTCCTGCTTCATCAACGCCAGGGTCAGCTGGTGCGTGCGCACCGCCAGGCGTTCGTTGACCTGGGCAGTCGCGCCCAGGTCGGCCAACCGTCGTGCGAGCTCGCGGTTCTTCTCGCGCAGCACTTCCAGCTGGTAGCTGGCCAGCGACGCGGTCGGGCCGTCGTCACGCGGCACCACCAGGGTCAGGGCCAGGTCCGGGAACTGCTTGAGGAAGCCGGGATGTCGCCGCAACCAGGCAGCGACTTCGTGGGCCCCGAGCTTGTCGACGGTTTCGGTCATGCCATCCACTCCCCTTCGAAGACGAATGCAGTCGGGCCGGCCATCACCACAGGCTGGCCATCGCCCGGCCATTGGATGCGCAGGTCACCGCCGGGCAGGCTGATGCGTGCATCACGCTGCAGGCGGCCGCGCTGCATCAGGGTCACCGCAGCGGCGCAGGCGCCACTGCCGCAGGCCAGGGTTTCGCCGACGCCGCGTTCATTCACACGCAGGCGTGCATGCGCCGGGCCCATCACCTGGGCGAAGCCCACGTTCACCGAGCGCGGGAACGAGGCATGCTGCTGCAGCAGCGCACCGACGCGCTCGACCGGTGCAGCATCGATCAGGCCCACTTCGATCACCGCATGCGGGTTGCCCATCGACACCGCAGCGAAACGCACGCTTTCGCCCTGCAGCGGCAGCAGGTATTCCTCGCGCGCGTGGGCGAAACCCACCAGCGGCACGTTGGCCGGCTCGAACGCCGGCACGCCCATGGTCACCGCGAACTGGCCATCGCCCAGCACTTCCACCTCATGGCTGGCCAGCGGGCTGTCGATGACGAAGCGGTCGCCCTGCGCACTGCCTTCGCGCACCAGCCAGGCGGCGATGCAGCGCGCGCCATTGCCGCACTGTTCGGAATTGGAGCCGTCGGCATTCCAGATGCGGTACGACGCCACCGAGCCTTCCGCACGCGGCGCTTCGATGGTCAGGATCTGATCGCAGCCGACGCCGGTGTGGCGGTCGGCCAGCTGCGCGGCCAGTTCAGGCGTGGGCGGCGCGGTGCCGTCACGCAGGTCGATCACTACGAAATCATTGCCCGCGCCATGCATCTTGCTGAAGCGCAGGGCCTTGGAACCGGCCTCACTCATTCCCGCCGCCCACCTTCTTCGCAGGCGCAGGCGCCGGTTGCGTGGTCGGTGCAGCCGGCTCCACGGTCGTGGCCGGAGTGCCGCTGCCTTCGGTCTGCGCCGGGGTCGCTTCGGTAGCGGGCTCGGCAACAGGTTCGACGGTTTCTTCCACCGGCACCGGCTTCTGCGGCAGTACCAGCGGGCCCTTGTTGCCGCAGGCGGCGAGGAACAGCAGCGAAGCCGCTGCCAGCGGAATCAGGATGGCGTTTCGATGGGGGATCTTCATGCCCCGAGTATAGCCATTGGCGGCTGAGCGGTTGGTGCAGGGGATCGGGTTGCCGGCCAGCGGCCGGCACTACCGCAGGTGCTCAATCCGCGGGGGGCGGCAGTGGCCGGGTCCACAGCCAGATCGCCACCACGGTCATGCTGCCGATCGAGAACCACTTCACCCAGGCAATCGGCACGCACCAGAGCATGATGCCGGCGCATACCGCCATGGTGATCGTGGCCATCCACTTGCCGTAGCGGCTGACCGCCCCGTGTGCCTGCCAGTTGGCGATGGCCGGGCCGAAGCGTGGATGCTGCAGCAGCCAGTTGTGCAGGCGCTCGGAGCCACGCGAGGCGGCCCAGGCCGAAATCAGGATGAATACGGTGGTCGGCAGGCCCGGCACGAAGATGCCGACGATGCCGGTGCCGAGGCTGACATAGGCCAGCAGCCACCACGCCCAGCGGAAACGCACCACGCGCGGTGGCGTGGTGGCACCGCGAGGGACGGAAGGATCTGGCGCGCTCATGGCCGCAAGGATACCGGTTCAGGGTGCCAGGCAGTGCCCGGCACCCTGTCGCGATCACGGCTGGGCGATGCCCAGCTGCTGCAGCACGAATGCGTACGACTCGGACAGCTCGCGGTAACGCTGGAAGCGCCCCGACTTGCCGCCGTGGCCGGCTTCCATGTTGGTGCGGAACAGGATCGGGTAGTGGCCGGTGTTGTCGTCACGCAGCTTGGCCACCCACTTGGCCGGTTCCCAGTACTGCACCTGCGAATCCCACAGGCCGGTGCCCACGAACAGCGCCGGATAGGCCTGCTTGCTGACGTTGTCGTAGGGCGAGTAGGACAGCATGTAGTCGTAGAACTGCTTCTGCTCCGGGTTGCCCCACTCGTCGTACTCGTTGGTGGTCAACGG
Source organism: Stenotrophomonas sp. YJH_SMC_14-1 (assembly GCF_059372275.1). NCBI lineage: Bacteria > Pseudomonadati > Pseudomonadota > Gammaproteobacteria > Lysobacterales > Lysobacteraceae > Stenotrophomonas > Stenotrophomonas sp. YJH_SMC_14-1. The sequence continues at coordinate 144,671 of NZ_JCAFVK010000005.1, forward strand.
AATGGTCGGGTCGAGCATGGTAGTCACCACGTCGACGAACGGCACCTGGGCCACCATCACGCGGTAGTCCTGCGGCGCCTGGTTGGCCACCGCGCCCATCAGCAGGCCACCGGCACTGCCTCCGGATGCCGCCACGCGGTCCTTCGCCGCCCAGCCCTGCGCCACCAGGCCACGGGTGACGTCGATGAAGTCGTTGAAGGTGTTCTGCTTGTGCAGCAGCTTGCCGTTCTCGTACCAGTCGCGGCCCATTTCCTGGCCACCGCGGATGTGGGCGATGGCATACACCACGCCACGGTCGAGCAGGCTCACCGCGGTCTGGTTGAAGTACGGGTCCATCGACATGCCGTAGCTGCCATAGGCGTACTGGAACAACGCGCCCTTGCCATCCTTCTGGTAGCCCTTGCGGTAGACCAGCGACACCGGCACCTTCACGCCATCGCGCGCGGTGATCCAGACGCGGTCGGTTTCGTACTTCGACGCGTCATAGCCGATCACCGGCTGCACCTTCAGCTGGCGGCGCTCACCGGTGGCGGTGTTCAGTTCGAACACGGTGGTGGGGGTGGTCATCGAGGTGTAGACGTAGCGCAACCAGGGCGTATCGGCCTCGGTGTTGTCGCCCAGGCCCATCGAGTACGCCGGCTCGTCGGCCTTCACGTAGTCGCTGCGACCATCCTTGAACAGCAGGCGGATGCGTTCCAGGCCCTCGGAGCGTTCGGCGATGGCGGTGTAGCCATCGAACAGTTCGAAGCCTTCGATGAACACCGCATCGTCGTGCGCGATCCAGTCCTTCCACTGCGCACGCGAGGTCGCATCGGTCGGTGCGGTGACCAGCTTGAAATTCTTCGCACCGTCGTTGGTGCGGATCACCCAGCGGCCATCGTAGTGGTCGGCGTCGTACTCGACATCGCGCTGGCGCGGCGCCAGCACAGTGAAGTGGGTCGGGTCGCTGGCCGGCGCGTAACGCTCTTCCGAGGACACGGTGCTGTGCACGCCGATGGTGATGAAGCGATCGTCGCGGGTGCGGCCGATGCCCATGTAGAAGCTGTCGTCCTTCTCTTCGTAGACGATGGTGTCGGCGCTGGCCGCGGTGCCCAGCACGTGCTTCTTCACGCGCACGGTCAGCAACGTTTCCGGATCGTTCTCGACGTACAGCACGGTGCGGTTGTCGTCGGCCCAGACCAGGTCGCCCGAGCTGCCGGTGATCACATCGGGCAGCACCTTGCCGGTGGCCAGGTCCTTGAAGCGGATGGTGTACTGGCGGCGGCCGACATCATCATCGGCCCAGGCCAGCAGCTGGTTGTCCTGGCTGACTTCCATCGAGCCGACGCTGAAATAGCCCTTGCCGGCAGCCATCGCGTTGACGTCCAGCAGGATTTCCTCGGCGGCCTCCATGCTGCCCTTGCGGCGTGCGTGGATCGGGTAGTCCTGGCCGGTCTCGAATCGGCTGTAGTACCAGTAGCCACGCTCGCGCGCCGGCACGCTGGAATCGTCCTGCTTGATGCGGCCGACGATCTCCTTGTAAAGGGTGTCTTCCAGCGGCTTCAGCGGCGCCAGCAGCTGGTCGGCATAGGCATTCTCGGCCTGCAGGTAGGCCAGCATGTCCTTGTTCCCGCGCTTGTCGTCGCGCAGCCAGTAATAGTCATCGTTGCGGGTCGCGCCGAACGGCGCCTTGACCACATGCGGATGCTTGGCGGCATCCGGCGGAACGGGCGGAGTGGCGGCGGTGGCAGTGGTGGTCATCAGGCTGGCAAGCAACAGGCAGAGGGTGGATTTCATGAGATAGGGCTCCTTGAGGGGCAATGCAATGGCGTCCTTGCGCCCGAGTCTGGGTTGCGGAAGGACGGTGGGCAACCCTGCGGAACGTCATGGTGGCCATGCCTGCCGGTAGTGCCGGCCGCTGGCCGGCACCCTCACGGCCTGCGGGTGGGTCGGTTGCCGGCCAGCGGCCGGCACTGCCAGAGCGCGTGACCCCGGTGCGCGGCGTACCATGGGCTGCATGAGTACCCTGCCCCATACGCCGGGCTACAGCCGGCGCAGCCATGAAATCGCTCCGTTCCACGTGATGTCCCTGCTGGCCCGCGCGCAGGCGCTGGAACAGGCCGGCCACGACGTGATCCACCTGGAAATCGGCGAACCGGACTTCACCACCGCCGAACCGATCGTGCGTGCCGGCCAGGCCGCATTGGCCGCCGGCCATACCCGCTACACCGCCGCACGTGGCCTGCCCGCCCTGCGCCAGGCGATCAGCGGCTTCTATCGCAGCCACTACGGGCTGGACATCGACCCCGAACGCATCCTGGTCACCCCCGGCGGCTCCGGTGCGCTGCTGCTGGCCAGCAGCCTGCTGGTCGATCCCGGCCGCCACTGGCTGCTGGCCGACCCTGGTTATCCGTGCAACCGCCACTTCCTGCGCCTCGTTGAAGGCGGCGCACAGCTGGTGCCGGTCGGCCCGGACACTGCCTACCAGCTCACACCGTCGCTGGTGGAACAGCATTGGAATGCCGACAGCGTCGGCGCGCTGGTTGCCTCACCGGCCAACCCGACCGGCACCGTGCTCTCCGCCGACGAACTGGCCGCCCTGTCGAAGACCCTGCACGCGCGCGGTGGTCACCTGGTGGTGGACGAGATCTACCACGGCCTCACCTATGGCCTGGACGCACCCAGCGTGCTGCAGGTGGATGACAGCGCATTCGTGCTGAACAGCTTTTCCAAATACTTCGGCATGACCGGTTGGCGGCTGGGCTGGCTGGTGGCACCGCCAGCAGCCGTGCCGGACCTGGAGAAACTCGTGCAGAACCTGTACATCAGCGCATCGAGCATCGCCCAGCATGCCGCACTGGCGTGTTTCAGCGACGAAGCGATGTCGATCTTCGAACAGCGTCGCGACGCGTTCCGCCAGCGCCGCGACTTCCTGCTGCCCGCGCTGCGCGAGCTGGGCTTCCGCATCGAAGTCGAGCCGCAGGGTGCGTTCTACCTGTACGCCGATGTCAGCGCATTCACCGATGACGCACAGGCGTTCTGCGCCCATTTCCTGGAAACCGAGCACGTGGCATTCACGCCCGGGCTGGATTTCGGCTTCCATCGCGCCAACCAGCACGTGCGCCTGGCCTATACCCAGGAAGTGCCGCGGTTGCAGGAGGCGGTGGCACGGATCGCGCGTGGGTTGCAGCGTTGGCAGGGATCACGTTGACGGTAGTGCCGGCCGCTGGCCGGCAACCCGGGAATGCGTGAATGATGCGGTTGCCGGCCAGCGGCCGGCACTACCGGATAAAGAAAAACGCCGCCCCGGGGGGCGGCGTTTTCCGTTCTGCCTATCTGCTTACTTACCGCCCAACCGCTCCCACAGGAAGCTGTAGGCCAGCGCCGACATGTGTGCGGCCTGCGCGTTGTTGGCTGCACCGCCGTGGCCACCTTCGATGTTCTCGTAGTAGGTCACGTCCTTGCCGGCGTCGATCATCTTCGCCGCCATCTTGCGGGCGTGGCCCGGGTGCACGCGGTCATCTCGGGTGGAGGTGGTGAACAGCACCGGCGGGTACTTCTTCTTCGCGTCGAACAGGTGGTACGGCGAGAAGGTCTTGATGAACGCCCAGTCGCTGGTATCCGGGTTGCCGTATTCGGCCATCCACGAGGCGCCGGCCAGCAGATGGCTGTAGCGCTTCATGTCCAGCAGCGGCACCTGCACCACCACCGCACCGAACAGTTCCGGGTACTGGGTCAGCATGTTGCCGGTCAGCAGGCCACCGTTGCTGCCGCCCTGCACGCCCAGGTGACTGGCGCTGGTGATCTTGCGCTTGACCAGATCGCGTGCCACCGCGGCCATGTCTTCATAGGCCTTGTGGCGGTTCTGCTTCAGCGCCGCCTGGTGCCAGCGCGGGCCGTATTCGCCGCCGCCACGGATGTTGGCAACCACGTACACGCCGCCCTTTTCCAGCCAGGCGCGGCCCATGCCACCGGAGTAGCCCGGGGTCAGCGAGATCTCGAAACCACCGTAACCGTACAGCAGGGTCGGGTTGGAACCGTCCAGCTTCATCGCCTTGTCGTGCACCACGAAGTACGGCACGCGGGTGCCGTCCTTGCTGGTGGCGAAGTGCTGCTCGATCACCTTGCCCTTGGCATCGAAGAAGGCCGGCATGGTCTTCAGCGTTTCCGGGGCCTGCCCGATCTCGGCCAGCGCCAGGGTGGTCGGGGTCAGGTAGTCGGTGGCGGTCAGCCACACCGCGTCGCTGTCGTTGCTGTCGACAGCAGCCACGCCCAGCGTGCCGAAGGCCGGCGCGCCGACGAAGCGACTGGTCTGCCAGCCATTGGCGCCCGGGGTCAGCACCGACAGGCGGTTCTTGACGTCGTCCAGCACGTTCAGCACCAGGTGGCTCTTGGTCCAGGTGGCGCTGGCCAGCGAGGTGGTCGCGGTCGGGGTGAACAGCACGTCGAACTCACGCTTGCCGGCCAGGAAGTCATCCAGCCTGGTCGCCAGCAGCGAACCGGACGCATAGGTCTTGCCACCCACGGTCCACGGATCACGCAGCTCCAGGGTCAGCCACTGCTTGTGCAGGCCCTTCTCAGCCGAGTTCGGCGCATCGATCTTGGTCAGCGTGCCATCGTCGCCACGCAGGTAGATCTCGTTGTTGTAGAACGCCAGCGTACGGCTGACCAGGTTGCGCTCGAAGCCCGGGGTGTCATCGTGCATCGCCGCGATGTACATGTCTTCCGGCTTGCCTTCATACACCACGCTGGCGGAGGCCATCGGCGTACCACGCTTCCACAGCTTGGCCACGCGCGGGTAGCCGGAGGTGGTCATCGAGCCGGCACCGAAGTCGGTGTAGACGAATACGGTGTCGCGATCGATCCAGTTCAGGCCGCCCTTCGACTCCGGACGGAAGAAGCCGTCCTTGATCCAGGTCTTGTTGGCCAGGTCGAACTCGCGGGTCACGTCGGCGTCGGCACCACCGCGCGACAGCGCGATCAGGCAGCGGCTGTAATCCGGGCGCAGGCAGTCGGCGCCGTGCCAGACCCAGTTCTCGCCCTCGGCCTTGTTCAGGGCATCGAGGTCAAGCACGGTCTCCCACTGCGGCGAGGCCTTGCGGTACTCGGCCAGCGTGGTGCGGCGCCACAGGCCACGCTCGTGCTGCTGGTCCTTCCAGAAGTTGTAATAGTAGTCACCGATCTTCTGCACGGCGGGAATCTTGGCATCGGAGTCGAGCACCTCGCGGATGCTGGTCTCCATCTGCTTGAAGGCCAGGGTCTGCGCCAGGCGCGCCTCGGACTTGGCGTTCTGTTCCTTGACCCAGGACAGCGGCTTGTCGCCGGTGACGTCCTCCAGCCAGGCGTAGCGATCGGTGTCTTCAGCAGCCACGGCGGTCCCCACCGAGGCAGCGGTCATCATGCCAGCCAGCAGGCAGGCGGAAGCGAGTCGAGACATTGCAGCTCCAGGCAGTCATAAGCCGTGGAACGCTAGCATGGATCGCTGCAGCCGCCCCCGTGTCGAAGGTCAGGCCGTGGCCGTAGCGCGGCGACGGCGGGGCGTCCCGGCGGTGCGACGATGTGCCTGTCCACCGGTGCGACGGGCCAGCCGCAGCCACGACAGGCGCGGCACAGGGAAGCGCAGCAGCGCCCACCAGGCCACCAGCGGCATGCCCACCAGCCACATCGGCAGCCAGCCCAGCCAGGCGTTGCTGCCGCGCGCGGCTGGCCAGACCAGTACCAGCGCCAGGCCGGCCAGGGCCACCTGCCGCACGCTGCGCAGCAGGCGCGGATCGGCGCGTTCAATGATGACGCGTTCAGTTGCAGGGCGGCGGACGGAACGTGCGTTCATGGGGCTTCTCCGGTGGACAATGCAACACAGCTTGGGCAAGGCCCTTCTCACAGGTTGCGACACCATTGACGGATCGCGCACGCTCAGTCGACCATGCTCAGGCAAAGCCCTTCTGAGCCCGCTCCCGCATGACTTCGATCCGCCCGCTCTGCGCCATGCTGTTGGCCCTGTCCCTGGCGGGCCCCGCCGTGGCCGCCAGTGAGCCGCCATCGCCCCGCGCCAGCACCCCGCGCGCGACCGACCCGGATGCGCCGACCGACCCGGATGCGCCGATCGACCTGAAGCGCTTCATGGGCACCTGGTACGTGATCGGCCGCGTGCCGAACTTCATCGAACGTGGCCATGTGGCCAGCGTCAACGACTACGAACTGCGCGACGAGCACAAGGTCGGCATCACCTACCGCTACCGTGATGGCTTCGGCGAACCGCTGCAGGAAGTGCGTGCCCGCGCCAGCGTCGACCCGGACAGCGGCAACCACGGCTGGCGCACCTGGTTCTACCGCGTCGTGCCTACCCATTCGCGGGTGCTGGAAGTGGCACCGGATTACTCGTGGGCACTGATCGGTTACCCGGGCCGCGAGATGGCCTGGATCTTCTCGCGTACGCCGGACATGGACAAAGCCCTGTACAAGGAGCTGGCCGAGCGCCTGCGTGACGAGTACGGGGTGAACACCGACAAGCTCAAGCGCGTGCCGCAGCACCCGGAGCAGGTCGGGAAGCTGGGTTACGAAGTACCGAACGTGCGTTGACCGCACGTGGGATTGCCGGCCAGCGGCCGGCACTACCCGAACAAGATGCCGGGCGCCGCCCGGCATTCTGTTATCTGCGGCTGTAATGCGCGACCAGGCGGTCGCCGAGCATCTGCAGCAGCTGCACCAGGATCAGCAGCAGGACCACGGTGACCAGCGCCACGTCGGTGTGCGAGCGCTGGTAGCCGTCGCGGAAGGCCAGGTCGCCAAGGCCACCGGAGCCGATCGCACCGCCCATCGCGGTGAAGCCGATCAGCGCGACGGTGGTGACCGTTGCGCCAGCGATCAGGCCCGGGCGCGCTTCCGGCAGCAGCACGCGGGTGACCAGCTGCCAGGTGGTGGCTCCCATCGCCTGGGTCGCTTCGATCACGCCACGGTCCACTTCGCGCAGTGCGGTCTCGACCAGGCGCGCGTAGAACGGCGCGGCACCGATGACCAGCGGCACGATCGCACCGCGTACACCCAGCGACGTCCCCATCAGGAACAGGGTGACCGGGATCAGCACGATCATCAGGATGATGAAGGGCACTGAACGCAGCAGGTTCACCACCAGCGCCAGCACGCCGTACGCAAATGGCCGGCGCTTCATCTGCGGTGCACCGAACAGGTACAGCAGCACGCCCAGGGGCAGGCCGATGGCCAGGGTCAGCGGCAGCGAACCGAGCAGCATCAGCAGGGTGTCGATGGTGGCCTGGCCGATGTCGGCCCACTTGCCCGCGTCCAGGTGGCGGAAGAATCCGCCGGCAGTAGCGATGATCATCGACGCAGCTCCTCAACATGCACGCCGGCGGCCACGAATGCGGCCTGCGCGGCGGACTGGTCGCCGCCCACCAGGGCGACCACCAGCTGGCCATACGGGGTGTCCTTGATCCGGTCGATGCGACCGGACAGGATGTTGTAGTCGACCCCGGTCTCGCGCGCGACGCGGCCGAGCAGGGGTTCGTAGGTGTCGCCACCGAGGAAGGTCAGGCGCACGATACGGCCACCGACGGCATCGAAATCGCGGTGCAGCGTGCCCTCGTCCACATGCTCCGATTCGCTGACGAAACGGCGCGTGGTCGGGTGCTGCGGGTGCAGGAACACCCGGGTGACCGGACCGGTTTCGACCATCTGGCCGGCATCGAGCACCGCAACGCGGTCGCAGACACGGCGGATCACGTCCATCTCATGGGTGATCAGCACGATGGTCAGGCCCAGCTCGCGATTGATCTTCGACAGCAGCGACAGCACCGAAGCGGTGGTCTGCGGATCGAGCGCACTGGTGGCCTCGTCGCACAGCAGGATCTGCGGACGGGTCGCCAGCGCGCGGGCGATGCCGACGCGCTGTTTCTGGCCACCGGACAGCTGCGCCGGATACTTCTGCGCATGCGCTTCGAGGCCCACGGTCTGCAGCAGCTCGGCCACGCGCGCGTCGATCTCCGTCTTCGGCGTGCCGGCCAGTTCCAGCGGGAAGGCGACATTGCCGGCCACCGTGCGCGAGGACAGCAGGTTGAAGTGCTGGAAGATCATGCCGATGCGCCGGCGCAGCGCGCGCAGGCCGTCCGCGTCCAGCGCGGTGACATCCTCACCGCCGATCAGCAGCCGGCCACCACTGGGCTCTTCCAGGCGGTTGATCATGCGGATCAGTGTCGACTTGCCGGCGCCGGAATGACCGATGATGCCGAACACCTCACCGGCCTCGATGGTCAGGTCCAACGGTTGCAGCGCGCTGACTTCGCGGCCGGCAACGGCATAGGATTTGTGCAGGCGCTGGAACTCGATCACGGGCGTGGCTCACCGGCTGGGTGACGGAAGGGGGCGTGCAGCCTACCAGCGCAGGCGGTCGCGCGCCCGCGCCATGGCCCAGAATGTTATTCCTTTTGGTTCTAAGAAACTGTCCCCGGTAGTGCCGGCCGCTGGCCGGCACCTGCAGCGGTCCCTCCGGCGCAAGGGGTTGCCGGCCAGCGGCCGGCACTACCCCCGGGCTCAGGGATGATCCAGCGGCTTCGGCGGTTCCTGCCGGTTTACCCGCTCGCGATGCAGCAGGTACAGCCCCGAGGCGACGATGATCGCCGCGCCCACCCAGGTATAGCCGTCCGGCAGCTGGCCCCAGAAGGCCAGATCCCAGCCGATCACCCAGACCAGGCCGCTGTACTCCAGCGGCGCGATCATCGAGGCCTCGCCCAGCTGGAAGGCCTTGGTCAGGGCAATCTGGCCCAGCGCCCCGGCCAGGCCCATGCCGGCAATCAAAGGCGCGTGTGCCAGCTGCAGCGGTACCCAGCCGGGAATGGCGAGCAGGCCGGCGCCGATGGCCATGATCACCAGGAACCAGACCACCATCGACTGCGAGGTATCGGTGCGGGTCAGCAGGCTGACCGTGATCGCCGCCACGGCATAGGCCGTTGCCGCCGCCAGCACCATCAGGCCGGGCACCGAAATGAAGCCATCCACGCCCGGCCGCAGCACCACCAGCACGCCCACCAGGCCAATGCCGATGGCGACCCAGCGCCGCGGCCCGACCCGCTCGCCCAGCAACGGCACCGACAGCGCGGCGATCAGCAGCGGGGCAACGAAGTAGATGGTGTAGGCGGTGGACAGCGGCAGGTCGCGCAGGGCGAACACGAAGCAGCCGATCATCGCCATGCCCAACGCGCCGCGCAGCAGGTGCAGGCCCCAGCGCCGCGGCACCAGCGAACGTGGGCCGGCACTGACCAGCACCCACACCAGCACGAACGGCAACGAGGCCGCACCACGCAGGAAAGTCACTTCCAGGGTGGGATAGCTGGCCGACAGCTGCTTCATGCCAGCGTCCATCAGCGAGAAACAGGCGACCGCAGCGACCATCCAGGCCACCGCACGCGAAGGGGAGCGTTGCACGTTCATGGCCCATTATCGCCGACCGCACCAGATTGTAGGGCGGCCGCAGAGCATGGGCTGGGCTCCACAGAAAGCGGGCACGCGGGCCGGCACGATAGAATGATCGCCACTGAAACCTGCGGAGCACCGCCCATGCCTTCCTTCGACGTCGTGTCCGAAGTCGACACCCACGAGCTGACCAACGCCATCGACCAGGCCAACCGCGAACTGGCCACCCGCTTCGACTTCAAGGGCGTGGACGCAAAGTTCGAGCGCGACGGCGATGTCATCAATCAGTTCGCGCCGACCGAATTCCAGCTCAAGCAGATGAACGACATCCTGCGTGCTCGCCTGGCCGCGCGCGGCATCGACGTGCTCAGCCTGGAGTTCGGCGACATCGAGACCAACCTGGCCCAGGCCCGGCAGAAGATCACCGTCAAGCAGGGCATCGAGCAGAAGATCGCCAAGAAGATCGCGGCGGCCCTGAAGGACGCCAAGCTGAAGGTGGAAAGCCAGATCAACGGCGACAAGCTGCGCGTGCAGGGCAAGAAGCGCGATGACCTGCAGGACGCCATCGCCGTGCTCAAGGCCGGCAAGTTCGAGCTGCCGCTGCAGTTCAACAATTTCCGCGACTGAGCCACCTGCCGGGAATCCCCCGGCGCTGCCAGCCGCAGGTACGACGGCGCGTTGCCAGCGACGCGCCTACAATGTCGGCCCCGCCAGCCGACGTGCCCGCCATGACCGATTCCGACCTGCCCATCGATGACCCGATCGCCGCGACCCGCCTGTGGCTGGAGCGCATCGTCATCGGCCTGAACCTGTGCCCGTTCGCCAAGGCGGTATACGTGAAGGACCAGGTCCGCATCGTGCTCAGTGATGCGACCACGACAGAAGCGCTGGTTGAACAGCTGGCCGAGGAGCTGGTGCTGCTGCGCGACACGCCGGCCGAGCAGATCGACACGACGCTGATCGTGCACCCGCAGGTGCTGACCGATTTCCTAGACTACAACGACTTCCTCGACAACGCCGATGCGGCGATCGAGGCACTGGACCTGCAGGGGATCCTGCAGGTGGCCAGCTTCCATCCGGATTACCAGTTCGAGGGCGTGGCCGCCGACGACACCAGCAACTACACCAACCGCGCGCCCTTCCCCACCCTGCACCTGCTGCGCGAAGACAGCGTGGCGCGTGCGGTGGATGTGTATCCGGACCCGGACGTGATCGTCGAGCGCAACATCCAGACCCTGGACCGCATCGGCGTGGACGGCTGGCATCGTCGCCTGCGCGGCGAAGACCTGACGTGAGCACGGTGCCGCCGATTGCCGCATGGCCGGCCGCGCCACTGTCGGGCAAGGTGGTGCTGGTCACCGGCGGCGCCAACGGCATCGGTCGCGGTATTGCCCAGGCCGTGCTCGGTGCCGGCGGACGCGTGCTGATCGGCGACCTCGACAGGGAGGCCGGCCAGGCCTGCCTGGACGAATGGCAGCGCGGTGAGGATGCCGCGTTCCAGCGTTTGGACATCACCGACGAAGCCAGCGTGCGCGACTTCATCGCCGAGGCGCTGCAGCGTTTCGGACACATCGACGGGCTGGTCAACAATGCCGGCATCGCCGGGCCGCACGGCACGCGGCTGCAGGACATGGACTGGCACGAATGGCAACGCCGGCTGTCGTCGCTGCATGGCGCCTTCCTGTGCAGCAAGCACGCGCTGCCGGCGCTGACGGACAGTGCTGCGGGCGCGATCATCAACATCGCCTCCACCCGCGCCTGGCAATCCGAAGCGCACAGCGAGGCCTATGCGGCGGCCAAGGGTGGCCTGGTGGCCTTCACCCATGCGCTGGCGATCAGCGCCGGCCCGGCGGTGCGGGTGAACAGCATCAGCCCCGGCTGGGTCGGTACCACTGCGTGGCAGGCACCCTCACGGCGCCATGAACCAGAGTACTCGGCCATCGACCACGCACAGCATCCGGTCGGCCGGGTCGGCCGCCCTGAAGATATCGGTGCACTGGCGGTGTACCTGCTGTCGTCGCTGTCCGGTTTCAGCACCGGCCAGGACTTCATCGTCGACGGCGGCATGACCCGGAAGATGATCTACGCCGAATGACCGGTCTTCGGTGGTGCCGGCCGCTGGCCGGCATTCCGGTGGATCCACGCCATGCGTGGATGGCGGTGAAGTGCCAACCAGGGTTGGCACCTACCAAACACCTTACGCCATGCCCGAGTGGCGCAGCAGCGCGTCGATCTGCGGCGCGCGCCCACGGAAGGCCTTGAAGTTCTCCGCCGCCGGGCGGCTGCCACCGCGCGACAGGATCTCATCGCGGAAGCGTGCACCGGTCTCGGCCAGTGCCTGCGGCGCTTCCTCGAACGCCGCATAGGCGTCGGCACTGAGCACTTCGGCCCACTTGTAGCTGTAGTAGCCGGCGGCGTAACCCCCCGCGAAGATGTGGCTGAACTGGTGCGGGAAGCGGTTCCAGGCCGGCGGATGGTTTACCGCCACCTCCGCACGCACGCGATCGAGCAGCGCCAGCACGCTGTCCTGCGCCGGTTCGAACTGGCTGTGCAACAGCATGTCGAACAGGCCGAACTCAAGCTGGCGCACCGTGGCCATGCCGCTGTGGAAGTTGCGCGCGGCCAGCATGCGCTCGTACAGCCCGCGCGGCAGCGGTTCGCCCGTGTCCACGTGCGCGGTCATGGCCTGCAGGTGCTCCCACTCCCAGCAGAAGTTCTCCATGAACTGGCTGGGCAGTTCCACTGCATCCCATTCCACGCCATTGATGCCGGCCACGCCCAGTTCGCCGATGCGGGTCAGCAGCTGGTGCAGGCCATGGCCCATCTCATGGAACAGCGTGGTCACTTCGTTGTGGCTGAAGGTGGCCGGCTTGCCATTGGCACCGCGGCCGAAGTTGCACACCAGGTAGACCAGCGGCGTCTGCACGCTGCCGTCCGGGCGCACGCGACGGTTGCGGCAATCGTCCATCCACGCGCCACCGCGCTTGCCCTCGCGGGCGTACAGGTCCAGGTAGAACTGGCCAACCAGCGCACCCTGCGCATCGACCAACCGGAAGAAGCGCACATCCTCGTGCCACACCGGTGCGCTGTCCTCCTGCACGCGCAGGCCGTACAGCTGCTCGATCACCGAGAACAGGCCGCCCAGCACCTTCGGTTCAGTGAAGTACTGCTTCACTTCCTGTTCGGAATAGCTGTAACGGGCCTGCTTCAGGCGGTCGGCGGCGAACGCCAGGTCCCAGGCCTGCAGGCTGTCGATGCCCAGCTGCTCGCGTGCGAACTGCTCAAGGTCGGCCCGGTCCCTGGCCGCGAACGGCTTGGCGCGCGCGGCCAGGTCACGCAGGAAACCCAGCACTTCGGCCGGGTCCTGCGCCATCTTGGTCGCTACCGAATAATCGCCATACGAATCGAAGCCGAGCAGCGCGGCCAGTTCAGCGCGCAGGGCGAGGATCCGATCGATGTTGCCGCTGTTGTCCAGGGACTCATCGCCGAATTCGGACGCACGCTGTGCGCTGGCGCGGTACAGGATCTCGCGCAGGTCGCGGTCCTCACCCCAGGTCTGCACCGGCAGGTAGCACGGCATCTGCAGGGTCAGTTTCCAGCCGGCCTTGCCGTCCTTCTGTGCTGCCGCATGCGCGGCGGCCTTCACGTCTTCCGGCAGGCCCTTCAGCCGCGCTTCGTCCTCGATGATCAGCGACCAGGCATCGGTAGCGTCGAGCACGTTCTGCGAGAACTTCGCCGACAGCGCCGACAGTTCTTCCTTGATCGCCGCGAAGCGCTGCTGCGCCTCCGGCGCCAGCTCGGCACCACCGAGGCGGAAATCGCGCAGGGTGTTGTCCAGCACCTTGCGCTGGGCCGCGTCGAAGCGCGCCGCCTCGGCACTGGCGGCCAGCGTCTGGTACTGCCGGTACAACGCCAGGTTCTGGCCCAGCGCGCTGGCGAAGCGGGTCACCCGCGGCAGGTTGCTGTTGTAGGCCTCACGCAGTTCCGGGGTGTTGACCACGCCCTGCAGGTGGCCGACCAGACCCCAGGCGCGCCACAGGCGCTCGGTGGCGTCATCCAGCGGGGCAACGAAGGTCTGCCAGGTGACCGGCTGCACCTGCTCGGCGGCGCTGACGGCGGCTTCGGCCTCGGCCAGCAGCACGTCCAGCGCCGGCGCCACGTGCTCGGGGCGGATGGCCTCAAAGCGCGGCAGGCCGGAAAAATCGAGCAGGGGGTTGGCAACGGTCACGGCAGATCTCCAGGGTACGGGCCCGGCAGGCGGGCAGCATGCAGGATATGGCGCTGGCAGGCGGGGCTGACAAGGGGGCACGGCCCGGCATTCACGTCGGCCTTACGGTCGCGCACCGAAGCTCTGGCTGCGGGGGAGTCCGCAGCGGTACGCACCGAACGAGGCCCTACATGGAAGGTCTGGCTGCAGTTGCATCCGCCTCACCGGCCCGGTCACTGGCATTGTCCGCCAGCCCGGCCGAACTGACCTGGATCGCCGCATTGTGCGATACCGGCGATGACGCCCCGCGCCATCTGCAGCAGTTGCAGGCAGTGCTGCAGCAGGGCGGCACGTTCAACGACGCCCAGGAGTGGTACCCGTTCGAGGTGATCGAACGCGGCGCCAGCCAACTGCGGCTGGGCCATGAGCGCGAGTTCGTGATCTGCGTGCTGCTGTGGCTGCAGGCGCTGGCCCAGGGCCGAGCGAGCATCCTGGACCCGAGCCTGCATCTGGATGATCGCGCGATGGACATCGAGGCCTTGCCCGATGCACTGCGCGACGCGGTGCTGGACGCGTTCACTGCAGCGGGATATTGAGCCGCCCCGGCGACCGGGTAGAGTCGACGCACAGCCGGCCGTACGTTGCCGCGTTACAACGCTTCCAGGCTGCACCACGGCAATTCGGGCAGTCCCTGCCCGGCCACCGCCGCCGCCAGTTGCGCATCGGCGCCGTCGACGTCGATGCCCTGGCGCGCATACCACGACGGGTCGTAGTAGCTCTGTGCGTAGCGCTCGCCGCTGTCGCACAGGATGCTGACGATGCTGCCCTGATGGCCCGCCTCGCGCATCCACTGCGCCGCCTGCAGCACACCGATGAAGTTGGTGCCGGTGGAGCCACCGACACGGCGGCCCAGCTGGCGGCTGACATGGCGCATCGCGGCCAGGCTCAGCGCATCGGGCACCTTCACCATCGCATCGACACTGGTCGGGATGAAGCTCGCCTCTACCCGCGGCCGGCCGATGCCTTCCACGCGCGAGCCACCGCTGCAGGTCAGGCCGCGCCAGTCCTGCTCACCGGCCACGGCGGCTTTGTAGCCATCGAAGAACACCGACACTTCCGGGTCCGCACAGAGGATGCGGGTGTCATGCCGGCGATAGCTGACATAGCGCCCCAGCGTCGCTGCGGTACCGCCGGTACCGGGGCTGCACACGATCCATTCCGGAACCGGGCTGGGCTCCTCGGCCATCTGCTTGAAGATGGACTCGGCGATGTTGTTGTTGGCACGCCAGTCGGTGGCGCGCTCGGCATAGGTGAACTGGTCCATGAAGTGGCCGCCGGTTTCACGGGCCAGCTTTTCCGAATCACAGTTGAGGTCGCAGGCACGTTCGACCAGGTGGCAACGGCCGCCGTGGAACTCGATCGCGGCGATCTTTTCAGGCGAGGTGGAGGCCGGGATCACCGCAATGAACGGCAGGCCGAGCAGCCGCGCGAAATAGGCTTCGGACACGGCGGTCGAGCCGCTGGAGGCCTCGATCACCGGACGCCCTTCACGCAACCAGCCATTGGCCAGCGCATACAGGAACAGCGAGCGCGCCAGCCGGTGCTTCAGGCTGCCGGTGGGATGGCTCGACTCATCCTTCAGGTACAGGTCGATGCCCTCGAACCCTGGCAGCGCCAGCGGGATCAGGTGGGTATCGGCGGAACGGTTGAAATCAGCTTCGATCTTGCGGATGGCGGCAGCCACCCATTCACGCTGCGACATGGCGGGCAATCGTTGTCAGGACGGAACGGTGCGATCCGGCCATTGTACGTCGCAGTGCCGTCAGGTGCTGGCCGGTAGAATGGCGCCATCCGGCCGGCAACGGCCCTGTCTGAAGGACCTCCCCCATGACCATTCCCGCCCTGCGCGATGTTCCCGGCGTCGCCGCCCAGGCCCCGGCCGAAACCACCGGCTTCGTGTTCAACCACACCATGCTGCGCGTGAAGGACATTGCCGCTTCGCTGGACTTCTACACCCGCGTGCTCGGCTACCAGCTGATCGACAAGCGCGACTTCCCCGAGGCCCAGTTCAGCCTGTACTTCCTGGCCTACGTGCCCGCTGGCGCCACGGTGCCGGAAGATGACAAGGCCCGCCGCCTGTGGATGGCCGGGCTGCCGGGCGTGCTGGAACTGACCCACAACCACGGCACCGAAACCCAGGACGGCGCGGTCTACCACGACGGCAACAGTGACCCGCGCGGCTTCGGCCACATCTGCGTGTCGGTGCCGGACATCGAGGCCGCCTGCCAGCGCTTCGAGGATCTGGGCGTGACCTTCCAGAAGCGCCTGACCGACGGCCGCATGAAGAACCTGGCTTTCATCAAGGACCCGGACGGCTACTGGGTCGAGATCATCGCCAACGTCTGACCCGAAAAGGGGACGGAGGGGATTAAGTCGTTTCTGGCATTATTGGGCTGGAAGCGACTTAATCCCCTCCGTCCCCTTTTTCTGCGAGGTTCGTATGGAAACGATGGAACTGCACCGCGGCCGCCTGATCGACCACATCCAGCTGGTAGTGCGCGACCTGGCGGCCAGCCGCCGCTTCTACCAGGCGGTGTTCGATACTATCGGCATCCCGATCGCCGGTGAAGGCGATGACTACTTCTGGGCCGATGAGCTGTTCATTTCCAGCGCCAGCAGCACGGCCGCCACCGGCCAGCTGACCGGCCGCCACCATCTGGCCTTCCAGGCCCGCGACAGCGCCACCGTCGATGCCTTCCATACCGCCGCGATCGCCGCCGGCGGCACCGACAACGGCGCGCCCGGTGAACGCCCTTACCACCCGGGCTACTACGGTGCGTTCGTGCTCGACCCGGATGGCAACAACATCGAAGTGGTCTACCACGGCCCAGCCAACTACAGCGCCGACTCGGTGAAGGTCACTTTCTGATTTCACCGATGCCGTGAACGAAGAAGCCGGGCAATGCCCGGCTTCTCTGCTTCCAGCGCTGCAGCCCTCAGTGGGCGGCCATGTAGATGTCCTGCAGCACGGCCTTTTCCAGCTCCAGCTCGCCCAGCAGGTTCTTCACGATGTCGCCCAGGCTGAGGATGCCGACCAGACGAGTGCCTTCGGTGACCATCAGATGACGGCGCCGCGAGTACGTCATCAGCGACATGGCCTGCTTCAGGGTGGCCTCCGGGGCGATGCCCTCCAGGCCGGTGGACGGCAGGCTGGAAATCACCCGGCGGCCGGCCTGCGGGCCGTCGTCAGCCAGGGTACGCACGATGTCCTTCTCGGAAATGATGCCGACCGGGGCATCGTCCTTCATCACCACCAGCGCAGCGATCCTGTTTGCGCTCATCTTGTGGGCGGCGGCACCGATGGTGTCTTCGGCATCGATGGTGATGACAGCTTCTTTCTTGGATTGCAGGAGTTCGCGGACGTTCATTCTTGTTTCCTGGTGCAGGTCACTGAAGTCAAAAAGTGTGCTCTTCCGATACGCCCCCTCCCCGGGAACAGACCTTTCAGCGCACGTCTGGCGCACCCGGCTGCCGCTTGGAATGATCGGCAGACGACGTGCTGCAACGCGAACGAGGTGGGTTCAACCGCTCAACCCGGACCTCGGTCAAATCGATTCTACGACTGCGACCATCGGTCACTACCGGCATCGATAGGACAGTTCGTCGTAGGAACCAACCGACGATCCAGAGAATGGCACCGCGGCTGAAACCGCCGCTGAATACACGCGATGCCACGCGTTAAAGATTGATTGCCTGCTGCCGACGGTGGACAGAACACCCTGTCGCTGTCCCACTTGCCGCTGCCACCGGCACAAACGAAAGGGGGCCCACACGGCCCCCCTTCGCTTGCAACCTCCAACCGAGCTGACGGGTGTTACTCCACCGTCACGCTCTTGGCCAGGTTGCGCGGCTTGTCCACGTCGGTGCCGCGCGCCAGCGCGGTGTGGTAGGCCAGCAACTGCACCGGAATGGTGTGCACGATCGGGCTGAGCACGCCGGCATGACGCGGCGTACGGATCACGTGCACGCCTTCGGACTCGTTGAAGTTGCTGTCCTGGTCGGCGAACACGAACAGTTCACCGCCACGCGCGCGCACTTCCTGCATGTTCGACTTCACCTTTTCCAGCAGGCTGTCGTTCGGCGCGATCACCACCACCGGCATGGCCTCGTCCACCAGCGCCAGCGGGCCATGCTTCAGCTCGCCTGCCGGGTAGGCCTCGGCGTGGATGTAGGAGATTTCCTTGAGCTTGAGCGCGCCTTCCAGCGCGATCGGGTAATGCAGGCCACGACCCAGGAACAGCGCGCTGCTCTTGCGTGCGAAACGCTCGGCCCACGCAGCGATCTGCGGCTCCATGTTCAATGCGTGCTGCACGCTGCCCGGCAGGAAGCGCAGCTGCTCAAGGTAGTCCGCTTCCTGCGCCGCGTCGATGCGGCCGTGCAGCTTGCCCAGCACCACGGTCAGCTGGAACAGTGCCGCCAGCTGGGTGGTGAAGGCCTTGGTCGAGGCCACGCCGATCTCGGCACCGGCACGGGTGTAGCACACCAGTTCGCTGGCGCGCGGGATCGCGCTTTCCGGCACGTTGCAGATCGACAGCGTGTGCTTGTGGCCCAGCGACTTGGCGTACTTCAGTGCTTCCATCGTGTCCAGCGTTTCGCCGGACTGGGAAATGGTCACGATCAGGTGCTTCGGATTCGCGTAGGCAGCGCGGTAACGGTACTCGCTGGCGATCTCCACGCTGCACGGCAGGCCGGCGATGGCCTCGACCCAGTAGCGTGCAGTCAGGCCGGCGTAGTAGCTGGTACCGCAGGCGATGATCTGCACGCCTTCGATGCCCGACAACACGGCTTCGGCGTTCTTGCCGAACAGCTCGGCCGGGAAACCACCGGCATCGATCGCCGCCTCGATGGTGTCGCCCAGCGCGCGCGGCTGCTCGTGGATTTCCTTCTGCATGAAGTGGCGGTACGGGCCCAGCTCCAGCGATGCCAGCGAGACATCCGACAGATGCACCTCACGCTCGACCGCCTGGTCATGCTCATCGAAGATGCGCACGCCATCGCGGCGGATTTCGGCGGTATCGCCTTCCTCCAGGAAAATCACTTTGCGGGTGGCCGAGATCACCGCCGAGACATCCGAAGCGACGAAGTTTTCGCCTTCGCCCAGGCCGATCAGCAGAGGGCAGCCCATGCGCGCGCAGACGAAGCGCTCCGGCTCGGCGCGGCTGACCACGGCCAGCGCGTAGGCGCCGGTCAGTTCCTTCACCGTGTGCTGCAGCGCCACCAGCAGGTCGTCGCCATCCTTCAGGTGGTGGTGGATCAGGTGTGCGATGACTTCCGTATCGGTCTGCGACTCGAAGGTGTAGCCCAGCGCGCGCAACTTCTCGCGCTGCTCTTCATGGTTCTCGATGATGCCGTTGTGCACCAGCGCCACGCCCTGGCTGATGTGCGGATGCGCATTGGCCTCGGTGACACCACCGTGGGTGGCCCAGCGGGTATGGCCGATGCCCAGCACCGCGTTGAAGCCCTCGGCCTCGGCCGCCGTGGCCATTTCCGACACTCGGCCGGTACGACGCACGCGACGCACCTCCGACCGTTCGGCATGGTCGATCACCGCGATACCCGAGGAATCGTAACCACGGTACTCAAGGCGCTTCAGACCCTCGATCAGCACCGGCACTACGTCGCGATCAGCGATCGCACCCACGATTCCACACATGTCACGCGTTTCCTTGAAGACGATCGTCGCATTCTAGCCTGCGTGCCCGGCTTCTCCCTCCTGTCCGCTTAATGAAAGTGTCCGGAAAGGTGTCCGCGGACACCCGGACACTTCACATCACACCCCAACTAATTGACCTGTAAGGAATTAAAGTTGGCACGCTACGTGCTTGATACTGGCTACCACCGTCAGGCACGCACCCGATGATCCGCGACACTTCCGCCCAGGACCAGATCGTTTCCTCCACTCCGGCCAGCGCTCCGCGCGCCAACTGGCTCCGTTACCGTTGGCCGGCGCTGGGCACGATCGCCCTGCTCGTCGGCATCGGCTGGGCCGTGCACGCCTGGTCCAACGCCAGCCGTTCCTTCGACAGCAGCCGCGTGCGCATCGCCGAAGTGAAGCGGGGCGACCTGGTCCGTGACATCGCCGCCGACGGCCGCGTGATCGCCGCCAACAGCCCGGTCCTGTATGCCATCTCTGCGGGCACCGTGGACCTGAAGGTGGTCGCCGGTGACGTGGTGAAGAAGGGGCAGGAGCTGGCGGTCATCGACAGCCCCGAACTGCGCAGCAAGCTGGCCCAGGAACAGGCCACCCTGGCCGGCCTGGAGGCCGAGGCCAGCCGTGCCGCGCTGGACGCCACCCTGGCCCGCGCCAAGTCGCGCAAGGAAACCGACCAGGCCACCATCGAACGGCAGGCCGCCGACCGCGACCTGCAGCGCTACCAGCGCGGCTACGACGGCGGGGCGGTGCCGCAGATCGACCTGGCCAAGGCCAAGGACTCGCTGAAGAAAGCCGACATCACCCTGGCCAACGCCACCACCGATGCCCGCCTGCAGAGCCAGGGCGCGGACCTGGATGCCCGCAACAAGCGCCTGCTGGCCGATCGCCAGAAGGCGGTGGTGGCCGAAGTACAGCGCCAGGTCGATGCGCTGACGCTGCGTGCCCCGTTCGATGGCCAGGTCGGCCAGGTGCAGGCGGTGCAGTCCACCAACCTGGCCGCCAATGCCCCGGTGCTGGGCGTGGTCGACCTGTCCAAGTTCGAAGTCGAGATCAAGGTGCCGGAGAGCTTCGCCCGCGACCTGGCGATCGGCATGCCCGCACAGCTGACCGGCGGCAACGGCCAGCCCTTCCCGGGCGAGATCAGCGCGGTGTCGCCGGAAGTGGTCAACGGTGAGGTCAACGCGCGCGTGCGCTTTGCCAGCGCGCAGCCCGAAGGCCTGCGCCAGAGCCAACGGATGTCGGTGCGCGTGCTGCTCGATACCCGCAAGAACGTGCTGAAGGTCGAGCGTGGCCCGTTCGTCGAACAGGGCAACGGCATGGCCTACGTGATGGATGGCCGCACCGCCGTGCGCCGTCCGGTGGAACTGGGCGTCAGCAGCCTGGGCGAAGTGGAAATCAAGTCGGGTGTGCAGCCGGGCGACCGCATCGTGGTCTCCGGCAGCGACCTGTTCAAGGACGCCGAACGCGTCTCCGTCAACTGATACCTGATACCTGAATCCTGGAGAGAGGACACCCCATGTACATGCTCGAAATGCGTTCGGTCGCCAAGGTCTTCCGCACCGAACAGGTGGAAACCCACGCACTGCGCTCGCTGGAACTGCAGGTCAAGGAAGGTGAGTTCGTCGCGGTCACCGGCCCGTCCGGCTCCGGCAAGACCACCTTTCTCAACATCGCCGGCCTGCTGGAAACCTTCACCAGCGGTACCTACATGCTGGACGGCCAGGACGTGAGCACGCTGGGCGACGACGCCCGCAGCCGCCTGCGCAACCAGAAGATCGGCTTCATCTTCCAGGGCTTCAACCTGATCCCCGACCTGAACCTGTTCGACAACGTCGACGTTCCGCTGCGCTATCGCAGGATGAGCGCCAACGAGCGCCGCGAACGCATCGAGAAGGCACTGACCCAGGTCGGCCTGGGCTCGCGCATGAAGCACTATCCGAATGAACTGTCGGGTGGCCAGCAGCAGCGCGCGGCCATCGCGCGTGCGCTGGCCGGCAGCCCGCGCCTGCTGCTGGCCGACGAACCGACCGGCAATCTGGATACGCAGATGGCCCGGGGCGTGATGGAGCTGCTGGAGGAGATCAACGCCGCCGGCACCACCATCGTGATGGTCACCCACGACCCGGAACTGGCCGCGCGTGCGCAGCGCAACGTGCACATCGTCGATGGCCAGGTGACCGACCTGGTGCGCGAGCCGGTGCTGGCCACGCCGTTGCGCCACATCGTCGCCGTCAACGAGTGAGGGCCCGACCATGTTCGCCTACTACGCCCGATTGGCGGCGCGCAGTTTCCGCCGCAACAAGGTCCTGACCGCGCTGATGGTGATCGCCATAGCGCTCGGCATCGGCGCCTCGATGACCACGTTGACCGTATTCCACGTGCTGTCCGGCGACCCGATTCCGGGCAAGAGTGACCGGCTGTTCTATGTGCAGGTCGATCCGCGCCCGCGCGGCGGCTATACCCCGGGTGAGGAGCCTGAGGAACAGATGACACGGCGCGACGCCGAGACCCTGCTGCGCGAGAAGCGCGGCATCCGCCAGGCGATGATGAGTGCGGGCGGAGGCACGGTGGAACCGGAGCTCAGCACGCTCAAGCCATTCTCGGTGGATACGCGCTGGACGTCGGCCGATTTCTTCCCGATGTTCGACGTACCGATGCAGTACGGGCGTGCCTGGAGCAGCAGCGATGATGACAATCGCAGCCGCGTGGTGGTGCTGTCGAAAGCGATCAACGACAAGCTGTTCCAGGGTGCTGACAGCACCGGTCGCGAGATCCGCCTGAGTGGCCATTCACTGCGGGTGATCGGCGTGATGAAGAAGTGGAATCCCGAACCCCACTTCTTCGATCTGACCACCGGCAACTACGGCAAGGATGAAGACCTGCTGGTGCCGTTCTCCACTGCGATGGACCTGGAGTTCGGCAGCAACGGCAACATGAACTGCTTCGGCGAGAATCCGGATGGCAGCAGCAACTCGATCAGCGCGCCCTGCAGCTGGATCCAGTACTGGGTGGAGCTGGACCCGGCCAAGGTCGAGGACTACCGCAACTACCTGGTCAACTACTCGGACCAGCAGCGCGCGGCGGGCCGTTTCGAGCGCCCCACCAACGTGCGTCTGCGCCCGGTGATGGAGTGGTTGACGTTCAAGAACGCCGTGCCCAGCGACGTGCGCCTGCAGATGTGGCTGGCACTGGGCTTTCTCGGCGTCTGCCTGGTCAACACCGTGGGCCTGCTGCTGGCGAAGTTCCTGCGCCGCAGTGGCGAGATCGGTGTGCGCCGCGCCCTCGGTGCCAGCCGTGGGCAGATCTTCCTGCAATGCCTGGTTGAAGCCGGTGCGATCGGCGTTGCCGGCGGCGTGCTCGGCATCGGCCTGGCCCTGCTCGGCCTGTATGCGGTACGCCAGCAACCCGTGGACTACGCGAACCTGGCCCACCTGGACGGCAGCATGCTGCTGCTGGCCATTGGCCTGACCCTGTTCGCCAGCCTCGCCGCTGGTTTCCTGCCCGCCTGGCGCGCGATGCAGGTTACCCCGGCCATCCAGCTCAAGTCGCAGTAAGCACGAGTACGAGGACCTCCCATGGACATCCGCCCCATCCTCAGCACCCTGCGCCGGCACAAGACGGCCGCCGCCCTGATCGTGCTGGAAGTCGCCCTGACCTGCGCCATCGTCTGCAATGCCCTGTTCCTGGTCACCCAGCGCGTTGAACGGATCAGCCAGAGCAGCGGCCTGGCCGAGAACGAACTGGTGTTCGTCCGGGTCAGCGGCATCGGCAAGCAGACCAACGGTCAGTCCCGCACCCTGGAAGACCTGTCTGCCCTGCGTGCGGTGCCCGGCGTGACTGCCGCAGCCAAGGTCAACCAGTTGCCGTTCCGCCCGAACTCCTCCAACACCAGCGTTTCGCTTAAACAGGAACAGGAGCGTCCGACCGCTTTCGTCACCATGTACATGTTCGGCGAGGGTGGACTGCCCACGCTCGGACTGCAGCTGACCGCCGGCCGTGACTTCCAGTCAAGCGAGTACAGCAACTTCGAGGACGCACAGAAGAACGCTTCGTCCAATACGGCGTCCTCGGTGATCATCAGCCGCACCCTCGCCGACAAGCTGTACCCGGGCGAGAATGCACTGGGCAAGACGTTCTACATGGGCAAGCAGCCGCTGCACGTAGTCGGCATCGTCGCCGCACTGGCAACGCCCACCGACTACAACAACAACACCACGCTGTCGATCGTGCTGCCGGTGCGGACTGACTTCACCCAGGGACCGTATGTCCTGCGTACCTCTCCAGATCGGCGCGAGGAAGTGCTAAAGGGTGCGATCGCCGCGCTTGAACGTAACGATCCCAACCGGCTGGTGCGTGAAAAGCTGACCTATGAGGCGCAGCGCAATGACTACTTCAAGAACGACAAGGCCATGGTCGGCCTGCTGATCACCGTGTGCATCTCGCTGCTGGTGGTCACGGCACTGGGCATCATCGGCCTGGCCAGCTTCTGGGTGCAGCAGCGCAGCAAGCAGATCGGCATCCGCCGCGCACTCGGTGCCACCCGCGGCCAGATCCTGCGCTACTTCCAGACCGAGAACTTCCTGCTGGCCTCGCTGGGCATCGTGCTGGGCATGCTGGCAGCCTACGCGATCAACCTGGCACTGATGAACCTCTACGAGCTGCCACGCATGCCCCTGTACTACCTGCCGCTGGGCGCGCTTCTGCTGTGGGTGCTGGGCCAGATCGCGGTGTTCGGGCCGGCCCGGCGCGCGGCAGCGGTCCCGCCCGCAGTCGCCACGCGGGGCGCGTGAGGTGCGTGCCTGCCGGATGCTGTTGATGGCACTGCTGCCCCTGCCGGCGCTGGCCGGTGGTGGCAGCGCACAGACGCTGGAATGGCGCCGCGATGGAGCGCGGCTGTCGCTGCGCTCGACCGAAGGCCAGGTGCATGTGGAGGCCGCCAGCCCGGAAGTGCGCTTCGGCGTGCGCAGTGGCGATCGCATCCTCCGCGTGGACGACACGGCGGTGCGCCGGGTTGAACATCTGGCCGAGGCACTGCGCCATTCCCACGCGGCCAGCGCCTATCTGTTGCTGCGCCGCGACAAGCGCGAACTGACGGTAGCGGTCAACGCCGCTGCGTGGCGACAGGCATTGGAGGTCCCGCCACCACCCGCGCCACCACCTCCGCCAGCCCCACCCGGGCGCTGAGCATCATCCGCTCCTGCACGGCCACAGGTTTGGCTATGCTTGATGGGTGGCGCCGGGCTCTCCCGGTGCGTGGACACGAACGGCTCCATCGGCGCCGCCCATCCCTTTCTGCAGAACCGCTTGATGCCTGCGATCCTGATCATCGACGACAACGCCAGCGTGGGTACTGCGCTGGACGTGCTGTTCTCCCTGCACGACATCGACACCCTGCAGGCGCACACGCCCGCCGATGGGCTGGCCCTGCTCGAGTCGCAGCCGGTCGATCTGGTGATCCAGGACATGAACTTCAGCGAGGACACCACCTCCGGTGAGGAGGGCGAAGCGTTGTTCGCGCAGATCCGTGCGCGCCATCCGGACCTGCCGGTGATCCTGCTGACCGCCTGGACCCACCTGAGCAGTGCAGTGGATCTGGTCAAGGCCGGTGCGGCCGACTACCTGGCCAAGCCCTGGGACGACCGCAAGCTGATGACCACGGTCAACAACCTGCTGGAACTGTCCGAGGCACGCCGCGAACTGGACCGGCGCCGCAGCCGTGAACTGCACCAGCGCAACGCGCTGGAAGAGAAGTACGACCTGTGCGGCGCGGTCTTCGCCGACCCCGCCAGCGAGCGCGTCATCGCCCTCGCCTGCCAGGTCGCACGCTCGGAACTGCCGGTACTGATCACCGGCGCGAACGGTGCCGGCAAGGAGAAGATCGCGCAGATCATCCAGGCCAATTCGCTGGTGGCCAAGGGCCCGTTCGTGGCGGTCAACTGTGGCGCGTTGCCCTCGGAACTGATCGAAGCCGAACTGTTCGGTGCCGAGGCCGGTGCGTATACCGGCGCCAACAAGGCGCGCGAAGGCAAGTTCGAGGCCGCCGATGGTGGCACCCTGTTCCTGGATGAGATCGGCAACCTGTCGCTCGGCGGGCAGATGAAGCTGCTGCGCGTGCTGGAAACCGGCCGCTTCGAGCGCCTGGGTTCCAACCGCGAGCGCCAGGTCAAGGTCCGCGTGGTCAGCGCGACCAATGCCGACCTGCCGGCGATGATCCGCGACGGTACCTTCCGCGAAGATCTCTATTACCGCCTCAACACGGTGGAACTGGTGCTGCCGCCGCTGGCCGACCGCCCGGGCGACATCGTGCCGCTGGCCGAGCGATTCCTGACCGCTGGCAAGCCGCTGTCCAGCGCCGCCACCGCAGCACTGCAGCGGTACCCCTGGCCAGGCAACGTGCGCGAGCTGCGCAACGTGATCCAGCGTGCCGAACTGCTGGCCACCGGCAACCGCATCGAAGTGGCCGATCTCAACCTGCCGCGCGCAGCCGTCGTACCACGACCGGCACCCAGCGCAGGCAATGATCCCGACCGCGCACGCATCGAGGATGTGCTGGCGCGCAACCATGGCGTCATCGCCCAGGCTGCCGCCGAGCTCGGCCTGAGCCGCCAGGCGCTGTACCGGCGCATGGACCGCCATGGTATTCCACGCGAATGAAGCGGCGCTCGTTCACCTTCCGCCTGTTCCTGCGCCTGCTGCCGGTGCTGGCACTGGCTGCGGCGCTGCCGTGGCTGCTGGCCTACTGGATGGACCATGGCTGGGTGGTGACCACGGTGTCGGCGCTGATCCTGCTGTCGCTGATGTGGTGGACGCTGCGTCGGGCTACCGCCCCGGTGCGGTCACTGATGCGGGCCCTGGCGGGCACCACCAGCAGCTATCGCGACGGCGAATACAACTTCGGAGTGCACTGGCCCGGCAATGACGAGCTCGGCGACCTGGTGCAGGCACACCGGGAGCTGGGTGATGTACTGCGTGAGCAGCGGCAGGGCCTGGTGCAACGTGAGCTGCTGCTGGACACCATGGTGCAGAATACGCCGGTTGCGATGCTGTTGATCGCCTCCGGCGGTGATGGCATCGCCCGCGTGGTGTTCTCCAACCTGGCCGCGCGCAAGCTGCTGCACGGCGGTTGGAAGCTGGAAGGCCAGCGCCTGGAAGACGTGCTGGAACAGGTGCCGGTGGAACTGCGCGATGCCATCGCCCGTGGCGGTGACAGCCTGTTCGCGGTGCACGCCGAGGGGGAGGACGGCGATGAGGATGACGAGCAGGTCTATCACCTCTCGCGGCGTGCGTTCCAGCTCAACGGCCGCCCACACGACCTGCTGCTGGTGCGCCTGTTGACCGCCGAGCTGCGCCGCCAGGAAGTGCAGACCTGGAAGAAGGTGATTCGGGTGATCAGCCACGAGCTCAACAACTCACTGGCGCCGATTGCTTCGCTCGCCCATTCCGGCGGCGTGCTGGTGCAGCGTGAACGCTTTGACCGGCTGCCCGAGATCTTCACCACCATCGAGGATCGCGCACGCCACCTGGAAGGCTTCATCCGTGGCTATGCGCGCTTTGCCAAGCTGCCACAGCCGCAGCTGCAGACCGTGCACTGGGCGCCGTTCCTGTCCAGCCTGCGCCAGCAGATCCCGTTCGGCATGGAACGTGAGCCGGACGAGGAGCTGAGCAGCCGCATCGACATCGCGCAGTTCGGGCAGGCGTTGTTGAACCTGCTGAAGAATGCGCACGAAGCCTGCGCTGAAGCCGAGCCGCCCAACGACGATGTGCAGGTACAGCTGACCCGGCTGCCGCAGTGGCTGCGCCTGGACGTGCTTGACCGCGGCAAGGGCATGAACGAGCAGGTGCTGCAGAACGCACTGATGCCGTTCTATTCGACCAAGCGCAATGGCACCGGGCTGGGGCTGGCGCTGACGCGGGAGATCGTGGAGGCCCACGGCGGACGGGTGTCACTGCAGAACCGCGGCGATGGCGGGTTGTGCGTGTCGATCCTGCTGCCGGTGGGTTGAGCGGACCGATCGGGTAGATCCACGCGATGCGTGGATATGCCGACCGAGGCCGGCATCTACCAGGCCTGCCGCATCGCCACGCGTAGATGCATCGGAAACCCCAGCGCGGCCTCTTCGGCCATCACCGCCTGCAGCCCTGCACCCCACTCCGCCTCCGGTGCGGCGACGAAACCTTCGCTGGCATAGAAGGCCGCATTCCACGGCACGTCGGACAACGTGGTCAGCACGGCCGAGCAATAGCCTTTCGCCCGGGCCTGTACCAATGCATGGCGCAACAACGTGCGCCCATGACCTTGCCGCGCGTGTGCAGGATCCACATCCATCTGCAGCACGTGGAACTCACCTGCCAGTTCGCCGGCAAGCAGATAGCCGGCGATGCCACCGTCTGCCGCATCCACCACCCACAGCTGCCCGCGTTCAAGGCCATCCTGTAGTGTCGGCAGGTCCAGGCCATGCCCGGCGAACACCGGATAGGCCTCATGGCCCCTCAACACCTCGCCGGCGCGCTGCTCGATGCCGGGCAGCAAACCGAGTTCATCGGCGCGGGGAATGCGGGGCTCAGGCCTTCTTGAGCGGGCGCTTCCAGCCATCGATGGTTTCCTGCCGGGCACGTGCCAGTGTCAGCTTGCCGTCCGGCGCGTTACGGGTGATGACCGAACCGGCGGCAATGGTCGCGCCGTCGCCAATGGTCACCGGTGCCACCAGCGAGCTGTTGGAGCCGATGAACGCGTTGTCGCCAATGGTGGTGGTCGACTTGTTCACGCCATCGTAGTTGCAGGTGATGGTGCCAGCGCCGATGTTCACCTTGCTGCCGATCACCGCATCGCCCAGGTAGGTGAGGTGATTGGCCTTGCTGCCCACACCCAGCGTGACCTTCTTGGTCTCGACGAAGTTGCCGACGTGCACGCCATCGGCCAGCACGGTGCCCGGTCGCAGGCGCGCGAACGGGCCGATCTGCGCGGCACCCTCGGTAACCACGCCCTCCAGATCGCAGTGCGCACGCACTTCGGTGCCCGGCCCAAGATTGACGTCCTTCAAACGGTTGAACGGACCGACGGTGACGCCGTCGCCGAGCACCACGTTGCCCTCGAGCACGACATCGACGTCGATCAGCACGTCGCTGCCCACGGTGACAGTGCCGCGGATGTCGAGCCGGGCCGGATCGCGCACGCGCGCCCCCTGTGCGCACAAGGCCCGCACCGCACGACGCTGCCAGGCACGCTCCAGCTGCGAGAGCTGCCAGGGGTCGTTTGCCCCTTCGGCCTCCTGCGCGTCGGCCACCAGTGCCATTTCGGCCGGCGTGTACTCATGGGCGGCAAATGCAAAGACATCGGTGAGGTAGTACTCGCCCTGTGCATTGCTGTTGGAAAGCTGCGACAGCCACCGGCGCAGCGCAGTCGATTCGGCGGCGATGATGCCGGTATTGATCGTGCGCACGCGCAGCTGGTCATCGGTGGCGTCCTTCTGCTCGATGATCGCGCCAACCTTGCCCTCGGCATCGCGCAGCACGCGGCCATATCCGGTCGGGTCATCGACATCGGCCACCAGTACCGCCAGCCGGCCCGGCTGTGCGAGCAGGTCGCGCAGGGTCTGCGCACGGATCAGCGGCACGTCGCCGTACAGGACCAGCACCTGCGCCAGGTCGGGAACCTGGGGCATCGCCTGCGCTACCGCGTGGCCGGTGCCGAGCTGCTGTGCCTGCTCGGCCCATTGCAGGTCGGGTTGGCAGGCGAAGTACTGGCGCACCGCCTCGCCGCCATGGCCATGGACCACGTGGATCGCCGCCGGCTGGAGCTCACGGGCCGCGTCGATCACGTGCGCCAGCATCGGCTGGCCCGCGATCGGCTGCAGCACCTTCGGCAGCACCGACTTCATGCGCTTGCCTGCGCCGGCGGCGAGGATGATGACGTGCAGAGGTTGGGTCATGGGAACGGCGGTCCGTGGTTCGTTGCCGGTGATTCTAGAGCGTGCGCCGTTAACATGGGCATCCCTCCTCCCTTCGCCATGCCGATGAGCCTCGTCCGCCAGGGAAGCGCCTACCTCGTCATCGGGCTCGTGCAGCTGCTGCTCGACTGGCTCGTGTTCGTGGTCACCACCGCGCTCGGCATGCCCGTGGCGCCGGCCAACATCGCCGGGCGCCTGGCCGGCATGCTGCTGGGCTTCTGGCTCAACGGCCGCTACACCTTTGCCGAGGCCGGCACCCGCAAGCTGGGATGGAAGCGATTTGCACGCTTCTTCGGCCTATGGCTGCTGCTCACCGTGGCGAGCACATTGCTGGTGAGCCTGGTGGACCACGCGCTGGGCCTGCAGAACACCTGGCTTGCCAAACCGCTGGTGGAAGGCGGCCTGGCGTGTGTGTCGTTCCTGCTGATGCGGTACGTGGTGTATCGCTGAGACGGCACCAGGATCGGGGATCGGGATCGGGATCGGGATCGGGATCGGGACTGGGGACCGGGATTGGTAGAGTCGACTGGTAGTCGACTAACGCGCGCAGGGCGGGATTTTCGCGGCCTGAACGTAGAGCAGTCGACTAACAGTCGACTCTACCCAGTCGAATCCACCCGGTCGACTCTACCCAGCCACCCGAACAAAAACGCCGGCACAGGGCCGGCGTTTTCGTGGATACAGCGCGGAACCTCAGTGCTTGAGGGTCTTGCGCAGGCGTTCCAGGGCCTGCAGCTGGACGACGGCTTCGGCCAGCTTCTGCTGGGCTTCGGCCACTTCCATGGCTTCACCGCGGTTGGCCAGGATGCGTTCGGCTTCTTCCTTGGCCTTGCGGACCGAGGCTTCGTCGATGTCCTGCGCGCGGATCGCGGTGTCGGCCAGCACGGTCACCACCTGCGGCTGCACTTCCAGGATGCCGCCGGAAATGGCGAAATCCAGCTGCTCGCCATTCGGCGTGGTCACCACCACCTTGCCCGGCTTCAGGCGGGTGATCAGCGGCGCGTGCTTGGGCGCGATGCCCAGTTCGCCCAGCTCACCGGTGGCCACGACCAGGGTCGCTTCGCCACGGAAGATTTCCTGCTCGGCGCTGACGATGTCGCAACGGATCGTGCTCATGCAAATCTCTTCGCTGTTCGCGGCGGCGCAATGCCACCGTGGGAGTCCACCGGCGCGGGCGGTTGCCCGGCGCCGGCGTCAGGTCGGGCAGGATCGCTCCCGCCCGCCCCGGATCAGGCCTTCTCGGCCATCTTCTTGGCCTTCTCGACCGCTTCTTCGATGCCGCCGACCATGTAGAACGCCTGCTCCGGCAGGTGATCGTACTCGCCATCGACGATGGCCTTGAAGCCACGGATGGTGTCCTTCAGCGGCACGTACTTGCCCGGCGAACCGGTGAACACTTCGGCCACGTGGAACGGCTGGCTGAAGAAGCGCTCGATCTTACGGGCGCGCGACACGGCCTGCTTGTCCTCTTCGGACAGTTCGTCCATGCCCAGGATCGCGATGATGTCCTTCAGTTCCTTGTACTTCTGCAGGGTCTGCTGGACGCGCTGAGCGGTGTCGTAGTGCTCGTGGCCGATGACCAGCGGGTCCATCTGGCGGCTGGTGGAGTCCAGCGGATCGACGGCCGGGTAGATACCCAGCGAGGCGATCGAACGCGACAGGGTAACGGTCGAGTCCAGGTGGGCGAAGGTGGTTGCCGGCGACGGGTCGGTCAGGTCGTCCGCGGGAACGTAGACGGCCTGGATCGAGGTGATCGAACCGTTCTTGGTCGAGGTGATGCGCTCCTGCAGGACGCCCATTTCCTCGGCCAGGGTCGGCTGGTAACCCACGGCGGACGGCATGCGGCCCAGCAGTGCCGACACTTCGGTACCGGCCAGGGTGTAGCGGTAGATGTTGTCGACGAACAGCAGGACGTCCTTGCCCTTGCCGTTTTCGTCCTTCTCGTCGCGGAAGTACTCGGCCATGGTCAGGCCGGTCAGGGCGACGCGCAGGCGGTTGCCCGGCGGCTCGTTCATCTGGCCGTACACCATCGCCACCTTGTCGAGGACGTTGGAGTCCTTCATTTCGTGGTAGAAGTCGTTGCCCTCACGGGTACGCTCACCCACGCCGGCGAACACGGACAGACCGCTGTGCGCCTTGGCGATGTTGTTGATCAGTTCCATCATGTTGACGGTCTTGCCGACGCCGGCGCCGCCGAACAGGCCGACCTTGCCGCCCTTGGCGAACGGGCACATCAGGTCGATGACCTTGATGCCGGTTTCCAGCAGTTCGGTGGCCGGGGACTGGTCTTCGTACGACGGGGCCGCACGGTGGATTTCCCAGCTGTCGCTGGCGGCCACCGGGCCGGCTTCGTCGATCGGACGGCCGAGCACGTCCATGATGCGGCCCAGGGTGCCGGCGCCGACCGGCACCGAGATGCCACGGCCGGTGTTGACGGCAACCAGGTTGCGCTTCAGGCCGTCGGTGGAACCGAGGGCGATGGTACGCACCACGCCGTCGCCCAGCTGCTGCTGGACTTCGAGGGTGATCTCGGTGTTTTCCACCTTCAGTGCGTCGTACACCTTCGGCACCGATTCACGCGGGAATTCGACGTCGACGACCGCGCCGATGATCTGAACGATCTTGCCCTGACTCATTGCTGCATCCTCTAATGTGTGCTTTGAACGAACGCGGTCAGACTGCTGCCGCGCCGCCGACGATTTCGGAGATTTCCTGGGTGATCGCTGCCTGGCGCGCCTTGTTGTAGACGAGCTGCAGGGTGCCGATCAGCTTGTTGGCGTTGTCGCTCGCCGCCTTCATCGCAACCATGCGTGCCGCATGCTCGGAGGCGACGTTTTCCAGCAGTGCCTGGTACACCAGCGACTCGATGTAACGCGTCATCACGTGCTCGAGCACGGTCGCGGCATCGGGTTCGTACAGGTAGTCCCAGTCGTGGTGAGCGACCTGCTTCTCAGCCGGCGGCAGCGGCAGCAGCTGATCGAAGCTGGCCTTCTGCACCATGGTGTTCACGAAGCGGTTGTAGACCAGGTACACGCGGTCGATCTTGCCTTCGGTGAAGGCGTCGAGCATGACCTTGATCACACCGATCAGCGATTCCAGCTTCGGCACGTCGCCGATGTGGGTCACGCTGCCGACCATGTTGACCTTCACGCGGCGGAAGAAGGTCGAAGCCTTCTGGCCAATGGTCACCAGGTCCACTTCCGCACCCTTGTCCTGCCATGCCTTGGCTTCGCCCAGCATCTTGCGGAACAGGTTGTTGTTCAGGCCGCCAGCCAGGCCGCGATCGGAGGAGATCACGATGAAGCCGACCCGCTTGACCTGCTCACGCTCGACCAGGAACGGATGCTGGTAGTCGGTGCTGGCCTGGGCCAGGTGACCGATCACCTGCTTCATCGCCTGCGCGTACGGACGCGAGGTCTTCATCCGATCCTGCGCCTTGCGGATCTTGGAGGCCGAGACCATTTCCAGGGCGCGCGTCACCTTGCGGGTGTTCTGCACGCTCTTGATCTTGGTTTTGATTTCGCGTCCGCTTGCCATCTCTTGTTTCCCGTGGCGCGGGGCTGCTGCCCCGCGTTGTTCAACCGTTTGTCATCTGGTCCAGCGGAGCCAGCGGCTCCGCTCTACAGGACCGCGATTACCAGCTGCCGGTGGTCTTGAACTCGGCGATGCCCTTCTTGAAGGCACCTTCGATGTCGTTGTCCCAACCGCCGGTGGCGTTGACCTTGCTGACCAGCTCGCCCTGGGTGTTGGCGAAGTGGGCGTGCAGGCCTTCTTCGAACGCCAGCAGCTTGTTGACCGGCACGTCGTCGAGGTAACCCTCGTTGACGGCGTAGATCGACAATGCCTGGTTGGCGATCGACATCGGCGCGTACTGCTTCTGCTTCATCAGCTCGGTGACGCGCTGGCCACGCTCCAGCTGCTTGCGGGTCGCTTCGTCCAGGTCCGAGGCGAACTGCGCGAACGCAGCCAGCTCGCGGTACTGGGCCAGCGAGATACGGATGCCGCCGGACAGCTTCTTGATGATCTTGGTCTGGGCCGAGCCACCGACGCGCGACACCGAGATACCGGCGTTCACGGCCGGGCGGATGCCGGCGTTGAACAGATCGGTTTCCAGGAAGATCTGGCCGTCGGTGATCGAGATCACGTTGGTCGGAACGAAGGCGGACACGTCGCCGGCCTGGGTTTCGATGATCGGCAGCGCGGTCAGCGAACCGGTCTTGCCGGTGACCTTGCCTTCGGTGAACTTCTCGACATATTCCTCGGACACGCGGGCTGCACGCTCGAGCAGACGGGAGTGCAGGTAGAACACGTCACCCGGGTAGGCTTCGCGGCCCGGCGGGCGCTTCAGGAGCAGCGAGATCTGGCGGTAGGCGACAGCCTGCTTGGACAGATCGTCGTACACGATCAGCGCGTCTTCGCCGCGGTCCATGAAGTACTCACCCATGGTGCAGCCCGAGTAGGCGCTGATGTACTGCATGGCAGCCGATTCGGAAGCGGTCGCGGCGACCACGATGGTGTGGGCCAGCGCGCCGTTCTCTTCCAGCTTGCGCACGATGTTGGCGATGGTCGACGCCTTCTGGCCGATCGCAACGTACACGCACTTGATGCCGGTGCCCTTCTGGTTGATCACCGCATCGATCGCCATGGCGGTCTTGCCGGTCTGGCGGTCACCGATGATCAGCTCGCGCTGGCCACGGCCGATCGGGATCATCGAGTCGACCGACTTGTAACCGGTCTGCACCGGCTGGTCGACCGACTTGCGCCAGATCACGCCCGGCGCAACGCGCTCCACCGGAGCGGTCAGGTCGGTGCCCAGCGGGCCCTTGCCGTCGATCGGCTCGCCCAGCGCGTTCACGACGCGGCCCAGCAGTTCCGGACCGACCGGCACTTCCAGGATGCGGCCGGTGGTCTTGGCGACGTCGCCTTCGCGCAGGTGCTCGTAGTCACCCAGCACCACGGCGCCGACCGAGTCGCGCTCCAGGTTCAGGGCGAGGGCGAAGGTGTTGTTCGGCAGTTCGATCATTTCGCCCTGCATCACGTCGGCCAGACCGAAGATGCGCACGATGCCGTCGGACACGCTGGTCACGGTGCCTTCGTTGCGCGATTCCGCGGCCAGCTTGACCTTCTCGATGCGGTTCTTGATCAGTTCGCTGATTTCGGAGGGGTTGAGCGTGGTTGCCATCGTCAAGTCCTAGTGCCGGCAGCGGGGCCGGACGTTAAATGAATTCAGTTAGCGAGCGCGGTCTGCAGACGGGCCAGCTTGCCCTTCAGCGAACCATCGATGACCACGTCGCCGGCGTCGATCACGGCGCCGCCGATCAGCGAGGCATCGACCGCGGTGGTCACGTCGACCTCGCGGTTGAAGCGCTTGCGCAGCGCGACCTTGATCGCGTCCAGCTCACCGGCCGACAGTTCGGCGGCCGAGGTGACCGTGGCCTTGACCACGTGCTCGGCTTCGGCGCGCAGGGCGTCGAACATGCCGGAAATCTCCGGCAGCAGCGGCAGACGATGCGATTCGGCCAGGATGGCCAGGAAGCGCGAGTAGGTCTCGCCGTGGGACACCGGCGCCAGCAGGGCGACGGCGTCGTCACGACCCAGCTCCGGGTTGGCGAGCAGGGCCGCCACGCGCGGGTCGGCGGCGACGTGGGCGGAGAACGCCAGGGCGTCCGACCACGGCGCGAACGCGCCTTCGTCGCGCGCGGTCGCGAACGCGGCGCGGGCGTACGGGCGGGCAAGCGTGAGGGCCTGGCTCATCCTTAGATCTCCGAGGCCAGCTCGTCGAGCAGCGCCTTGTGGGCGTTGGCGTCGATTTCGCGCTTGAGCAGCTTTTCGGCACCGGTCACGGCCAGCGCGGACACCTGCTTGCGCAGATCTTCACGGGCACGGTTGGCGGCGGCGTCGATTTCAGCCTGGGCCAGTTCCTTCTGACGGGTGGCTTCGGTGATCGCTTCGTTACGGGCAGCATCAACGATCTGGTTGGCACGCGCGTGGGCCTGATCGATGATCTCGTTGGCCTTGGTGCGTGCTTCCTTCAGCGCTTCGTTGACCTTCTCCTGCGCCTGGGCCAGATCTTTCTGGCTGCGGTCGGCAGCAGCGAGGCCTTCAGCAATCTTCTGCTGGCGCTCTTCGATCGCGTTCATCAGCGGCGGCCAGATCTTGGTCGCGATGATCCAGATCAGACCAGCGAAGGCCAGCGCCTGCGCAAGAAGGGTGAAATTGATATTCATGGTTAGCTCGATCGCTGGTTTCGGGGTGGACGCGCCGCCGTAGCGGCACATCCGGCCTTCATCCGAAACCGGGTGCATAAGCACCCGGTCGTCTCAAACCGCTGTATCAGCCGGCCAGAGCCTTGGTGACGGCGCCAGCGAAGGCAGCCGACAGCGGGTTGGCGAAGGCCAGCAGCAGGCCAACGGCGACCGAGATGATGAACGCGGCGTCGATCAGGCCTGCGGTGATGAACATGCGGACCTGCAGGACCGGGATCAGTTCCGGCTGGCGGGCGGCCGACTCCAGGAACTTACCAGCCATGATGGCCAGACCCAGACCGGCGCCCAGCGCGGCCAGGCCGATCATGATGCCGACGGCAAGGGCGGTGGAGCTCTGAATCTGCGCGAAGTTGGTCAGGACGGCGAAGTACATGGTTATCTCCAGGAACTTAAGTTGCTAAGGGTGATGAAACGGATGAAGGTTGAAACGCGTTGAAGCTTGAAACTCAGTGAGCGTCTTCCGACAGGCTCAGGTACACGATCGACAGCATCATGAAGATGAAGGCCTGCAGCGGGATCACCAGCAGGTGGAACAGCATCCAGCCGAGGCCGAACACACCACCGGCAATGGCACCGAAGAAACCGGCACCACCCAGCACCCAGATCAGCAGGAACACGATTTCGCCACCGAACATGTTGCCGAACAGTCGCATCGCCAGCGAGATCGGCTTGCTCAGCCACTCGACGATGTTGAGGATCAGGTTGAACGGCATCATCCACTTGCCGAACGGCGCCGTCAGGAATTCCTTGATGAAGCCGCCCAGGCCCTTGGACTTGAGCGCGAAGAACAGCATCAGGAAGAACACGCTGATGGCCATGCCCAGGGTGGCATTGACGTCAGCGGTCGGCACCGGCTTCCAGTAGTGCACGCCCGCCCATTCCAGCGGCTTGGCGATGAAATCGGCCGGAATCATCTTCAGCAGATTCATCAGCAGAATCCAGAAGAAGATGGTGATGGCGATCGGCGTGACCAGCTTGCTCTTGCCGTGGTAGGTGTCCTTGGCCTGGCGGTCGACGAACTCCAGGCAGATTTCAACGAAGGCCTGCCACTTGCCCGGCACGCCGGCGGTGGCCTTGCGGGTGCCCAGCCAGAACGCGACAACGATCACCAGGCCCATCAGGACCGCGGTGAGGAAGGTATCGACGTGGATATGCCAGAACATACCCTCACCCTTGCCGACCGGCGCGGTCAGGTTGTGCAGGTGATGCTGGATGTAGCTGGTAGGGGTTAGAGCCTCGCCCGCCATGTGTCCGGAACCTTCAGTTAATTGAATTCTGTCAACGCCTGGCCATCGCCAGGACCTGGAACATCAAGCCGACGGCGATACCGGCCAACAGCGCCAATGCAGGCAGCTTGAAGACCAGGAACCCCACCAGCAGGACGCCGAAAACCACGACCCACTTGGCCACGATCGCAATGATCAGGCGAGCCATCGCCGATCCTGCGGCCAGTGCCCCACCGCCCAGTGCCATCCGTGCCGCCACCCAGCCACCGGCCGAAATGGCCACACCGGACGCCAGCGCGCCGAGGGCGTATTTCGGACCTACCAGCAGGAAGGCCAGGGCCAGGACAGCCACTGCGGCCAGCGGGTAGACCGCGGCGCGCAGCATCAGTCGCCGACCCGCATCAACGGAGTTCAGCACAGGACGTCCCGCGTGGTTGCAAGTGGAGGGCTGAGGCGGCTACAGCAGGGGGGCCTCATCGAGCCGCCAAATTATAGCAATGGGACAATTTGCGAGACAACCGCTCCCTGTTCATCCCTGGAAGCCGCAAGTTGCGGTAACGGTTACATTTTTGCGTGCCACCAGGGGGACAATGACGTCCGCACCATGTTGCGACGCACTATTGAACTTTGGTCGCAGGCTGCGGAACTTTCGTCAGACATGCCGGTCCGATCATTCGACCTGCCTGCAGCATCCTCGTCGGCTCCGCCCCGCAGGTCCCACGATGGCCCCGAAGCCCGGCTCCGGGGCCATCTTTTTGCATCGTCGCGACAGCACTGAACCGTACACATGCCATGGACCATACGTTCACGCATGGTGGACGGGCCTGTCCGGCACAGTGGCCTTCATTCTGATGAACCACTGCAAGGACTCTTCGATGCGCCCCGTACCCACCCTGCTCGCCCTCTCCCTGCTCGCTGCCGGCGCCTCGTTCGCCAATGCGGCCCACGCCGCCGAAGGCGATGACCGCTTTGCCATCCGTCTGGGTGCGATGAACATCGATTCGGACAACACCCTCCGCGGCAGCACCACCGTGGCCGGCCAGGACATCTCCCTGAACCAGGACTTCAAGCTGGGTGGCAAGGAATGGGAGCCGCGCATCGACGGCATGTTCCGCATCAGCAACCGTCAGCGCCTCCTGTTCAACTACTTCAAGTACGACAAGGACCGCCGCGAGACCCTCGACCAGGGCATTTCCTTCGGCGGTGAGAACGTGCCGGCCGGCAGCTTCGTGAAGGGTGAGCTGAAGTACCAGGTGGCCAGCCTGGTCTATGACTACTCGGTGGTTGATACCGACACCTTCGACCTCGGCCTGCAGATCGGTGGCGAGTACGCCAAGGTCAGCACCAAGGGCTACGCCGACCTGGGCACGGTGTACGAAGGCCAGTTCCTCGACGAGAAGGCTGATGGCGTGGCACCTGTGGTCGGCGCCCGCATGACCTTCACGCCGTCCGAGCGCTGGATGATCACGCTGCAGGGCCAGTATCTCAACACGCGCTGGGGCAGCTTCGATGACTACAAGGGCGACCTGAGCCGCGCCAATGCCATCGTCGATTACCGCTTCACCAAGAACTTCGGCGTGTTCGCCGGCTACGACTGGTTCAAGCTGGACGTGGACAAGAAGGGCAGCGACGGTACTGTCGGCCTGAAGCAGGAATTCAAGGGCCCGGTGGCCGGTATCAGCTTCGTGTTCTGATCCCCCGCCCCTTCCACGGCACTCTCTCTCCTGGCGCGGCCTCCGGAACATCGGGGCCGCGTTTTTTGTGGCATCGTCGAGCAGAGAAGCAGGTTGGTCGAGCGCGGGGGGAGAGGGGCTTGCGTGCGAATGTCCCCCGGCGCCGGCCTACGGCCGACGCCTCCTCCTTTACTTCGCACACAAGCCCCTCTCCCCCCGCGTGTCAGGAATCCGGGCGGCTTTGGCACTGGCTCTGACTATCCGCAAGCCGAGCCGCTGCGCGGGTGGCAGGCGTTTGGACAAAGTAAAGGAGGAGGCGACCGCCGCAGGCGGGCGGCGGGGGACATTTGTCCAAACGCCTGCCACCCGCGCAGCGGCCCCACCGCTCGTAAAAATCCGGAGCGGAGAAACAAAAAACCCCAGCAGATGCCAGGGCTTTTCGTTCGGAACGGCGCGGGCGCCTTACTTCTTCTTCGGCATGTACAGATCGGTGATCGTGCCGTCGTAGATTTCCGACGCCATCGCCACCGACTCGCTCAGCGTCGGGTGGGCATGGATGGTGTGGCCGATGTCTTCCGCCTCCGCACCCATCTCGATGGCCAGGCCGATCTCGGCCAGCAGATCACCGGCGTGCACGCCGACGATCGCACCGCCGATGATGCGGTGGGTTTCTTCGTCGAAGATCAGCTTGGTGAAGCCCTCGGTGCGGCCGATGCCGATCGCGCGGCCACTGGCGGCCCACGGGAACTTGGCCACGCCGACCTTCAGGCCCTTGGCCTTGGCTTCGGTCTCGGTCACACCGACCCAGGCGATTTCCGGGTTGGTATAGGCCACCGACGGAATCACGCGGGCCACCCATTCCTTCTTGTGCCCAGCAGCCACTTCGGCGGCCAGCTTGCCTTCGTGCGTGGCCTTGTGGGCCAGCATCGGGTTGCCGACGATGTCGCCGATGGCAAAGATGTGCGGCACGTTGGTGCGCATCTGGCGGTCGACCGGGATGAAGCCACGGTCGGTGACCTGCACGCCGGCCTTCTCGGCATCGATCTTCCTGCCGTTCGGCGAGCGGCCCACGGCCACCAGCACGCGGTCGAAGGTGCCCTGCGCCAGCGCAGGCGCCTGGCCTTCCTCGGCGGCTTCGAAGGTGACGGTGATGCCCTTGGCATCGGCGGTGACGCCCGAGGCCTTGGTCTTCAGGTGCACTTCGATGCCCTGCTTCTTCAGGCGGTCGGCCAGCGGCTTGACCAGGTCCTTGTCGGCGCCCGGCATCAGCTGGTCCATGAACTCGACCACGGTGACCTTGCTGCCCAGCGCGCTGTACACGGTGGCCATTTCCAGGCCGATGATGCCGCCGCCGACGACCAGCAGCGAGCCCGGCACTTCGGCCAGCTCCAGCGCGTCGGTGGAATCCATCACGCGCTTGTCGTCCCACGGGAAGTTCGGCAGCTTCACCGCCTGCGAACCGGCGGCGATGATGCACTTCTGGAAGCGCAGCAGCTGGGTGCTGCCGTCAGCAGCGGTGATTTCCAGCTCGTTGGCCGAGATGAACTTGCCGACGCCCTGCACGTTGCGGACCTTGCGCTGCTTGGCCATGCCGGCCAGGCCCTTGGTCAGCTGGTTGACGACCTTTTCCTTGTACTGGCGCAGCTTGTCCAGGGTGATGGTCGGCTTGCCGAACTCGACGCCGAAATCACCGGCATGGGCCACTTCGTCGATGACCGCTGCGGCGTGCAGCAGCGCCTTGGACGGAATGCAGCCCACGTTGAGGCAGACGCCGCCGAGGCTGGCGTAGCGTTCGACCAGCACCGTATCCAGTCCGACGTCGGCAGCGCGGAAGGCGGCGGTGTAGCCGCCCGGGCCCGAGCCCAGCACGACCATCTCGCATTCGATGTCGGCCGGCTTGCCGCTGGACAGCGCCGGCTTCGGCGCAGCCGGTTCGGCCGGGGCGCGGTGCGACGGGGTCACCGGCGGCTTGCTGGCCGGAGCGGCTGCAGCCGGAGCCGGTGCAGCGGCCTTGGCCGGGGCTTCGGCGGCGCCTTCAGCGTCCAGCACCACGACCACGGCGCCTTCGGACAGGGTGTCGCCCAGCTTGACCTTGATCTCCTTGACCACGCCGGCAGCCGAGGACGGCACTTCCAGGGTGGCCTTGTCCGATTCCAGGGTTACCAGACCCTGGTCCTTCTTCACCGTGTCGCCGACGGCGACCAACACTTCGATCACCGGCACATCGCTGTAATCGCCGATGTCGGGAACCTTGACTTCAATCGTGGCCATGGTGGGTTTT
Organism: Stenotrophomonas sp. YJH_SMC_14-1; assembly: GCF_059372275.1. NCBI lineage: Bacteria > Pseudomonadati > Pseudomonadota > Gammaproteobacteria > Lysobacterales > Lysobacteraceae > Stenotrophomonas > Stenotrophomonas sp. YJH_SMC_14-1. The sequence goes on from NZ_JCAFVK010000005.1 coordinate 185,386, forward strand.
CCTCATGCCCGCCCGGCATGGCCGGTGGGCTGTCACTGCATCTGTTCACGCGGCCGCGCCAGGGGCTGCGGCCGCACGGTGGGGGCGAAGCGGGTGCCTTACAGCAGCACGCGGCGCATGTCGGCCAGTACCTGGGACAGGTACGTGGTGAAGCGTGCGGCCAGGGCGCCGTCGATGACGCGGTGGTCGTAGCTCAGCGACAGCGGCAGCATCAGCTTCGGTGCGAATTCCTTGCCGTTCCAGACCGGCTGGATGGACGACTTGGAGACACCGAGGATAGCCACTTCCGGTGCATTGACGATCGGGGTGAACGCGGTGCCGCCGATGCCGCCCAGCGAGCTGATCGAGAAGCAGCCGCCGCTCATGTCGGCCGGGCCGAGCTTGCCGTCGCGTGCCTTCTTGGCCAGTTCGCCGGTTTCCTGCGCGATCTGCACCACGCCCTTCTTGTCCACGTCGCGGATCACCGGCACGACCAGGCCGTTCGGCGTGTCGGCGGCGAAGCCGATGTGGAAGTACTTCTTCAGGGTCAGGTTTTCACCGCTGGCATCGAGCGAGGCGTTGAACTCCGGGAACTTCTTCAGCGCTGCGGCGCTGGCCTTGATCAGGAAGGCGAGCATGGTCAGCTTGATGCCGGCCTTCTCGTTCTCCTTGTTCAGCACCACGCGCAGGCCTTCCAGGTCGGTGATGTCGGCCTGCTCGAACTGGGTGACGTGCGGGATCATCGCCCAGTTGCGGGCCAGGTTCGCACCCGAGATCTTCTTGATCCGCGACAGCGGCTGCACTTCGGTCTCGCCGAACTTGCTGAAGTCGACCTTCGGCCACGGCAGCAGGTTCAGGCCACCACCGGCAGCGACAGCAGCACCGCCGGCAGCCGGCACGCCACCGCTGAGGGCGGCCTTGACGAACTTCTGCACGTCACCCTTGGTGATGCGGCCACCCTTCTCGGTGCCGTTGATCTGCAGCAGGTCCACGCCCAGTTCGCGGGCGAACACACGCACCGCCGGGGTGGCATACGGCACCTTGGCGGGCAGCACGCCATCGGCGTTGAACTGCACCGGCGGGCTGGACGGGGTACCGGCCGAGGCGATCTCGCGGGCCGCCAGCTTGTCCGGCTGCACCGGCACAGCGACCGGCTCGACCTTGGTGGCGGTCTCGGCGGCAGCCGGAGCGGCCGCAGCGGCCGCCTTGGTCGGCGCCGGCGCGGCAGCGCCCTCGGCTTCGATGATGGCGACCACATTGCCCTGCGACAGAGTGTCGCCGACCTTGACCTTGATCTCCTTGACCACGCCGGCCACCGACGACGGCACTTCCATGGTGGCCTTGTCGCTTTCCAGCGTGACCAGGCCCTGGTCCTTCTTGACCGTGTCGCCGACGGCGACCAGCACTTCGATGACCGGAATGCCGGAGTAGTCGCCGATATCCGGCACCAGCGCTTCAACCGCACCACCGCTGGCAGCCGGGGCGGCCGGCGCAGCTGCGGCCGGGGCCGGTGCGCTCTGGGTGGCGGCAGCCGGGGCAGCGGCCTTGGCCGGTGCCGGCGCGGCGGCCGCCGGCTTGGCGGCTTCGGCTTCGCCTGCGGCCACTTCGATCAGGGCCACGACCTTGCCTTCGGACAGGCTGTCGCCGACCTTGACCTTCAGTTCCTTGACCACACCAGCCACCGAGGACGGCACTTCCATGGTCGCCTTGTCGCTTTCCAGCGTCACCAGGCCCTGGTCCTTCTTGACCGTGTCGCCGACGGCGACAAGCACCTCGATTACCGGGATATCGCTGTAGTCACCGATATCGGGGACAAGTGCTTCCTTGATTTCGGCCATGGGGATAACTCCGGCAATCTGGTGTAGGGAAACGTCTATTGTGCGGCCAGCGGGGTCCAGCGCCAACCGTTACAGGTGTTTTCAGTACGCACGCAGCCGGGACACGCTGTTGCCAATGGGTCGCGGCCGCGACCAGTCGGTAGCGTATTGTCCGAACGATGTCCGCTTCATGTCGCCCGCGCGTCGGCCACCGGCTGCCAGGCCTGGCGCAGGCGCGGCAACGACCACGCCGCATTGGCAGGGCTGGTCGACGGCAATGCGACCAGCTTCGGCGGGGTTTCCAGCCGTGGCAGCACCCAGCGCTGGAACGCCTGCAGCGACGCACCACCATTGCAGCCGATCAGTTTCAGCTCAGGCAGCGTGGCGATCAGTTCCGGCAGCGCATTGGCCACTTCCGTGCCACGCACGATGTCGGCATCCAGGCTGCCGCGCCGCTCGCAGCGGCCGATCACATCCCACAGGCCGATGCCCGCGGCGTTCAACGCCTGCAGCCGTTGCACATAGGGCAGAGCCGCGTCGAAACCGCAGATATCGGCCATCAGCGGCCAGAAGCGGTTGCGCGGATGCGCGTAGTAACGCTGCTCCTGGAGGGATGCCACGCCTGGCATCGAACCCAGCAGCAGTACCCTGCAATCCACGTTCACCTGCGCTTGCAGGCCGACGCACAGCGTTGCCGCGCTCACATCTTCTCCAACTGAATGAATGCCACTGACGGCCAGAAACCCCATGGATACAGGCTTTTCGCGCTGATCGCTGAACAAGGAAAACTATTTTTTAACGCGCGTCGGATTCGATTCATGTTGAGGCGACTACGGTGTGCTCGCCCCGCAACCGGGGGCCCAAAACAAGAAACATTAGGAGATACCCCCATGCGCTCCATCCGTATCCTGAGTCTCGCCCTGCTGACCTCCGCCGCCTTCGCGCCGGCCGCTTTCGCCCAGGACAGCAGCTCCACCGATACCGCTTCGGGCAAGCATTTTGCCGTGGTTGGCGGCGTCGCGCTGCTGCAGCCGAAGAATGATCCGATCGACGGCATCAAGAAGGTCGATGGTGGCCCGGCACCGACCGTCAGCTTCAGCTACTACATCAACGACAACTGGGCCGTTGAACTGTGGGGCGCCGCCGACAAGTTCGACCACAAGGTGAAGGGCCCGAACAATGCCCGCCTGGGCAACGTCGAGCAGCAGCCGGTCGCGCTGAGCGGCCAGTACCACTTCGGCCAGGCTGACAACGTGTTCCGTCCGTTCGTGGGCGTGGGCTACTACCAGTCCAGCTTCAGCAATGAAACGCTGGCCGACGGCAGCAGCTCCGACATCCGCCTCAAGGACGCCAAGGGCGTGATCGGCACCGTCGGCGTGGACATGAACATCAACTCCACCTGGTTCGCCCGTGCCGATGCCCGCTACATGCGTTCGCGTCCGGACGTGAAGGTCGGCGGTGAGAAGATCGGCGAAGCCAAGATGGATCCGTGGACCGTCGGCTTCGGCATCGGTGCCCGCTTCTGATCTAGGCAGCACCGGCTTCACGGATGTAACGCGACGGGCCCTGCGGGGCCCGTCGTCGTTTCCGTCACCCGCGTTCTGTAGAGTCGACTGTCAGTCGACTCTACGCACACACAGGACACGGAGACGCGATGGACGACGTCGACCTGCTGGTGATCGGTGGCGGCATCAACGGCGCCGGCATCGCCCGTGATGCGGCCGGCCGCGGCCTGCGGGTGCTGTTGTGCGAGCAGGATGACCTGGCCGCGCACACCTCCAGCGCCAGCAGCAAACTGATCCACGGCGGCCTGCGCTACCTTGAACAGGGCGAGTTCGGACTGGTGCGCAAGGCACTGGGCGAACGCGAAGTGGTGCGGCGGCAGGCCCCCCATCTGGTCCGTCCGTTGCGCTTCGTACTGCCATGGGAACCCCACCTGCGACCGCGCTGGATGCTGCGCACGGGCCTGTGGCTGTATGACCATCTGGGCGGGCGCAGCCCGAGTTTTCCCGCCTCGCGCGCACTGGACCTGCAACGCGACCCGCTTGGCCCCTGGCTCTCCCCGGCGCTGCGGCAGGCCTTCAGCTACGCCGATGCACAGGTCGATGACGCGCGGCTGGTACTGCTCAATGCGCTGGATGCCGCCCGGCGTGGCGCACGGGTACATGTGCGCAGCCGCTGCATTGAACTGCGCCCTGTGCTGGGCCGTTGGCAGGCCACGTTGGAAGCCACCGACGGCCGGCAGCAAACGGTGATCGCCCAGGCCGTTGCCAATGCAGCCGGCCCTTGGGCAGGAGGCCTGCTGGAACGTATGCAGGCGCGCGATGGCGGCCCCGCCCTGCGCCTGGTACAGGGCAGCCACATCGTGCTGCGCCGGCCCTGGCCCGACGACAGCGCCTGCCTGCTTCAGCAGCCCGATGGCCGCGTGGTGTTCCTGCTGCCGTTCGCCCACGACCACCTGCTGGTCGGCACCACCGACACCGACTACCGCGGCGACCCGGCCCGGTGCAGCGTGCTGCCTTCGGAGGTGGCTTACCTGTGCGAGGCCGCCAACCACTACCTGCGCGAGCCGATCACCCCGCAGGACGTGGTCTGGCAGTTCGCAGGGGTACGCCCGCTACTTGCCGATCCCGATCCGCGTGCAGCGAAGCTGAGCCGTGACTACCGCCTGCAGTTGCAGTCCAGCCCGGCGCCCGCGCTGCATGTGCTGGGCGGCAAGCTGACCACGTACCGCGTGCTGGCCGAAGAAGCGCTGGACCTGCTGCGCCCCGCCCTGCCGCAGATGGGACCGGCATGGACGGCAACGGGCCACCCACTGCCGGGCAGCGACTGGGGCGACGCCACGCAGGCGTGCTCGCGCCTGCAGGCACTGGCACCGTGGCTGCCCGCAGAGATTGCGCGCCGCTGGGCCGGCGCCTACGGCAGCCGCAGCGCGGAGCTGCTGCAGGGCGCTCAGGGCAAGGGCGATCTTGGCGAGGAGTTTGGCGGCGGCCTGCATGCCCGCGAAGTGGACTTCCTGCGCGACCACGAATGGGCCTTGAATGCCGAGGACGTGCTGTGGCGGCGGAGCAAGCTGGGGCTGCGGCTGGATGCGGCGCAGGTGGCGCGGCTGCAGGCGTGGATGGGGGGTCGGATCCCTTTCCCAGGGAAAGGGCTCTGACCCCCGTGTTGCCACGTGTGCCAACCAAGGTTGGCAGCTACCAGGGTGGCCGCGCGCGACGCGATCGATGCATTAGGATTTCCCCATCGCCACCGGAGACGCTGCATGACGCCCCGCTACGTGCTGGCCATCGACCAGGGCACCACCAGTTCGCGCGCGATCCTGTTCGACCGTGCTGGCGACATCGTCGGCAGTGCGCAGCGCGAGTTCGCGCAGATCTTCCCGCAACCCGGCTGGGTCGAGCATGACCCGCGCGAGATCCTCACCAGTGTCTATGCCACGCTGACCGAACTGCTCAGCCGCGAACAGATCGACCCGCGTCATATCGCCGCGCTGGGCATCACCAACCAGCGCGAGACCACCGTGGTCTGGGACCGCGCCAGCGGCCAGCCGATCCACAATGCCATCGTCTGGCAGTCGCGGCAGAGCCATGCCATCTGCGAGCGACTGAAGTGCGACGGGCATGAGGCACTGGTCCGCGAACGCACCGGCCTGCTGATCGACGCCTATTTTTCCGCCACCAAGGTGCGCTGGATCCTCGACCACGTGGAAGGTGCGCAGCAACGCGCCGAGCGTGGCGAGCTGCTGTTCGGCACCATCGACAGCTGGCTGGTATGGAACCTCAGTGGCGGCCAGGCGCATGTGACCGACTACAGCAACGCCGCACGCACCCTGTTGTTCAACATCCACACGCTGGACTGGGATGACGACCTGCTGGCGCTGCTGGACATACCCCGCGCGATGCTGCCGCAGGTGCGCGATTCCAGCACGGTGTATGCGCACACCCGGCCGCAGTTCTTCTTCGACCACCCGATCCCGATCGCCGGCATCGCCGGAGACCAGCAGGCGGCGCTGTTCGGCCAGGCCTGCTTCCAGCCGGGCATGGTCAAGAACACCTATGGCACCGGCTGCTTCATGCTGATGCACACCGGCACGCAGGCGGTGCGCTCGCGCAACGGCCTGCTGACGACCATTGCCTGGGGCCTGGACGGGCGCGTGGAATATGCACTCGAAGGCTCGATCTTCATCGCCGGCTCGGTGGTGCAGTGGCTGCGTGACGGCCTGCGCATGATCGAGCGTGCCAGCGACAGCCAGGCACTGGCCGCGCAGGTGCCGGACAGCGGCGGCGCGTATCTGGTGCCGGCATTCGTCGGCCTGGGCGCGCCCTACTGGCGCAGCGATGTGCGCGGCGCGATGTTCGGCCTGACCCGTGGCACCCGCAAGGCACACTTCGTGCGTGCCGCGCTGGAGGCGATGGCCTACCAGACCCGCGACGTGCTTGATGCGATGCAGTCCGATGCGGGCATCGCGCTGACCGAACTGCGCGCCGACGGTGGTGCGATCGGCAACGACTTCCTGGCCGGCTTCCAGGCCGACATCCTTGGGGTGCCTCTGCTGCGGCCGCGGCTGACCGAGACCACCGCGCTGGGCGCGGCCTACCTGGCCGGTCTGGCCGTCGGGTTCTGGTCCAGCCGCGAGCAGATCGCCGCGCAATGGGGCCTGGACCGGCGCTTCGAGCCACAGATGGAAGTGGCGCGGCGCGAGAAACTGTATGCAGGCTGGCAGCAGGCCGTAGCGGCCACCCTCGCCTTCCACGTCGACTGAAGGTCGTGCCGGCCGCTGGCCGGCAACCCCATGATCCTTGGCGGCGTTTGCAGATTGCCGGCCAGCGGCCGGCACTACCGCATGGCCAGAACGCCCGCAGCGCCGGTCAGAACGCCGGCAGCACCGCGCCCTTGTACCTGGTCTCGATGAAAGCCTTCACCTGCGGGCTGGTCAGGGCCTTGGCCAGCTTCTGCACGCGGGCGTCGTCCTTGTTGTCCGGCCGCGCGACCAGGAAGTTCACGTACGGCGAGTCCTTGCTCTCGATCGCCAGTGCATCCTTGGTCGGGTTGAGGCCCGCATCCAGCGCGTAGTTGGTGTTGATCAGGGCCAGGTCGACCTGGTCCAGCACGCGCGGCAGCATCGCCGAGTCCAGCTCGCGGAACTTCAGGTTCTTCGGGTTGGCGGTGATGTCACGCAGGGTCGACAGCGCGTTGGCCGGATCCTTCAGCTCGATCACGCCGGCCTTGTGCAGCAGGATCAGCGCGCGGCTGTTGTTGCTCGGGTCGTTCGGGATCACCACGTCGGCACCGTCGCGCAGCTCGGCCAGCGACTTGACCTTGCGCGAATAGGCACCGAACGGCTCGATATGCACGCCGATCACCTTCACCAGATCGGTCTTGCGATCGCGGTTGTAGGCATCCAGGTACGGCTCGGTCTGGAAGTAGTTGGCGTCCACCTGCTTCTGCACCAGCTGGTCGTTGGGCTGCACGTAGTCGTTGAACACGCGCACGTCCAGGTCCACGCCTTCCTGCTTGAGGATCGGCTTGACCACCTCAAGGATCTCGGCATGCGGCACGGCCGTGGCGGCCACCACCAGCTTCTGCGAGGGCTCGCCGGACTTGCCGCAGGCGGTCAGGGCCAGCGCAGCGGCGAGCAGGGGCAGCAACAGGGTCTTCTTCATGGGCGGGGGAGTTCTCGGGGGGAGTGTCAGGATTTTTCGTAGTTGCTCAGGGCCAGCTCGAGCAGCGCCTTGGCCTGCTCGCGCAGCATCACCGGCTCGACGATCTCGGCATCCGAGCCGTAGTGCAGCACGTCCATCAGCAGTTCGCGTGAGACGCTGTACGGCACCTTCAGTTCATAGCGGCCATCGGCCAGGAAGCGGCCCTGCTGCTTGGAGTGCCAATGCTCGTCGGCCACCCAGCGCGCGGCCTTGGCACTGAACAGGATGGTCGCCCAGCCCTTCGGCGCACCGGAGAAGATGCCGTAGCTGGCACCCAGCTGCTCGTCCAGCTCGCTGTCGGCGACGTCACGGGCGGTGCTGTCGATCACCCGCGCCTTGTGGATGCGATCCACGGCAAAGCTGCGAAGCGCCTCGCGGTCATGGTCCCAGGCATCCAGGTACCAGTTGTCGCGGTAGTGGGTCAGGCGCTGCGGCGAAACGGTGCGCTTGGTCGGCTCGTCGGTGGAGCGGGCGCGGTACTCGAACGCCAGCTGGCGGCGCTCCAGCACCGCCGAGGCCACACTGCGGAAGCTGCCTTCATCGAACTTGCGGCCGCGGTGCGGGATTACCCGCACACGATCCACCGGCCAGTTGGAGACACCGGCCTGGGCAGCCAGCAGGCTCTCGATACGCTGCTGCAGCGGCGCCAGCACCGAGGACAGCACGCCGCCGCCGGTACGCGCCAGCAGGTGCTGCGAGGCCAGCAGGGCGTGCAGCTCCTCCGAGCTGAGCCAGAGGCCAGGCAGTTCGAAGCGGTCGCTCTCGTCGGCCTGGTAGCGGAAGCCGGCCTCGCCGTCGCCCTCGATCGGTGCCATCAGCGCATCGCGCAGGAAGGCCAGGTCGCGGTAGACGGTGGCACGGGAACAACCGAGCTTGTCCTGCAGAGTCGCCACCGTCACCGGATAGCGCGCGGACTTGAGCAGACGATGCAGGGCGGTGATGCGTTCGTATCGGTCCATACCCCCGATTATGTCCGAGTCGCGGGTCTTGTGTGGGACGTTTGGGCTATCGTGGTCGCCCCCACCCCCATGGAATGCCCGATGCGCCGGTTGCCCGCCCTGTCCCTGCTGGCCTGCCTGCTGCTGGCTGCCTGCGATCGCGCACCGGCGCCGGCCAGGACCGAAGCCCCCGTGCCCGCAGCCGATCCGGCCCAGGCCGTACTGGGCGCCAGCCAACGCTTTGCGGCCCTGGGCAGTTTCCATGCCGAGCTGGAGGTGCTGGGCGCGCCGCAGCCGGTGCGCAGTGCCATGGACTTCGTCGCCCCCGACCGCTTCCGGGTGCAGACCCCGGGCGGGCCGCAGACGATCATTGGCGACACCATGTTCCTGCAGGCCGACGGTGCGATCCGCCAGGTTCCCACCCCGCCGGGCCTGCTGGAGCAGTGGCGCAATCCCTTGCCGGCCGACGCCCTGCCTGCCGAGCTGCAGGCCGAAGACCTGGGCAGCCAATCGCTGGATGGAGTCGAAACTCGTCACTACCGGCTGCGTGGCGCCCAGCCCGGCGAACGCCTGGAATACTGGGTGGACGCCCAGGGCCTGCCACGGCAGATCGTGCGCAGCGGCAGCAGCAACGGCCGCAATTTCCAGCTGCGCCTGCGCTATTCGCGCTTCAACGACCCGGCATTGCGTATCGATCTGCCCTGAATAGGCGTCCGCGGCAACGTCTGCTGAAGCGCGCCTTGGATCGATTCTGACCGCCATCACGCTTCCAGTATCATCACCGGCTGTCAACCGCTTCGGAGAAGCCCCGATGTCCCTGCGCGTGTCCCTGCTGATCCCCCTGCTGCTGTGCGCGCCGCTCGCGTATGCACAGGATGCCTCCGAACTGGCGGCGATGTCTTCGCCGTGGAGCGGCAGTGGCGGCGAGCTCGGCTTCGCCTCGGCACGCGGCAACAGCAGCACCGAGAGCTTCAACGGCCGCCTGCGCCTGCGCTACACCGACGGCGACTGGGTGCACAGCATGGACCTGGCCGGCCTGCGTTCCAGCTCCAAGGTGACCGAGACCCGCGACGACGGCACCACCACCCGCCGCAACAACACCACCGCCAACCGCTACACCGGCAGTGCCGGCAGCGCGCTGCAGCTGGGCGAGCACCGCCAGCTGACGGCCACGGTGCGTACAGAGCGCGACGACTTCGCCACCTACGACCGCCAGAGCTCGTTCGGTCTGGGTTACGGCACCCGCCTGTGGAACACCGAGCGCTTCTCGTTCGACGCGCAGATCGGCCCCGGTGTGCGCCGCACCCACAGCACCGAGGACGACCGCACCCGCACCGGCATGATCGGCCGCGGCCTGTTCGACATGAAGTACTCGCTGACCGACAACACCGACCTGGTCAACACCCTGCTGGTCGAATCCGGTTCGTACAACACCTTCGGCCAGAACGACTTCGGCGTGTCGGTGAGCATGAACGAGCACCTGGCGCTGAAGGCCGGCTGGCAGGCGCGTTACAACAGTGACGTGGCCGAGGACAAGCGCAAGACCGATACGCTGACGACGATGAACGTGGTCTACAAGTTCAAGTAAGAAACGGGCGCCAAGGGCGCCCGTTCTTCTTCCGGTGGTGCCGGCCGCTGGCCGGCACGACCTGCGATGGCTCAGACGTTCAGCAGTTCGCCGGCACCGGCATCCAGCAGCATCTTCGCCACTTGCTGGCCCAGCGCTTCCGGATCACTGCCTGGGCCCACGGCTTCGGCGCGCACCGCACGGCCGTCGCTGGCGCTGCCAACCAGCCCCTGCAGGTGCAGGTCATCGCCCTGCCACTGCGCGATGGCCGCCACCGGCACGTGGCAGCTGCCGTGCAACGCACGATTCATCGCCCGCTCGGCTTCCACGCAGGCACGCGTGGCCGCGTCATCAAGCGGGGCGAACAACGCCATCAGACGCGCATTGCCACCATCGCACTCCACCGCCACCGCGCCCTGCGCCGGGGCCGGCAGCCACTGCGGCGGTTGCAGGCGCGCGACGATGCGCTCGCCCAGACCCAGACGCTCCAGGCCGGCCACGGCCAGCACGATGGCGTCGTAGCCACCGTTGTCGAGTTTGGCCAGCCGGGTGTTGACGTTACCGCGCAGGTCGAGCAGTTCCAGGTCCGGTCGCAGCGCGCGCAGCTGCGCCTGGCGACGCAGCGACGAGGTGCCGACCCGCGCACCGATCGGCAGCGCGTCCAGCGAGGCGTACAGGTTGGAGACGAAGCCATCGGCTGGATCGTGGCGGGTCAGCATTGCCGGCAACGCGAACGGCGCATCCAGTTCCATCGGCACATCCTTCAGCGAGTGCACCGCGCAGTCGGCCTCACCGCGCAGCATGGCCAGCTCCAGCTCCTTCAGGAACAGGCCCTTGCCACCGATGGCGGCCAGCGAACGGTCGAGCACTTCGTCGCCGCGGGTGCTCATCGGCACCAGTTCCACATGCAAGCCGGGATTGGCCTGGCGCAGGCGGTCGGCGACGTGTTCGCTCTGCCAAAGGGCGAGCGGGCTCTTGCGGGTGGCGATGCGGACGGTTTCCATCCGGTCATTATCGCGCCTTCGGCGCGGATACGGCCAACGGCGGAGCCCCTCGTGGCTGGCGGAGGGGTCGTGAAAGCAACAGCCGCGCTTGGCCGGACGGGGTGGGGTCACGGGGGACGCCGTGAATCCGTCCGTGGAGGCTTGGCCGCGGCATCCATGCCGCGGACACCCCCGCGACCCCACCCCGCCCGGCCTCTGACAGCTTCAGTGCGCGTCAGCCACGGAAGATCAAAAGAAAAAAGCAGAAGCAAAAGCAACAGCCGACGGCTTCCGGGGTCAGATCCCTTTTCCGCAGGAAAAGGGATCTGACCCCTCTTTCCAAGCCGATAACAACAATGCTCTTGCTGTCCGATGCGTTGAAGAACGAGAGGGTTGGGCCGGGGTGGGGCGGCGGGACCGTTGGCGCCATGGATGGCGCCATCGAGCTTACATGGATGTACTTGCAGCGTGTCCCGCCGCCCCACCCCGGCCCAACCCAGCACGTAGAAACAACGAGCCATGACCCGCTGTTGCTGTTGCTGTTGCTGTTGATTTCATAGCAGTCGCGGCCGCAGGCCGCGCGGGACCACTCACAGATGCCGCAGTTCCTGCTTCAGCGTCGCCACGCAGCGGCGGCTGACTTCCAGCGGCTGCTTGCCATGCCGCAGCACCGCCTGCACTTGACCACCCGAGCCTCGACGCAGCTCCACCAGCTCGTGGCGCGCCACCAGGCAGTTGCGATGGATGCGGATGAAGCGGCTGGCGAACTCTTCCTCCAGCGACTTCAGCGACTCCTCGATCAGGTCCTCGCCGCGCGCATGGTGCACCACCACGTACTTCTCTTCCGCCTGCAGGTAGTGGATGTCGTCCAGCGGGATCAGCCGCAGGCTGCCACGCAGGCGTGCGCACAGCATGCTGCGGGCCTGCTGCCCGCCGTTGTCCTGCGGCTGGCCATCGCGGCCGGCCAGGAACGTGCGTGCACGTGCGATCGCTGCGGCAAGGCGCTCGGCGCGGACCGGCTTCATCAGGTAATCGATGGCCGCCGCCTCGAACGCCGACAGCGCATGCGCGTCATAAGCCGTGCAGAACACCACCGCCGGGCGCGGCTCGAAGCTGGCCAGGTGGCGGGCGGCTTCCAGGCCGTCCAGCCCGGGCATGGCGATATCCAGCAGGACCAGGTCCGGCTGCAGCTCCGCGCACGCATGCAGGGCCTGCTCGCCGTTGCCGGCCTCGGCCACCACGTCCACCCCGTCCTGCGCCGCCAGCAGGCTGCGCAGGCGTTCCCGCGCCAGCGGTTCGTCATCGGCGATGACTACCCTCACGGTCGTCCCCTCACTGGATCGGCACTGTCACCTGGCAGGCATAGTAGCCCTCGCTCCAGCCAGCCGTCATCCGCGCGGCGGCGCCGAAGCGCCAGGCCAGCCGATGAGCGATGCTGTGCTGGGCATGGCCGGCACCACGCGCCAGCGCCAACCCCGGCGCCTGCGGATCGGGCGCGGGATTGCGCACGCGGATCTGCAGCTCGTTGCCCTCGCGCACCAGCTGCAATTCGATGGTGCCGCCCTCGGGCAGCCACGAAATACCATGCAGCACTGCGTTTTCCACCAGCGGCTGCAGTACCAGCCTCGGCAGTGGCAGGTCCCACGGCAGCGGCTCATCGCGCTGCCAGCGCACCTGCAGACGCTCGCCGAGGCGCAGCGACTCTATCGACAGATAGCGCTCGGCCAGCTCGCATTCGTCACGCAGGGTGGAGTCGCCCTCGCCCGCGCCCAGGGCAGCACGGAACAGATCGGACAGATCCAGCACCGCGCGTTCGGCCACCGCCGGATCGCGATGCAGCAGGCTGGCGATCAGGTTCATGCTGTTGAACAGGAAGTGCGGCCGGATCCGCGCCTGCAGCGCGTCGGCCTGGGCACGCGCGTTGGCCTGCACCTGCGCGGCCCAGCGATCGCTCACATAGAAGTAGCGCAGGGCAAGCGCGGCGATCAGTGCCGTGGTTGCCGCACTGCCCAGGGTGAAGCGCCAGAAGCTGATGCCGCGGGCGAAGTTGTCGCCCAGTACCGCGTACAGTGCATGCACGATGCCGGCACAGACCACCGCGATCAGGGTCGCCAGCACGATCGCCGCGACAGCGCCCAGCACCGGCGGCAGCCTCGACAGAGCCTGCCGCAGGAGGCACAGGCTGGCGGTCACCGCCAGCGCCAGCCACAGCGCGAAGCCGCTGGCCGACAGCAGCTCGCCGAAGGCCCAGTGGCGGCTGCCATCGGGCGCCAGCGCCAGCACCACCACCGCCAGCTGGGCCAGGCCGAGCATCGCCGCCAGCCGCGGCAGGCGGCACAGTTCCGGCATCCACGGCGATGTGCTGGCCGGGGGCATGGCTCAGGCAGCGCCCAACCGTTCCTGCAGCCAGTCACCCAGCGCCTGGATCTCTTCGGCGCAGACCTGGTGGGCCATCGGGTAGCTGTGCCACTCCACCTCCAGGCCCAGCGCCTGCAGGGCCTGCGCGCTGTGTACGGCCACCGCCTGCGGAATCACCGGGTCGCTGCTGCCATGGGCCATGAACACCGGCACCTGCACCGCACCGTCAACGCGCCTGGCGCTCTCGGCTTCCGGCAGGTAAGTGGACAGTGCGATCAGGCCGGCCAGTGGCGCGGTGCGCGACAGTGCAGCGGTGAGGATGATCGCCCCGCCCTGCGAGAAGCCGGCCAGGAAGATCTTCTCCGGCGCGACGCCGCGCTCGATCTCACGTGCGATCAGCGCATCCAGCTGCAGCACCGATTCCTGCACGCCGGCCATGTCGGCACGCGAGCGGAAGTCCATCCCGACGATGTCGTACCAGCCGCGCATCGGCACGCCGTTGTTGATCGTGATCGGCCGCACCGGTGCGTGCGGGAACACGAAGCGCAGCGCCGGCCAGTGCGGACGCACCAGTTCCGGCACGATCGGCGCGAAGTCGTGGCCGTCGGCGCCAAGCCCGTGCAGCCAGATTACCGACCACTGTGGCGAGGCGCCGGTTTCCTGTTCCACCGTTTGCAGCATGATGCGGCTCCTTCAAGTTCGAGCCGCATTATGCCGCTGGTGCAGGGCCATCAGTACAGCGGCGGTTGCTCGGCGGCTTCCCGGCGCAGCTGCGCGGCGCGCACCAGCACCGGTGGCGGAATGTTCTCTTCGGGGATGTCGAGCAGGCCGAGGCGATGCAGGAAGGCACCCGGGCCGCGCGAGGAGGTCAGCGCCACCACCGGAACGGCCAGCACCATGCCGATCACCACCGGCGCCATCCAGGCTGCCAGCGACGGCGACACCGCCCACGCCAGCACACCCATGAACGCACCAAACACACCCAGCCCGCCGTAGCCACGGATCAAGGCCATCCACGAGATGCCACCATCGTCACGCTGCTGTGCGTCCCAGCCGGAATCGCGGCCGGACAGCACTTCGGCCACGCCGCGCGACTGCACGTACATCACCACCGGTGCCATCAGTGCGGCCAGCACGGTCTCCACCAGCATCGACACGAACGCACGGATCGCACCGCCGCAACCGCGGCGGTCGACAGGGTCCATCAGCATCGCCAGATAGCCCAGCACCTTGGGCAGCAGCAGCACCGCCATGGTGGCGGCGAACAGGCGCACCACCTGCTCCTCGTCCTGGGCCCGCCAGTACACGCTGGGTGACAGGTGCAGCAGGGCATTGAAATCGATGCCTTCCTGGAACAGCGGGATCGCAATGCCGATCAACATCAGCATCGCCCACATCGGCGCGGTGAAGTAATGACCGATGCCGATCAGCATGTGGGTGCGGCTGATCCAGTGCAGGCCACGGCTGCCGACCACCTTGCCGTGCTGCAGGTTGCCCTGGCACCAGCGACGGTCGCGCACCAGCAGGTCGGTCAGGGTCGGCGGGCCTTCTTCGTAGCTGCCCCCCAGGTACGGCACCATGTGCGCGGCCCAGCCGCCACGGCGCATCAGCGCTGCTTCGACGAAATCGTGGCTGAGCACGTGGCCGCCGAACGGCTTGCGCCCCGGCAGCGCTGGCAAGCCGGCGTGGTCGGCGAAGGCACGGGTGCGGATGATGGCGTTGTGGCCCCAGTAGTTGCTCTCGGCGCCATGCCACCAGGCCACGCCACGGGCGATCACCGGGCCGTACACGCGACCGCCGAACTGCTGCATGCGTGCGAACAGGGTGCGGCCACCGATCACCGAGGGCAGGGTCTGGATCAGGCCGACATCGGCGTTGTGTTCCATGCCGGCCACCAGGCGCACGATGCTGTCGCCGGTCATCAGGCTGTCGGCGTCCAGGATCAGCATCTGCGGGTAAGCGCCACCGAAGCGGCGCACCCAGTCGGCGATGTTGCCGGCCTTGCGCCCGCTGTTGTCGCCACGGCGGCGGTAGAACAGCCGCGTCTGGCCGTCCGGCACGCGCTCGCGCAGTTCAGCGAATACCTGCTCTTCGGCGCGTGCGATGTCCTCGCGCCGGGTATCGCTGAGCACGAAGAAGTCGAAGCGTTCGAGCTGGCCGGTGGCGGCCACCGACTCGTAGATCGCCTGCAGGCCCGCCAGCAGTCGGCGCGGATCCTCGTTGTAGGTCGGCATCAGCAGCGCGGTGCGGCTGTGCACGGTCGGCAGCGGCTTGTCCGGGTCGATGCCAAGGCGATAGCCACGGTCGAACACGGCGGTCAGGAAGCCGGCCACGGCGCTGGCGAAGGACAGCGCGATCCAGGCGAACAGGCCGACGAACAGCACCAGCAGGCAGGCTTCCAGCACGCTGATGCCATTGGCCGACAGCACCCGCCACATCATGCGGGTGGCGATGGCGGTCATGGCCAGGGTGCCGCCGAAGATGTAGAACCGGCGCAGGCCGATCAGGCGTGGCGAGGTACGGTGCCGACGGACCTTCAGCTTGCCTTCGCGCAGGGTCTGTTCGGGCATCGGCAGCGGAGATTCGGCCGGCAGCAGCGCCCAGCCGGCGTCGAGCCGGGGCGCATCCGCTTCCGCGTGGATGGTTTGCCCCCCCATCACCGCTTACTCCCCACGATCGGCATGGCCGGCCGTCCCGGCCGGGCTGCATGCGCGAAGGTTCCCGGCGCGCCTTCCCGGCGCCCGCACTTGTCCTGGCTGTACCGGCCCTTGGCCGCACAGTCGCTGTCTGTCACTACCGGAACCCACACGATCTCCAACGGGGCGGAATCGAAAATGCGGCCCAGTCTAGGGCGCCGGATGTAAGCCGAGTGCGAAGGTCTACGCGGGGATTTATCCCCATTCAGCAAACAGCAGGCGATGGCGGACCGCGCAGCGGAATGTCGCTTCGTGGCACCGGGTACTGGATCGTAACAAACGCGAACGGTTATCATTTCATTAACCAGGCAGGTCGCCGTCTTCCGTACGGCCGAGACCCACCCAGCTGCGCCGGCCCGAACCGTGCGCCCTACGACCCATGGAAGGGGGCCTGCCTGCTTGTCTGCGTGTGCCCGCTGCTTCCATCCGGTCCCCCCCTCATTCGATGGAAGCCGTCATGTCCAAGCCGTTCCGCTCCCGTTCCGCGCGCCTGCCGCGCACCCGCCTGGCCAGTGCCCTGGCCACCGCCTGCCTGCTGGCCCTGCCCGGCGTGGCCGCTGCAGAGGCCAGCGCCGATGCCTCCACCAAGGACCTGGATACCGTGGTGGTCACCGCCTCGGGCAACCAGCAATGGATCAAGGATGCGCCGGCCAGCATCAGCGTGATCAGCCGCGAGGACATCGCGCGCCAGCCGGTGCACGACCTGGCCACCCTGCTCAGCCGCGTGCCCGGCGTGACCGGTGGCCTCAGTGCGGTTGGCGAGCAGTCCAAGATCAAGCTGCGCGGCATGCCGTCGAACTACACGCTGGTGCTGGTGGACGGCAAACGCATGGGCAGCTCTGCCTCGACGAACTACCGGCCGGACCTGGGCCGCCAGGACCTGAACTGGATCTCGCCCGACCAGATCGAGCGCATCGAAGTGGTGCGCGGACCGATGTCGTCGCTGTATGGCTCCGACGCCATGGGCGGCGTGATCAACATCATCACCCGGCGCATCGGTGATGACTGGAGCGGCAGCGCCACCCACAGCTATACCCGCCCGGGCGACGGCAAGCGCGGCGACACCCAGCAGATCGGTGCGACGTTCTCCGGCCCGCTCGGCGAGCGCTTCGGCCTGCGCATCGGTGCCAACAGCATGCGCCGCGATTCGGATCGCTCCAATGGTGGTGTCTACGGCAACGCGTATGCAGGCGAGAAGGACCGCAATGTCGATGCGCTGCTGCAGTGGAAACTGAGCGACGCGCAGGAACTGTCGCTCGAAGCCGGCCATGGCGTGCAGCAGGCCTTCATCGACGCTTCGCTGGAAAAGCAGGATGAAGGCGCCTGGGGTGCCAGCGAACTCAAGCGCAGCTCGCTGGCGCTCAACCACGATGGCAAGTGGAGCTTCGGCAATTCGAAGATCAGTGCGTACTGGACCGAGTACAGGAACGACATCGGTGCTACCGGCCGTTCCGAAGCCACCGATACGATCATCGAGGGCAGCCTGACCACGCCGTTCACCCTCGGCGTTGAACACCAGTTCGCCGTGGGCGGCCAGTGGAAGCGCCAGGAGCTGACCAACACCGACACCATCGGCCGCGCGCCGATCGACTATGCCGGCAATGCCGTCAGCGGCTCCGATCTGGAAGTGGATACCTGGGCCCTGTTCGTCGAAGACGAACTGAAGCTGCACCGCACCCTGGCGCTGACCCTGGGCGCGCGCCTGGACCACCATGAGACGTTTGGTGGCCACGTCAGCCCGCGCGCCTACCTGGTCTGGCATCCGGCCGAGCAATGGACCATCCGCGGTGGCGTTTCCAAGGGCTTCCGCGCTCCCAGCCTGACCGAGAACTCCGCCAGCGCCGCCACCCAGTCCGGTGGCCGTGGCTGCACCTCGCTGATTCCGCTGGGCTATAGCCGCGGCGGCTGCTACATGGCCGGCAACCCGGACCTGGACCCGGAAACCAGCACCAACCGCGAGATCGGCATCAGCTTCGACAACGATCTGGTGGATGCCGGCCTGACCTACTTCCACACCGACTTCAGGAACAAGATCGAGTACGCACCGCTGGGCAGGTTCAACGGCATCTGGTGGACGCGGATGAGCAACGTGCAGCGCGCACGCACCAGCGGCATGGAAGGCAGCTTCAATGTCCGCTTCGGCGAGCACTGGCGCTGGCGCACCTCGGCGACGTGGATGAAGGAAGCCAGGAACCTGACCACCGGCCGCAACCTGATCGATACCCCCGAATTCTCGGGCTATTCGTCGCTGGACTGGACGCCCGACGCGGTGTTTTCCAGCAGTCTGTCGGCGCAGTACACCGGCAGGCAGGCCGGCACGGCGACGACCTTCCTCAAGGCCTACACGCTGTATGACCTGACCGCGGCCTGGAACGTCAATGAGGTACTGACCCTGCGTGGCGGCGTCAGCAACCTGGCCGACAAGAAGCTGTATGCGGAAGGCTCCACCGATTACTTCGTGGCCGGGCGCAGCTACTTCCTCAGCATGACCGCGCGGTTCTGACCAAGAGCGTCCGCCGCGATCGCGCTGGCGACGGGCCAGCGCGATCGGCGGTGTTGCGGATTACTCGCTTTCCAATGCGGCGGCGGGCGCCGCGCTCTGCGTAGCCGCCGTGCGTGCACGGTCCATCGCCACCGCCAGTTGCTGGCGTGCGAGCAGCTGTTGTGCCTGCACCACTTCAGGTGTCGGCAGGAGCACCGGTCCCGGTGCGTTTTCCGGTGTAGCAGGTGTGGTCATGCAACCTCCATGGACATCCCGCCGCCGCACGGATTCAGCTGGTGCGGCAGCGGAACTGCGCACCCTATCCTAAAAACAAGGCGGGCGGGTGACGGTGCGCGCCCCTGCCGCAGCAGCCGGAACAAGGCAGGCGTCACATTTTTGACGGTGACGCTTGGATCCTGAATAGGACTTGCCCTATCATGAAAACGTTTTCTCACAGGGATGTCTCCCCCCAATGAATACCACTGACCTGTCCCAGTTCAGCCCGAAGTGGCAGTTCCGCTTCAACTTCTTCCGCCAGCACGGCGCCCCCAAGAACCCCGGCTTCAAGCAGGCCTGGAAGGCGCTGTCCTTTGGTGACCGCCTGAAGATCAACCTGAACTTCTTCGCGTTGTTCTTCGGTGCCATCTACCTGCTGATTCTTGGCATGTGGCGCAAGGCACTGGTGGTGATCGGCATCAACATCGTGCTGGCCATCGTCTCCATGTTCCTTCCGGACGTCGTCGGGCGCATGCTGTTCATCGCCATGAACCTGCTGGTCGCCTCCAGCACCAACTACAGCTACTACCTGGAGAAGGTGGAAGGCCGTACCAGCTGGAACCCGTTTGAAGGAATGTTCTGAGCCATCAGACCTGCGCAGGATGCGCGGCAAGGATGCAACCGACGCCCGGCCCCCTCCGGGCGTCTTCGTTTCCGGGATCAGGCCGCGCGGCGGGCCATGGCCTCCGGTTCGGCCTGCAGGCGGAAGCGCGAGACCGCCACGGCCAGCTGCTCGGCCTGCTCCTCCATCGCCCGCGCCGCGGCGCTTGCCTCCTCCACCAGTGCGGCGTTCTGCTGGGTGGTCTCATCCATCTGCACCACGGTCTGGTTGACCTGCTCGATGCCGGCGGACTGTTCGCGCGACGCAGCCGAGATCTCGGCCATGATCTCGTTGACGCGCCCCACCTGGCCGACGATGGCCTGCATGGTACGGCCCGCACCGTGCACCAGCTGCGCACCGGCACCGACCTGCGCCACGGATGCGTCGATCAGTTCCTTGATCTCCTTCGCTGCGCCCGCCGAGCGTTGCGCCAGCGCGCGCACTTCGCTGGCGACCACCGCGAAGCCGCGGCCCTGCTCACCGGCCCGCGCCGCTTCCACCGCCGCATTCAACGCCAGGATGTTGGTCTGGAACGCGATGCCGTCGATCACCGAAATGATCTCGGCGATGCGCTGCGAGGAGGCCTCGATCTGCTCCATGGTCTGCACCACCTGGTTGACCACTTCCCCGCCCTCGCTGGCAACGTCAGCGGCGGATCCTGCCAGGGTATTGGCCTGCAGCGCGTGGTCGGCGTTCTGGCGCACGGTGGAGGTCAGCTCCTCCATCGAGGCGGCGGTTTCTTCCAGGTTGGCGGCCTGCTGCTCGGTACGACGCGAGAGATCGCTGTTGCCCGCAGCGATCTCACCCGCCGCCAGGCGGATGCTGGCGGCCGACTGCTGGATCTGGCCGACGATCTGGGTCAACTGCTGCACGGTGCTGTTGGCATCGTCGCGCATCACCGCGAACACGCCATGGAAATCACCGCGCATGCGTGCGCTGAGGTCGCCGGCGGCAATCGCGCGAAGCAGCGTCGAAAGCTCAGCCAGGTTGTGATCGCTGACCTGCATCATGATGTTGAGGGTCTCCACCATGCGGCGGAAATCGTGGTCGAAGCGCTGGGCATCACCGCGTACAGCGAAGTCGCCGGCTGCCGCGGCGGCGGCCAGCTGCTGGATCTGCTCGTTGATCGCGGCCAGGTTGCTCTTGGTGGTGGCCATCGCTGCGGTGAACACCGCCTTCTCGCCCGGCAGCGCTTCCATGTCCACGCTGAGGTCACCCACCGCGTAACGCTGCATCACCTCGACCAGGCGCTGGGTGACCGCATTGCTGGAAGCCACCAGCTGGTTGCTGTCGGCCACCATGCGGCCGTACTCGCCGGGGAAGGCAGTGGCGTCCATGCGGTAGCTCAGCTCGCCAGCATCGTGGCGGCGCGCCATTTCCGCCTGCGCCGCCATCACCGCCTGCAGCTGCCCGCGCATGCCCTGCATCGCGTCCAGCAGGCGGCCCACTTCATCGTTGCTGCGCGCAGGCAAGGTGCTGTCGAGCTTGCCGGCGGCGACGTCACCCGCCACCCGCACCGCTTCGGCCAACGGGCGGATCGCCAGGCGGCGCAGCAGCACATAGACGCCGGCACTCAGCGTCAGCGCGGCCACCACGCCCACCAGCAGCGTCAACCACAGCAGCTGGCGCGCCTCGGCCACGATCACCGCGTGCGGCATCACCACGCCCAGCGCGAAGCGCTGCGGGGCATTGCCCACGCGTAGCGGCACGTAGACGCGCACGTTGCCGGCTGCATCGGGCGTGAAGGCTTCGAACCGGCGGTCGGCGGCGATGTCGGCCAGCATGCTGCGGGTCAATGCGTCGGTGCGCGGCTTGCCGATCTCGGCGGCATTCGCCGAGGCCAGCACCACGCCGTTGGGCGAAAGCAGCTCGACGCGGCCTGCGCCCATCGGCGTCAGCGTCGCCAGGTGCTTCTGCAGCGCCGCCAGCGAGAAGTCGACGGTGAACACGCCGAGGAAGGTACCGTTTTCGACGATCGGCGAGCTCAACGTGCTCATCAGCACCTGCTGGCCGGCGATGTCGTAGGCATAGGGCTCGCTTACCTTGGGCAGCTTGTCGCGGCTGGGTACCACATACCAGTCGGCCGAGCCGTCGGCGGCTTCGGTGTAGTCGGTCATGGTCGACTGCTGCGGCTTGCCGTCATGCCAGGCCCAGTAGCTCATGTAGCGGCCGCTGGCATCGTGCATCGCGGTATTGGCGAACTCGGCATCCTTGCCATCGAAGGCATCGGCCTCCCACATGGTGCTCTTGCCGAGCCACTCCGGGTGGGTGCGCAGCTGCTCGCCCAGCACGGCAGCCAGGCTGGCGCGATCGGGCACGTCGCCCCGCGCACGCTGGGCGAGCACGGCTTCGACCATGGCATCGTTGCTGGCAAACGCCGTGCCCAGGTCGGCGGCGACCTGGCGCGCTTCAGCGTTGGCCTCGCTGGTCATGGTCTGGCGCGAGGCATCGATCAGGCTGGCACTGGCCTGGCGATAGATCAGGAACGCCGTCAGGCCGAAGCACAGCAGCGCGATGACGGCGGTGCCCAGCATCAGCTTGTGGGCGATGCTGCCCGGGCGGCGGGCAGCGGCGGAACGGGAAGAAGGCATGGAGGGGTCCGCAAGGCAGTTCAGGACGACCGGCACCGGAAGGGCACCGCGCAGGCGCGCGATCCGTCGCGCAGGCCACCGGCCGCCGGGACCCGCCCGGCGCAGGAAGCGCACCGGGTTAGCGGCCGCCTGCCAACGAGGTTGAGGCGACCGGCCTACACATTCCTGAATCCACTCAGGGACGGGACAGGGATCCGTCCCCGCTTCCCCTATTCGGCCACCCGATCCTTGATCCACTCCGCGCGTGGCAACACCTCGATGCTGCCTGCGGCGTACTGCTGCAGCACGGCGTCCGGCCCGAAACGCGGCTGCCACCCCAGCTCCCTGCGGATGCGGGCGCTGTCGTAGACGCGGTCGACGCTCAGCGGCAACGGCCAGCCGCGGCGCTCGAACTCGGCCAGCAGCTGCGGTACGCGCCGGGCCAGTACATTGCGCGGCTGGGTGGCCAGTTCCAGGCAATCCTCGCGCCGGAACGGGGTCGCGGCGCAGGCGATGTAGCGGGCGAAGGCCGGCCCCTCATCCAGCAGCAGCGCGGCATGGGCACTGGCCACGTCACGGGCGTCGATCCCACGATGCAACCGGAACATCGCCATCCGTTCCGGCGGTTCCGGGAAGCAGCGCCCCATCCGCAGCACGCGCACCCCGAAGTCCGGTGCGGCGGCAGCTTCAGCCAGGGCCTCGGCCTGCAGCTTGCTGCGGTGGTAGATCGTTCGCGGCAGCGGCTCGGTATCCTCATCGATCCAGCGGCATCCCCCTGCCACCACCGCGTGGCCGTACAGCGCGGTGGTACTGGTCAACACGAACCGCCGTGCGCCTGCCTCGCGCGCCGCCTGCAGCAGGTGCGCAGTCGCGTCCACGTTGATCTGCTGGAACACCGCGTCCGGTACCAGGCCGACGTGTGGCGCATGCAGGGCCGCGGTATGGATGACCGCGTCGACGCCCTGCACCGCGCGCACGACGGCTTGATGATCGGTGACATCGGCAATGATGCGCGTGGTGGCAAACGGACTGCGGTCCAGACCCACCACTTCATGGGCAGCCGCCAGCGCGCCGAAGATCGCGCGCCCGATCCGCCCGGAACTGCCGGTCAACAGAATCTTCATTGAGTCCATTCACTCGAAGCGCCCGGGAACTACCGGGATGCTTCGATTCTAGGCATGCAACGGAACATCTGCGATAGGACGACCGCGCAACTGTGCGTTCATCCTGACGACTTCGGCGGAGCCAGCAGTTGACGCGCGATGGAGAGTGGATCGTCGCCGCCTGCCGCGTGGGGCGCGACACCGGTCCGTTCGCCGTTGCCACCGGTGCGCAGTCTGATCGGTTGCCGGTCGGAACGTTTATCCGATAGCCATCGGGCAGCAGCACAGGACCATCGAACATATGTGCGGCACCGCCACTGCGGCCGCCGGCCTTGCCGCGCATCCGAGGGCCGGCAGTGAATACGCGACGAATGCGGCCGCCGGGCCGGCTGCGTGATCATCCCCGTGCGCAGGGCGCGTGAAAACCGGGGCGAAGATGGCGACCTGGACTTAGCGTGCGATGGCCAAGCATGGACGCCGTCGCCCACGAAGGCGGCGTCCACACTGCAGGAGATTTCACATGACTGAGCAGAACCCGCGCAGCTCCAACCGGGGCTTCGCCTCGATGGACCAGGACAAACAGCGCGCGATCGCCGCCAAGGGCGGGCGCGCGGCACATGCCTCCGGCAATGCGCACGAATTCAGTCCGGCCGAAGCACGTGCCGCAGGCCGCAAGGGCGGCGAAGCGATCAGCCGCGACCGCCAGCACATGGCCACGATCGGACGCGAAGGTGGACACGCACGCCACGCCAACGCGCGCCAGCAGCAACAACAGCCTCAGGCGATCGAACGCACGGCAGAGGACCCGCAACGCCAGCAGGGCTGAATGCTGCGCGTCAAGCCGATGCACGCTGCCGATGCAGCCCAAGCGCCGCAAGCAGGGCCAGCGCACCCGCCACCGCCATCGCCCAACCGAACCCGCTGGCCATCGCACTGCGGTACCAGGTCAGCACCTGCGGCGTGGCGTGCATCGAGCCCGGGTGCAGGATCAGTTCACGCGCCTGCGCAACAAGCCGCTGCTGCCCTGCGGCCTGTGCGCAGGCGGCGAACTGCTGTACGGCACGCTGGCCCATCAGGCTGCCCATCAGCGCGATGCCCAGGCTCATGCCTGCCTGGCGCAGCGCGTTCATCGTGGCTGACGCGATACCTGCGCGTTCGGCCGGTGCGTTGGCCATGATCGCCATGCCGGTCGCCGGCACCGCCAGCCCCATTCCAATGCCAAGCAGCATCAGCACGGCAGTGGCATAAGCGCGCGAAGTAGCCGGTTCGAACGTGGCCATTGCGCACAGCGCCACACCGGCCAGGACGTAGCCCAGCACCAGCGCGGCATGCAGCCCGAGGCGGGCAACCAGGCGCCCGAACAACAGCGAGACAACACCCATCAACAGGAACTGGGGAGCCAGCTGCGAGCCTGCCAGCGCGGCGCTGTGCCCCTGTGCCTGCTGGAAGAACAGCGACAGGAAGAACAGGCTCGCATAGGCGGTGAAGCCCAGCACGAACGAGGCCAGGTTGAGCATGCGGAAGCGACCGTCGGCAAACAGGTCCAGCGGCAGCAGGGGGCGTGCCACCCGCCGCTCGACGATGCCGAACAGGATCAGCCCCGCAGTTGCGGCGCCCAGCGCCAGAAGCGTCACCGGGGCCAACAGGCCCTGCTCACCGATCGCGATCAGGCCATAGCACAGTGCGCCCAGCGCAACGATGCTGAGCAGCTGCCCGGCCGGATCCAGCGCGGCGTGCTGCGGGTGCCGTCGCTCGGCGATGCCCCAGGCGCCAAGCACAAACGCCAGCAGCCCCAAAGGCAGGTTGATCAGGAAGATGCTGGGCCAGCCGGCCCGCTGCACCAGCGCACCGCCCAGCAACGGGCCAAGCACCAGGGCAAGCGCGCTGAAAGCGGACCAGCCACCGATCACGCGTGCACGCTGGCCCGGATCGGGAAATGCGTGACTCAGGATCGGCATCGCACTGGGAATCAACAGCGCACCTGCCACGCCCTGCACCGCGCGCCCGGCGACCAGGGTCGAAAGGTCCTTGGCGCAGGCGCACAGCAGCGAGCCCATGGTGAAGGTGGCGACGCTCAGCAGCCACATCCGCCGATGACCGTAGCGATCCCCCAACGGACCGGCCGACAGCATCAGCGCCGACAGTGCGATCGCATAGGCGTTGATCACCCATTGCAGGCCCGCCATGTCGGTCTGCAGCGCCTGCTGCAGGGTCGGCAGGGCCACGTTGACGATGCTGATGTCCAGCGAAGCGAGGAATGTACCGAGGTAGGCCGCCAGCACCAGGGCGGGCCGTTGGAGGCGTCTCATGCGTGGATCCGGGGGGAGGATGTGCGCGCATCCTATCGACTGACTGACCGTCGGTCAATGACTGGCGGTCAGTCAGTGCGAAGGGGCAGCTAGAATGGCGTCCGTCACACCCGGATACCGCCCACCATGCAGACCCCAGCTGTCGCCAGGCCTCGCACCAAGCCCGCCGAAACCCGCCAGGAGGAACTGATGGACGCCGCGCAGGCGTTGTTCCTTTCGCAGGGCGTGGACGCCACCACCATCAGCGACATCGTCGCCGCGGCCGACGTGGCCAAGGGCACTTTCTATACCTATTTCGCCTCCCGCACCGAGATCCTGCAGGCGCTGGCGCAGCGCTACACGCGGCAGTTCATGTACGAGGTCGAGCAGGCAGTGCAGCAGCACCCTGCCGGTGATGGCGCAGCGCGCCTGCGCGCCTGGATCCGCGCCAACATCGAGATCTACGCACGCACCCACGCGTTGCATGACGTGGTGTACGCCAACCATCACCACCACCAGCGGGGCAATGCCGAGCGCAATGCGATCCAGCAGCAGCTGCTGGGCATCCTCGAAGCGGGCAACGCAGCCGGACTGTGGCAGCTGCCTGCTCCACAGGTCACCGCCTCGTTGATCTATGCCGGCGTGCACGGTGCCACCGACGACCTGATCGCCACACCCGCACAGGATGCCGATGCCTTCATCGCCGCTGTGGAAGCGGATTGCCTGCGCATGGTCGGCGTTCCGGCAGCGCCGACGCGCAGCGGCAGACGCCGCTGACGCAACGCTTCCCGCTCAGGTGTGGGCGAGAATGTTCAACAGCCGCCCGAACGGGTCGCGGACGAAGAAACGACGCACTCCCCACGGCTCGTCGGCAGGGCCATACTCCAGCGGGATGCCGGCCGCGTGCATGCGCTCCAGCACCTGCTGCAGGTCGTCCACTTCGATCGACAGATCGGGCACCGCGGTGCCGGAACCCCCTTCGCTGGCAAAGCTCACCTGCGCCAGCGCACTGCCCTGCCCGCCATGGGTGACGATCCAGCCATGATCCATCACCACCGGCATGCCCAGCAGCCCGCCATAGAACGCTGCGGCACGCGCCGGGTCGGGCGTGGCGATGTTGGCGACAATGCGTTTGACGGCCATGTGCAGCGGCTCCGGTGCGATTTCCCATCCTCGCCGCTGCGTGCATGGCCCGCAAGCGGGCTCGGGCCAGATGCCCGCATCGCCATCTGAGGCGATCGCTGGAACAGAAGAGCCCCGTCGATGACGGGGCTCCGCGTACGGCTCAAACGGCGCGACTCACACGCCCATGCACAGATCGACCACGCAGGTGTTGTACGCCTGCTGGCATTCACCGGCATCGGTGCCACTGGCCAGGCACATCTGATAAGCCCGCCAGCACGGCTGGTCGCAGGGCTCGACCGGCCCAGCCACCGCCACCGAACCGGTACACGCCAACGCGAATACCGCCACTGCGATCACCTTCCTGACAACACGCATCGCCATCACTCCTTGATAAGCCTGGTGAGCCCAGGCCGGCCCACGTTAGCGAGGACACGGGGAGACGAAGTGAAGCCCTCTGTCACGCACACTTAACCTGTTCACAATTCTCCTTTCACATGTATGGGGGATGTGGCCACGGATTGGCGTTATCGGCCTTGTTGCCCGTCCACCAAGGAAGTTGCCCGATGAATCACCCGCTGCACGGCCGTTCGTCCCACTCCCGCTCCCGCTCCCCGCTGCACAGCCGCCTCGCGCTGGCCGTGTCCAGCTCTCTGTTGCTTGCCGCTGCCGCGCCCGCCATGGCCGGCGAGGCGCTCGACGCATGGCAGCAACAGCGCCAGCTGCAGGCGGCGTGGGCACAGCCCGCCGTCAGCGCGCCTGCAGCATCGACGGCCGCCACTCCCGCGGCAACCGCCACCGCCCTGCTCGGCAATCCGGGCGATGCCGCCAGCTGGCGCAGCGATGAATTCAACGCCGACTGGGGCCTGGGTGCGATGGGGGCCGACCACGCGTATGCCCGCGGCCTGACCGGCAAGGGCGTGCGCCTGGCGCTGTTCGACACCGGCTCGGCACTGGCTCACCCCGAATTCGCCGGCCGCGACACCTCCAGCATCACCATCGGCCCGAACTGTGCGTCACCGGGAACCGTCGGCGGTACCGGCGCGTGCAGCCAGACACAGGGTGATCAACCGGGTATCAACTACTACACGCTCGGCGCGGGCGTGCCTGCTTCCCTGCAGGCCAACATCATTGCCGCAGGCCGTGAATGGGGTTTCCGCTATGCCGATCACGGCACGCATGTCCTCGGAACCATTGGCGCCAACCGCAATGGCACGGGGATGCACGGCGTCGCCTTCGGTGCCGATCTGACGACCGCCCGTGTATTTGGTGACACTTACTACGAATGGAGGCGCCAGGCGAGCGGAGGCTACCTGCCTGAAGCCGTGGAACGGACGGATCCCGATGGTGCCGCAAGGCTGGACATGTACGCGCAGCTGCAGGCACAAGGCGTGCGTGCCATCAATCACAGCTGGGGCATCTCCACCCGCAACATGACCGTGGCCGCACTGGATGCCCAGTACGCACGCATCGGTGCCGGCTACGACGTATACGGAAGCATCTACAAGGACAGTGCGAACGCGCCCGCTTCGCAGTTGATCCAGGTCTGGTCGGCCGGCAATGGCAGCGGCGCCGTCGCCGGTATCACCGCGGCCCTGCCGCGCTGGAAGCCGGAGATCGAGCCCTACTGGCTGGCCGTCGCCAACGTTCGCCAGCCCAATACAGCCAATGGTGAAACCGACTACGTGATCAACGCAGGCTCGAGCATCTGTGGCGCTGCCGCCAACTGGTGCATTTCCGCACCCGGCACGGCAATCCTCAGCACCATCGTTTCCGGTGACATCCAGGGACGGCTGGAGAAGACCGCAGACTACGTCCGTCTTCTCATCGACAGCCAGAATCCCACGTACGACTACGGCCTGAAGACCGGCACGTCCATGGCCGCCCCCCATATCACCGGCGCACTCGGCCTGTTGATGGAGCGCTTCCCCTACCTGGACAACGCCCAGGTGCGCGACGTCCTGCTGACCACCGCGCGCGATCTCGGTGCGGCAGGCGTCGACCCGATCTACGGCTGGGGCATGGTTGACCTGCGCAGGGCCATCGAGGGCTATGGCTCGCTGCGCGTGGATACCAACGTGGTGATGAACCAGAGGGCCGGCGGCCTGAAGGTGTGGGAGGGCGATGCCTGGGACGACTGGACCAATGACATCGGCGGCCCCGGCACGCTGACCAAATCCGGCATCGGTTGGCTGCGCCTGAGCGGCGACAACAGCTTCAACGGCGCGGTGCTGCGCGAGGGTACGCTGGAGTTGAACGGCAGCAACACCCTCACCTCGGCAGTCGATGTGCAAGGCGGCCGGTTCCTGCTCAACGGCAGCCTGGTCTCCACCGCACTCACCACCACCGGTGGCGTCAGCACGGTCAGCGCCAGCGGCGTTCTGAAGGACGGGAACCTGACCGTCAATGGCGGCGTGGTGTCCTTCAATGGCATGCAGACCGGCGGCACCACCACGGTCGGCAGCAACGGCCTGCTGAAGGGTATCGGCACGTTGGGCAGCACCCGAGTGGACGGCACCATCGCGCCCGGCAATTCGATCGGCACGCTGACCATCAACGGCGACTACGTGCAGGGCGCGACCGGCGTCTACGCCGCCGAACTCGCGCCTGGCGGGCACAGCGACCAGTTGCACGTGACCGGTACCGCCACCCTCGGCGGCACGCTGGTCGCGTTGCCGGAACCAGGCATCTACTATCTCGGCGAGCAGTTCAACTTCATCCGCGCCGACGGTGGCATCAACGGCCAGTTCGCGAAAACCGACTTCAGCGCGTTCTCGCCGTTCCTGCAGTTCAGCCTCGCCTACGGCACCAATGGCACCCGCATCGACGTGGCACGCGGTGCCTCGCTGGCCAGCGCCGCCACCACCCCGAACCAGCGCGCGGTGGCCGCCGCGGCGGACCTGCTGGCAATCAACCAGGGCCTGCCCAGGCCGCTGACCCAGCTGTTCCCGCAGCAGGTCGGCGGCGTGCTCGACGGCCTCAGCGGCGAACTGCACGCAGCCACGCCGCTCGCACTGGTGGAAGGCAGCCGCTACGTTCGCGATGCCGTGCTGTCCCGCCGTGCAGGTGCAGTCGCGCCAGGTGCCGATGCGGGCGACGCCACCGGCGCCTGGGTGCAGGCTCTGGGCGGCAACAGCAGGCTGGACGGCAACAGCAATGCCGCCCGCACCGAAGCCAACAGCAACGGCCTGCTGGCCGGTATCGACCACGAGTTCTCTGGCTGGCAGGTCGGCGTGCTGGCTGGCACCGGCCGCACCGACGTCAAGCAGCAGGCGCTTCGTGCCAAGTCGAAGATCGACAACACCCACTTCGGTGCATATGCCAGTCACAACTGGGGCGGCCTCGGCCTGCGTGGCGGCGTCGCCTGGAGCAAGCACAAGGTGAAGAGCACCCGCGATGTCGACTTCGCAGGGTTCAGAGACAGCCTGAGCGCCCGCTACAACGCGCATACCCGCCAGGCCTTCATCGAAGCCGGCTACCGCTTTGGTGGCCCGGAGGCCGGGCTGGAACCCTACCTGCAGGTCGCGCGCGTGGAGGTGGACCTGAAGCAGATCAACGAGCGCGGTGGTGCAGCCGCCCTGCACGGCAAGGTGGACGACACCGGCACCACGATCGCCACCGCTGGCCTGCGCTTCGACAAGGGCCTGAAGGCATCGTTCCAGCAGGACAGCTGGCTGCACCTGCGTGGGGGCGTGGGCTACCGTCGTGCCTCGGGTGACCGCAGCCAGCTGGCCGACCTCGCATTCGCCAACAGCACCACCACCTTCGCGGTCGAAGGCGCCCCGATTGCCGACAGCGCCGTTGTGGCCGAGCTGGGGCTGTCGGCCTGGCTGACCCCGCGCCAGCAGCTGGAGCTGGGCTACAGCGGCCAGTACGGCAGTGAAAGCCGCGACCACAGCGCCAACATGCGCTGGTCGGTTCGCTTCTAGACGCGTGTTCTCCTGACGGTTTGGGGCGGCCTCAGGGCCGCCCCTTTTTTATCCACGCCCCAGGGCCATGCGCGATACCCCAGGATCATCGCGTCCTGGATCCATCCGTGGAGGGTTACGCGTGAATGAAGATCGACTGGAGCCGGGTCGCCCAGCCATTGCACCCGGTGGAGTTGAACGCCTCGAGCCGGACATTCTTCCCCGATGTCAGCGCTGCCAACGCCGCCGCGTAGGCTTCCTTGGCTCCCGGCCGGGACATGTCGATTGCAAAGGTATCGGTATTGCAGAAAGCCGTACTCGAAACATGCACGTACACAATTCCCGCCGGGCCGTCCATGTACGGCCGCAGCGACAGAATCGTCATCTGATCGCTGGTTGGCTCCGCCTTCAGTGGTGCAGACAGGCACAAGGCCAACGTCAAGGCCAACCCCGCTCCCAACCTCCTGCGGAAGCCCGGCGTCGCGTCACTCATCATCATGTAGTTCCCCTGTGGATTCAGACATCAGGCCTCAGGCATCGTCACGGCCCTCAGCTGCATTACCCCGGAGGTGCAGCCGTCGACACGCAATCCGACACGCAGCTTGTTCTGCCAGGCGATGAGCAGCATCGAGACCATCTCCCTCTGCATTGGATGATCATTGAGGAGAATGAAGCGATTGCCACCCCCACAATCCGAGCCCGCTGGAAGCACACCTTGCGTCACCAGGTAGAACCCTTCCCCGCCCCAGCCAGTTGCGACGGATACGATCCGATGGCCTTCCAGATTGTAAGGCTCAGCATTTGCCGTTGAGGCCAGGCCAGTTCCCAGCACTGCCACCACCGCCAGCAGGACCTTGCCGCCGATGGCGCCACGCGGGCGCGATACAGCACGTACTCCAGCCATGTTCTTCCTTCCCCTGTCATGAACAACCGGTTGACGGTCCACTGCGGCCGGTGCAGCCCGCTACGCTCAGCCCAGCAGCAGCTGGTACAGCAGGGGCACGATGTCACCCTGCGGACGCTGGACATGCGAGACATCGGACACCGGCGTGCAGCTCCCCGTGGCGCCACAGGCAAGCACGCGATACGCATAGCTGGTGGCAGGGCGTGCGGCAGACGTCCAGTTCGCGGCGTTGCCTTCGTAGACCGTGGTCCAGGTCACCCCGTCCACGCTTTCCTCGACGACGTAGCGGACGGCAGAGGCCACAGGCGACCACCCAACGAAGTCCTTCGCGGCCGGCGAACGCCGCATCGGCACCATTGCCTTGGCGACCAGGCTTCCGCCCAGCGTGATGTAATCGGTCCGCTTGTCCTCGCGCTCGCTCGCCTGGTAGCGGAGGACGCCGGCGTGGTCGTACATCGAGGTGATCCGTCCGAACGATGAATCTGTCTGTGTGCGGCGACCGTCAGCGTCGTAACGGTAGCTCTCGGAACCTGCCGCCGCACGCAGCCGGTTGCCGAAGTCGAAGGTGAACGGCTGTCCGTTCTTCGCCCGCAGATTGCCTTGGGCATCGTAGGCCAGGCCGACCACGGTTGCCCCTCCGCACCCGTTGATCTTCACGTTGGTCAAGCGCCAGGCGTTGTCATAGCAGTAGTGATGGTCACGGCCGAGAATCGTCACCCGCGTGAGGTTGTCCAACGCGTCATAGCTGTAGCTCGCCGAGCCGAACATGGGCGAGGAAGCCGAAACGAGCCGATCCAGCGCGTCATAGCCCAGATTGCGGTTGCCACGCTGGTTGCGGCCCGTGGCACCGTCAGTGATTGCCATCACATTGCCGACCGCATCGTAGTCGTAGCCGTCGCTGAGGATCCGGGTTGCGCCAAGGGTGTCCTGGCTTTCATCCGGCAACTGGCGCGCGTTCTGCACCATCGTGTGGACAATACCGTTGCCATAGGTGAACTGACGAATCGCCCCGTTGGGGTAATAGACCACGCCAGCGGCGTAGGAGCCCGCCTGCCCGGCCTGTCCCAGCGCGTTGGGCGCATACGCGACCACGTTGCCGGAGGGATAGCGATGCGCGGACAGGTTGCCCAGTGCGTCGTAGGCATACCCCATCGCCAGCGCTTCGCCATCGGTGGGGCTCTGCACCTCACCGATGAGCAGCCCGCGACGGTTGTACGCATAGCTGTTGTGCGTCTCCACCCCGGCGTTCAACGTGGTGACCTGCTTGACCAGGCCATCGGGCCAGTAGCTCCAGCGCTGGTTGCCATTGCCGTCGGGGAACTGCAGTGATGCGAGCCGGTTGCGTGCGTCATAGGAACGCACCACCCGGCGCCCGCTCGCCGCGGCAATGTCCTGGTTGCAGTTGCCTGCATCGGACAGGTCCAACCCCTGCGCGCTTCCAACCGGGTTCGATGCGGCGTCGTAGTCGAATACGGTGGCGCCGGTTTCCGGTTCGATCATCTTGCACAACCGCTGCGCCGCATCGTAGACATAGCGCCGGGTCGACGTCACCGAACCATTGCTGGCCCTGCGGGTGATCGACGTCGGCTTGCCGAAGACGTCCCGCGGGATATCCAGCACGGCTCCCTCTGCCAGTTCGATACGTACCGGCCAGTCAAGCTTCGCGGCATCTGCACCGGTGTAGGTCACGACGGTCGGGATACCCCTGGCATTGGTCGTGCGCACGCGCCGCCCCGGCAGGTACTCGGTTGTGCTGACCAGCGCGCCAATCTCGGAATCCTGGCTGACCTGGACCACCCGCCCAAGTGCGTCGTACGTCGTACGGACGCCAGTTCCGGCGTCCTGGACCGTACCGACCCCCGCGACAGGATAGGACTGGAAGGTGACCCGCCCTGCCGTGTCATAGGCGGTCACCGAGGCCCGCTGCGTGCCGGCTTCATTGCCCGCGTCGTACTCGCGCACCAGCAATGGGCGCCACAGCGCATCGTAGTAGGTGACCTTGCGCGCATTGCCGGTGCTGACCGTCTGCCGCCAATGACCGGCAGGAATGCCGTACTCGGCGCCGCCCACCTGGGCAAACTGTGTCGTGGTGGACGCCCAGTCCACCGTATCGCCGTCGGGGTAGTCGACCAGCGACATGCGCCCCATCGCGTCGTAGTCGTAACGCGTGGTGTTGCCCCGGCCATCGGTGATCCAGCGTATCCAGCCATTGTCATCCACGCCGGCAGACTGGGTCGAACCATCCGCATACTGGATGTTCCCGGGGATACCGCGCTTCCAGCCGAACAGGCTCACCGTATTGCCACGCCCGTCCACCACGGCGCGAACGGTACCGTCGCTGTTGTAGTGAATGGTCTGCTGGAGCTGGCCGAAGGCATGGATCCGCTGGGGCTTCGCGGTGGCCGGGTCATAATCCACCTGGGACTCGGTCCGGCCCGTGTCCTGGTTGACCGACGTCCGGACCTGGCCAAGCACCCACTTCGACAGATCATCGTGATAGGTGATGACGTTGGTCTTGCTGTAGGACTGCGCCCCCGCACTTCCCACAACCGTGCCCAGCAACATCATCGCGGAAAGTGCATTAACTCGACGCATCGTCAGTGGACCTGTTCGCAATGGATGGCGATGGGACAACCAGGACCAGGTACCGGAAAGACCGGCGAGGCACACATCACGGCAAACCGCGCACACGCAGAAAACCGGACGCGGCTGCATCCGGTTGGCGGTTGACGTTGATGATGGACGAAGCCCCCTTCGTCATGCCGTGCCTGTTCCCTGGACTCGGCCAAGTATAACCATGGAAACGGGGCGGGACGCCCGGCCCCTCGCAGCCCTTGCGGGCTGCGAAGGTTCCCGGACCATCATGCGCCTCCGGGCCTCGACGGCCGCGATGGGCCGCCCGGCGCTGGACCTCAGGCAGCCTTCATGGCGTGCTTGCGTGCCCGCATGACGTTGTGGCACTCCTGCACATCCGGCAGCAGCTGGGTCACTTCCTGGCGCACCGCCGGCGGCAGATCGTTGTCCTGCAGCACATCCTTGAACGCGCCCAGCAGGCGGTCTTCGGATTCTTCCAGTTCGGCCACGTAGCCGTAGTTGGTATCACCAAACGCGGCGCGCACCTTGCCGTAGAACTGCTGCATCGAACCGACCATGGTGCCGTGCTCGGCCGGCTTGCCGCCGCTGGCGGCAACCGAACCGCTGAGCGCCGCGACGATCCGCGCCTTGACCCCGGCGATACGGGTGAACAGTGCCGACAGTTCGGCATCCTTTACCTTCGTTGCGGCTTCCTCATAGAAGGACTTGCCATCACGGGCGATCTCGATCAGGTCGTTGAGGCGATGTTCGATGGTGGACTGGGTGCTCATATGTAGTCGCTCCTGTTCGCTCGAATGTTGGGGAATGGCAGTGCGTTTGCATTGCCTTCGACTCCACTGTGTACGTCCGCGTGTGCCGATCTGGTGAGCGCGAATTGATGCATGCATCACCATGCGAAACCCGTGCTGACTTCTTCATTTCGCACTTCATCGACGTTCACGGAATCTGAGCGCACGGAGCCTTCGTCACCACGGTGCGATAACGATGATCAGAGTAACCAGCAACGCAATTGCCAGGATTACCAGCAGCACATGCCATTGCTTCCAAGTGGGTTTCGGCTTGCCAGGCGTGTTCATCTGTTCTCTCTTCATGCTGGGACGGGGCTGCCAGACTGAAGCACAGCCATATCTGTACATGTGCAGGGTTCGTGCACCGGGCGTGCATGGCTCCGGGCGCGATACGCCGATGCGAGCAGCATCAGGTCGCTTCAATACCCTGCCTGGCAATGGACCGCTTCGCTGCGTACTCAGCGAACAACACACCGGATACCGCCAGCACGCCCCCCCGCCAGTACCCAGCCACTGAGCGATTCGCCCAGCAACAGCACGGCCAGTGCGGCGGTCACGATCGGCACCAGGTTGAAGAAGCCGGAGACACGCGCTGCGCCCAACCGTGACAATCCGGTCATCCAGGTCAGTGGGGCCAGGATCGACGCGCATACTGCCGCAAACCCGATGCAGCCGACCGCAGTGAGATTGTTCACCCCGGTACCGACCAGCAGCTGCGCCGGCAACAGGATCAGCGACGCGGCGGTGGCCTGCAGGAACAATGATTCCAGCACCGTCAGCGGGATCTTCCAGCGCTGCATCAGCACGTTGTAGGCGGCAAAGGCCAACGCACCGATCAGCATGATCGCATCACCGCGGTTCACGCCCTGAGCGGCCAGTCGTGCCAGGTCGCCCTGCGAGACCACCGCCACCACGCCGACAGTGGAAATCACCGCACCGGCAATGGAGGTACCGCGCACCGGATGCCCCATGAACACGCGCGACAACGCCAGTGCAATCAGTGGAATCAACGCCTGGATGACGCCCATGTTGGTGGCCGAGGTGAAGTGCGCCGCATAGTACGCAAGGCACTGGTACATCACCCCACCCAGGCACCCCAGCACCAGGAAGCGGCCAAGGTTGGCGCGCACGGTCTGCAGGTTGTTGCGCAGCCGCGGCAACGCGAAGGGCAACAGGACAATGGCCGCCACCAGCCAGCGGAAGAAGCCAATATCGATGGGACCGACCGAGCCCGAGGCCAGCTTGGTCACGATGGTGTTCGCGCCCCACAGCAGGCAGGCGAGTATCGGGAAGAGGTAGTTCAAGAGCGTGGGTGTACGTGGAAGAGTGGCCAGCGTACGCTTGGCGCATATCGAGGACATCCTGAAAATGCGTCACTCCGACCCCGGGTTGCGGCAACCGATGGAGCCCATCCCCACCTTCCGCCAGCTGCCCGGTCCGGTCTACTTCCGGCAGGGTGCGATGGAGCCCACCGATTGGGGCACGCACAGCCATCCTTGGGGCCAGTTCAACTTCGTCGCACAAGGGGTGATGGAGATGAAGATCGACGGCGAGTGGATGGTGTCCCCACCCCATTACGCGATCTGGATCCCACCGGGAATGCCCCACTATTCGCGCAACCGGTCGCGGCTGGCCTATCGCTCGGCCTACCTGTCGCCGGCGTTGTCACGCCGCCTGCCCGAGCGCTGCAGTGCGCTGGAAGTCAGCCCATTGCTGCGCGAGCTGCTGCACGAGCTGGCGCGACAGGGCGTGACCGATCCGCGGACGCCGGCCCAGCGGCGCATGGCCGCCGTGGTGATCGACCAGATCCTCAATGCCGCAGTGCTGCCCAGCTTCCTGCCAATCGCCAGCAGCGATGTGTTGAAGCAGGTGATGGCGTATGTGGAGAAGCACCTGTCCGCAGCCGAGTCGGTCGCCGATATCGCGCAGCGACATCATATGAGCGTACGCAAGCTGGAGCGCATGGCACGCAGCGAGCTGGGCATGTCACTCGGTGACTGGCGCGGTCGGGTGAAGTTCGTGCGTGCCACCGAAGCGCTGTGCACACGCCGGCCGATCAGCCGGATTGCCGAGGAGCTGGGCTACTCCGGCGTCAGCGCCTTCGCAGAGATGTTCAAGCGGCACGCACAGTGCACGCCGGACCAGTACCGGAAACTGCATCGGGCGGGGTGAAGAGCGCATCGAGGGATGTCGATTTCCGTCCTCGTCGTTCGTCGGAACAGAAGAGACAGGCCTTCCCGCCTGCAGGAGCGCCGCGATGTCCCCCATCCTCACCGCCTTTGCCACCTCCCCCGACCGCGGCCAGGGCCTGGCCCGTGACATGCGCGTGCGCTGGGCGCTGGAGGAACTGGGCGTGCCCTATGACGTGCAGCTGCTGACCTTCGCCGAAATGAAGCAACCTGCCCACCTGGCGCGGAATCCCTTCGGACAGATTCCCACCTGGCAGGAGGGCGACCAGGTCCTGTTCGAATCCGGCGCGATCGTCCTGCACCTGGCCGAACAGCATGCCGGCCTGCTGCCCGTCGGTCCGGATGCACGCATGCGCGCAGTCATGTGGGTGTTCGCCGCGTTGAATACGGTGGAGCCACCCATCGTCGAGCGCTCGATGGCCTGGGTGCTGGAGCGCAAACAGCCCTGGTATGCACAGCGATTGGTGATGCTGGACGAGCGCGTGCGGATGCGTCTCTCGCAACTGTCCGCGTGGTTGGGCGCGGCAGCGTGGCTGGACGGCGGGTTCAGCGTGGGCGACCTGATGATGGTCTCGGTACTGCTGCGCCTGAAGAGCAGCGGCCTGCTCGACGAGTACCCGCTGCTTGTGGCCTATGTGGCACGGGCGACGCAGCGTCCCGCCTATCAGCGCGCGTTTGCTGCGCAGTTGGCGCTATTCCAGAACGGGTAGTTCCACGCCATGGGGGGAAACACTCAGCGCAAGCTGCGCCGGCAGGCGGCCTGCACCAGCATCAGCTGCGCTACCAGGATCAGCATCGCGCAGCCTGACAGCAGCCACGGGTCGATGTACCACTGCGCGTTGAAACTGAAATCACCGGCGGAAATGCGCTTCCAGCCATTGAAGTGCTGCATCGCTGCAACCACGAACGCGAAGCCGCCCGCTGTGTACGACAACCAGGGCACGATGAGGCTCCCCGGCCGCGCGAACAATGTCAGCACGCCCAGCACACCGATGACAGTGCGTTGTACGCGGCAGTATGGGCAGACATAGGCCATCCCGCTCCACTCCACCGCCCAGGCCAACAGGCTGACCAGCACGGCCACGCCTGCGGCTGTGTACAGGACTTTCGGCGTGATCGTCATGCCACCCTCGTGTGCCATCCGGTGCTCCTTGGTTGAAAGATCCGGGCAGGGTAGCAGTGCTGCAGCCTCATCCCTTCTTGATGACAGTCCGCTTGCCGATGGTGCTGGTCTTGCCAGCGGTCGGCCTGGCCAAACCAGGAATCAGGAAATCGGTGGCCTTGTGGCCCATCGAGACCTTGGACGCCAACCAGCGCGGCATGCGCCCGCGACCGGTCCAGGTCAGGCGCTTGTATTCCGGGTCGCGATACTTGGGCGCGACTTTGCCGGATTTACGGCGGGCGGGTTTGCGGGCGGGCGCAGGTGTTTCCGAGGCTTCGCCACCGAAGAGTTCTTCGAGGGTGTAGCCGGCTTCGGCCGCGGCAGCCTTCAACATCCGCCGCACCGCGCTGGCCGGACGGCGGCTGGAAATGAGCTGTTTCCGCTGTTCAGCGGCAACCACCAAGGCGCCCAGCTCCCGAAGGCTGAGCGATTCAATATCGATCGTCATGATGGAAAGGTGTCCTGCGGCCGGCCAGCTGTCAAGCCGCCTTGCCCGGTACGTAGACACGGGCTTCACTGCCGGTGGGCTCCGATCGCCTTCGGCAGCCATCTCCGAGGACTTCGACGTGAGCAACTCATCGCATTCGCTCGCCTACCTGCTTGCGCGCATCCTGCTGATGGCGCTGTTCCTGGTGTCCGGCATCGGCAAGCTCGGCGACCTCAACGGTACCCAGGGCTACATGGAAGCGATGGGGGTACCCGGCATCCTGCTGTGGCCTACCATCGCCTTTGAGATCGGCAGCGGCCTGTGCATCCTGCTGGGCTTCCAGACCCGGCTGGTATCGATCGTGCTGGCAGGCTTCAGCC
Organism: Stenotrophomonas sp. YJH_SMC_14-1; assembly: GCF_059372275.1. Lineage (NCBI taxonomy): Bacteria > Pseudomonadati > Pseudomonadota > Gammaproteobacteria > Lysobacterales > Lysobacteraceae > Stenotrophomonas > Stenotrophomonas sp. YJH_SMC_14-1. The sequence continues at coordinate 224,224 of NZ_JCAFVK010000005.1, forward strand.
TGGTCACCGCCTTCATCTTCCACCACAACGTTGCCGACCCGACCCAGCAGATCATGTTCCTGAAGAACCTGGGGCTGGCAGGTGGCTTCCTGCTGCTGGCCTGCACCGGGGCGGGGCGCTACAGCATCGATGGGCGTGGGCGGCGCGGATGAGCACGCGGCATGCCGCCGTCATCCCTGGCCCACGGGCTGGACGCGCTGCAGACGCAGGTTGCGCCATGTCGGCTGGGAGCTGCGGAAATCCACCGCTTCGCCATCGCTGGTGAACAGCAGGCCTGGCTCCACTTCAGTGACCAGGCGGATGCCATTGATGTACAGCCAGCCCTGTCGCTGCTCCAGCACAACGGACATCGACGGTTTTCCCCATTGGTCGATGCGATAGCGCCCCAGCCAGGGTTGCCAATGGGACGCCTGCGGCCCGGTGGACCCATCGATGGGATCGTTCTGGTCCAGGCTATCCTCGCCGTTCGTACATTCCAGGTGCGCCGGCAGCATCTCCGTCGCCGCATGGTGACGGTACGTCGCAACCTCTCCATCGGTGTCCGCGGTGAACAGTTGGTCGCCGTCGATGGCCGCAAACCGTCTGCCCACAGCTTGCGCCCCACGATGCAGTTGCAGTTCACCGCTTCCGGCAACCACGATCTTCGCCTTGCCGCTGCGCCCTATCCAGTCTCCCGCCATCCGCTGGATCTGGTCCTGGTTCAACCTGATCGGCGCCAGGGACGATAGGGGCACACGCGGCTGGCGGGGCCCGAAACGCGCCGACAGCAGCTGATCGATCAGACGCTCGCCGATGCCGTACCCCGCGGACGTCGCGCGGTTGAACATCGCGGCAAATCCAGCGTTGGCCTGCCTGCAGTAGGTGAACACGCACCCGAATCCGAAGCCTCCGCCGCGATGGTGAAGCAGCCGCACCGGCGTACTGCCGTAGAGCCGTTCGCTGCGCATTACGCCGAGCCCGTAGTCACCGCCCAGGCCGAAGCCATGCATCTCGTCCCAGAGATGGGGCTCGAGCAGCTGCTGCGCGCCGGCTTGGCCGCCACCGAGCAGGAAGCCAAGATACTTCGCCATGTCGGCAGCACTGGTCCAGACACCTCCCGACACCACCAGCGGCGTCACCGGCGGCACCTGCGCATGGCCTTCCTGGGTTCCCAGTGCCCGCCCCTTGCTTGCCAGGTAGACCGACGCATCGGCCGTACTGTCGTGCATTCCCAGTGGCTCGAAGATCCGGCGCTGCAGCCAGGCCGGATAGCCGATGCCCGCAACCTGCTCAAGGACATGACCGGCAAGGTCGAAGCCCAGGTTGGAATAGCGATAGCGCGTACCCACCGGAAAGCGCAGCCATGTCTGCGAGATGCTGCGGACGTGCGCATCAAAGCCCGGTGACGCCGGTTCGTAATTGTTGCCCAGCGGCGCCTCGTGCGTGAATCCCGCGCGGTTGGCAAGCAGCAGGCGCAGGGTGATGCGCTCCTGCGGGGAATGCTCGAAGCGACTGCGCACGGTGAACGACGGCAGATAGCGGGTAATGGGCGCATCCAGATCAAGGATGCCGTCCTGCACGGCCAACAGCACCGCCACCGCCGCGAAATTCTTCGAGGTGGACTGGATGCTGAACATCGTGCTGGCGTCCGCGGCCGCGCGACCCTGGCCTGATACGTGACCGAAGCCTTCAGTCCAGCGCACCTGCCCGCCTTCGACCAGGCAGACGGCAGCGGCACCGATGCCGCTGCCTTGCATGGCCGAGCGGATCACGCCGCGCTCCGCTTCGATCAGGTTCCCGGTGGTGACGGTGGGCTGCGCCGCCGTGGCAACACCGGTGGGCATGAGCGTGGCCGCCGGAACAGCCGCGGCATTGGCCAGGAAGGTGCGACGACTGAGCGTACCAGGCATCAGATCACTCCACTTCAGGATGCCGCCATCTTCCCGCCAGCAGAAATGGCAGGGCATGTGTCATTCGGCACAGAGTGCGGTGATCGATGGCGCTGCGCCTTCGCTGGCTGAGCAGGCCTCAGCCCGGAGGGTCCGGCAAGCGGATTCCCTGCGCCGAAACAAAGGCGCGGGACTCGCTCCAATAGGCCTGTGGCGGTTCCCGCAGCTCTGGTCGCGCCCAGTAGTCGTTGCCATGCAATGCGCTCATCACATGGCACCAGCCCTCACGCGGATCGTGAACCTGAAATCGCCCGCGATGATGGCGCGGATGATACGCGTAGTGACCAAGCGCCTCCTGGCGCGCTTCATCCGGCGAACGACCCGCCTGATGGACCAGCGTCCATGCACGCATGTGGCGTGCATGCGCGAGCGCGCCCAGGTACTCGTCCTCATCCAGCAGTGGCACCTGCTCACCACGGGCCAGGCACAGTGCGTCCGATTCGGCTTCGTAGTCCAGCGACGGCTCCGCCAGTTCCGGGTGCTGCTGCCAATACCTTTCGCCCTTCATGTGCAGCATCGCCCAGTGCCAGGGCTCGTCGTGGAAGATCAGCGCGTGTTCGTATTCGCGGCCGGGGCTCTGGTCGGGATAGCGCTTCCGTGCCTGTTCGAGCGCCTGCGCCTCGGGCACCTGGCCATAGTGAACCAGGCACCAGGCGAACAGGTGCCGGCTGTCTTCGATTTCGGTGGTGAAGTCTTCCACCGGTGTATCGGTGTTGGGCATGGTCGATCCCTGTGTGCGGATCAGATGGTACCGACGCTGCAGGTCGCGCTGGGGAGCGATGAGACCTGCGATCGGTCAGGCGAGGTCGGTTGGTGGCCCACCAGCAACCGCAGAAACAAAGTAAACAATTGATTTGATTGATATTCAATCCACTTCAATCCACTTTTGACTCACTAATCGACTCACTTCCCGAGCCTCTAGGCCGAGGGATCCAGTTCTGGCATCTAGTCGGTTCGACTATCGTAATCCGCTCTCCGAGACACTTCGCTTGCAATCAATCCGCGGACACGGCTCATCCCCAAGCCCTGGCCACTAAGAAGTCACCGCCAAACTGTCAAACTCACAGGCGGTCGCATCCCGCGGCTCTACATCAGGGAATTGGCAATGTTAAGGAAGCTTGTACTCGCCGCATCGGTTGCGACTTCAGTCGTGTCAGCTGCACAAGCGCAGAATACAGAGAATGAGTGGATCACCGTCATGGAAGAGCATTTCGATGACCCTAGTCTCAGCTACTGGATCCCGTGGGCAGGGGATGTGACCGACAAGTCCGGGAAAGTGTCGTACACCTACAAGCCTGGAAATGCGTTCGTGGCCCAAGGAGATGCTGTCTTCCGCGGTGATGTCCAAGACACCTTCCCGTTCTATCAGACAGGTGGCATCTACTACCCTAGGTACTTCACCTATGGTCGCTACTCTGCCCGTGTGAAAATGACTAACACGCCAGGCGTCATTCCCGCATTCTGGCTGGTGTCATATGGGCCTGCATGCGGTGAGATAGATATCTTTGAGGCCACTGGGCTGCAGAAGTCCGACCCGCGCACGATCAATGTGCAACATTACTGGTTTACGAACCCTGCCGATTGCTCCACCGCAGTGGCGGATGCAACGCTTTCAGCCTACACCAAGCTTGGATCTGTCGACTATTCCAGCAACTATCATGTGTTCTCCGCAGAGTGGAGCCCCATCCACATCGCATACTCTGTGGATGGAGTGGAGTTCTATCGAACAACACTGAATATTCCGAGCGTTCCAATGCTCGTGAATCTGAATACTAATCTTGCACCTCCGACTACAACACCTGGAGGCATCAACAATCGGATGACATCCAACACCGTTCTGCCTGCAGATTTTCATGTCGATTGGGTCAAGGTGGAGCAGTTGGCACCACGAACATGTCCTGCGCGAGGCGATCATGCCGGAAGTCTCCGCCGCGCCAATGGCAGTTGCGCTGCAGTGCGCTCTGTGGACTACAACGGCGATGGTGGCGGCGACGTCATCCTGTACAACCCACCCTCTGGCAGCGCGTCGGTGGCGACCGGACAGCTGGCCCCCCATGCGGGCCTGGTGACCCATTCGCTGACGGATGCCCCCTCGGCGCCATGGGCAACCTCGGCCAAACTGGTCAGTGGCGACTTCGACGCCGATGGGTTCTCCGATCTGCTGGTGCACGGCGGCGACGGTAGCGTACGGCTCCACTATGGACGTCCTGACGCTCGATTCACCGAACATCTTCCATCACGCACTGCATGGAATGTGGGCAGTCAATTGATGGCAGGAGATTTCAACGGTGATGGACGGAGCGACGTACTCATCCTGCAGGACAGCGGCGCTCTCGAGATCCGCTACGGAGGCAGTGATCGCGGATTGCGCTTCGCCCCACAATCGCAACGGCAGGTCGCCCTGGGCAGCCGCCCACATGTTGGCGACTTCAATGGCGACGGCCTTGATGACCTGTTGCTGTATGGACCCAACGGTGAGGTCGACCTCTTCTACGGACAGGCCACCGACGGACTGCGCGCAGAACCCGGTCAGCATGATCAATGGCGGGCTGGCCATACATTGAAGATTGCGGATTTCAACGGCGATGGATACAGCGATGTGCTGATTTATGCCGCCGACGGCGCCACTGAGATCCGCTATGGGCAGATGAACGGCGGTTTGCGCTTTGCACCGAGCACGGCCGACCTATGGTCCACCGGGCACACGCTGTTGACGGGTGATTTCAATGGCGACGGCAGAGACGACGTTGTGATCTATGCAGCGAACGGACACTCCGAAATCCGCTACGGCCAAGCCAGTGATGGTCTTCGGTTCTCCGCGCAGAGCGTCTCCAGCTGGAGCCCTGGGCATCACTTGCTGACCAACGACTTCGATGGCGACGGGCGCACCGACATACTCATCCAGTCGGCGAATGATGATGTGGAAATCCGGTACGGGCAGGCAACGGATGGCCTGCTGTTCTCACCAGCTTCCGCAACCCGCTATAACCCTGGCTGGCGCTTGCATACAGGGACCCGCTGAAACATAGGCCCCGATTGCGAGGAATCGCGATCGGGGCGTTTGCCCATGGAAACCCACTCAAGGTCGTGGCACCCAGCATGCTGCAGGCCGACATGATTGCGGCCGGACGGCACCAAGCCCGTACGTCCCGCCGCAGCGAGAGCGAGCACGATGGCGCCGCGCTACCCCTAGGAGGGCGCCCTTCACAGCTGATGGTTCATTGCCCCCAGACAAAGGTGAGAGACTGTGAGTCGTCCAGGGCCTCTCGCCCGCCGACACTCAGCCTGACTCACTTTTCTGTGGATGCAATTGGACGCCGCTGAATATCGCTGGATGCGGCCATGAATCAAGCACCACGATGGCCTCAGGGACGCCATTGGACGTCAATGTGGTGGGCCCATCAGGATTCGAACCTGAAACCAAGGGATTATGAGTCCCCTGCTCTAACCGTTGAGCTATAGGCCCTGCGCAGCCTCACAGTGTAGTGGAGGCTGCGCTTGATCGGCTACCCGGCAGCAGCAAGAGCCTCAGCAACCCGCCCCAACCGCTTCTCCGCCACGTCCGTAAACCACAGCTGCCGCCGCAGGTGTGCCTGGAACAGCGCCACCGTCCTCCTGGCCTCTTCCAGCCCCTTCTGCTTGTCGCCGCCGAAGCCCGCAAGCAACCCAGCACCCGACTGCGTCAGCAACGCCAGCGTCGCTCTTCGGGCGAATCCCGGTGAATCCTCGCGCTCGTCGCGCATCACATCTTCCCAATCCAGTAGCGGCGCAAACGCGCAGTCATGCGCGTCCGATTCACGTCTACCGTGCCCGGCAGCAATTTCCGTCAGCTCCATACTCACTCTCCTACGATTCGTTGTACCTCTTCCGCCCCCTGTTGAGAGAGGCGACCGGGCGCTTCAACACGGTCGTAGGGCCGCCCGCAGCTTTCCCCCTTGCAGGGTCTTGTATGGCTGCGCGCCACCCGGCCAGAAACCCTTGGGCTCACCGAAATGGCGAGAGTTGCGGTTTGACCTTGGATTGCCTGCTGTTGCGGCGGACAGTCCGCCTACGACGGTGTGTTGAGCACCTGGGGAGGACTGTGTGGAAGGAAGGCTAGAGGCTTCAATTGGTGAATGCGACATTGCGTGCGCTTATCACTCACATGCGGCTACTCATTTCATTGAGGCACTTGGGGTTTCGGCTGAATGACCACTTCCCCCGGCAGCGAATCGCAGCGAAGGCCTCAACAATTCTCGGGCCAGTTGCGTCACAAGGTGCGGCAAGCAGCCGACGCCCGTTAAGAAGACCCGCCGGATACGTCATCACGAACAGCAGCCGAGCATGGCTCGACTCTACAGAAAGCACACACCCCCCAAAAAGAAAAACCCCGCACCAGGCGGGGTTCCTCTCAACGCTTCAACAGCCGCTGGAAATCAATCGATATCCAGGAAGCTGCGCAGCTGCTCCGAGCGGCTCGGGTGACGCAGCTTGCGCAGGGCCTTCGCTTCGATCTGGCGGATGCGCTCGCGGGTAACGTCGAACTGCTTGCCGACCTCTTCCAACGTGTGGTCGGTGTTCATGTCGATGCCGAAGCGCATGCGCAGCACCTTGGCTTCCCTCGGGGTGAGGCCGGCCAGGACGTCGCGCACGGTTTCAGACAGATTGATGTTGGTGGTGTTCTCGATCGGGGACTCCACGTTGGTGTCCTCGATGAAGTCGCCCAGATGGGAATCCTCGTCGTCGCCGATCGGGGTTTCCATCGAGATCGGCTCCTTGGCGATCTTCATCACCTTGCGGATCTTGTCTTCCGGCATGTCCATTTCCTTGGCCAGCTCCTCCGGCGTAGCCTCGCGGCCGTACTGCTGGAGCATCTGGCGGGAAATGCGGTTCAACTTGTTGATCGTCTCGATCATGTGCACCGGAATACGGATGGTGCGTGCCTGGTCGGCGATCGAGCGGGTGATCGCCTGGCGGATCCACCAGGTGGCATAGGTCGAGAACTTGTAACCGCGGCGGTATTCGAACTTGTCCACGGCCTTCATCAGGCCGATGTTGCCTTCCTGGATCAGGTCGAGGAACTGCAGGCCACGGTTGGTGTACTTCTTGGCGATCGAGATCACCAGGCGCAGGTTGGCCTCGACCATTTCCTTCTTGGCCTTGCGCGCCTTGGCTTCACCGTAGGCCATGGCACGGCTGATTTCCTTCAGCTCTTCCAGGTCCAGCTGGGTCAGCGTCTCGATGTCGATCGTCGCCTGCTGTTCGGCAATGATCTGGTCCTTCACTTCGCGCAGCGCCGAGGACCACTTCTGCTTGCGCTTCAGTGCGTCTTCCACCCACTCGAGGTTGGTCTGGTTGCCTTCCCAGGAACGGATGAAGTCCTTGCGCGGCATGCGGGCGGTAACGGTCGCCAGGTTCAGCACGCGGCGCTCATGGGCCTTGATCGATGCCATGGTGTCGCGCAGCTGCTTGGTCAGCACGTCGGTCAGCGGCAGCGGCAGCTTCAGGGTGACGAACACCGCCGACATTTCTTCGCGCAGGCGCGGCAGGTTCTTCTTGTCGCCCTTGGTCGCGGCCTTCTTGAAGGCGTTGAAGGCATCGCTCAGCGCCTGCATGCGCGCGGCGACTTCCTCCGGATCCGGACCGGTCGGTGCGGCTTCTTCATCGCCACCGTCGACATCGTCGTCCTCGTCCTCGTCGCCTTCGGCGTCCGCATCGGCGCTGTCATCGGCAGCGACCGCCGGCGGCGCCGGCTCTTCGTCGACCAGGTCGTTGAAGCCGACGATCACTTCGGCCAGGCGCTTCTTGCCTTCCTTGTGGGCTTCGTAGTCGTTCAGCAGCGACTCGACCGAAACCGGGAACTGGCCCAGGGCCGCCTGGACCTGCGAAAGGCCTTCCTCGATGCGCTTGGCGATGGCAATTTCGCCTTCGCGGGTCAGCAGCTCGACGGTGCCCATTTCGCGCATGTACATGCGCACCGGGTCGGTGGTACGGCCACCTTCGGTGTCGAGCGCGCTCAGCGCAGCGGCAGCTTCTTCAGCCGCGGTGTCATCGACTTCGCGGTTGCCGGTGTTGCCATCGTTGAGAAGCAGGGTTTCCACATCCGGCGCAACTTCATGGACATCGATGCCCATGCCGTTGATCATGCCGATGATGTCTTCGATCTGTTCCGGGTCGACCATGTCGTCCGGCAGATGGTCATTGACTTCGGCGTAGGTCAGGTAGCCCTGTTCCAGGCCCTTGCTGATCAGTTGCTTGATTTCGGATTGGGCAGGACGTTCGTTGGCCATGTAGTGCTCGCGCCACCGGCAGGGAGAAATAGGGAACGTAGCATTATACCAGCCCGGGGCCCTGCCTGCCGGGCGGTGGTCCCGCAGGCTCAGGGCCGGAGAAGGAAGGTCACGGGACCGTCATTGACCAGGCTGACGACCATATGGGCACCAAATCGGCCCGTTTCCACCCCTGGCGCGTGATTTTCACGACAGATCTCAACAAAACGGTTGAACCCGCGTTCAGCCTCTTCCGGCGGCGCGGCCGTGGTGAAGCTCGGCCGCATGCCCGAACGGGTGTCGGCGGCCAGGGTGAACTGGCTGACCAGCAGCAGGCCGCCGCCGGTATCGCGCAGCGAGCGGTTCATCTTCCCGGCCTCGTCGGCGAATACCCGGTAGCCCAGCAGGCGCTCGGCCATCCGCCGCAACTGGGCCTCGGTATCGCCCGGCTCCATGCCGACCAGGGCCAACAGGCCAGGGCCGATCTGCCCCACGGCCTCATCGTCGACATGGACGGCAGCCTGGCTGACACGCTGGATCAGGACGAGCATCGTGGGCTTCCAATGAACAGGGCCGGCCACGATAGCAGCGCCCTTGGCTAAACTGGCGCCGATGAATCCGCAACGCAAAGCCCGGCTGGTCTACCGCGCCACCACCCTGTTCGCCCGCCTGCCCTGGCCGCTGCTGCGGGCGTTCGCGCGCGCCCTGGCGTGGGCATGGATCGCCCTCAATGCCCGTGAGAGCCGCGTCACCCGGCGCAACCTGGAACTGGCCTACCCGGAACTGGATGGCGCCGCGCGCGACCGCCTGCACCGTGATCTGCTGCGCTCCACCGCGCTGCAGGCCATCGAAACCCTGCGGCTGTGGAGCCAGGCGCCGGCCGACAACCTGCGCCTGCACCTGAAGCAGCGCCATGGCGAGGCCCTGTACGACGCCGCCCTGGCCAGCGGCAAGGGCGTGATCGTGGCCGCGCCGCACTTCGGCAACTGGGAGCTGCTGAACCAGTGGCTGGCCTCGCGCGGGCAGATCGCCATCGTCTACAAGCCGCCGGAGGACGAGGCCAGCGATGCCTTCCTTCAGCTGGTGCGCGGCGGCCAGAACGTACAGCAGGTGCGCGCCGAAGGCCCGGCCGTGCGCCAGCTGTTCAAGGTGCTCAAGGACGGCGGCGCCACCGGCATCCTGCCCGACCAGCAGCCCAAGGCCGGCGATGGCGTGTTCGTGCCGTTCTTCGGCGTGCAGGCACTGACCATGACCCTGGTCAACCGGCTGGCCGAGCGCACCGGCGCCACCGTGCTGTATGGCTGGTGCGAGCGCGTTGGGCCGGACATGGAATTCGCCCTGCACATCGAGCCGACCGACCCGGCCGTGGCCGACCCGGACCCGCAGGTGGCGGCCACCGCGCTCAACGCCGGCATCGAGCGCATCGCCCGCCGCGACCCGACGCAGTACCAATGGACCTACAAGCGCTATACGCTGCGGCCACCGGGCAGCGGCGAGGAAGACCCGTACGCGACCGAAGAGCATCCGCACTGACGGCCGCCTGCGACCACTGGCCGCACCACGTTGAATACGACGCCGGCGCCCCCATAGAGACTGCGATGTCCGCCTCCCCCGGTCCTGCCATGCCTGCTGCCTCTTCCCTGTTCGGCGATCCCGCCGCGATCCGCTGCGAACGCGCGGTGGCCGAACTGCGTGCCGGTCGCCCGGTACTGCTCCACGATGGCCAGGGCCAGCGCCTGGCGGTGATCGCGCTGGACAGCGCCACTGCCAGCAGCTTTGCCACGTTCGCCGGTGCCGCGCGCGAGCGCCACTACCTGTTCCTGACCGCGACCCGCGCCCGCGTGCTCGGCGTGGAAGCACCGGAAGGCGCGCGCCTGCCGCTGGCTGGCATTGCCTTCGATACCCTGCCCTCGCTGGGTTACCTGCGCGAGCCCGGCCCCATGCCCGACGGCTGGGCGGCCGGCGACGCCTTCGATGCCGGCGCGGTGGAGCTGGCCCGCCTGGGCCTGCTGCTGCCGGCGATGGTCGCGGTGCGCCTGGACGTGGAAGACCACACGTTCGACGGTGCCGCCGAGGTGGCCCTGTGCGACCTGGCCGAAGGCGCAGCACATGCGGCCCACGACTACGAACTGGTGGCGCGTTCGCCGGTACCGCTGCGCGACGTCGGCATGACCACCTTCGCGGTGTTCCGCGGCGGCGTGGCCCAGCGCGACCAGGTCGCGATCATCGTCGGCGAACCGGACCTGTCGTCGGTGGTACCGGTACGCGTGCACTCCTCGTGCCTGACCGGCGACCTGTTCGGCTCGCTCAAGTGCGACTGCGGCGACCAGCTGCGGCGCGGGCTGCGCAAGCTGAAGGAACTGGGCGGTGGCGTGCTGCTGTACCTGGACCAGGAAGGCCGCGGCACCGGCATCGCCGCCAAGATGCGCGCCTATGGCTACCAGCACGACGGCCTGGATACCATCGACGCCGATGCGCAGCTGGGCTTCGGTGCCGACGAGCGGCGCTACGGCAGCGCGGTGGCGATGCTGCGTGGCCTGGGCATTTCGCGCGTGGCGCTGCTCAGCAACAACCCGACCAAGGCACAGCGCCTGCGCAATGCTGGCATCGAAGTGCTGGACTGCATTCCGGTCACCGGCGAGATCACTGCCGAGAACGAGAACTACCTGCGCACCAAGGCCGACCGTGCCGGCCACCTGCTGGATGTCGATGCGCTGATCCAGGCTGCCCAGTAACGCAGCCGACCTGCTACCGTCTGCGCGGTGCGGCCACGGCCGCTACCGCCCGCCCTGCTGCCTGACGGAGCCCGCGTGACCGACGCCACGATTCCTGCACCACCCGCCACCGACTGGCAGTCACTGCCGCAACGCGCAGCCCGCCTGGCCGCACTGGAAGGTGCCTTTGGCGGCCTGTTCGTCCCGGGCCTGCCACTGGCGGCGGCGGCGTGGTTCTTCGATCTGCCCGGTGGCCTGTGGACCGCTGCAGCCGGGCTGCTGATGGGTGTGGCTTTTGGTGCGTGGCTGGGCCGTCGACGCCTGGTCCGCACCCGTTGGCGGCTGGACGCACAGGGCCTGGGCCTGCGCCGCGACCTCATGTGGCAGCTGGAGACGCGCATCCCGCTTTCGCGGGTGCAGCATCTCGATCTGCGCCGGGGCCCGCTGGAGCGCCGTGCCGGCCTGGCCACGCTGATCGTGCACACCGCCGGCACCCGCATGAGCGCGGTGACCGTGAGCGGCCTGGACCAGGCCGACGCCGAGCGCCTGCGCGACACCCTGTCCCACCAGCTCGACCAGGACGCCGACGCCCTGTGAGCCTGCCGCCGCCCCTGCCTGCACCGCTGCCCGCCGGTACCGAGGACCACCGCCTGCACCCGTGGTCGTGGCTGTTCGTGCTGCTGATGCAGCTGCGCCACTACTTCCTGCCACTGGTCGCGCTGCTGGTGTTCGGCCAGCGCGGCGACCGCGATCCGATGTGGGCGCAGCTGATTCCGCTGACGGCAATTGCCGCCCTGGTCCTGGTGTCGGTGCTGCAGTACCTCAGCTACCGCTACCGCATCGGCAGCGATGCGATCACCGTGCGCAGTGGCCTGTTGGCGCGCAACCGCCGCGAGATCCCGTTCGCCCGCATCCACAACGTGGAAGTTCGGCAGAACCCGCTGCACCGCCTGTTCGGCGTGGCCGAACTGCGCCTGGAATCGGCCGGCGGTGTGCGCCCTGAAGCGGAGATGCGGGTACTGAAGCTGGACCAGGCACTGGCGCTGGAACGGCTGGTCCGCCAGCGCGGGCAGGCGCCGCAGGCCAACGACGCCGTCGATGCACCGCCCATTGCCGACGTCGACAGCGAACGCGTACTGCTGCGACTGTCCAGCTGGGACGTGGTGCGCATGGGACTGCTCTCCAACCGCGGCTGGGCACTGGCAGTGGCCGCGTTCGGCGTCCTGTTCCAGACCGTGCCGCGGCCGGTGATGGACGATGCCATCCAGCGCGGCGGCCGCGAGGCCTTCGGCTATGCCAGCCACCTGCATCCCGGCGTGACCGGCGCGTTGCTGCTGGCGGCGGCGGCCCTGCTGCTGGGCTGGCTGGCGCTGCGCGTGCTGTCAGTGGTGCTGACCCTGTTGCGTTACCACGGCTTCACCCTCGTCGAGCAGGACCGCCGCCTGACGGTGTCGGCCGGGATGCTCAGCCGCACCCGCAGCAGCGTGGCACGTCGCCGCATCCAGGCCTGGACGCTGCGCGAAGGCACCCTGCAGCGCTGGTTCGGGCTGCGCCAGCTGCGCATCGACAGTGCCGCCGGTGGCCCTTCGCGTGATGAGGACCGCGCCCTGCGCGAACTGGCGCCGCTGGCAACCCGCGAGCATTGCACGCAACTGGTGCAGCACCTGCTCCCCCAGCTGCACTGGCCACCGGCGCAATGGCAGTCCATCCCGCAGCGTGGCTGGTGGCGGCTGTGCCTGGGCGCGCTGCTGCTGGTGCCGCTGCTGGCCGCCGCCGCGTACTGGCGCTGGGGCCCATGGGGCCTGGTCGTGCTGGCCTGGCTGCCGGTCGCGTTGTTGGTCGCACACCGTCAGATGGCACGCATGGGCTGGTATCTGGACGAGCACTATGTGGCCGTGCGCGGCGGCTGGTGGAAACGCTGGTGGCGCTGGGCCGAGCTGGACAAGGTGCAGGGCCTGCGCCTGCAGCGTTCACCGCTGGACAAGGTGCTGGGCACCAGCAGCCTGCAACTGGATACCGCCGGTGCGCATGGCGACGTGGCACTCACCCTGCACCATCTGCCGCAGGCACAGGCACAGCAGGCGATGGATCAACTGGCGGCCGCGCTGGCGCGGCGCAAACTGCGCTGGTGATGCGGGGTCGGATCCCGGCCTGAATCAGGTCGTGCCGGCCGCTGGCCGGCAACTGCACATCCCCCGGTTTGCCGGCCAGCGGCCGGCACTACCGCGAGCAGGGTCAGCGAGGCATCATCGCTGCGAGGGGCCCCAATAGCCCAGGTCCCTTCGGATCTGCAGATCGCGCACCCAGCTGCCGAGAGGCTTGCGGCGCAGCGCACCCATTTCACCGGACAGGAAATCCTCGGTGGCCGCGATTACCCGCTCGCTGGACAGGCCGTCGCGGTACGGATGGATGGCATCGGCGTAACGCACGATTTCCGCCTGCAGCGCGGCATCCGGCTGCAGCGCGCGCTGCAGCATCGCCGGCAGCTGTGCCGGGTCGTCGAAATCAATCATGTGCGGCTTCGGCACGCGGTTGCGGAAGGTCACCACCGGCTTGTGCTGGACGATGAACTCCGAAACGATCGACGAGGTGTCCGACACCAGCACATCGGCGGCGCGCTGCGCGGCCATCACCTGCTCCGGCTCGATGAAGCGGGCATTGGCACCGGCCAGCGCGCGGTAGCGCTCGAACAGTTCCGGCGGACATTTGGGATGCAGGGTCAGCAGCCAGTAGCGCCCACCGGCAGCGATATCGGCGGCGATCTGCGCATGCAGGTGCGGTGCCGCACTCAGCCGCTCGGTGAAGGTGGAACCAAACAGGATCACCGGGCGATCGCCGGCCGGCGCGCGCAGTGCGGCGCTCTCGCCACCGTCATCGCGGAACAGCGGGTCCAGCTTCGGCCAGCCGGTCTCGGCCACCGCGAAATGGCCCTGCTGGGCCGCGATCTCGCGGAACGGTGTGGTGGTGGCCGGCCCCTGCGTGCAGTACAGGTCGAACATGCCGCGCACCCGGAAGTGGCCGCGCGCGCTGTCGCGCTTTTCCACATTGAAGCCATGGAACAGCTGCACCTTGGCCCCCGAAAGGAAGGTCGGCACCCAGTTCGCCGCGCTGAACACCGCCCGCGGGCGCATTGCCAGGGCCTGCTTCAGGCCGACGTTGGCCACCCCCGGCAGGCTGCTGCCGGCCGCGCCGCCTTCGAACCAGGCCGCAACCTCCTGCCCGGACGCGTGCAACGCCTGCGCCAACGGGGCGAGAATAGGCAGCGCATAGCGCTCCGTCGCAAACAACAGGTACCCGGCCATCATGTCCTCCACGACCGCTCCCATCGAACGGCCTCGCATCTCGGCGTGCATTATCGCGTTCAACGAGGCCGGGCGCATCGGCGACTGCCTGGCCTCGCTGGCCTTCTGCGATGAGATCGTGGTGGTGGACTCGCAGTCCACCGATGCGACCGTGGCCATCGCCGAGGCGGCCGGTGCCCGCGTGCTGCAGCGTCGGTTCGAGGGCTTCCGCAGCCAGAAGGCGTTCTGCGTCGAGCAGGCCAGCCACGACTGGGTACTGTGCCTGGATGCCGACGAGCGCATCAGCCCCGAGCTGCGTGCGGCCATCGAACAGGCCCGTGACGGCGGCTTCGCCGGCCACGCCGGCTACCGCTTCGCCCGCCTGTCTGAGTACTTTGGCAGGTTCCTGCGCCACGGCAATGCCTACCCGGACCGGGTGATGCGCCTGTTCGACCGCCGCCAGGGCGGCTGGCGCGGCAAGCGCGAGATCCACGAGGCGGCCAGCGTCGACGGCAGCGTCGGCACCCTGCGCGGCGATCTCATCCACTATCCCTATCGATCGTTGCAGCAGCAGCTGGCCAAGACCGAGAAGTATGCGCGGATGATGGCCGAGCACGAGTTCGCGCGTGGCAAGCGCGCCACGCTGGGCAAGCTGGTGCTGGCGCCGGCCTGGCGGTTCTGGCGTGGCTTCCTGTTCCGCGGCGGCTTCCGCGACGGCTGGCACGGCCTGGTCTATGCCTATGTGCGTGCCAACTACGTACGGCAGAAGACCATCATGCTGTGGATGCTGGGCAACGGCCAGGCGGTGGCCGATCCTCCAGCCCCTGTGGAACGGCCCTGAGCCGGCTGTGTCACACTTGCCGCGCGTTGCCTGAAGATCCCCCATGAAAATCCTGTACACCAACTTCCACTATGGCGACGGTGGCGGCCACACCACGTACATCGTGTCCCTGGCGCGCGCCCTGCATGGCCAGCACACGCTCCATGTCGCAGCCCCCGCTGACAGCCGCCTGCTGCGCACGGTGGCCGAGGAAGGAATCGCCACCCCGCTGCCGATGGCCTTTGGCAGCGGCCTGCCGACCTTGCCACGACAACTGGCCGAACAGCATGCGCTGCGCCGGCTGGTGCGGGACGAGGGCATCGACCTGGTCCACGTCAACGGTGCTCGTGATCACCGCTTCGTGATGCAGGGACTGCTCGGCATGCGCCGCCCGCCGATCATCCTGACCAAGCACAACAGCAAGCCCACCCGTACGCTGGGCAATGCCTTCAGGGCACGCTGGGCCACCGACCGCGTGATTGCGGTTTCGGCACACACCGGGCGTCTGCTGGAGCAGGGCCCGTACCGGCGCTGCCCGATCGATGTGGTCCGCAACGGCGTCGACCTGGACCGCTTCGCACCACTGCCGGCCGACGCCGGCCAGGCAATGCGGCAGCAATGGACGCAGGACCCGGATGCGCTGCTGCTGGTCAGCAACGCCGGCACCGATGACTACAAGGGCTGGATCGACCTTGCGCAGGCCATTGCCCTGCTCCCCGACGCGATCCGGCCGCACGTACACATGGCGGTCGCAGGTCACCTGCCCAACGCGCAGCAACGCGCGCAGGTACAGGCCCTCGGCGATGTCGCCGCGCAGGTCCACTTCACCGGACTGCTGGCCGATACGCGCCCACTGATCGCCGCCGGCGATCTCGGCTTCGTGCTGTCCAACGACATCGAAACAATTTCCTTCGCCTGCCGCGAAATGATGGCCAGCGCCAGGCCGATGCTGGTCAGCGACTACGCGGGGCTGCCGGAAAACATCGAGCAGGGAGTCGACGGCTGGGTCGTGCCCACCCGCAACGTGGCCGCCATCGCCGCACAGGTGCAGGCGATGTATGAACAACGCCAGGCGCTGCCGGCGATGGGCATGGCCGCCCGCCGCCATGCAGAGCGTGAGTTCGGCCTGCAGACCTTCGCCGGGGCGACCCTGGCCAGCTATCACGCCGCCTTGGCCAGCACCTGAGCCACATTGCCCGAACGCTCAATCGGTAAGGCCGGGCCCCTGCAGGCGGCGCTCGTGCTCGAGTTCCGCCGCCGACGGCCGGCAGGTGCCGGCGACCGCGTCGGCAGGCACCAGCCACCAGCGGCGACGATTGGAAATGCCCGCCATTTCGGCCTGCGCACGGTCAATGCAGGCCTGCATCGCATCTTCGTTCACCAGCAGCCAGCGGTGCTGCGGAACCAGCCGCTGCCAGCGCACGGCCGCCTGCAGCTGTTCATGCCAGCGGTTCTCGAATCCAAAGGTCGCCGCGCGGCGGTCCGCCATCAGCAGATTCTGTTCCTTCCAGGCCACCAGCCCCAGTTCCGCGCCTGGCCCGAGACGCGCGCCGACGTCACGCATCAGACCACGCGCAGAGCTTGAATCATTCAGCAACGGGTAGCCGAACAGGCCGTAGAGCACCCAGGCCACGGCCAGGGTCGATAGCAGCGCCAGGTGGCTTCGACGCCAGCCGGTCACCACCAGGCTCAAGCCACCCCAGAGCCCCATCGCCAAGATCGTCCACGCCAGTGCATCGGTCGCGCCGGGCGGCAATCCGCGTCCATGGGCAAGGTTCACCTCGAAGCGCGGATCACCCAGCAACGCGAGCGCCCCGACCAGGCTCAATCCCAGTGCCAGCAACGCGGCAAACCCTCCCAGCACGCGCTGCACATCGCGCCGCTTCAGCAGCCCGGGCAGCAGCGGCGCCAGCGCCAGGCAGAACATCGGCAGCGCCGGCAGGATGTAGACATCACGCTTGCCCTGGGGAATCGAGAAGAACAGCACGACCAGCAACCACCAGGCCAGCGGCAGCAGGTAGCGTGGATCGCGGCGGCACAGGCGCCGCCGCCACGCCGGGATCGCCCATGGCAGCGCCAGGAACGCGGGTATCCACATCGTTGGCATGACACCGAAGAAGTACCACCACGGCTGGTGATGGTCCCAGGACTGCGTGTAGCGGCGGGCCGTCTGCCGCACCAGGATGTCGTTGATGTAGCCGCGGTACTCGTCCGATCCGGTGCCCAGCGCGGCCAGCAGCATCGGCGCCAGCCACAGCGATATCGCCAGCAGGAAGGCCAGCGGTGCCAGCCAGAAGCGGCCATCGCGTGCGTGCAGGGAAACGCGGGGCCACTGCAGGGCTGCAGCGATGGCCGCCGGCACGATCATCAGCAGCGCCAGCATGCCCACGCCCTTGGTGATCACCCCGATACCGGCAAAGAACCAGCCCAGCCACCACCAGCGCCAGGCCGGGCCCAGCAGCAGGTGGCGCAGCAGGCCATAGTTGGCCAGGGTGATGAACAGCACCAGCAGCGGATCGATCTGCGCCTTTTTCGCCTGGAAGGTGAACTGCAGCGCGAACAGCAGTGCCCACCCTGCGCAGAGCCCGACCTGCCGCGTCCACAGCCGGCGCCCCAGATCGACCACGCACCACAGCGTGCCCAATGCGGCCAGCAGCGAGGGCAGCAGGAAGGCCACGCGCCAGTGGCCAACCAGGCCATACAGCGAGGCCTGCCACCACATCAGCATCGGCGGCTTGTCCGAATACAGCTCGGTACCGCGATGCGGGAACAACCAATAACCGCTGTCGACCATCTGCCTGGCCACCAGCGCGAAGCGTGGTTCGTCAGAGGGCCACGGATCGCGGAGACCGAGCCCGGCCCCCAGCACCAGCAGGGCCACCACCACGAACAACCACGTCTGGCGCGACGCGTGGGTCTTCAGCATGGGACTCGAAACGGCAGCGGGGGTCAGGCTGCTTTTATCAGACGCGCGTAGAAGAAACCGTCAGCATCGTTGTCACCAGGCAGTCGCTGGCGTGCCACGCCTTCGCAATCCACGCCGAACGCATCGCCCAGCGGCTGCGCCACCGCGTCCGGATGCCACTTCAGGAACGCACGCACCTGATCGATGTTCTCGGCGCGCAGGATCGAGCAGGTGGCGTACAGCAGCACGCCGCCGGGGCGCAGCATCGACCAGCAGGCTTCCAGCAGGCGCGCCTGCACGCCCACCAGTGCATCGACGTCCTCGGCGCGACGGTGGAACATCACATCCGGCTGGCGGCGGATCACGCCCGTGGCCGAACATGGCGCATCCAGCAGGATCGCGTCGAACGGCACGCCGTCCCACCACGAACCGGGATCGCTGGCATCGGCGACCAGGGTCTGCACATGCTCGCCCACACCGGTGCGGGTGTAAGTGTCACGTGCCCGGGCCAGACGGCGCGCGTCGATATCCAGCGCCAGCAGGCGCAGGCTCGGATCACGCTCCAGCAGATGCGCCGATTTGCCGCCGGGTGCCGCGCAGGCATCCAGCACGCGGGCACCGGTCGCGGGTGCCAACGCATCGGCCGCGCATTGCGCCGACAGGTCCTGCACCGACAGTGCACCATCGCCGAAGCCCGGCAGCTGGTTCACAGCAACGGGGGTCGCCAGGCGCAACGCATCGGCGCACAGTGCAGTGGCTTCAGCGGCAATGCCGGCCTCGGCCAGCGTCGCCAGGGCCTTGTCGCGACCGCCGTGCTGGCGGTTGGCACGCAGCCACAAGGGCGCTGGTTGCAGGCTGGCGCTGAAGATCGCTTCGGCCTGCGCCGGCCAGTCGCGTTCGATGGCATCAGCCAACCATTCCGGGAAGGCGTCGCGCGCAGGCTGCTCGGGGAACCCCTCGCGCTGGGCGCGGCGCAGGATCGCGTTGACCAGGCCTGCCTGGCGCTCACGGCCCAGCGCACGCGCCGCATCGACCGTAGCCGAAAGCGCTGCGTGCGCAGGCAGTTCGAGCACGTCCAGCTGGGCGAAACCGACCATCAGCAGCGTGCGCAGGTCGGCATCGCGCGCCGACAGCGGCTTCTGCATCCAGGCCTGCAAGGCCGCGTCATAGGTGCTGCGACGGCGCAGCACAGCGAAACACAGGGCTTCCAGCAGCGCGCGGTCGCGGCTGTCGGCCAGCTTCGGCAGCGCCCAGGCCAGTTCGGCCTTCAGCGAACGGCCACGGGTGAACACCTGTGCCAGCACGCGTGCGGCCAGCATGCGCGTGGCCGCGCCCGGTGCCGCCTTGGCGACGGAGAAATCGTTCTGCTTGGACACCGCTTATGCCCCCACGCGCAGGTCGCGGCGAGCGTTGAGGTAATCGGCAGCGGTGATCGCCTTGCCGCCTTCACGCTGCAGCACGCGCAGGCGCAGCGCGCCCTGGCCACAGGCAATGTCGATGCCGTCGCGGCCGGCGGCCAGCACGGTGCCCGGCGCCTGGCCGTGGTCTGCCTCCAGTGCCACCGCACCATGGATGCGCACGCGTTCGCCAGCCAGCGTTGCCTCGGCGATCGGCCACGGATTGAACGCGCGCACGGTACGCGCCAGCGCGTCGGCGTCCTGCGCCCAGTCCAGCCTGGCTTCGGCCTTGTCCAGCTTGTGCGCGTACGTCACGCCCTGTTCCGGCTGCGGTCGCGCGATCGGCTTGATGCCCGCGCGCAGCAGGCCCAGGCCATCGGACAACACCTGGGCACCAAGCTCGGCCAGCTTGTCGTGCAGCTGGCCGCCGGTATCGGTGGCGGCGATCGGCAGCTCCTGGTGCAGCAGCACCGGGCCGGTATCCAGGCCAGCCTCCATCTGCATCAGGCACACCCCGGTCTTCGCGTCACCAGCCTGGATCGCACGCTGGATCGGCGCAGCGCCGCGCCAGCGCGGCAGCAGCGAGGCATGCACGTTCCAGCAACCATGGGTCGGGATGGCCAGTACTGCCTTGGGCAGGATCAGGCCATAGGCCACCACCACCATCAGGTCCGGCTGCAGGTCGCGCAACTGCTGCTGGGCGGCCGCGTCCTTCAGCGACTCCGGCTGGTAGACCGGAATGCCACGGGCCACGGCTTCGAGCTTGACCGGCGAAGGCGCCAGGCCACGGCCTCGGCCGGCCGGGCGATCAGGCTGGGTATAGACGGCCACGACCTCATGGTGGCGCGCAGCCGCGCGCAGCGACGACACCGCGAATTCCGGCGTACCGGCAAAGACAATCCTCATGGCTACCCCACTTGCAGGATGGATTCGTGCAGGAAAGAAAACGGCGCCGTCGGCCGGCGCCGTAGAGCCCGCGCGAGCCGCGCAGGCACGGGCCACCCGAAGGGTGGCCCGGATTGGCGATCACGCCACGTGCTTGCGCTGCTTGGCCAGCTTCTTGCGCACCATCTCGCGCTTGAGCGGCGACAGATAGTCGATGAACAGCTTGCCGTCCAGGTGATCCATCTCGTGCTGGATGCAGGTGGCCAGCACGTCACCAGCCTCCATCTGCTGTTCCTGGCCGTTGCGATCCAGGTACTTCACGGTGATGGTGTCGGCACGGGTCACGTCGGCGAAGATGCCCGGAACCGACAGGCAGCCCTCCTGGTACACCCGGCCCCCGTCCTTGGCGACGATTTCCGGATTGATGAACACATGCGGTTCATTCTTTTCTTCGCTGACGTCGATGACCATGAAGCGCTTGTGCACGTCCACCTGGGTGGCGGCCAGGCCGATGCCCGGGGCGTCGTACATGGTCAGGAACATGTTGTCGATCAGTTCCTGGAAGGCCGGCGTGGTGACTTCGGCAGCTTCGATCAACGCGGCCTTGGTACGCAGGCGCGGATCGGGGAACTCGAGAATGGGGAGAAGGGCCATGGCTGTTTCCGGATAGGGGGCCGGCACGCCGGCATACGTCGCAGATTCTAGCTCCAACGCTTGCCTTGCGCCCCGGTTTCTGGACTATAGTGCGCGGACCTGTTGGGGAATCAGGGCTTCACACCTATGTTGCTTCGTTTTCGTACGGTCGTCGCCGCGGCGATGCTGACCGTGGCTGCCTATGCTACCGCCGTGGAAGTGAATGGCGGGCACCCGGACACCTATGTGGTCCGAAAAGGGGATACGTTGTGGGATATCGCCGCACGTTTCCTGCAGAAGCCGTGGCTGTGGCCGGAGATCTGGCAGGCCAATCCGCAGATCGCCAATCCGCACCTGATCTATCCCGGTGACGTCCTGAGCCTGGCCTACCTGGACCGGGTGACCGTGGCGGCCCGGCCCGGCCCGCGCCAGGAGGCCCCGATCGACGCCATTCCGCTGGCCCAGGTCGAGCCGTTCCTGAAGCAGCTGAGCGTAGTCGACAGCATCGAGCAGCTGCCCTACGTGGCCGGCCTGGAAGAGGAACGCCTGCGCGCCACCAGCGGCCACGCCGTCTATGTGCGCCTGGCCGACGCCCAGGTGGGCCAGCGCTGGGCGGTTGTCCGCCCGACCGTGCGCTACGCCCAGCCCAAGCCGACCGAGGACCTGACCGCCAACGGCGACGTCACCCCGGGCAGCGGCAACCTGTGGCGCGCCTACAGCGCACCCAACCACCGCCGCGGCGTGCTCGGCTATGAGCTGGCCCAGGTCGCCACCGGCACCATCACCCATGTCGCCGGAGGCAAGGTCGAGGCGTCCACCCTGGTACTGGACAAGAACGAAGGCGGCCGCGAGGTGCGTGCCGGCGACCGCCTGGTGCCGATCGAGGCCAGGCCGTACGACCTGCAGTTCGTGCCCCATGTCCCCGCCGCAGGCGTCGAGGGCGTCGACGTACGCGTGCTGGCCGTCACCGACATGTTCACCGCCGGCGGCCCCCGCGACGTGATCGCGATCTCGGCTGGTCGCACGCAGGGCGTGGACAATGGAACCGTGTTCTCGCTGTGGCGCCCGGGCCGCCATGTGGCGCACCGCATGAAGTACCCGAACTCGTCGCGCACGGACGATTCGCTCAGCACCGGCGCCGGCCGGGTCTCGCTGCCGGACGAGTACGCGGCGCATGCCATGGTGTTCCGCACCTTCGACAATGTCAGCTACGCGCTGGTGATGCAGGGCGTGAAGCCGGTGCGCGTGGGGTACAACGCGCTGCACCCGGACGCGCGGTAGTCGACTGACAGTCGACTGCTCTTCACCGCCCCCCGAAAGCGCCCGCGCTGCGCGCGGTAGTCGAGTGACAGTCGACTCTACAGGGGCGGTCTCCGGCAAAGTCTGACAGCCACATGCGAAGGCGCCCTAGGGCGCCTTTGTTGCATGCGCTCGATAGTGGGGAATGACCAAGCAAGCTGATGAGGCGCTGCTGCGCCTGGTGATGGCAGGCGGCGCGCTGGCGCCACGGCGGACCCTGCTGCAGGCCGCGGGCAGCGCGGAGACCGCGATCGCGCAGGGCGCCGCGAACTGGCGCGCGCACGGTTGCACGCCAGAGCAGTGCGCTGCACTGGAACACCCCGACGCCCGCGCCTGGACCGTGGCACGGCACTGGCTGGAAGACGACGACCACCATCTGCTGTCCTTCGCCGATGCGGCCTTTCCGCCGCCCCTGCTGGACGTCCCGAACCCGCCACTGGCGCTGTTCGTGGCGGGCGATCCGAGCCTGGCCTGGCGCCCCTCGGTGGCGCTGGTCGGCAGCCGCTCGCCAACCCCGGGAGGACGCGCGCTGGCCGCGCGCTTTGCCGGCTGCTTCGTCGAGGCCGGACTGGCCGTAACCAGTGGCCTGGCGGCCGGCATCGACGCGGCCGCCCACCTGGCCACACTGGAGGCAGGCGGCTGCACCGTGGCGGTGATCGGAACCGGCCCTGATCGGGCCTATCCGAACAGCCACCAACGGTTGCAGGGGCGGATCGCCGCCGAGGGCGCGGTGCTCAGCGAGTACCTGCCCGGCACACCGGCACGCCCGGGCCACTTCCCCGCGCGCAACCGCCTGGTGGCCGGGCTGGCGCTGGCGACGGTGGTGGTCGAGGCCGCGCAACGCTCCGGCGCCCTGATCACCGCACGGCTGGCTGCCGAGGCGGGCCGTGAAGTCTGTGCCCTGCCCGGCTCGGTACTCAACCCACGCGCAGCGGGCTGCCACCGGCTGATCCGTGAAGGGGCCGCACTGGTCGAGCGCCCCGAGGAAGTGCTGGAACTGCTGGCCCCTGCCCTTCGCCAGCAGCTGCCGGGCTTGCAATCACGGCTGGGCACCCCCACTGAACAGGCACCGCCGGCGCTCCTGCCGGCGCGCTGGGCCGACGACCCTGACTACCAGTGCTTGTGGCGGGCCCTGGACCACGACCCAAGCAGTATGGATTCACTGATCACACGCTGTGCATTGACGGCGCCCCAGGTGTCCTCCATGCTGCTGGCCATGGAACTGGCGGGAATCGTGGTGTGCGTACACGGCCGCTACTGTCGAACTCCCTAGTTTCTTCACCTCCACAGCGTCGCGCGACGCAGGCCGAGGGGCAATGAAAGAGAGCATCCTGGACGTACTGCTGTACCTGTTTGAACACTATTTCAGCGAAGACGCGGACCTGATCCGTGACCGCGATTCGCTCCAGAACGGCCTGATCCAGGCCGGTTTCAGCCCAACCGAGATCAACAAGGCGTTCGACTGGCTCGACGCCCTGGCCGCGCAGCGGCCGAGCGTGGCCCAGGCACGGGTCGACGGCCCCGTGCGCGTCTACCACGGCCCCGAGCTGGACAAGCTGGACGTGGAATGCCGCGGCTTCCTGCTGTACCTGGAACAGCACGGCATCCTCGACGCCGACCAGCGCGAGCTGGTGCTGGACCGGGCGATGGCCCTGGACCAGGACGAACTGGACCTGGACGACCTGAAGTGGGTCGTACTGATGGTGCTGTTCAACCAGCCTGGCTCCGAAGCGGCCTATGCCTGGATGGAGACGCAGATGTTCATGGACGAGCCAGAACCCCTGCACTGACCGTACACTTGGGGGCATAGCGCATTCAGGAGCGTCCCCGTGAGCGAGTGGTTCCATGCAGAAGGCAACCGGCAGCAAGGTCCGCTGCCGGCGGAACAATTGGTCGAGCTGTTCCGCAACAACCAGATCACCCTGGACACCCTGGTCTGGCGCGACGGACTGCCGCAATGGCAGCCGTTGCGCACCGTCGTGGACGAACTCGGCCTGATCGTGCCGGCGCTGGACGCCGCCGTACCGCCGGTCGAACCCGAACCCGAACCGGAACCGGAACCGGAACCCGTCGCACCGCCTCCGCCGCAGCCGCCGGTACTGCCGGCGTCCACGCCCTACGCCGCCAGTGCATCGGCCACCGTCCTGCCGGCACCGAAAAAGAAGCTGTCCGGCTGTGCGCTGACCGCCATCATCGGTGGTGCCCTGTTGCTGGTACTGGTCCCGATCGTGGCCATCCTGGCCGCCATCGCGCTGCCGGCCTACAACGACTACACCGTGCGCAGCAAAGTCACCGGCGCCGTGGCCGCGCTGCAGCCGCTGAAGGACCAGGTGCAGCATTTCGCCGATGACGAAGGCCGCTGCCCGGGTGCCAATGACGCCGGCTTCCCGGCCCCGGGCGACTTCGCCAACGCGGGCCTGTCGGCGGTGAACATCGGCCGCTTCAACAACGGTCACTGCGGCATCGAAGCAACGCTGGCGGTACCAGGCAAGGGCATCGACGGCGACCTGCTGTGGCTGGAATACGATCGCGACAGCGGCCGCTGGGAATGCAGTGGCGAAAGCAACGACAAGTACCTGCCGCCGACGTGCCGCGGCTGAGCCACGCGCACGCCAGCACCTCCAAGGATGATTCAACAGGGAACATGCAATGACTGAGTGGTACTACGCCGAAGGACAGCAACGCCAGGGCCCGCTGCCGGTCCAGGAGATCCGCCAGCGCTTCCAGCGCGGCCAGTTGAACCTGGACACCCTGGTCTGGCGCGAGGGCATGGCCCAGTGGGCTGCACTGCGCCAGGTGGTCGACGAGCTCGGCCTGCAGACGCTGGCCGATGCCAGCACCGCCACCAGCAGCGGCGGGTTCGACCTGCGCAGCGACTATGCCGCCATCGACAGCGGCACCGCACCGCTGCCCGGCACCGGCGCGCTCAGCAGCTCGCCATACAGCGCTCCAGCCTCCGTCGGCAGCGGTGGCCACGCACAGCCTGTGGTTGGCGGTGAAGTGGTCTACGCAGGCTTCTGGAAGCGCGTGGCGGCCTACATGATCGACTACTTCGTGCTGGTCATCCCCGGCAGCATGATAGGAGCCATCCTCGGTGCGATCCTGGGCGCCAGCATGGGCGCGGTGGGCAGTGGCGAATCAGCCATCGAGATCGTGGCCCAGCTGGCCAGTGCCCTGATCAACCTCTGCATCGGCATGGCGTACTACACCTGGTTCCATGCCTCGAAGGGCGGCGCCACGCTGGGCAAGATGGCGGTCGGCATCAAGGTCGTTCGCGGCAACGGCGAGCGCCTGACCAAGGCCCGCGCGTTCGGTCGTTACTGGGCCATGCTGCTGAGCAGCTTCACCCTCGGCATCGGCTTCCTGATGGCGGCCTTCACCGAACGCAAGCAGGGCCTGCACGACATGATCTGCGACACTCTGGTGGTCGACCGCTGGGCCTACACCGACCAGCCCCACCTGCAGCGCCGCGAGCTGGGCACCGTCACCGTGCTGGTACTGGTGTTGACGGCGGTACTGTCGCTGGTGGGCCTGGCGCTGCTGGTGTTCGCGGTCGGCTTCATCGCCAAGATGGCCTCCTGAACGGCCATCCTCACGGCTGGCTGCTTGACACGGACTGGCCGGGCGTGATTCCTCTAATAAGGTGAAACCTGAACGCCCGGCACATTACCGGGCGTTCAGTTTATGGATTTGCGCGTGGCCGCTTCACTAATGCGGCCATTTGCTCCACCCTAGCGGCCCCTTCCCCACGGTTCGCCCCACAGACCCTGCTGCCATGCCCAAGCACCTGCTCATCGTCGAATCGCCGGCCAAGGCCAAGACGATCAACAAATACCTCGGCAAGGACTACACCGTCCTGGCCTCGTATGGGCATGTGCGTGACCTGATTCCGAAGGAAGGCGCGGTCGACCCGGACAACGGGTTCGCCATGCACTACGACGTGATCGACAAGAACGAGAAGCACGTCGACGCGATCGCCAAGGCCGCCAAGGGCGCCGACGACATCCTGCTGGCGACCGACCCGGATCGCGAGGGTGAAGCGATCAGCTGGCATATCGCCGAGATCCTGAAGGAACGCGGGCTGGTCAAGGACAAGCCCATGCAGCGCGTGGTGTTCACCGAGATCACCCCGCGCGCCATCAAGGAAGCCATCAGCCAGCCGCGCGCGATCGCCAGCGACCTGGTCGATGCCCAGCAGGCGCGCCGCGCGCTGGATTACCTGGTCGGTTTCAACCTGTCGCCGGTGCTGTGGCGCAAGGTCCAGCGCGGCCTGTCCGCCGGCCGCGTGCAGAGCCCGGCGCTGCGCATGATCGTCGAGCGCGAGGAAGAGATCGAAGCCTTCATCGCCCGCG
This sequence comes from Stenotrophomonas sp. YJH_SMC_14-1, assembly GCF_059372275.1. NCBI lineage: Bacteria > Pseudomonadati > Pseudomonadota > Gammaproteobacteria > Lysobacterales > Lysobacteraceae > Stenotrophomonas > Stenotrophomonas sp. YJH_SMC_14-1. Next base: position 250,686 of record NZ_JCAFVK010000005.1, read on the forward strand.
AGTACTGGTCGATCGCCGCCGAGTGCGCGCACCCGTCGCAGCACTTCAACGCCAAGCTGATCAAGCTGGACGGGCAGAAGTTCGAGCAGTTCACCATCACCGATGGCGACACCGCTGAAGCGGCGCGGATGCGCATCCAGCAGGCCGCGCAGGGCTCGCTGCACGTCACCGACGTGGCCAGCAAAGAGCGCAAGCGCCGCCCGGCGCCGCCGTTCACCACCTCCACCCTGCAGCAGGAAGCCTCGCGCAAGCTCGGCTTCACCACCCGCAAGACCATGCAGGTGGCGCAGAAGCTGTATGAAGGCGTGGCGATTGGTGACGAAGGCACCGTCGGCCTGATCTCGTACATGCGTACCGACTCGGTGAACCTGTCGCAGGATGCGCTGGCCGAGATCCGCGACGTGATCGCCCGTGATTACGGCATCGCCTCGCTGCCCGACCAGCCCAACACCTACCAGACCAAGTCGAAGAACGCCCAGGAGGCGCACGAAGCGGTACGCCCGACCTCGGCCCTGCGCACCCCGGCCCAGGTCGCACGCTTCCTCACCGACGACGAGCGCCGCCTGTACGAGCTGATCTGGAAGCGTGCAGTGGCCTGTCAGATGATTCCGGCCACGCTCAACACGGTCAGCGTCGACCTGTCGGCCGGCAGCGAGCACGTGTTCCGTGCCAGCGGCACCACCGTGGTCGTGCCCGGCTTCCTGGCCGTGTACGAGGAAGGCAAGGACAACAAGAGTGCCGAGGACGAGGACGAAGGCCGCAAGCTGCCGGCGATGAAGCCCGGCGACCGCGTGCCGCTGGAACGCATCCAGGCCGAACAGCATTTCACCCAGCCGCCACCGCGCTACACCGAAGCGGCGCTGGTGAAGGCGCTGGAAGAGTACGGCATCGGCCGTCCCTCGACCTACGCCTCGATCATCCAGACCCTGTTGTTCCGCAAGTACGTGGAAATGGAAGGGCGCAGCTTCCGCCCGTCCGATGTGGGGCGCGCGGTGTCCAAGTTCCTGTCCAGCCACTTCACCCAGTACGTGGATTACGACTTCACCGCCAAGCTTGAAGACGAGCTCGATGCCGTCTCGCGTGGCGAAGAAGACTGGATCCCGCTGATGTCGCGCTTCTGGGAACCGTTCAAGGAACTGGTCGAAGACAAGAAGGAATCGGTCGACCGCGCGGAGGCCAGTGGCGCGCGCGAGCTCGGCACCGACCCCAAGACCGGCAAGCCGGTCAGCGTGCGGTTGGGCCGTTTCGGGCCTTATGCCGCCATCGGCAGCACCGCCGAAGATGCCGAGGAGAAGCCGAAGTTCGCTTCGCTGCGCCCTGGCCAGTCGATGCACACCATTTCCCTGGAAGACGCGCTGGAGCTGTTCCTGATGCCGCGCGCATTGGGCGAGGACAACGGCGAGCCGGTCAGCGTCGGCATCGGCCGCTTCGGCCCGTTCGCCAAGCGCGGCAGCACCTATGCCTCGCTGAAGAAGGAGGACGACCCGTACACCATCGACCTGGCGCGCGCCGTGTTCCTGATCGAAGAGAAGGAAGAGATCGCGCGCAACCGGATCATCAAGGAGTTCGAGGGCAGCGACATCCAGGTGTTGAACGGCCGCTTCGGCCCGTACATCAGCGACGGCAGGATGAACGGCAAGATCCCCAAGGATCGCGAACCGGCGTCGCTGACCCTGGCTGAAGTGCAGCAGTTGATGGAAGAAACCGGCAAGCCGGTGCGCAAGGGCTTCGGTGCCAAGAAGGCCGCCGCGAAGAAAGCCCCGGCCAAGAAGGCGGCAGTGAAGAAGGAAGCGGCGCCGAAGAAGGCCGCTGCAAAGAAAGCGCCTGCCAAGAAGGCCGCGGCCAAGAAAGCAGTAAAGAAGGCCGCCGCGAAGAAGGCCCCGGCGAAGAAGGCCGCCGCAAAGAAGTAGCAACTGTCTTGTCAGGGGCAGCCGAGGGCCACCTCGGCGTCTCGCTTACGGGCGTTGAGGATCACCAGCATTTTGCGCATGACCGCCACGAGCGCCACCTTGCTCGCTTTGCCCTTGGCCTTCAGGCCAGCGTAAA
>NZ_JCAFVK010000006.1:0-245018 GCF_059372275.1 Stenotrophomonas sp. YJH_SMC_14-1
CAGGCGCCTTCACAAGATACCTGCGCATACTTTCAAAGATCGAGGGAAGTGGCCTCAGCGCCGTTCCCGTGTGCTGCGAAGTTTCCTTCGTAGCGAGCCGCCCATTATAGCCGGCTTTTCCGCTTCGTCAACACCTTTTTTTCAAGGCCGTCTCACCGGGGTGGACGTTGTTGCCGATGCTGCTTCGGCGTTGGACCCGAAGGCCTTTCGTCGTTGCGAGCCGCCTATTATGCCGGACTTTTCGAGTCCGTCAACACCTTCGTTCGATCATCTCGTTCGTCGGTGGTGGCATTGCTGTCTGCGTGCCGTTTCCGAAGAGGCGGTGCGCTGCAGCAAGGGAGCGAATTCTAGAGATCCTGCAGATTTCGTCAAGCATTTTTTTGCAGGGTGATGACAGAACCAAGGCAACGTCACGCATGGCATACGCTCGAAGATCACTGTGGCGTTGACCGCGCGTTGCGCGGTCAACGCCACAAGGGCTATCAATGCACGGATGCACAGTGGAGAGACGGCAATGAACATGCAGGTGCGGCAAGCGTGGTGGCGCGAGCTTTCAGTACCGGCCCTCGTTGCCGGCTTCATTACTGTGCTGGTCGGCTTCGCCAGTTCGGCCGTCATCGTGTTCCAGGCTGCACAAGCTGTCGGTGCCAACCAGGCGCAGATCGCTTCATGGATGTGGGCACTGGGACTGGGCATGGGTGTCACCTGCATCGGGCTGTCACTGCGCTATCGGGTACCGGTGGTGACCGCATGGTCGACACCGGGCGCGGCGATGCTGGTGGTCGGTGCCGGCGGCGCATCTCTTTCCGAGGCCACCGGCGCATTCCTGCTCGCTGCGGTTCTGGGCATGCTGGCTGGCTTCTCCGGCATCTTCGCCCGGTTGATGCAACGGGTGCCGATGGCGCTGGCCGCCGGCATGCTGGCCGGGGTGCTGCTGCGCTTCGGTCTGGACGTGTTCGTGGCCATGAACACCCAACTGGTACTGGCGCTGGCCATGTTCGCCACGTGGCTGACCGGACGCCGCCTGTTCCCGCGCTATGCGGTCATCGCCACCCTGCTGGTCGGCATCGCGGTTGCGGCCAGCCGTGGCCTGCTGCACGCACAGCAGGTGCAGCTGCAACTGGCGGTACCGCAATGGGTGACCCCATCCCTGTCCTGGACCGCGGTGGCCGGCATCGCCCTGCCCCTGTTCGTGGTCACCATGGCCTCGCAGAACATTCCGGGCGTGGCGGTGATGCGGGCATCCGGCTACGACGCCCCGGTGTCGCCGCTGATCGGCTGGATCGGTGTGGTCAATACACTACTGGCGCCGTTCGGTGCGTACGCGCTGAACCTGGCGGCAATCACCGCCGCGATCTGCATGGGCCGCGATGCCCATGAGGACCCGGCACGACGCTATACCGCCGCCATGGCGGCAGGTGCCTTCTACATCGTCATCGGACTGTTCGGTGCCACCGTGGCCGCACTGTTCGCTGCCTTCCCCAAGGAGCTGGTGGCCTGCGTGGCCGGTATCGCGCTGTTCGGCACCATCGCCAACAGCCTGGCCAGTGCGCTGGCGGTAGAGCGGGACCGCGAGGCGGCACTGGTCACCTTCCTGGTCACCGCCTCGGGCGTCTCACTGGCCGGCATCGGCTCGGCGTTCTGGGGCCTGGTGGCCGGTGCGCTGTGCCTGCTGGTGCTGCGGCCCCGTCAGGACCGCTGACCCACCCTACCCGGCCAATGCTGCGCCGACGATGCTCAGCGCCACCGCGATGACGATGGCGATCAGTGTGGCGACCACGCTGGTGCCGCCACGCGCGGTCAGCTCGCTGCGCAGCCGTGCATCATCGTCGCCGGTGACGGCACGGGCCTGGGCGATCAGGCGCTGGCAGTGCGCCAGGTACCAGCTGTTGCCAAAGATGCCGGTGGTGATGCTCAGCGCGAAGGTGATGACCAGCGACAGGCCATCCGGCACATCCAGCCAGGTCTCCACCACGCTGATCAGCAGCAGCAGGCCAGCCCACATCGCCGCCAGGCGGTACATCCTGCGGTACATCATCCAGATCAGGCCGAGCAGGAAGGCCGGCCAATGCCAGGTGCCACTGCCCGTCGCAACGCCCTGATCCAGCCGCCAGCGCTGGCGATAGATCGGGAAGTTGCCGCCGACCACGCTGGCGTACAAGGCCATCTCGCCCTCCAGCCCGGCAGCCGCAGCCCTGTCCGGTGCAGCGGCCGGCGCACGATAGGGATCGGACGGATCGCCGACATCCGGCGCGATGCCCTCAACCGCAGGGGCTGCGTCGATATCCAGGGCCGGAGCCACCTCGACGGGGGTGGAAGCCTGCTCCAGTTCCGCCAACGGCCGCCATGAGGGCATGCCTTCGCACCAGAGCAGGGTGCGCGCCGTAACCGTCCCTTCCTGCTGCAGCTGGCGAAGACCGGCCAGATCCACCGGCCCACTGCTCTGCCTGCCATTGGCGTACCACCATTGTGCTTCCTGCATGTTTTCCGTCCTTGCTACCTGCATCGACAAACTGAAATCGTTGTCCGCGCCTACAGCGCGGTACTGCCCAGGGTCTGCACCAGCTGATGGCGCGCACCCGGCGCAAGCGTAATCTGCTCCGGGCCTGCGTTGGCCACTTCCAGGCATACGTAATCGCGCCAGCCCTCGCCGACATCGGCCATCCTGGCTGCCGCCTCGGCGCCCGGATTCCAGACCACCAGCGTCTGGCTGCCTTCGCTGCGGATCTCGATCCGCCGCTGCAGTACGGGATCATGCAGCACGTAGTGGCCCCCGGCACTGGTATAGATGCGATCGCTGCGACCGGGATCACGCGGATCGCGCAATGACCACGGTCCCTGTTGCAGGCGCAGCTGCGCATAGTCCTCGTACTTGTCCAGGTACTGCAGGCCGTCAAGGCCCTCGACCTCGACCCGCTTGGCATCGCCCACCCGGAAATAGCTGTGCAGGGCCTGGGTGAAGGTCACCGGCGAGGTTCCGGTGTTCTCGGTGACCAGCTGCTGGCGCAGCTGGCGGCCAATGCGCAACTGCATCTGCAGGCGCAGGCCGCGATCGGCGCTGGGCGCAGGCGCCAACTGCAGCTCGACCTCGCCATCATCGCGCTGGCTGGCCTGCAGAAGCTCCCAGCGCGCGGTACGTACCAGGCCATGCGCCGGTACATCGGCGCTCTGGCCCTGGCGACCGAACCACGGCCAGCACACCGGGACGCCACCGCGGATGGGCGTGGGCAGCTCGGCGCGCGTGGGCGAAAGCCACAGCAGATCGGGCTGCCCATCAGGAACGAACGACAGCAGCTGGCCGCCGAACACGCTGACGACCGCCGTGGCGTTGGCGGTTCGCACCTGCCAGGCCTCCAGGCCGTGATACAGGCCGGTGCTGATGTCCGGATTCGACTGCATGCGATGACGCTCCTTGAAGACCGCGGCGATGATGTCGCGGTCAACGTGCCGCCGGCAAGGCTTTCTGCCCAGCGGGTGCGATGGCGGCCGCCTCTTCCTGCAGCGTGCGCAGGATGCGCTGGCCTGCGCGGCCGTCCACCTCGCTCCAGCCCAGGCGCTGCTGCTCGGCCTGGATCGCGCGGCGCGTGGCGGTACCGATCATGCCGTCGGCGGCACCGATATCGTGGCCGCGGGCCAGCAGCAGGGTCTGCAGCTGGCGGCGCTCATCGCGGCCCAGGCCCGGGTCATCGGTCGGCCAGGCGGTGGCCAACCCGTTGCCGCCACGCAATTGGTCAGCCAGCGTCGCGATCGCCAGCGCATAGCTTTCGGCGGCGTTGTAGCTGTAGATCGCGTCGTAGTTGCGGAACACCAGCAATGCCGGGCCCTTGTTGCCGGCCGGCAGCAGCAGCGCCGCGCGCGCATCCGCCGGCAGATTGGCCGGAGCCAACACGCTGCCATCCAGCGCAGTCACGCCCTGCGCACGCCAGTCGGCCAGGGCGCGACGCTGGGTGCGGCCGGCCTGGCTGGCGTGGAAGCCCGCAGGAACGCGGACTTCCACGCCCCACGGCTCGCCGCTGCGCCAGCCGGCGCGCTTGAGGTAGTTGGCGGTGGACGCCAGCGCATCGGGAATGCTGCCGACCAGATCGCGGCGGCCATCGCCATCACCGTCCACGGCGATGCGCGCATAGGTGCTGGGCATGAACTGCGTATGCCCGAAGGCACCGGCCCAGGAGCCGGTGAGCCCCTGGGCCTGCAGGTCGCCGCGGTCGATCAGCTTGAGCAGCGCCAGCAGTTCACCGCGGAAGAAGGGTTGGCGACGGCCGGCGCAGGACAGCGTGGCCAATGACTGCAGCAGCGGGCGCTTGCCGAACACGCGGCCGTAGTCGCTCTCCACGCCCCAGACCGCGACGATGGTGGCCGGATCGACGCCGTACTGCGCCGACACGCGATCGAGCAGGTCGCGGTGCTGCTGCAGCAGGGCGCGGCCATCAGCCACGCGCGGGCGATCGACCAGCGCGGCCAGGTAGTCCCAGATCGGCGTGGTGAATTCGGGCTGTGCATCGAGCAGGTCGAGCACGCTGGGGTCCGGGGTGAGGCCGGCGGTGATCGCGTTGAAACGGTCGGGACTGATGCCTTGTGTCGCAGCGGTGGCCTGCAGGCCCGACAGGCAGCGGCTGAACGCCGGATCGATGTCGCCGGCAGGCGCGGCGGGCGCTGTCGGCGCCGAGGCAAGAGCGGCCGCCAGGCCGAGCGTGGTCAGAATGGGCATGGCGTCCTCCGTGTTGCCGTTGCACGGCCATCTTAGGGGTAGCGGTGCTGCTGAACCTGAAGCGGTACCGGCTGGCCGTCCGCCCTAGATGGCACGCAACAGGCGCAGGCCATAGGCCGGGCCTTCAGCATCCCAGCGCTGCATGACCTGCAGGCCAGCCGGCTGCAGCAACGCTTCGAAGCTCTCGTCGGTGTACTTGTGGCTGTATTCGACGCGGATCGGTTCGTCGGCCTCGAGATGGAAGGTCCGGCCATCCAGATGGACGTCCTGTGCCCGCTGGCTGACCAGATCGGTCTCGATGCGCAGCCGCGCGACGCTGTAGCGGGCACGATGACGGAAGCCCTGCAGATCGAAGTCGCTGCCGACCTCGCGGTTGAGGCGGGCCAGCAGGTTCAGGGTGAATGCGGCGGTGACGCCCTGCGCATCGTTGTAGGCCGCCTCGATCAGCGCCGGGTCCTTGTGCAGGTCGATGCCGACCAGGGCCAGGCCATCACGCCCCATGGTCTGGCGCATCGCGCGCAGCAGCGCGACCGCGTCCTCGCCTTCAAAGTTGCCCAGCGTGGAACCGGGGAAGAACAGCAGCCGTCGCGCGGGTTCGCGTTCGGGCATGGGTACGGCGACGGGACGGGTAAAGTCGGCACAGACCGGCAGCATCTCCACCTCGGGCAGCGCCGGGGCCAGGTGGTCGATGCTGGACAGCAGCGCGGCACGCGAGATTTCAATGGGCGTGTAGGCCACCGGGTCGTGCAGGGCGGCCAGCAGCAACGCGGTCTTGCGGCCACTGCCGCTGCCCAGTTCCACCACGTGCAGGTGCGGCCCGACGCTTCGGGCGATGTCCGGCAGTACCCGTGAAAGCAGGGCCAGCTCGGTGCGCGTGGGGTAGTACTCGGGGGTCTGCGTGATCTGCTCGAACAGGCGCGAGCCGCGCGCATCGTAGAAGTACTTGGACGGCAGCTGGCGCGGCGTGCGCGACAACCCGGCCACCACGTCGGTGAGGATCTGCTGGCGGCCGGGGGTGAGATCGGTCAGCGCCTGCAGTGCGTCGTGCACCGTACTCATGCGAGGTCCCTGGCCAGGCGCAGCCCGGAGAACTGCCAACGCGCCGGGGGCATGAAGAAGTTGCGGTAGCTGGCACGCACGTGGCCACGCGGCGTGGCGCAGCTGCCACCGCGCAACACCCATTGCCCGCACATGAACTTGCCGTTGTATTCACCGAGGTTGCCGGCGAAAGGGCGGAAGCCCGGGTAGGCGCCATACGCGCTGTGGGTCCATTCCCATACATCGCCGAACAGCTGACGCAGTCCACTGCCCCCTGCAGCCTGCGGGTGCAGCCGATCGTCATCGGCAAAATGACCGCGAGGCGGCAGCGTTGCGGCGGCAGCCTCCCACTCGAACTCGCTGGGCAGGCGCGCACCGGCCCAGCGGGCGCAGGCATCGGCCTCGTAGTAGCTGAGGTGGCAGACCGGCGCATGCGGATCCAGTTCGCGCCAACCGCCCAGGGTGTACTCGCGCTGCAGGGCGTCATCCCAGTACAGCGGGTGCTGCCAGCTCTCGGCTTCGCGCAGCGCCCAGCCTTCGCTGAGCCACCAGCGCGGTTCGCGGTAGCCGCCGGCGTCGATGAAGGCGCGGTACTCGGCATTGCTGACGGGACGCTCGGCCAGTGCGTGCGCGGGGAGCAGCACGCGATGCGCCGGCGATTCGTTGTCGTAGGCGAAGGCGGTGTGCTGCGGCCAGGCTGCGGCGCCGATGGTGACGATGCGCTCGGGCGACTCGATCCAGCCCTGCGCACTGGCAGCGCTGGTTGCAGGCTGCAGGTCCTCGCGGTAGGCCGGCTGCAACGGATTGCACCAGAACGCGTGCTTGATGTCGGTGAGCAGCAGTTCCTGGTGCTGCTGCTCGTGCTGCAGGCCCAACTGCAGGTGCTGCAGTGCCTGCTCATCAAGGTCGCCTGCCGCCAGCCGCGATTGCACCTGTGCATCGACCTGCTGGCGGTAGTCGCGCACCTGCTGCAGCGATGGCCGCGACAGCAGCCCACGCTGCGGCCGGGCGTGCGCCGGGCCGAGGCTCTTGTAGTAGCTGTTGAACAGGTAGTCCCAGGCAGGGTCATGCGCCGGTGCAGGTGGGAAGCCGGCCAGCACGAAGCGTTCGAAGAACCAGGTGGTGTGGGCCAGGTGCCATTTGCTCGGGCTGGCATCGGCCATGCTCTGCAGCATGGCATCTTCGGCGCTGAGGGGGGCTGCCAGGTGCATGCTGCGGTTCCGCACACATGCGTACTGGCGGGCGAGATCGCGCTGCGGGGCAGCGACGGCGGTGGCTACGCTGTCCATCCGGGCAGCATCTGCGCAACAGGGTGAGTGCGATGTCATCGTTCGACGTCAACGCGTTCACATGCGTGACCATCCCGCATTCAAGAAGCCGGTGCGAACGCCGCTAACGGCAATGCTGCGGCCGCGTCGTCACCGCGCTGGAATTCCTGCTTGCCCCTGCATCCGCTCCGCCAGCCTGCGCATTACCTGTTCGTGCTGCCCGCCGTGCTGGTTGCCGTGGTGCTGTGGGCAGCACTGGGCAACGAAGACGTTGCCAGCCCGGCCCAACGCATCCTGCCCTGGCTGCTGGCCTGCCTCGGCGCCGGCCTTGCCCTGCTCTACCACCAGGTGCGTACGCTCTGCCTGCTGCTGGTGGTGGCGGTCATGTTCGCGCTGCTGCACCAGGACGTGGGCGGCTACCTGCACAGCGGCCATGTCACGGCGCTGACACCGCTGCGCTTCCATGCCATTTCGGCCTGGTTGCCCTTGCTGTTCGCGGGCCTGGCATTGTGGCCCGAGCGCGGCCGCCGCCGTCGCGACCTGCTGCTGCGAGGTGTTGCCAGTGGCGCCGCGCTGGTGATCTTCCTGCTGCTGGCCACGCAGCAACCCCGGGGCATGCACGATCTGCTGTCCAACCGCCACTGGAGCTGGATTCCGGCCGACTGGAACGCGCTGGCACAGCTGCCAGCGCTGCTGTTCCTTCTGGCAACCGCCGCGCTGGGCTGGCAGGCCTGGCGGCATCCGCGCCCGTTGCACACGGCGATGCTGCTGGCCCTGCTGTGCCTGTGGTGGATGCTGCCACGGGTGTTCCTGCAGCCGGTGCTGCTGCCGGCACTGGCCAGTGCGGCCCTGCTGCTGATGCTGGGCGCGATGATGCAGGAGTCCTTCCATATGGCCTTCCGCGATGAGCTGACCGGCCTGCCGGGGCGCCGCGCCTTCAATGAGACCCTGCAGCGGGCGCGCGGCACCTACAGCATCGCGATGGTGGACGTGGACCACTTCAAGTCGTTCAACGACACCCACGGCCACGACACCGGCGACGATGTGCTGCGCCTGGTGGCCTCGCGCCTGGGCCGGGTGGGCGATGGTGGCCGGGCGTTCCGCTATGGCGGCGAGGAGTTCGCGGTGGTGTTCCTGGATCGTCCCGCAGCGGCCTGCGTGGATGCAGTCGAGGCGCTGCGGCAGACCATCGAGGACACCCGCATGCAGCTGCGCGACCGGAGCACACGCAGCCGCGACGATGAAACGGGGCGCCGGCAGCGCGGACGCGGCGGAAGCGGGCAGACGGTGCAGGTGACGGTGAGCATCGGGCTGGCAGACAGCCGCGTGGATGAGCGGCCAGCGGCAGTGATCAAGGCCGCCGACCAAGCGCTGTACGCAGCCAAGGACGGTGGCCGCAACCAGGTCCGCGCGCATGCCGGCCAGCGCGTGCTGGCGGCACGCGGCGGCTGAGGTTCACACTGCGTCGAGGTAGTACCAGCGGCCGTCGACGCGCAGGAAGCGGCTGTGCTCGGCCATCTTCACCGCGCTGCCGCCGCCCACGCGGTAGCGGGCGGTGAAGCGCACTTCGGCGCTGTCGGCGCCGGTGACGATGTGCTCGTGCACGGTCAGGCCCAGCCAATGCGTACGCTGGCCGGGCGCATCATCCAGCGACAACTCGGCCGGGCGGGTATCCGGATGCCAGCTCTGGCGCAGATAGTCCGCCAGCGCCCGCACATAGGCGCTGTAACGCGATCGCATCAGGCGCTCGGCATCGGGGGCGGCCTCACCGGCATGGAAACGGCCACAGCAGGCGGCGTACTCGGCGGGAAGGCCGCAGGGGCAGGGATCGGTGGGTTTTCGGCTCATGCGGACATTGTCGCCGGGTTGTGCGGATGGATCCACGCGGGGCACCGGTCGACCAGTGCATGACAGGCGTATGCTGTCGCGCCCCCATATCGATTGATCGCCGTGCTGGAACTGGTTCCCCCTGAGTTGTGGTGGCTGGTGGTCATCGCCTTCATCGCCGGGCTGGTCGATGCCGCCGTCGGTGGTGGTGGGCTGGTGCAGCTGCCTGGCCTGTTCACGGTGCTGCCGCAGCAGACGCCGGCGATGCTGTTTGGCACCAACAAGTTCAGTTCGATGTTCGGTACCGGTGCGGCCGCCTGGCGCTATGCGCGCAACGTGCGCTTCCCGTGGAAGCCGGTGTTGTTCGCGGCCGGCACGGCCTTCATCTTCTCCTTCGCCGGCGCCACCGCGGTAAGCCTGCTGCCCAAAGACGCGGTGCGCCCACTGGTGCTGGTGCTGCTGGTCGCGATGCTGGCCTACACGCTGTGGAAGAAGGACTTCGGCGCGTTGCACCGGCCACAGGAGATCGGCCGCCGTGAACTGGTGATCGCGCTGGCGATCGGTGCGGCGATCGGCTTCTACGATGGCTTCTTCGGGCCGGGCACCGGCAGCTTCCTGATCTTCCTGTTCGTGCGCTTCTTCGGGCTGGATTTCCTGCGCGCCTCGGCGGCGTCGAAGGTGGTGAACCTGGCGACGAATGTGGCGGCGATCTCGTTCTTCGTGCCGACCGGCAACATCCTGTGGCTGTTCGCGCTGCCGATGGCGGCGGCCAACATCATCGGTTCGGTGGTGGGCACGCGCCTGGCGCTGAAGGGCGGCACGCCGTTCATCCGCAAGCTGTTCGTGGGGCTGGTGGTGGTGCTGATCGCGCGGATGGCGTGGGATACGTTCCGCGCTGCGTGAACGCGGTTGCCGGCCAGCGGCCGGCACTACCGGGTCATGAACCCCGCCCATGGGTAGTGCCGGCCGCTGGCCGGCATCCCCATCCGATCGGGTCATGAACCCCGCCCATGTGGTGCCGGCCGCTGACCGGCATTCCCCTTCAATCGGCCAGGTCAGGCCTCGGCTTCTTCCGGTTCGTTGGCCTGCTGGCGGCTGCGCTCGGGCAGCTTCAGGCGCTTGCCTTCCTCGTCATACTCGATCAGCAGCACGCCGGAATCGTGGCGACCGCTGATTTCGACGAAGCAGGCGCCGCCGATGAACGGTTCCAGCGTCATCACCGACTTCAGCGGGGTGGCAACCACCATCTGGAAGCCGAAGTTGTCGAAGATGTTCATTGCCAGTGCGGTGAACTCGTTGTCGGCCTTGTCGAAGGCTTCGTCGAGCACCACTGCGGCGTAGCTGGGCAGCTGGCTGTCAGCACCGCCGAGCTGGTAGCGCAGTGCCGCGGCCAGGCAGGTGGTGGCCAGTTTCTGGCGCTGGCCACCGGACTTGCCGGCGCCGCTGCGGTAGATCTCGACCTGCTGGCGCGTTTCCGCATCCAGCTCGACGCCGATGAACTCCACGTGCATGCGCACGTCCAGCACCAGCTCCCGCCAACGCTTGTCCTCGCCCTCCTGCGAGCCCAGGCGGTTGACCAGCTGGCGCAGCACGGTGAACTGCGATTCGGCCAGCTCGCGCTGCTCGGTCTGCTGCTGCGACAGCACTTCGCGCAGCTGCAGGTGGAACTCGCCGACTTCCGGCAGGCGGCGGTCGCTCAGCTCGATGGTCAGCAGCGTACCGCGGTTGAACGGCACCTGTTCCAGGCTGGCGTTCACTTCATCCAGGCGCTGGCCGATCGACTTGCGGGCTTCGGCGCTGTGGCGCTGCAGGGCCAGCAGGTTGTTCTTGCTCTGGTTCTGCAGCAGATCGAAGAAGCGCTCTTCGTGCTGCGGCAGGCCATCGCGCTCCAGTCGTTCGAGGCGTGCGAGGAAGTCCTCGGCCGAGGCCACGGACACGGTGAAGTCGCCCGATTCCTCCGGCCATTGCTGGATGAAGCGACGGAAGCAGCCGATCAGCTGGTTCTCGATGCGGTTGAGGTCCTGTTGCGAGGACGACAGCTGCTCGTTCAGCGCGTTGCTGACCTGGCGCATGTGCGCTTCCAGCGTTTCCAGGCTGAGCGGACCCTGCTCCTGCAGGCGCTCGGCAAGGCCGGCTTCCTGCTCCTGGGCCAGGCTCGGCAGCACCAGCGCACGGCTCTGCTGGCGCGCGCGGTCCAGGCGATCGCGTTCCTTGACCAGCTGCCCGCGCTCGACGCGGACGTCTTCATAGGTGCGGCGGGCCTGCTCGATGTCGGCGCGCACGGCGTCGATCTGCCTGGCCAGCTTGGCGAGGTCGGCATTGCCTTCGCGCAGGTCGCGCAGCGTGGCCTCGATGTCGCTCAGGCGCTGCTGCGGGGCGGCGATGTCGATCTCGTTCCAGCTGATGCTGACCAGCTCGTGGCAGGCCAGGCGGCGTTCGTTGTCGCGGTCACGCTGTCCACGCAGGCGCGCGATGTCGGTCTCGCAGCTGGCGATGCGCTTGGCCAGTTCCTGAGCTTCGCGCTCGAAGGCGCCCACCTTGTCGTGGTTGTTGAAACCAAGGATCCAGCGACGGCGGTCGCCCACCGCACTGCGGTCATCCTTCTCGAAACGGTCGCCCGGATGCTTGACCTGGCCTTCGCGGGTGATGCCGCGGTCGACGTTGCGCAGCTGCTTGGCGTCCACGCACTCGTAGTCGAATCGCTTGCCGAGCTCGCGGCGCAGCCAGCTTTCGAACACGTGTTCGCGCAGTTCCAGCTTGTGCAGCAGCGACTTCGCCGACGGCTCACGGGCGAACGCATCATCGTTGCGGCGCACGCGGTAGTAGGTGAAGCGCATGCCCAGGTGGGTACGGTTCACCCACTCGGCGACGTCGTTGTAATGCTTGTCGTCGACCAGCAGCGACAGCGCGAAGCCACCCAGCACGCGCTCGATGGCACCCTGCCAGCCCTGCTCTTCCGAGCGGACCTGGATCAGTTCACCGACGAACGGCAGCGCCGCTTCAGCGATGCCGGTTTCCTCGGCCAGGCGCGCGCGCAGCTTCTGCATCGGCGCCGGGATGTTGGAGGGCGTGCGCTGCATCGCTTCGAGTTCCGCACGGACTTCGCCGAAGCGGCGCTCGTCATCGCGCTTGCCACCCAGGCGATCGCTGATCGCATCGTCCAGCGCCGAAGAGGCGCGCTGGCGGTCCTGCAGCTCGTTCTGTGCGCGCTCGACCAGTTCGGCGAAGCCGTGTGCGTCGTCCGGCAGTTCGGCCCCCAGCTGCTGCGCGGCCAGGCTTGCCTGCTCGCGCTTGGCCTGGCGGCGGTCGCGCTCGGCTTCGGCGCGGCCCTGCTCGCGTTCCAGTTCTTCGATGCGCTCACCGCCCTGCTGGCGGCGCTGCAGTTCCAGTTCGGCCAGGCGCTCGGTGTGATTGTCCAGTGCGGCACGGCGCTGGGCTTCTTCGCCGAGCAGGCCACGGTCACGCACGTCCATCTCGCGCAGGCGCGCTTCGATCAGCGCCTGGCGGCGGCTTTCACGGAAGCTGTCGACGCCGAGCTTGAGGGCTTCGTCGTCGCCGCGCCGGCGGTGCATTTCCTTCAGGTCGTTGTAGTAGGCGCGTGCCGGCAGCAGGGTCTCCACCTGGCGGCGGGCGGTGACCACCGCCTGGTGCGCGCCATCGAGCTCGGCGAAGTCGCTGACCAGGCGCTCGGCGGCGTCGAAGGTCTTCGGCGTGTCGAGCATGAAGTCGCGCAGGAAGACGTTGAGGTCGCCCAGGTTCTTCGCCGACTGCGTCTTGTGCAGCAGGCGCAGCGCCATCTCGTTGTCGATGCCGAGCAGGTCGCGGAAGCGCTCGGCGTAGCCGGAGAAGGTGTCGAAGTGGTGCAGGTCGGACAGCTTCTGCTTGAGCTTGCGCAGGTCCAGGTCGAACCCACCAAGATCCTTGGCGATGTCGAACGGGCGCTCGGCAATCATGTAGTGCTTGCGCACGTCACCGGCCGAGGTGCCGTTGCCGGAGATCCACAGCAGGCGCACCAGGCTGACCACGCGGCCATCGCCGGCGCGGTATTCCAGCACCAGTGCGGTCCAGGTGGCGCCCTTGCGCAGGTACTGGGTGGCGATTTCGCCGGTGCCGCTGTCCTGCTGGTCAGCCCACGCGCCACGCACGTAGGACACCAGGTTGCGGTCGCGGCCACTGCGCTCGGCTTCACGCGCAGCAGCGTTGAAGTCGACGATGGCCGGCGGCGTCAGCAGCGCGGACATGGCATCGAGCAGTGTCGACTTGCCCGAGCCGGAACGTCCGACGAACAGGAAGCCGCGCTCGGCGATCGGTACTTCGGTCAGGCCGTTGAAGGTGCCCCAGTTGTGCACCTGCAGGCGGCGCATGCGGAACTGCTGCAGGCGCGGGTCCGGCAGGCCTTCGTTGAACAGGGCGGGAGTGTGCTTGGAGATAGCCATGCGATGGTCGGGTCTCTCAGGCCTCGGCGGCCGGGGTTTCGCGCAGCTGGCGGTAGACCGCCGAGAGCTGGGACACGTCTTCGGCGGAGAACAGCAGCTTCAGCGCCGGCGAGACTTCGTGGCGGTCTTCCTGGCCGCTGAGGCGGGTCAGGATGTGGTTGTCCTTCATCTTCTGCACCGCCGAGGCGACGCGGCGGTTGAAGCCGGCGCGGTCGGTGGACAGGTTCTTTTCGTAGATGGCCAGTGCTTCGGCCATTTCGGCATCGGCGACCACCGCGCGGTTGCCGCGCGCATCGGCTTCGGCCAGCTGCTGGCGCAGGTACAGCAACAGCACCGAGTCGATGAAGGTCAGCGGCGAGGTGCGCAGCAGCACCGGCGCGTCGACGTCTTCGGTATCGGCCTGGCGGGTGAACGCCACGCCGCTGTCACGGTCGAGCACCAGTTCCAGGAACAGGTCCGCCAGCGACGAGCGGATGGCCGCTTCGCTGCGGATCAGTGCCGGCCACAGCTTGGCGTGGCGCAGCTGGTCGATGCTGGGGCCGATCAGCAGCTGGCACAGCGCGCGGCGCGCATCCAGCGGCAGGCGCCCGGTGTCGCCGAGGTAATAGACGTCGTTGCCACGGCGGGGCTGCGCCACGGCCGCCACCGGTTCGGCCTCGTAGGCGTCTTCCGCCACGTCGGCCTGCGCTGCGTCGATGGGATCTTCATGCCAGCTCATGGCGTCTCTCCTGGGTGAACCAAACCAGCGGGATGCGGGCGCGACGGACCTGGCCGTCGCCACCACGCCATTGCGCAAGCTCCTGCTCGCCGGCGACCACGTTGCCGAAGCGCGTGCCCAGCGACAGATAGCCGATGACGCTGCCAAGACCCTGCGGCGCCTCGCGCTGCGACAGGGCCTGGGCGATGCTGAGCCGCGGCTGTGCGTCGAGCAGGTCGTGCAGGTCGCGGCGCAGGGTGCGGAAGTCGATTTCGGACGAAGCGACCAGGTCGCCGACGCTCTCCAGGCTGATCGCGGCCGCGTCGTTGTACTCGACATTGCCGTCGACCTGGGCGCTGCGCGGATCATGCAGCTTCCACTGCGACCACGAGCGCAGGCGGCTGGTGGTCAGCTGCAGGTCGCGGCCGATGCCGCGTTGTGCGGGGAATTCGTCGCGCAGGGCCAGCGCTTCGGACTGCGCCTGCTTCAACAACTGGTTGAGGCGGCGCTGTTCCAGGTAGCCACGGCTCTGCACGAAGCCGCGCAGGCTGCGCGCGAAGTTCTGCAGGACGTCGTGTACCTGGCCACCGCGCTCGAGCATGGTGCTGGTGAAGCTGCGCAGGAAGTTGCGTTCGTTGCGGTCCAGGCGGCGGGCGAAGCCGCGCGCCAGCACCGCTTCCAGCGCGGCATCGAGCTGGGCACTCTGTTCGGCGTCGTTGAGCAGGCGCCAGAAGGCCTGGAAACTGCGCCCGGCGTCACTTTCGCCAATGACATCCACACCTTCGAACAGCTGCGACAGCACATCGCCGCGCTCGCCCTCGTCGTCGATGATGCGTTCGCGGAAATCGCGGTTGAGCTGCTCGAAGTCATCGCGCACGCGGCGGAAGTCCTCGGTCAGCTCGTCGGCCAGGCCGATGATCTGGCGGGTGCGTTCCAGCGCGCGCTTGCCGTCCAGCGCAACCACGCGGCCGGTACCGACCCGGGCGATTTCGGCATCGATGCGGTCGCGCTCGTCGTGCAGCGCGGACAGGCGCGCATCGGGATCGGCTTCGGTCTGCGCAGCCAGCGCCGAGAGCTGTTCAATGACCAGCGCCAGGCGGCTTTCGGTGGCGGCCACGCGGGCCTGCTCGAGGCCGTCGGCGAAGCGGATCGCCTGCAGTGCCGCGGTCGCCAGCTCGTACTGCTCCTGGTCGGCGCCTTCGGGCAGACGGCGTTCCAGCCAGCCCTGGGCCAGCCAGTGCGCGATGTAGGCCTGCGCGGTGCGCGGCAGCTCGCGCGAGAGTTCATCGCCGGCCAGCTGGTCCAGCGCGCGCTGCAGTCGCTCGTTCAGTACCGAGGACGGCAACGTGCGCTCGCCGTCCATCAGCAGGCCCTGCAGCAGGCCGATGATTTCCGGAGCGTGGTCGGCGGCAAGCAGCTTCCACTGGGGCTGTTCGCGCAGGTGGCGATAACGGGCAATGCGTTCGCGATGCTTCATGCAGCGAAAGAAGTCTGTAGGGCTGACAGGGACAAACCGCCATGCACAGCTGCCGCGTGGACAGCCGTGGGCATGCCGGCCTGCAGGAGCCGGCGTGGTGCGGGCAAGCGGCTCAGCGCTTGCCGCCCACTTCGATGAAGCGCAGGAACTCGGCGCGGGTGCGCGCGTCGTCGCGGAAGCTGCCCAGCATCTTGGAGGTGACCATGCTGACGCCGCGCTTGTGGATGCCGCGGGTGGTCATGCACTCGTGGGCGCCTTCGACGACCACGCCGACGCCGATCGGCTGCAGCACATCCTGGATACACTGGGCGATCTGCGCGGTCATCTTCTCCTGCACCTGGAAACGGCGGGCGTAGGCTTCGACGACACGGGCCAGCTTGCTGATGCCCACCACCTTGCCGGCCGGCAGGTAGCCGACGTGCACGCGGCCGATGATCGGGGCCATGTGGTGCTCGCAGTGGCTTTCGTACTCGATGTCGCGCAGGACGATCAGCTCGTCGTAGCCGGCCACTTCCTCGAAGGTCCGCTCCATGTAGGCGCGCGGGTCGTCGCGGTAACCGCTGAACCAGTCGCCATAGGCTTCGGCGACACGGCGGGGGGTATCCAGCAGGCCTTCACGGGACGGGTCCTCACCGGCCCAGCGCAGCAGGGTGCGCACGGCATCCTCGGCCTGGTCCTGGGTCACGTCGCCCTGCGGGGCGGCCTTTTCGTTGTTCTTGCTCATTGCGTACAGCGTCCCGAACGGGGGGCGAGCATCGTACCCGACCGGGGGGTGGGTCGTCCTGTTGGTCGGGTTCATCGGGGGTCTGGCGGCGCCTGCCTGTTACGGGTCTGGATGGGGAAGGGCGGCAGGGCAGGACACGCCGTAAACCCATCCATGGGGGCTCGGTCGGCGCATCCATGCGCCTCACGGTCCTGCCCTGCCGCCCTTCCCCATCCCTGACAGTTTCCCGCGGGCGCGGCCGGACCGCCCGAAAGCGGGGGCAAAAGCGGGGGTTCATGGCTTCGGAAGCGGCGCGCCGCTGCTGTGGTGTTTTGTGCTTTGGTGGGTGCGGACCGTTGGTCCGCACTGCTTCTGCGCTTGCTTCTAAGAGCCAACCCACCGCGCTCGCGGGGGGATGGGAAGGCAGCGGGGGCCGGGCGGGGCAGGACCGTCCGCGGCATGGATGCCGCGGCCGAGCCCCCAAGGGTGAGGGCGCTTGCTTGCGAGGCATGCCTCGCAAGCGCCCGAACGCCCAGCCGCCAGCGGCTGGGCCGGACCCCGGAGGGGGGTTCACGGCGTGTCCTGCACCGTCCGGCGCCCGCTGCCCCACCCGACACCAGGCAGGCGCAACGCTTTCCTCACTACACCCACCCATTCAGAAAAACCTATTGATAGGAATGAAATTAGTAGTATCCTATCTATCTCTTATGGACCGCCCCCTCGACGAGCGCACCGTGCTGCAGATGCAGCTCAGCTCCGGCCTGCTGTACGCAGGGCGGCAGTGGCAGCGCCTGGCCGACAGCCGG
Organism: Stenotrophomonas sp. YJH_SMC_14-1; assembly: GCF_059372275.1. NCBI lineage: Bacteria > Pseudomonadati > Pseudomonadota > Gammaproteobacteria > Lysobacterales > Lysobacteraceae > Stenotrophomonas > Stenotrophomonas sp. YJH_SMC_14-1. The sequence continues at coordinate 16,961 of NZ_JCAFVK010000006.1, forward strand.
CTCGGCAGCTACGGCATCTCCACCGCCTGCACCATGCCGCTGCTGATGATCGGCCGCTCCGGCGGTGGCATCCGTCAGGTGGCGCTGGCGCAGCAGCTGGGCATGGAAGGACCCTCCCTGGTGCGCCTGCTGGACAAGTTGTGCGCCAGCGACCTGGTCCGCCGCGAAAGCGACGCCAGCGACCGCCGCGCCAACCTGCTGTGGCTGACCGATGCGGGCCATGCGCTGGTCAGCGAGCTGGAAGACCAGTTGATCGGCCTGCGCCAGGACGTGTTCGGCGAGCTTTCCATGGATGAACTGCACGCCGTGCTGAAGGCATGGCGCCTGCTGGCCGAGGCCGCCGACCGCATCACGTAAGACCGCTGCCCCCGAACACCGCCGCTGCCGTGCACACGCCAGCGGCTTTTGCCCGTTGCCGTTTTTTCGTTGTTCCTCCCCTCCCCCCACCTCGCCCCCGCCCCTACCGATGCCCGGTGAATTCAGTCTCCACGGAGTATTCGTCCCGACCCTGCTCGGGTTGATGTTGTTGGCCTACCTGGTCAACAGCGGCCTGCACGCGCTGCTGCAGCGTGCCGGCGCCTATCGCCACGTATGGCACCCGGCGCTGTTCAACCTGGCCCTGTACGGGATCGTGCTTGGCCTGCTGTTCCACCTCCTGCGTTGGATGCAATCGTGAACAAGATCGTGAAGAAGACCCTGCCGGTGCTGCTCACCAGCGCAGCCGTGATCATCGCCCTGCTGGTGCTGCGCCAGCTGTGGGTCTATTACATGGATGAGCCATGGACCCGCGATGCCCATGTCGGTGCCGACGTGGTGCAGGTGGCGCCGGACGTGTCCGGGCTGGTGGAAACGGTGCAGGTGGCCGACAACCAGGCGGTGAAGAAGGGTGACCTGCTGTTCGTGGTCGATCGCGCCCGCTACCGCATCGCGCTGGAGCAGGCCCGCGCCAACCTGGCCGAGCGCCAGGCATCGGTGGCGCAGCTGCGCCGCGAGATCGGCCGTGACCGCAGCCTGCAGGACCTGGTCGCCGCCGAGGACGCCGAAGTGCGCCGCGCCAAGTTGCAGGCCGCACAGGCGGCGCTGGCCACCGCACAGGCGGCGGTCGACCTGGCCGAGCTCAACCTGGGCCGCACCGAGGTGCGCGCGCCGGCCGATGGCCGGGTCAACGACCGCACCCTGCGCGTAGGCGACTACGTGGTGGCCGGCAAGCCGGTGCTGGCGCTGCTGGATACCGGCTCGTTCCGCATCGATGGCTACTTCGAGGAAACCCGCCTGCGCGGCGTGGCCCCGGGGCAGAGCGTGGACATCCGCCTGATGGGCGAGTCGGCCCCGCTGCGTGGCCACGTGGAAAGCATCGCCGCCGGCATCGAGGACCGCTACCGCAGCAACGGCAGCACCCTGCTGCCGAACGTGACCCCGGCCTTCGACTGGGTGCGGCTGGCACAGCGCATTCCGGTGCGCATCGCCATCGACGAAGTACCCAAGGGCGTGGAACTGATCGCCGGCCGTACCGCCACGGTGACCGTGGACACCGGCCGCCATCCGCACAACGACAAGGCCGGCACTGCGCCGACACAGGCGGGCCTGTGAACGCCGCCCTGCCCCGTCTCGGTCTGATCGTTGCGCTGGCCAGCCTGGCCGCCTGCAGGACCGTCGGCCCGGATTACGCCCTGCCGGAAGGCTCGGCGTTCAAGCGCCCGGAGGCCAATGCGGCCTTCATCGATACGCAGAACCCGCAGATTGCCGCCAACCAGGCGCTGCCCGACCGCTGGTGGTCGCTGTACAACGACCCGGTGCTGGACGGCCTGATCACCCAGGCGCTGCGTGACAACGTGGAACTGAAAGCCGCCGATGCACACCTGCGTCGTGCCGCGGCGGTGTACGAACAGGCGCTGGACGCCGGTGGCTTCGAGTACGAGGCCGAGGCCGGCGTCAGCCGCGCGCAGCTGTCGGCCGAATCGTTCCTGCAGGAGCACGAGCTGCCAGTGATCAACCTGGCCGATGGCAAGTTCGCGGTCAGCTACCAGTTCGACCTGTTCGGCAAGCTCAAGCGCGGCGCCGAGGCAGCGCGTGCCGACGAGCAGTCGGTTGCTGCGGCGCGCGACCTGGCCCAGGTCAGCGTGGTCGCGCAGGTCGCCGACAGCTACCTGGAAATCTGCCACGCCAACCACGAACTGCACGTGGCCGAGCATTCGCTGCAGCTGCAGCAGCGCAGCCGCACGGTCACCGAGCGCCTGATCGCGGCCGGCCGCGGCACGCCGCCGGAACTGGCCCGCGCCAATGCGCAGGTGGCACTGCTGGAGGCGGCACTGCCGCCGCTACGCGCGCAGCGTTCGGCGGCCGCCTATTCGCTGGCCGCGCTGCTTGGGAAAACCCCGGGCCAGCTGCCAGCCGGCGTGATCGACTGTGCGCACGCCCCCGGCCTGGCGCAGCCGCTGCCGGTCGGTGATGGCCGGGCGCTGCTGCAGCGCCGCCCGGACGTGCGCCAGGCCGAGCGCAAGCTGGCCTCGGCCACGGCGCGGATTGGGGTCGCCACCGCCGAGCTGTACCCGGACATCCGCCTGGGTGCCTCGGTGGGTGCCGCCGGCCTGCTGGAAGACTTCGGCACGCCGATGACCCAGCAGTGGTCGATCGGCCCGCTGATCTCGTGGACGCTGCCGTCGTCCGGCACGCACGCACGCATCCACGCCGCCGAGGCGGGTGCCGATGCCGCGCTGGCCGAGTTCGACCACACCGTGCTGCAGGCGCTGCGCGAGACCCAGACCGCGCTGGACCGCTATGCGCAGGACCTGCGCCGGCTGCAGTCGCTGCGCATCGCGCAGGAGCAGGCCGCACTGGCCGCCGGGCAGAACCGCCGGCTGTACCAGGGTGGCCGTACGCCGTACCTGTCCAGCCTGGATGCCGACCGCAGCCTGGCCACCAGCGACGCCACCCTGGCCGCCGCCGAAGCGCAGGTCTCGCGCGACCAGATCCATCTGTTCCTGGTGCTGGGTGGCGGCTGGCAGGCATCGGTTGCCCCGCCCGCGCCGTCCACCGCACAGGCCTCGGCGAAGTAAGCCATGAACGCGCTGACCGATCGCCAGGCCTGGCTGTTCTCGATCAAGACCTACCTGGCCGCGGTGGCCGCGCTGTACATCGCCATGGCCGGCAACCTGTCGCGCCCGTACTGGGCGATGGGCACGGTGTACATCGTCAGCCAGCCGCTGCTGGGCCCAACCCGCGCCAAGGGCGTGTACCGCATCGTTGGCACCCTGGTGGCCGGCCTGGCTACCCTGCTGGTGCTGCCGGCGCTGGTGGAAACGCCGCTGGTGCTGAGCGCGGCGATGTCGATCTGGCTGGCCGGGTGCCTGTTCATGGCCCTGCTCAATCGAGGGCCGCGCGGCTACGCGTTCCTGCTGGCCGGTTACACGACGGCCTTCATCGGCTTCCCGGCCGTGACCTCGCCGGAAACCATCTTCGACACCGTGGTGGCCCGCAGCGAGGAGATCATCCTCGGCACGGTAGTGGCGGTGCTGTTTGCTTCGCTGCTGTTCCCGGCCTCGGTACGCCCGATGCTGCGCGCCCGCATCGGCAACTGGATGGAGGATGCGGCGCAGTGGTGCCGGCAGATCCTCGAACGCGGCCGCGCACACGCGCCGCGCAACCGGCTCGCCGCCGACCTGGTGCAGTTCGAGGCGCTGATCGAGTTCCTGCGCCGCGACGACCCGCGCCATGCCGGTTCGGCAGTGTCGATGGAGCGGCTGCGCGAGCGCATGCTGCTGCTGTTGCCGGTGCTGTCCTCGATTGCCGACCGCCTGAGTGCGCTGCGCAGCGACGGCCAGGCCCTGCCGGAAGGCCTGCCGGCGCTGGTCGACGACATCCATGACTGGCTGGACGGGCCCACCAACGCCAGCGAGTACGCGCGCCTGCGCGCGCGCATCAGTGCATTGAAGCCGCAGGTGGACCGCGACCTGCAGCACCTGCAGCTGGCCAGCCTGCTGCTGCGCCTGGAGGAACTGGTGGACCTGTGGCAGGACTGCCGCACCCTGCAGCACGCGATCGACCAGGGCACTGCGCCGCTGGACCGTGCGCACTACCGCATCCGCACCGAACGCGTGGCCGCCGACAAGCACGTCGACTATGGCATGGCGCTGTTCTCCGCGCTCAGTGCCGGCGCGGCGCTGATGAGCTACTGCGTGCTGTGGATCGCGCTGGGGTGGGAAGGCGGCGGCAACGGCGCGATGATGGCCGCGGTGACCGCCGCATTTTTCGCCGCGCAGGACGATCCGGCACCGAGCATGGTGTCGTTCCTGGTGTGGGCGATGGTCGCCTCGGTGGTGGCCGGCGTGTACCTGTTCGGCGTGTTCCCGGCCGTGCACGACTTCGGCCTGCTGGCGCTGGTGCTGGCGGTGGCGTTCCTGCCGCTGGGGCTGATGCTGCACCACCCCAAGAGCGCGCTGTTCGCGCTGCCGCTGACGGTCAACCTGGCCGCGCTGCTGAGCCTGCAGAACACCTACAGCGCCAACATCCAGACCTTCCTCAACTCGTCCATCGCGATGTTCATCGGCATTGGCTTTGCGGTGGTGATGACCCGCCTGTTCCGTTCGGTGGGCGCCGAGTGGACCGCGCGCCGGCTGGTGCGGCAGGGCTGGACCACGCTGGCCGAAGCCGCCGAAGGGCGCGGCCAGCAGGACCGCCAGCGCTTCGCCGCGCGCATGCTTGACCTGCTCGGCCTGCTCGCGCCGCGTCTGGCGGCGACGCCGGAAGGCAGCGACATCGCCTCGGTGGACATGCTCAATGAAGCACGCATCGGCCTGAACATCCTGCAGCTGCGCCGCGCCCGGCTGGAACTGCCCGAGCGCAGCCGCGAGGCGGTCGAGCACATTCTGGAAGAGGTCGCCGTGCACTACCGACGGCAGATCGCCGCGCACAAGCCGATTGTGGCGGCCGACGCGTTGCGCGAGCGGCTGGATACTTCGCTGGCCCGGGTCGGTAGCGTGGCCGCCTGCAAGGCCCGCGATGAAGCCCTGATGGGCCTGATCGGCCTGCGCTTCGCGCTGTTCCCGGAGGCGAAGGCGCTGGCGCCGGGCCTGGCCATGAGTGCAGCCGAACAGCTCTAGCGCGATACCCTGTGCAGCCACAGACCCCGTTGCCGGGGTCGGATCCTTCGCCCCGGGCGAAGGCTCTGACCCCTGCTCTGCACAGGAAGCTCCAATGAGTTACGACATGATGGTGTTCGAGACCAGCGCCGCGCCACGTGAGGCGGCGGCCTTCATCGCCTGGTTCGAGAAGCAGACGCAGTGGAACGAGCGCCACGAGTACGACGACCCGGCCGTCAGCAGCCCGGCGCTGCAGGCGTGGTTCGCGGAGATGGCGCGGGAATTCCCGCCGTTGAACGGCCCGCTGAGCAACGACGATGACGACCGTGCCGAGGTGACCGAGTACAGCATCGGCCGCGAGGTGATCTACGGCGCGTTTGCCTATTCGGTGGCCGAGCGCGCGCACGGCCGCGTGCAGGACCTGGCCGAGAAGCACGGCGTGGGCTTCTTCGATGTGAGTGCCAATGAAGCGGCGATCGTGTTCCCGGATGGGCTGGTGTTGATCGCGGAATGACGGGGGCGGCAGGGCTGCGCCCTGCACCTGCCGAGGCAACGTCAACGTCAAAAGCGGGTATTCCTTGGGATGGCGGGGTAGATCCGGTTGAGGGGGACGCCGTCAACCCATCCATGGGGGCTTGGTCGCGGCTTGCTCGTGTGCGCTGTCCTGCGCACACGGCAAGACCGGGGTTGGGCGTCCTGCCCAACCCGCCCGAGGCATGCCTCGGGCCCATGCCGCTCACACCCCCTCAACCGGACCCACCCCGCCTTCGACAGTTTCCTGCGATCTGCCGGCACGGCGTTCTGCTCTGGTGGGTGTCGACCTTGGTCGACACGGTAGATCCACGGCATGCGTGGATGAACGTCGGAATGATCGAAGTACGCTGTTGTAAAGTCGAGCCATGCTCGACTGCTTCTGCCTGGCGATCAGGTGAAGGGGTCAGAGCCCGTTCCCGATGGGAACGGGATCCGACCCCGATTCAGAACAACTGGCCCTGCACCGTGGGCTGTTCGACGCGCGGCGGTGTTTCGGCCACCTCCTCCGCACCCAGCCGCCAGGCCAGGCCACCCAACCGGCTGGCGTGGCGTTTCAATGCAGCCTGCAGCACATCAGCGCTGCCCGCCACATGCAGTACCTGGCGGGCGCGGGTCAGGCCGGTGTAGACCAGCTCGCGCGACAGCACGCGGCTGTCCTGGCGTGGCAGCTGCAACCACACTTCATCGAACTCCGAGCCCTGTGCCTTGTGCACGGTCATCGCAAAGGCGCTTTCGTGCGCGGGCAGTGCGGCCGGGTGGAAGGCGCGCGGCTGGTCGACGCTGTCGCCGGGGAACCAGGCCACCATCGCGCCACTGCCATCGCGCAGGCAGATGCCGATATCGCCGTTGAACAGGCGGTGCCGGTAGCTGTTCTCGGTCACCAGCAGCAGGCGGCCCTGGAAGTAGCCCGGGGTGTTGCCGGCCAGCAGCTGTTCGATGCGGCTGTTGAGCCCGCGCGCACCCTGCGGGCCTTCGCGCAGCGCGGTCAGCACGCGCAGGCGCCCGGCCTGCTGCAGGGCAAGCGCCGGATCGGCCGCGTCGGCCAGTGCACGCCAGCGGCCCAGCAGGTGCTCGCGCTGGCCGCGCAATGGATCGGCCTCGCCTTCGTGGAAATGCACGCCTGCCAGCGACCCACCGCGCAGCAGCTGCAATGCGGTGCTGCTGTCGCCTTCGCGCACGGCATGCGCCAGTGGTGCCAGGTCCAGCGCATCGCTTTGCCGGTAACCACGTTGCAGCTGCACGCGGCGGCCGGCGAAGGCGCGCGGCGTGGCCTGCGGCTGCAACGTGGCCGGTGCCAACAGACCCTGCAGTGCCTGCGCATCATCGGCGCGGGTGCCGATGCCATCACCGCTGGCGCGCAGGATCGCGCTGAGCACATCACCGGCTTCGACCGAGGGCAACTGATCGGGGTCGCCAAGCAGGATCAGCCGCGTGCCGCTGGCGATCGCATCGACCAGCTTGGCCATCATCGGCAGATCGATCATCGAGGCTTCGTCGACCACCACCACGTCCACCGGCAGCGGGTTGTCGGCGTGGTGGCGGAAGCGCGGCGAATCCGGGATCACGCCGAGCAGGCGATGCAGGGTGGTGCCGGTACTGGGCAGTGCCGCGCATAGCGCCGGGTCCACGCCGTTCTCCTGCAGGCGCTGCACGGCCAGACGCAGGCTCTCGGCCATGCGCTCGGCGGCGCGTCCGGTAGGCGCGGCCAGCGCCACTTCGGGCAGCGGCTGGCCGGCGTGCAGGGCCTGCGCCGCCAGCAGCAGCAACAGGCGCGCGATGGTGGTGGTCTTGCCGGTGCCGGGGCCGCCAGTCACCAGCGCCAGCGGATGGCGCAGGGTCACGCCGGCGGCACGGGCCTGGTGATCTTCGCTGCCCGATGCCTGCGGGAACAGCTGCGCGAACAACGGTGCCAGCGCCGCCATGTCCGGTGCCGGCAGCGGATGCCGGCCGATGCGCTGCAGCCCGGCGGCCAACTGCCGTTCGTACTCGCGGTAGCGGCGCAGGTAGAGCAGGCCGTTCTCCAGCACCAGCGGCGCATCCTCGGCGATGGCGTCGGCCTGCTCGGGTATAGCCACCCAAGGCGATGCGCGCAGTTGTGCCAGCCAGTCCTGCGAGGCGGGCCACTCGGGCACCCCTTCCAGCAGGCGCTGCGGCTGCGCCGGATCGAAGCCGGCGTGGCCCTGCGCCACCGCCAGCGAGGCCAGCGCCGCCGCCAGCGCCACGCTCTCCGGCGTGTCGCCGCGCAGCCGCATCAGGCTGGTCGCCAACGCGTGGTCGAGGGTGCGCAGCAGGCCCTTCTGGTGCAGTTCCTTCAGCAGGCTCATGCGCCGGCCCCACGGGCACGTGCGGCCAGTTCGGCCTGGGCCTGTTCGCCACCGGCGAACAACGCATCCAGTGCATCCACCAGCGCCAGCGGGAAACGGTCCACATGCACGCCGTTGTCGGTGCCATCGAGGCCGCGGCAGAACAGGTAGCGGATGCCGCCCATGTCACGCTCGTAGTCGTAGGCCGCGCCCAGGCGGAAGCGCAGCCAGCGATGCAGGGCCACGGTATAGATCAGCGCCTGCAGGTCGTACTCGCTGTGGCGCATGGCGATGGCCAGCAGGTCCTGGCTGTAGCCGGGCAGACGATTGGATTTGTAGTCGAGCACGTACCAGCGTCCGTCGCGCACGTAGGTCAGGTCGATCATGCCGGTCATCAGCCCTTCCAGGCGGCGGCGCTGGCCGAAGCCTCGACGACCACTGGAAACACCGTGGGCATGCAGCACCTGCAGCAGCGCCGGCACCGTGGTCGGCTCGATGGCGAAATGGAAGTCGATTTCCGCGCGCCGCTCGCCTTCGCCCAGGCTGTAAAGGGCGCCGCCTTCGGGCAGCGGCACGGTGAGCGTGTGGCCGACCAGCGGCACCAGCACGGCCACGCCATCGTCCAGGTCGACGTCGGCATAGCCTTCGTCATGCAGCGCCTTGCGTAGCACCTCGGCCTGTCCCTCGGGCGCTTCCCGGCCCGGCTGCCAGTCACCCCAGGCAGCGAAGTCGACGTTCTCCATCGCCTCGTGCAGCACGTTGCCGAAGCGGCTGCCCATGAAGCGCGGGTCGATCGGCGCGCTGTCTTCGACGACGGCGGTGGGTTCGGGCAGCGCCGGTTCCAGCGGCAGTTCCGGGCCGGCCGGTTCATCGGCGGCCGGTGCCGGCAGCTCGGTGGCGGCGGCTTCAATATCACTGCCAGCGCCCGCATCGGCATGCGCCAGCTGGGTGAAGCTGTAGACCCACCAGTCATGCGGCACGCGCCGGGTCAGTGCACGTACCGCCGGCAGGTCACCTTCCACTTCGGCCGCCAGCTGCGGCAGCGCGGCCGGTGCCTCGCTGTCATCAATATGCACATCGGCATGCGCGCGCAGCGCCTGCAGGTCACCCAGCAGTGGCGCCAGACGCGTCCTGCCGAGCCCGGCCAGATCACCCACGGCGATCCACAGCGCATGCTCGGCGCGGGTCAGTCCTACATAGAGCAGGCGCGCATCCTCGGCACGCTGCTCGCGCTCACGCTGCGCGTTGGCCGCTTCCCAGGCCTCGTCCTTGTCCAGCTTCCAGTGCAGCTGGCGCTGGCCCCCAAAGTGCACGGTGCAGTGCGAGGCGGTGTTCGGCGCGCCGCCGTCGATGCCGACGAAGGGCAGGAACACCAGCGGATACTCCAGGCCCTTGCTCTTGTGCAGGGTGATGATCTGCACGCGGCGCGCATCCGACTCCAGGCGCAGGAGCTGCTGCTCGTCATCCTGGTCGGCACTGGCCATCTGCCCCTGCAGCCAGTCCAGCAGGCCATGCATGCCCAGCGCCTGCGCCGAGGCCTCCTGCAGCAGTTCACCCAGCTGCAGGTAATTGGTCAGGCGGCGCTCGCCATCGATCAGCGCCAGCAGGCGTTCACCCTGTGCGGCACAGACATCGGCAATCACTGCGAACGGTCCCCCGCGCTGCCAGCGCTCGCGCCAATGCAGCAGCTGTGCCTGGAACCCGCGTTGCAGGTCACCTTCGCGTTCCATTGCCGCGATCGCGCTGGCCCGCTGGCCAAGCAGCACGGTGGCCAGCGCTGCACGCAGGCGGCCTTCGTCGGCCGGTTGCAGCAGTGCCAGCAGCAGCGCACGAAGGTCGCGGGCTTCAGCAGTGGCGAACAGGCTCTGCTTGCCGGCCGCCACCGCGGGAATGCCGACCGCGGCCAGCGCACGCTGTACCAGGGTGGCCTCGCGATGCGAGCGCACCAGCACCGCGATATCACCGGGCTGCACCGGTCGCCCACGCAACACGGCATTGCCCGCGCGCGCATCGACCAGGATCTGGTGAATCGCGGCGACGCAGGCCTGGGTCGCCGCATCGCGCGAGGCATCGGCGCCCATCGCCTTGTCACCGCCACTGCGCAGCACGCGCAGGGTGAGTGCCTTGGCGGCCTGGCCGGCGCGCAGGTAGTCCGCATCGCTGCGCACGCCACCGGGCCGCACCGGCTCGAACCGGATGTCGCGTTCGAGGAAGGCGTCTTCGCCACCGTTGTCGTACAGCGCCTGCAACGCGCGCAACACAGACGGTCGCGAGCGGAAGTTCTGGTCCAGCACCGGCGCCTGCTGCGCCACCTGCTTGGCCTTCAGGTAGGTGTGGATGTCGCCACCGCGGAAACCGTAGATCGCCTGCTTGGGGTCGCCGATCAGGAACAGCGCCGGCGTCAGGCCGAGTTCGCGCACCTCCGGCGAATCGCCGAACACGGTGTGGAAGATGCCCCACTGGCGATCGTCGGTGTCCTGGAACTCATCGACCAGCGCGATGCGGTACTGCGCACGCAGTTGCCTGACCAGCGTCAGCCGCTGCGGGCCTTCCAGGGCGAGCGCTACGCCATCAATCAGATCGTCGTAGGTCTGTACCCGGCGCGTACGCTTCAGCGCCTGCAGGCGCTGCGTGGCTTCGGCGCGAAGCGTGTGCAGGAAATCCAGCGCGGTGCCACGCAGCCAGGCATCGCGTTCGGCCAGCAGCGCAACATAGCGCGCCAACGGCGCCTGCAATGGCGACGACGGCGTGCGATCAGGGAATTTCTTGTTGGTCTTGTCGGACAGCACCTCCGGCAGCAGTGCCGGCAGGCGATCGCTGGCCAGCAGCTCGCGCGGGTCGGCGCGCTCGGCCCAGGCCAGCAGCTGCCGGCCCAGCGGGTGCAGCCAGCCCATCTTGTATGACACGCCGTTGAGCCACTTGTTGTCGACGGCATCGCAGAGGTCGATGAAGAACTGCTCGCCATGCTCGCGCACGCTTGCGGACAGGGCTTCCGCCGCGCTCTGCAATGCCGGGCGTGGATCGGCCAGCGCCGCCGGCCGCGGCAGCGGATGCAGCGGCGGCGTGCCCAGCAGCGCGCGCAGATCGGCGGCCAGCGCGTCGGGGCTCGACCACAGCCAGGTCAGCGGCTCCAGCGTGGCCGGGTCGTTGGCATGCACGCGCCACAGATCGGCCGCGAGCTCCTCCAGCAGTTCACGGTCGCTGGCCAGCAGTTCCGGCGGATCAAAGGTGTGGCCGCTTTCCAGCGCATGCTCGCGCAGCACGCGGGTACAGAAACCATGAATGGTGAAGATGGACGCCAGGTCGATCTCGTCTGCGGCCACCTGCAGGCGGCGTTTCAGTGCGGCGGCGCTCTCGGTGCCGCCCCGCAGATGGCGCTGCAGCACGTCACGCGTCAATCGTACCTCCGGTGCTTCACCGTCGGCCGCTTCCAGGTCGACCAGGCGCGCGGCCAGCGCCAGCCGCTCGCGGATGCGCTTGCGCAGTTCCTGGGTGGCGGCATCGGTGAAGGTCACCGCCAGGATCTGGCCGATGCGCAGGCCCTGCTCCACCACCAGGCGGGTGAACAACGTGGCCAGGGTGAAGGTCTTGCCGGTGCCGGCGCTGGCTTCGATCAGCCGGATGCCCTCCAGCGGCAGCGCCAGATAGGGATCGCGGCTGGGGGATTCGAGGCCGTCTTCGGCGATGGCGGTGTTCATGCGTTGCCCTCCTGGCGTGCTTCGGTGCCGAGAGCGCGGCCTTCGCGCACCGCGCTGAAGACCAGCTGGCTGTTGCGCAGCAGGTCAGCGTAGCCGGCATCGGTAGCGAACGGGTCGGCACCCCGCAGCAGCAGCTGCCAGGCGTCGCTGCTGGATTCACCCCAGCTGCGGTCGCTGCCGTGCCACTGCTTCCAGCCTTCGCTGCGCTGCTTTTCTGCTGGCGCGTTGTACAGCACCCAGCCGGTGTACGGGGCAAAGCGCAGCGGCTCGCGCAGGCCACGCTGGCGCAGCTGCAGCAGCGCACGCAGCGCCGCACGTGCAGCGGGAACGCTCAGTGTCGGCAGTACATGCGGGCCGGGACCGGCGTCGCCGCCGTCATGGAACTGCACAAGCGGCAGCGCGTCGCCCGCCGCGTTCGCCAGCAGCCAGTCCAGGCCGTGGCGGATCACTGCATTGCCATTGAGCGTGCCGGCACGCAGGCGCACCAGCCCTTCGGGATGCCGATCGGCCACGCGGCCATGCAGGCGCACGCCATCGATGTCCACTTCGTAGCGACGGCTTTCCAGTGGTTCGCCCTGCATCCAGCCCAGCAGCGCACTGGCATATGGGCGTGTTTTCAACTGCTCCACCTCGAACTGACGCTCGCCCAATGGACCCGACGGCAGCAGGCCACGCGCGCGCAGGCGTGGGTACAACGGCTCGGTATCGCCGCTGAGCGTGGCGCGCACTACCGCCGCCTGCACGCTGCGCTTTTCCGGCCCGCGCGAGGACAGCACCAGCGGTTCCAGGTCATCCACCTCCTCGACCTCGTCGGCCAGGCGCAGGCCCAGCGACTGAGCGAGGAATTGTCCGGCCGGGTCGCACAGGAAGCGGCGCAGAGTATCGAGCGCGACCTCCCCCTCCACCGCGTCGTCGAGCGGCGGCGGCAACGGTGCATCGAACCACGGCTGCAGGCCGCCGCGCTGGCCGGTGAGGCGACCGGCGGCCGGATGCCACTGGCGGCGATAGCTGAAGCGACGCGGATCGCCATCACCGAACGCCGCCGGTGAGAACGGCTGCAGGGCGTGGCGCACGGTGAAGTCGCGGACCGCCGCAGGCGGATCGAGGTGATACGCGGCGGCGGCATCGATCAGTTCACTGACCAGCACCGACGGCTCGCGCACGCTGCCATCGCGCGGATCGGCGCCGAGATAGCTGAGATAGAACACCTCCTGCGCGGCGGCGAACAGCTGCAGGAACAGGAAGCGGTCATCCTCGCGGGTGGAGCGGTCGCCCGGACGGCGGCGCGGCGTATCCAGCTCGGCGGTGAGCTGGTTGAGACCGGCAGCGGGGTCACGGCGCGGGAAATCGCCATCATTGAGGCCGAGCACGCAGATCACCCGGAACGGCAGCAGGCGCATCGGCACCATGCGGCCGAAACTGATGCCACCGGTCAGCAGCGGTGCGCGCGTATCGGCCTCGCCCAGCGCGCCGGCGAAGTGCGCGCGCACCACCTCCGGCGGCACGCCTTCCTCGAAGCCGGCCTTGGCGGCATCTTCGGCGAACTGGTTGAGCAGCTTGCGCAGGCGCTCCAGCGCGCGCTGGCTGTTGGGGGAACTGGGCGCGGTGGGCAGCAGTGCATCCAGCAGCGACAGCAGGCGTTGCCGCCACTGCGCCGGGGTCAGCAGCTCGCCCAGTCGGCGCTGGTAGATGGCCAGCACGCGCAGCAGGCGCAGCAGCCGGTCCAGCGCGTCCAGCGCGCCGCCTTCCAGTTCGATCCACGGCGCCACGCCGGCCAGGTCGGCCTCGCTGCCGGTGGCGTGGCCGAGTACCAGGCGATCCAGCGCGAACTGCCAGGTGTAGGCGTCGTCGGCCGGTGCCTGGTGCTGGTTGCGGTGTTTCGCATCCAGGCCCCAGCGTGCACCGGCCTGTTGCAGCCAGCCATGCAGGCGGTCGAAGTCCACCGCTTCCAGCCCGGCCGCCTCGGCCAGCGGCGCGCTGGCCAGCAGGTCCAGCACTTCGTTCAAGCCAAAGCGCGAGACCGGCAGGCCCAGCAGGTGCACGAACACATCGGCCAACGGCTCGCCGGCCAGCGGACTGCTGTCGGCCAGCGCATACGGAATGTGTTCCTCCTCGCCGCCGCGACCGCCGAACACCGCTTCCAGGTACGGCACATAGGGATCGATGTCCGGCGCCAGCACCGCGATCTCGCGCGCCTGCAGCGGCGGGTCGAAGCGCGGGTCCTGCAGCAGGCTGCGCAGCTGGTCGTGCAGCACCTGCAGCTCGCGCAGGCGGGTATGGCAGGCATGCACCTGCAGGCTGGGGTCGTCGCTGCGCAGGCCGTCGCGCAGCTCGCCCGAGGGCAGCGCGCGGCGGTGGAACAGGTCACGCTGCAGGCGATGCAGCAGGCTGTCGGACAGGCCACCTTCGTCCAGGGTCGGGCGGGTGTCCTCCTCCGGATCGGAATAGGCAGCGATTTCGCCGGCCGGATGCACCACCTCGTAACTGCCCAGCACCGCCATGAAGTCGCGCCCGGCCGCACCCCAGGCTTCCAGCAGGCGGTTCTCGCCGGCCGCTTCGCCGAAGGGGTCCGGTGCGCCGCTGCGCAGGCGCTCGGCCAGCGTCTGCAGGTCGCCCCAGTACGACTGCACCGGGGTAGGCATATAGAAATGCAGCTCGCCCACCCGCGCCTGGGTGGCCATCACCCGCAGCACGTCGGGCGAGATGTTGAGCGTTGCGAACGCAGACATGCGCGGTGGCAAGCCCTTCGGCAGCGGTTGGCCGGCACCTTCGAAACGGTCCAGGTATTCCTGGATGCGGCGCGCGCGGTAGTCGTGGCCCTGGGTGATGGTGCGCCACAGGATCGCCTGCGGGTCGGCAGGATCGGCACCGGCTGCCCAGCGCAGCAGCCAGTCACGGCGCCACGCCTGGTACTTTTCAAATACCGAGGCCAGCTCGCCGGCCAGCGCCCAGGGTTTCAATGCGTCACCGCCGGCAAGATAGGACTGCAGCGCACGCATCGGTGGCTGCGCCAGCAATGTCGGGTCGCGCAGGGCCTGGTACAGCTTCCAGTGCAGACCGGCCGCGTCCAGATCGTCCTGCTCGCCGCTGACGTTGGCCTTCAGCGCGCGGGCCACGAACTCGCCCGGGGTGAGGAATTCGAGGTTGGCGGCGACACCGAATTCGGCGGCCAGTGTCGCTTGCAGCCAGCGGCGCATCGCCACCTGCGGGATCAACACCACTTCCGGCGCCAGCAACGGCTGGCCTGGCACCGGCGCACGCACGTTGCGCGCCAGCAGCGCGGCCAGCACGTCCAGCGAGTTGGAATGGTAGAGGCGGAAATCGCTGCCTGGGTCACTCATCATGCACAGTGTGCAGGACGGCAGGCAGTATTCAATGGTCGGCCCATCGACGGTACGGATTGTTCCGGGCTGCCGGCCGATTGTCCCGGCCTGCGCCACGCCCTGCCGTGCAACAATACTGGACCGTCCAGTCTGCTTATGTTCAGCCGGCTGGCCCGATCCTTCGATGTCTAAAAAACGTTAATGGTGCCCATGTCGGCTTCCACCTCCAGTCTGGTGCAGTTGTCCAACGTCCGCATCGACCGGAGCGGACGCACGATCCTGCGTGACGTGTCGCTGCAGGTGCCGCAGGGCAGCATCACCGCCGTGCTCGGCCCCTCCGGCAGCGGCAAGTCGACCCTGCTGGCGGCGCTGACCGGCGAACTGCGACCGGTGGCCGGCGACGTTACCCTGTTCGGCAAGCCGATCCCGCATGACAGCAGCGCGCTGCTGGAGATGCGCAGGAGCGTGGGCGTGCTGCTGCAGGGCAATGGTCTGCTGACCGACCTCACCGTGGCCGAGAACGTCGCCCTGCCGCTGCGTACGCATACCCGCCTGCCGGCCGCCGTGCTGCGCCGGCTGGTGGAGATGAAGCTGCATGCGGTGGGCCTGCTGGCCGCCGCCGACGCCTGGCCGCGCGAGCTGTCTGGCGGTATGGCGCGCCGTGTGGCGCTGGCCCGTGCGCTGGCGCTGGACCCGCCGCTGATGATCTACGACGAGCCGCTGACCGGGCTGGACCCGATCGCCTCCGGGGTGATCATGAGCCTGATCCAGCGCCTCAACCACAGCCTGGGCCTGACCAGCATCATCGTCAGCCACCACGTGCACGAGACTCTGCCGATCTGCGACCAGGTGATCGCCATCGCCAATGGCGGCGTCGTGTTCCAGGGGACGCCCGAGGCACTGCAGTCCAGCCAGGATCCGCTGCTGCGGCAGTTCCTGCATGGCCAGCCGGATGGCCCGATTCCGTTCGATGCCGCGCCACGCGCGAGGGTTGCCTGATGCCGTTCGTCCAAGCCACCCGCTCGCTGGGCCGCGCCGGGCTGTTCTCGCTGACCGTGCTGCGCGGTTCCCTGCCGACCCGTGATTTCCTGGCCGAGCTGACCCGCGAGATCTACAAGATCGGCGCGCGCTCGCTGCCGATCATCGCCGTCGGTGGCGCCTTCGTCGGCCTGGTGCTGACCCTGCAGGGCTACCGCACGCTGACCACCTTCGGCGCGGCCGACGCGTTGTCGACCCTGCTTGGCCTGTCGCTGTACCGCGAGCTGGCGCCGGTGCTGACCGCGCTGCTGTTCATCGGCCGCGCCGGCAGTTCGATCGCCGCCGAGCTGGGCCTGATGCGCGCCACCGACCAGATCAAGGCGCTGGAGCTGATGGCGATCGACCCGGTGGCCAAGGCCGTGGCGCCACGCTTCTGGGCGGCGGTGCTGACCGTGCCGCTGCTGACCGGCATCTTCTGCTCGCTGGCGATCAGTGCCAGCTACTTCGAGGCCGTGCACGTGCTGGGCCTGGACAATGGCGTGTTCTGGTCGGCGCTGCGCAACAGCGTCGATTTCTGGGATGACTTCGGCGTGGCGATGCTGAAGTCGGCGATCTTCGGCGGCACCGCCGCGCTGGTCGCCGCCTATGTTGGTTTCCATGCCGAGCCGACCATCGAAGGCACGTCGGTGGCGACCACCCGTGCAGTGGTCAACGCTTCGCTGCTGGTGCTGATGTTCAACTTCGTTCTGTCGGCAATGTTGTTCACCTAACCCCTCCACCGGCGGTGCGCAGGCGCGCGCGGCCACCACGACTCGATCAGGTAATCCACATGGCCATCCGCGGTCCCAGACTCGAATTCTCCGTCGGCGCTTTCCTGCTGCTGGCCCTGGCCTCGCTGATGGTGCTGGCGGTGGCCTCGACCAACCAGCGCTGGAGCTGGGGCAGCCAGGGCTACGAGCTGAAGGCGCGCTTCTCCCAGGTCGGCCAGCTGCGCAAGCAGGCGCCGGTGAAGATCGGCGGCGTCACCGTCGGCCAGGTCGCCTCCATCGACCTGGACCCGGTGAAGTTCGAATCGATCGTGACCCTGCGCATGGACAGCAAGGTCAAGGACCTGCCGGCGGACACCTCGGCCGGCATCTTCACCAGTGGTTTGCTCGGCGAGAGCTATATCGGTCTGCAGCCGGGCGGTGATCCGGACGTGCTGAAGGCCGGCGACGAAATTGTCTTCACCCAGCCGGCGGTTGACCTGATCCAGCTGGTCGGCAAGTACATGTTCAGTGGCGGCGCCGGTGGCGGCGCTGCTCAGAAGCCCAACGATGGCGCGCAGGCGCCTGCAACGGAACCGCAACCATGAAGATGAAACTGATCCCGGCCCTGCTCGCCTCGGCGCTGCTGGTAGCTACTCCGTTCCTCGCCCAGGCCCAGGCCGCCGCCCCCGCCGCTGCCGCGGCGCAGGGCCAGGCCGGCAAGGTGGTGATCGATGCCAGCACGCGCATCCTCACCACCCTGCAGCAGCGAAGGAGCGAATTCGGCAGCAACCCGGCCAGCCTGCGCAACTACATCGACAGCGAACTGAACCGCACCTTCGACCGCGACTATGCCGCGCGCCTGGTGCTGGGCCCGCACGCCCGTGGTGCCTCGGATGCCGACATCAAGCTGTTCGCCGATGCCATGGCCGACAGCCTCATGCAGCGCTACGGTTCGACCCTGCTCAACATCCAGGGCAAGCCGAGCTTCCGCCTGAAGGGTGAAAGCCCGCTGCCGGGCAACCGCGGCGTGCGCGTGAGCACCGAGCTGGTGCGTGCCGGCAGCGAGCCGACCCCGGTCGAGTACTGGATGCGCAACGTGAACGGCCAGTGGAAGATCTTCGACGTCAACATCGAAGGCATCTCCTACGTGCAGACGTTCCGCAACCAGTTCGACACCCCGCTGCGCCAGAAGGGCATCAAGCAGGTGGCCAGCGAGCTGCACAGCGGCAGCATGCAGGCCGGGCCCGCGGGCAATGGCAAGTAACGCACTGGCGCTGCTGGAAGGCGACACCCTGCGCCTGCGCGGGGTGCTCGACCGCGCTGCGGTGATCGCGCTATGGCCGCAGCTGCAGGCCCTGCCGGCAAAGCTGGCACGGCTGGATCTGGCTGAGGTCGAACGCGTGGACAGCGCCGGCCTGGCCCTGCTGGCCGAGCTGGCGGCACGTGCGCGCAAGGCCGGCCATCCGCTGGTGATCACCGGCGCGCCGGCTGGCTACAACGAACTGAGCGCGGCCTACCGGCTGTCGCCCAACCTGGATTTCAACGCTACTTCTGCTGCGAGCTGACATGAACGTCGTGCGCACTCTCCCCCTGATCGTCCTGGCCACCGCCCTCACGGCCTGTGCCGGCAAGCCCGCGCGCAGCGATGCACCGGCAGCCAGCACCGTGGTCCCGGCCAGTTCTTCCACCTCGCCCGCCGTCGCGGCCACCGATGCCGGCACGGCTGACGCTGCTCCGGTCGCGCCGGTGGCCAATCCGCCGGCTGCTGCCGCATCGTCGCCGGCTGCGCCCACCGACAGCGGCGACGGCAGCGCGGCGAAGACCTCAGCCGCCACCGCGCCCGGTGGCGATGACGACTTCGATGCCCTCTATGGCGGTGCCGGCAACACCACCAACGCAGCGGCCTACGATCCGTGGGAACCATTCAACCGCAAGGTGCACAAGTTCAACAACGCGGTCGACCGCGGCGTCGCGCGTCCGCTGGCAACCGCCTATACCCACGTGGTGCCGCGCTTCGCCCGCACCGGCGTCAGCAACTTCTTCAGCAACCTGCGCGCGCCGGTGACCATCACCAACCAGCTGCTGCAGGGCCGCGGTGCCGATGCATGGGACAGCCTCGGCCGCTTCCTGATGAACAGCACGCTGGGCATCGGTGGCCTGTTCGATCCGGCCAGCAAGGCGATGGTACCGCGCCGCAATGAGGACTTCGGCCAGACCCTGGGTGCCTGGGGCTGGCGTCGTTCGCGCTACGTGGAACTGCCGTTCTTCGGCCCGCGTACCGTGCGCGACGTGTTCGGCCTGGCCGGCGACATTCCGCTGTCGCCGATCCGCCGTATCGAAGAGGACAAGGTCCGCATCGGCCTGCAGGGCCTGCAGCTGGTCGATACCCGCGCGCAGCTGCTGGCGATCGACGACCTGCGTGACACTGCCGTGGACGAGTACTCGCTGGTGCGCGATGCATGGATGCAGCGTCGCAACTACCAGATCGAGAACGATCTGCGCAGCAAGCGCGAGCGTGGCCACGACGACGCCAATTCGCCGATCCCGGTCGATGCGATGCCGATGCCGCAGTGGACGCACTGAGTCCTTTCAGCGACGCATGAAAAACCCCGCCTCGGCGGGGTTTTTCTTTGGCGCCGTGGGTGGGGTCGGAGCCCTTTCCCGTGGAAAGGGATCCGACCCCGGCCGATCAGGCAGCCAGCGCGGCTTCGATGGCTTCGCGCAGGCGCGCGTCGTCAGCCGCCACGTCCGGGGCGAAGCGGGCGATGACCTTGCCGTCGCGGCCGACCAGGAACTTCTCGAAGTTCCACAGCACCGCCGGCGCTGCGTGGATCGGAATCTCCTTGCTGGCCAGGCGCTCGCGCAGCGGGCCTTCGCCGATCGACTGCGGCTGCGCAGCGGTCAGCTGCTGGTACAGCGGGTGGGTGTCGTCACCGGCCACGCTGATCTTGGAGAACATCGGGAAACTGACATCGTAGGTGAGCTGGCAGAACTGCTGGATCTCCGCTTCGCTGCCCGGCTCCTGGCCGAGGAAGTTGTTGGCCGGGAAGCCCAGCACTTCCAGGCCCTGTGCGTGCTTTTCCGCATACAGCGCCTGCAGGCCTTCGTACTGCGGGGTCAAGCCGCACTTGGAGGCGACGTTGACCAGCAGCAGTACCTTGCCCTGGTAGTCGGCAAGCGAGGACGGCTGGCCGTCGATGGTGGTGAGGGAAATGTCCTGGATCGAAGTGCTCACGCGGGGGCTCCGGCAACAGCGGGGGAATGGCCCACCAGCATAGCGCCGCGCGATGTCGGTCGTGCCGGCCGCTGGCCGGCAATCGTGCGATCGTTCGCAAGGGTTCATGGGGCTGCCGGCCAGCGGCCGGCACTACGATCAGTCCACGCAGATCATGCCCTGCGCCTTGCCCTCATCAATGCGCTGGCGGCAGCCGAAGTTCTGGCGGGCATCGCGCTGGCAGGTGCCGGTGGCGGCACTGCCGGCGGCCACCTCTGCTCCGGCCAGGCACTGGCCCGTGCAGTCGCTCTTGCGGCTGCAGGCCTTGCCGGCATCGGCATAGGGAATCACGCACTGCTCGCGCTGCAGGCGGCCGAGCCGCTGCAGCGTGCCGCCAGCGGCCTGGCAGTCCACATCGCGCGCTTCGCGGTAGGCCTCGGCCGCTTCGGGGCTGGTGGCTGCGGCAGGTGCCGCCGCCGGATTGGCAGCCGGCGGTGCGCTGCTGCAGGCGGCAAGCAGCGCGGTCAGGATGAGACTGGTGCAGAGGCGCAGGCGCATGGCGTTACCTGATCCAGTAGGACAGGCCGCCAGCATACGCATCGACCATGCAGGCGGCGTGTCGACGTAGCTCAGGCTTCGTCGCCTTCGTCGCCTTCGTCCTCGGCCGTGGCATCAGCATCGGCCAGGCCGCCCAGCAGGGATTGCGCCTGCTCTGACGCCAGCGACTCCACGCCGCGCAGGCGCCGTTCGATGGTGCGCGTCTTGCGGCTGGCTTCGCCGATGCTGCGGCCGACCGTGGTGATCTGCTTCTCGGCCTTCTCGAGAATGCCGGCGAACTTGCCGAACTCGCTCTTCACCGCACCCAGCAGGCTCCACACCTCGCTGGAACGCTGCTCGATGGCCAGCGTGCGGAAGCCCATCTGCAGGCTGTTGAGCAGCGCGGTGACCGTGGTCGGTCCAGCCACCACCACGCGGTGCTCGCGCTGCAACAGGTCGACCAGGCCCGG
The DNA here is from genome assembly GCF_059372275.1 of Stenotrophomonas sp. YJH_SMC_14-1. Taxonomy (NCBI): domain Bacteria; kingdom Pseudomonadati; phylum Pseudomonadota; class Gammaproteobacteria; order Lysobacterales; family Lysobacteraceae; genus Stenotrophomonas; species Stenotrophomonas sp. YJH_SMC_14-1. The sequence goes on from NZ_JCAFVK010000006.1 coordinate 37,845, forward strand.
GCGCCGGATCACTTCGGCATACAGGCCTTCGGTGGGCAGGAACATCACCGCGAAGTCGGTGGTGTGCGGCGGCGCGATGTACTTGTCGCAGATCGACTTGGCCTGCACGCGCACCGCGCGTTCAAGCTGGATGCCCTGCAAGCGCACGCCCTCGGCGTCACCCTGTTCCTGCGCGTCGAGCAGGCGCTCGTAGTCCTCGCGCGGGAACTTGGAGTCGATCGGCAGCCACACCGGCGTGTCGTCACTGCTGCGGCCCGGCAGGCGCACCGCGATATCGACCATCTCGCCACTGTCCGGGCGTACCTTCACTGCCCGCGCGTACTGTTCCTGGGTGAGCGTCTGTTCGAGGATGTTCTCCAGCTGTACTTCGCCCCAGCTGCCACGGTTCTTGACGTTGGTCAGCACACGCTTGAGATCGCCAACGCCGGTGGCCAGCTGCTGCATCTCGCCAAGACCGCGCTGCACCTGTTCCAGGCGCTCGGAAACCAGCTTGAAGGAGTTGCCCAAGCGTGTTTCCAGCGTCGACTGCAGCTTTTCGTCCACGGTGTGGCGCATCTGCTCCAGCTTCTGCGCATTGTCGTTCTGCAGCGCGCGCAGCTGCTCTTCCAGCGTGGCGCGCATCTCGGCGATGCGCTGTTCGTTGCGCTGGGTCAGTTCCTGCAGGCGCAGGCCAAGGCTTTCGGTCAGGCGCTGCTGCGACTGCGCACCTTCCTCACGACCCTTGCGCGCATCGTCCACCAGGGTCTGGCGCAGCGCGCCCAGCTGGGTGTCGGTACGCCCGGTGAGTTCCTGCAGCTGCTGGCCGAAGGCGTGGATGCGCGCTTCCTGCTGCTGGCCGAAGGTTTCCAGCTGGCCGCGCAGTTCCTGCAGGCGCTGCCCCATGAGTGCGGCGCCACGCTGCTGGCTCTCCGCCGCCTCGGCACGCGCCTTGCGGGCGTCCTCGCCCAGCGCCTCGCGCAGCAGGTCCAGGCGCTGGTCGGTGCGGGTGGACAGATCGGTCAGCGCGCGGGCAAAGCCATCGAGCTGTTCGCGCAGCTCGCTGCGCCCGGCGCGCGCCTCCTCACGCACCGCCTGTTCGAGGCGGTCGTGCGGCGGGCGGCGCAGCAGGGCGACAAGCTGCAGGATGAGCACGGCCAATAGAAGGCCGCCAATGAGCAGATATTCGGTTTGCATGGGGCAAGTGTAGGCTGGCGGAGTCTCAGCTGCTGCGCCAGGACCATGCTCGCTCTGTACGGAAAGCCCACCTCCATCAACGTGCGCAAGGTGCTGTGGCTGTGCGCGGGGCTGGATCTGCCCCCGCGCCACGAGCCTGCGCCACCCGCGGACCTGCTGGCCGCACTGAATCCGAACCGGCAGGTACCGGTCCTGCGCGATGGCGACTTCGTGCTGTGGGAATCCAACAGCATCTGCCGCTACCTGGCCGCCCGCGCCGGCCGTGACGACCTGCTGCCCGCAGCAGCGCAGGCCCGGGCCCGGGTGGAGCAGTGGATGGACTGGCAGTCCAGCGACCTCAACAGCGCCTGGCGCCATGTGTTCATGGCGCGCGTGCGCCAGCATCCGGACTACCCGGACGATGCCCGCGCCGAGGCCAGCCTGGCGCAGTGGAACCGGTTGATGGGGGTGCTTGATGCACAGCTGGCCGCTTCCGACGGCTATGTGGCGGGCGACACCTTTACCCTCGCCGATATCGTGCTGGGGCTGTCGACCCAGCGCTGGCGCAGCACGCCCGGCCACAAGCCCGCGCTGCCACACCTCGCGGCGTGGTTCGAACGCCTGCGCCAGCAGCCCGGTTTCGCCGAACACGTCGACAATGGCGTGGCCTGAGGCAGGGGTCAGATCCCTTTCCCAACGGGAAGGGGATCTGACCCCACGAGCGGCTCCCAAGGGCGCGGGAACAACCAGCGTTACCAGCCTTCCAGCACGATCTTGCCCTTGGCGCGGTGACTCTCCAGCAGCGCATGCGCGCGCCGCAGGTTGGCCGCGTCGATGCGCCCGAAATGCTCGCCCAGGGTGGTCTGCAGCACGCCGGCATCGATCAGCTCGGCCACCCGGTTCAGCAGGTCGTGCTGGCGCTGCATGTCCGCGGTCTTGTACAGCGGGCGGGTGAACATCGACTCCCAGTGCAGTGACAGTGCCTTGCGCTTGAGCGCCATCACGTCCACTTGGCCCGGATCGTCGATCAGGCCGAACTGGCCCTGCGGCGCCAGCAGCTCCACGATCTGCGCGTAGTGCTGGTCGGAGTGGGTCAGGCTGGCCACGTGCTGCACCTCGCTGATGCCCAGCCGTGCCAGTCCCTCGGCCAGCGGCAGGCTGTGGTCGATCACGTGGTGCGCGCCCATCGCATACACCCAGTCCTGGGTGTCCGGGCGCGATGCGGTGCCGATCACCGTCAGTTTCGTCAGCTTCCGCGCCAGCTGCACCAGGATCGAACCGACACCGCCGGCCGCACCGATCACCAGCAGGGTCTGGCCTTCGCCACCGCCCTCGGGGATGCGCAGGCGGTCGAACAGCAGCTCCCAGGCGGTGATTGCAGTCAGTGGCAGCGCGGCGGCGGCGGCATCATCGAGGCTGGCCGGCTTGCGGCCGACGCTGCGCTCGTCCACCAGCTGGTACTCGGCATTGCTGCCCGGGCGGTCGATCACGCCGGCGTAGTAGACCGCGTCGCCAGGCTGGAACAGGGTGACTTCGCTGCCCACCGCGTCGACGACGCCGACCGCATCCCAGCCCAGCACGCGCGGGCCGTCGGTGGCCACGCCGCGGCGGACTTTGGTGTCGACCGGGTTCACCGCCACCGCGCGCACCGCCACCCGCAGGTCGCGTGGGCCGGGCTGCGGCAGTTCCAGTTCGATATCGATCAGGGCCCGGGTGTCGTCGATCGGCAGGCCGGCGTGGGTGTAGGCAATGGCGCGCATGGCAGCGGTCCAGTGGGGAAGGAGTGCACAGGTTGCGCCGCGCACGGTCGCTCAGAAAGGCGCAGAATCGGGCAGCACTTTCACTCCGGCAATGAAGATGATCCGCTTCGACGACCTGCAGTTGTTCGTCCGCACGGCCGCACTGGGCAGCTTCTCGCAGGCGGCCCGCGAGGCCGATCTGTTACCCGGCCAGGTCGCTGCTGCCGTGGCGCGGCTGGAACGCGAACTGGACCTGCGCCTGTTCGTACGTACCACCCGCAGCCTGCGCCTGACCGGCGAGGGCGCGCTGTACCTGCCGTATGCGCAGGAGGTACTGGCTACCCTGCGCGAAGGGCGGGCCCGCGTACAGGGCGAGGACGCCGAACTGCATGGCACGCTGCAGCTGTCGGCACCGTCGGACTTTGGTCGCAACCTGCTGCTGCCGTGGCTGACCGCGTTCCGAGCCGCGCATCCACGGCTGCGCCTGCACCTGCGGCTGTCCGATGAAGTGGCCGACGTGTTCCGCGACCCGGTCGACGTGGCGATCCGCATCGGCCACTTCGACGACGCCAGCTACGTCGCCCTGCCCCTGCTCGAAGGCAACCGTCGTGTGCTCGCGGCGTCGCCCGATTACCTGCAGCGACGGGGCACGCCGGTGCGCCTGGACGAACTGCGCGAGCACGATTGCCTGGTCTACCAGCTCAGTGGCCGTGCCTACGATCGCTGGTCGTTCGAGGTCGACGGGCGCCGCACCGTGATCCCGGTGCGCGGCCCGCTGGTCTGCGACGACGCCGACGTGGTGCGGCGCTGGGCGGTGGCCGGCGAAGGCATCACCTACAAGTCCTGGCTGGACCTGCGCGAGGACGTGCTGGCCGGGCGCCTGCAGCTGCTGCTCGACGGTGTTGGCAGCAGCATTCCGTTGCAGCTGGTATGCCCGCACCGCAAGCAGTTCTCGCCCGCGGTACGGCAACTGCACGCGCAGCTGCGCCAGCACCTGCAACCGCTGCTGTCTGGCATGCCAGATGGACTTCCCCGCCCCCTGTCGCCCACCCCGGTGCTGGCCGACAATGGCGGCCCCCCGTAAGAGAGAACACCGCCATGCCGTGGATGGGCATCCAGGACCTGTGGACGTTTCTGGTCGCCGTGCTGGTGTTTCTCGCCCTGCCTGGCCCCGGCACCTTCACCCTGCTGACCGCCACCGGCCGGGGCGGCGTGCGCGGCGGCTACACCGCACTGGCCGGCCTGCTGGTCGGTGACCAGATCCTGATGTGGCTGGCGCTGGCCGGTGTGGCCGCACTGCTGAAGGCCAATCCCTTGGTCTTCCACGCTGTGCAGTACCTGGGTGCGGCCTACCTGGTATGGGTGGGCATCAGCCTGCTGCGCACGCCGAAGCACGAGGGCGGTGATGCTGGTCCGATCCGCATGCAGCCGGGCCGCTACTTCCAGCAGGCGATCCTGGTCAGCCTGCTCAACCCGAAGGCGATCCTGTTCTACATGGCCTTCCTGCCGCTGTTCATCGATCCGAAGGCGCACCAGGGCATCGCGACCTTCGCGGCCCTGGCCGGCATCATCCTGGTGGTCAGCATCGCCTACTGCTCGATGCTGATCGGCGTGGGCAACCTGGCCCGCCGCCGGTTGATCCAGCATCCGCGCATCAGCGATGCGCTGCGCCGGGTGGCCGGCCTGTTCCTGATCGGGTTCGGCATCCGGTTGGGGCTGAACGGATGATCCGGCGCGCGCTGGTGCTGGTGTTCATCGGGCTTCTGGCCGACACCGCAGCGGCCAGCGTGCAGGACCATCGCTGCCTGACGGGCGGTCGCAACGACGGCATCCACCTGCTGTGGCGCTGGCTGGACGATGGCAGCGCCGACGTGCAGTACGCCGGGCAGCGCGGCCGCCTGCAGCTGCAACGGGTGTCGCAGGAAACGACGGTGCTGGACGAAGACCGCCCGTACCAGTTCGACAGCGTCTGGGAAGAACGCATCGATGGGCGCCTCAACGGCCGCTACCTGCTGAGCACGCAGGGCGCGCTGGTGCTGGACCTGAGCTACGAACGCGCCCGTGATGGCCGTCGCACCACCTTCCACGATGACGGCAAGGCGTGGCAGGAGGATGGCTGCCATTGGCCGGGAGGCGTAGCGGCGCGCGTGGTCGATTGAAGCATGCCAACCAAGGTTGGCATCTACCGGTCGTGCATCTCCGCGCGCAGGTGGTCGATGAACACCCGCAGCTTGGGCGCCATCTGCTCACGCGCGGGGTAGTACAGGTGGAAGCCGGGGAATGGCGGCTGCCAGTCCTGCAGCACGCTCTGCAGTCGCCCAGCGTTGATGTCGTCGGCCATCAACGAGGCGAAGCCCTGGGCCATGCCCAGACCCGCCAGCACGGCACCATGGGCGACGCCGGCATCGTTGAACACCAGCCGCCCGCTCACTTGCACGTCCAGGTCGTGGCCTTCGCGGCTGAACTCCCAGGGCATCAGCCGGCCGTTGGCCAGCCGGTGCACGATGCAGGCGTGGCCCTGCAGGTCATGCGGGGTCTGCGGCACGCCATGGCGTTCGAAATAGGCCGGCGTGGCCACCACCACCTGCCGCTCGGGTGGCCCGACCGGCACCGCGATCATGCCCTGTGCGAGTGATTCGCCGAGGCGGATGCCGGCATCGAAGCCCTCGGCCACCAGATCGGTCAGCGCCGGGTCGACGCGCAGTTCCACCTGCACCTGCGGGTAACGCGCAAGAAAATCGGGCAGCCGCGGCAGGACCATGCGATCGGCGACGATGCGCGGCAGGGTCACACGCAGTCGCCCGGCAGGCACCGAGCGCGCGCTGTCCAGTTCGGCAAAGGCCTGGTCGATCTGGTCCAGGCCGCCGCGCACGCGTTGCAGGAAACGCGCGCCGTGTTCGGTCAGGCTGACCCGCCGCGTGGTCCGCTGCAGCAGGCGCACGCCCATCCGCGCTTCCAGCGCGCGCACGCTCTGCGACAGCGCCGAGGTCGACACGCCCAGGGCATCGGCGGCGCGGGTAAAGCTGGCATGCTCGGCCACGTGGACGAAGGCGACCACAGCGGTGAGGGGGACGGCGGCATCCATTGTGAAGCCAGCCTTCAAGGTAAGTCCGGTGATCGGCAGTTTATCCACATGATGGCGTGGAGGATGCTGTGCCCCTCGCCGCTGCCCCTCCAGGCGTGGCGCCCTTGCCCTAAGGAGATCCGCATGAAGACCCGTACTCTCGGCCCTGCCGGCCCCACCGTGTCCGCCCTTGGACTGGGCTGCATGGGCATGAGCGCCTACTACGGCGGCCGTGGCAGTGACGATGACGGCATTGCCGTCATCCGGCACGCGCTGGACCGTGGCGTGAGCCTGCTCGACACCGCCGATGTGTATGGCCCGCACACCAACGAGGTGCTGGTCGGCCGCGCGATCGCCGGCCGCCGCGACCAGGTGTTCCTGGCCAGCAAGTTCGGCATCGGCCTGGACCCGGCTGACCCGAAGGCGCGGCAGGTCAACGGCCATCCGGACTATGTGCAGGCCGCCTGCGAGGCCAGCCTGCGCCGGCTGGGCGTGGACCACATCGACCTCTACTACCAGCACCGCGTCGACCCCAGCGTGCCGATCGAGGACACCGTCGGTGCGATGGCACGTCTGGTGGAACAGGGCAAGGTGCGCTGGCTGGGCCTGTCCGAGGCCTCGGCGGCCACCCTCCGCCGCGCCCATGCGGTGCACCCGATCACCGCGGTGCAGAGCGAGTACTCGCTGTGGTCGCGCGAGCCGGAGCAGAACGCGGTGCTGGCCACCACGGAGGAACTGGGCATCGGCTTCGTGCCGTATTCGCCGCTGGGCCGTGGCTTCCTGACCGGCGCCATCCGCAGCCCGGATGACTTCGACACCGACGATTACCGGCGCACCTCGCCCCGCTTCGAAGGCGAAAACTTCCAGCGCAACCTGGCACTGGTGGATACCGTGCAGGCGCTGGCCGCCGAGCGTGGCATCGCCGCCTCGCAGCTGGCGCTGGCCTGGGTGCTGTCGCGCGGCGAGCACATCGTGCCCATCCCGGGCACGACGCGGCGGGCACGGCTGGACGAGAACCTCGCTGCGCTGCAGGTGGAACTGGACACGGCCACGCTGGACGCACTGGACGCGGCCTTCCCGCTGCATGCCGCGGCCGGTGACCGCTACTCGGTCAGCGGCATGGCCAACATCGAGTCGTAGCAGCGGCCGGGACGGACGCACACCGGTGGCTACCGCCGGATTGTGCCGATTCCGGCAGCCTGGCCGGGGCGCAGCGCGCGCCCGGCCATGCATGACCCCGGTCAGTGGTAATGCTGCGCTGCGTTCGGTCACACTCGGGAACTTGTCGTTCTTAGTCACCCCTTCCGAGGCCTGCATGTCCCTGTTCCGGCGCAAGTCCCTAGATTCCGTCACCGTCCACGAAGCCGGCAGGCGCCTGATCCCGACGCTCAGCTGGCCGCACCTGATCGCGCTGGGCATCGGCGCCATCGTCGGTACCGGCATCTACACGCTGATCGGCGTGGGTGCCAACCTGGCCGGCCCGGCCGTGCTGATCTCCTTCGCGATTGCCGGTGCGGTCTGCGCCTGCGCGGCACTGTCCTACGCCGAACTGTCGACGATGATGCCGGCCGCCGGCAGTGCCTACACCTACAGCTACAGTGCGCTGGGCGAGGTGTTCGCCTGGGTGGTGGGCTGGAGCCTGATCCTGGAGTACTCGCTGGTGGTGAGTACGGTGGCGGTGGGCTGGTCAGGCTACTTCGTCGGCTTCCTCGAATGGGTCCATACCCAGTTCGGCTGGAATGTGCACCTGCCGGCCTGGCTGGCCGCCGGCCCGCACGTGGAAGGCGGCATGATCAACCTGCCGGCGATCATCATCACCTGGCTGGTGGCCGGCATGCTGATGGCCGGCACCAAGGAAAGCGCCACGCTCAACGCCATCCTGGTGGTGTTCAAGCTGATCGCGCTGGCCATCTTCGTCGCCGTGGCCCTGCCCGCCTTCGACAGCGCCAACCTGCAGCCGTTCATGCCGTATGGTTTCGCCAAGTCGATGGGCCCCGACGGCGTCGAGCACGGCGTGATGGCGGCGGCAGCCATCATCTTCTTCGCCTTCTACGGCTTCGATGCGATCTCCACCGCCGCCGAGGAGACCAAGAACCCGGGCCGCGACCTGTCGATCGGCATCATCGGTTCGATGATCGGCTGCACCATCGTCTACGTGCTGGTGGCGCTGGCGGCCGTCGGTGCGATGAGCTACGCGGTGTTCGGCCACAGCGCCGAGCCGCTGGCGCTGATCATGCGCCAGCTGGGCCATCCGACCGCGGCAATGGTGATCGGCGTGATCGCGATCATCGCCCTGCCGACGGTGCTGCTGGCCTTCCTGTACGGCCAGAGCCGCATCTTCTTTGTGATGAGCCGCGATGGCCTGCTGCCGCGTGGCCTGTCCAAGGTCAACGCACGCACCGGCACGCCGGTGGCGACCACGCTGTTCACCGCAGTGGTGGTGTCGGCGCTGGCCGGTGTGGCGCGCCTGGACGAGATTGCCGCGCTGGCCAACGCCGGTACCCTGGCCGCGTTCACCGCCGTCGGCATCTGCCTGGTGGTGCTGCGCCTGCGCGAGCCGAACCGCGAGCGCACGTTCCGCACGCCGCTGGCCTTCGTGGTCGGCCCGCTGGCCGCGCTGGGCTGCATCTACCTGTTCCTCAGCCTGCCGCACACCACCCAGCTGTATTTCCTGCTGTGGAACGTGGCCGGCCTGGTGCTGTACTTCCTGTACAGCCGTCGCCACGCGCTGATCGCGAAATAACCGGATCGCCGGTAGTGCCGGCCAGCGGCCGGCACTACCGCAGGGCGGTCAACCGCCCTGCTTTGCCGCGTAGTCCTGCGCCTGGCGCATCACCCGCAGCAGGTTGCCGCCCCAGATGCCGGCAATCTGCTGCTCGGTGTAACCCTTGCGCAGCAGCCACGCGGTGATCTTCGGCAGCTGGCTGACATCGGGCAGGTCGCTCAGGCCACCGCCGCCATCCCAGTCCAGGCCGATGCCCACGTGCTCGGGGCCGACCACCTTGAGGATGTGCTCGAAGTGGGCGAAGAAGTCGTCGAGGCTGGCATGGCGCACCGGGTGCTCGTGGTCCAGCGCCTGTTCGGCCTTCAGCAGGGCAACACCCTGCTCGATGCCCATGCCTTCCCAGCCACCCAACTGCTTGCTCAGCGCTTCCTCGGCCTGCTTGCGCTCGGGTGTCTTCGCCGTGTCGATCAGGTAGCCGCCATAGGCGTTCACCTGGATCACGCCGCCGGCCTTGGCCAGCTTGCGCAGGCGCGGGTCATCAAGATTGCGCGGGTGGTCGTAGACCGCCTTGGCTGAGCTGTGCGACAGCACGAAGGGCACCGGCATCATTGCCAGCAGGTCATCGAACACCGCGTCGGACGCATGCGACTGGTCGATCACGATGCCCAGCTTCACCGCCTGCTGCACCAGGCCCTTGCCGGCCGGGCTCAGGCCTTTCCATTCCGCTCCCTTGGGGTCGGTGGCCGAATCGGCGAACTCGTTGTTGGCGAAGTGCACGGTACTGAGCAGGCGCAGGCCGGCACGGTGGTAGAACGAGAGCAGGCTGGGGTCTTCCACCAGCGGGCTGGCGTTTTCCATGCTGATGTAGACCACGCGCTTGCCGGCGGCCTTGATGCGTGCCGCGTCATCGGCGGTCAATGCCAGCGCGAAACGCTCGGGATTGGCGGCCAGCATTTCGCGGATCTCCAGCAGCCGCTGCAGGCCATGGTCACGCTCGGCGAGGTGCGCGGCTGGGCTGCGGTCGCCCTGATCGGTGTAGATCGCCCAGAAGCCGCCGTCCAGCGCGCCCTCGACCATGCGCGGGTAGTCCACTTGCGAGAGTGCGTTGCGGTCGTGGCGCTGCTCGATGTCGAAGCCGGTCCGGCCGAAATTGGCCGGCGTATCCAGGTGGCTGTCGAGCGTGACCAGGCGCTGCTGCAGGGCCTTGGCGCGGGCCAGTTCCTGTGCGCTGAACTCGATGGCATGAGCCGACAGCGGCGCACACAGCGCCAGGGCAAGCACGACGGACAGGTGGCGCAACGATGGCATGGGCTCTCACCGGCAATGGGAAGAGCCCGACCATAGCGCTGCGGCCGGCAGATTTGTAGAGTCGGGCTCACGCTCGGCTGCCAGGCACCGCGAGTCGAGCATGAATCGTATTCACGGCCCAGCGGCCAGCTTCCCGCGCATTGCGATGCGTTCGAAAAAATGGCGCCCCCAGGATCAGGTGGCTCGGCTCGCCTCTACATCGTCCCGCGGTCAGTCGACCACGCGGCAGAACACGGCCTTCAGGTAACGCGATTCCTGCACGTGGGCCATGAACGGATGGTCCGGACCCGCACCAGCGACCTTCAGGATCTGGATCGTGCGGCCGGAGAAATAGGCCGCGCGGCGCAGCATGTCGAGGAACTGGTCCTCGGCCACCAGGCCGGTGCAGGAGAACGTGGCGAACAGGCCGCCCGGCTTGACCACGCCCAGCGCCAGCTTGTTCATGTCCAGGTACTTCTTCAGCGCGGTGATGACCTGGTCGCGGTCGCGGGTCATCTTCGCCGGATCCAGGATCACCACGTCGTACTGCTCGCCGCGGTTGGCGGCGTCGCGCAGCCACGGGAAGATGTCGGACTGGATGAACTTCGGGCGCACGTTGTTCAGGCGCGAATTGCCCTTGGCGATCTGGATGACGTCCTCATCGATGTCGATGCCGACCACTTCCGAAGCGCCACGCGCAGCGGCATACACGGCGAAACCGCCGGTGTTGCAGCACAGGTCCAGCACGCTCTTGCCTTCCACCTGCTGGCTCAGCCACTCGCGGTTCTCGCGCTGGTCGGCGAAGAAACCGGTCTTGTGCGCGCCGGCCGGGTCGGCGCGGAACTTGATGCCGTACTCGGTGATCACCGACGCCTCGGTGGTGGTGTTGCCGTGGAAGTCGAAGCTCTCCTGCTTCTGCACGTGTTCGTCGGCGAAGCTGTGGTAACGGCAGCCCGGGAACTGCTCGCGCAGGGCGTCGTAGATCCATTCGCGGTGGCGGAACATGCCGGCGGCGAAGAACTCGACCACCACCAGGTCGCCGTAGCGATCCACCACCAGGCCGGACAGGCCGTCGCCTTCGCTGTGCACCACGCGCCAGGCGTCGGAGACCGCGTCGAGCTTCAGCACCTCACGGCGCAGCGACACCGCCTGGGCGATCTTGCGCGAGAACCAGCCGGCATCCACCGGCACGTTCTGATCGGTTTCAAGGATGCGCACGGCAATGCGCGAGTGCCCGTTGTAGAACCCGCGGCCAATGAACTCGCCATCGATGCCGACCACGTCGACGATGGAACCGGGCTTGGGCCGGACGGTCGGCTTCTCGACCAGTTTCTGGAAGATCCACGGGTGGCTGGAACGCCACGCATTCTTGAGGCGGACAATCGGAAGGGGGGTATTCATCCACCCATTGTAAACCGGGCGCCGGGGTCGGATCCTCGCAGGGGCTCTGACCCCGGTGTGGCGACGATGGGGTCGGAGCCCCTTTGGGGATCCGACCCCTGGCCTCCCCCCCATTTGACGGCGGCGGGGCCAGACGGCAGAATCGGCGCCAGAAGGGGAGTAGCTCCCAGACGTTGTCGCCGTCATTTCGAGCCCGCAGGCTCCGGTGCAACGGCAGTTCCAGCCGACTGGAACTGCGAGCGAGACCTTCGCCGTACTGGCGAAGCTCTGTCCCTGGATCCCCCTCCCGATCCTCCGTTGCAGATCCTCGCCGTCCGGCCTGGCATTCATCTTTCCAACGGACATTCCCAATGCAGACGATCGGTAACGTGTGGTTGTGGGGCGGCTTCGCAGCGGTGGTGGTCATCGCCCTGCTGGTCGACCTCGTGTTGATGCGCCATGGTGGACCGCACAAGGTCACCTTCAAGGAGGCCCTGTGGTGGTCCATCGGCTGGGTCGCGCTGGCCCTGCTGTTCAATGCGGGCCTCTGGTACTACCTGAATGAGACCGCCGGCCAGGTGGTGGCCAACAAGGTCGGCCTCGAATTCCTGACCGGCTACCTGGTCGAGAAGGCGCTGGCGGTCGACAACATCTTTGTGTTCCTGATGATCATGAGCTACTTCGCGGTGCCGGAGGAGCAGCGCCAGAAGGTGCTGATCATCGGCATCCTGGGTGCGATCGTGCTGCGTACGATCATGATCTTCGCCGGCAGCGTGCTGATCAGCCAGTTCCATTGGCTGCTCTACGTGTTCGGCGCCTTCCTGCTGTTCACGGGCTGGAAGATGTGGTTCGCCGCCGGCCAGGAGCCGGACCTGGAGACCAATCCCGCCCTGCGCTGGATGCGCAAGCACCTGCGCCTGCTGCCGGACTATGCCGGCAACGCACTGAGCGTGAAGCGCGACGGCGTGCGCTGGTTCACCCCGCTGTTCGCGGTGCTGATCCTGATCGCGGTCACCGACGTGATCTTCGCCGTGGACAGCATCCCGGCGATTTTCGCGATCACCACCGACCCGTTCATCGTGCTCACCTCCAACGTGTTCGCGGTGCTGGGCCTGCGCGCGATGTTCTTCCTGCTGGCCGGCATGGCCGACCGCTTCCACCTGCTGCCGTACGGGCTGGCACTGGTGCTGGGCTTCATCGGCATCAAGATGATGATCATCGACCTGTTCAAGATCCCGACCCCGGTCTCGCTGGGCGTGGTGGCGGTGATCATCGCCGCCACCGTGGTGCTCAGCTTGAAGTACCCGCCGAAGGAGGGCGAAGGCCAGGCCTGAGCCTGAACGGCTGAACGGCTGAACGGCGCGGCCGGTGGGATTGTCCCGCCGGCCGTATCCACTTTCCCGCCGCGGTGGCCTTGGTTTCGCGCCAGTCACCGCCATTGCTGAGGTATGGACAACAACGCGCCCCTGCCTGCCGGCGACGTACCGGCCCCCCGCAATGACCGCTCGCGCATCCTGAGGGCGTTCAATGTCAACCTGGCCGCCGTGCTGGTGCTGGTGGCCGTGTTCGCCCTGCAGGGCACCTTCGACTGGCGGCTTTGGGCCGTGGCGCCACTGGAAGCGAAGGGACTGCTCGGCCTGATCGGCGGCCCGATGCTGCATGCCTCGGTCGAGCACATCGTCGCCAACAGCATCGCCATCCTGATCCTCGGCACCCTGGCAGGCAGCGTCTATCCGAAGGCCACCGTGCGCGCCCTGCCCCTGCTGTGGCTGGGTTCGGGCCTCGGTGCATGGATGCTGGGCAACCCCGGCAGCGTGCATTTGGGCGCCAGTGGCGTGACCCACGGCCTGATGTTCCTGCTGGCCAGCCTGGGCCTGCTGCGGCGCGACCGTGCGGCAATCGCCACCGGCCTGATCGGCATGCTGTTCTACGGCGGCATGCTGATGACCATCCTGCCACACGCCGATGGCGTGTCCTGGCAGTCGCACATGGGCGGTGCCTTCGCCGGCATCATCGCCGCGCTGCTGTTCCGCAACGCCGACCCGCTGCCACCTCGCCAGCGCTACAGCTGGGAAGACGAAGAGGACGAGATCGAACCGCTGGCCGACGACGAACTGGAGCCGCCGGCGCCAAAGCGCGTGCCGGTGCTGTGGCAGCCCCGCGAAGGCCAGGACTACGTGGTGATCCCGTTCCGCCGCCCGGACGAGCCGCGCGGTTGAAAATGCCCCGGTAGTGCCGGCCGCTGGCCGGCACCCTCATGATCCGGTAGTGGCCGACCTTGGTCGGCGCGGTTGTTGTGTGCCAACCAAGGTTGGCACCTACCACAGCACACCGGCACCCCGGGTAGCGCCGGGCCATGCCCGACGGCGTTGATCGCTCAGTTACCCGCCGCGCCCATGCCATCCACCGCCTGCCGGCCCAGTGCCGGGTCATCGGTGAAGAACGCATCGATGCCGGTGGCCAGATAGGCACGCATCTCGGCAATCGAACCCTCGGCATTGCGCGCGTTGTCGGCGCCCTTGCGCAGGTTGCTGGCCTGGAAGTGGTTCTCCGGACGGAAGGTGTACGGAATCACCATCAGGCCCACTGCATGTGCGTCCTGTACCAGCGTGGTCGGAGTGCTCAGCGCGCCCTTGGCGTCCAGCGGAATGATCGAGCGCAGTTCCGGGCCGATGCTGTCGGCGTAGCTGGCGATGTCCTTCAGTCCTGCCGGGGTCATCATCTGCGCGTAGGTCAGCTTTCCACCGGCCTTGGCGATGTCGGCCGGCTGGGTGTCGCCCTTCCACAGCAGTTGCAGCAGGCGGATGTTGCTGCCGCGCGGGATCTTGCCGCGCAGGTAGCGCAGGTTGGCGGTCTCGAACGACTGGATGGTGACCGGGCCGACGTTGGTATAGGCATTGCCACGCAGCGCGGTCAGGAGCTTGTCTTCCATCGGCAGGCCGATCGACTGGAAGTAGGTCGGGTGCTTGATCTCCGGCACCAGGCCGATGCCACGGTTGGCACGCCCGGCCTGCTGGACAAGGAATGCGAGGATCTCGTCCAGGCTGGCGATGCGGAACTGGCCGTCATAGGCGGTGCTGCGCAGTTCCGGCAGGCGCTCGCGCGCGTACAGGGTCTTCAGCTCGGCCAAGGTGAAGTCTTCGGTGAACCAGCCGTCCACCTTCTGCCCGTCGATGACCTTGCTGGTGCGGCGGCTGGCGAATTCGGGATGCGAGGCCACATCAGTGGTGCCGCTGATCTCGTTCTCGTGGCGGGCCACCATCACTCCGTCCCTGGTCATCACCAGGTCCGGCTCGATGTAGTCGGCGCCATCGGCGATCGCTTGCGCATAGGCGGCCAGGGTGTGCTCGGGCAGCAATGCGCTCGCCCCGCGATGGCCATAGACCGACACCTTGTGCGCGGCCGGGGTGGAGGATTCAGCACTCATGGCCACCGATGGTGCCACGGCCAGCGACAACAGCAACGCACAACCCCACGACTTCACTGCGACTTCCCCAATCGGTATGTGATGGGCGTCAGTATGCGGCGGCAATGTGACAGGTGGGGGACCTGGGGTCGGATCCCCGCAGGGGCTCCGACCTGAGCGCTCCCCCCATTCTTCAAACAATTCTGATTGAAGCGCTGCACGGCCCGCGACTAGCCTCGGATGACCAACAGCGAAGTTGTCAGGGGCAGATCATGAAACAACTGATGTACATGCCGATTCTCAAATGGCGACAGGGAGAGTATCTCGCGGTGGGTCGTACCAGCGAAGGAGTCAAGGATGGGATCTATCCCCTGTTCGAGATCCCGATCGAGCAGTGGGACTTCGAGAACGATGCACCGGCCAAGTCACTCGATGACCACCTGAAGAACGTAGGCAGGCGTCTGAGCAGTAACTGGAAGGCGCGGCGCTGCCTGTTCGATTCGCCCTATCTTGCCGGTGACGACACCATGGCGGACGGCCAGCACCATCTGGAGCGGATCTTCCACCTCACTCGCACCGCAGGATGCCAGGCCATTCCCGTGACCGGCATTGACCGGCATGTCGACTACCAGCAGGCGGTGGCACGCATCGTCGCCCGCGATGATCGTGGCTGCGGATTACGGCTGGTGCCGGATGATCTTGAAGGAGGGCACCTGGCCCGGATCTCAGGGTTGCTGAAACTGTTGGGCGTGGTATCAGGTCAGGTGGACCTGATCCTCGACAGCTCGACCGATGTCGCCGACTCGCCCACGCTGCAGGCATCGACCTGGCAGGCATGGATTGCGGCCGTTCCGGATCTGGCCGACTGGAGATCGATCACCCTCGTGGGTGGTAGTTTCCCTGCCAGCCTAAGCCCCTCTTCAAGCTATCGCCCACATGGCGATGTGAACCGCCGGGAATGGCGCGCGTACACGCGGCTAGCCCGCATGCACACTGAACGAATGCCGTGGTTTGGTGACTATGGCTGCGCTTCTCCACAGACGGAATTGATGGATCCTCGCCTGTTCGACCCCAACGCCAAGATCAAGTACACGATCGATGATCAGTGGCGGATCGTTGTAGGTACCCAGATCAAGCGCAACGGCCGCGACCAGTACCGTGATCTGTGCCGGCACCTGGTCTCCGATCTGCCGGTGGTCTTCATGGGGCGCGGCTACAGCTGGGGCGATGCGTACATCGAAGACTGCGCAAACAGTGTCACCAGTACCGGGGGAAGCTCGACCTGGCCAACGGTGGCGACCAACCACCATATGACTAAGGTTGTTCGCGACCTCGCCAGTCTGACCGGCGCTTCAACTGTTCCCTGACCAGCGCACGGATTTCCGCAAGACTGTAGAGCTCCGACAGACGTTCACATAGCGCTGCGCGGTTGCCGCGCAGCGCTGATTTTTCAGGCGTCCGCCTGCCGATCAGAGCAGAAATTTCATCGCGCCAGAGCAGTGCTGCGACGGCCGTCGCGCTCACTGATGGATTGAGTTTTGCAGGCCGCACTAGTTCTAGCCTCACTGCGTTGCGCGCTCCACGTGATGCCAGCCTGACCCCCCACCAAGCAGGCAACGTATCCAGGGCATGGTCCAAATGGCGCTTGCCCACCACGATCGTCGCCTTGTCGAGGACATCGGAGTAGAACTGCTGCTGCAATGGAAGTCTCCGCAGGGTGTCTACATCACTCTTGATCTCGTAGCCGTGCAGATGGCCATTGATGACACAGACATCGACCCGGCAGGCGCCGCGCGCAAGCCCCATTTCCTCCACCACAAGCGTGTTCGGATTTGCGACATGCTCAGCAATGACCTTGCCCAGCAGAGCTGATCGCACGTCACTGTCGGTTATCGGGTTCATGGCGGGAATGATATCAAGGTGGTGTCGCGCACAGGATTGAAACCCCCAGCCGTCAGTCATGAGTAAGCGAGGCGGTCAGAGCCCCTTCGGGAATCTGACCTCGGATCTACTTCCCGATGCAGAAACTGGAGAAGATCCTTCCAAGCAGGTCATCGGCACTCATCTGCCCGGTGATCTCGCCCAGCGCGTCATGCGCCAGCCGCAGTTCCTCGGCGGCCAGTTCCAGGTGCTCATGCGCCAGCTCGCCATCGGCGCGCTGCGCGTGCTCCTGCGCACGCTCGATTGCGTCCACATGCCGCGTGCGCGCGGAGAACTCGCCATCCACCTGCTCCCCTGCCCCGGCCGAAGCAATCGAACGCAGACGCGCATGCAGATCGTCGAGCCCGGCGCCGGTGGCGGCCGAAACGAACACCCGGTCCGGATCGTCCAGCGACGGCAACGCCTCCAGCAGGTCCGACTTGTTGTGGATGTAGACCTTGTGCGGCACCGCCGCCACGGCCTCGCCCAGCGCCGCTTCGCCAGCCGCCGGATCGCGCGCATCCAGCACGATCAGCGCCAGATCGGTGCGCTCGATTTCCACATGGGCGCGGCGCATGCCTTCGCGTTCGATGGCGTCACCGCCGTCGCGCAGGCCGGCGGTGTCGACCAGGGTCAGCTCCAGACCGTCCAGGCGGATGGTCTCGCGCAGGGTGTCGCGGGTGGTACCGGCGATGTCGGTGACGATGGCGCGTTCGCTGCCGGCCAGCGCGTTGAGCAGTGAACTCTTGCCGGCGTTCGGCGGACCGATCAGCACCGCGTGCAGGCCATCGCGCAGGCGACGGCCGCGTTCGGCATCGCGGCGCAGCAGGGCCAGATCGCTGCGCGCCTGTTCCAGCCCACGCCGCACCTGCGCGCCACCGAGCGTATCCAGCGGTTCGTCGGCAAAATCGATGGCCGCTTCCACGTGGATGCGCAGCAGCACCAGCTGCTCGACCACGGCGTCGATGCGGCGCGAGAACACGCCATCCAGCGAACGGCGTGCCGCGCGCGCGGCGCGGTTGTCGCCCGCGGCGATCAGGTCGGCGATGGCCTCGGCCTGGGCCAGGTCGAGCTTGCCGTTGAGGAATGCCCGTTCACTGAACTCACCCGGCCGCGCCTGGCGCGCGCCGAGCGCGATGCAGCGCGCGACCAGCTGCTGCAGCAGCACCGGGCTGCCATGGCCCTGCAGTTCCACCACTTCCTCGCCGGTGAAGCTGTTCGGTGCCGGGAACCACAGCACGATGCCATCGTCGATGACCTCGCCGTCGGCATCACGCAGGCGCGCGTAGTGCGCGTGGCGCGGACGCAGTGCAGGTGCGCCCAGTGCATTGGCGATGGCCGCAGCACGCGGGCCGGACAGGCGCAGCAGGCCGACACCGCCGGCACCAGGGGCGCTGGCGATGGCGACGATGGTGTCGGTGCGGATCGCGTCGTTCATGGCTCAGAGCTTCTCCAGCTGTGCGCGCGCCTGGGCCGCGCTACTGCCCTGCGGCTGCAAGGCCAGGTAGGTGGTGTAGGCCTGCTTGGCCTTGGCCTTGTCGCCGGCGTTGAAGTAGGCATCACCCAGGTTGAGATAGGCCACTGCACGCGAGGGGTCGATCTTCAGCGTGTTCTCCAGCCAGCGCGCCGCTTCGGCATAGCGCTGCTGGCGGTAGTAGACGAAGCCGAGGTTGTTGGCGGCCTGGGCGAAGTCCGGACGCAGCTTCAGTGCCTCGGTGAACTGCGCCACCGCCTCGTCGTACTGCTTCTCGCGGTACAGCTGCAGGCCGCGGTCATTGGCCTGCTGCGCGCGCTGGCGATCCGACGCCGGGCCCGCAGTGGGCACCACCAGCTTGGCCTTGCCGCCCTGCAGGTCGGCCACCGTCACCGGCGCCTGGCTGCCCTTGGCTTCGCTGGCGGCTTCAACCTTGTTGTTCAGTGCGATCGCATCGGCGGTCAACTGGCGCGTATCGGCATTGAGGAACTCCTGGCTGTCCGGCACCTGGAACACGAACTCGCCGCCCTGCGAACCGGGCAGGCTGCCGAAGGCCGGGGTCTGGTGTGAAACGGCTGAGACGGCCGGCGCAACGTAGGCGGCCAGTTCGGTACCGGTGATCAGCCCATCGCCGTTGAGGTCGCCCTTGCCGGCCAATGCCTGCAGCAGCACCCAGGTGAACACCGAGTGGCCGTTCGGACCGGCGTCGGCCACCTGCTGGTCGGCACCGCCGGCGGTCAGCATCTGCCGCGCGCTGCGCCGCGCGTTCTCGCGCAGGAACGACGACGACGATGGACCGCCACGGGTCAGGCCCAGGCCGCTGTAGCAGGCATCCATCACGAACATCACGTGCTTGGCCTGCATGCTCTCGGCGATGTTCTGGATGTCGGTCATCGCGATGGCGTCGGTAGCGAATTCCTTCGGGTCCGAATCGACCGGGATGATGTAGCCGAGGTCACGCCCTGAGGCGAGCTGGCGGGTCGCGCCATGGCCGGCGAAGAACACGAACACGCGATCGTTCTTGCCAGTGCGGTCATCGGCCAGGCGGTCGTGGAAGGCAGCCAGGATGTTGTTGCGCGTGGCCTGCTCGTTCTTCAGCACGATCACCTGCGTGGACGGGAAGCCGAACTGCCCGGTCAGGGTATCGGCCACCGCCTGCGCATCGTGGCTGGCGTACTCCAGCTTCGGCCACTTGGCGTAGTTGTCGATGCCGACCACGATTGCCCAAGACTTCTCGTAGCCGGTGGTGATGGTGGCGGTATCGCCCTTGCGCGCACGGGCCACGGTGAAGTCGCGGCCGTTCCAGCCAGCGAACTGGTAGCCATCGGCGATCAGCCGGTCGAGGATCTGCGGCAGCGCCTTCACCGCACGATCGTGAATGTCGTGGAACAGGATGATGCCGCGCTGTTCCTTGTTCACCTGGTCGAGTACGCGCTGCACGATCGACTCCGGCACCGGGTCGGCCCAGTCCATCGAGTCGATGTTCCACATGATCGACTTCAGCCCGGCTTCGTTGAGCAGCTGCAGGCCTTCGGCATTGCGTGCGCCATAGGGGAAGCGGAACAGCGGCGCGCGCTTGCTGTCGACATCCTTCAGCAGCGTGTCGGTGTCCAGCACCTGCTGGCGCAGCGCGTCACCGGTGGTGCGCGACAGCTGGGCGTGGGTCAGGCTGTGATTGCCGACCGCATAGCCCTCTTCCATCAGGTTGCGGCTGATCCTGGCCATCGGGCCGAGGCTGACCTTGCCGTCGGCCTCGACCTTGCCCAGGTTGCGGCCCACTTCGAAGAACACGCCCGGCACGTCGTAGCGCTTGAGGATGGCCACCACTTCATCGGTATAGGCCTTGTGCGGGCCATCGTCGAAGGTGAGCACAACGGTCTTGGCCGGCAGGTCGCGGCCGAAGATCTCGCGGTCGCTGTCCTTCATCGACATCGGGTACGGCTCGATCACGCCGTAGTCGCGCAGGATCGCTTCGCGGCTGTAGTCCTTGTGCAGGTGGGCGATGTAGTCGTCCCACTTCTCACGCTTCAGTTCGATGGCGCGGGTGCGCTCGAAGCGGCTGAAGATGCGGGTCAGTTCCTGGTTGTAGTTGCGCTCGATCTCATCAAGCGCCTCCAGGTCCTCACCGATGCGCTGGTGCAGCTTCACCGCCGGCAGCGACGAATCGGTGCCGACCCGTTCATGCAGGTCACGCAGCACTTCGCGGAAGGCCAGGCGGTCGGCGTCGAACAGTTCCGGCGCCGACTCGATGTAGTCCAGCACGGTGCCGAGGGTGGCGAAGCGCTGCGGACTGGAGCCGCGCAGCAGCGTGTCGAACTGCGCGGCGATGGCCGTGCGCTGTTCCAGGCCATCGTGGAACAGCTGCTGGCCCACGCGCGTGGAGGTACCGCGGTCGGCAGCCGACTGCTGTTCCTCGTCGGCCAGCAGCACGATGATGCGGCGGTAGCCGTCGAGCTGCTTCTGCAGCGCGGCCAGCAACGGTGCAGCGGCGGGATCGGCGGCGGCCGCGGCCTGCGCGCTGGGCTGGGTGACCGTGGTCGCCGGCGCCTTCGCGTCCTTGTCGCCACAGCCGGCAACGACCAGGGTCAACAACAGCGACGGCAGGAACAGGCGGAACGACGACGCACGCTGCATGGTGGACTCGAAGGTGGGAGGAACGGTGTGCCGGCGATTCTAACGCCGCATGCGAAAAGCCCGCCTTGCGGCGGGCTTCTCATCGACCGGGGCGGTAGTAGAGTCGACTGTTAGTCGACTGCTCTACTGCCAGTCGACCAACAGTCGACTCTACAGGTCGGGATTACTTCTTTTTGACCGGGGCCGGCGCGGTGGTGGCCGGGACCGGCTCGCCGCCATGGCGCTTGGTCATCCACCACTGCTGCAGCAGGCCCAGGCCGCCGTTGACCACCCAGTACAGGACCAGGCCGGACGGCATGAAGGCCATCATGACGCCGAACACCAGCGGCATGAACTGCATCATCTTCTGCTGCATCGGGTCCATGCCCGGTGCCGGGGTCAGCTTCTGGGTGAACCACATCACTGCCACGTTGATGACCGGCAGGATGAAGTACGGGTCGCGTGCGGTCAGGTCCTGGATCCAGCCGAACCAGGGCGCCTGGCGCAGTTCGACCGATTCCACCAGCACCCAGTACAGGGCGAAGAAGATCGGCATCTGGATGAGGATCGGCAGGCAGCCCCCCATCGGATTGATCTTTTCCTTCTTGTACAGCTCCATCATCGCGGTCTGGAACTTCTGGCGGTCATCGCCATAGCGTTCCTTCAGCTGCGCGATGCGCGGCTGGAAACGACGCATCTTGGCGCCGCTCTTGTACTGGGTCGCCGACAGCGGGTACAGCACCAGCTTCAGCAGCACCACCAGGCCGACGATCGCCCAGCCCCAGTTGCCGACCAGCTTGTGCACCTGGTTCAGCACCCAGAACAGGCCCTGGCCGATCACCGCCATCATCGAGAAGCGGCTGTAGTCGACCACGCGGTCCAGGCCCGGCACGTCTTCCTTGGCGATCAGGTTGACCAGCTTCGGGCCGACCCACAGGCGGGCTTCGGTGCTGGTGGACTGGCCCGGGGCCACGGTGAAGGCCGGGCCACGCGCTTCGATCAGGTCACGACCAGCCACCTGCGACAGCACGTAGTGTGCGGTCTGGTCCTTCTGCGGGATCCAGGCGGTGAAGAAGTGGTGCTGCAGCATCGCCAGCCAGCCGCCGGTGATGTTCTGGTTCAGCGTGCCGTCTTCCAGGTAGTCCTTGAACGCACGACGCTGGTACTTCTTGTCGTTGTCGTACCAGGTGGCACCGTTGAAGCTGAAGGAATCGGGGTTGGTCATGCTCCGCGACAGGATGGTCGGGGTGCGGTCCAGGGTGCGGTAGACATAGCCGTTCCACGGCGCGGCGCCAGCGTTGCTGACTTCGTCCTTGAAGCGCACGGCGTACTCGTTGCGCGAGACGGTCAGGGTGCGCTTGATGGTCACGCCGCTGTCGGCGGTCCACACGAACGGGATCTGCAGCTCGTTCTGGCCCTTGGCCAGCACGAAGTCCTTGGTGTCCCCCACCAGCTTGAAGCCGTCAGCGCCGGGGACCGGGGTGTTCTTGTCTTCGCTGGCCCAGCCACTGATCGCGCTGTACGGGTGCGCGGGGTCTTCGGTCAGCAGGCGGACCGGCGGGCTGCCTTCGTCCTTGGTCTGCGGGAACTGCAGCAGCTCGGCATCGAGCACGCGGCCGCCGTCGAGCACCAGGCGCAGCACGTCGGTGGTGACGGTCACGCGCTGGCTGGCCGGGGTAGCGCTGGCCTGGGCCTGTGCAGCGGCCGCCTGGCCGGGGGCGCCCGGCACCTGGGCGCTGGGGATGGCGCCGGGGTTCGCGCCCGGAACACTCTGTGCGGCTGCCGGGGCCGACGTCGTGGTTGGTGCCGGGGTCGGAGCAGCCTTTTCACGGCTCCACTCCATCCACAGCAGCACGGCCACCATCAGCCAGGCAAAAACGAGGAATACGCGGGTCTGGTTCATCAGCGGACAGGCTCGGCGGGGCCGGGACGCGATGCCGGCTCGGTCAAAGAAGGAGTTGCGATGCCATCAGGCGGCGGCATTGTGCCGTCCACGCCCGGCGTGGGCAATGCACGCAGGCGACGCAGCAGGCGCAGGAAGGCCTGGCGGATCTCGTCGTTGCTGGCGGAACGCGCAGCACTACGAGCCACGACGACAAAGTCGCCTGGCTGGATGTCGGTACGTGTCTGACGCAGGATGTCGCGCAGGACGCGCTTGATCCGGTTACGCCCGACGGCGTTCGGATCAACCTTGCGGGAAACCGCCAGACCCAGCCTGGCCGGCCGGTCAGCCGGCAGCCAGTGCAGGGTCATCAGCGGATCGGACACACGGCGGGCGCCGTTGAAGACCGTTGAGTATTCGGCACGCGTGCGAACCCGCGCAGAGCGAGGGAATCGCTTGCGCGGGTCTGCAGTATTCACTGTCGAAGGGATTGCGTCTGCCGCGGGGTGCGGCATGGCAATCAGGCGCTCAGGACTTTGCGGCCCTTGGCGCGGCGACGCGACAGGATCTTGCGGCCGTCAGCGGTCTTCATACGGGCACGGAAGCCGTGGTCGCGCTTACGCTTGAGGTTGCTGGGCTGGTAGGTGCGCTTCGTGGCCATTGGGGGCCTCTCGTATGAATGGGACGGAAAGAACCGGAAATTCTAGAGAGGTACCCTGCCCCAAGTCAACCCCTGGCAGCTACGCGAATTCACCGGGCTGTGCAATAGCTGTGGATGTTTTTGTGAATAAGTAGGGGACAAGCATTCCGAAGGCGGGCGCTCGGTGGTAGTCTGAGCCATCCATTTCCCCCCTTTCAGGCCTGTGTTTGGGCGCCTTGTCGCGTCCATGCCCCGGCCACCGGACGATTATTGCTGATGGATGCTTGGTCCCGTAGTCTCGAGCGCCTCGAAGCGGAGTTCCCGCCGGAAGACGTTCATACCTGGCTGAAGCCACTGCAGGCCGATCTGCGCGTGGACAGCCTGGTGCTGTATGCACCGAATGCCTTCATCGTCGACCAGGTCCGCGAGCTGTACCTGGCCCGGATCCGCGAACTGCTGGCGCACTTCGCCGGTTTCAGCGACGTTTTTCTTGAAATCGGCTCGCGCCCGCGCCCTGTCGAGGCGCAGAACGCGCCGGTTTCCACGCCGTCGGCGCATGTGTCCAGCGAACCGCAGGTGCCGTTCGCCGGCAACCTGGACAACCACTACACGTTCGCCAACTTCGTCGAAGGCCGCAGCAACCAGCTGGGCCTGGCCGCCGCCTTCCAGGCGGCGCAGAAGCCGGGCGACCGCGCGCACAACCCGCTGCTGCTGTACGGGGGCACCGGCCTGGGCAAGACCCACCTGATGTTCGCCGCCGGCAACGCCATGCGCCAGGCCAATCCGGGCGCGAAGGTGCTGTACCTGCGTTCGGAACAGTTCTTCAGCGCAATGATCCGGGCCCTGCAGGAAAAGACCATGGATCAGTTCAAGCGCCAGTTCCAGCAGGTGGACGCGCTGCTGATCGATGACATCCAGTTCTTCGCCGGCAAGGACCGCACCCAGGAAGAGTTCTTCCACACCTTCAACGCGTTGTTCGATGGCAAGCAGCAGATCATCCTGACCTGCGACCGCTATCCGCGCGAAGTCGAGGGCCTGGAAGCGCGCCTGAAGTCGCGGCTTGCCTGGGGCCTGTCGGTCGCGATCGAACCGCCGGACTTCGAGACCCGCGCCGCGATCGTGCTGGCCAAGGCACGCGAACGCGGTGCCGAGATTCCCGATGATGTTGCGTTCCTGATCGCCAAGAAGATGCGCTCCAACGTGCGCGACCTCGAAGGCGCGCTCAATACCCTGACCGCCCGCGCCAATTTCACCGGCCGCCCGATCACCACCGAGTTCGCCCAGGAAACCCTGCGCGACCTGCTGCGCGCCCAGCAGCAGGCGATCAGCATTCCCAACATCCAGAAAACCGTTGCCGACTACTACGGCCTGCAGATCAAGGATCTGCTGTCGAAGCGTCGGACCCGCTCGCTGGCACGCCCGCGCCAGGTCGCCATGGCCCTGACCAAGGAACTGACCGAGCACAGCCTGCCCGAGATCGGCGATGCCTTTGCCGGTCGCGATCACACCACGGTGCTGCATGCCTGCCGCCAGATCCGGACCCTGATGGAAACCGACGGCAAGCTCCGCGAGGACTGGGACAAGCTGATCCGGAAGCTGAGCGAATGATGCACGGATGCCGATGAGGCGTCATCGCACAAAACGGTGCAGAATCCGGTAGCAAGCGCGGGACACGTTGTGGATAAAAATGGCGTTTGAAATCGCGTCGGTTTTATCCACAGCTTTCCCCACCCTCTGGGGGTCGGTAATACAGAGGGTTTCGATGCCTGGAATCCTTTTATTTACAAAGACTTAGCGTTGTTTTCCAGCGATTCTGTCTCTACCAGCACCACCAAGCTTTTGATTTATTCCACATTTTTTAAAGCATAGGGGCACGGAACCACATGCGTTTCACACTGCAGCGCGAAGCCTTTCTCAAGCCGTTGGCACAGGTCGTCAACGTGGTCGAACGCCGCCAGACCCTTCCGGTTCTGGCCAATTTCCTGGTCCAGGTGCAGAACGGCCAGCTGTCGCTGACCGGTACCGACCTGGAAGTGGAGATGGTGTCGCGGATCGCGGTTGAAGATGCCCAGGACGGCGAAACCACCATTCCCGCCCGCAAGCTGTTCGAGATCATCCGCGCCCTGCCCGACGGCAGCCGGATTACCGTCTCGCAGACCGGTGACAAGATCACCGTGCAGGCCGGCCGCAGCCGCTTCACCCTTGCCACCCTGCCCTCCAACGACTTCCCGTCGGTGGACGAAGTGGAAGCTACCGAGCGCGTGGCCATCGGCGAAGCAACCCTGAAGGAACTGATCGAGCGCACTGCGTTCGCGATGGCCCAGCAGGACGTGCGCTACTACCTCAACGGCCTGCTGTTCGACCTGCGCGGCGATGCGCTGCGCACGGTCGCCACCGACGGCCATCGCCTGGCCCTGTGTGAAACCGATCTGGCCAAGCCCAGCGGTTCCAAGCGCCAGATCATCGTGCCGCGCAAGGGCGTGACCGAACTGCAGCGCCTGCTGGAGAGCGGCGATCGCGAGATCGAACTGGAAGTCGGCCGCAGCCACGTGCGCGTCAAGCGCGACGATGTCACCTTCACCTCGAAGCTGATCGACGGTCGTTTCCCGGATTACGAAGCGGTGATTCCGATCGGTGCCGACCGCGAAGTGAAGGTGGATCGTGAAGCACTGCGTGCCTCGCTGCAGCGCGCCGCGATCCTGTCCAATGAGAAGTACCGCGGCATCCGCGTGGAAGTCTCGCCGGGCAACCTGAAGATCAGCGCGCACAATCCGGAACAGGAAGAAGCCCAGGAAGAGATCGAAGCCGACACCACGGTCAGTGATCTGGCCATTGGCTTCAACGTGAACTACCTGCTGGACGCCCTCTCCGCGCTGCGCGATGAGGAGGTCATCATCCAGCTGCGCGACTCCAACTCTTCTGCGCTGGTTCGTGAATCCAGCAGCGAGAAGTCGCGCCACGTGGTGATGCCGCTGCGTCTCTGACAGCAACCTGTTCCACGTGGAACCGAAGGACGCCCGGGATCTCCCCGGGCGTTTTTTTTTGCAGGTTCCACGTGGAGCATCGGGGATCGCGGAATCTCCGGGTCTGGTCGAATGTCTTGCTCGAGATTGCTGCTTGCCGATTGTTCTTGGTTGCCCCTCCGATGCAATCGGCCCTGCGCGGTAGGAATCCAGATTGCTGACCTGGGCGCTGCCCAGCCAACTTTGATCGAGTACGCAGTTCCAGGTCTTCAGCCTGATTGCAGGTGACCCGATCTGGTCGGATGGATGAAGCGGATCGCATCCCCTATCGCAGTGGTTGCTTCATCCGCAGACGTCACTGTCCACAGGCCTGATTGGGGCCGGATCAAAGCTGGCCTAGCTTCTAAATCTGGGTATAAATCTAAAGCATGGTGGTGACGGTAGGCCCAGATTTCGTGGAAAAATGCATTATCCAATTGATTTTCAAGAGATTTATGCAGCTGAAACACCCTGTATAGAGGCCCCTCAGGCTGGGGGGGAACCTGTGGATAGTTTCGCAGGTCGGGCAAAATGGCTTTTTTATCCACAGTTTGCCCATACCTTGTGTATAAGTCATACAGGCCCGCTGTGGACAGCGTGAAACGAATGGGCTGAATTCTTTGAAATCTGTGGAACCCTCCACGGCGTCGCATCGTAGATTTCAAGAAATCCGCGCGGTGTTCGCGCAACCCACCGTCGGGGGCACCTGGCGATGCTCGCGGAATGAGGCTGAAATCGCTGAAATCTGAAGACCTGTCCCCTGCGCCGCCACTCAGAATTCAAGAATTCCAGGGCATATCCAGACCCAGGCGAACCCAGGTGAGGGAGCGCCACCACGTGGAACACGCGTAGGGTTGCCAGGCGGAGGCTTCAGCACAGTGGCGATGTCTGGCGCGCCACGGCTGGCTTGACCGATGCAGTAAGCTGATGGATTCCCTGCCCCACTACCGCCTCGTGCGGATGGTCTTTCGCGCCCCATGCTTATCCGCCGCCTCGCCCTGCACCAACTGCGTCGCTTCAGTGCGGTGGACCTGTCGCCCCAGCCTGGATTGAACCTGCTGACCGGAGACAACGGTGCCGGCAA
The DNA here is from genome assembly GCF_059372275.1 of Stenotrophomonas sp. YJH_SMC_14-1. NCBI lineage: Bacteria > Pseudomonadati > Pseudomonadota > Gammaproteobacteria > Lysobacterales > Lysobacteraceae > Stenotrophomonas > Stenotrophomonas sp. YJH_SMC_14-1. Next base: position 65,213 of record NZ_JCAFVK010000006.1, read on the forward strand.
GACCAGCGTGCTCGAAGCCCTGCACCTGATGGCCTACGGGCGCAGCTTCCGTGGCCGGGTGCGCGACGGTCTGGTGCGCCAGGGCCAGGAAGCGCTGGAAATCTTCGTGGAATGGGACGAACAGCGTGCCGATCACCCGCCCCACCGCCGAAAAGCCGGGCTGCGCCACAGTGGCCAGGATTGGAAGGGGCGATTGGACGGCGAGGATGTCGCGCAGCTGGGCAATCTCTGCGCAGCGCTGGCCGTGGTGACGTTCGAGCCGGGGAGCCATGCACTGGTCAGTGGGGGGGGCGAACCCCGGCGGCGTTTCCTCGATTGGGGTTTGTTCCACGTGGAACCGGATTTTCTCTCCCTGTGGCGCCGCTATTCCCGGGCGCTGAAGCAGCGCAATGCTCTGCTCAAGCAGGGCGGGCCGTCGCGGATGCTCGATACCTGGGATCACGAGCTGGCCGAGGCCGGGGAACCGCTGACCAGCCGCCGTCAGCACTACCTGGAGCGTCTGCAGCAGCGCACGGTGGCCTTGGCCGCCAGCCTGGCTCCGCAACTCGGCATCCAGGGGCTGGAACTGAGCCCCGGTTGGCGGCGGCATGAGCTTCCCTTGGCCGATGCCCTGCTTCTGGCCCGGGAACGCGACCGGCAGGCCGGCTATACCTCGGTCGGCCCACACCGGGCAGACTGGAGTGTGGATTTCCACAGCATTCCGGGGCGTGATGCGCTGTCCCGTGGCCAGGCCAAGCTGACGGCATTGGCCTGCCTGCTGGCGCAGGCCGAGGACTATGCAGAACAGCGCGGCGAATGGCCTGTGATCGCGCTGGACGATCTGGCCTCGGAGCTGGATCGCACCCATCAGGCGCGGGTGCTGGAGCGCCTGCTCAATGGGCCGGCACAGATCTTCATCACCGCTACCGAAACCCCGGCGGCACTGCTGGACCTGACCCACATCGCCCGGTTCCACGTGGAACATGCACAGATCGTGGCTGTGCCATAGTGGGCACACCAGGGCCGCTCGACCCCGGCTGGTATAATTCGGGTTGGAATCCTTTCATTCTCGGCACATCGCTCCAAGCGGTGGCCGACCTGCGGAGCCTACGGCAAGCGCAATGAGCGACGAACAGAACACCCCGGCAAACAACGGCAATTACGACGCCAACAGCATTACCGCCCTGGAAGGCCTGGAGGCTGTCCGCAAGCGTCCCGGCATGTACATCGGTGACGTGCATGACGGCACCGGTCTGCACCACATGGTGTTCGAGGTCGTCGACAACTCGATCGACGAAGCGCTGGCCGGCCACGCCGACCACGTTGCGGTGACGATCCACGCCGACGGTTCGGTCTCGGTGTCCGACAACGGCCGTGGTATCCCGACTGGCAAGCACGAGCAGATGAGTGCCAAGCTCGGTCGCGAAGTGTCTGCAGCCGAAGTCGTCATGACCGTCCTGCACGCAGGCGGCAAGTTCGACGACAACAGCTACAAGGTTTCGGGCGGCCTGCATGGCGTCGGCGTCAGCGTGGTCAACGCGCTGTCGCAGAAGCTGCTGGTGGACGTGTTCCAGAACGGCTTCCACTACCAGCAGGAATTCAGCAACGGCGCCGCAGTGACCGCGCTGGCCAAGCTGGAAACCACCACCAAGCGCGGCACTACCGTGCGCTTCTGGCCGTCCACCGTCGCCTTCCACGACAACGTGGAGTTCCACTACGACATCCTGGCCCGCCGCCTGCGCGAACTGTCGTTCCTGAACTCCGGCGTCAAGATCGTCCTTGCCGACGAGCGTGGCGACGGCCGTCGCGATGACTTCCACTACGAGGGTGGCATCCGCAGCTTCGTGGAGCATCTGGCCCAGCTGAAGACGCCGCTGCACCCGAACGTCATTTCAGTCACCGGCGAGCACAACGGCATCGTCGTGGATGTGGCGCTGCAGTGGACCGACTCCTATCAGGAGACGATGTACTGCTTCACCAACAACATTCCGCAGAAGGACGGCGGTACCCACCTGGCCGGTTTCCGCGGTGCGCTGACCCGTGTGCTCAACAACTACATCGAGCAGAACGGCATCGCCAAGCAGGCCAAGATCAACCTGACCGGCGACGACATGCGAGAAGGCATGATCGCGGTGCTGTCGGTGAAGGTTCCGGACCCGAGCTTCTCCAGCCAGACCAAGGAAAAGCTGGTCAGCTCCGACGTGCGTCCGGCGGTGGAAAACGCCTTCGGTGCGCGCCTGGAAGAGTTCCTGCAGGAGAACCCGAACGAAGCCAAGGCGATCGCCGGCAAGATCGTCGACGCCGCGCGCGCACGTGAAGCGGCGCGAAAGGCCCGCGACCTGACCCGCCGCAAGGGCGCGCTGGATATCGCCGGCCTGCCGGGCAAGCTGGCAGACTGCCAGGAAAAGGATCCAGCGCTGTCCGAACTGTTCATCGTCGAGGGTGACTCGGCAGGTGGCTCGGCCAAGCAGGGCCGCAACCGCAAGAACCAAGCGGTGCTGCCGCTGCGCGGCAAGATCCTCAACGTGGAACGCGCGCGCTTCGACCGCATGCTGTCCTCCGACCAGGTCGGCACGCTGATCACGGCGCTGGGCACCGGCATCGGCCGTGACGAGTACAACCCGGACAAGCTGCGTTACCACAAGATCATCATCATGACCGACGCCGACGTCGACGGCGCCCACATCCGCACCCTGCTGCTGACGTTCTTCTACCGTCAGATGCCGGAGCTGATCGAGCGCGGTTACGTCTACATCGGCCTGCCGCCGCTGTACAAGATCAAGCAGGGCAAGCAGGAGCTGTACCTGAAGGACGACCCGGCGCTGGACAGCTACCTGGCCAGCAGCGCGGTGGAAAACGCTGCGCTGGTGCCGGCCACCGGCGAGCCCGGCATCGAAGGCCTTGCGCTGGAAAAGCTGCTGCTGGCCTACGCGGCCGCGCTGGATTCGATCGAGCGCAACGCACATCGCTACGACCGCAACCTGCTTGAAGCGCTGGTCGATTTCGTGCCGATGGACCTGGAAAGCCTGCGCGCTGCCGGCGAAGGCGAGGGCCTGGATGCACTGGCCAAGCGCCTCAACCAGGGCAGCCTGGGCAGCCCGCGTTTCACGCTGGAACTGCAGGAAGCCAACGACGAGCGCCCGGCCGCTGTGCTGGTGACCCGTCGCCACATGGGCGAACAGCACATCCAGGTGCTGCCGATGTCGGCCTTCGAAAGCGGCGAACTGCGCGCGATCCACCAGGCATCGAAGCTGCTGCACGGTCTGGTCCGCGAAGGCGCGACCATTTCCCGCGGTGCCAAGTCGATCGAAGTCGACAGCTTTGCCAAGGCACAGAACTGGCTGCTCGAGGAGGCCAAGCGAGGCCGCCAGATCCAGCGATTCAAGGGTCTGGGTGAAATGAATCCGGAGCAGCTGTGGGACACCACGGTGAACCCGGAAACCCGCCGACTGCTGCAGGTGCGTATCGAGGACGCTGTCGCAGCCGACCAGATCTTCAGCACCCTGATGGGCGATGTCGTCGAACCGCGTCGCGATTTCATCGAAGACAACGCGCTGAAGGTCGCAAACCTGGATATCTGACACAATCGGGACACGGCCGGCGCGCGGGGAGGCGCGCCGGCCTTCGACTCTTGAACACAGGTACCTGATGTCAGCATCCGCCCCGGTCTCCGCTCCGCCCCCGGTTCCGCCGGCTTCTGCCGCGCCGCGTGCCGTTTCGCCGTTGGCGGGGTTCTTCATCGACCTGGGCATCGCCGCTGTCACCCTGTTCGGCCTGAGCCTGGTCAGCGGCCTGCTGTGGGGCCTGTACCGTGGCGTGGTGGTTGGTTACGCGAACGCGCAGGCTGGCGCTGGCGCACCCGACGCCAGTTCGGTCGCGGCGTCACTGGGCCAGCCCGGCGCGCTTGCGCAGATTCTCATGGCACTGTTCGCCACCGGTGGCGCCGCGTTGCTGCTGTACTTCTGGCGACGGCCGGCCAACGCCGCCGAGCGCCACGCCTCGCGCCAGGCGCTGCGCCGCCCCTCCACCTGGGGCTGGACCCTGCTGGTGGCGACCCTGATCGTGCTCGGCAGCAACGGCATCGCCTTCCTGGCCAAGCAGTTCGGCGTCGAGCCGGTCCCCACCAATCTGGCGCTGATGCAGAGCGCGATCGCACGTTTCCCGCTGTTCCTGGTGCTGTTCGCGGTGGTCCTGGCGCCGGCCTACGAGGAACTGCTGTTCCGCCGCGTGCTGTTTGGCCGCCTGTGGCAGGCCGGGCGGCCAGGGTTGGGCGTGGTACTGAGCAGCCTCGCATTTGCCCTGATCCATGAGATCCCTGGCACCAGTGCCAATGGCCCGGCCGAAATCGCACAGCTGTGGCTGGTCTATGGTGGCATGGGGGCCGCGTTCTGCTGGCTCTACCGGCGCACCGGCACGTTGTGGGCGGCGATCACCGCCCATGCGCTGAACAATGCGGTCGCCCTTGCCGCGATGGTGTTCCTGGGGTCAACGTAACGCCGCGTCCGCTTGACGAAAGATTAAGCCGCTACGCTACACACTCCGCATATGAACACGGGGGAGTTTCCATGAAACAACTGCTGCTGGCCCTTGTCATCACTACCCTGGTCAGCGCCTGCGCGACCACCACCTCCCCTACCGGTCGCCGGCAGATGGTGGGCGGCGTCTCGCAGGCGCAGCTGGACCAGCTCGGCGCACAGGCGTTCGCCGAAACCAAGCAGAAGGAAAAGATCAGCACCGACGGCCGCCAGAACGGTTACGTGCAGTGCGTGGTCAACGCCCTGGTCGCGCAGCTGCCAGCTCAATACCGTGGCGTACGGTGGGAGACGGCGGTATTCGTCGACAAGGAGCCCAACGCCTTCGCCCTGCCCGGCGGCAAGGTCGGCGTGAACACCGGCATCTTCACCGTGGCCAAGAACCAGGATCAGCTCGCTGCCGTGATCGGCCATGAAATCGGCCATGTCATCGCCCGCCACCACGAAGAGCGCATCACCCGCCAGATGGGCGCACAGACCGGGCTGGCCGTGCTCGGCGCGCTGGCTGGCGCAGCCTACGGCGAAGGTGCTGCCAGCACCGTCAACCAGCTCGGCGGCATGGGCGCGCAGACCGCCTTCCTGCTGCCGGGCTCGCGGACGCAGGAAAGCGAGGCTGACGTGATCGGCCAGCGGCTGATGGCCCAGGCCGGATTCAATCCGGCGCAGGCGGTCGACCTGTGGCAGAACATGATGGCCGCCAGCGGCGGTCGCAGCCCGCAATGGCTGTCCACCCACCCGGATCCGGCCAACCGGATCCAGGAACTGCGACGTGATGCCCCGGGCCTGACGCCGGTCTATCAGCAGGCGCAGGCGGCCGGGCTACGGCCAAAGTGCGGATGAGTGCGCAGTTCTATGCTGTATTGCAGCACATAAAACGATTTCTCACGCCATCTGTTTCTGATACGTTTGGCGGCTCAGATTTTTCTGACAGTCCGACTTTGCCGCTAACCGGCGGTTCGATCGAGGTGAACGATGATTTTCCGTAACCACAAAGCTGTGCTTTCCGTCCTCGTCGCGACCGCCCTGACCGGCGCCGTGGTCACCGATGCCTTCGCGCAGTCCTCGCGTTCCTCCGAGCGCGGCAACCGTGGCGGCAAGCAGGCCAAGGCCGAGGCGCTGTACCCGAACGCGACCCGCCAGGAGCCGACGGTCAAGGCTTCGGCCAAGATGGGCAGCAAGCTGCAGAAAATGATCGACAGCTACAACAAGGAAAAGTTCCCGGAAACCCGCACCCAGGCCGACGCCATCCTGGCTGACAGCGCCGCGAACGAGTACGACAAGTCGCTGGCCGCGCAGCTGGCCTCGCAGGCTGCCTACCAGACCGATGACGCCCCGGCTGCCATCGCCTACCTGAAGCAGGTCCTGCAGTTCAACGGCCTGGACAACAACGGCCACTTCCAGTCGATGCTGATGCTGGGCCAGTTGCAGCTGCAGGAAGACCAGACTGCCGAAGGCCTGGCAACCCTCGACAAGTACTTCGCCGAGAGCAAGTCGACCAAGCCGGAAGAACTGATCGCCAAGGGCCAGGCGCTGTACCAGCTGGAGCGCTACCAGGAAGCGATCCCGGTGCTGAAGCAGGCCATCGCCGGTTCCGCCGAACCGAAGGACAACTGGAACCAGCTGCTGATGGCGGCCCTGTCCGAAGCCGGCCAGTCCGGCGAAGCGGTCAAGGAAGCCGAGGCGCTGGCCGCCAAGAACCCGAACGACAAGAAGGCCCAGCTGAACCTGGCCAGCATGTACATGCAGGCCGACCAGATGGACAAGGCGGCCGCGGTGATGGACAAGCTGCGCAGCAGCGGCCAGCTCACCGAAGAGCGCGAGTACAAGCAGCTGTACTCCATCTATGCCAACACCGACAAAAAGGAAAAGGACGTCATCGCGGTCATCAACGAAGGGTTGCAGAAGGGCATCCTGAAGCCGGACTACCAGGTTTACCTGGCGCTGGCCCAGTCCTACTACTACTCCGACCAGGTGCCGCAGGCGATCGATGCGTGGCAGAAGGCTGCCCCGCTGTCCAAGGACGGTGAGACCTACCTGAACCTGGCACGCGTCCTGCATGCCGAAGGTCGCATCCCGGAGGCCAAGCAGGCCGCCCAGCAGGCGCTGGCGAAGGGTGTGAAGAACCAGGCTGATGCCAAGAAAATCATCAACCTGAAGTAAGTAGGAATAACGCCTGAATGCCTGCCCAGTTGATGCGCAGGCGCTCAGGATTGGTATAAGCTTGGAGGTTCCTGCGGTGTCATGCACCGCTGATCAGGGATTCCGCCCCCGGCATCCCGGCCCCACTATTGAGCTCTTGGCGCATGACGGAACAACTAGTCGTTCACCGGTACGAACAACCCGATGACAAGGGGCTGAGCTGGCCTCGCATCGTCGGCATCGCGTTTGTAATTGCCCTGCATCTGGCCGCCTTCATGATGCTCCTCATTCCCGCCGTGGCTCCCAAGGCCGTGGCTGAGAAGGAGCGCAACGTCATGGTGACCATCGTCGATGCGCCGCCGCCGCCGCCCCCGCCGCCGCCGCCGCCGCCGCCGACCGATACTCCGCCGCCGCCGGTGAAGAATCTGTCGCCGCCGAAGCCGTCGCCGGTCCCGCCGCCGCCGCAGGCGCCGGTCGTGGACGTGCCGGAGCCGCGCCCGAGCGATATCGTCACCCCGCCGTCGCCCCCCGCGCCGCCGGCACCTGCGACATCGATCGAGGCCAGCGTGGACATCTCGTCGAAGGCCATGAATCCGCCGCGCTACCCGCCGGCCGCCTTCCGCGCGGGTATCCAGGGCGAAGTGATCCTGATCATTGATGTCGATGCCAACGGCAACGTCACCAATGTCACGGTGGAAAAGTCCAGCCGTAACCGCGACCTGGACCGTGCCGCGATGGAAGCGGCTCGCAAGTGGCGCTTCAACGCCGCTGAATCTGGCGGTAAGAAGACGGCAGGTCGCGTTCGCGTCCCGGTCAACTTTGCGCTGAACTGATGCGCCCGGGTGGCCGCTTGGCCACCCCTGCTCCCGGTTCGATTGTTTAGCTTAGCTACACCCTTTATCACCACACACAACAAAGGTAAGCGTCATGCTGCAGGAAATTTTCATCGCCGCTGCTGCCGGGGGCAATCCGTCCAACGCCCTGTCGCAGATGGGCTTCGAGCACCTGATCCACGAAATGACCACCAAGCCGGGTGATTTCGCGGTTTCCTGGGTCGTGCTGCTGACCCTGATCGCCATGTCGGCCATGTCCTGGTACTGGACCGTCATCAACATCTTCCGTGCGACCCGCCTGAAGAGCGCTGCTGATCGCGTCGTCAGCCTGTTCTGGGATACCCCGAACGCGCAGGACGCCATCCGTGCCATGGAAGAGCAGCCGGCTTCGGAGCCGTTCTCGAAGATCGCCCTGGACGCTGCCCAGGCTGCTGCGCACCACCAGCGCGCTGAAGGCGGCGCCACCGGCGGCGTGGGTGAGAACCTGAGCCGTTCGGAGTTCGTCGACCGCGCCCTGCGTCAGGCCGTCACCCGCGAAAGCAACAAGCTGCAGTCGGGCATGACCCTGCTGGCCACCGTCGGCGCGACCGCTCCGTTCGTCGGTCTGCTGGGTACCGTGTGGGGCATCTACGGCGCCCTGATCAAGATCGGTGCCACCGGCTCCGCTTCGATCGACGCCGTTGCCGGCCCGGTGGGTGAAGCGCTGATCATGACCGCGATCGGTCTGTTCGTCGCGATCCCGGCCGTGTTCGCCTTCAACTTCTTCAGCAAGATCAACAGCGCGACCATCAGCAAGTTCGATACCTTCGCGCACGACCTGCACGACTTCTTCGCCACCGGCTCGCGCGTCCGCTAATTGCGGCGCGCGTCACCCAGCGACGAACGTAAGTAGTCACCAAGATCTAGACGGAGCCCGTTATGGCTTTCAGTAGTGGTAACAGCGGCGGCCCCATGGCCGACATCAACGTTACGCCCCTCGTGGACGTGATGCTGGTGCTGCTGATCATCTTCATCATCACGGCGCCCCTGATGTCCCACAAGGTCAAGGTGGATCTGCCGGAAGCCAACCTGATCCAGAAGCCGGAAGACGCTGAAAAGCGTTCCGGACCGATCACCCTGGCAGTCAAGGAAGACGGCTCGATCTACTGGAACGACGAAGAAATCAACAAGCAGACTCTCGAGTCGCGCTTGGCGACCGCCGCCCAGCAGACCCCGCAGCCGCCGCTGAACCTGCGTGGTGACCGCACCACCAAGATGCGCGTCATCAACGACCTGACCAAGGTCGCGCAGGAGCAGGGCATGCTGGACGTCGGCTTCGTCGCGACCAAAGAAAAGGGGCAATAAGCCATGGCATTCAGTAGTGGTGGTGGCAAGGGCCCCATGGCAGACATCAACGTCACGCCCCTCGTGGACGTGATGCTGGTTCTGCTGATCATCTTCATCGTGACCGCGCCGATCATGACGTACCCGATCGCCGTCGACCTGCCGCAGCGCGTGCTCAACCCACCGCCGCAGCTGGTCGAACCGCCGCCGCCGATCGAACTGAAGATCGACGCCAGCAACCAGGTCTCGTGGAACAACAGCCCGATCAATACCAGCGAGCTGCAGCAGCGGATGGAGCAGGAGGTCCAGCGTGACCCGACCAACCAGCCGGAACTGCGCATCGACGCCAGCCCGGATTCCGAGTACGACGTGATGGCCAAGGTTCTGGCCGCCGCGAAGAATGCTCAGATGAAGAAGATCGGTTTTGTGCAGCAGTAATCGCTACACCGCAACACAACAGTCATGACGCGACTGCAGACGCCCCTGGAGACAGGGGCGTTTTTTTTTATGCCTGCCGGGCTGGACCGCTATGATCGGCGGATGCTCGCCCTCTTCGACTCCCTGCGTCATTGGCTCGACGGCATCGCCCACCTTGGCTCGATCCTGGCGGTGGCCTACCTGCTGTATCTGTTCGCGCTGGCGGGCTGGATCATGCTGCAGAAGCGTGAGCCGGTCGCCACGTTGAGCTGGATCCTGTCGTTGGCGCTGCTGCCCTACCTCGGCTTGTTCATCTACTACCTGCTGGGCCCGCAGAAGGTGAAGCGGCAACGGCTGCGCCGCGGACGCGCACGTTCGGGCATGGAGCACTACAGCGATGTCTGCCCACCGGATGCCGACTGCACCGAGCTGGCCAAGATCGCGCAGGCCACCACGGGCCTGGCGCCGAGCAGCGCGACCGAAGTGACCTGGCTGGTGGATGGTGCCGCTACCTATGCCGCTCTGTTGGAAGCGGTGGCGCAGGCTCGCGATCACGTGCACCTGGAGTACTACATCTTCAATCCGGACCATGCCGGCACCGCCCTGCGCGACGCCCTGGTCGAGCGCGCACGTGCCGGTGTGCAGGTGCGCCTGCTGCTGGATGCGGTGGGCTCATCCGCCCTGCCCCGCCGTTTCCTGCAGCCCCTGCTCGACGCCGGCGGTGAAGCGATCTGGTTCCACCCACGGCAGCTGCTGAAACCGTTCAAGCGCCCGTGGCTGAACCTGCGTACGCACCGCAAGCTGGTGATCGTCGATGGCCGGCTGGCCTTCACCGGTGGCATCAATATCACCGACGATGAAGACGAGAGCCGCAAGCCGAACGCCTACCGCGACCTGCACATGCGCATCCGCGGCCACGTCGTGCGCAGCCTGCAGCTGGTGTTCGCCGAGGACTGGCTCTACGCCAGTGGCCAGGAACCCTCGCGGATGGATATCGCCCGCTTGTGGCCGGCCGATATGCCGCTGCGCGGGGATGGCGAAATCAACGCGCAGGTATTGGTGTCCGGCCCGGATTCGGGCTGGGAGACGATCCACCGGCTGCACGTCGCCGCCATCCAGGAAGCGCACGAGCGGGTGTGGCTGGTGACGCCCTATTTCGTGCCAGGCGAAGCGGCGCGGATGGCGCTGACCTCGGCGGCACTGGGGGGACTGGACGTACGCCTGCTGGTGCCGAAGATGAGCGACTCCTGGTTTGTCACCCAGGCCGCGCGCTCCTATTTCGACGAACTGCTGCACGCCGGGGTGAAGATCTACGAGTACGGCCCGCGCATGCTGCATACCAAGGCTTTCATCGCCGACGACGATGTCTGCATCGTCGGCAGCGCCAACTTCGACCACCGCAGCTTCCGGCTGAACTTCGAGCTGTCGATGATGATCAGCGACCGTGACCGCGTCGCCGCCCTGGCCGGGCTGCTGCAGGCAGAGTTCGACCGCGCCACCCGCGTGCACGACCAGGCCGGCCGCTCGCTGTGGCTGCACCGCCTGCCAGAGGCCTTCGCCCGGCTGGCCTCGCCGCTGCTCTGACGCAGCGCTACACTGCGGCGATCATCCGGGGAGCCCGACTATGTACTGGTTGTACCTGCTGCTGGCGCTGGGCTGTTTCGCCATCGCCCTGAAGACCCCCAGCGCCGCATTGATGACCCTGTGCCTGCTGGCCGCCCTCGCCTTCCTGCTGGCCTGGGTGCGCGGTCGCTATGTGGCCCGCTTCGGCGACCTTCAGCGGGACCCTGCCACCCTTGTCGATGCCGAGGAACTGCGCCGCCTGCGCGAGCAGGCCCAGGCCCGCCGCAATGACGACGCCAACGACCACGATCCGTCCCCTCTTTCCAAGTAGTTCCGTTCCATGACCCAGCTCAGCGTCAACGTCAACAAGATCGCCGTCCTGCGCAATTCGCGCGGCGGCGCCGAACCGGACGTGGTGCGTGCCGCCCAGGCCTGCCTGGATGCCGGTGCGCATGGCATCACCGTGCACCCGCGGCCGGACCGCCGCCATATCACCGCCGAGGACGTGCTGGCGCTGTCCACGCTGACCCGCGCGCGTGGTGTCGAGTTCAACATTGAAGGCAACCCGTTCGCGCCGCCGCGCGAGGGCTACCCAGGCCTGCTGCCGCTGTGCGCGCAGACCCGCCCGGCGCAGGCGACGCTGGTGCCGGATGGTGATGGACAGATCACCTCCGACCATGGCTTCGACTTCGAGCGGGATGCCGAGCGGCTGCGACCACTGGTCGCCGAACTGAAGGCGATGGGCTGCCGGGTCAGCCTGTTCGTCGATGCTGGCAACCCACTGCTGGAGCAAGCGGCCGAAGTCGGTGCAGATCGTGTCGAGCTGTATACCGGCCCCTACGCCGAAGCACACGCGGCCGGCGACGCTGCGGCAATGTTGGAACTGTTCGCCACTGCGGCGCGGCGGGCGCAGGCGGTGGGCCTGGGCGTCAACGCCGGGCACGACCTGTCGCAGGATAACCTGCGCGATTTCCTGGCCCACGTGCCGGACGTGCTGGAGGTGTCGATCGGCCATGCGCTGATCGGCGAGGCGCTGTATGACGGGCTGGATGCAACCGTGCGCGGGTACTTGGCGCTGCTTTGATGTATTGCAGCCGAGCGTAGGCTCGGCTCTACAGAAGGTATCCGTATCCACTGTAGAGCCGAGCCCACGCTCGGCTCAGACTTGCCCTGAACCCTTCAGGCAGCCGTCGCAGCCATTGAGACGGCTGCGGCGTAACCTGCCGCAATGGGTATCGCGATCAAGGGCCGAGGTTCCACGTCCCACCTTGCCGGGCGCTTTGAAAGCACCGTCAGCGAGGCGGTGGACGACGGCTGGGCCGTGGACGAGAGCGAAGAATTCCTCGCCCCGCGCCTGCGCACGGAAGTACGCGCCGAGACCGCACGCAGCATCATCAGCCGCAACACCTCACCGGACGTCGGCTTCAGCCAGTCGGTGAATCCGTACCGCGGTTGTGAGCATGGGTGCTCCTACTGCTTCGCGCGCCCCTCGCATGCCTATCTGAACCTGTCGCCGGGCCTGGATTTCGAGACCAAGCTGTTCGCCAAGACCAATGCGCCGCAGCTGCTGCGCAAGGAACTGTCGAAGCCGGGCTATGTGCCACAGCCGATCGCGCTGGGCATCAACACCGATGCGTACCAGCCGATCGAGCGCAAGTTCAAGCTGACCCGCCAGCTGATCGAAGTGATGCTGGAAACCAAGCATCCGTTTTCGTTGATCACCAAGAACGCGCTGGTCGAGCGCGATATCGATCTGCTCGCACCGCTGGCGGCGGAGAACCTGGTCAGCGTGCACTTCTCGGTGACCTCGCTGGATCCGCATCTCTCCGCGAAACTGGAACCACGCGCGTCCGCACCCCATGCACGGCTGCGCGCGATGAAGCGCCTGCATGAAGCGGGCATTCCGGTGGGAGTGATGGTGGCGCCGGTGATTCCGTGGATCAACGACAGCGAACTGGAAGCTGTGCTGGAGGCCGCACATGATGCCGGCGCCAGCACAGCCGGTTACGTGCTGCTGCGCCTGCCGCTTGAAGTGGCGCCGCTGTTCCGCGACTGGCTGGACACCCATCATCCCGATCGCGCCGCGCATGTGATGAGTACCATCCAGCAGCTGCGCGGCGGCAAGGACTACGACAGCCAGTTCGGCACCCGCATGCGTGGCCAGGGCGTGTATGCCGATCTGTTGAACAACCGCTTCAAGCTGGCGCGAAAGCGTCTCGGTTTCAATGTGCAGAACAGCCATTGGCCGAAGCTGGATTGCAGCCGGTTCCAGAAGCCGCTGCCGCCGAAGAAGGATTCGCCACAGGGTTCGCTCTTCTGAGGTGTGTACATCTGCTGGCGTATGCACCAGCGATTCGTCGCGCTGTGCTGTGCCCAGCTCATTGATGGGCAATGCACGAGAAACATTACGTGCCTCCATTGCACCGTTGCAGCGTGCCGTCATACACTCGTTACAAACATGAATTCCCGATGACTGAATGAGTCGGTCTCGGATGAGGAGCTAGGCAAGCGCATGATGCACGTTGCAACACGGAACACCTTGCAGTCCCGACTTCTTCTTCTGCCGCTGCTTTCCCTGCCGATGACATTGGCAACCGCGGCAAACACCCTCGAAACCGTTCAAGTCACCGCCACGCTCCCCGTTGGAGGTGGCGGTGCAGGCGGTTTTGGATTTGGCGGCGGCAGTGGTGTCCACCTGTCCGAGTCACAGATGGACAATGGCGGTGGCGGCGGTGCAATTCCGACCGAAACGGCGAAGGAACAGCCGACCGATGACAAGGAGAAGGACTGCAATGGCCGCAAGGGCAATCCTGTCGTGCTCTACAGCGGCAACAAGGTCGAGCCGGAACTCGATTTCGCCAGCCAGGGCGAAATGGGCCTGTTCCTGCAGCGGAACTACAATCATTACTGGAGCGCGACCGGCCTGTTCGGCAATCACTGGCTGAGCAACTTCGACTATTCGCTCGCGTTCACCGATGCAAACCAGCTGGCGTGGGTACAACGGCCCGACGGTCGCCGCATCAAGTATCTCAAGGATCCAGCCAGCGGCCGCTGGTACGAGGACAAGGCCCAGCCCATCGCGTATCTCGCCGCGAACGGAGACGGCACGTTCACGCTTCGAAACGAAAACAACGGGACGGAAATCTACAACGCCGAGGGCTACATCACCCGGCTCAGCAATGAGCAAGGTGTGAGCTGGACGTTCTCCTATACCGATCACTACCTGCAGAAGGTCACCCACTCCTCGGGACGCAGTATCAGCTTTGGCTGGACCAATGGACAGGTCTCCCAGGTGACCGACCCGGCCGGCAACATCTACCGCTACACCTATACCCCCAACGTGTTCGGGAATGGGCGTGGTCGGCTCGCCAGCACGACATTGCCAAGCGCTCCTGCAACGACGATCAGCTACCACTACGAAGACGGCCGCTTCCCGGGTGCCCTGACCGGCAAGTCCTTGGACGGCGTGCGCTATTCCACGTTTGCCTACGACGCGGAGCGGCGCGCCATCAGCACCGAGCACAATGGCGGCATCGAACGATTCCGCTTCAGCTACGCCGTGCGCAGCACCGAACCGGTGCTTCCGCCCCCCGCCCCCGCTCGACCGGGCGGTGTCCGCGCCGACGAAGAGCGTGGATGGTGCGAGCAGCGCCCCGGAGGCTCACGCATCTGCTACCAGCCGCGCTCGCTGCCTGTCGATTCGCTGCCGATGGAGAGCGCTCTCGGCATGACCGCCGCCGCTGCGCCGAGCCTTACGCGGCCCGTCGATATCGATGTCACTGTGATCAACCCTCTTGGCCGCAGCACCACCTACACGTTCAAGGACGGAAAGATGGTGTCGACCAAGGGTGATCCGTCGCCGAACTGCCCTGCCAGCTACAAGGAGCAGAGCTACGACGCCAATGGGTACCCTGATCTGGTCCATGATTTCCAGGACAATCTGACCAACTTCGACTACAGCGCACAGGGCTACCTGCTGAAGCGGGTGGAAGCGGTCGGCAGCACGGCCGAACGTACGACGTTGCAGGAGTGGGATACCGCGCGTAACCGGCTGCTCAAGACCACGGTGGTGGGTGATCTTGAAGTCGCCTACACCTATGACGATCGCGGAAACGTAGCCAGCGTGACTGAGCGCAATCTGACGGCACGTGGGGTGCCCAGCCAGACGCGGGTAACCCGCACCACCTATAGCTATCACGCCAATGGATTGAAGGCCTCGATCAAGATCGATGGCCCGCTTCCGCAGGATGACGTCACCTCGACCTTCAACAACCAGGGCGATCTGACCAGCACCACCAACGCTCTCGGTCATACGATCAGCTATTCCAACTTCAACGGCTTGGGATTGCCGGGACGTATCGTCAATGCGAACGGTGGTGTGCGGGAGCTGACGTATGACGGTCGTGGCCGCGTTGTGTCCGACAGAACCAGCTCGGGAACCGGCTGGGCGACCACAGCCATTGGCTACACCTCCGCAGGCGACATCGCCTCGCTCACCCAGCCCGATGGCGTGACGGTACGCTACGGCTACGATGCAGGACGCCGCCTGACGCATGAAGTCCGCTCGCTGGGAGACGGTACGTGGGCGTGGACCCGTCATAGCTACAACAACGCTTCCAATCGCACGCGTACCGAGGTTTCACAGACCGACTATCCGATCGATACGGCAGTTAAGGGAATGATTGACGAAATCACCCATGACGGGCAGTGGAACTGGTTCGCTCGAGGCTGGGCCTGCTCCACCGGATCGGCCGGATCCATCCAGGTGGATGGCTACGCCGAAGGCAACGTCTACCTGGGAAGCACCCAGGCAAACCTCGCCAGCGAGCCAGGGGTTGCTGCCGCCTGCCAAGCCTCAGGCAATGGCTACAGATACCAGCTGCCGATATCGCTGGCCCAGAGGCAGCAGCTGGGTGGCCGCAAGTTCTCCATCTACGGTGTATCTCCGAAGGGAGCACAGCACAACCAAGCGCTGGGCAACTCCGGCAACTTCGCCATTCCAACGGCAACGATCATCGGAGACGTCGCAGGGGTTACGAACGACGCGAACTGGAACTTCTCCGTACAAGGATGGGCATGCTCCGTGGGCGTCAACGCGGCCACCACCGTACACATCTATGCGGGAGGGCCGGCAGGCGCTGGTACGTATCTTGGGAGCGTTACCGGCACGCTGGTTCCGAACGATGACGTAAAGGCCGCATGCCAATCGCAAGGGGCGTATTGGTTTGGCTTCACGTTGGACTCCAATATGCGCAACGCACATGGCGGAAAGCCCATCTACGTCCACGGCATCTCGCACTCGGGCCAGGCTCATCTGCTGCTCAATCGCTCGGGTACGTTCACAGTTCCCGCGGTAGTGCGCAACGCCGAAGTCGTTGGCGCGTCGGCCTATCCGTACCAGATCTTCAATGGCGGCTCCTCAACATTGATCTTCGAGTTCCGCAACACAAGCAATGTGGTCTGGAATCCAGGCGATACCTACCTCGCGTTCGGCCTCAATCAGCCCAACGAAAACATCGCACTCTCCGCGCCGGTGCCACCCGGTGGCGTGGCCAGGTTCAGCCGCAGCGTTGGGCCGAATAATCCGGGCAGCGGGAATCGAACGTTCTCGTACGTGGCGAGAATGGCGTCCGGCGGCGTTGCCTGGGGCGCTGAAGCAAAGGTCTTCCTGTCGGTTGAGAACAACAAGGGAAGCTGTGGTCGCATCACCTGCGAACGGCCTCGGTAACAAAGGACTGTCCATATGTCAGCACTGACGCTTGCCCTGATCGGGCTGAACGCTGTTGTCTCCGTCAACACATACGAGTACGACGAACTGGGCCGTGTGATCGTCGAGCGCGGCAACGGCGTACAGAATGTGCGCTATGCCTATGACGCGGAGGGACGCGTCACCCAGGTCACCGATTCGCAGAATCGGGTTACCCGGATGAGCTACGACGCTCGCGGTCGCTTGATCCAATCAATCGATGCTGCTGGAGGGAAGACGCAGATTGCGTACGATCATGCAGATCGTCCAATCCGAGTGAGCGATCCCCGCAATCTGGTCACCACCTATGAGTTTGATGGCTTCGGCCAGATGTGGAAGCAGGTGAGCCCGGATACGGGAACGACACAGCACCAGTACGACGCCGCAGGTCTACGGACATCGACGACCAGAGCGGATGGAAGCGTTGTTTCCTTCGACTATGACGGCCTGGGTCGCATGACCTCTGCGAGTGCGGAGGACCGGACGTTGGGCTACAGCTACGACTGGTGTGGCAATGGTAAAGGACTGTTGTGCGGCACCTCGGGGCCGGGAACAGCAACACATTTTGCCTACACCGCGAATGGATCGCTGCAGATACGCCGCGACTTCACAGATCTGTCTGGTCAGAAGACGGATTACAGTACGACGTATGGCTACGACGGCATCAATCGCCTGAGTGAGATCACCTATCCCAATGGTGACAAGGCAACCTACTCCTATGGTTCCCACGGAAAACCAAGCGCGTTGGTGGCAACCGTAGACGGCACGCAGCGTTCGATCATTTCCCAGGCAAGCTGGAAGGCCACGGGAGCGCGCGGGTGGCTGGCTTATGGCAATGGCCTCGGCCGGGGCTATAACCACGATCCGGAGGGACGGCTGACGGCAATGTCGGTCTGGGGACCCAACAGCAGCAAGGTCAGCTATTGGGACTACCAGTACAGTGGTGATGGAGAAATCACCGCCATCGTCGACGCTGTCGACCCGAGCATGACGCAGCTGATCGGTTACGACTCACTGAGCCGACTGACCCAGCTGACTCGGTTTGGCGTCACCAACAATCTTTCCTACGACGCCGGCGGCAATCACGACCGCTATCAGGCCGGCAATCAGTTGACCCAGTACAGCATCGACCCTGGGAGCAACCGGGTGCTGAACTACACCAACCAGGACGGTAGCCGCCAGTATCAGTACGACGCATTGGGAAATCGTATCAGCGAGACTGCGGGCAGCCGGATCAGCACCTTCGAATACGACGCCTTCAATCGCATGAGCCGCAGCAACATCGGGGGCACCGCGACCGACTACGTGTTGAATGCGCAGGGGCAGCGTGTTGCGAAGATCAACCAGAACACCAACAGTCACTACTGGTACGCCGGTCAGAACCAGCTCATGACCGAACTGAACAATGGCGTGTGGACCAACTACTTCTGGTTCGAAGGCGAACTGGTGGGGCTGGCCCGCAGCGGGCAGCACAATTACGTGCATACCGATCATTTGGGACGCCCGGAGTTCGTCACCAGCCCAAGCCAGCAGACCGTCTGGAAGGCGTACAACTACGCCTATGGACGCAGCGTCCAGAAGGATGAGATTGGCGGGTTGAACATTGGCTTCCCGGGCCAGTACTACGACGCGGAAAGCGGCCTCTGGTACAACGGCTTCCGCGACTATGACGCGAGTATTGGCCGGTACGTGCAGAGTGATCCGATTGGATTGGCAGGGGGAACCAACACCTACGCATATGTTGGTGGCAATCCCATGAGCAATGTCGATCCTCTGGGGCTTATCGCATATGCATGCACCAAATCAGGAAATAATGTTGGCATCGCTTTGCCAATCAATTTCCAGAATGGAAGCAATGCTCAGGCGGCTGCGATGGCCAGTGCAATCGAAAAGGCATGGACTGGGAGATTCGGGAAATACCAGGTCACGACGGTTGTCATGCAAATGGACAAGTACGATCCTGTCAGAACCAATGCCGTGTCGATTCGCCAGGGCGATCATGAGTCTTGGGTAAATCGGGTGTGGATGAATGAGGGCGTATGGTATCTGCCTGGACAGTGGGGCGCAGCCACCTTCGCTCATGAAGCAGGGCATCTGATGGGATTGCCTGACTACGGAACCGGAATCATGGGCAGGGTGATTAACATGAACTCCGTCAATGAAAAAAACATAGAAGACGTATTAAAGGCGGGCAATGAGGCAATTATCAAAGGGTGTGGGTGCAAATAGGACGGCCATACTGTGCAGTTTAGTCGCTTATATGATGCTGGGCTGCCACGCTAAGGAGCTGGCCCCCATAAGTAAGCGATTCAACGTATGCGCAGAGGCTCAATCTGGCATGCGCTTTCAATCCGACGCTCCTGGGCCTGACTTTGAAACCGGGGTGTTCGTAGACGGTAAGCGCCGTATTGACGTACTGATTGGTGGACATCCCGGCTTCACAATCGGCGAGCGCCGCCGTGGAGAGTACGCCAAAGGCGAGTTCACGCTGGTTGCAGTGCACGATGGACCAGAAGGTCAGAGTGCGCTGTTCGCGATGGCAACTGGACAGCCCCAGGGGCCACTTTTTGTTCGCCTAACGACGAATGGCAGTGCGCAAAGGCCCAACGAGTTCAGAGATGGATTTATTAGGAAGTGCCGGTCAGATGGGAACAATCAACATTAGGCGCTGCCAATTCCCCATATCTCAATACAGAGTGGAGCACAGCATCAGGCTACTGAGGGAGTAGCCATGCCGTGCCGGAGACGAATGCGGGCTGGGACGATGTGTCCTCGATTCGAAAGGCTGCTTCGAATCGAGGACACATCATTCGATCTACAGTGCACATGTCGATGCAAGGAAATCTTCGTCGAGAAGGCCAAGTGTATGGCAAGGCTGGGTCTCCAATCCCTGGCTATCCCTTGTCTCTCCCAATAGTCGGGTGAATCAGTCTACGCCCAGCGACTTTTCCGCGCTCTGGACATGTTGAGGTTGGAAATCAAATTCCTGAGGTTTCATTTACGGCTGGACGAAGCTGAATTTTCCTCCAGAAGCGAGGGCGCAAGGTGTGGCTCCCGTCCAAGGATCTCTCAGCAGGAGCATTGTTTCCATGGATCGGTCGGCTGTGGATGAGGCCAGCGTAAGAGAGCTGATTTCGATGTTTCGACTCCATGGAATAGACATGCGCAAGTTGCGCGAGCTAGAGACGAAAGAGTTCAGCATCATGGATGCGAAGCATATCCGCCTACTGGTTCAAGTCGGTGTTTCCGGATCCATGAGCGCATGAAATGAAGATCATCTACTGGCTGGGCATCGCGTTCCTGTGGATGCTCCCATTGAACTTTCTTCTACTGACGGCAGCTAAATTGCTGTCAGCGGATCCGCTAGGCAGCGAAGAGCTGGTCGGCCTCGGCACTGCCGTATTTGGTGGGGCAGCGGGAGGGATCCTGTATCGCCGTCGTCCTCGCAAGCGCCCAGCTCCGTCGAGCATCAATGATCCGGTGCTCGGGGCAAAGACGACTGAAGCCTTGCGGGATTCAAGTAGCGACGAACAACGACAGTCGGGGAATGGGCCTTGAAAAAGGTACCGTTGCGCCATCTGCTCCTGTGCACTGTCATTGCGGCCTTGATAGGCGGTACCTATCTTTCAATGTTTGGATCCATCGGAGGTGGCGATTGGACCGGAGAGCCAACAGAAGCAGAACTGCGCGCTGCTACCGAGACCTTTGAACTCCCTTCAGGCGGCCATCCCACGAACGTTAAGTTCTTACCGAAGGTCACGTTCCTGGGGGCCGTCTTCGACGCCGAACTCGAATCTGATCCAGAGCAGATCGCCGCTTTCTTCATCAAACAAGCCGCAGAGAAGCGGTGGCGACTGCAGAAAGACAAACGGCAGCGCCATTACAGATTGATGGTCTTCTGCGAGGATCGCCTGGCGCGCTCGGTAGAGCTGACGACAAGAGGCAGTACGGTGAAGCTCTATGGAGGAACCTACTGGGACTCGGACAGGGGCGGCGACTACTACTGCTCTCCTGAGGCCCGGTAAACCACCGACGGCATAACGAACTTGCCTGGATATCGGCCCCAATCGGGAGGAGTACGATGACCTCACCCTCCTCCAAACAACTTCTGCGCGCTCTGGAACAGGATCCAACTCGTCGCGATGAACTTGTCGCCACCCTGCGGCCTGTTGCCACGATGGGTATGCGTAAACGCCGTCGGCGCAATCAGCAGGCTGCCGGTGCGTGGTGCGATCTTCCGCCCCTGGAACAGGAACTCGGTCTCGCCCTCTTCGAATTCCTCGTTGAGGTACAGCGTCCACAGCACGTGCCGGTGCAGGGTCTCGGCCTGCGCATCCTTGGGGTACAGCTCGCAGTGCCAGTACGGATAACCGCCCTCGCCCGCCGCATACCACTGCAGGTTGATGGCGCCCGGGCGCAGGCAGGTGCGGGCCAGGTCGGCCAGCTGCTGCTGCGGCATGTCAGGGAAGTCCTCGGCAGACAGGCGTCGCGGTTGGCCCTTGCTGTCCTGGATCTGCAACATCAGCGGCGCGATCAACGCCTGTGGATAACGGCGTAGATAAGTCAGCAGGCCGGTGAACACCGCGTGCTGCAGCTGATGGTCCACATCCTGCCAGCCATCAAGGCCGCTGATGCGCAGATCCTTGCTGTGCTTGAGTTCCGGGAACACGCCACTGCCCACGGCACCGGGCTGCAGGCCACGCGCCGCCCGCATGCGCTCGACGATCGCCGCGCAGACCTCGCTGGGGACCGCGTTGTGGATGACCTCGATGAAATCGACCGGGCCCTGCTCGTGCATGCGTGCATTCCTTAGGCGGCAACGGCTTGATGGTGCCGTTTGCCGCCCTCGGTGTCACCCCACGGTCATGTCATCGATCTGCCATGACCGTCGTCAGGCAACCGCCAATCAGCCCTGCGCGTCGTCGTGCGCGTGGTGGTAGCGCACGGCTTCGGCCACTTCCTCGCGCGAACCCAGGAACACCGGCACGCGCTGGTGCAGCTGGTCGGGCTGGATGTCGAGGATGCGCTCGCGGCCGGTCCAGGCGGCGCCGCCGGCCTGTTCGACCAGCAGGCCCATCGGATTGGCCTCGTACATCAGGCGCAGCTTGCCGGCCTTGGTCGGATCCTTCTTGTCCCACGGGTAGATGAAGATGCCGCCGCGGGTCAGGATGCGATGCACGTCGGCCACCATGCTGGCGATCCAGCGCATGTTGAAGTTCTTGCCGCGCGCGCCTTCCTTGCCGGCCAGCAGGTCACTGACGTAGGCCTGCATCGGGGCTTCCCAGTGGCGCTGGTTGGACATGTTGATGGCGAATTCCTGGGTGGCCGCCGGAATCTGCATGTTCTCGGTGGTCAGTACGAACTCGCCCTTCTCGCGGTCCAGGGTGAAAGCGTGGGTACCGTGGCCGACGGT
Organism: Stenotrophomonas sp. YJH_SMC_14-1; assembly: GCF_059372275.1. Lineage (NCBI taxonomy): Bacteria > Pseudomonadati > Pseudomonadota > Gammaproteobacteria > Lysobacterales > Lysobacteraceae > Stenotrophomonas > Stenotrophomonas sp. YJH_SMC_14-1. The sequence continues at coordinate 87,158 of NZ_JCAFVK010000006.1, forward strand.
CAGCACCAGCTGGGTGCTGGGCCCATAGATGCAGTAGCCGGCGGCGATCTGCTTGCTGCCCGGCTGCAGGAACGCGTCATCGCCCGGCAGCTCCACGTTGGTCGGGCAGCGCAGCACCGAGAAGATGGTGCCGACCGAGACGTTGACGTCGATGTTGGAGCTGCCATCGAGGGGATCGAACAGCAGCAGGAAATCACCGCGCGGGTAGATGTCCGGTACCGGCTGGCTGTGGTCCATTTCCTCCGAGGCGCAGGCCGCGAGGTGGCCACCCCAGGCATTGGCTTCGAGCAGAATCTCGTTGCTGATGACGTCCAGTTTCTTCTGCGCTTCGCCCTGCACGTTGCCGGTACCGGCGTCGCCGAGCACGCCACCGAGGGCGCCCTTGCTGACGGCGATGGAGATGCTGGTGCAGGCGCGGGCGACGACCGCGATCAGCTGGCGCAGGTCGGCATTGATGCGGCCGGCGTGCTGTTCCTGGATCAGGAAGCGGGTCAACGAAGTACGGGACATGGTCGGGCAGGTCTCGGCAGCGGGAAAACGCCTATTGTCGCCCTTCCGGCCAGCGCGTGCGTGAGCGCGGGGAGTCGTAATCGTTTCCAGATGCGTTGCGCTCGTGGCGCCCTCTCTTCATGTAGGTGCAGCGAGAGGGGCACCGTGGCCAGGACACGCCGTAAACCCATCCCTGGGGGCTCGATCGGCGCATCCATGCGCCTCACGGTCCTGGCCACGGTGCCCCTCTCACTGCGCTTCCTGGTTCGCCGCGAGCGCGGTGGGAATGGCAATGACAAGAGCAAGAGCAAAAAACAAAGGCGCCTTTCGGCGCCTTTGTCTTCAAGCCACTGGAGCGTTGCTTCAGCCCTTGGCGACGGTGGCCACGGCCTTGGCGACGTACTCCAGGTTGTTCTGGTTCAGCGCGGCCACGCAGATGCGGCCGGTGCCGACGGCGTAGATGCCGAACTCGTCGCGCAGACGCTCGACCTGCTCGCGGCTCAGGCCGGAGTAGGAGAACATGCCGGCCTGTTCGTTGATGAAACCGAACTGCGGCGCGCCAGCGGCAGCCAGCTTCTCGACCAGGCCCTGGCGCAGGGCGTGGATGCGCTCGCGCATCTCGGTCAGCTCCTGCTCCCACATCGCACGCAGTTCCGGGTTGGTCAGCACGCCGGCCACCAGCGCGGCACCGTGGGTGGACGGGCTGGAGTAGATGGTGCGGATGACGCGCTTGACCTGCGACTGCACCGCCTTGGCGTCAGCGGCGGTCGGTGCCACCATCGAAAGCGCACCCACGCGCTCGCCGTACAGCGAGAACGACTTGGAGTACGAGTTGGCGACGATGAAGCTGTCGATGCCGGCTTCGGCGATGATGCGCACGGCGGCGCCGTCCTGCTCGATGCCCTTGTCGAAGCCCTGGTAGGCCATGTCGATGAAGGGGAACAGCTGCTTGTCCTTCAGCAGCTGCGCGACCTGCTTCCACTGGGTGACCGTGAGGTCGGCACCGGTAGGGTTGTGGCAGCAGGCATGCAGCAGCACCACGGTGCCGGCGTCCAGCTTGCCCAGGTCGGCCAGCATGCCGTCGAAATCGACGCCATGGGTGGCCGGGTCGAAGTAGGTGTAATCCAGCACGTCGAAACCGGCGGCGCTGAACACCGCACGGTGGTTTTCCCAGCTCGGGTTGCTCAGCGCAACGGTGGCGTGCGGCAGCAGCTTCTTCAGCACGTCGGCGCCGACGCGCAGCGCACCGCTGCCGCCGACGGTCTGTGCGGTAGTGACGCGGCCGGCGGCCAGCAGCGGCGAGTCCTTGCCGAACACCAGCTCACGCGTGGCCTGCGTGTACGCCGGCAGGCCATCGATCGGCAGGTAGCCGCGCGGTTTGGCCTCGGCGGCGAGCTGCTGCTCGATCTGCTTGACGGCGCGCAGCAGCGGAATGCGGCCGCTCTCGTCGTAGTAGATGCCCACACCCAGGTTGACCTTGGTCGGGCGGCTGTCGGCGTTGTACGCCTCGGTCAGGCCCAAGATCGGGTCGCCTGGGACCAGTTCCACGTTTGCAAAGAAGGACACGGCGGTACTCGTTCGGTAGACGGAAAGGGGGAGGAAGTGCGCTACGCGGTCCGCGGCTTTTCGGCCGGAAACAGCCCATCGTAACAAAGCCTGCCGGGGCTGGCCGCCGCCATCGTCATCTGCGGCCCCGTACCATGGCGTGCGTTGCCGCCCGATCCATCAACCTGAATCATGAATCCCGCCGCACGACGCCGTTGCCTGCCGCTGTCCGCCCTGCTGCTGTCGCCCTGGACGGCCGTGGCCGAGCCTGCGCCCACCGCCCTGCCTGCGGTGCAGGTACAGGCCGCCCGGGTGCCGGGCATCGATCCGTTCGCGCTGCCGGCCAGCCAGGACACGGTCTGGATCGACGCCAGCCGCGCGGGCACCGGCGCGCAGCTGTCTGAGGCCTTGGCCGGAGTCCCCGGACTGCTGGCACGTGACCGGCAGAACTTCGCCCAGGACACGCAGCTGTCGATTCGTGGCTTCGGCGCACGCTCGACCTTTGGCGTGCGCGGGGTGCGGGTGCTGATCGACGGGGTGCCGGCGACCATGCCGGACGGCCAGGGTCAGCTGTCGCATGCCAGCCTGTTGGGCGCCGAGCGCATCGAGGTGCTGCGCGGGCCGTTCTCGGCGTTGTACGGCAATTCCTCCGGCGGCGTGCTGCAGGTCTGGAGCGCGCAGGGCCAGGCCGCTGACCCGTGGCGGTTGCGCGTGAATGCCGGCGCCGACAACACGCTCAGTGTCGGTGCGCAGCTGAAGGGTGCCGGTCAAGTGCTGGACTACAACATCGCCGCCAATCACTTCCGCACCGATGGCTGGCGGGACCATAGCCGCGCGCGCCGTGAATCGCTCAACGCACGCATCGGTGGAGAGCTGGGCGGTGGGCGGTTGGAGCTGCTGCTCAATGCGCTTGACGCCCCCGGTGCGCAGGATCCGCTGGGCTTGACCCGTGCCCAGGTGGCGGCTGATCCGCGCCAGGCCACGGCAGTCGCGCACCAGTACAACACCCGCAAAACCGTGCGCCAGCAGCAGGCCGGCCTGCGCTGGACCCGTGAAACGGGAGCGCAGCGCTGGCAATTGATGGGCTATGCCGGCCAGCGCGCGGTACGCCAGTACCTGCCGATTCCGCCGGCACCCCAGACCAACAGCCCGCTGCATGCCGGCGGCGTGATCGATCTGCAGGGCGGCTATGGCGGGCTGGACGCGCGCTGGGGCTGGCACGGTGATCTGGCCGGGCGACCGCTGGACCTGGTAGCCGGGCTCAGCGCCGACCGCCAGCGCCAGCACCGCACCGGCTTCGAGAACTTCATCGGCAGCGCCCTGGGCGTGCGTGGGCGGCTGCGTCGTGACCAGATCGACGTCGTGCAGAACGTGGATCAGTTCGCCCAGGCCTGGTGGCAATGGAGCCCGCGTTGGTCGCTGCTGGCCGGGCTGCGCCACAGCGCCGTGCGATTCGAATCGAATGACCGCTACATCGTCGGCGCCAACCCCGACGACAGTGGCCACCGCCGCTACCAGGCGATCACGCCGGTGGCAGGCGTCAGCTTCGAGGCCAGCCCGCAGTGGCGGCTGCACGCGGCCGTGGGGCGTGGTTTCGAGACCCCCACCTTCAACGAACTGGGCTATCGCGCCGACGGCCAAGCCGGGCTGGCACTGGATCTGGCCGCCGCGCGCAGCCGCTCCATCGAGGTTGGCAGCAAGTGGCACGCACAGGATGGCAACCAAATCGATATCAGCCTGTTCCGTGTAGATACCGACGATGAGCTGGCCGTTGCCAGCAATATCGGCGGACGCAGCACCTACCGCGACATTGGCCGCACCCGCCGCCAGGGGCTGGAGCTGCAGTACCGACAGCCGCTGGCCGAGCAACTGGAACTGCAGCTGGCGTGGACCTGGCTGCAGGCGCAGGTGCGCTCGCCGTACCTGACCTCGAACACCCTGGTCGCTGCAGGCAGCCGTCTGCCCGGCGTGCCGCGCCAGCAGGCCTTCGCCCGGCTGCAGTGGAGCCCTGCCGATTGGCAGTGGGCGCTGGAGGCAATGGCCAGCAGCGATACCGTGGTCAATGACGTGGCCACCGAGCGCGCGCCGGGCTACGCCCTGCTGCACCTGGAAGCCGGCCGTCGATGGACGCTGCCGGGCGGCGAGCTGCGCGCCTTCGCCCGGCTGGAGAACGTGCTGGACCAGGCCTACATCGGCTCGGTGATCGTCAATGACGGCAATGGTCGCTTCTACGAGCCGGGACCGGGACGGCGAGCCAACGTCGGCCTGCAATGGTCGTGGCGCTGAAAGGGGTAGTGCCGGCCGCTGGCCGGCATTGCGCCGTGCACGACGTCAGGAGGTTGCCGGCCAGCGGCCGGCAGTACCCGTCAATCGGGGGCCTTGGCCGGCACGAACGGCGAGGTTGGATCGCTGGCCGGGAAGGTTTCCTCCAGCGCCTCGTCCTGGTTGTCGCTGGCGCGCTGCTTGCGCTCGCGGCGCTTGAGCGGGCTCTCCTGGCCACCGCGATGGCGGTCGCCGCCATCCTTGCGGTCCTGGGCCGCCTGTTCAGCCTCGTGCTTCACCGGCAGGTGTTCGTCGCCCTGCGCAGCATCGAAGAACGGCGCACCGGTGCCGCGGTAGTCGGCGTTGTCGGCATCGCGCTTGCCGCGCTGTTCACCGGGAATGGGCGGGTGGTTTTCCCGCAGCGGGTCTCGGGAGGTCTCTCGGCTCATGGTCTGGCTACCTGCGCTCGGGGGGCTCCTACTACACCGCCGGCAAGGTAAAGCTGCCGCGAACCTGGCGTCATGAACATCTCGCTCACCCCCCGGTAACGGCACCGCGCGTATTCCTGCCCACCCGCCCCCGCTGCAGGAGCCGGCCATGCCCCGTCTTGAACGACCCGCACCGTCCGTGTTCAACGCCCTGCTCGATCCGCTCGGCCAGCGCACCGCACAGCGCCGTACGCGTCGCCATGAAGACCCCCAGGCGGTGGCGCAGGACTACCTGCAGTACATGCTCAGCGACTACGAGGAGCGCCGCGGGCAGAGCCACCGGAACTGGCGCGACCTGTGTCCGGTGTATGCCTTCGCGTTGACCACGCATGCCGCGGATTGGCCACGCGGTGATGCCGCCGATACCTGCGAGGAACTGGCCGAGCACTGGGAACAGATGCGCGGGCAGTCACGGTTGGGCTGGTCGCAGGCGCGGCCGGTGGTGGAGGACGCCTGGCGCGCGCTGGACCATATTCCGGCGGCGGCGGTGAGGCCGTTGCTGCAGTAGTGCCGGCCGCTGGCCGGCAACCCCAGGAAACTTCAGGCCGCGAGCTCTGCCGGCCAGCGGCCCGCACTACCGCATCTGCGTAGAACCCACGTGCACGGTATCGACACGGGTGGTTTACACCGCCCATCCGAAGCTGGATGCCCTGCCCCGCCAAAGGTACGCCCATGGCCCGCCCGATCTGGACCGGCACGCTGTCGTTTGGCCTGCTCAACGTGCCGGTGTCGCTGATGTCCGGCGAACGCAAGGTCGACCTGCAGTTCCGCATGCTCGATTCCCGCGACCGCAAGCCGATCCGTTTCGAACGGGTCAACGCCGACACTGGCGAGGAAGTGCCCTGGAAGGACATCGTCAAAGCCTATGAGTACGACAAGGGCAGTTATGTCGTGCTGGAGGAAGGTGATATCCGCTCGGCTGCGCCGGAAAGCCACGAAGCGGTGGAGGTGGAATCATTCGTGGATGCGGCGCAGATCGACCCGCGCTATTACGAGAAACCGTATCTGCTGGTGCCCGGCAAGAAGGCCGAGAAGGGCTACGTGCTGCTGCGCGAAACGTTGCGCAGCACCGGCAAGGTGGGCATCGCGCGGGTGGTGGTGCGTACGCGCGAGTACTTGTGTGCGGTGATGCCGCATGAGGACGCGCTGGTGCTGATGATCCTGCGCTATCCGCAGGAACTGGTGGATCCCGAGGACTACAAGCTGCCCACCGGCAAGCTGTCCGACTATCGCATCACCAGCAAGGAAACGGCGATGGCCGAGCAGTTGATCGAGTCGATGGCCGGCGATTGGGATCCGTCGCAGTACCACGATGAATTCCGCGAGCGCCTGCAGCAGGTGTTGAACAAGCGCATCAAGTCCAAGGGCGGCACCACGCGGGTGGACGATGAGCCGGCACCGCGCGAGGACGCCAGTACCAATGTGGTCGACTTCATGGCGCTGCTGCAGAAGAGCCTGGATGCGAACAAGCGAACGCCAGCGAAGAAGGCCGCAACGCGCAAAGCAGCCGCCAAGTCGCCAGTGAAGAAGGCCGCAAAGAAGACAACGAAGAAGGCTGCAAAGAAGACCGCACCCCGACGCAAGGCGGGGTGAGCCATGTCGTTGCACCAGTATCGGCGCAAACGCCGGCTTGGCGGTGGCGCCGGGCAGACAACGGAGCCCGACGACACGCCCGCACCGGGCGACCCGAAGCGGCGGCCGACCTTTGTCATCCAGCTGCACCATGCCAGCTCGCGTCACTATGACTTCCGCCTGGAAATGGACGGCGTACTGAAGAGCTGGGCGGTGCCCAAGGGGCCTTCCCTGCGCGTCGGTGAAAAGCGGCTGGCCGTGGAAGTGGAAGACCATCCGTTGTCCTACGCCGGTTTCGAGGGAGACATTCCTGAAGGTCACTATGGTGCGGGCCACGTGGAAGTCTTCGATCACGGCACCTGGGCCTGTGAAGGCGATCCACTGCAGGCACTGGCGGCGGGCAAGATCGACTTCGTGCTGCATGGACAACGCCTGGCCGGTGGCTGGAAGCTGGTGCGGACCGCGATGAAGGGACGCCAGGTGCAGTGGCTGTTGATCAAGCGCGGTGACGGGGAAGCGCGCGACGCGGAGGCGGATGACCTGCTGACGGCACCGATGCCGAAACGAACACCTGCGGCGAAGAAGCGTTCCGCGGACAAGACGGCGCGAGCTGCACCCGTCGCACGCACGACCACACGCAAGGCCGATGTGCGCTGGCATGCACGCGCGCTGCAACTGCACGGCGCACGTGACGCACCCTACCCGCATGCATTCAAACCGCAGTTGACCGATCATCGCGACAGTGCGCCGGACGGCGACCGCTGGCTTCACGAGATCAAGTGGGATGGCTATCGCCTGCTGGCTGATCTGCACAATGGCGAGGTCAAGCTGCGCTCCCGCAATGGTCTGGATTGGACCGGTGATTTTCCCGAAGTGGTGCAGGCCGTGCAGGCGCTGCCGGTGCGCGATGCACGCCTGGACGGCGAACTGGTGGTGCTGGACAAGGAAGGACGCAGTGACTTCGCAGCGTTGCAGCGGGTGATCGACGGCAGTTCGAAGCAACCGCTGCGCTACATCGTGTTCGATCTTCCGGGCGTGGCTGGAGCGGATATCAGTCGTGCGCCGTTGCTGGAGCGCAAAGCACTCCTGAAAGAGCTCATTGGGCCCGCGCCTGGCACCCTGGCCTTCAGCGAGCACGTGATCGACCATGGCCCGCAGGTGTTCGTTGCCAGTGGCAAGGCCGGATTCGAAGGCATCGTCAGCAAGCAGGTGGATGCCCCGTACGTCAATACCCGCGCGCGCAGCTGGGTGAAGGTGAAGCACGAAGACACCGACGAGTTCCTGATCGTCGGCTACACGGCACCCAAGGGTTCACGGGTGGGGTTCGGCTCGCTGCTGCTGGCGACGCCGGACAAGGGCGGCTTGCGCTATGTGGGCCGCGTTGGCACCGGTTTCGACGACCAAAGCCTGCGCGCGCTGCTCAAGGCACTGCAGCCATTGGCGGTGAAGACGCCCGTGCTGCAGCTGCCGGCGCATGTGCCGTTCCGCGCTGCCAGCGTACGCTGGGTGAAGCCGGTGGCGGTTGCCGAGGTGGCCTTCCGTGGCTGGGGCAAGGAAGGCCTGCTGCGCCAGGCCAGTTTCAAGCGACTGCGCAGCGACAAGCAGAAGGAGGACCTGGGAATGAGCACCGCAGATGCCGAAACCGGAGGCGAGGTCGAGATCACTCATCCGGAGCGGGTGGTGTTTCCAAGGCAGAAACTGCGCAAGGGTGACGTGGCCGACTACTACCAGCGCATGGCGCGCTGGATCCTGCCCGAAATCGCCGGACGTCCACTGTCACTGCTGCGCTGCCCGGAGGGCGTGGGCAAGGCCTGCTTCTTCCAGAAGCACCATGGCCCCGGCCTGGGGGACGCGGTACATGCGGTACCCCTGCAGCAGAAGAGCGGCCGCGAGGACTACGTCTACGTCGACGATGCGCGGGGCCTGCTGCAGCTGGTGCAGATGAACACGCTGGAGCTGCATCCGTGGGGCGCGACCGTGGCCGATCCCGAGCATCCAGACCGCCTCGTGTTCGATCTCGATCCCGGCGAAGGGGTGAACTGGGCACAGGTGAAGGCCGCTGCGCGCGATGTCCGTGACCGCCTGCAGCAGGTGGGCCTGCAGAGCTTCGTGCGGCTGTCCGGTGGCAAAGGCGTGCACGTGGTGGTGCCGCTCCAGCCCAAGGCCGGATGGGACGAGACGAAGGCGTTCTGCGAGGCGTTCGCGCAGGCAATGGCGCTGGAGCAGCCTGATCGCTACGTGGCGACGATGAGCAAGGCCAAGCGCAGCGGCGTGATCTTCATTGACTGGCTGCGCAACACACGCGGTGCGACCAGCGTGTGTTCGTGGTCGCTGCGCGCGCGCGATGCTGCCGGCGTGGCGGTGCCGCTGCGCTGGGAAGAGCTTGCACGCGTCAGTGCGGCCGACGCGTTTCCGATGGCCAAGGCACTGGCGCGCGCGAAGCGGCTGAAGGGTGACCCATGGCAGGGCATCGCGCGGTTGAAGCAGACGCTGCCGTCGCTGAAGCGGTAGTGCCGGGCGCTGGCCGGCAACTGCAGGATGGCCGAGGTTGCCGGCCAGCGGCCGGCACTACCTGCATACGTTCAGCGCGGATCCCGCGAGGGGCGGCGGCCGAACCACCAGCCCACCAGCAGCTGCAGCGGCAGCGATGCCAACAGCGAAATGACGAACCAGAGCGGGAAATCCGCGCCTGCGGTCCACATCGCGTATCCGCAGCCCAGTGCGATCAGCGACCAGATCGAGAAGCCGTGCGAACGCGGCCAGCAGGGCGCGTAGTAGGTGGCGAAGGCGATGCCTGCGATGCCGCCGAGCACGCTGAAGGCCAGATCCCAGCCCAGCTGCATGCTGTTGTTGTCCGGTGACAGGCCCAGCAGCGGCGGCAGCCAGCTGGCGACGCTGCTGACCAGGGCAAGCGACAGCACGCCGCCGATCAGGGCGACGATGGACAGGAACAGGGTCTTGAGCAGGCCAGGCATGCGCGCATTGTACGGCTGCCACGGAGTGCCCGGGTTGCCGGCCAGCGGCCGGCACTACCGATGGATCGGCATGGCCGCCGTGCCCGTGGGAGAGGGGTACGGAGCAGCGGCGGCCATGCACAGGCGGTCAGGCGGCGAAGTCGATCACCACGCGGCCTTCGATGGTGCCCGCGTGCATCCGCGCGAACACATCGTTGATGTTTTCCAGGCGGTCGGTGCTGACCGTGGCCGCGACCTTGCCTTCGGCGGCGAACTGCAGCGATTCCTGCAGATCCAGCCGGGTGCCGACGATCGAGCCGCGTACGGTGATGCCGTTGAGCACCATGCCGAAGATGTCCAGCGGGAAATTGCCCGGCGGCAGGCCGTTGAGCGACACGGTGCCGCCACGGCGGACCATGCCCAGCGCCTGCTCGAATGCCTTCGGTGAAACCGCGGTGACCAGGGCGCCGTGCGCGCCGCCGATTTCCTTCTTCAGGAACGTGGCCGGATCGGTGGTGCGTGCGTTGACGGTGACCTGCGCACCGAGCTGCCGCGCCAGCGCCAGCTTGCTGTCGTCCACGTCCACCGCGGCCACGTTCAAGCCCATCGCGCGGGCGTACTGCACCGCCATGTGGCCCAGGCCGCCGATGCCGGAGATCGCCACCCAGTCACCGGGCTTGGTGTCGGTGACCTTCAGGCCCTTGTAGACGGTCACGCCGGCGCACAGCACCGGCGCGATCTCGACGAAGCCCACTTCCTTCGGAAGCAGGCCGACATAGTTGGCATCGGCCAGTGCGTACTCGGCGAAGCCGCCGTTGACCGAGTAGCCGGTATTGCGCTGCGTTTCGCACAGCGTTTCCCAGCCGCCCAGGCAGTGTTCGCAATGGCCACACGCCGAGTACAACCAGGGGATGCCGACCCTGTCGCCTTCCTTGACGTGCCCTACCCCGCCTCCCACGGCCACGACGTGCCCCACGCCCTCGTGGCCGGGGATGAATGGCGGGTTCGGTTTCACCGGCCAGTCGCCCTCGGCGGCGTGCAGGTCGGTGTGGCAGACGCCACAGGCCTCGATCCTGACCAGCACCTCGCCCGCCCCCGGGCGCGGTACCGAGACTTCCTCGATGACCAGTGGCTTGCCGAACTCGCGTACGACGGCGGCCTTCATGGTGGATTGCATGTTCGGATCTCCGCAGTGCGCTTGCCCACAGAATGACGCCGGCTCGAGGCCGGCGCTTTGATCACGATCAAACCTTTGGAGATTCGTGCAGCGTGTTCAGCTGGCCAGCACCGATGCCTCGCGCGCCAGGCGCTCGATCGCCTCCCAGTCACGGGTCTGCAGCAGCGCCGGGGTGGTCAGCCACGAACCGCCCACGCACAGCACATTGGGCAGGTGCAGGAACTGCGGCGCGGTCTGCGCGCTGATGCCGCCGGTCGGGCAGAAGCGCACGTCGGCGAACGGGCCGTGCCAGGCCGCCAGCAGCGCGGCACCGCCGGCCTGCACGGCCGGGAAGAACTTGAAGGTGTCCTTGCCGTGTTCCAGGCCCAGGATCAGGTCCGAGGCGGTGGCGGCACCGGGCAGGTATGGCAGGTCGGCATCGCGTGCGGCGGCATACAGGGCCGGTGTAGCCCCGGGCGACACCGCGAAGCGCGCGCCGGCCTGCTTCGCCGCCTGCATCTGTGCGGCATTGAGCACGGTACCGGCGCCGATCACCGCATCCGGCACGGCCTCGACCATCGCCTTGATGGCGTCCAGCGCCTGCGGCGTGCGCAGGGTCACCTCGATCACCGGCAGGCCACCGCGGAACAGTGCCTGGGCTACCTCGACGGCTTCATTCACGTCTTCGGGGGTGTACACCGGAATCACCGGTGCCAGCTTCAACAGCGCGCGCAGGCGCGGATCAGCGCTGGACATGGTCTTGCTCCTTGCCCGATGGGGCATCGCGGATCGCCGCCGGGTCCGGCAGCGCAGCGGCGCATGATGCCATGCACGCTGCGAAGGTGCTGGTATTCTGCCCTGCGGCGGATTCAGACTGCGTCGGCCTGCAGTGCCTGGATGCGGCGCTGGTACCAGTCACCCCCAAGCGGGTCGAACACCGCCGAACGTTCCATCGGCGCTTCGTATACATGCACCGAAATGGCCAGGGCTTCATCGCTGGCATTGCGCAGGGTGTGGTATTCGTGAGGTGGAATGAGGCTGCCGGCGCTGCCGCAGCCGCCGCGCAGCGCGGCGTGGCGTCGGAAGCGCCAGCGTTCGCCGGCGCATTCCAGCAGTTCGTAACGGGTGATCTCCAGTTCCCCCAACCACACGCCCTCCACACACCACATGGCATCGTGGTCGTGCAGCGGCGTGCCCTGCCCTGGGCCCCAGCTCATGGCAATCACGCTGTAGCCGTGTTCCTGGCTGTGGTACAGCGGGCGTCGCGCGTAATGATCACTGACCGGACGGTGCACGCATTCGGGTAGCTCGATGCGGCTGTCCGCGATGGCTTCCTGCAGCGCCAGCTGCAGGTCGGCGGTGATGCGCCCGGCATCACCGGAGGTCATCGCCGCGTCGACTGCGGCGATCAACCGGTCGCGGCCACGGAACGCCGGAAACGGAGAGGTCTGCAGGTCCATGCCCCGACTGTAGCGGAGCATGGTTAAGGGAATGTTGGTGTTCGCGCGCGTCGCACCCGCATTCGTGGCAAGCACGCGTGAAAAACGGTTCAGATGCAAACGCAGTAGAGCGATCACAATGGAACCTCACGCGGTGGAACGTGTCGAACACGGTCTGTGCCGCTCCAGCTGCGACATTCCGCAACTTCGCGCCCGACGGGCGCAAGGCTAGAATTCTCCGACTTACCTGGTTCTATACATGTCAGTGCGAAATATGAGCGATGCCGCGTTACCGGCATCGAAAGGCAAGGCTGCCACGATCAACGACATCGCACGACTGTCGGGAGTTTCCAAGAAAACGGTTTCAAGAATCATCAACAACTCGCCGCTGGTGCGCAAAGACACCCGCGACAAGGTCGAGGCGTTGATGCGCGAGGTCGGTTACGTGCCCGACCCCCTGGCGCGCGGACTCGCGTTCCGCCGCTCCTTCCTGATCGGGCTGGTGTACGACGACCCCGGCGCCCAATGCATTGTCGACCTGCAGCACGGCGCGCTTGAAGCGCTGCGCGGCACCGGCTATGAGCTGGTGGTGCATCCCTGCGACAGCCAGGACCCGGAGTGCGCGCAGGGCGTGCGCCGCTTCGTGCAGCAGCAGAAGCTGCATGGGGTGATCCTCGGCCCGCGTGCATCCGAATCGGTTGCACTCGCGCAGATGCTGGACGACATCGACTGCCGCTACGTGCGGATCAACGCGCATGCGTCGGAAGAAGACGTGCAGGCGGTGGTCACCCACGATCGCGATGGCGCGGCAGCAGCAGCGGGCTACCTGCTGTCGCTCGGCCACCGCGACATCGCGGTGATCGCCGGACCGGGTGACCGGCGCGCGGCGCGTGAGCGTACCCATGGCTTCCTTGACCGGTTGGCCCAGGTGGGGCTGACCTTGCCGGGCGAGCGCGTGCTGGAAGCGGGCGACACCTTCGAATCCGGCGTGCATGCCGCCGAACGGTTGCTGCTGGGGGAACGCCGCCCCAGTGCGATCTTCGCCGGCAACGACGAGATGGCGGCCGGTGTCTACCAGGTCGCGCTGCGTGCGGGTATTGCCGTGCCACAGCAGCTGTCGGTCGTCAGCTACGACGACAGCCCGCTGGCCTCGCGGCTGTGGCCGCCGCTGACCTCGGTGCGCCGCCACGTGTCGGACATCGGCCGCATGGCCGCAGCGATGCTGGTGCAGGCCGACGTACCGGAGGCGCCGGCTGTGGCCAGCGTGCATCCGCAGCTGATGGTGCGCGGTTCCTGCCGGGCCGTGGACGCCTGACTGCCCTGCCCTCGCCTGCGCCGCTGCAATGGCGCAGGCAGACAACAACGAAAACGGCGCATCCAGGTGCGCCGTTTTCCTTTCAATGCGAAGCGCTGTACGCCGTGCGCTTACACGTCGCCGCCGTCGGCCCAGCCATCACCGGTGCCCTTCTGGAACACGCGGTCATCGCCCTGCACGTCACCGGCCGGCAGATGCGCCTGGCTGGCCAGTGCCGCGTAGATCGGGGTGAAGTCCGGCGACGTCGCCTGCATCAGCTGTTCGAAGCTGTCGATGACGAAGTAGGTCTTCTGGAAAGTGTCGATGCGGTACTTCGTGCGCATGATCCGCTGCAGGTCGAAGCCGATGCGGTTGGGCGCGGCCGATTCCAGCGAGTACAGCGACTCGCCCTTCGACGACACGATGCCGGCGCCGTAGATGCGCAGGCCTTCGGGCGTATCGATCAGGCCGAACTCCACCGTGTACCAGTACAGGCGGGTCAGGTTCTGCAGTGCATCCGGGCCGATCGCGTGGGCTTTGACGCCGCCACGGCCGTACGCCTCCATGTAGTCGGCGAACACCGGGTTCATCAGCAGCGGCACATGGCCGAACAGATCGTGGAACAGGTCCGGCTCGGCGATGTAATCAATCTGGTCCGGGCGACGGATCCACCAGGTCACCGGAAAACGGCGATTGGCCAGGTGGTCGAAGAAATCCAGTTCCGGCAGCAGGCCTTCAACGCCGACCAGGGTCCAGCCGGTGGCGGCGCCGAGTACTTCATTGAGCTGGTCGAAGCGCGGAATCATGTGCGCGCTCATGCCCATCTCGTCCTGTGCATCCAGGAACTCCTGGCAGGCGCGGCCGACCAGCAGCTCGCGCTGGCGCTGGTACAGCGTGCTCCAGGTGGCGTGGTCGTCGGCGGTATAGGTGTCCCACGGCTGCTCGACGAGCGCGGTGGTGTACACCGGCACGTAGCCCTTGTCGGTCTGCTGGTGTTCGACGCGGCGGGGCTGGGCGAGGTCCATGGGGCACTCCTTGACGGGATGCCTACGATGCTAGGGCAGAGCACGCGCAACAGGGTTGCAAAAGTTGCGCCCGTTGGCCCTGTTGGCGCAATATCCTTGCGTACTCACCATGTTGCGGGGCAACAATGGCCGGAGAAGTCCAGTTTGATCGCACGGATATACGCCTGCTGGCTGAAATCCAGCGGGATGGGCGCGCCACCAACGCCGAACTGGCGGCGCGGGTGAATCTTTCGCCTTCGGCTTGCCTGCGGCGGTTGCAGCGGCTGGAAAGCGAGGGTGTGATCGTCGGCTATGGCGCGCGGCTGGAGCCGCGGCAGCTGCGGCTGGGCCTGCAGGCCTTCGTGCGCGTACAGCTGGAAAAGCACGACCAGGCCGCCATCGGCCACTTCGTGGACAGCGTGCAAGCGTGGGACGAGGTGGTGGCCTGCCATGCGCTGACCGGCGACATGGACTACCTGCTGCACGTCTACGTGCGCGACCTGGAGCACTTCTCTCGCTTCCTGCTGGACCGGTTGCTCAACGCCGGTGGCGTGGCCGATGCCAATTCCAGCTTCGTGCTGCGCACGGTGAAGGGTTTCCAGGCACTGCCGCTTTCGCAGCTGGAGTCGTGATCATCCGGCGGATGTGGGAGAGCGTGACTTGCTTTGCATCCTGGGCGACGCAAGGCATTTTCCTACGGCGAGACGGATGAACCTCTGACAGAGTGACGCAATCAGCCTTCCTAGACTCACTGGACAACCCTGTCCGGAGAGATCGACATGAAAGTCTGCCTTGCTCCAGTCATTGCCCTGCTTGTCGCTGGCCTGATGCCGGCCGCTGCGGGTGCTTCCCCCCAGATCGCCAACGCCCAACCTCTGGCGCTGAGTTGCGGTACCACTGAATTCGTCGGCATGACCAGCAACTCGTCGACGCTGGCCAAGCGCCAGTGCAATGGTAGCTATGTCTATGGAATCGGCGTCTCGGTCAATGAAGCGGTGGAGAACCTCAACGGCTTCATGGCGGTGCTGCAGGCCGGCGTGAGCTGCAGCGCGGATGCCAGCAGCATCGTCAGTGGTGCCTACGGCAAGGGTGTTTTCGCCCAGTTTGTCTGCAATGGCTGGTCGATCGCCGGCGTGGGCAACTCACCCACCACCGCGGCGCGCAACTCGCTGGCCATCGCGACGGAAATGGCGGCCACGGGTACCCATTGCGCAGCGCCGCTGCAGGGTTCGTACTATCCGGAATCCTGGGGGTTCCGTTTCCGCTACGACTGCGGCAACACGCAGACCCTGAAGAGCTGGTCCATCAGTGGGCTCGGTGCCAGCATCGATGACGCCAACGTCATCGCCATGCGACTGATGCGTTACTCCACAGCGGCAGGCCAGAGCTGCAACTTCGAGAAGGCCGAAATCAATGGCGTCATTCTGCACGCCACGCTGGTCTGCAACGGCTCGTACATCCATGGCTACGGCAGCTCGGTGACGGCCGCAGCCAACGACGCACTGGCCCAGATCGGCGCCTGACCCGTCGTGAGGCCCCTGGGGGTGACCCGCATGGAGCGGGTTGCCCTCAGCACTTGTCCTTGCGGCCCATCAGCTTGCCCAGGCGCGAGGCTTCCTCGCACTTGGGGGCAGCCACCGGCGCCGGTGCAGCGGCCGCAGCACGCGCACGCTGTAGCTGCTGGATCCTGGCGCGGATCTGCGGCATCGCGGCCATCGCGGCCTTTTCGCCTTCCAGGATCGCCGTGCCGCGCTGGCTGAAATCGGCAGCGCCGATGTCCAGCACCTTCGGCCGGATGACGATGTCGGCGCGTGCCAGTTCCTGTTCGCCCAGGCGCTGGCCCATGATCGAGATGGACTGGTTGACGATGCCCAGCATGTCGGTCGGCGCCTTGCCGCTGGCCTTGCTGGAGATGTCCACGGCGATCACGAAGTCGGCGCCGAGCTGGCGCGCGGCATCCACCGGCACCGGGCTGACCACGCCGCCATCGATGTAGTTGCGACCACCGATCTTCACCGGTTCGAACACGCCGGGAATGCTGCTCGACGCACGCACCGCCTGGCCGACGTTGCCGCGCACGAAGATCGCGCGCTCGCCGGTTTCCAGCTGGGTGGCGACGGCGGCGAACGGCTTCTTCAGGCGTTCGGCCGGACGGTTGGCAACCTGTTCGTTGACGTAGTCCTGCAGCTTCTGGCCCTGCACCAGGCCACCGGAGAACAGCCGCACGTCGCGGATGCTGGCTTCATCCAGCGCCACCGCCTTGCTCTGCATCTGGAACGCGTCCATGCCGCTGGCGTACAGCGCGCCGACCACGCTGCCGGCACTGGTGCCGGACACCACCGCGGGCTCGAAGCCATTGGCTTCCAGCATCTTGATCACGCCGATGTGGGCAAAGCCCTTGGCCGCGCCACCGCCGAGGGCGATACCGATCTTCACCGGCTTGGCCTGTGGCACCACGGTCGGCGCCGGCGGCGGCGTAGGGCGGACCGGATCGCCACCGCAGCCGGCCAGCAGGCCGATCAGGGCGACGGACAGCAGCATGCGGGGGCGGAACAGGCTCATCGGCAGTGCGCTCGCGGCGCCGGATTCAGGAAAGGGCGCCAGCATACCGAAGCTGTGGCGGGGCGGGCAGGGTGGGAAATATCGCCCATTCATAAAGGTAGTGCCGGCCGCTGGCCGGCAACCATAGGGAAACTGGCAACGGTCCATGGGGTTGCCGGCCAGCGGCCGGCACGACCGGAGGCGGTCAGAAGCGGTTGTCGCCGTCCAGCATCCGGCCCAGGCCGCCCAGTACCGAACCCTCGCCGCGGTTCTGGCCACCGCCCTGCGGCGCGGCCATCCACATGCGGCCGGCCAGGCGCGAGAACGGCAGCGACTGCAGCCAGACCTTGCCTGGGCCGGTCAGCGTGGCCAGGAACACGCCCTCGCCGCCGAACAGCATGCTCTTGATGCCCGCAACACGGCGCACGTCCATGTCCACGGTCGGGTGGTAGGCCACCACGCAGCCGGTATCCACGTCCAGGCGCTCGCCGGCAGCCAGCTCGCGTTCCACCACGCAGCCGCCGGCGTGGATGAACACCCAGCCGTCGCCTTCCAGCTTCTGCATGATGAAACCCTCACCACCGAACAGGCCGGTCATGATCTTGCGCTGGAACTGCACGCCGATCTGCACGCCGCGCGCACCGGCCAGGAAGCTGTCCTTCTGGCAGATCAGGCGGCCGCCGTGTTGGTCCAGTTTCATTGCCAGCACCGTGCCCGGGTAGGGCGCGGCGAAGGCGACCTTGCCCTTGCCGTGCCCGCTCTGCGTGTAGACGGTGGCGAACAGGCTCTCGCCGGTCAGCACGCGCTTGCCGGCGGCCATCACCTTGCCCATGAAGCCGCCGCCCTGGTCGCCGTTGGCGGCGCCGAACACCGTGTCCATCTGTACCGTGGCGTCCTTGAACATCAATGCACCGGCCTCGGCGATGGCGCTCTCGCCGGGGTCGAGCTCGATCTCCACGAACTGCATTTCATGGCCGACGATGCGGAACTCGATGTCGTCGGCGCGGCCGCTGGCGCCGACGGGGACCGGCGGTGGGGTGTTGGGCATGCCCGGGGCCACCGCCTGCAGCTCGGCCACCTCGGCGATCGGTGTCCACCCGCTCATGCCCTGGCACCAGGCCAGCGCGCGCGGATTGGCCTGCGCGTAGCGGCGCGCGGCCTCGTCATCAAGCGGGCCGATGCGCTCGGCCTGGGCGGAGGCATGGAAGTACCACTGGGTCATGGCGGCGGGTCCGTCGCGTTGGAAACCCCGAGTCTAGCGAGCGCCCGGGGGCTCCGGCGACGGGGCCATGAACGGCGGGCATTTGCGGCGTAGGTGCTGTATTGCAACAATTATCTGGTAGCGCCGTTTTACCACCCCTCCAAACACAGCCTACCGCCATGTCCCCGACCCGTACTTCCCGTGGCCGCCTTCCGGTCGCGCGCCCCCTCGTTGCCGCTCTTTCCGCCCTGCTGCCGCTGGTAGCAGCCGCTCAGGAAACCCCCGCCGCCAAGGATCCGGTTGCCCTCGATGCCCTGCAGGTGACCGCGCAGCGCCGCGTCGAGAACGCCAAGGACGTACCGGTCGCACTGAGCGCGATCCAGGGCGAGAAGCTGGATGTGCTCGGCTCGGCCGGCGATGACATCCGCTTCCTGGCCGCGCGCGTGCCCAGCCTCAACATCGAGTCGTCCTACGGCCGTGCCTTCCCGCGCTTCTACATCCGCGGCCTGGGCAACACCGATTTCGACCTCAATGCTTCGCAGCCGGTGTCGCTGGTGTATGACGACGTGGTGCAGGAAAGCCCGCTGCTGAAGGGCTTCCCGCTGTTCGACCTGGCCAACGTGGAAGTGCTGCGTGGCCCGCAGGGCACGCTGTTCGGCCGCAACACCCCGGCCGGCGTGGTCAAGTTCGATTCGGCGCGACCGTCGCAGGATGCCGACGGCTACGTGCGCGTGGGCTACGGCAGCTACAACAGCTGGAACGTGCAGGGCGCCTACGGCGGCCCGCTGACCGACCGCTGGTCGGCACGTGTCTCGGCGATCTACCAGCGCCGCGATGACTGGGTCGACAACACCCGCGCCGGTGCCCCCAACAGTGGCTTCGAAGGCTATGACGAAGCCGCCGGCCGCGTGCAGTTCCTGTACGAAGGCGACGACTTCGAAGCGCTGTTCAACCTGCACAAGCGCAAGCTCAACGGCACCGCGCGCCTGTTCCGCGCCAACATCATCCAGAAGGGCGGCAATTCGCTGGTCGAGAACTTCGACCGCGACAAGGTGGCCAACGACGGCGTCAACTTCTCCGACCTGGAAACCTGGGGCGGCAGCGCGCGCCTGCAGTGGAACCTCGGCTCGGTGACCCTGCACTCGATCACCGGCTACGAGACCGCCGAATCGCTCAACCGCGGTGACATCGACGGCGGCTACGGTGCGGCCTTCCTCGGTGCCGGCAACTACGGTCCGGGCCTGATTCCGTTCTCGTCGGAGTCGGCCGACGGCCTGCCGCACCACCGGCAGTGGACGCAGGAAGTGCGCATCGAGTCCAACGAATGGGGCCGCTTCGACTGGCAGGCCGGCGTCTTCTACTTCGATGAAGACGTGACCATCAACAACTTCAACTACGACTCGCTGACCCCGGGCAACCCGCAGACCGGCCACGTGGTGCAGAACCAGCGCAACAAGGCGTGGGCGGTGTTCGCTTCGGGCGACTTCGATGTCACCGATCGCTTCAAGCTGCGCGCCGGCGTGCGCTACACCCAGGACAAGAAGGACTTCAGCGCCAGCGTGCTGCAGGCCGTTCCGTTCGGCACCCCGGTCAGCGGCCCGTACCTGGCCAACACCGACGTCAACGACGTCAGCTGGGATGTCAGCGGCGTCTACAAGCTGACCGACGACATCAACGCCTACGCCCGCGTGGCCAAGGGCTTCCGCGCACCGTCGATCCAGGGCCGCCTGGCCTTCGCGCCGGGCCTGTCGCAGGCCGACTCGGAGAAGGTCATCTCGTATGAAGCCGGCATCAAGGCCGACCTGTTCGAGCGCCGCGCGCGCGTGGGCCTGAGCGTGTTCCGCTACAACGTCGATGGTCAGCAGCTGATCGCGGTGGGTGGCAGCAACAACACCGCCACCCTGCTCAACGCCGACAAGACCATCGGCCAGGGCGTGGAACTGGACCTGGAAGCCTACCTGGCCGACAACGTCCTGCTGACCTTTGGCAGCAGCTACAACGACACCGAGATCAAGGACAAGGATCTGGCGGTGGCGATCTGCGGCGGTGGCTGCACCATCAACGACCCGACCACGGTGATCAACGGCCAGACCTATGCGCTGGTGAACGGCAACCCGCTGCCGCAGGCACCGAAGTGGATCCACAACGCGACCCTGCGCGTGGGCTTCCCGCTCAGCGATGGCAGCGAGCTGTACGCCTACACGGACTGGGCCTACCGCAGCGCGGTGAACTTCTTCATCTACGAGTCGCCGGAATTCCGCGGCCGTAGTTCGCTGGAAGGCGGCCTGCGCCTGGGCTACAACTGGGATTACGGCCAGTACGACGTGGCCGTGTTCGGCCGCAACCTGACCAACCAGACCCGCGTGGTCGGTGCGATCGACTTCAACAACCTGACCGGCTTCCTCAACGAGCCGCGTACCTGGGGCGTGGAGTTCACCGCGAAGTTCTGATGCGGTGGCTGCGTTGATGCAATGAAGAAGGGCCGGCCCAATGCCGGCCCTTCTTCCTTACGCCCATTGGTAGTGCCGGCCGCTGGCCGGCAACGAGTGATCCGGCGCGCGCTTACAGCGCGCTCTGCGGGCGCACCTTCAACACCGCGTTCTCGGTAGTGCAATCGCGGCTGGAGTGCAGGCCGGCCTTGCGTGCGGCGGCGATTTCCTTGCGTGCGGCCAGCAGGTCCTTGTTGAACGCGGCGTTGTCGTGCAGGCGGGCCACCGCGGCGGCGCCCATGAAGCGGCCTTCGAGGATGTCGCTCTGCCAGTGCACGTTGCAGACCAGGCGGCTCTCGCCGTAGTTGCGGCCACGGGCCTGGATGGCATCGGCGCGGTCCGGCGCGATCTCGGACAGGATCAGTGCCCAGGCCCAACCGATCGAGGTGTGGCCGGACGGGTAGGAACCGTTCTTGCGCAGGCCTTCCTCGTCCTTCGGCGAGCAGGTCGGTTCACCGTTGACCATGAACGGGCGCGGGCGCTGGTAGTGGTTCTTGGCCGCCTTGGTCGCCGCACTGGCGTCGATCCGGCTGCGCTCCAGCAGGCGATACAGCGCCGGGGTCTTCACCGCGTCGACGTCGATGTCGGCGGCGCAGGAGAAGTGGTTGGCGCCTTCGGGGAAGCCGAGCTCCGCATCGACGCCGGCCTGGGCGAAGCGCGGGCTGCCACGCAGCGCGCGGGCTTCACGGCTGACCTGCTCGTCCAGGGCGAGCGCGGCCGAACCGGCCACCGGTGGTGCCGGTACCAGGTCGAGGCTGGCCGGAACCGCGCTCTGGTCCAGATAGCCCACCGCCTTGGTGGTGATGTTGGCTTCGACGGCGGTCGGCTTGGTGGCGGTGGCGGCACAACCGGCCAGGGCCGCGACGACGGCAAGGCCGAGCAGCGGGCGGGCAGGGTGGGAAATCAGCGACATGGACAGGCTCCGGGAGAGAAAACAACGCGCCATGATCGCAGCCCCCATACGACACTGCAGTGGCCATCGGTCATACGGCCAGACCCGGCATGGTCATTGTCGCGATATGAAAAGCGTCATCGTTTGACGTCAGTCTCCTGATTCCGGGCGCAGCGCACGGACTTTCACGCCGCTGCACCGCGAGCATCGGCACAACGGCAAGCGCCAGGGCCGTCCAGTTCCAGCCGGGTCGGGGGGATCCGAAGACAGAGGGAGAGAAGCGATGCGCAGCACCGCAACAGGAAGTACCGTCCTGGCCCTGCTCCTCGGGCTTGCAACAGCGCCGGCGCAGGCCGCCGACGTGGTCGGCGTGGCCTTCGTGCATGGCACCGGCGCGCAGACCAACGCCACCCAGGACTACTGGCAGCCGGCGATCATCGACACCGTGCGCCAGGGCCTGCCGAACAGCAGCAACTACGTCGTCATCAACTGTGACTTCACCCAGTACATGTGGAAACCGGAAGCGGCCGGTTGCCTGGCCAACCAGCTGACCGGCTTCATCGACAGCCGTGGCATCACCCAGCTGGTGGTGATCACCCATTCCAACGGCGGCAATGTGGTGCGCTGGATCCTGTCCAACCCGACCTACGACAGCCGCTATCCGAAGATCATCCGCACGGTGCGCAAGGTCACCGCGCTGGCACCTTCCTCGGCGGGTACGCCGTTGGCCGATGCGGTGCTCAACGGCAACACCTTCGAAACCTCGCTGGGCTGGCTGCTGGGCTACAAGAACGACGCGGTGCGCCAGCAGCAGGTGGCGAGCATGGCCACCTACAACGCGCAGAACCTGTATGGCACGGCCGGTCGCCCAGCGCTGCCCAAGCCGTTCCGCGCGGTGGTCGGCAGCGACGTGGAATCGGCGGTGTGGGACAGCAACAGTTACTGCGGCGGCTATGCCGCCAACGTCGGCCTGGAGTTCACCCAGAACTGGCTGTCGTCCTGCTCCGATGGCTTCCTGGAGTGCAGCAGCCAGAAGGCCGCCGGCACCACCTGGTTCACCGACAAGGCGCGTACCCAGGGCGCAGAACCGCTCAGCCACAACCAGAGCCGCCGCGAGTGCTTCGGCCTGGGCACCCTGCTGCGCAACGACCTGACCCAGTGAGGGAGACGACCATGACGATTCAATCCACCCTGCTGGCCGGCGCCGTGCTGGCAGTACTGTCCCTTTCCGCAGCGCAGGCCGCGCAGCCGCTGCAGGCCGCCCGCGCGGGCGATCAGGTGCCTGCGGCACTGGTGGCCGCGCCGTTGCCGGCCGATGACAGCGAACGCGCGCCGCTGTCCTTCGCCTGGGCCTTGGACCCGGCGCAATCGCTGCAGGCGGCTACGCCGTATGCCTCGGTCAGCCGCAGCTACTGGCAGCAGGTCGATGGCGCGCAGCTGCAACGCGGCCTGGAGTTGCCGCTGACGGCGCCCGACGCGGTGATCCAGCTGAGCCCGGCCGAAGGCGCGCGGGCAGTGCCGGCGAATGCGTTGCAAGTGCGCGACCCGGCGGGCCGCAGCAGCGTGGCCCGCAGTGTCGACGCGCGCGCGCTGCAGCAGGCCGGCATGCCGGTGAGGGATGGCAGCAGCATGCTGCGCACCGGCGCGACCAGTGCCGCCGGTGCGTATACGCTGCAGAGCGCACAGGCACAGGGCCGCTACGTGGTGCAGGTGCTGGAGCCGAACAGCCCGCTGCGGCTGGAAGTGCAGGCCAACCAGGCGCAGGTGCTGGCCGGTGGCAACGTGCAGTTGCAGGCACGCCTGCTGGAAGACGGCGCCACCACCGCGCAGCTGGCCTCGCGTCGTGGCGGCCTGGGCGGTGAAGCCCTGCTGGTCGCGCCCGATGGCCGCAGCTGGCCGCAGCGGTTGCTGCGCACCACCGATGGTGCCCTGCGTGCGCAGGTGCGGATTCCGGCTGATGTCGGCAACGTGCAGGGGCTGTGGGAACTGCAGGTGTTCGCCCAGGCCGATGGTGTGCTGCGCGATGGCAAGGTGGCCTTCGCGGTGGCACGGCCGACCGCACGCTTCAGTGGCCAGGCGGCACCGGACCCGGCCAGCCGCCAGGTAGCGCTGCCGCTGCAGGTGGCAGCCGCCGGTCGTTACGAGGCGCGTGGCACGTTGTATGCCACTGGCCGCGATGGCCAGCTGAAGCCGGTGGCGCAGGCGCACGCGGCCGCGTGGTTCGACGGTCCGGGCGCGGGCCAGCTGGTGCTGCCGTTCGACCAGGCCGCGTTGCCGGCTGGGTTCGGTGCGCCGTACGAGCTGCGCGACCTGCAGCTGCAGGATCAGAGCCGGATGGCACCGATCGAGTCACGCGCGCTGGCGTTGAGGTTCTGAGCAAGGCGGTGGCGGGCCGGAACATCCGGCCCGCTGCACCGGCATGGCGACGGAATGGCATCGCGACGGGAATGGCGTGACGGCGGGAATGACATCACGACGGGAATGACATCACGACGGGAATGACATCACGACGGGGTAGAGTCGGTCTCCCAGGCCTGTCGGTTTTCGAGGCCGCAGGTTTCCGAGCCCGCCGGTTTCCAGGCCCCTTGTTTCCCCCGAGGGCTCCGCCTCACCCCGCGTACGCGGTCAGCCGGCCTTCCTGCTCGCACACGGTGATCGCGCCACCGAACACCGCCGACAGCGGCGCGCTGCGCAGCAGTTCGGCGCGGGTGCCATCAGCCAGCACACGGCCGTCGCGCAGCAGCACCACGCGTTCGATCTCGGGAATGATCTCTTCGATGTGGTGGGTCACCAGCACCAGGGTGATGCCCTGCTGGGCGAGCACCCGCATGGTCGCCACCAGCTGTTCGCGGGCGACCAGGTCCAGCCCGGTGGATGGCTCGTCCAGCAGCAGCGCCTGCGGCCGGTTGACCAGCGCGCGGGCGATCAGTACCCGGCGGGTTTCGCCCGCCGACAGCTCGGCATAGGCGCGTTCGCGCAGGGACAGGGCGCCGGTCATCGCCAGGGTCTCGCCGACGCGCGTGCGCATGTCGGCGGTCACTTCGCGGAAGGCCGGCACCACGTAGCTGGCGAAGAAGCCGGACAGCACCGCCTGTTCCACGGTCAGCCCGGGCATGTCGGCCAGGTTGCTGCTGAGGTCGCCGGTGACGATGCCCAGCTGCGAACGCAGCCGGTCCACCTGCCAGCGGTTCTGGCCCAGCACCTTCACCGCCACCGAGCCGTCTCCCTGTGCAAGGGGATACAGTTCGCGGGTGATCAGCTTGATGAAGGTCGACTTGCCGCAACCGTTGGGGCCGAGCAGGGCGGTGTGCTGGCCCTGCGCAATGCGCAGGCTGAGCCCGTGCAGCACCTTCACCTGGCCGCGCACCACGGTGGCGCGGTCCAGTTCGATCAAGGGGGGCAGCTCCGCCAGGGGCGGGGCGGCGGTCATGGTGCTGGCGCGTGGATCAAGGCTCGACAACTCAGGTCCCCAACTGTGAACGGTGCCACGGATGACGGTGGCAATCACCGCCGCAGGGATGCAGTTTGCAACGCAAGCGCCCATCATGTCTGCCACCGCCGCGTCGATCCGGAGAGCCGTCATGCCTGATGCCCTGATGTCCCTGTTGACCGGTGGTGTGCTCGGCCTGGGCTGGTGGGCCATGCTGGCGGTGCTGCTGGTCTTCACCCAGATCACCATCTTCTCGGTGACCCTGTACCTGCACCGGAGCCAGGCCCATCGCGGCGTCGATTTCCACCCGGCGCTGGCCCACGTGTTCCGTTTCTGGCTGTGGCTGACCACCTCGATGATCACCCGCGAGTGGGTGGCCATCCACCGCAAGCACCACGCCAAGGTGGAGACCGAGGACGATCCGCACAGTCCGGTCACCCGCGGCATCGGTACGGTGTTCTGGCACGGCGTGGAGCTGTACCGCGAAGCCCGCGGCCAGCGCGCGGACATCGAGCAGTACGGGCGCGGCACCCCGGATGATGCGATCGAGCGCCGCCTGTATACCCCGCATGCCACGCTGGGGCCGGTGCTGCTGTTCGCGATCAATACCGTGTTGTTTGGCCTGCCTGGCGTGGCCCTGTGGGCGATCCAGATGGCATGGATCCCGTTCTGGGCGGCCGGTGTGGTCAATGGCCTGGGCCACTGGTGGGGCTACCGCAACTATGAGTCCGCCGATACCTCCACCAATCTCACGCCGTGGGGGTTCTGGATCGGTGGCGAGGAGCTGCACAACAATCACCATGCCTTCCCCAGCTCGGCGCGCTTCGCGATGCGGCGCTGGGAATTCGACATCGGCTGGAGTGCGATCCGCCTGCTGCAGGCGCTGCGCCTGGCCAAGGTGCTTCGCGTTGCACCGGCCATGGACGTACGCCCGAACATCGCCGTGCCCGATGCCGAAACCCTGAAGGCGCTGCTCTCGCACCGCTTCCAGGCGATGACCGACTACCAGCGCAACGTGTTCATGCCGGCCCTGCGCGAGGAAGCCGCCCACGCTGGCGCCAAGCTGCGGCGCCTGCTGCCGCGCCGGCTGCGCCGTGGCCTGGTCAACGACGGTCGCTGGCTGAAGCCGGACAGTCGCGCCCAGCTCAGCGCATGGGTGGCACAGCGCCCGCGCATCCACACCCTGGTCGAGTACCGCGCGCGGTTGGCGGCGCTGCTCGAGGCCCGCGGCCACGATGCCGCCGAGCGCCTGCACCAGCTGCAGGCCTGGTGCCGCGAGGCCGAGGAAAGCGGAATCGCGGCGCTGCAGGCCTACGCTGCGCGATTGAAGGGCTACAGCCTGGTGGGCGCGTGAGGGCAGGGTATGGGCTTGTGTTGGCCGCGCTGCTGCCAGGCGCGGCGCTGGCCCAGGTCACCGATACCGCCAGCTACCTGCAGCGGATGGACAGCGATGGCGACGGCAAGGTCAGCGAAGCCGAGTACGTGCAGTGGATGCTGTATGCCTTCGACCGCATGGACCGCAATGGTGATGGCGTGCTGAGCGCTGACGAGCTGCCCGGCGGCGAGGGCAGGGCGATCCGCCGCGAGAAGCAGCGGCAGGTGATCGTGCAGCGCTTCCATAAGCAGGATGCCAACGGCGATGGCTACCTGGATGCGCGAGAGCTGGCGGCGCCGCCACGCTGAGCGGGCGTAGAATCGGTTCATGCCTGAACTGCCCGAAGTCGAAACCACCCGCCGCGGCCTGGCGCCGCACCTGCAGGGGCGCCGCGTGCATGGCGTGATCCTGCGCCGCGCCGACCTGCGCTGGCCGATTCCGCCGGAAGTGGCCGAGCTGCTGCCGGGGCAGCGCATCGAGGACATCCGCCGTCGCGCCAAGTACCTGCTGCTGGACACCGCCATCGGCAGCGCCGTGCTGCACCTGGGCATGTCCGGCAGCCTGCGTGTGCTGCCCGGCGATACCCCGCTGCGCGCGCACGACCATGTGGATATCAGCCTGGACAACGGCCGCCTGTTGCGCTTCAACGACCCGCGCCGCTTCGGCAGCCTGCTGTGGCAGCCGGCCGGCGAAGTCCACCCGCTGCTGCAGGGGCTAGGCCCGGAGCCGCTGGACGATGCCTTCGACGGGGACTACCTGTTCGCCCGCAGCCGTGGCCGCAGCGCGCCGGTGAAGACCTTCCTGATGGACCAGGCGGTGGTGGTGGGCGTGGGCAACATCTACGCCGCCGAGAGCCTGTTCAAGGCCGGCATCAGTCCGCTGCGCGAGGCCGGGAAAATCTCGCGCGAGCGCTACCAGCGGCTGGCCGATGCGGTGAAGGAGATCCTCGGCTACGCCATCACCCGTGGTGGCACCACCCTGCGTGACTTCATCAGCCCCGATGGCGCGCCGGGTTACTTCGAGCAGGAACTGCTGGTGTACGGCCGTGACGGGCTGCCCTGCCCGAACTGTGGCCGCGCGCTGAAGCACGCCACCATCGGCCAGCGCGCCAGCGTCTGGTGCAGCCACTGCCAGCGCTGAGGCGGGCGGCCAGCGGCAGCTGAACGGGCAGGGCACGTCTCCGCTGCCCGTTAACGTTTGTCTGCCTATGATGGCCGACCTTCCCCTCTGTGCCTGACGCGCCTGCATGCAACGACGCGACTTCATCCGCAATGCCTCCCTCGCCCTGGCTGCATTCGGCCTGCCGTCCCTGCCCGCGTGCGCGGCCAGCAGGAGCGGCCAGATGGGCCTGCGCCGCCTCGGCCAACCGCAGCCGTTCGACTTCGCCACCCTGAAGGGCCAGGCGCGCGCGCTGGCACAGGCGCCCTACAAGAGCCACAAGCGGGTGCTGCCGGGCCGCCTGGAAGGGCTGGACTGGGACCAGTACCAGTCGATCGGTTACCGCCAGGACCATGCGCTGTGGGCCGACCAGCCGGGCAAGTTCCAGGCCAAGTTCTTCCACCTGGGCCTGTACTTCCATTCGCCGGTGCGCATGTTCGACGTGGTCGACGGCAAGGCGCAGGAGCTGGCCTATGACGGCGCGGCCTTCAACTACGGCAAGAGCGGCATCAAGGACGGCGAGCTGCCGGCCGATCTCGGTTTCGCCGGTTTCCGCCTGAACACCCGCAAGGACACCGATCGCGATTTCGCCGCCTTCCTCGGCGCCAGCTACTTCCGCGCGGTCGGCAAGGAAGGCCAGTACGGCCAGTCCGCGCGTGGCCTGGCAATCGATACCGGCATGGGCAAGCCGGAGGAATTCCCGGACTTCATCGCCTATTACCTGGAACAACCCTCGGCTGATTCGGACACGATCGTGGTCTACGGCCTGCTGGATTCGCCCAGCGTGGCCGGCGCCTATCGCTTCGCGATCACCAATGGCGACGTGCTGCTGATGGACATCGACAGCGCGCTGTACCCGCGCAAGGCGATCGAGCGGTTGGGCATCGCCCCGTGCACCAGCATGTACCAGGTGGGCGAGAACGATCGCCGCATGGCCTGGGACTGGCGCCCGGAGATCCACGACACCGACGGCCTGTCGCTGTGGACCGGCGCCGGCGAATGGATCTGGCGGCCGCTGCTGAACCCGCGCAACCTGCGCTTCAACATGTTCGTGGACCGCAACCCGCGCGGCTTCGGCCTGCTGCAGCGCGACCGCAACTTCGACCATTACCAGGACGACGGCGTGTTCTACGAGAAGCGCCCGTGCCTGTGGGTGGAGCCGAAGGGCGAATGGGGCGAGGGCTCGGTGCAGCTGGTGGAGATCCCCACCGTGGACGAGACCTTCGACAACATCGTGGCGTTCTGGAACCCGAAGGAAAAACCGCAGCCGGGCCAGGAACTGCTGGTTGGCTACCGCCTGTACTGGGGTGCCGAACCACCGGCACGGCCGCCGCTGGCGCACTGCGTGGCCAGCCGCACCGGCCTGGGTGGCGTGGTCGGCAAGAAGCGCGAGTACTTCAGCTGGCGCTTCGCGGTGGACTTCGAAGGCGGCGAGCTGGCCAGGCTGATCGACAAGGGCGAGGTCGAGGCGGTGGTGGAAGCCAGCCGCGGCCGGGTCGAGATCGTGTCGGCGCGTCCGCTGCGCGAGATCAACGGCTACCGCGCGATGTTCGACCTGGTGCCGCCGGAGGGCAGTACCGAGCAGATCGACATCCGCCTGTTCCTGCGCAGTGGCGGCAAGACCCTGACCGAGACCTGGCTGTACCAGTACACCCCGCCGCCGGCCGGTGCGCCGGAGCGCACGCTGTACTGAGTGGTTTGGGATTGCAGGGCTTGCAGCCCTGCACCTGCAGAGGCCAGAGCCGAAGCAACGGCAGAAGCTGGTTTCCTGTGGGGAGGCGGGGTGGGTCCGGTGGCGGGAGACGCCGTAAACCCGTCCATGGGGGCTTGGCCGCGGCATCCATGCCGCGGACACTCCCGCCACCGGACCCACCCCGCCTTCGACAGACCTCCGCGATCTGTCGGAGCACGGGGTCGGATCCCGTTGCTGCGCAACGGGCTCTGACCCCAGATGAATTTCGATATCTGACAGATGTGCCGACCAACGGTCGGCACCCACCAACAGCCGCGTGAAACTGTCAGAGGTGGGGCGGTGTCGGAGTGCGGGGTGTCAGCCGCATGGATGCGGCTGCCAAGCTTACAGGGACGTACTTGCAGCGTCCCCGCAGTCCGACACCGCCCCGCCATCCCACGCAATGCCAGCTGTTGCTGTTGCTGTTGCCGGCCAGCGGCCGGCACTACCGCGGGTGCAGGGCGCAGCCCTGCCGAACACCCTTTACAACGGCAGCGGGGCCTGCGCCGGATCGATCCGCCCTTCACCGCGGGTGATCTTCTTGAACTCGGCACGGCTGACCGACACGTAGCGGTCGTTGCCACCGATCTCCACCTGCGGGCCGTCCTGCACCGCGTGCCCATGTTCGTCCACGCGTACCGTCATCGTTGCCTTCTTGCCGCTGTGGCAGATGGTCTTGATCTCCTGCATCTCGTCGGCCCAGGCCAGCAGGTACTGGCTGCCCTCGAACAGCTCGCCGCGGAAATCGGTGCGCAGGCCGTAGCACAGCACCGGAATGCGCAGCTGGTCGACCACCTCGCTGAGCTGCCAGACCTGGGCGCGCGTGAGGAACTGCGCTTCATCCACCAGCACGCAGCCCATCGGGCCGTTGGCGGCCAGGTCCTGTTCGACCCAGTGCTGCAGGTCGGTGTCACGGTCGAAGGCCATGCCGTCCGCACGCAGGCCGATACGCGAGGCCACCACGCCGGCGCCGGCACGATCATCCAGGCGCGGGGTCAGGATCGCCACCCGCATGCCGCGTTCGCGGTAGTTGTGCGCGCTCTGCAGCAGGGTCGTGGTCTTGCCGGCGTTCATCGCCGAATAGTAGAAATAGAGCTTGGCCATCGGCCAATTCTAGTCGTCCACCGCCTCGTCGTCGCGGACCGTGTCCGGCCGTCCTATCTCGACGCTGGGGGTCCGCGCGGGGCGCCAGTAGTTGTCCTGCAGGCACCAGTAGTCGGCGGCGCGCCAGTAGTCGTTGTCGTAGACGATGCTGCCCGGCGTCACGATGCCCTGCTCGTTGCCGCGGCGCTGGACGACGATCAGGCCGGAGCTCACGTACCCGAGGCGGCTGCCGGTGATCTGCTGGCGGCCGTCCCTGAGGGCGCGCTCCATGCGAGGCTTGGCTGCGCGGTCGCCGTAGTCGGCATAGACCTGCTGGCCGCGCTCGATCGCCCGTGCCTGCTGCAGTGCGTCCAGGCGTGCCCAGTAGTGCTCCCGCAGCACCAGGAAGTCGTGATACATGCGCTCGGCGGCCAGGTCCATCCAGATGTAGGCCATCACCGGATCGGCCCGGGTACCGACGCCCTCCTGGTACAGCCGCGCCACCATGGCCTGGGAGAACTTGTCGGCGTAGCGCGCCGAACGCTTGTAGTAGTCCAGCGCCCTGGCGGGCTGTCTGTCCCGTTCGGCCCGCTGGGCCATGCTGCGCCAGAACAGGTCCGGATGGGCATCGAAGAAGCCTCCGGTCAGGACGGTAGGCGGGATCTGCCGCGGGGCCTCCACCGGGCATTCCCTGGCGGTCACGGCAGCGGCCATCGACAGGCCCAGCAGCAGGCAGAAGCGTGGAGCGTGCTTCGCTTTCATACTTGATCGCCCTCCTGGCAATGACCATGAAATGCGAACGTCAGCGCCCCGCGCCTTCCACGGGGCTGAGTGGGCCGACCTCGACGCTGCGGCCGCCGAACTCCTGTTCCCAGATGCGGTCCTGCATGCACCAGTACGCTGCAGGGTCCCAGTACGCATCCCGATAATAGTCATCGCCGCGGGTCGGCCAGCCGGCTTCCGGGCCGTCGGACAGTTCCACCTGCAGCATCGAGCTGACCCAGCCGGTGCGGCTGCCGGTCATGCCGCTGCGGTCCACGCGCATGGCAGCCTCCATGCGCGGCTTGGCCGTGGCATCGCCGTAGGCCGCATACAGCGCCGGCCCTTCGGCGAGCACCCGTTGCCGTTGCGCGGCATCCAGGCGGTTCCAGTAGCGCTCGCGCTCCAGCAGCAGGTCGCGGTAGCCGCGTTCGGCGGCCAGGTCCATCCAGATGTAGGCCAGCACCGGATCAGGGGCGGTACCCGTGCCTTCCTGGTACATGCGCGCGACCAGCGACTGCGACAGCTTGTCGGCGTGCGCGGCCGCCCGCTTGAAACGCACCAGCGCATGATCGGGCCGGCCCTGGCGCCACGACTGCAGGCCCAGCTCGCGCCAGTGCAGGTCAGGATGAGCCTGCAGGAAGCCCGGGGTCATCAGCGCCGACCGCAACGATGCGCGAGCATCGGGCGCGCAGTCCGCACTGCGGGCAGCCAACGGCGCCAGCAGCAACAGCAGGGTGCCCAGCAGGGCGGCAGGGGCGGTCGGGCGCATGCACCTGGCTCCAGTGCTCCGGTGGCGAATCAATAGCTTAGGAACGGTGTGCATGCAAGTCAGGTCCGCCCGCTGCGGCCCCGCTACAATCCCATTCCCATGCACGGTCTCAATCCCCCCCAAGCCGCCGCGGTCCTGCACATCGAAGGTCCGTTGCTGGTGCTCGCCGGCGCGGGCAGCGGCAAGACGCGCGTGATCGTGGAAAAGATCGCCCACCTGATCGGCAGCGGTCGCTACCCGGCACGCCGCATCGCAGCGATCACCTTCACCAACAAGTCGGCCAAGGAAATGCGCGAGCGTGTGGCCAAGCGCCTGCGCGAGCAGGACGCGGACGAGGTGACCATCTGCACCTTCCATGCGCTGGGCCTGAAGTTCCTGCAGATCGAACACGCGGCCGTGGGCCTGAAGCGTGGCTTCTCGATCTTCGATGCCGATGATGCCGCTGCGCAGATCAAGGACCTGATGTACGGGGCCAAGCCCGACGACATCGAGGACATGAAGAACCTGGTGTCGCGCGCCAAGAACGCCGGCCTGTCGCCCGAGCAGGCGATGGCCGCCGCGCGCAGCAACCGCGAGAAGGAAGCGGCCAGCGTCTACGAGCGCTACCAGCTGCGCCTGACGGCGTTCAATGCGGTGGACTTCGATGACCTGATCCGTTTGCCGGTGCAGATCCTGGAGGAAAATCCGGAGATCGCGCTGGCGTGGCGCGAACGCATCGGCTACCTGCTGGTGGACGAATGCCAGGATACCAACGACGCGCAGTACCGGCTGCTCAAGCAGCTGGCCGGCGACAAGGGCAACTTCACCTGCGTGGGTGACGATGACCAGTCGATCTACGCCTGGCGCGGTGCCAACCCGGAAAACCTGCAGCAGATGGGGCGCGACTATCCCACGCTGGAGATCATCAAGCTGGAGCAGAACTACCGCTGCTCCAACCGCGTGCTGCGCGCCGCCAATGCGCTGATCGCCAACAACCCGCACGAGCACCTGAAGAAGCTGTGGAGCGACCAGGCCGACGGCGAGCGCATCCGCGTGTGGGAGTGCCGCAACAGCGAGCACGAGGCGGAAAAGGTCGCGGCCGAGATCGCCTTCGTGGCGCAGTCGCGCAACGTGCCATGGAGTGATTTCTGCATCCTGTTCCGCGGCAACTTCCAGTCGCGCCCGCTGGAAAAGGCGATGCAGCTGCTGCGCATTCCCTACCACCTGACCGGCGGCACCATGTTCCTGGAGCGCCAGGAAGTGAAGGACACGCTGGCCTGGCTGCGGTTGCTGGTGAACCCGGACGACGACACCGCGTTCATGCGTGCGGTGCAGTCGCCCAAGCGCGACGTCGGTGCCGGCACGCTGGCCAGGCTGGCCGAGCTGGCGCAGGAAAAGGACATGCCGATGGCACAGGCTGCCGAGGCGATCGGCGCCCTGCAGCAGCTACCGCCGCGCGCCGCCAACAGCCTGGCCCGCTTCACCGACATCCTGCGCGACCTGCGCGCGCAGATGCGTCAGGTCACCTCGGGCGACATGATCCGCAAGGTCGCCAAGGAATCGGGCCTGCTCAGCGAACTGCGCCAGCAGGCCAAGGAAGAGGCCAGCTACCAGCGCCGCGCCAACAACATCGAGGAACTGGCGCAGTGGTTCGAGGGCGGCCCGCGCGGCGCCACTGCCGCTGACCTGGCCGGCCAGCTGGCGCTGCTGTCACGCAGCGACAAGGACGAGGGTGGCAACCAGGTGCGCATGATGACCATGCACGCCTCCAAGGGCCTGGAATTCCCGTACGTGTTCATCGTTGGCTGCGAGGATGGCGTGCTGCCCCACCAGGTCAGCCTGGACGAGGGCAACCTGCAGGAAGAGCGGCGGCTGCTGTACGTGGGCATCACCCGCGCCAAGATCCAGCTGTGGATGAGTTACAGCAAGCTGACGCGCAAGTTCGGTGAGCATGTGCGGCTGAAGCCGAGCCGGTTCTTCGATGAGATCCCGGCCGAGGAGATCCAGCGTGATGGCGCTGATCCGGTGGCCGATGCGGCGCGCAAGAAGGAACGGGCGAGTGCGGGGTTGGCGGCGATCGAGGCGTTGTTCGACTGATCGGCGAACGGCGCAGCCCCTCGTGGTTGGCGCCGTTCGCAATGCATTCGTGGGGGCCGGGCGGGTGGGCCGGTCGGGACACGCCGTAAACCCATCCATGGGGGCTCGGCCGCAGCTTGCTCGTGTGCGCTGTCCTGCGCACACGGCAAGACCGGGGTTGGGCGTCCTGCCCAACCCGCCCGAGGCATGCCTCGGGCCCGTGCCGCGGACGGTCCCGCCCAGCCCACCCGCCCGGCCTCTGACAGTTTCCGTGCGCGCCAGCCACGGAAAAGAAAAAGAAAATCAAAAGCAGCAGCCGGGCTTGAGGCAGAATCGGGGTTTCGGCTGGAGGTCCACCTGTGCAACCGATCGAGAGTGAACGCCTGCGCCTGCGTGCGATCGAGCCTGATCGCGATGCGGCGCCGATGCTGGCGCTGTTGAATGATCCGGGCTTCGTGCGCTTCATTGGCGACCGCAATGTGCGCAGTGAGGAGCAGGCGCGGAACTACATCGCGCTGCGTGTGCTGCACAGCTATGCGTTGAATGGCTTTGGCATGTATGCCATCGAGCGGTTGTCCGATGGTGCCTGGCTGGGCAATGCCGGACTGGTACGGCGTGATGGGCTGCCGGGTCCGGACATCGGCTATGCGGTGCTGTCGGAATTCGCCGGGCAGGGCTATGCCGGTGAGGCGGCGCGGGCGGTGTTCGCGCATGCGCGCGCTGGGCTGGGCCTGCACGATCTGTATGGCATCACCGATCTGGACAACGTGGTGTCCGGGAAGATCCTGCTGGGGTTGGGCATGCAGGAGCGCGGGGTGATCCAGCTGCCGGGCGTGGACAGCCCGAGCAGGTTGTATGCCACGCCGGGTGCGGCGCAGGTCTGACCCCTGATGTTGGTAGGTGCCGACCGTTGGTCGGCACGATTCAGATGCAGTGCCGACCACGGTCGGCACCCACCCCCTCAGCCGCGCAGTTCGGCCAGCTGCGCCTGCAGCTCGGCCACGGCCGCTTCCAGCTGGGCCACGCGCTCGGCCAGGCCCGGGTCGGCTGCATCGCTGCTGCCGCCGCCGCCGCCGCTGCTGGCGTACCTGGCCGCCAGCGCTGCACCGTCCACTTCACCGCACAGCAGGTGCATGTAGCGGTCTTCGCGCTGGCCGCTGGCACGCGGCAGCACCACCAGCAGCGCGCGCTGCTGCAGGCGCTCGATGGCGTGGCGGGCTTCATCGGCGTCGGCGAAGCGGTGCAGGCGCTCGCTGCGCGTGATCAGTTCGCCCAGCGTCTGCGGCCCACGCAGCAGCAGCAGCGCCAGCAGCACGGTCTGCTGCCGGGTCAGGTCCAGTGCGGCCTGCAGGCGGTGCTCGTAGCGGTCCGCGCGCGAGGAGAAGTGCTGGCGGGCCAGGCCCAACGCCTCCAGCTGGCGCAGCGCGTGCTGCACCCTTCCGGCATCGATGTTCATCACCGGCTCGCGGGCAGTCTTCTGGTTGGCAGCCGACTGGGCGGCATTGACCGTCAGTGGATAGGTGTCCGGCGTGGTCGCCTCCTTTTCCACCAGGCAGCCCAGCAGGCGGGCCTGCACGGCGTCGAGCAGGGGGACGTCGGGGGTCTGGACGGAATCGGTCATGGCGGCCTCCGGAAGGGCAACGGGTCAACCGCCAAGCATAGCCGTCCCGGGGCCGCCTTTGCCGGTAAAATGCGCCGGTATATCTGATTGCCGGTGAATCCATGCGTCGTCCCGTTTCCCTGTCCCTGACCCTGCTCGCCACTGCGGCGCTGGGCCTGTCCGCCTGCAAGCGCGTGGATGCGCCTGCTGCCGAAGCCGTTGCCCCGGAGGCCCCGGCCGCCGCTGCCAAGGCTGATGGCGCGCTTGATGCAACCGCCAACGACAATCTCAACGCCGTGCTGTGGATGCAGCGCGCGCAGGAGTACAAGGCAATCACCGAGCAGACCTACCGTGCCGCCGCCGACCACCTGGACGCCGCGCTGAAGGAAGCGCACTGGGATGCGCTGGTGCCGGAGGAACGCGGCAACGAGGCCAAGGGCCTGAAGCCGGCCGTGGTGCTGGACGTGGATGAGACCGTGCTGGACAACTCGCCCTACCAGGCGCGCCTGGTGCGCGACGGCAAGGAATACGACGAGCTGAGCTGGGACCAGTGGGTGGCCGAAAAGAAGGCCAAGGCCATTCCGGGCGTGGTCGATTTCGCCAAGGCCGCCAACGCCAAGGGCGTAACCCTGCTGTACATCTCCAACCGCGCCGTGCACCTGAAGGACGCGACCCTGGCCAACCTGCGCGAGCAGGGCCTGCCGGTGGCCGATGACAGCGTGTTCCTGGGCCTGGGCACCGTGGTCGAAGGCTGCGAGCAGGCCGGCAGCGAGAAGAACTGCCGCCGCCGCCTGGCCGGGCAGAAGTACCGCGTGCTGATGCAGTTCGGCGACCAGCTGGGCGACTTCGTGGAAGTGACCGCCAACACCAACGAAGGCCGTGACGCCCTGCTGCAGCAGTACCACGACTGGTTCGGCGAGCGCTGGTGGATGCTGCCGAACCCGACCTACGGCGGTTTCGAGCCGGCGCAGTTCAACAATGACTACAGCCAGTCGCGCCAGGCCCGCCACGACGCCAAGCGCGCTGCCCTGGACTACGCGCCGTGAGCCGCGCGCCGCTGCCGCTGCGCGATGACGAGCGCCTGATCTTCGCGCTGGACGTGCCTGACCGCGCGCAGGCGCTGGAGTGGGTCGACCGCCTCGGCGACAGCGTGGCGTTCTACAAGATCGGCATGGAACTGCTGGCGTCGGGCGAGTACTTCCAGGTGCTGGACGAGCTGGCCCGCCGCGACAAGCGCGTGTTCGTCGACCTGAAGTTCTTCGATATCCCGGCCACTGCCGCGGCGGTGATCAGGCGCCTGTCGCAGTGGCCGGTCAGCTACGCCACCATCCACGGCTGGCACCCGGCGATGATGGAAGCCTGCGCCGCCGCCAACAGCAGCGACATGCGCCTGCTGGCGGTGACCGTGCTGACCTCGATGGGCCGCCCGGACCTGGCGCAGATGGGCATCGACCGTGAACCGGTGGACGTAGTGGTCGAACGCGCGCTGGCCGCGCAGGCGGCCGGTATCGATGGCGTGATCGCCTCGGGCCAGGAAGCCGGCCCGATCCGCGCCGCTACCGGCGCCGGATTCTCGATCGTCTGCCCGGGCATCCGCCCCGGTGGCCCGGTCGGCGATGACCAGAAGCGTACCGTTGGCGTGGCCCAGGCCTTTGCCGATGGCGCCGATGCCATCGTGGTTGGCCGTCCGATCCGCCTGGCCACCGATCCGCAGGCCGCGGCGCGGGCCATCCAGCAGGAAATCGCGTCGGCGCTGGCTGCGCGCTGAGATTCCGTTGCGCAGGCTGCAGGCCCGAACGCCATCCCGACCCGCGCGGGATGGCGTTTCTGCATCCGTCCAGCAAGCGGTTGTGCCCGAATCGCCGCAAAACCTGCCGTAGATTTCATTGCTTTTACGCCCATCATCAGGTGGATCAATAAAATCAATGATTTATACGACGATAGGTGAAGTGTTGCCTTAACTTGAGCGGCAGCGTAGGATCGCCGGCATCCGGTCCTCGGACCGGACATGTGCCACAACACTGTCCACCGGCCCTGCGTCGGTTTGAAGAGCCTGTGATCCCCGTGATCCCGGCTCTTTTTTTATTCCCATCAGTGACTTGCACAAGCAACAGCGGAAACCGTGACGTCCCGGCTTGCCGCTGTCACGTCACAGGCCGCAAGATGCGGACCGGTCCGGGGAGTCCGAGTGCATGAGCGTGGCAGTGCGAGGAAGGTCTGCGCGTGGATGGGGGCTGGCAGCCATGCTGCTGCTGGCCGTGGCGGCGTGTCGTGAATCGGCCCAGGACCCGGCCAAGCCGGCGGCCGAGCCGGTCGCGGCGGTGCAGGCCATGGCGCTGCGCCTGGCCGAGGACGATCTGGTCGGCTACGCAAAGCTGTCGGTGCCGCCCAGTCAGTACCAGCGCCTGCAACAGGCCTGGACCGAAGGCCACAGCCAATGGCCGCTGACCGAACTGCCGCT
Source organism: Stenotrophomonas sp. YJH_SMC_14-1 (assembly GCF_059372275.1). Lineage (NCBI taxonomy): Bacteria > Pseudomonadati > Pseudomonadota > Gammaproteobacteria > Lysobacterales > Lysobacteraceae > Stenotrophomonas > Stenotrophomonas sp. YJH_SMC_14-1. The sequence continues at coordinate 124,909 of NZ_JCAFVK010000006.1, forward strand.
GGGTGACCAGCTGCTGCCGATGCTGGCCGCACTGCGCAGGCCCAATGCCAGCGCCGAACTGCAGCGCAGCTTCGATCGCCAGCTGGCCGGACAGGCCGGCGCCGTTCGCCAGGCCGCACAATCGATGGGCAACTTCGGTGTGCAGTACCTGCGCCACCAGAAGGGCTATACGCCTGGCCAACAGGCGCATTACATCGCCCTGGTCGAAACCCTGGCCAGCTGGGCGCAGGGTGCCCCGATCAGTGACCGGGCCCGCGCACGCAGCACCATCGCCGCGCTGGTCGGCGCCGCCAACAAGGTCGGTTTCGACGACGAAGCCGGCCTGCAGGCCGCGGGCATGGAAGGCAGCCTGGCGCAGCTGGCGCCGTTCATCCACACCCTCAAGGCGGTGCTGGGCAGCTACGGGCTGGGCGTGGACGACGCGTTGCGCAGCGTGCGCGGCGAACTGCTGTCGGTGGAAGGTGACAACGCCCTGGTACGCCTGCGCTACGACCTCGCCGGTCGCGAGATGAGCCTGCAGCTGCCGCTGAGCCGCCGCGAAGGCCATTGGTACCTGACCCGCACCCTGGCCGATACCGACGCCCTGCTGCGCAAGGCCGATGCGGCCCGCGCCGCTGCGTCGCCGTCACCGGCTGAAGCCCCCGCCGAGGGTGGGGAAGCGGCAACGCCGCCGCCTAAGCCATAATGGCGCCGATGTCGAAACAGAACCCGCTGCCGTTCCCCGGCGAAGAATCCCAGTCGACGCCCGCCGATACGGTGCCGGCGTCCCCCTCGACCGGTACCGGCCCGAACCCGGTACCGCCGCCCGCGCACGCGCGTCCGGCCGGCCGACGCCCACTGTGGGCACGGTTGCTGGGCCGCCTGGTCGAGCCGTGGCTGTCGCTGAAGATCGAGCCGGAAGACCCGGGCCAGTACAACGATGGCCGCCCGGTCATGTACGTGCTGGAAGACTACGGCCTGTCCAACGCGCTGATCCTGGACAAGGCCTGCCGCCAGGCCGGCCTGCCGTCGCCGCTGGTGCCGCTGGCCGGTGACCCGACCGGCCGCAAGCGCGCCTACCTGGCGCTGTCGCGGCGCAGCTCCAGCAATTCGCTGATCCCCGAGCAGCGCGGTGCCAAGACCCATTCCGACTCGCTGGCCAAGGTCCTGCAGGCACATCGCGTGCGCGATGACCTGGACGTGCACCTGGTGCCGGTGTCGATCTTCGTCGGCCGCGCGCCGGACAAGCAGAGCGGCTGGTTCGCGGTGCTGTTCTCGGAAAACTGGGCGCTGGTCGGCCGCTTCCGCCGCCTGCTGGCGGTGCTGCTCAATGGCCGCAGCACCATCGTCCGCTTCGCGCCGCCGATCTCGCTGCGTTCCATCATCGACGAAGGCCTGGAGCCGGAACGCACGGTACGCAAGCTGCAGCGCGTGCTGCGCACCCATTTCCGCCGCATCCGTGAATCGGTGATCGGCCCCGACCTGTCGACCCGTCGCCTGCTGGTGGACCAGGTGCTGGCCGCCGAACCGGTGCGCGAAGCGATCGCCGCGCAGGCCAAGCGCGACAATTCGAAGACGGCCGATGCCTGGAAGAAGGCACACGCCTACGCCTGGGAAATCGCCGCGGACTATTCCAGCCCGGTGGTGCGCTCGGCCAGCTTCATGCTCAGCCACGTGTGGAACCGCATCTATGCGGGCGTGCTGGTGCACCATCTGGACAAGTTCAAGGCCGCCGCGCCGGGCCACGAAGTGGTCTACGTGCCCAGCCACCGCAGCCACATGGACTACCTGCTGCTGTCCTACCTGCTGTACGACCGTGGCATCGTGCCGCCGCACATCGTGGCGGGCATCAACCTGAACCTGCCGGTGGTCGGTACCCTGCTGCGAAAGGGCGGTGCGTTCTTCATCCGCCGCTCGATCCGTGGCAACGCGCTGTACTCGGCCGTGCTCAGTGAGTATGTCGCGCAGCTGGTGGCTGGCGGCTACTCGCTGGAGTACTTCGTCGAAGGCGGCCGCTCGCGTACCGGCCGACTGCTGCAGCCCAAGGGCGGCATGATCTCGATGACGCTGCGTGCGTTCCTGCGCCAGCCGCGCAAGCCGGTGCTGTTCCAGCCCATCTACATCGGCTACGAGAAGCTGATGGAAGGCGGCAGCTACCTGGACGAACTGTCCGGCCGGCCGAAGGAAAAGGAATCGATCTGGTCGCTGCTGTGGGGCATCCCCAAGGTGCTCAAGCAGAACTACGGCCAGGTGGTGGTGAACTTCGGCGAACCGATCGCACTGAACGACGTACTGGCCGAGAAGGCGCCGGAGTGGAAGGGCGAGGCGGTCTCCGAGGACGAGAAACCGGCGTGGCTGTCGACCACGGTGGACACGCTGGCCGAACGCATCCAGGTGCGCATCAACGGCGCCGCCGACGTCAATCCGATCAACCTGCTGGCGCTGGCGCTGCTGTCCACGCCGAAGCACGCGATGGGCGAGGCCGACCTGATCGCGCAGATCGAGCTGTGCAAGACGCTGCTGGTCGAGATGCCGTATTCGGACCGGGTGACGGTGACCCCGCACTCGCCGGAGCGGATCATCGCCCACGCCGAGGAAATCAACGTCCTCACCCGCATCAAGCACCCGCTGGGCGACGTGCTCAGCGTCAGCGGCGATACGGCGGTGCTGCTCAGCTACTTCCGCAACAACGTGCTGCACCTGTTCACCGCCTCGTCGTGGGTGGCCTGCTGCTTCCAGAACAACCGCCGCATGAGCCGTACCGGCCTGGTCCAGCTGGGCCGCACGGTGTACCCATTCCTGCAGGCCGAGCTGTTCCTGCCGTGGAGCGAGGACGAATTCGCACAGCGCATCGACCAGACCATCAACGTGTTCGTGCGTGAGGGCCTGCTGCAGAACGTCAATGACGACGACGGCGGCATCCTGGCGCGCAACACCGGGCAGACCGACGAGGTGTTCCGCCTGCGTGCGATCGGCCACTCGCTGCAGCAGGCGTTCGAGCGCTACTACATCGCCATTTCGGTGCTGGTGAAGAACGGCCCGGGCGTGCTGGGCGCGGCCGAGCTGGAAAGCCTGTGCCAGCAGGCGGCGCAGCGTCTGAGCCTGCTCTATGCACCGGCCGCGCCGGAGTTCTTCGACCGCACCCTGTTCCGCGGCTTCATCCAGAAGCTGCGCGAACTGCGCCTGGTGTGGCCGGACGAGAACAGCAAGCTGCTGTTCGACGAGCGCCTGGATGCCTGGGCCAAGGACGCCAAGTTCATCCTTGGCCGCGAACTGCGCCACACCATCGAACGGGTCAGCCCGGAAGCGGCACGCCCGGACGAGCCGGCGCCGCAGGATTGAAGGCAGCGCCGGGCCATGCGGTGGGTGTGGACCTTGGTCCACACCTCCCAGCCGTGCCAACCAAGGTTGGCACCCACCAGGACGGTCTTTAGGCCGGTTCGTCGGGAATCTGCAGGCTTTCCAGCCTGGCAATGCAGTCCTTCAACTGCAGCTTGCGCCGCTTCAGGCGCTTGGATTCCAGTTCATCCTCGCCGTTGGCGGCCATGCGGGTGATCTGTTCATCCAGCAGGCGGTGCTCGGCGCGCAGGGCGGCGAGGCGTTCGACAATCTCGGCGGGGTCGTAGGTATCCACGGCTTCGAGGATACACAGCGATGATGACCGCCGGGAGAGGGGAATCCCGACCCCCGGCCGTGGCCGCTCCGAGCCGTTAGAATGGAGCCCATGAGTGCCGTGATTTCCCTCCCCGATCCCCAGCCGCGCGCCGCCCGCGATCCGCGCGTGGCCGAGCGCGAGCAGCACAAGCTGGCCAAGCGCCTGCGCCGCCAGGTCGGCGAGGCGATTGCCGACTTCGGCATGATCGAGGCCGGCGACAAGGTGATGGTCTGCCTGTCCGGCGGCAAGGACAGCTACACCCTGCTGGACGTGCTGCTGCAGCTGCAGAAGAAGGCGCCGGTGCCGTTCGAGCTGGTGGCGGTGAACCTGGACCAGAAGCAGCCGGACTTCCCCGAGCACGTGCTGCCGGAGTACCTGGCCGGGCTGGGCGTGCCGTACCACATCATCGAGCAGGACACCTATTCGGTGGTCAGCCGGGTCATCCCGGAAGGCAAGACCATGTGTTCGCTGTGCTCGCGCCTGCGTCGTGGTGCGCTGTACAACTACGCTGAGACCCACGGCTTCACCAAGATCGCGCTGGGCCACCACCGCGACGACATGGTGGCCACGTTCTTCATGAACCTGTTCCACCACGCCAAGCTGTCGGGCATGCCGCCGAAGCTGCGCAGCGATGACGGCAAGCATGTGGTGATCCGGCCGTTGGCCTACGTGCGCGAGAGCGACATCGTCGACTACGCGCAGGCACGCCAGTTCCCGATCATTCCCTGCAACCTGTGCGGCAGCCAGGAGAACCTGCAGCGCCGCCAGGTCGGCCTGATGCTGAAGCAGTGGGAGAAGGACCACCCGGGCCGCATCGAGCAGATCGCGCGCGCCATGGGCGAAGTCCGGCCCTCGCAGCTGGCCGACACCACCCTGTTCGACTTCATGGCGCTGGGCCGTCGCGACGACGCGCCGCTGCCTGACGCCCATGCCTGGCTGGCCGGTTCCCCGGCCGACGCAGACGCAGATCCCGAGACGCCCACCGTTTAAGGTCGGTCGCCCTTCCTCTTTGCCATCCGGAATTCCATGTTCTTTCGCAACCTGACGTTCTTCCGTTTCCCGACCACCACCGATTTTTCCGAAGTCGACACGCTGCTGCCGCACGCCCTGCTGAAGCCGGTCGGCGCACTGGAAATGAATTCGCGCGGCTTCATCTCGCCGTTCGGCCGCGAGGAGAAGGAACTGCTCTCCCACCGCATCGCCGAACACCTGTGGCTGACCGTGGGCGGCGAGGACAAGATCCTGCCGGCGGCGGTGGTCAACGACCTGCTCGAGCGCAAGCTGGAGGAGATCGAGGAGAAGGAAGGCCGCCGCCCGGGTGGCCGCGAACGCAAGCGGATGAAGGACGACCTGCTGCATGAACTGCTGCCGCGCGCCTTCGTGAAGTCCTCGCGCAACGACGCCTTCATCGACCTGCAGCACGGTTACGTGGCGGTGGATACCTCCAGCCGCAAGACCGGCGAGTACTTCATGTCCGACATCCGCGGCCTGCTCGGCAGCTTCCCGGCGATGCCGCTGAACGCCGAAGTCGCGCCGCGTTCGATCCTGACCGGCTGGATCGCCGGCGAGCCGCTGCCGACCGGGCTGAGCCTGGGCGAAGAGTGCGAGATGAAGGACCCGGTGGAAGGCGGCGCGGTGGTCAAGTGCCAGCACCAGGAACTGCGCTGCGACGAGATCGACAAGCACCTGGACGCCGGCAAGCAGGTGACCAAGCTGGCGCTGATCTTCGAAGACAACCTGTCCTTCGTCATCGGCGACGACCTGATCGTGCGCAAGCTGAAGTTCCTCGACGGTGCCCTGGACCAGCTGGAGCATGCCGACGAAGACGGCCGCCGCGCCGAGTTCGACGCCCGCTTCGCCCTGCAGAGCGCCGAGATCCGCCGTCTGTTCCTGTTGCTGGAAGAAGCCTTCAAGCTCAGCAAGGCTGACTGAACAGGCAGCCCGACGGCCGCCGGTCATCCGGCGGCCCGAAGCGGCGCTATGCTGGGCGCATGAGCCGTCTGCTGCGCCGCCTGATCAGCCCGACCCCGCCCGCCACCGTACAGCGCGACACTGTTCGCCTGCGCCTGGAGGATGCCGAGATCGAGGTACTGCGCGTGCGTGATCCGCGTGCGCGCCGGATCAAGCTGAGCGTGGACGAACGCGGTGCACGCCTGACCCTGCCGCCGCGCGCAAGCCTGGTGATGGGCGAACGCTTCCTGGAACAGCACCGCGACTGGCTGGCACTGCAGCTGCGCCAGTACCAGGGCCAGGACCTGCCGGCACCGCTGCAGCCGGGCGAAGACGGCGTGCTGCCCCTGCGCGGCGAACTGTTGCCGCTGCGCTGGCAGGAAGGCCGCTACGCGCGCCTGGAGATCGACGCACACGGCGCCTGCGTGCAGTGGCCGACACGTGGTGGTGACGCCACCCTGCGTCGCCTGCTGCGCGAGTTCTACGAAGCACAGACCCGCGCCGACGTCGGCCGCTGGCTGCCGAAGTACCTGCCCACACTGCCGCGCGCACCCAGCCGCCTGCGATTGAAGGTGATGTCCTCGCAATGGGGCTCGCTCGCCCCCGATGGCAGCATGGCACTGGACCTGGCCCTCGTGCTCGGTCGTTCGGAAGCGTTCGAGTATGTGCTGGTGCACGAGCTCTGCCACCTGATCCAGCCCAACCACTCGCCCGCGTTCTGGCACGAAGTGGAACAACGCTTCCCCGCCTGGCGCGAACAGCGCGACTACTTCCAGCTGGAAGGTCGGCGACTGAAGGCGATGCTTCGCCAGCTGTTGTAGAGCCGAGCCGATGCTCGGCTGACGCGCGCAGCGCGGGGTTCCAGTCATCACGTTGAAGAGCGGCCGAGCATGGCTCGGCTCTACAGAAGAGCGCGCGACCCGCTCCTGCTCTTCCTTCTTTCTTCCGTGGTGGGCACACCGGAAACTGTCGAAGGACGGGATGGGTGGGATTGCGGCGGTGTCCGCGGCATGGATGCCGCGGCCAAGCCCCCAGGGACGGGTTCACGGCGTCCCCCGCAATTCCACCCATCCCGGCCAACCTCATGATCGTGCAGCCCCCACCCACCACGAGGGGCGCAGCCGTTGGCCGAAACCCTCACCCCGCCCGCAACGCCGCCGCCGCCGCCCAGCGCGCCGCCACCCGCGGCGCCGTAATGCACACCGCCTGGTCGGTCACCGTCGTCACCGCGCGCTCCAGCAGCTGGATATCCGCCTCATGCTGGCGCGCCACGTGCGGATCCTCGAAGAAGATCGCGCGCTGGCAGCGCCCTTCCAGTACCCGGTCGGCAATCTGCGCATCGCCGCCCATCGGGCCGCTCTGGTAGCGCGTCACCCAGGGCGTATCGCTGGGCCAGCCACGGCTCCACGCCAGCTCGTTCAAGCGCTGGCCGGTGGTTCCGGTTGCCACCCGCTCACCGAACCGCGCCAGCACATCGAAGTGCTCATCGGCGAAGGCCAGCATCGCCGGCTTCATCGCGTCGTGCGCGATCAGCGCCAGCGTCTGTCCTTCGAACGCATGCAGGTCGTCGGTGCCAGCATCGGCAACCAGTCCGGCATGGATGCGTTCCACCTCGATCCAGTCGCGCGCGGTGGCCACGGTGGAAATGAAAGGCTTGCCGTGGATCACGCACTGCCGCTTCAGCGCCGTGGCTTCCGGAAACACCGAGGATGGATCGACCGGATCGATCAGGTAGACCGCGCCATCCAGTGTCCGATCCGGCCCCATGCCAACCACCTCGGCCACCAGCTTCATCAAGCCACCCTCGCGACCGTAGGGGTAGCGATGCAGGCCCGCGTATCCGGTCAGGAAGCCCTGACGCTGTATCGCGTCATGGGTGCGGCCGACCGCGTGCAGCGACACGCCCAGCTCGCGCAGGCCGGGTTCGCTGACGCGCAGCCAGCGGAACAGGGCGGCGCGCGCGTCGTGGTGATGGAGACGGTTGGCAGCCAGGCCGATGCGCATCGAATGCTCCGCAGAGACGGGTGAAAGCGGCAGTGTATGTCGCCATTCACCTATCTTGGCGTTTCTACAACTTTCTTCATTGCGCCCCGTCCACGCGCCGCTAGCGTAAGAGGCAGCGGTACCGCTGCGCGGCCGTTCATTCCGCCCGCCAGAAGAGGATGCCCATCGTGAACGCCGCTGGCCTGCGTGCCGCCACCGCGGTCGTGGCCGGCCTGCTGTTGCCTGCCCTGGCCGCCGCTGCGGATTGCAGGACGCCGCTGCGCATTGCCTGGCCCGCCGACCGCGCGCCGTTGTCCTCCAGCGAGCAGGGCCAGCCGCGCGGGCTCAGCGCGCAGTACCTGAAGCTGCTGGGCGCGCAGCGACCACTGCAGATGCAGCCATTGCCAACCGCCGCCATCGCCGAGGGAACGGTGCCGCCCGACGTCCAGGCACTGCTGGGCTGGTCGCGCTCGCAGTTGCCGACGGGGTGGGTGGCCAGTGCGCCCTACGTGCAGCTGCCACAGGTCATCGTGCGGCGCCGGGATGCATCGCCGGTGCTGGGTCTGGAGGCGTTGCGCGGAGGCACCGTGGCCAGTCCCGACCCGCTGTCGCTGGTCGGGGCGCTGACCGAACAGGCATCTGGCGTGCAGCTGTTGCCCCCCGCCCCCATCGACGACGCCCTGTCACTGCTGGGCACGGGCCTGGTCGATGCCGTGGTCGCCAATCTTGGAGAGGTCGAGGCCGCGTTGCGCCACTATCGGGGCGAGCCGCTGGTAATCGCTGCGCCGGCCGGAATCGACGACGCGCCGGTGCTGGCCACCGTGCCCGCCTGCGCCGACGTCATCCCGGTGTTCGAGCGGGCCGTGTCGCAGCTGACCGCGAACGAACGCGAGGCGATCCGCACGGCCTGGCTGCCGAACCAGCCGCGACACCCGCCCCCTGCGTCCCCCCTGCGCTGGCTGGTGCCGGCCTCGCTGACCCTGCTGGCGCTCATGCTGGTGTACGCCTTCGGCTATTGGCGCGTGCATCGCGAGAGCGAGCGTCGCCGCGTGGCTGCGCAACGCCTGCAGGAGGTGACCTCGAACCTGCCAGCGGTGGTCTATCAGGCGCGTCGCTCTGCCACCGGCCACTACAGCTTTCCCCAGATCGCAGGCGACGTGCAGGCGTTGTTCGGAATCAGCGTGGAAACCGCCCTGATCGATCATCAGCGCCTGCTGGCAGCGGTTCATCCCGATGATCGCTCGCGGCTGATGGACACCGTCGACGCCGCTGCCCTGGCGCGGGGCCCGATCGATGTCACCTTCCGCACGCGCTCGCCACTAGGCTGGCGCTGGGTCCACTCGCATGGACGGCCGCTGTCCCTGGACAGCGGCGACGTCGAGTGGAGTGGCTACTGGATCGACGTAAGCGGAGTGCAGGCGCGCACCCATGCGCTGGCCGAGGCGCGCCGTGCGGCCGAGCAGGCAGCGCTGGCCAAGGCCCACTTCCTGGCAACCATGAGCCACGAGATCCGTACGCCGATGAGCACCCTGCTGGGCATGCTCGAGCGGTTGGAGGACAGCGATCTGGATCATCGCCAGCAACAGGTCCTGGTGACCGTGGGTGATGCTGCCCAGATGCTGCGGCAGATCCTGGACGACGTGCTGCACAGCCAACGGCTGCAGGCACTGCCGCTGCAGCTGCGACCCACGAGCGTGGCGGCACTGGTGCGCGCGGTGCAGCAGTTGCTGATGCCGGTGGCGGCCAGCCGGGGCCTGCATCTGCGGATCGAACTTGATCCGGAATTGCAGGCCGGATCGCTGGCCGACGGCCTGCGTCTGCGCCAGATCCTGTTCAACCTTGCCGGCAACGCGCTCAAGTTCACCGAGCATGGCGGCGTGGATCTGCAGGTGCAGGTGCTGCAGCAGCACGATCGCGGCCAACGTCTTCGCCTGCAGGTCAGTGACAGCGGGGTGGGCATCAGCCCGGAACGGCAACAGGCGGTGTTCGCTGCCTACACCCAGGCCGAGGCATCGACAACGCGCCGTTTCGGCGGCAGCGGCCTGGGCCTGGCGATCTGCCGTGAACTGGCTGCATCGATGAAAGCAGAACTGTGCCTGCGCAGCGCGCCAGGCAAGGGCACCACCGTGTGGCTGGAACTGGATCTGGACGCCTGTGAGTTGCCTGCCGAGGCATTGCCGCTTCCGGCAGAGGCGGCGCGGCCACTGTCGTCGGCGCGGGTGCTGGTAGCTGAAGATCACCCCACCAACCTGCATCTGCTGGAGCAGCGCCTGCATGATCTGGGTCTGCAGGTGCACGCCTGCACCGATGGTCGCCAGGCCTTCGAGGCCTGGCAGGCGCGGGCGTTCGACCTGGTCATCACCGACTGCCACATGCCGCACATGGATGGCTTTGCCTTGGCACGGGCCATCCGCGCCGACGCCTGCGCGGTTCGCGCGCAGGTCCCGATCATCGCGCTCACGGCCAGCGCGCTGGATCGCACCCGCGAGGCCTGCCGCGAAGCGGGCATCGATCATTTCCTGGCCAAGCCGGTGGCGGCGCAGGAACTGCGGGGCTTGCTGGCCGTGCTGCTGGCGCCGGAATCAGTGCGCCAGTAGGCGGATGATGCTGGCGGCGGCGTCGCGACCTTCGGCCACGGCGGTCACCACCAGGTCGGCGCCACGCACTGCGTCACCGCCGGCGAACAGGCGCGGGTGCGCGGTCTGGAATGGCAGGCGGTCCTTGCCGCCAGCCACGATGCGGCCGTTGGACCGGCCTTCCACGCCGTGCTCGGCCAGCCACGCCGGCACGGTTGGCGAGAAGCCGAAGGCGATGATCACCACATCGGCCTCCAGCAGCGATTCGCTGCCGTCGATCGGCACCGCATTCTGGCGGCCATTGGCATCGGGCTCACCCAGCCGGGTTTCGACCACGGTCACGCCGATCACCTCATCGTCGGCGCCGGCTTCGATCGACAGCGGCTGGCGGTTGAACAGGAAGCGCACGCCTTCCTCGCGCGCATTGGCCACTTCGCGCGCGCTGCCGGGCATGTTGGCTTCGTCGCGGCGGTAGGCACAGGTGACCTTGGCCGCGCCCAGCCGCACCGCGCTGCGCACGCAGTCCATGCCGGTATCACCGCCGCCCAGCACCACCACGCGCTTGCCGTTGAGGTCGGGCAGGGCGATGCTGTCTTCCCAGCCGGCAATCGGCCGGCCCTTCGGATCATCGCCGCCGACGATGCGGCTGTTCTGCACCAGGAACGGCAGTGCCGGCAGCACGCCCTTCAGGTCCTGGCCGTCGAGGCCACCGTCGGTATAGCGGTAGGCACCGGTACCGACGAACACCGCATCGTGGCCGTCCAGCAGCTGCTGCACGCTGAGGTCACGGCCGATCTCCACACCGAGGCGGAACTGCACGCCCATGCCCTCGAGCACTTCGCGGCGGCGGTGGATCACATCCTTGTCCAGCTTGAAGCTGGGAATGCCGAACTGCAGCAGGCCGCCGATCTGCTCGTAGCGGTCGTAGACCACGGCGGCAATGCCGGCGCGCGCCAGACGGTCGGCACAGGCCAGCCCGGCCGGGCCGGCGCCGATCACCGCCACGCTGTGGCCGGTCGGCTGCACCGCGCCCAGGTCCGGGCGCCAGCCCGTGGCCAGCGCGGTATCAACGATGTACTTCTCGACCGCGCCGATGGTGACTGCGCCGAATTCCTCCAGTGTGCAGCTGCCTTCGCACAGCCGGTCCTGCGGGCAGACCCGGCCGCACACTTCCGGCAGCGGGTTGGTGCTGTGGCACAGCGTGGCCGCTTCGTGGATGCGGTTTTCCTGCACCAGCTGCAGCCACTGTGGAATGGCGTTGTGCACCGGGCACTTCCAGCTGCAGTAGGGGTTGCCGCAGTCCAGGCAGCGACCGGCCTGGTACTGGGCATCTTCCTTACCGAACTTGCCGTACAACTCACCCCAGTCGCCGGACGTGCGCAGTTCCACCGGAATGCGCTGCGGCATGCTGCGGGGCAGGTCGAGGAACTGGAAGGCGTGCTTGCGGCTCATGGCGGGCTCTGTGGTGTTTTGCGGTTGCCGGCCAGCGGCCGGCACTACGTGGTCCTGGGTTGCCGGCCAGCGGCCGGCACTACCGTTACGCGGCGCGTCGCAGGGTTTCGGTCAGCGACTCGATGCTGGCGGCCTTCGGTTTGACCAGCCAGAACTTGCCGATGTAATCGCGGAACTCGTCCAGGATCTGCTGCGCCCAGATGCTGCCGGTCAGCTCGCGGTGGCGGCCGATCAGGCGGTGCAGGTGCTGGCGGTAGTTCTCGAAGCCCTCGGCGGAGACGCGATGGATGTCGATCAGCTCGTGGTTGTAGCGGTCGACGAAATCGCGGTCGACGTCCAGCACGTAGGCCAGGCCACCGGTGAAGCCGGCACCGAAGTTCAGGCCGACCTTGCCCAGTACCAGCACCACGCCGTCGGTCATGTACTCGCAGCAGTGGTCACCGGCACCTTCCACCACCGCCAGCGCGCCGGAATTGCGTACCGCGAAACGCTCGCCGGCGCGGCCAGCGGCGAACAGCTCGCCACCGGTGGCGCCGTACAGGCAGGTGTTGCCGATGATCGCGGTGCTGCGCGCTTCGAAGCGCGCGCCACGCGGCGGGCGCACCACCAGGCGGCCGCCGGCCATGCCCTTGCCGACGTAGTCGTTGGCTTCGCCTTCCACTTCCAGATGCAGGCCGCCCACGTTGAACGCGCCGAAGCTCTGCCCGGCACTGCCACGGAAGCGCAGTTCCAGCGGTGCCTCGGCCATGCCCTGGTTGCCGTGCGCGCGCGCCACCGCACCGGCCAGGCGCGTGCCGATGCTGCGGTCGGTGTTGTGGATCAGGAAGCGATGCTCGCCGCCGCGCTTGTGTTCGATGGCTTGGGCAAGCAGGCCGTCCATCTGTGTGGCCAGGCTGTCCGGCGATTCGTACAGGCGCTGGGCGGCGCAGTGGCTGCCCTCGTAACGGGCATCGGCCAGCAGGCGCGACAGGTCCACACGCACGCCATCGCGGGGCGCGGCCTCGATCTGCCGCAGCAAGTCGGTACGGCCGACGATCTCTTCCAGCGAACGTGCACCCAGGTACGCCAGCCAGCCGCGCACTTCCTCCGCCAGCAGGCGGAAGAAGTTCTCCACGCGTTCGGGCTGGCCGGTGAAGTGGTTCTCGCGCAGGCGCTCGTCCTGGGTGGCCACGCCGGTGGCGCAGTTGTTGAGGTGGCAGATACGCAGGTACTTGCAGCCCAGCACGATCATCGGCGCGGTGCCGAAGCCGAAGCTGTCCGCGCCCAGCAGCGCGGCCTTGACCACGTCCAGTCCGGTCTTCAGGCCACCATCGGTCTGCAGCAGGGTGCGCCCGCGCAGGTCGTTGGCCAGCAGCGCCTGGTGCGCTTCGGCCACGCCCAGCTCCCACGGCACGCCGGCATAGCGGATCGAGCTGACCGGCGAGGCTCCGGTGCCACCGTCATGGCCGGAGATGGTGATCAGGTCGGCACCGGCCTTCACCACGCCGGCGGCGATCGTACCCACGCCGGCATGGCTGACCAGCTTCACCGACACCAGCGCGGTCGGGTTGACCTGCTTGAGGTCGTAGATCAGCTGCGCCAGGTCTTCGATCGAATAGATGTCGTGGTGCGGCGGCGGCGAGATCAGGCCGATCCCGGGCCGGGCATAGCGCAGGCGCGCGATCAGTTCGTTCACCTTGTGGCCCGGCAGCTGGCCGCCCTCGCCGGGCTTGGCGCCCTGCGCGACCTTGATCTGCAGCACTTCGGCGTTGACCAAGTACTCAGCGGTGACGCCGAAGCGGCCCGAGGCGACCTGCTTGATCTTGCTACGCTTTGCGGTGCCATAGCGGGCGGGATCCTCGCCGCCTTCGCCGGAATTGCTGCGGCCGCCGAGGCGGTTAATGGCAATGGCCAATGCTTCATGTGCTTCCGGCGACAGTGCGCCCAGGCTGATCGCCGCAGTATCGAAGCGCGGGAACAGGGTACTGGCCGGAGCCACCTCTTCCAGCGCTACCGGCGTGGCCACCGGCACCAGTTCTAGCAGGTCGCGCAGCGCCGACGGCGGCCGTGCGTGCACGGCATCGCAGTACTGCTGCCAGGCACGCGGGTCACCGCTGCGCGCCGCGCGCTGCAGGGTGGTGACCACGTCCGGGTTGTACATGTGGTACTCGCCGCCGTGCACGTACTTCAGCAGGCCGCCCACGTCCACGTCCTGCTGCGCGTCCCAGGCCTGCACGCACAGCTCGCGTGCGTCGGCATCCAGGCGCGCGAAGCCAGCACCACCGATGCGCGAGGCGGTATCCGGGAAGCACAGGTCCACCACTTCCGGTTCCAGGCCGATGATCTCGAACAGCTGCGCGCCGCGGTAGCTGGCCACGGTACAGATGCCCATCTTCGAGATGATCTTCGACAGGCCCTTGTAGACACCCTTGCGGTAGCGGCGGCCGATCTGCGACTGCTCACCGCCCTTGCTCAGCTTGAGGATGCCGCGGCGGCCCAGGTCGAACAGGGTCTGGTAGGCCAGGTACGGGTATACCGCGGTGGCACCGAAGCCGAGCAGGCAGGCCATGTGGTGCGGGTCGCGCGCGGTGCCGGTCTCGACGATGAGATTCACGTCGCAGCGCAGGCCCAGCCGCGACAGGTGGTGATGGATGGCACTGGTGGCCAGCAGCGCATGCACCATCGGCCGACCGGCCACCGGGTAGCGGTCGGACAGCAGCAGCATCACCATGCCATCGCGCGCGGCCTGTTCGGCCTCGGCACAGATGCGCTCGATGCCGGCGCGCAGGCCCTCGTCCTCGCTGTAGGACAGGTCGAGTAGGCGGTTGGCCTGCACGTACTGCTCCATCTTCAGCAGCTGGCGCAGCTTGCGCTGGCTCAGCACCGGCGAGTTGAGGATGACGTGGTTCACCGTCTCCGGGCCGGCATGGAAGATGTTGGTCTCCTTGCCGAGCTGGGTGGACAGGGACATCGCGCAGTCTTCGCGCAGCGGATCGATCGGCGGGTTGGTGACCTGCGCGAAGGCCTGGCGGAAATAGTCGTACAGCGGGCGGCTGCGCTGGCTCAGCACGGCTATCGGCGTGTCGTCGCCCATCGAGCCGGTGGCTTCCTGCTCGGTCTCGGCCAGCGGCCGCAGCACCTGCTCCACTTCCTCGCTGCTGAGCTGGTAGAGCTTGTGGTAGCTGCGCAGGGTGGCTTCGTCGAAGGGTTCCTCCACCAGCGAGGGATCGATCAGCTCGGTCTGCAGGTAGGTGACGCCCTGCTGCAGCCACTGCTTGTACGGCGCACGGCCACGGTTGATGCGGTCCACCGCGTCGGAGTCGAGCAGGTCGCCGCGCTTGAGGTCGATGGCGACCATCTCGCCGGGGCCGAGCTTGCCCTTGCGCACCACGCGCTCGGTTGGCACTTCCCAGACGCCGGCCTCGGAGGCGACCAGGAAGTGGCGGTCGGCGGTCAGCATCCAGCGCGCCGGGCGCAGGCCGTTGCGGTCCAGCGTACACACCGCATAGCGGCTGTCGCAGGCGACGATGCCGGCCGGGCCATCCCACGGCTCGCTGTTCAGGCCGTGGAACTCGTAGAACGCGGCCAGGTCCGGGTCCTTGAACTCCAGCGACTGGGTGGCCGGCGGCACCAGGATGCGCAGCGCCTGGATCAGCTCCATGCCACCGGCGACCATCAGCTCCAGCATGTTGTCCAGGCTCTGCGAGTCCGAGCCGTGCATGGAGATCACCGGGTCGAATTCGGCGATGTCAAAGCGCGGCGTCTTCCACACCTTGCTGCGCGCCTGCGCCCAGCGGCGATTGCCTTCGATGGTGTTGATCTCGCCGTTGTGGGCGAGCATGCGGAACGGGTGGGCGAGCGGCCAGCGCGGCAGCGTGTTGGTCGAGAAGCGCTGGTGGAACACGATCGCGCTGGAGGCCAGCTCGCGGCGCTGCAGGTCCGGGAAGAAGCGGCTGAGCTTGTCCGGCAGCACCATGCCCTTGTAGCTGATCGCATCCGGGGTGAGGGTGGCGACGTAGAAGTCGGCCTGTTCGCGCAGTTGCTGTTCGCTGCGGCGACGGGCCAGGAACAGCGCCAGTGCGAAGCCGGCATCATCCTGGCCAACCCCGGCATCGACGAACACCTGCTCGATGCGCGGCAGCGTGTCGCGCGCCAGTTGGCCGCAGACGCTGTCGTCGGTCGGTACCTCGCGCCAGCCAGCGACCTTGCAGCCCACCGCTTCCACCTGCGCCTGCAGCTGCGCGCGGCAGGCCTGCGCAGCGTCGGCGTCATGCGGCAGGAATACCAGGCCGGCGGCGAAACGCGCGGCGACGGCAATGCCGGCCTCACTCGCCAGCAGTTTCAGGAACGCATCGGGGCGGCGCAGCAGCAGGCCGCAGCCATCACCGGTCAGGCCATCGGCGGCGACACCGCCACGGTGGGTCATGCGCGAAAGCGCGGCGATGGCGGTATCAACCAACAGGCGCGATGGTTGATCGTCGAGCTGGGCGACCATGCCAAAGCCACAGGCATCGCGCTCGGAGCGCGGGTCGTAAAGCCCTTGGCGGTTGCGGGGGGCCATCTCTACCTCGATGCGTATAGGGTTGGCGGCGACACTCGTCCCCGCTCATTCCCTGGAGCGCATCGTGAGGCCACCGGATGCCTCGACTAGATCACAGGTTGCTGCAACGCCGCAATACACGGTTGCAGGTGCAACGGAACGCGCCGGCAACCCAGTGCCGGCGCGGGGCGGGACTCAGCCGCAACGCACGCCGCTGACGGCGCCCTTGTCGTCCACTTCGATGTTCAGGCGGTCGCCGAGGAACTCCATCGTGGCCACATCATTGGGCTTGAGCACGCGCACCTGGCTGGCACCTGCATCTTCCTGTGCCTGCTTGCCGAGGGCATCGGTGTAGGCCTGGCCGACCAGGCTCTGTACCTGGCTGGCATCGCAGGTGCCGACCGGCGGAGCCTCGGTAGCCTTGCCGGCGTCGTCGGCCGGCGCCTTGGCTGCTTCGGCGGCCTGCTGGGCGTGGGCGGTGGCCGAATCCTGTTCATCCAGCGCCGGTGCCTGGCAGGCGGTCAGGGCCAGCACGGCCGGCAGCAACAGGGCGGAGAGCGAACGGGCGCGAATCGGGAACGACATCATGACTCCGGAAGGGGTTGTGAAGACCCGAGCATAGCGGCGAACCGGCCCTCACGTGTTTGTCTTGTGTTATCGACAGGATCGCGGCATGGCGACGGCGACACTGGAGACATGCCAACTCCCTCCACCCCCGAACGACAGGCAGCGCGCGCGGCCGGCCTGCGCTATGTCGACGACACCCAGCCGGGCATCAGCCGGCGCCGCGCCGGCAAGGGCTTCAGCTACCGCGATGCTGATGGCCACGCGATACGCGACGCCACCACCCTGCAACGCATCCGCGCACTGGCGATCCCACCGGCCTACACCGCGGTGTGGATCTGCGCCCATGCCAACGGCCACCTGCAGGCCACCGGTCGTGATGCGCGCGGTCGCAAGCAGTACCGTTACCACCCCGATTGGGCCCGGGAGCGCGATGCCGGCAAGTTCGACCGCATCATCGCCTTTGGCGAGGCGTTGCCTACGCTGCGGCGGCGGCTGTCGCGGGATCTCAAGCGCCCCGGTTTCCCGAAGGAGAAGGTGCTGGCCATGGTGGTCGCACTGTTGGCGGACACGCTGGTGCGGGTCGGCAATGAGACCTATGCGCAGCAGAACCGTTCGTTCGGACTGACCACACTGCGAAACCGGCATCTGGAGCTGCTGCGCGGTGGCCGCGTGCGCATGCGCTTCCGTGGCAAGTCCGGGCAGCTGCAGGAGGTCACCGTGGGCGACCGCAGGCTGGGGCTGCTGGTGCGGCGCCTGCAGCAGCTGCCGGGGCAGGCCCTGTTCCAGTACCGCGATGACGACGGTGCGCTGCAGCCGGTCGACTCCGGCGCGGTGAACGACTACCTGCGCGAGGTGATGGGCGAGGACTTCACTGCCAAGGATTTCCGCACCTGGGGCGGGACGGTTGCGGCGGTGCAGGCGTTCGCCGCCACCGAACTGCCGGAACCGGCCAGCCAGCGCGCACTGGCGCAGGCGCAGCGCGCGGTGGTGTGCGAAGTGGCGTCGCTGTTGGGCAATACCCCGGCGGTGTGCCGCAAGGCCTATATCGACCCCTGCGTGTTCGCCGGCTGGGAGCGCGGCGAACTGGCCACGCTGGCCGGCCTGCGTGGGCCGCGCCAGTGGGAACAGGCGACCCTGCGCGTGCTGCGCAGGGCGCGCCGGCTCAGCCGCAGTAGATCGCGGTGATGTTGTTGGTACGGCCCTTTTCGATGGTCAGGCGGTCGCCGCCTTCGCTGGCCGGCGGCACCCGCGGGCCGTCGTGGCGCAGCACCCGTACGTGCAGGCTGTCGCTGTCCACCCGTGCGCGTGCGACGGTGGCGTCCGACGCGGCCAGGCCAAGTGCGCCGCGCACCCTGTCGCTGTGGCACTGGCCGGAAATCACACCGTCGATCGGCTGTACCTGGGCCACCGGTGTGCTGCTGCAGGCGGCGAGGGCAAAGCAGACGGCGGCGGTGGCGATGGCGTGTTTCATGAAGGCGTTCCTTGTGTGATTGCGTGCAGGGTGCGACGGCGCACGTGGTGGCGGAATGAATGCCGTGCACATCATGGACACGGCGCACTCACTGCCGCCAACAGCAGGGGTGGAGACACTGCAGGAGCGGCGGACGCCGCCCCCGGTACTGCGGCGCATGCGCCCGGTAGTGCCGGCCGCTGGCCGGCAATCCCATTCCCCCCCCGAGGAGACCTGCATGGCCACCACCAGGAAAACCCCCGCCCGCCGCAAAGCCTCACCCAAGGTGCGCAAAGGCAGCACTGCAACCAGGACCATCGCCGACCCCGATCGCCCGCGCGTGTTGAAGACTGCAACCCGCAAGGCCGCCGCCAGCGATCCCCGCGCCGCCCGCGTTGCGGCACGGCAGCGGCGCCTGCAGGACCAGGAGAAGGCCAAGGACGCCCGTGCGGCCAAGAAGGCAACCAAGAAGGCAACAAAGAAGACCGCGACCCAGGCCGGAGCACGACGCCAGTCGGAGGCGATGCCGGCGCAGCAGCTGGCCAAGCCCGGGCACGAACACGAACTGGAGCTGGCGCCGCGTTTCCTTGCACCCGACTACACCGGCAGCGGCAAACTGCAGGGCATGCGTGCGATCGTCACCGGTGGCGATTCCGGCATCGGCCGCGCGGTGGCGGTGCTGTTCGCACGCGAAGGTGCCGACGTGGCCGTGCTGCACCTGGACGAGGCCGAGGACGCGGACATCACCCGCCAGCACGTGGAGCGCGAAGGCGGTCGCTGCGTGGTGATCGCCGGTGACGTGCGCGATCCGCGCTTCTGCGACGAAGCGGTGAAGCAGGTGGCCAAGGCCTTCGGCGGCATCGATATCCTGGTCAACAACGCCGCGTTCCAGCTGCACTGCGAGCGGCTGGAAGACCTGGAAGACGCGCACCTGCAGGAGACCCTGCAGACCAACATCGGCGGGTACGTCCAGATGGCGCGCGCGGTGCTGCCGCATCTGGGCGAGGGCGCCAGCATCATCAACACCGGTTCGGAAACGGGAATCTTCGGCAGCAAGGCGCTGATCGATTACTCGGCGACCAAGGGCGCGATCCACGCGTTCACCAAATCGCTGGCCAGCCAGCTGCTGCCGCGCGGCATCCGGGTCAACTGCGTGGCGCCGGGGCCGGTATGGACGCCGCTCAACCCGGCCGACAAGCCGGCGCAGGACGTGGCGGAATTTGGCAAGGACAGCGACATGGGCCGGCCTGCACAGCCCGAGGAACTGTCGCCGGCCTACGTGTTCCTGGCCTCGCCGGCCTGTGCCAGTTACATCAGCGGGGTGATCCTGCCGGTGATGGGCGGGCCACGCGGGTGAACAGCACTACGGCGTGGCGTCTGCTGAACGGGGCTTCGCGCAGGCGTGTGGCGTGTGTCAACGGCTGCGCCGGTGCGGTGGGGTAGGCTGGACTCCCATACCGATCACGTTCAGGGAAAGATCATGCCGGAGATGGATATCAACGCAGCGGCCGATGAAGTCGTCGCCCTGTTGCGGCAGAACGATGCCCGTGGCGCGGCCGCCCGCCTGGAGGCCCTGCACAACGGCCAGCGTGCGGTGGTGCAGGAATCGCTGGATCGCTACATCGCGGCGCGGGGCGCCACCGAGCTTGAGGCGCTGCGACAGAGCGGTGGCGTATCCGCCACCGACGCGGCCACGGTCAACCCGATGCTGGATCGCCTGAGCGACGCGACGCGCCCACCGCGCATGCCCGACGCCGCGGAGACTGCGGGCCTGAGCCAGGCCCAGCAGTACGACGTGTATGGCAGCATCGTGGCCCAGCGCGGCAACGCCGCCGCGAACGATGCGATGGCCACGCAGGATCGCGTGGTGCTGGGGCTGCGCGACGAGAACCGCACCACCGAGGCGCGAGGACGTGGTGTCTACGACGACCGCATCGTGGTGCTGTGGAAGGATGCGCAGGGCCACGGCCATGTGCGCGAGTTCAACCAGGCCACGACAGAACCGACCGCCCAGTACGACGGACACGCCAAGACCACGCCACGCAGCCCTGGCTTCGGCAACGTGGCGCCGCGTACCAAGACCGAGGGCGAGGACGTCAACGGCGACCGGGTCAAGGATCTTGGACGGTTGGGCGAAGGCACCACCGAGATGCGCGCGACCACGCATCCGCGCAACGGCCATCCCGATGAGTTCGCGTTGCGCCCTTCGCAGGCGGCCATCACCGCCGGCGCTGGACGGGTGGAGCGCGACAGCAATGGTGATGGCTGGTTCGATGCGCGCGATACCCAGGGCGTGCAGGACCTCAACGACACCTTCAAGATCCATCGTGGCAGCCGGTCCAATACCGATTCG
Source organism: Stenotrophomonas sp. YJH_SMC_14-1 (assembly GCF_059372275.1). NCBI lineage: Bacteria > Pseudomonadati > Pseudomonadota > Gammaproteobacteria > Lysobacterales > Lysobacteraceae > Stenotrophomonas > Stenotrophomonas sp. YJH_SMC_14-1. The sequence goes on from NZ_JCAFVK010000006.1 coordinate 145,393, forward strand.
GCGGGCTGCCAGACCATCGGCGGCGGTGAGTACGACGACTTCGTGGCGACGGTACGCGGCACCCCCGGGCAGAACCGTTGGCAGTATGTGCTGACCTCGGTTGCGCCGGGCCAGGCGCGCGGGCTGGGACAGGACACACCGCTCGCGGCCAATGACGATCCCCGGCAGCCGCAGCATCGCGACCACGCCCTGCAGCAGCAGATCAGCACGCACCTGCAGGCCTTGGGCGGGCGCTACGCCGAGCACGCCGATGACTACAGCCTGGTGATGCTGCGCGAAGCGAAGGCCGCAGGCATCACCCGGGTCGACCAGATCGTGGCCAGCAATCCCAGTGGCGGCCGCGCTGCGGGTGAGACACTGTTCCTGGTGCAGGGCACTCCGGGCGACCCGGCGGCCGTGCGCGCAGGCGTCAACGCAGCCGAGGTGCGCGAGACTGCGGTGGAAACCAGCCTGCGCCAGCTGCAGCAGCAAGCGCGCGAACAGGGTGCACCCGTGCCCGCGCCGGCACAGCAGCACGAAACACCCGCGATGGGAGTACGTTGAAGGATGATCCGTCTACCCTTGATGTCCGGTTTGCCGTGGGTGTTGCTGCTGGCGTGCAGCGCATGTGCACCCGCCGGGGAGCACACCGTGCCGGTCGCACGCGCAGCGAAGCCTGAGGCGAAACCGGAGACCTTGCCTGCGCAGGCACGACCCACTGAACGCGGATTGCCTGCATTGCCGGAAGCTTCCGGCAGCGCCCATCCCGGCGGCCGCTACGCTGTGCTGCCCGAACCGGCCAGGCGGGTGCTGGCGCAGTTGAAGTGCAACGTGGAGAGTGCCGGCAATGCGCAGGTGCTTTCCATTCCCGCGCAGGGTGGCCAGCAGGATTTCATGGTCACCGATCGCAGCGGTCCGCGTTTCCGCTACTGGATGCGCTCGTTCTCCAGCAGTGGCGGTACCACCGGGTATCTCGTGCAGCTGCAGGACTGCCCAGCAACCACCACGGGCATGCGCGCCTACATCGCACAGGGAGCCGCACCGCTGCAGGATGTCACCGCGTCGTTGCTGGCGCAGGCCGAGCTGCCTGATGCGGCGACGATGACGGCTTACCAGGACAGGGGCGCGGGCGATCTGTTCGCCTTCATCGCGCAGCTGGACAAGGTACCGGTGGTGCGCTGGGTGGCCGAAGCCGACCCTGAGCAGCCATTAGCCGACGATGCGCGCAGCTTCGACCATGGCAATGCCATCCACGGCGGTTTCCTGCGCTGGAACCAGGATCACTTCGAAGTGGCCAGGACCGTGCCGGCCGGGCTATGGCCCTGCGATGACAGCCCGTTATTGCCGTGCAGGGGCGACCCGTTCGTGACTGGGCGTTGAGGCATCGCGCGCATAGAAATCGGCAATGCGTGGAATGAACTGCTGCGGATTGGCACCGACAAGATTGGTCAGCACCACCACCGCCACGCCGCGCTCGGGATAGACCACGAACGCCGAGCGCGCACCGCCGATACCGGCCACCTGAAGGTCGGGCGATGCGCGCAGTACCGGCCAGCCCCCCGCCCACGGGCCGGCACGGCCATCCGCCAGGCGCTCTGCGCTCCACATCCGCCGCAGGGCGGTCTCCGGCAGCAGGCGGCCTTCGATCAGCGCGACCAGCCAGCGCGCGGTGTCGTCGGCGGTGGTGAGGATGCCGCCACCGGCCCACAGCGAAGGCGGTATGTCGTAGAACCAGTGCGACAGGCGGGACGGTGCATCCGCAGCGTCGGTGGCACGCGGGGCCAGGCTGTACATCGTCGCCGCATCGGGAATCAGGTCGTAGCTGTCGCCGAAGGTGGTGCGGGCCATGCGCGCGCTGCTGAACTGGCCGGTGGCGAGGAAACGTTCGTAGGGCATGCCGGATTGCTTCGCGATGATTCGTGCCAGCAGTACGTAGTTGGTCTGGTTGTAGGCGAAGCGCTGCCCGGGTTCGGCTTCGAGCGGCTGCGCAGTGACGGCCGCCCACGCCTGCGCTTCTGAGCCACCGCCCAGCAGTCCCTTCGCATCAAGGATGTCGGGAAGGCCGGAGGTATGCGCCAGCAGCTGGTGTACGCGTACGTCTCTCCACGCTGGCGGAAGGCCATCCAGGTAGCGCGAGGCCGGTGCGTCCAGATCCAGCTGCCCCTGCTGGGCCAGTTGCGCGGCCGCCACGCCGGTGAACGCCTTGGTGGCCGAATTGAGCGGGAAGCGGGTGTCGCGCGAGGCAAGCACACCGTTCTCCACGTTGGCCAGCCCGTAGGCCTCGGACAACACCGTCTGCCCGTCCTTGACCACCGCGATCTGCAATCCCGGGATGCGCTGCTCCAGCATGATCTGGCGGATCAGGCGGCGGGTCTGGTCGTTGGCCTGGTCCTGGCTGGCAGAGACGGCGGCGAAGGGCAGTGCACTGATGAGCATGAGCAGGACTCGGAGCATTGGGCGGGACATGCGGAATTCCAGCGGGGCGTTGCGGATCGGATGCAGCGGGCGGGTCAAAGGTTTAAGCGCTCGGTGGTGCCTACCGTTCGTCGGCCCATGACTTCCGGGGGGTTGACTACAGTTGTCGTCAAGCTGACAGTGACGACACGTGTAGTCAAGGGAGTGGTGTCATGCGTGGCAAGACCATCGGGGACCAGGAACTGGCCCTGCTGCAGTACATCGATGAACATGCGCCGGCCAGCGTCGGCGAGGTCGCCAGTGGCTACGGCGAGGCCCGCGGCCTGGCCCGTTCCACCGTGCTGACGATGATGGAGCGGCTGCGGGCGAAGGGGTATCTTCAGCGCCGGCAGCAGGACGGCGTCTACCGCTACCAGGCCACCCGTGGCCCGCAGAGCGTGCTGCAGGGTGCCGTGGCCCAGTTCGTCGACAACACCCTGCAGGGCTCGGTGTCGCCGTTCGTGGCCTACCTGTCGCAGCGCCAGCAGGTCAGCGACAACGAGCTGGCCGAGCTGGAAGCGCTGGTCGCCCAACTCCAATCGCGTCGCCACGAGGGCTGAGCCATGGACACCACGATGCTGATTCCGATGCTGGAACGGTTGGGCTGGACCAGCCTGCAGACCGTGCTGCTGGTGGCGCTGGTGTACGGCCTGTGCCGCGCGCTGCCGTCGCTGTCGGCGGCGACCCGCTGCCGCCTGTGGTGGCTGGTCTCGCTGCAGGCCGTGCTCGGCCTGTTCTGGAGCCAGCCGTTGCAGTTGGCCTGGCTGCCGGCGCCGCAGGCGGTGGCGATGACCGCGACCGACGTGGCCGCTGACATCGTCTACCCGCTGGCCCCGGAGGCCTCTGCGCAGTTGCTGGCCGCGATGCCGCTGCCCACGGCCGATGTACCGGCAGTTGCATGGTGGGCGGTCGCACTGGCCGCGCTGTGGCTGTCCGGCGTGCTGATGATGGGGCTGCGCACCTTCGGTGAGTGGCGCCGCTGCCGCGCACTGCTGGCTGCGGCGTATCCCTGCGAGGACGAGGCGCTGGTGCAGGCCCTGCAGCTGGCCTCCGACGCGCACGGCGTGCGCCCTGCGCCGCGGCTGTGGATGAGCGCGCAGGTGGACTCGCCGCAGCTGGTCGGGCCGTTCCGCCCGGTGCTGCTGCTGCCGGCCGGCGACAACGCCCTGCAGGGTGACGCGCTGGACCTGGCACTGACCCACGAACTGCAGCACCTGCAGCGCCGTGACCTGCAATGGGGCCTGCTGCCCGCGCTGGCCCAGCACCTGTTCTTCTTCCACCCGCTGCTGCGCCTGTCGGTGCGCGAATACGCCCAGGCCCGCGAGGAAGCAGTGGATGCGGCCGTGGTCGGCCAGCATGGCGCCAGCCGCCAGGCCTATGGCCGCCTGTTGCTGCAGCTGGGCGTGGCAGCGCAGCCGCATCTGGGCGTGGCCAGTGCCGCACCGAGCACCACCAGCCTCAAGCGTCGCCTGCTTTCGCTGCAGTCGCACCGGTCCTGCCCGCGTCTGCTGGCGATGGCGTTGACCGCCGTCGTGGTGGTGGTGGGCGTGGCGCCGATGCGGCTGGTCGCAGCGCCGGTGCCGCCGGCACCGCCTGCGCCTCCGGCCGCACCGAAGGTTGCTGTGCCGCGGCCGCCGAAGGCCCCGGAAGCGCCGCCCGCACCAGCCTCGGCCGCGCGCGTTCCGGCCGAGCCGGTGGCTCCCGCACCGCCCGCAGAACCGGCCGATATGGAAGAACCCTCCGGTCCTGACGATGCCGATGTGGCCGATGTCGACGATGCCGCTGGCATGGATGAGGACCATGACGGCACGACCACCACCTCCTCCATCACGACCTACGGTCGCCTCGATCTGGGCAAGTCGCCCCGGGAGGCCTTCGTGCTGGTCGATGGTGATTCGACCTTCGCCAACGGCGGCATGGACGACGTGATGGTGGCCCGCCGGCAGCTCGGCAAGGGCCCGGCGCTGTGGTTCCGCCAGGGCGACAAGCGCTATGTGGTGCGCGACCCGATGTTGATCCAGTCGCTGCAGCGCGCCTATGCCGGTGCGGCGGACCTTGGTCGCCAGCAGAGCGAACTGGGCCGCCAGCAGAGTGCGCTGGGCCGCCAGCAGGGCGACCTGGGCAAGCAGATGGGTGAGATGGGGCGTCTGCAGGGTGAAGAGGCGCGCCGCCTGGCACTGGCCGCAGCGGAGGCCGCGCGCAGTGCGATGGCCGCGCATGACATCAACCGCGAAGCGGCGGCCGAAGCGGCGAAGGCGGCGCGGGGCGCGACCAACGACGCGGCGGTTGCACGTGAGGCCGCACGTGAGGCTGCCGCCGAGGCGCGTCGTGCGATGCAGGAAGTGGACAACGAAACCGCGCGTGCCAGCCGCACCCGCGCCATGCAGCGCCTGGCCAGCCAGCAGTCTGAACTGGCCAGCCGCCAGGCGGCGCTGGGCAGCCAACAGGCCGCGTTGGGCGAGCGCCAGGCACGCGTGCATGCACAGGCATCGCAGCAGGCGCAGCAGGTGATCGCGCGCGCACTGGCCAGTGGCAAGGCCGACCGACTCTGATCGGTAGTGCCGGCCGCTGGCCGGCAATGGGGGGTGCCGGCAAGCGGCCGGCACTACCCTGGGGCAATCAGTGCTGCAGCCAGCGTATCGGGAACGCGTCCGCCATCGCTGCATAGCCGGCATCACTGGGATGCAGATGATCCCCGCTGTCATAGCTGGGACGCAGATGGGTCGGGCGCTGTGGATCGCGCATGATGCGATCGAAGTCGATGACACCATCGACGCCCTGTGCTGCCCTGATCCAATCGTTCACGGCTTGCCGCTTGGTTTCTCCGGCGGCGTCGAAGTAGCCTGATCCTCCATAGGGCAGCAACGTTCCAAGCATCACCCTGATCCCACGTTGCCGGGCTCGCTGCACCGACGTGCGCAGGGCGTCGATCAACTGCGCTGCAGACACCGCCTGCGGCGGATGCAGCTGGCCGATGCCGATATCGTTGATGCCCAGCAGCAGCACGGCATGGCTGGCACCGGACACCGCCAGCACATCGTGCCCGAAGCGCGACACGCCTGCTGGCCCGACTCCATCATGCAGCCAGCGATTGCCGGCAATGCCGCCATTGACTACGCTGACCTTGCGCAGGCCTGCACTGCGGACACGGTCATCAAGCAGGTTGGGCCAGCGGAAATTGCGATCCACTGTAGAGCCGGCACCATCGGTGATCGAGTCACCGAAGGCGACCATGACCACCGGCTTGCCGCCAGCTGCTGGTACCGCCGATGGCTGGTTTCCGGCAACGTCAATGGCGTCCAGCCAATAATAGGCCCGCATGGGGTCGGCGAAGCGCAGCAGGGCCGCGCCGACCTGGTTGCCGGGCGCGCGGTAGTTGGTCTGCAGGCCGACCGAATGCGTGGTGACCACCGGCGTCGGTGCCATGACGTACAGGCTGACGGACAGTTCCGTCTGGTCAGCCACATGCAGGTTGATCCGATCACTCCAGCGCTCTTCGCCGGGGGCGAGCGTCAAGCGTGCTGCACCACTGAAACGCAATGAGCGCTGCTTGTGGAGGACGATACCATCGGCGCCCATGCTTGGCGCAATACGGAGGTCCTCCAATGTGACCGGGGCCTTGCCGAACCGATTGGAGAAGCGAACGCGCAGTGTTTCTCCGCCGCGCGAAAGACGTACGGTCATGCGTACGGTCTGGTCGGCCAGGGTGACGGGTGGGGGCGGGGGAACGATGTTGTCCGGAAAGGTAACGCCGTAGTCCTGCTGGGCGGCGAACCAGGTGGCGGACCATGGGGGCCGGCCCTCTTGTGCCGCCAGCGGGGGGGCGGCCACGCACAGCAGAGTGGCGAACAGACAGCCCAACCACCGGCGATACGGTTTCCCGTTGCGGAACCTCGGCATACAGCACTCCTTGCAGTGTGGCTGGAAGCTTATCCCGCTGGCGCGGGTGGATACCCGGTGCCAGCGGGATCGGTAAGGAACATCAACCGCAGCTGGCGCGCTCGATGCGGTTCTGCGCATTCACCTGCACGGTCACGCGGTCCTGGCGGAAGTCCATGGTCACCGCCATGCCGGGTTTGACTACCCGTGCACCGCGCGCGCCGCTGTCAGCCACCAGCTTCTTGATCGTGGCTTCGTCGGCGGTTTTGCCGGTGAACGCTTCCAGCGCCTCGGGGCGGCATTCGTGCGGGCCATCGGAGACTTTGGCCGGCAGGCTGCCGGTATCGGCGGTGCCGTTGGCACCGGCATGGCTGCAGGCCGCGAGCGGCAGGATGCTGGCCAGCAGCAACAGGGTGGTAGGGCGCATGGGCACGGCTCCGGTGAAGGGACAGCGGGCAGTGTCGCCGCTGCGCGTGTCAGTGGTGTCAACGCGGCCTGAATCCGTGCCTGGCAAGCGCCACAGTGTGTGAAGTCGTCGAAGAGCAGCGGATTGATGCCTGTGCGGGCAGCGGTTAGTGTCTTGCACCCAGTCAACTCAAGGCGCATGTCCGATGGTTGAGCGCGTTCAACGCCTGATCAATGCGGTTTCGTCCATTCCTGGCGTGCGCACCGCTTCGGTGACCAAGCAGGATTTGTCGGAGCTGGCTGTAGACGAATTGTCGCTATTGCCCTACGCGGATCTACCGCTGGCCGTATTGCGGCGTAGCGAAGGTAATCTGTCGCATGAGGTGCTGATTGGGATCGAGTTTGAACTGGACGGCGGCCCGGCAGGCTTGCTGGCGCTGGAGTTTCTGTCGTGGTGGGTGCGTGACGCTGCGCGCAGTGGAGCACTGATGCAGTTGCGCAGCCTGGCGTTGCGCCCCCTGGAGCAGCAGTTTGGCCAGACCCTGAAGTTCACCGTCGACTGGTTCCATGCTGACCCACAGCAGGACCTGGAACGGCTGCTGGTCGCCGTAGACGAACGGGCCGCAAACCTGGAAGCGACCTTGGATCACTTCGCCATTGCCGAGCGCATCAAGGCCGCCGCTGTCGATTCGTCCAGCAGCGACGTGCCCGCGCCCAGTGGGTTTGCTGGACGACTGCGGAAGTTCTTGACTGAGTGAATCGCGGGGAAAAAGCGGGCGCTGCGGTCAACGCGAGTCGTCCTGCCTGGCGACCAGCGCCAGCGTCTCGCGCTCGCGCTGCTCCTCGTGCACCAGCCGTTGCAGCAGCAGGGCCAGGGTTACCACGTCCTGGTGGTTGTGGTCGGCCACCCGGCGCAGGTTCACCGCGTCGCCGCCGCGCAGGAAGCGCAGCCATGCGCCCGGCGCTTCCGAGCCGGGCAGGTCGTCCTCGCGCACCACGCGCAGCAGCTGGCGCTCGATGGTGGACAGCCTGCAGTTCTCCCAGGTGCCGCGATAGCGGCGACGGGTGGGGTAGAGCAGGTCCACATGGTCCAGCGCGGTGATCGGATCGCGTTGGCGCGCCAGCCGGTAGCGCGCCTTCAGCAGCGGCGCATCGTAGCTGCGGCCGTTGTAGCTGCAGAACACGGTGGAGGGCTGCAGCCAACTGGCGAAGGTGGCCAGCATCGCTTCTTCCGCAGCCATGGTGGACATCAGCAGCTGGCGGATGCGCAGGCCTTCGCCACGTTGCGGGCACACGTGCCAGTCGGCCGCGCCGATCATGAAGGCACGCGTGCCGGTGCCACCGGCCAGGCCGGTGGTTTCGGTATCAAAGAACAGCAGGTCGCGCGCAGCTACGTGCTGGTCCTCGCGCTTGGCGAAGGCCAATGACAGCGGCGCAGTCGGGATTGGTTGCGGCTGCAGCGATTCGATCAGGAACAGGCCCGGCGCGATCTCCTCGCCGGGCAGCTGACGATCCTGTGCACTGGCGCGCGCCGGCGCGGCTCCACCGCGCGAACGCAGGCCGAGCAGGCGATGCAGACCGCCCACTTCCGGCCGACGCAGCGGTGCGGGTGCCGGTGTGGAGACCGCAGCGCCGGTCGGCTTGTGGCGGATCTCCTGTTCGACCCAGGCGAACACCGAACGTTCGGCCGGTGGTTGCCGCGCATCGTTCGCGGCCACGGGTGCCGGTGGCGCAGGGGGCACGTCCGGCGCGGCCGGTGTGCTCGCCTTCGGGTCGCCGGCCTGCCGGCGCAGCAGGCGCAGCTTGTCCAGGCTCAGGCTCACGGTGCCAGCAGCTCCATCGGGTCGCGCGTGGTCACCACCACGTCGGGCACGTGCTGGCAGGCGTCGGCATCGAACAGGTCGAGCACACGCAGCGCCAGCGCGCGCGGCGAAGTCTCATCGTCTTCCTGCGCGGCCAGCACCGGGCCCACGCAGGCCGGGCAGCCGGCCCTGCAGTCGCAGCGCTGCACCAGTTCGCGCGCGCGCTGCACCAGTTCGGCCTGGCGCTGCCACAGCGGTTCGCTGAGGCCGACGCCGCCGGGGAAGTTGTCGTACAGGTACACGGTGGGCACGAACTCCTGCAGCAGCTCCACCCCACCGGGATCGCCCTCGCTGCCGCGCAGCTGGCCGCGGCCGCTCTGGTCGGCGATCGCGAACCAGGAACCATCGCCGTTGCCCACCGACTTCTGCAGGTCGCGCGCATCGGCCATCACCGCCACGGTGGCAACGATGTGCAGTGCATACGCGGCGCCGAGAAAGCCATCCAGCGCATCCTGCTTGCTGGCGAACGCGCGCAGCAGCAGCGCCTGCGGCAGCTGCCACCACACCGCAGTGGTGTGCAGTTCCTGGTCGGGCAGGTTCACCGGCCCGTAGCCGATGTTCTCGTGGGTGTAATAGCGGATCTTCTTGTAGCCGGCCACGCGGCGCACCACGTGCACTTCGCCATGATGCGAATCGCCCCGGCCGGCCACGCCGCCATCGAAACGGTCCAGCACCTTGAGCTTGGTGAAGTCGATGCTGTCGGTGTAGTAGTCCACGTGGGTGCGGGTGACGTAGGCCTTGCGCCCCTGCCAGTCCAGCGTCTCCACCTGGTACGGGGTGGACTGCACCATGTGGATGGCGCCCTCGTACAGGGTGAGCGCGGCGGCGGAGTAATCGACCTCGGCGATGATCTGCTGGCGGCCATCGCTGCGGTCGACCACCACGAAGTTGCCGTCGGCCACCGCACGCAGGCTGACCGCGTTGGCCGGATAGCTGTCGGCGATCCATTCCCAGCGCTCGCCTTCGCGGTGGATCACTTCTGTCTCTGCCAGCGCTTCCAGGAATACCTCCGGATCGATCGGGCCGAAGCCATCGCCGACCCGGAACGGCAGCTCGAAGGCCGCGCAGCGGATATGGTCGAACAGGATCAGCGGCTGGTCCGGCGCGATGCGCGCGTGCTCGGGCGAGGCCTCGGCGAAGAAGTCCGGGTGGCGCACCACATACTGGTCCAGCGGCTGCGAGCTGGCCACCATCACTCCCAGTGCGGGTTGCTGGCGGCGGCCGGCGCGGCCGAAGCGCTGCCAGGTGGCCGCCACGCTGCCGGGGTAGCCGTTGAGGATGACCACGTCCAGACTGCCGATATCCACGCCCAGTTCCAGCGCCGACGTGCTGACGATGCCGTCGATGTTGCCGGCACGCATCGCGCGCTCGGTCTCGCGCCGCTCGGTGGGCAGGTAGCCACCGCGGTAGGCGCGGATGCGCGGCGGTTTGCGCGGGTCGTGGTCGAAGATGTCCTTCAGGTACTTGGTCAGCACTTCCACCATCAAACGTGTCTGCGCGAACACCAGGGTCTTCAGCCCGGACTTGATCGCGATGCGCGCGATGCGGTTGCTCTGTGAGCGCGCCGAGGCGCGCAGGCCCAGGTCCGGATTGATCACCGGCGGGTTCCACAGCAGCACCTGTTTCGGCCCGCTGGGCGCACCGGATTCAGTGATGGCAGTCACCGGGGCCTCGATCAGCGCCTCGGCATGCGCCTGTGGGTTGCCGATGGTGGCCGAGCACAGGATGAACTGCGGTTTCACGCCGTAGAACGCGCAGATGCGCTTGAGCCGGCGCAGCACGTTGGTGACGTGGCTGCCGAACACGCCGCGATAGGTATGCACTTCGTCGATGACGATGTAGCGCAGGTTCTCGAAGAACTGCGCCCACTTGGTGTGATGCGGCAGGATGGCCTGGTGCAGCATGTCCGGGTTGGACACCACGATGTCGCCATGCAGGCGGATGGCCTGTCGTGCATCGCCGGGCGTGTCGCCATCGAAGGTGAAGGCCTTTACGCCCAGATCGCCGGCGCGGTTGAGTTCCAGCAGCTCGGCCACCTGGTCCTGGGCCAGTGCCTTGGTCGGGAACAGGTACAGCGCCTTGGCCTTGTCCTGCATTGCCGCGCTGACCACCGGCAGGGTGTAGCACAGCGACTTGCCGCTGGCGGTGGGGGTGACGATGGCCACGTGCTCGCCGCGCTGGCTGGCCTCCCAGGCTTCGGCCTGGTGGCTGTAGAGCTGTTCGATGCCACGCGCCTTCAGGGCGGCGGCCAGGGCAGGCGGAACTGAATCGGGAATGGGCGCATAGCGGCCTTCGCGGCCGGGAATGGCAAAGCTGCCGGTGATGCGGTCCTGGTAGCGGCGCTGCAGGCGCGCGCTGAGCAGGGCGCCGTCGCGGGCGGGCAGGCCGTCGCGCGTGGCGAGCTTCTGCTCGGCATCGGCGGTGCGCTTGGCGAGTTCGTAGGCCATGGAAGATGGAGCCGGGACGGATTGCGAGGGGTCACATGGCACCACACTCACGTCTCAGGATGTGAGACACCGCACACGGAGGGCGTGAACCGTTCAGTGCCCGCGTCCCGTGGCGTCGCCGCATCTCCCCTGGCTGAACAGCTGCCAGTGCAGCAACGAAATCTGAAGCCGGCATCCGTATCCTTGGGCGCTGGACGCAACCAACAGGTGGATGGCTGTGGCACGACGTGGAACGCAGGGAGCCCTCTTGGCCGGCATGCTGCTGGCCGGCATCGCGCAGGCGCAGCAGGCCACGCCGGTGGCGGTGCCCGATCCTGCGCCCGTTCCCCCGGTGGATGCTTCGGCGGCAACCACCGCACCGATCTCCACCGCTCTGCCGCAGGACAACGTCACCACCCTCGGCGAAGTGCGTGCGCTCAAGCCGGAAGAGGAGCCGCTGGATCTTTACCGCTTCAAGAACCCGGTGAAGTTCGGCGACAACCGCTTCAGCCGTGACTGGAGCGAACCGCCATCGCCGGAGCAGGTGAGCATGGGCGGCGGCTACATCATGATGGGCGTGGTCAAGGGTGTGATGGCGGCGGCCAAGGGGATCAACAAACTCACCGGCGGGCCTTCGCAGATCCAGGCCGCGGTGGCGCGGCCACCGCCGGAGCTGAGTGCCGAACAGCAGCAGCGTGCGCTGCGGTTCTCCCAGGAGCAAGGTGCGGGTGATGCGTCGCCGGTGAAGTAGGCCGGTATATCCTGCCGGCTTCCCCACCAATAGTGCTGCCATGTTCCTGCGTTCGATCTGCCTGATGGCCGCGTTGCTGCCGGCCTCCGCCTTCGCTTCCGGCATCGCCGATGACGGCGCCTGCCGCAATGGCGCGTTCCCGTCCGAACAGAGCCGGTTTGCACTGGCGCGGGTGGTCGATGCACCGCGCCTGTACCTGCTTGGCGACATGGACGGCTGCCCGGCCAAGGGCGAGCCGGCCTGCCGACAGCGCAGCTATGTGGTCAACGGCGATACGGTGGTGACCGGGCGCGACCTGGGCGCTTATCGCTGCGCGTTCTTCCCGAACAGGGTGGGTGGCAGTGCCGGCTGGGTGGACCGCAGCAAGCTGCAGCCATTGCCGGTGGCCGTGCCGTCGCTGCAGGACTGGGCGGGCAACTGGAAGGACGGCGACAACGGCCTGCGCATCACCGTGCAGGGTGGGCAACTGCATGTGGAGGGGGACGCCTACTGGCCCTCCGCCAACCCCACGCCGGAGCAGCGTCCCTACGGACCGAACATGGGCCAGGTGGAAGCGCGCGCCGCGCCGCGCGGTGCCGACGTCGAGTTCGTCGAGGATACCTGCAAGGTACGCGTGCATTCGCTGGGCGAGGTGCTGATCGTGGCCGACAACAGCGAATGCGGTGGCATGAACGTGCGCTTCAACGGCGTGTACCGGCGCGCGGGCTCGCGTTGAAGAACGCCTGACGGAGGGGGTCAGAGCCCTTTCGCGGGCGAAAGGGATCCGACCCCGGGTCAGCGCCGCCGTTCCAGCCACCACAGCAGCGATGCGCACAACACGAACGCCAGCCACCACGGCCAGCGTGAGCCCGGCACGGGCTGCATCACCGACGCGTTCGCCGACGTGCTGGAGGCCAACGCCTGCGTGGTCGCATCGATCATCGCCTGTCGATGCAGTGCGGGTGCGTGCTTCGGGTCGAACACATAGCGCCAGACAACGCTGTCGCCATGCTGCAGGCGCTGCCAGCCTGCCTCACGGGGCCACCAGCCGGCGCAGCGCAGCGCCGACGTTGCATCATCGGCGATCAGCGGCACGCTGTCGCCACGCGGGTTGAAGGCCTGCAGCGGCGCCTGCACGCCGCACAGCGCCTGCCGTTCGCCTGCCCAGCTGATGGGCTGTGGTGACCACAGCGCATCACCGCTGCCCTGCGCGCGTGCCAGCGTGGCAACCACGTCGCTCCACAGTTCGCCGTGGCGGTCATCACGGCCTGCCAGCACCCAGCGCCAGCTGTCGGTCAGCGGCAGCAGGCCGATGCGGCCCTTGCCGACCGCGCGCCAGCCGCCGACGGCCTGGCCGCCCCGATCGTGCAGCAGCGCGTTGCTGCCCGGCGCCTGCAACGCCAGTGCTTCCAGCGAAGGCAGCGCGGCACTGTGCGAGCTGCGGTCGGCCTCTTCGCCGTAGCCGGTCGGCAATGTGCCAGCGGCGAGCGGGCCACGGCGTGCGGCGAGGATCGCGCTTTCGCCATCGCCGGGAAGTTCGAGGGGGTGGCTGCTGCCATCATCCTGCACTGGCAGGCCCAGATCGCGAAGGCGTTGCCGCGCGCTGGCCGAAGGTGCGCCCGCACTGCGCACCAGCACGCCCAGTCCATCGCGCAGCGCCTGGCGCACGGCGGCCAGCTGGCCCGCACTCAATGCCGCCAGGCTGCGCTCGTCCAGCAGCAACAGATCGCTGCGCGTGAGCGATGCTGCATTGATCGACACCGCGCCATCGCCGATGCTGAGTCCGGCCCCGGTATCCGCCTGCACCTGCACACGGATGCCTGCATCGGCTGCCCAGCGCCGCAGGTACTTCAGCTCTGGACCCGGCGCGCCGGCGCGCACCAGCAGGCGCAGCGGTGCGGACGGCAGGGTCTGCTGCGGCACCGGTACGCTGTCCACCACATGGCCGTCGGCATCGAGCAGGCGCAGCTGGAACACGCTGCGGCCTTCGGCGCGGGCGATACCACTCAGCTGCACGCGGCCGTCGTCGGCAACCTCCGTGCGATCGACCACGCTGTCGGCCGGGTCGAGCAGTTCGGCCTTCGCCTTGGCCGCGCCACGCGCCTGTGCCTGCACGTCGAAGCGGGCACCGGGTGCGACATCGGCCGGCGGCTGCAGCGCGATCCAGCCGCGCGGCTCCGGTGCAGCCTGCCAACGCACATCCGGCGGCAGCACCGCGTCGCGGTCACGTGCGACCAGGCCCGCACCGACCAGCGTCAGCGTGGCGGCCGGATGCTGGCGCAGCGCGGTGGCCAGGTCGGGTACGCGCTGTGCGCCGGGCACATCGGCAGCTTCCGGCAACAGCAACAGCGGGCCTTCGCTGGCCGGGAGTGCGCCGGCCTTGCCGGCATCGACGCCAAGCACGACCAGCCCGCCTGCGGGTTGCTGGCGGTTGGGGGGCGCCAGGCAGAAATACAGCAGCGTGGCGACGACGATCTGCAGTGCGATCACGACCCACCGGCGGCCGGGGTGCGCTGTGTCCGCACGCAGCTGGCGCACGCTGGCGATGACCACGATCAGGGCGAGTGCCGGTGCAATCCACAGGTTCACAGCGGAGGCGTTCATGGCTGCGCCTCCAGCGCGTCGAGGTAGCGCTGGCCCATCGCATCGGCGGCACTGCGCCGCATCGCCTGTGGCAGCGGACGCTGCAGCGCCCGCCACAACTGTGCGCGCAGGCGCTGGCGACAGTCGCCGCAGTCGGGCTCGATGCGCAGCTGCTCGATGGCCGCAGCCAGATCGAGTGCATCGGGCAGGTAGGCGGCGTTGCGCTGCTGCCAGGCCGCCAGCGCATCGAGATCCGGTGCGCCGTTGTCTTCACCGAGGCGTTGCCAGGCTTCAACGATGGCCGGGTCCGGCGGGGTTCGCGCGGCCAACGGCAGTTCACGACTGGCCAGTCCGGCGCGATCACCGCCCAGCCGGCGGCTTTCATCGATGGGTGGCAGCTCCGGCCCGACCCGGGCCAGGTAGATGCGCTCGGCCTGCTGCACCTGCTTGATGAAGCCCAGCGCCTTGTAGGCAAATGGCAGCGCCTGCTCCGGGCGGCCCTGGCGCAGCTCGCCTTCGGCCGACCACATCTGGTCCAGCGCGGCCTTCAACGTGGCGCGGGTCTGCGGGTCGAGCAGGGTGGTCGCCTCGGCGTGGTCATGGGTGTGCCCGTATTCGGAAAGCACGTCGGTCTCGCTGCCGAACACCGGCGGGATATCTGCGTTGGCTGTACTGCCATGATCGTGGCCATGGTCGTCTTGCGCGCCGGCCTGCGCGCCATGGTCGTGTCCGTGATCGTCGTTGTGGCCGTCTGCGGTCGGCGCATCGCTGGTGGGCAGGTCGCTGGTCGGCGGCGGCTTCGCCGCACCTTCGCTTTCCTCGCCCAGGAACTGGCCGTAGCGCAGGCGCAGGATGCGCTGGTCGACACCGATCGCATCGCTGCGCTTCACGAAGTCCTCGGCGGCCAGGCTGCGTCGCTGCCGGATCAGCGCTTCGGCATCGATGATGATCTGCCGCTGGCTGCGGAAGTACGCAGGCAGGGTCTTCTTGATGCGGCCCTCGAGCTCTGCACCGAGCGCGACTTCGGCGCTGGGCAGGCGCAGGATCACGCTGCTGCTGCGCCCGGTCTGCGGGGTGGGTGCATGATTGTCGCGTACCTCCAGCTGGGCGATCACATCGTTGCCAGGCTGCGCGCCCAGCGCAGCCAGATCAAGGGTGTGGGCGAAACGCCGCGCGGTGGCTTCGCCGCTGCCGGCAAGCGTGACGCTGCGCTTCACGAAGGTGATGTTCTCACCGCTGCCCTGGGTAGTGGTGATCGACAGCGTTGCCTGCGCCGCGACACCGTAATCGTCGCTGGCCTCGAAGCGCAGTGCCCACTGCCGTTGCCCCGGCGTGCCCAGCACCAGGCTGGCCGTGGGCTCCAGTACGCGCACGCTGGGTGCACGGTCGGCCACCACATCCAGCCGATGCAGGCGGGTCTCTGCCAGTGCCGGTTCGCTCACCACGCGGTACAGCAGCGGCATACGTGCCACATCCTGCGCCTGCCACTGTCCTTCGCGCTCGCTCAGTGCCAACCGGCGACCATCGTGGAACTGCAGCCATGCCTTGTCCGGGGCGCGGTCGAAGCGCAGGGACCAGGACAGCCGGCTGTCGGCGGCAACCTTCGCATCCAGCGCATTCTGGGTGAGCGTGGCCTGGCCGGTATAGGCCGGCGCGTCGATGCGCAGGCGGGTGGACTGCAGGCGCAGCGGGCCCGCAGCAGCAGCGCTGCCAGGCGTCGGCGTGCGGACAGGCACGGAGCCGGGGCTGGAAAGTGGCCAGCCGAATGCCAGCACAACAATGGCCAGGCCTGCGATCCAGTACAGCGCCAGTGCCCCACGCGGCCAGCGCGGACGCAGCTCCGGCATCGCGTGTTCCAGCATGGCCAGCACATGCACACGCTGGCGCTGCTGCAGCGGATTGAGTGTGGTTGTGTCGGCGAACAGCAGATCGGCACTGTCCTCGCTGGCACCGCTGCCATCGAGCTGGCGCTGCAGCCACTGCCGGTCCAGCTGGCGGGCACGCGCAGTGACGAAGACAGCGCAGGTGAGCAGGCTGACCGTGCCGACGACGCAGGCGATATCGAAGCCTGCAAGACGCAGGGCCAGCACCGCGGCGGCCAATGCCCATGGCAGGCCCAACAGCAGGGTGATGAGCGCACGGCGGCGGCGTGCGCGTTGCCAGGCGTGCTGCAGGGTGTTCATGCGGCCACCCTGCGCCGGGTGCTGCTGGCCATCCAGCGTTCCAGCGCGAACAGCAGCACGACGGCCAGCAACAGCCAAGGCGTGGGCTCACGCAGCGGTGGTGTTGCAGCAGGCAATGCGGCCCGCTGCGGTGCCTGGTCACGTGCATCGCCCAGGCGCGGGGCCGTAGGCGGCTGCAGCGCCAGCAGCAGGGCACGTGGCAGGCGCGGATCGTGCAGCGCAGGGTTGCTGGCGGCATTCCAGCCACCCGGCAGCGCCAGCAGATAGCCGTGGCCGATGCGTTGCTGCCACAGCAGCGGTGCGCCCTCGGCATCGCGCAGCAGGATGCTCGTGCTGGCAGCAGGCTTGCCGGCAGTCATGACACGACCGCCGCCGCGCAGCCACGCCTGCCAGTTCGCCGGCAGTGCATCGCTGCGGCTCCACACGCCGATCTCGCCGCGCTCCGGCAGGGCATCCGCCGGCAGCGGAGCAAGCGGTGCCTGCACGCCCCACGCGCGCTGCAGTGCGTTCAACCAGCGCTGGGCAGTGGCCGAAGCATCGCTGTGCACGCGCAGGCGCGGCGACGTCGCGGCACTCGGTTGCGCAGTGACCGGTATCGGCTGCGTGTGCCATTGCACGTCGCGCGACAGCTGCAGGCGGGCCCCATCCAGGCTGGGCAGGGGATCGGGAACGTGCACGGTCAATGCGGTGCCAACGGGCAGCTGCGCGTCCAGTTCGCGCAACAGGCTGGGCAGGGGGGCGGTTGATGCAGATGGCGCCTGATCGATGCCGGGGAAGCCGGGTGCCAGCCAGTGCCAGTTGCCATCCTCGGCCGTTCCACGCAGGGCCGTAGCATCCAGTCCCGGCGCTACCACGGTCCATGCAGCGGGAGGCGCCGTCGGGCCAGTCAACGCAGGTCGTGCCAGCAGCAGGGCCAGCGCGGCCAGCAACAGCAGGCGCACCAGCAGCAACGGCCAGTCATCGAAGCGGATGCGCTGGCGCGGCCGCATCTGCGCGCGCAGCCAGCGCAGCGCGGCGAAATCCAGTGGCGTGTAGGGATGGCGACGGGCCAGGTGGATCAGCAGCGGCAGCAACCCTGCAGCGAGCGCGGCCAGGCCGAGCGGGAACAGCAGGGTCATGCATCGCCCCCACGGCCAAACAACGCCTGCAGCGCCTGGTCCAGCGGCTGGTCGAGCCAGCCTGTGGCACTGGCAATCCCGTTGGCCTGCAGGCGCGCATGCAATGCGCTGCGTGCGTCGGCGAAGCGCTGCAGGTAGTCAGCGCGGATCGCCGCGCCATCGCCCAGCAGTTCCTCGCCGGTCTCCGGGTCGCGGAAGCGGTGGCCGGCGTCGAACGGGAAGTCGCGCTCGTCGGCGGTGAGGATCTGCAGCAGTGCCACTTCGCGGCGCGCGCTGGCCAGTTGTTCCAGCAGCACGATGCCGGCGTCGTCGAAGCCATCACCGATTGCCAGCAGCAGGTCGCCCGGGCGCACGCGCTCCCACAGCGGGCGCAGGCGATCGGCCGCAGGCCAGGCGCCGCGCGCCTGCAGGGCGTGCAGTTGCAGATGCACGCGATCACGCTGGCGCGCGCCGTTCGCCGCAGGCACCAGTTGCAGGCCAGCGCCATTGATCGCCAGCAGGCCGAAGCGATCACCCTGTTGCAGGGCCAGTTCAACCAGGCACGCGGCCACGCCACGCATGTGGTCCAGGCGCGTGCGCTGCGGTACCGCGCGATCAGCCTGGCCGGCCGAGGCGGTGGCATCGAGCAGCAGCCAGACCGTGATCGGGCTTTCGCGCTCGGACTCACGCACGAAGAAGCGGTCCGAGCGTGCATACAGCTTCCAGTCGATCTGGCGGAGTTCGTCACCAGGCTCATAGGCACGGTACTGGGCGAATTCGAGGCCGGCACCGCGGCTGCGGCTGGCGTGCTGGCCGATGCCACTGGCACCGCTGGCCAGGCGCGGTCGCAGCCGCAACATGCGCAAGCGCGCACGCAGTTCCGGCGGCAGGGTCAACGGCGTACCTGCGTTCACGCGTGGCTCAACCCGGGAAGGGCACGGCCTGCAGCAGCGCGGCGACCACGTCGTCGGCACGCTTCTGCTCGGCCTCGGCGGCGAACGACAGCAGCAGGCGATGGCGCATCACCGGCGCGGCCAGCGCCTGCACGTCCTCGCGGGTGGCGGCGAAACGGCCCTGCAGCAGCGCGCGTGCCTTCGCTGCCAGCACCAGCGACTGGCCGGCACGCGGGCCGGCGCCCCACTTCACCCATTGGTTGATCGCCGCCGGAGCACCGTCGCCGGGCCGGCTGGCGCGCACCAGGCGGGTGATCCAGGCGAGCACATCCGGGCTGACATGCACCTGGCGCACCGCGGCCTGCAGCGCGATCACCGCGTCGGCATCCATCACCTTCGGCACCGCGTCGGTGGCACCGCCGGTGGTCTGTTCCAGGATCTGCCGCTCCTCGTCTTCGCTGGGGTAATCCACCAGCACGTGCAGCAGGAAGCGGTCCAGCTGCGCTTCCGGCAGCGGGTAGGTTCCGGCCTGCTCGATCGGGTTCTGCGTGGCCAGCACGAAGAACGGCGCGGGCAGCGCGTAGGTGGTACCAGCGTAGCTGACCGTGCGTTCCTGCATCGCTTCCAGCAGTGCGGCCTGAGTCTTGGGTGGGGTGCGGTTGAGTTCGTCAGCCAGCAGCAGGTGGGTGAAGATCGGGCCCTGCTGGAAGCGGAAGTGGCGATGGCCGGTGCCGTGGTCTTCCTCCAGCAGCTCGGTGCCGAGGATGTCGCTGGGCATCAGGTCGGGGGTGAACTGCACGCGCCGGAACTGCAGCTCCAGTGCCTGGCCGAGCGAGCGCACCAGCAGGGTCTTGCCGAGCCCGGGTGCGCCTTCCAGCAGGCAGTGACCGCCGGCCAGCAGGCCGATCAGCAGCTGCTCGACCACGGCGTTCTGGCCCACCACGGCGCGTGCGAGCGCGGCGCGCAGCTCATCCAGGCGCGGCAGCAGGGAATCGAGGTCGGGGGAGGTCATGGGCGTGCAGGTCCTATCAGTTGTTCAACGCGTACATCACGATGTTGACGCCGAAGCGGGTGTTGTCTTCGGCCAGGAAGCGCTTGTTGCGCCAGTCGTAGTCCCACTCGCAGCCGTAGTCCTTGTTGCTGTACAGCAGGCCCAGGCGGCCGTCGACCTCGATGCCCTTCAGGTAGTCGTGCACCAGGTCGTCGCCCCAGCCGTTGAGTTCGAAGCTGGTGGCAGGCGGGCCATCCGGGAAGCGGAAGAAACTGCGGTACAGCGGGTGGCTGTTGGGCAGCTTCTGCAATGCCCTGGGCCCGAACAGGCGACCCATCTGCGCCTCGAACGAGGTAGCGAACAGGCCGTCGATATCGTGGTTGCAGTCGTCGACGAAGACGAAGCCGCCATTGCGCACGTAGCGCACGAAGTTCTGCCGCTCGGCGGCGTTGAACTCCACCAGCGTGTGCCCGGCCAGGTAGCAGAACGGCGCTTCCAGCATGCGTGGGTCGGCCAGCGCCACCACGTGTTCCTGCGGGTCCACGCGCAGCGAGGTGTAGTCGATCAGCGAGGTGATCAGGTTGGACGGCATGCGCGCGTCCACGTCCCAGTCACCGGAGTCGTACTGAAGGCGGGTGAACCAGAAGTCGTAGCGCGAACTGCGCGGGCCTGCCTGTGCCCAGGTTGGCAGCGCCGCCGCCGAAGCGGCAGCGGCCAACCAGCGCAGGCAGGCCCGGCGATCCATCAGACCGCGTCGGACAGCGAAGTGAAGGTGAAATCGCGCAGCTTCATCGGCGGGATCATCATCACGTAGCTGGATTCATCACCGGCCACGCGCACCGGCTTGCCCAGCTCTTCGATGTTGTTGAGCATGATCACCGGCGATTCGTTGAAGCGGAAGTTCTTCACCGGATGCTTGATCTGGCCGTTCTCGATGTAGAAGGTGCCGTCGCGGGTCAGGCCGGTCAGCAGCACGGTCTGCGGATCGACCATGCGGATGTACCAGGTGCGGGTGACCAGGATGCCCTTCTGGGTGCCGCGAACCAGTTCGGCGGTGCTCTTGTCGCCACCGCTCATCAGCAGGTTGCCCGGCGACGCCTTGGCGGTCTTGCCCTGCTTCTGCGCCCAGAAGCGCGAGTAGTCCAGGTTGGCGATCCTGCCGTTCTCGATGATGGCCATGCGCTCGCGGGGCAGGCCCTCGTTGTCCCACGGCAGCACCGGTGCGTCCGGGTGCCATGGGTCGGCGATCATGGTCACGCGCGGGTCGTAGACCTGCTCGCCCAGCTTGTTGCCGCCGCCCTTCTTGGACAGGAAGCTGCGGCCTTCATCGGCCGAGCGTGCGCTGAAGAAGTTCATCATGAAGCTGATCAGGCCGGCCGCCGCAGCCGGCTCCAGGATCACCGTGTACTTGCCCGGTTCCAGCGCTTTGGCTTCGGCCGATTCGGTGGCCTTGCGCATGGCGATGCGGATGTCCTGGTCCGCCTTGAAGTCAGCCGCATCCTTCAGGTTGCGGCCGACCCAGCCCGAACCACGGCCATCCTCGGTGCGCACGGTGCAGGTGTAATTGAAGTTGGTGGTGCGCTGGTAGGCGAAGTTGCCGTTGCTGTTGGCAGTGGCCTGGAAGCCCTGGCCGTCTTCGAGGAAGCCGGCGGCGATCAGGCCATGGCCACGGCAGGGCGCGATTGAATCTGCGGCAACCTTGGCACGGAACGCCGGATCGATCGCGGCAGTGGATTCGCTGAAGGTGGGGCTGGCGCGGTAGGTCTGCTTGCCGATGGCCGGCATGAACTCCGGGTTTTCCGGGGCCAGGCGGGCCAGGTCTTCGGCACGGCGCACCACGCGTTCCAGCGCGGCATCGTCGAACTCGTTGATCGAGGCCGTGCCGACGCGCTTGCCGAAGGCAACGGTGACCGCCAGTTCGGTGTTGTCGACGATGCCGCTGGTGGAGACATTGTTCAGTGCGAAACGGATGTTGCCGTCGATCGCGCCGGCCAGCACGGCGGTGCATTCGTCGGCCTTGGACAGGGCGATGACCTTGTCGAGGATGGCCTTGGCCTGGGCTTCGGTGAAGATACTCATGGTGTAAGGGCTCCTGACCGATCAGCCGAGGCTGCGTGCGGTGTTGATGACGTTGATGCCGTTGAAGCGCGCGGTGGACGAACCGTGCGAGACCGCCGAGACCTGGCCCGGCTGGCCCTTGCCGTCGAAGAACGAACCGCCCAGGCGGTAGTCACGCTCGTCGGCCACGGCGGTGCAGGCGTTCCAGAACTCCGGCGTGCGGATCTGGTAGGCCACGTCTTCCAGCATGCGGGTGATCTGGCCGTTCTTGATCTCGTAGAACAGCTGGCCGCCGAACTGCGCGTTGTAGCGCTGCTGGTCGATCGAGAACGAACCATCACCGATGATGTAGATGCCGTTCTCCACGTCCTTGATCAGGTCCGGCACGCTCAATGGCTTCTTGCCCGGTGCCATCGACACGTTGGCCATGCGCTGGAACTGCACGCTGGACCACGAGTCGGCATAGCAGCAGCCGTCGGACTCGGTCTTGCCGAGGATGTGGGCCTGGTCGCGGATGGTCTGGTAGTCCACCAGCTTGCCGTTGCTGATCAGGTCCCAGCGCTTGCACTTCACGCCTTCATCGTCGTACGCCACTGCGCCGAGGCTGCCCGGCTGGGTCTTGTCGGCGAAGATGTTGACCAGTTCGCTGCCGTACTGGAAATGCTGTTCGCGCTTGTCCAGGGTGGCGAAGCTGGTGCCGGCGTAGTTGGCCTCGTAGCCAAGCACGCGGTCCAGCTCCAGCGGATGGCCGATCGACTCGTGGATGGTCAGCCAGGTGTGCGACGGGTCGAGCACCAGGTCGTACTTGCCCGGCTTCACCGACGGTGCCTTCAGCTTTTCCTGCGCCTGCCTGGCAGCGGCGATGGCGTCTTCCTTCATGTCGTAGGAAGAACTGTAGTTGACCACGCCATTGGGGCCGACCACCTTGCCCGCGGCGGCGCCATCCAGGTACTCGTAGCCCAGGCCCATCGGCGAGGACAGGCCCGAACGGGTGCGGAACTTGCCGCTGGACTTGTCGATGGCGGTGACCGTCATCGGCGCCCAGATACGGTGCACGTCCTGGTCGATGTAGGAGCCGTCGGTGGAGGCGAAGTACTTCTGCTCGTTGACCAGGAACAGCATCGAGTTGACGAAGCTGGCACCGGCGCCCATTGCGGCGGCGTTGACGTCCAGCAGCAGGCCGACCTTGTCCTTGATCGGCACGTCCATCGCATTCTTGCGGATCGGCGTGCGCCAGCTCACCTCACCGACGCCCGGCGCCTTGGCCAGCTGCACCGGCGCGGTCTGCACGCCGGCATTGGCCTTGGCGATCGCCGCCGCCTGCTGCGCGGCCTTGGCCACATCGGCCGTACCCAGCGCATTGGTGGCGGCAAAGCCCCAGGCACCGTTGACGATCACGCGGATGCCCACGCCGGTGGACTCGGTGTTCACCACGTTCTGCACCTTGTCCTCGCGGGTGATCACGAACTGCCGCAGGTAGCGGCCGATGCGCACGTCGCAGTAGGTGGCGCCGGCCTGGCGGGCGGCGGCCAGCGCCGCATCGGCCAGGCGCTTCTTCAGCCCCAGGTCCAGCGAGCTCTGCAGCTGTTCGGCGGCGATCACCTTGCCGAAGAAGGAGGGCACGATCAGCCCGCCCGCGGTAAGCCCGGTCAGGGCCAGGAAGTCACGTCTTTGCAAGGCTGCTCTCCATGTCGAAGGATGGGTGGCTCAAGCGCCGAGACTGCGCGCGGTGTTGATGATGTTGATGCCGTTGAAGCGGGTGGTGGACGAACCGTGCGAGACCGCCGAGACCTGGCCGGGCTGGCCCTTGCCGTCGAAGAACGAACCGCCCAGGCGGAAGTCGCGTTCATCGCAGATGGCGGTGCAGGCATTCCAGAATTCCGGCGTTCGGATCTGGTAGGCCGCATCCTCGACCATGCCGGCGATCTTTCCGTCCTTGATCTGGTAGTACAGCTGGCCGCCGAACTGCGCGTTGTAGCGCTGCTGGTCGATCGAATACGAACCGCGGCCGTGGATCCAGATGCCGTTCTCCACGTCCTTGATCATGTCCTCGACGCTGAACGGCTGCTTGCCCGGCGCCAGGGAGACATTGGCCATGCGCTGGAACTGCACGCTGGACCAGGAATCGGCATAGCTGCAGCCATGCGATGCATCGCGGCCGAGGATATGGGCCTCGTCGCGGGTGGCCTGGTAGTCAACCAGGATGCCGTCGCGCACCAGGTCCCAACGCTGCGTCTTCACCCCTTCATCGTCGTAGCCGACGGCGCCGAGGCTGCCCGGCTGGGTCTTGTCGGCGAAGAAGGTGACGATGTCGCTGCCCCAGCGGAAACCCGCATCGCGCTTGTCCAGGGTGGCGAAGCTGGTGCCGGCGTAGTTGGCTTCGTAGCCGAGCACGCGGTCCAGCTCCAGCGGGTGGCCGACGTTCTCGTGGATGGTCAGGAACAGGTTGGACGGGTCCAGCACCAGGTCGTACTTGCCGGGCTTTACCGACGGCGCCTTCAGCTTCTCGCGGGCATGGCGGGCGGCCGCGATGGCGTCCTCGACCGGGTCGTAGGAATCGCGGTAGGCGGTGATGCCGCCGGGCAGCTGCACCTTGCCACTCGCATCGCCATCGAGGAACTCGTAGCCCATGCCCATCGGCGAGGACAGGCCAGCGCGGGTACGGAACCTGCCGCTGGCCTTGTCGATGGCGGTGGCGGTGAACGGCAGCCAGATGCGGTGGATGTCCTGGTCGATGAACGAGCCGTCGCTGGAGGCGAAGTACTTCTGTTCGTTGACCAGGAACAGGGTGGAATTGATGTAGTCGGCACCCGCATTCAGCGCGGCGGCGTTGAGCGCCAGAAGCAGTTCGACCTTGTCCTGGATCGGCACCGCCATTGCGTTCCTGCGGACGGGCGTCTGCCAGCGCACCTCACCGACCGAGGGTGTCGGCGCCAGCTGCACCGGCCGGGTCTGGATGCTGGCGTTGGCACGGGCGATCGCCGCAGCCTGCTCGACCGCAGCGCGTACGGCGGCCTCGGTCTGCTGATGGGTCGCGGCGAAGCCCCAGGCGCCGTTGACGATCACGCGCACGCCCACGCCGGACGACTCGCGGTTGGTCACATTGCCGACCTGGTGTTCGCGGGTGATGACCGACTGGTTGAGATAGCGGCCGATGCGGACATCGCAGTAGCTGGCCTTGGCGGTGCGTGCGGCGGCCAGCGCCACGTCCGCCAGGCGCCTGCGCTGGACGGTATCGACCGGGGCAAGCAGCTGCTCGGCGGCGATGGCACGGGAATGCGGCAGCAGCAGGCCCGCCAGGCCCAGACCGGAAAAAGCCAGGAACTCACGTCGTTGCACAGCGTTTCTCTCTCTCGCTTGCGTGCGGTTGGCAATGGGCCGGACCGATCACGTCAACTCCTCGACTTTCGCCAGCGCGGGGCGTGGGGACAAGTGACTGCAGTCATGGTTGGGGGTGTTTCGGCAGGGCTGCGCCCTGCACCTGCTCAGAGCCGGAGCAACAGCAACAGCAACAGCGGGCTTGCTGAGGGATGGCGGGGCGGTGTGGGTGGGCAGGACACGCCGTAAACCCGTCCCTGGGGCTCGATGGCGCCCTCCATGGCGCCAACGGTCCTGCCCACCTACCCCGCCATCCCACAGCAAGTCCGCTGTTGCTGTTGCTTTGGCTGTTGCCGTTGCTCCGGCTTCTGCGGGTGCAGGGCGCAGCCCTGCCGAGCAACACCCCCTCGTGCACAATGGAGCCGACCCCGCCTGGACCCCGTCCTGATGTCGAGCAAGCCGTATTCAGAAGCCTGCGAGCGCAACCGCGAACCCATCGCCACCGCACTCGACCCGTGGATGGGCGACCGCCGTCGGGTGCTGGAGATCGGCAGTGGCACCGGCCAGCATGCGGCCTTCTTCGCCGAGCGCTGGCCGTGGCTGCGCTGGCAGCCCAGTGATCATCCGGACCATCTGCCCGGCATCGAGGCCTGGCGTGCGGAGACCGCGCTGCTGAACCTGTTGCCGCCGCTGGCGTTGCAGGTGGAACTGCCACCGGCGCCTGGGCTCAGCCTGCCACAGGGCAGCACGTTCGACGCCGCATTCAGCGCCAACACGCTGCACATCATGAGCTGGGAACACGTGCAGGCACTGTTCGCCGCGCTGCCACCGGTGCTGCGTCATGGTGCGCTGCTGGCGGTGTATGGCCCGCTCAACTACGGCGGCCGCTACACCAGCGACAGCAACGCGCAGTTCGATGCCTGGCTGAAGGCACGTGATCCGCGCAGCGGCATCCGCGATAGCGAAGCGGTGCAGGCGCTGGCCGCCGACCACGGATTCACCCGACTGGGGGATGTGGCGATGCCGGCCAACAACCGCCTGTTGCTGTGGCGGCTGGGCTGAACCGCCGGTAGTACCGGCCGCTGGCCGGCAACCCATTGCCAGGAGGGATGCCGGCCAGCAGCCGGCACGCCCATCAGGCCACCTGCACGATGTGCAGTGCCTTCGGGTTCCGCCACTGCGCCAGCAGCGTGGCTTCCCGCGCCTTGGCCTGCGCGAAGTGGGCTTCCTTGACGTGGCCGAAGCCGCGGATGTGTTCGGGGATGCTGGCAATCTCCACCGCCAGCGCCAGGCGGTCGTCATCCAGGCCATCCAGCAGCACCTGCACGGTCGCCTCGTAGTCACCGATCAGCTTGCGCTCCATGCGACGTTCCTCGGTGCGGCCGAACACGTCGAGTCGGCCGCCACGCAGGAACTTCAGTTTCGCCAGCAGGCCGAACGCCTTGAACATCCACGGGCCGTATTCCTTCTTCAGCAACCGGCCCTGCTCGTCCTTCTTCGCGAACAGCGGCGGCGCCAGGTGGAAGCGCAGCTGGTAATCGCCCTCGAACTGCTGCTGCAGGCGGCGCTGGAAGTCACCGCTGGTGTACAGGCGGGCCACTTCGTACTCGTCCTTGTAGGCCATCAGCTTGAACAGGTAGCGGGCTACCGTCTCGGTCAACGCAGTGGAACCGCCGATGCGCTCGGCTTCGGCGGCGCGCACGCGCTCGACCAGGCTGCGGTAGCGGTTGGCATAGGCAGCATCCTGGTAATCGACCAGGAAGGCGGCGCGACGCTCGATCATTTCGTCCAGCGAACGCGACAGGCGTGCGTCGTCCAGCGGCAGGAATGCCACGTCGCCACCGTGCGAGGGCAGGCCACGCAGCTCGCGTTCGTCGCCGGTGTTGCGCGGTGCCGCGGTCGCA
Source organism: Stenotrophomonas sp. YJH_SMC_14-1 (assembly GCF_059372275.1). Taxonomy (NCBI): domain Bacteria; kingdom Pseudomonadati; phylum Pseudomonadota; class Gammaproteobacteria; order Lysobacterales; family Lysobacteraceae; genus Stenotrophomonas; species Stenotrophomonas sp. YJH_SMC_14-1. The sequence goes on from NZ_JCAFVK010000006.1 coordinate 172,155, forward strand.
CCCCATTCATTGCCTTCCCACTCGCCCGGCGGCAGCGGGTGCAACGGGCCGGGGGTGGACTCGGTATCGGTGTGGCGGTTGCGCACCAGGCCGGCGGCCTGCTGCACGGCCTGCGGGTCGACCACCGCCAGGCGGCCCCAGGCAAAGGCCTGCTGGTTCATCGCCACGGCGGCGCCATTGAGTTCGATGGCGCGCATCAGCGACTCGAACGACAGCGGCACCAGGCCCTGCTGCCAGGCGTAGCCGAGGATGAACAGGTTGGCGGCGATGGCATCGCCCAGCAGCGCGGTGGCCAGCTGGGTGGCATCGAGCAGCAGCGGCTCCTGGCCGCCCAGGGCTACGCGCACACCGGCGATGATGTCGGCGGCGGGGAACTGCATGTCCGGACGGGTGGTGAACGTGCCCGGCATCGCTTCGTAGGTGTTCAGCACCACCTGCGAACGGCCGGCGCGCACCTTCGAAAGCGCCCAGTAGTCGTTGACCACCACCATGTCGCAGCCCAGCACCAGGTCGGCTTCACCGGCGGCGATGCGCACGGCGTGGATGTCATCCGGGCGGCGTGCGATGCGGATGTGCGTGGTCACCGCGCCACCCTTCTGCGCCAGGCCGGTCTGGTCGAGCACGGTCGCGCCCTTGCCTTCCAGGTGGCCGGCCATGCCCAGCAGTGCACCGATGGTCACCACGCCGGTACCGCCGACGCCGGTGATCAGGATGTTCCAGGGTTGTTCCAGCGTGCCGCGGATGGTTGGTGCCGGCAGATTGTCCAGCAGCGTGGAGGCATCGCGCTTGCTGTCCTTGCGCGGCTGGCCACCGTGTACGGTGACGAAGCTCGGGCAGAAGCCGTTCACGCACGAATAGTCCTTGTTGCAGTTGGACTGGTCGATCTCGCGCTTGCGCCCGAACTCGGTTTCCTTCGGCAGCACCGACACGCAGAAACTCTTCTTGCCGCAGTCGCCGCAACCTTCGCAGACCAGCGAATTGATCAGCACCCGCTTCTGCGGATCTTCCAGCTTGCCGCGCTTGCGGCGGCGACGCTTCTCGGTGGCGCAGGTCTGTTCGTAGATCAGGATCGAAACACCCTTCACTTCGCGCAGGCGCTTCTGCACCTCCTCCAGTTCGCTGCGGTCGTGGAACTCCACGTCGCTGGGGAAGTGCTCGCGCTGGCCGGTCCACTTGCCGATGTTGTCCGACAGCACCACGATGGTGTGGATGCCTTCGGCGCGCATCTGCCGTGCGATGTCGGGCACGCTCAGCGGGCCGTCCACCGGCTGGCCGCCGGTCATCGCCACCGCGTCGTTGTAGAGGATCTTGTAGGTGATGTTGACGCCGGCCGCGACCGCCTGGCGGATCGCCAGCGAGCCGCTGTGGAAATAGGTGCCGTCGCCCAGGTTCTGGAACACGTGCGGGGTATCGGTGAACGGCGCCTGCCCGGCCCAGGTCACGCCTTCGCCGCCCATGTGGGTGAAGGTGTCGGTGCTGCGGTCCATCCAGGTCACCATGTAATGGCAACCGATGCCGGCCAGTGCCCGCGAGCCTTCCGGCACCTGGGTGGAGGTGTTGTGTGGGCAACCGGAGCAGTAGTGCGGCACGCGCGGGAAGCTGGCGCGCGGCAACGCAAGCTCGGCCTCCTTCTGCTGCATCCACTGCAGGCGTTGTTCAATGGATTCGTTGTTGAAGAACTTCTGGATGCGGCGGCCGATCACGCCGGCGATGGTGGCCGGGGTCAGTTCGCCGGTGGACGGCAGGATCCATTCGCCACTCTCGTCGTACTTGCCGACGATGGACGGGCGCTGGCCCCAGCTGGCCGGCCAGTTGAAGAACTGTTCCTTCATCTGGCGCTCGATGAAGGCACGCTTCTCCTCCACCACGATGATGTCTTCCAGCCCCTGCGCGAAGCGCGCGATGCCCTGCGGTTCCAGCGGCCAGGTCATGCCGACCTTGTACACGCGGATGCCGATGTCGGCGCACGCGGCTTCGTCCAGGCCCAGGTACTCCAGCGCCTGCAGCACGTCCAGGTAGCTCTTGCCGGTGGTGACGATGCCCAGCCGCGCGCGCGGCGCATCCATCACCACCTTGTCGATGCCGTTGGCGCGGGCAAAGGCCTGCGCGGCCTTCACCGCATAGCGGTGCAGGCGCATTTCCTGGTCCAGCGGCGGGTCCGGCCAGCGGATGTTGAGGCCACCCGACGGCATCTCGAAGTCTTCCGGCAGCACGATGCGGCGCGCCATCGGATCGACCTGCACCGACGCCGACGATTCCACCGTCTCGGCGATCGTCTTGAAGCCGACCCAGCGGCCGGTATAGCGGCTCATCGCCCAGCCCAGCAGGCCCATGTCGAGGATGTCCTGCACGCCGGCCGGGTTCAGCACCGGCATCATCGCGCTGACGAACTCGTCCTCGCTGCCATGCGGCAGGGTCGAACTGCGGCAGGCATGGTCATCGGCGGCCAGTGCCAGCACGCCACCATAGCGCGAGGTGCCGGCCGCATTGGCATGCTTGAACACGTCGCCGCAGCGGTCCACGCCCGGTCCCTTGCCGTACCACATGCCGAACACGCCCTGCACGTTGGCGCCGGGGAACAGGTTGGTCTGCTGGGTGCCCCATACCATGGTGGCGCCCAGGTCCTCGTTCAGGCCGGGGGTGAACTTCACCTTGGCCGCTTCCAGATGCTTGCGCGCGCGCCAAAGTTCCAGGTCGAAGCCACCCAGCGGGCTGCCACGGTAGCCACTGACGAAGCCGGCGCTGTCGATGCCTTCGGCGGCATCGCGCAGGCGCTGCATCAGCGGCAGCCGCACCAGCGCCTGCACGCCACTCAGGTAGATCCGCCCCTCGTTGCGGGTGTACTTGTGGTCGAGCGTGTAATCACGGTCGAGCAGGTCGGCGGAGGAGGGCGAAGTGAGTTGCGCGGTACTGGTCATGGCTGGCCCGGTAGGATCGGCTGGCACCGGCCGCGTGCGGGCACGCGGCGGGAAAGGCGCGAATTGTAGCAGCGGGGCCGTGGTGGGCCCGGCACTCGCGCCCGCGCCGCTGCTGGGGTTAGGATCGGGGCGAGAGAGGGAGGCTGCGGTTGTGCAGCCTGGGGAGAAGGGATGTCAGTTCCAGGAAAGATCCTGGCCAGCGTGCTGCTGGCCTCGGGAGCGGCCACGGCGTGGGCCGCGCCGGCCATGCCGGCACCACAGGAGTTCTACTTCGACAGCGACCTGGCGGCGGCACCGATGGTGGCGATGCAGGGCGAAGGCGATGAGCTGGTCACCCAGCTGGTGAGGTTGCGCGAGCGCGGCCGGCGCGCGGTGGAAGCCACCGTGCAGCTGGCTTCGGTGGCCAGCACCCAGGGCCGTGCCGAGCTGGCCGACCAGCTGTATGGCGAGGCCCTGAAGGAGGCGCCCGCACAGAGCAGCGCGGGCCGTAGCGTGCGTTGGAACTATGGCTGGGACCTGCTGCGCCAGGGCAAGCCGGAGGCGGCGCTGGAGCAATGGTTGTCGTCGGCCGGCAATGCGCGCAGCAAGCCCAGCTGGGTGCCACCCACGTACGCGCTGGCCCTATGGCGGATGGGGCAGAAGCAGGAGGCCGTGCAGTGGTATGCCGCAGCAGTGCGTACCGAGCCGTCGCAATGGAGCACCAGTGCCAATTACGCGCAGCTGCTGCCGCAGTGGCGCGAGGATGAGCGCGCGTCGTTGGCCGAAGTGCAGCAGGCCTGGGCGGCGGCCCCGCCTGCGTGGCCCTGAGGGAGGGGTTCGGCCGGGTTTACGGCGTCCCCCGCGAATCCACCCCGCCCGGCCAAGCGCGGCTTCTGATGTTCACAGCCAACCAGCCGCCACGAGGGGCTGCGCCGTTCGCTGGAAACCCCTCAATCGTCCGCGGAAACCGTCCGCCCCGATGCCCACGCCCGCAGCGCCTCGACCTGCTCGGCCATCAGTACCGACAGCGGCCGCGTCGCACGGATCTCGTTCATCAGCAGCTCGGTATCCAGTGGCCGGCCTTCGGCGTGCGCCGCATACAGCCCGGCCACGATCGCCTGCTCGATCTCCGCACCTGAGAAACCATTCGCCGCGGCCGCCAGCGCTGGCAGCGCGAAGTCGTCGGCATTGAGCTGGCGCCGACCCAGATGCAGCCGCAGCAGTTCCACGCGCACCTCCGGCGAAGGCAGGTCAACGAAGAAGATCTCGTCGAAGCGGCCCTTGCGCAGCAGCTCGGCGGGCAGCTCGTGCACCTGGTTGGCGGTGGCCACGATGAACACCGGTGCCTTGCGCTCGGCCATCCAGGTCAGCAGGTAGCCCAGCACGCGGCGTGACACGCCACCGTCCTCGCCACCGCTGGCCAGGCCCTTCTCGATTTCATCCATCCACAGCACGCAGGGCGCCAGCTGCTCGGCCGAGGCCAAGGCCTGGCGCAGGTTGGCCTCGGTCTCGCCGTGGTACTTGTTGTACAGCGCGCCCACGTCCAGGCGCAGCAGCGGTACGCCGAAACCGGCGGCGGTGGCCTTGGCCAGCATCGACTTGCCGCAACCCTGCACGCCCAGCAGCAGCATGCCGCGCGGTGGGTCCAGCCCGGCCGGTGCGGAGCCAGCGATGAACGCCACACGCCGCTGGTTGATCCAGCGCTTGAGCCGGTTGGCGCCGGCCACGTCGCCGAACCGCGCGCTGTCATGCTCGAAGAACAGGTGGCCGCTGCGGTTGAGCAGCTCGAACTTCAGCCGTGCCAGCTGCGGCAGGTCGTCGTCGCGCAGCGCGCCGTCGGCGTAGATCAGCTGCCGGGCGATGCGCCGGGCATCGACCAGGCTCAGGCCCTGCAGGTTCTTCAGGATCTTCTTCACCGCCTCGCTGTCGACTTCGACGCGGCGGCCGCCGTGTTCGCGGGCGTAGGCATCGGCCTCCTCGCGCAGCATCTTCAGCAGGGCGTTGGCATCGGGCAGGCGCGGGTTGAAGCGGACCGCCAGCGCTTCCAGCTCGGCCGGCAGTTCGACCTTGGCGCCGATCAGCACCAGCACGTGCGGTTCGCTGTGGCGGCGCTGGATCAGGTCGCGCAGGGCGCGCTGGTGGCTGGCATAGCCCAGGTAGGGGTGGAAATCGAGCAGCAGGTAGACCCCGCGCTGCCCGGCCTGGCGGATCATCTGCAGGGCCGCGCTGGCGTCGGGTGGCCCGGCCGGCGGATCTTCGCTGTCCAGGTCGATGCGGCGCAGGCCCTCGGTGATCGACCACCGGTGCAGCGCCCGCCAGACGTGCATCAGCGTCTGCCGGAACAGGTCGACGATGCGACCCTCGTCCTGGGTCTCGATCACGATCAGGGGGGTGTTGGCGCGGATCAGTGCGCTCAGGTCCTGCAGCTCGCTCATGCCGGTTCGATCCTTCGGGGGCGCCACGATAGCAAAGGCGATGGCCGCAGGTTCAGCGCGGTGCTACCTCCCGTCACCACCGCCGGTGTACGCTCGGGGCACGTACCCGGAAGCGAGGCTGGCATGAAGACGATCCTGGTGGCCGGTTCCAAGGGCGGGGTGGGCAAGACCACCGTCGCCACCCACCTGGCCGCGTACGCGGCATTGCAGGGCAGGGCCACGGTGATCGCCGACGCCGACCCTCAGGGCTCCAGCACCCGCTGGGCGCAACGGCGGGCCGGGCTGGAAAGCGCGGTGCTCCCCATTGATGTGTATCGAAAGAAGCAGTGGGCGCAGAAGCTGCCCGATGGCACCGAAACCGTCATCATCGACGCACCGGCGGGCGCGTTGGCCGACGATATCCCCCATTTCCTTGACGCTGCCGACGCGGTGGTGGTGCCGGTGCTGCCCTCGGCGCTCGACATCGAAGCCATCGTCGGCTTCCTCAACAGCCTGGCCCAGAACCCGCGGGTGCACAGCCGCAAGCTGCCGGTGGGGCTGGTCCTCAACCGCACCAAGCCCTGGACCCAGACCTCGCAGCAGGCGTTGCAGATGCTGGCCGAATGGCCGTACCCGGTGGTCGCGCAGCTGCGTGACAGCCAGAGCTACGTGGTCATGACCGGCCTCGGCCGCAGCCTGTTCGACTACCGCTCGGCCCAGGTGCGGGAGCATCAGGCCGACTGGGAGCCGCTGCTGTCCTGGCTCAAGCTTTGATGCCTGCGTCACTCTTCCTGCTGCATCCTCTTCTTCATGGAAACCCGCGATGCGTGAACTGATCCTGCTGCGCCATGCCCATGCCGAACCGGCTACCCCCGGCCAGGCCGACCTCGACCGGCCGTTGTCGCCGGTGGGGCTCGCCGAAGCCGAAGCCGCCGGCAAGTGGCTGAAGGAGAACAACCTGCTGCCGGACTGCGTGCTGTGCTCACCGGCGCGGCGTACCCGCGAAACCCTGGAAGCCGTGCTCGGCACCATCGGTTACGTGGAAAAGCGCCTGGAAGACCGCATCTACGAAGCCACCCCCGGCACCCTGGCGGCATTGGTGGACGACCGCCGTGATCTCGACCGGGTGCTGATCGTCGGCCACAACCCGGGCCTGGAGCGGCTGGTGGCGTTGATGACCGAGGGCACCAGCAGCGACTACCGCGGCATGCCGCCGGCCGGCATCGCCGTGCTCGGCTTCCCGCGCGAGGCCTCGATCGAGCCAGGCGTGGCCAGCCTGAACGCATTCTGGTGGCCGTGATCCGATGAGCCTGGCGCGGCGCAGCCGCTATCTGCTGCCCGCGCTGCTGGCACTCGGCCCGGCCTGGGCGGCCGTGCCCACGCCGACCACCCTGCCACCGGTGGTCGCCGAAGCGCACCGGGTAATGCGCCTGGATACCCAGCGTTCGCAGATCGGCTTCGAGGTGCGCACCCGTTTCGGGCAGCGTATCGAAGGCCTGTTCCCGCACTTCGAAGGGCGCATCGAGATCCTCTCCGACGGCCGCCACCAGGTGCATCTGAAGATGTTCACGCGCTCGGTCGAGATCCCCGGCAAGGCGCGCTATACCGGATGGATGCGCGGCGAGGAGTTCTTCGATGCCGGCCGCCATCCGGTGGTCGAGTTCGACTCGCTGCCGTACTGGCCGGAAACCGTGGAGAGCGGTGGCGACATCAACGGCCGGCTGACCCTGCGCGGGATCAGCCACCCCGAGACACTGAAGGTCGAGAAGGCGGAGTGCGCCCGACCCGGCTATGATTGCGACGTCGTCAGCCGCGGTACCGTGCAGCGAGGCCGGTATGGCATGGACAGCTGGCAGCTTGCCTTGAGTGACCGAGTGACTTTCGTATTGCGTGCGCGCCTGAGCGAGGCGCCGAAACCGTGAACCTCCTGCTGCGTGTACTGGCGCTGGCAACCGTGTTGCTGGGCAGCGGTTGTGCATCGCTGTCGAATGCCGAGCGCGACCGCGCCGAGGCAATCGCCGTGCAGGCACGTTCGACCGTGGTCGACTGCCAGCGTGCAGACCGCTGTGCACAGGATTCGCCGCTGCGGGCGCTGGCCGGCCGGGCGTTCACCGAATCCACCCCGGAACGACCGCGCCACTACGCCACCCTGCTCGATGAGGGCGAGGGCGCCCTGGTCGCACGCCTGAACCTGCTGCGCAGCGCCACCCGCAGCATCGACCTGCAGACCTACATCTTCGACAAGGACGACAGCGCCCGTCTGGTCATCGACGAACTGCTGGCCGCATCGCGGCGCGGGGTGAAGGTGCGGCTGCTGATCGACCAGCTCTCGGCGATCTCCGACCTGCAGATCCTCGGCGCCCTGTCCGGCGCCCACCAGAACTTCCAGCTGCGGGTCTACAACCCGACCTTCGGCAAGGCCCGGCTGAACTACTTCGACTATGCCGGCAGCGTGCTGTGCTGCTTCCGCCGGTTCAACCAGCGCATGCACAACAAGCTGCTGGTGATCGACGATGCGATCGGCGTGGTCGGTGGCCGCAACTACCAGGACGACTATTACGACTGGGACCGCGAGTACAACTTCCGCGACCGCGATGTACTGATCGCCGGCCCGGAAGCACGTGCGATGGCGGCCAACTTCGACGCGTTCTGGCGCGCACACCGCAGCGTGCCGGCCGAGCGCCTCAACGACGTGGGCCGCACGTTGCTGCGCGAGGGCGTGCCAACGCTGCCGCCGGCCAGCTTCCGCCGCCCGGAACGGGTACAGCGGGTCAGTGCCGAAGCCAACGACACCGAGTTCGTCACCCGTTCCTTCGTCGATACCGCGCTACCGGTGGCTTCGGTGCGCTACGTGGCCGATCTGCCACGCAAGCATCGCCGCGAGAAGGCCGATGCACCGCTGGCCGGCCAGCATGTGACCGAGCCCCAGCTGGATGCGCTGATCGCCAGTGCGCAGAAGGAAGTGATCCTGCAGACGCCGTACCTGGTACTGTCCAAGCCGGCGCAGAAGCTGTTCCGTGAACTGCGCAAGCGCCCGCAGCCACCGCGCGTGGTGGTGTCCAGCAACAGCCTGGCGGCGACTGACAACCCGATCGTGTATGCGTTGTCGTACAAGTACAAGCGGCGCAACATGCGCGAACTGGGCTTCAACATCTTCGAATACAAGCCGTTCCCGCTGGACGCGCCGGTTGACTACCGCAACCTGCTGCCCGACCCGATCGCTGCGCCCGGGGGGGAAGACGAAGGCGGTCGCAATCCGCTGATCGGTGGCAGTGCTGCCGGCAGCAACGCACGCGGTGGCAGCAGCAGTGGTTCGGATGCCGGCAGCAGGCAGGGCCCGTTGAATCGCCACAGCGATGGTGCCTACGACAACGCACGCGCACGCCGTCGCGCCGCCGGCAGCGAGGTGGAAACGCGCCTGCTGCGCACCGAGACGCGGCCGTCGTTCCTGGGCAGCAAGGCGGTCAACAAGCCGTTGCCGGTCACCCGCAAGGGCGCGCGCATGGGCCTGCACGCCAAGTCGCTGGTGGTCGACCGCCGCATCGGCGTGGTCGGCACCCACAACTTCGATCCGCGCAGCGAGAACTACAACACCGAAGGCGCGGTGATCATCGACGACCCGGTTTTTGCCGAGGAACTGGCGCAGAGCATCCTGCGTGACACCCACCCACAGAACTCCTGGACGGTGGCGCCACGGGCGAAGCCACCGGTGCTGTCGGGGCTGAATTACAGCGTCGGCAAGGCCTCCGAAGCGCTGCCCATCCTTGATTTCTGGCCCTGGCGCTACGCCACCGACTACGAGTTCAAGCCCGGCCCGGAGTGCCCGCAGCCGCTGCCGCGGCAGGATCCTGATTTCCATCGCTGCTACGTCGCCGTCGGCGACTTCCCCGAAGTCAACGTCGGCCCGAAGTGGCTGCTGGTGCGCATGCTGACCGCATTCGGCGCCGGTCTCGTTCCCATCCTCTGAAGGTACCCGCATGGCCCAGGTGTTCCGCGAAGCCGTTTCCATCGAGCAGCTCAACGCGCTCAGCCGCAACACGGCGATTGAATCCCTGGGCATCGTCTTCAGTGCCGCCGGCGAGGACTGGCTGCAGGCCACCATGCCGGTGGATGAGCGCACCCGCCAGCCCTACGGCATCCTGCACGGCGGTGCCTCGGTGGTGCTGGCCGAGACCCTGGGCAGCAGCGCCGGCAACCTGTGCGTGGATACCGGCAAGCAGGTCTGCGTGGGCCTGGAGATCAATGCCAACCACGTGCGTGCCGTGCGCTCGGGCACGGTCACCGGCACCGCCCGCGCGCTGCACGTCGGCCGCAGCACCCAGCTGTGGGAGATCCGCATCGAGGACGAGCAGGGCCGCCTGGTATGCATTTCGCGGCTGACCCTGGCGGTGGTGGCTGCCGGTCACGGCTGAGCCCCCCTGGGGCTCGTTGACGGCAGCGGAACCCAGCGTTCCCCGCCGATTGCCCCGGTCGATGGCGGTTATGGCCTAAATCGGCTGGCAGCGATGACGGCCCTCCGGTATCGTGCGCGGATGACTTCCCCCACTCCGGCCCCCCGTGGCGGCGTGGCGCGTGTGTGCCGTTACCTGTACCGCGTACCGCTGCTGTTGGTCCACATCATCGTGTTCCTGCCGCTCATCCTGATCGGCATGCTTCCGCCGTGGGGCGAACTGCGCGTGGGCGAGGCGACCTTCGGCGCCAAGGTGGTCAACTGGTGGCAGGGCGGGCTGATGTGGATCTTCGGCTTCCGCCTGGTGCAGGTCGGCGCGCCGCTGCCCGGTGCCGTGCTGTTCGTGGCCAACCATGTCAGCTGGGTCGATATCTGCATCCTGCACAGCCAGCGCATGATGGGCTTCGTCGCCAAGCGCGAGATCGCCAGCTGGCCGCTGGTGGGTTGGCTGGCCGCGCGCGGCCAGACCATCTTCCACCAGCGTGGCAACACCGAATCGCTCGGTGGCGTGATGCAGGTGATGGCCGACCGCCTGCGCGAGGGCAAGGCCGTGGGCGTGTTCCCGGAAGGGCGGACCCGCGGCGGTCACGAAGTGGGCCCGTTCCACGCCCGCATCTTCCAGGCCGCGGTCGAGACCGGCGTGCCGGTGCAGCCGGTGGCCCTGGTGTACGGGGCGAAGGGCGACGCGCAGACCATCGTCGCGTTCGGCCCGAACGAGAGCTTCTTTGCCAATTTCCTGCGCCTGCTCGGCGAGCCGGCGCGACGTGCGGAAGTGCACTTCCTGGCGCCGATCGGTGCACAGGACCTGGAAGGCCGTCGGCGCATCGCGGAAACCTCGCGCGCGCGCATCGTGGCGGCCATGAGCGCCGGGTGAGGCTGCGGTGGCCCTGATCCCGCCACCTGTCCTGGACGCCGGTACGCCGACGCTGCATGCGGCTGACTATCAGCCGCCGCGCTGGCTGCGCAATCCGCACCTGCAGTCGATGCTCAGCTCCAGCCGCATGCGCCTGCAGCGCGGCCTGCTGCTGCTGGCGGCCACCGGTGCGGTCAGCGAAGAGCTGATCCTCGATGGTGGTGATGGCGTGCGCCTGCAGGGCTGGCACAGCCATGTCGAAGGCCGCGAGCCCAAGGGCATCGCCCTGCTGCTGCATGGCTGGGAAGGCAGTGCCGAATCCAGCTACATGCGCATGGCCGCCGCGCGCATGATCGAGCAGGGCTTCGACGTGGTGCGGCTGAACTTCCGCGACCACGGCAACACCCATCACCTGAACCCCGGCATCTTCCACTCCAATCTCATCGATGAAGTGGTGCACGCCGCGGGCGATATCGCCTTGCGCTGGCCGCAGCTGCCGCTGGTGGCCGCCGGTTATTCGCTGGGTGGCAACTTCGTGCTGCGCCTGGCCCTGCGCGCGCCGGCGGCCGGCGTGCCGCTGCTGCGCGTCGCCTCGGTGTGCCCGGTGCTGGACCCGGCGCTGACGATGGAGAGCATCGAGAACGGCCCGGCGATGTACGACTGGTACTTCCGCCGCAAATGGGCCGGCTCGCTGCGCCGCAAGCGCGATCTGTTCCCCGAGCTGAGCGACTGCGACGACCGCGTGCTGAAGCTGGACATCCGCGCGCTGACCGCCTGGCTGGTCGAGCGCCACACCAGCTTCGGTTCGCTGCAGGCCTATTTCGACGGCTACTCGATCGCCGGCGACCGCCTGTCGACCCTGCAGGTACCGGCCGACATCCTGATGGCGCAGGATGACCCGGTGATTCCGTACGCGACCTTCAGCAACTGGCAGCTGCCGGGCCAGGCGCGCCTGGAAACCGCCTGCTGGGGCGGCCACTGCGGGTTCATCGAAAACTGGCGCGGCGACGGCTTCTCCGAGCGCTGGGTCGCCCAGCGCCTGCAGCGGGTCCTGCAGGCCTGAACCGGCGACAGCGCGCAGCCCGCTACAATGCGGCTTTGCACTTGAACCGGACTGCCATGCAAGACCAGATCATCCAAGCGTTGCGCCAGAACCAGGCCGACCAGGCCGTGCAGCTGGCCCAGGCGTGGACCCGTGACGAACCCGGCCAGGCCAACGCCCACCGCTGGCTGGCGCTTGCGCTGCAGCAGCAGGGCAACGCCGAGGAGGCGATGGGGGCCCTGCAGCAGGCGCTGCGGCTGGCCCCGGACGACGCCCAGCTGCACCTGCAGCATGCCGGCCTGCTGCTGGCACTGCGCCAGTTCGAGGGTGCCGACGAAGCACTGGTGCGCACCACCGGCCTCGATCCGAACTCGTTCTCCGCCTATCTGATGCAGGCGCACCTGGCGATCGGCCGCAATGACTTCGACGAAGCTCAGCGCATCTCCACCCTGGCCGCGCGCGTGGAGCCGGACCATCCGGAACTGCTGACCATCGACGGCATGGTTGCACTGCGCCGCGGTGACGCCGACCGTGCACTGGCGCTGCTGTCGGCTGCCAGCAAGGCACTGCCGGACGATACCCGCGTGCTGTATGCGCTGGGCTTTGCCTATCTGGGCAAGGACATGCTGGCGTTTGCAGAGCAGTCGTTCCGCCGCGTGCTGGAACTCAATCCGTCGCTGTCCTCGCTGCATGGGCTGGTGGTGCAGCTGGCACTGCGCCAGGGCAACGTACCGGCCGCCGCCGAAGCGATGCAGGTGGCCCTGCAGCAGCCGGAGATGGACGTACCGTCGATGCGCCGCCTGGCGGGTGAACTGTCGCTGCGCAATGGCCAGCCGCTGCAGGCCCTGGACTACCTGCTGCCGCTGCTGGAGACGCAGCCGGAAGACCGCCAGGTGCTGCAGCTGCTGTTGATGTCATGGCAGCGCCTGGGGCGCGAGGATGAAGCACGTGCGCGCCTGGATGCGGTACTGGATACCGATGACCAGCTGCACGATGTGTGGCTGGCACGCCTGGCCATCGAGCAGGTGGGCAGTGAAAGCGCCGTGACCGCGGTAGAGCGCTGGATGGCGGCGATGCCCGCGCATCTGCCGGCCCTGGAGGCGCGCCTGCGCCTGCATGACATGGCCGGCGAACATGCTCAGGCCGAAGCGATCGCTGAACGCATCGTCAGCCTGGAACCGGGCCGCGTCAGCGGCGAGACCCGGCTGGTCGAAGGCCTGCTGCAGCGCGATCCCGCCGCCGCCGTGGCCCGCGTGCAGGCGCTGATCGAGCTGGCGCCGGAAGAGCATCGCGCCGACCTGCGGACGTGGATGGGCGAGATCCAGGACCGCGCCGGGCAGCCGCAGGACGCCCTGCGCACCTGGCTGTCGCTGCAGGCTGACCAGGCGCCGCAGCGCTTGCCACTGCCGCCACAGGCCAAGTCCCCGCCGAGCTGGCCGGACAAGGGCAGCATCGACGGCGATGCCAGCTCCGCGCCGATCTTCCTCTGGGGCCCGCCGGGTTCGGGCGTTGAGCGGGTGGCGACCGGCCTGGCTGCTGCCAGCCCGGTGCTGCGCAGCGACCGCTACACCAACACGCCGCCCGATGATGCGTTCCAGAACTACAACACATTGCAGGACCTGGCCTCAGGCGTGCTGACGCCGGAGCGGCTGGTGCAGCGCTGGCGTGAACAGCTGCCGGCACGTGGCCTGCAGAGCGACACCGTGATCGACTGGCTGCTGTGGTGGGACAACGCCCTGCTGTGGGCGCTGCGCCCGCAGCTGCCGCAGGGCCGCCTGGTGCTGGTGCTGCGCGACCCGCGCGACATGCTGCTGGACTGGGTGGCCTACGGTGCCGCCGCGCCGCTGGCGATGACGTCGCTGGCCGAAGCCAGTGAATGGCTGACCCGCGCGCTGACCCAGATCGCCACGCTGCATGAGGACGACCTGTACCCGCACGTGCTGCTGCGCATCGACCAGATCGGCAACGATCCGCAGGCGATGGCCGAACTGCTGGGCCGCCTGTTCGAGCGGCCGATGCCGCCGGCGGCACAGCTGGGAGCCCCGCGCCTGCCGGCCGGCCACTGGCGCAACTACCGCGACGTGATGAGCGCCGCCTTCGCCCAGCTCACCCCGGTTGCGGTGCGCCTGGGTTACCCGGAAGAGTGAGGAGAGTCCGATGCAGTTGACCAGCCACAGCCTGACCAACGGCGCACCGATCGATCGTGAGTTCGCCGCGGGCGACGCCAACGGTTTCGCCCCGGACCGCAACCCGCACCTGGCCTGGAGCGGGGCGCCGGCCGGCACCCGTTCGTTCCTGCTGGTATGCGTGGACCCGGACGTACCGACCGTGCCGGAGACGGTTGGCCGCAGCGACATGAGCGTGCCGCGCGACCAGCCGCGCTGCGATTTCGTGCACTGGGTGATGGCCGATATCCCGGCCACGGTGCAGGAGATCGCCGCCGGCAGCTGCAGCGACGGCTTCGTGGTGAAGGGCAAGCCCGCACCCGCCGGCCCGGCCGGCAGCCGCCAGGGCCTGAACGACTTCACCGGCTGGTTCGCGGGCAACCCGGACATGGCCGGTGATTACCTGGGCTATGACGGCCCGTATCCGCCGTTCAACGACGAGCGCATGCACCGCTATTTCTTCCGGGTATTCGCGCTGGACGTGGCGTCGCTGGACCTGCCGCAGCGCTTCACCGCCGCCGACGCGTACCGCGCCATGCACGGCCACGTGCTGGCCGAAGCCGCACTGCACGGCACCTACACGTTGAACCCGGCGCTGGGCTGAGCAGCACACAGGGAAGATGCCGGCCAGCGGCCGGCCCTACCTTCCATCCGCTTGCAGCGCCGCCGGTTCGAACACTGCGGTGTCGCCTCTCGCGTTGCGCAGCACCAGCGCGCCGCGGTCGTCAAGCGCAAGCGTCGGTGCCGAGCCTTCGCCGTGCATCAGCTTTCCGGCGAGCTTCTGCTGCGTGGGCAGTCTCTGATCGATGCATAGCGCTGTGGTCTGCACGCCGTTGCGCAGGATCAGCAGATTGCCCTGCAGCCGGTACTCGTTGCTGACGTGGTTGCACAGGTTCAACTCGCTCATGAAACCGGACTGGAAGCGCAGTGTGTAGGGCGCGCGACCGCGGACGAACAACGCGTCGATGCGCTTTCCTTGCGCGTTGGTGGCACGCACCAGTTGCCACAGGTGCGCTTCAAGCTGATAGGTGCTGGGCGTGCTGGCAGCGGCCACATTCGCGGACATGACGAGCAGCGCAGCAATGATGAGGACGGGGACGTGCTTCATGCCGATCTCCCGATGCATCCGGGTAGTGCCGGCCGCTGGCCGGCAGCATCCGTGTGTTGGCAGTGCCGCGCAGGGCAGCCGGCCAGCGGCCGGCCCTACCGACCATGAAGAAGGGCGGCCTCGCGGCCGCCCTTCCATCGTTTTATTTCTTCTCGATGGCCGACTCGACCACCATGTCCAGCACGTACGCCTGCGACGGCGCATCGGCCGGCGGGTTCTTCACCTCGTAGCGCTTCACGCGCACCACGTTGCGCACGCCGTCTTCGTGGGTGTAACCCTCGATGTTGCCGTAGAAGTTCTCGAACTTGCCCGGCTCGCCCTGCTTCAGGCCCTTGTCGTCGAACTTCACTTCGCGCACCTGCAGGCACTGGTAGTCCGGGATCAGCGGGTGCGAGCACTTCTCGGTCTTCGCAGCCACTTCCAGGAACACGGTTTCGCCGGCGCCGCCGTAGCGGGTTTCAGCGGTCGGTTCCGGGTTGAACACCAGCACGTCGCCCTTGGCGGTGGTCAGGGTCAGCTTGCCATCGGCATCCTGCTCGGCCTTCAGCTCGCCCTGCAGGCGGCTCGACACGGCCTCGTCCAGCGCCATCAGCGCCTTGTCGGTGCAGGCCATCATGGTC
The DNA here is from genome assembly GCF_059372275.1 of Stenotrophomonas sp. YJH_SMC_14-1. Taxonomy (NCBI): domain Bacteria; kingdom Pseudomonadati; phylum Pseudomonadota; class Gammaproteobacteria; order Lysobacterales; family Lysobacteraceae; genus Stenotrophomonas; species Stenotrophomonas sp. YJH_SMC_14-1. Next base: position 187,704 of record NZ_JCAFVK010000006.1, read on the forward strand.
GAGGCCATCGCACTGACCGTCAGCTTGCCGTCGGCCAGGGTGTAGCCGCCACCCATGTGGTTGCAGGCGTTGCTGACCGACAGGCGGCCATCAGCGAAGTCCAGGGTGACCGGCTTGTCTTCGCGGGCGAACAGCGCGTCGATGCGCTTGCCGTCGGCGCCGGTGGCCTGCTGCAGCAGCCAGTGCTGGCTCTGCAGGCGCTGCGCATCCAGGTGCGCCAGCGTCTGCTGGTCTGCTGCCTTGGCCGCGGCCGGGGCCACGTCGTCGTCGCCTGTGCCGGCCGGTGCCGGGGTCTGGCTGCAGGCGGCCATCAGGGCCAGCGGGAGGAGCAGGGTGAGCTTGCGGTTCATGGTGATTCTCCTTGGGGAACCGTGGGGGAAACGGGGTAGGGCCGGCAACGGGGTTGCCGTGCCCCGGTGCTGTTCAGCTGCCGGACGGCAGCCACAGCAGCAGCGCCGCGCCCAGCGCGATGCGGTAGATGGCGAAGGCGGTGAACCTGTGCGACTTGATGTAGCCCATCAGCCACTTCACTACGACGAAGCCGGTGACGGCCGCGGCAAGGAAGGCTACGCCCACGTCGGTCCAGTTCTCGCTGCCCAGCTGCCCAGCCTTGGCCATTTCCAGGAAGGTGTAGGCGCTGGCGGCGAACATGGTGGGAATGCCGACCAGGAACACGAACTCGGCGGCGGCCGCGCGGCGGCTCAGGCCCAGCAGCATGGCCAGGAAGATGGCCGAGGCCGAGCGCGAGGTGCCGGGGAACACGCCGGCCACGACCTGCGCCAGGCCGACGCCGATCGCCACCGTCCAGGTCACCTGGTCGCGGTCGGGCAGGCGCGCGGTGTAGGCCTCCACCAGCAGCATCCAGACGCCACCGATGATCAGCGCCCAGGCCACCGGGCTGACCGTTTCCGGCAGCGACCAGCCGGCCTTGCGTACCACCAGGCCGACCACCGCGGTGACCAGGAACGCCGCGCCCAGCTTGAACACGTACTCGCGGTTCCCGCGCTGGTTGAAGCCGGTGGCCAGCTGCAGCAGGCGCTGGCGGAACACCAGTACCACGGCCACGATGGCGCCGGCCTGGATGACGATGTTGAAGAAGTCCGAACGGGCACCCAGCCAGTGCTGGGCGATGAGCAGGTGGCCGGTGCTGGAGATCGGCAGGAACTCGGTCAAGCCTTCGAGGATGCCCAGCAGCAGGGCGGAGAGCAGGTCGGACATGGACGGTGCGTGCACGCGCGGCGGAAGGAAGAAGGGCGAGAGGATAGACGATCCGCGCTGCACCAAACGGGTGCGTCTGGTGGTCGGTGCACTCGTTTGGTGCGCCGCGTTCTGCACCCGCACGGGGCGGCCTTCATGAAATCAATGACTTGCGGCATCTGAAAAGTTGGCACGGTCGTTGCTCTACCTCAGCAGGCATTCATCCCCATCCGAGGTCGTACCGATGTCCGTGGAAAACGTTGAGAAGCTGATCAAGGACAACCAGATCGAATTCGTCGATCTGCGCTTTGTCGACATGCGTGGTGTCGAGCAGCACGTGACCTTCCCGGTCAGCATCGTCGAACCGTCGCTGTTCGAAGAAGGCAAGATGTTCGATGGCAGCTCGATCGCCGGCTGGAAGGGCATCAACGAGTCGGACATGGTGCTGCTGCCGGATACCGCCAGCGCCTACGTCGACCCGTTCTACGCCGATCCGACCATCGTGATCAGCTGCGACATCCTCGACCCGGCCACCATGCAGCCGTATGGCCGTTGCCCGCGCGGCATCGCCAAGCGCGCCGAGGCCTACCTGAAGTCCTCCGGCATTGCCGAAACCGCGTTCTTCGGCCCGGAGCCGGAATTCTTCATCTTCGACTCGGTCCGTTTCGCCAATGAAATGGGCAACACTTTCTTCAAGGTCGATTCCGAAGAAGCCGCCTGGAACAGCGGCGCCAAGTACGACGGCGCCAACAGCGGTTACCGTCCGGGCGTGAAGGGCGGCTATTTCCCGGTTCCGCCGACCGACACCCTGCACGACCTGCGCGCCGAGATGTGCAAGACCCTGGAACAGGTCGGCATCGAAGTGGAAGTGCAGCACCACGAAGTGGCCACCGCCGGCCAGTGCGAGATCGGCACCAAGTTCAGCACCCTGGTGCAGAAGGCCGACGAACTGCTGCGCATGAAGTACGTGATCAAGAACGTCGCGCACCGCAACGGCAAGACCGTCACCTTCATGCCCAAGCCGATCGTCGGCGACAACGGCAGCGGCATGCACGTGCACCAGTCGCTGTCCAAGGGCGGCACCAACCTGTTCTCCGGTGACGGCTACGGCGGCCTGAGCCAGCTGGCGCTGTGGTACATCGGCGGCATCTTCAAGCACGCCAAGGCCATCAATGCCTTCGCCAACTCGGGCACCAACAGCTACAAGCGCCTGGTGCCGGGCTTCGAAGCGCCGGTGATGCTGGCCTATTCGGCCCGCAACCGTTCGGCCTCGTGCCGCATTCCGTGGGTCTCCAACCCGAAGGCGCGCCGTATCGAAATGCGCTTCCCGGACCCGATCCAGTCCGGCTACCTCACCTTCACTGCGCTGATGATGGCCGGCCTGGACGGCATCAAGAACCAGATCGACCCGGGCGCACCGAGCGACAAGGACCTGTACGACCTGCCGCCGGAAGAAGAGAAGCTGATCCCGCAGGTCTGCTCCTCGCTGGACCAGGCGCTGGAAGCGCTGGACAAGGACCGCGAGTTCCTGAAGGCCGGTGGCGTGATGAGCGATGACTTCATCGACGGCTACATCGCGCTGAAGATGCAGGAAGTGACCAAGTTCCGCGCGGCCACCCACCCGCTGGAATACCAGCTGTACTACGCCAGCTGACCGGATGCGATGGCGGTGGGTTTCCCCCTCCCACCCGCCGCCATCGCTTCCGTTTTCGCGGCTGGGGAGCCGCGGTCAGGTCGGGGTCGGATCCCGTTCGTTTACGAATGGGCTCTGACCCCTGATCCAGGGGCAAGAGAGAGACCGGATACGCGACCAGGGCCGCCCTCCCTCCCGCGTCGGTCGTGCAAGGAGAGAGGCACGGCCGTCCCGGCCCTGTACGTGTCCGGTGCAACAGCCACGGTCATCATCCTGATGACCCGTGGTTGCCTGATGCCAACGCGCGCTGGCGCGCTGGCCCCATCCACCATCGGGACATGCGCATGAAACTGATCTCCGCCATCATCCGGCCGTTCAAGCTCGACGAGGTCCGCGAGGCCTTGTCCGACGCAGGCGTGTCGGGCATTACCGTGACCGAAGTGAAAGGCTTCGGCCGCCAGAAGGGCCACACCGAGCTGTATCGCGGCGCCGAGTACGTCGTCGATTTCCTGCCCAAGATCAAGATCGAAACCGTAGTCACCGACGAGCGTGCCGATGCGGTGATCGAAGCGATCCAATCGTCGGCAGGCACCGGCAAGATCGGTGACGGCAAGATCTTCGTCACCGCCGTTGAACAGGTCATCCGCATCCGCACCGGCGAAATCGGTGCCGACGCGCTGTAACCCCTTTCCGGAGACTCCCCCATGAAGATGCGCCTTCTCACCGGGTGGCAAGCCCGGTTCCATGTCGTGTGGCTGTTGATGCTGCTGAGTGCGCTGGCCGCGGGTGCTTGGCCGGGCAATGCCCACGCCCAGGCGCAGGTGTCGCCGCTGCCGAGCGAAAGCGTGGCCGTTGAACCGCTGCAGGACCCTGCAGCTGCAGCCGCTGCGCCGGCCGTGGCCGAAGCGGCCGCCGCCTATGATCATGGCGACGTGGCCTGGATGCTCACCTCCACCCTGCTGGTGCTGCTGATGGTCGTGCCGGGCCTGGCCCTGTTCTACGGTGGCCTGGTGCGTTCGAAGAACGTGCTGTCGGTACTCAGCCAGATCCTGGTGGTGTTCTCGCTGGTGCTGCTGCTGTGGGTGGCCTACGGCTACAGCGCGGTGTTCAGCGCGGGCAATCCCTTCTTCGGGTCGTTCACCGAGTTCGCCTTCCTCAAGGGCTTCACCCCCGAGTCGGTCGGCAACACACCGATCAAGGGCCTGCCGGACTATCTGTTCGTCGCGTTCCAGTCGACCTTTGCCGGCATCACCACCGCGCTGATCGTCGGTGCCTTCGCCGAGCGCATCAAGTTCCGCGCGGTGCTGCTGTTCTCGGCGCTGTGGTTCACCCTCAGCTACATCCCGATGGCACATATCGTGTGGGGTGGCGGCTACCTGGGTGAGCTGGGTGCCATCGACTTCGCCGGCGGTACCGTGGTCCACATCAACGCGGGCGTCGCCGGCCTGGTCGCCGCGTGGTTCGTCGGCAAGCGCCTGGGCTACGGCCAGACCGCGCTGAAGCCGCACAACGTGCCGTTCACCTACATCGGCGCGATGCTGCTGTGGGTGGGCTGGTTCGGCTTCAACGCAGGCTCGGCGGCAGCGGCCGATACCGTGGCCTCGCTGGCCTTCCTCAATACCGTGCTGGCTACTGCCGCAGCGGTGCTGGGCTGGACGCTGGTGGAGGCAATCAGCAAGGGCAAGCCGTCGGCACTGGGCGCTGCCTCGGGTGCGGTGGCCGGCCTGGTCGGCATCACCCCGGCCTGCGGCACCGTCGGCCCGCTCGGCGCGATCATCATCGGCTTTGTCGCCGGCATGGTCTGCGTCTGGGGGGTGACCGGCCTCAAGCGCCTGCTGAAGGTGGACGACACGGCGGACGTGTTCGGTGTGCATGGTGTCGGCGGCATCGTCGGCGCGATTCTCACCGGCGTGTTCAGTGCACAGTCGCTGGGTGGTACCAAGGCGGATCTGGATATCGCCCATCAGGTCTGGGTGCAGGTGGTCAGCGTCGGCCTCACCGTAGTGTGGTCGGCGGTGGTGACCGCGGTCATCTTGCTGGTGGTCAAGGTCGTGGTCGGCCTGCGTGTGACCGAGGAGGCCGAACGCACCGGCCTGGATGTGACCTCGCATGGTGAATCGGCCTACGAGGCCTGACCGGTTTCACGGTTTCAAGGGCGTCCCGCCACTGCTGCGCTGCACGCAGTGGCGGGCGTCAGGTACAGGTTTTCCTTGTGCCACCGGCATCAGTGGACGCAATGACGGAGCTCTGCTGGTTCCAGTGTAGATCCAGGACTCTGCCCGCTGGCGGAATGCCCTCCGTCAGACATCACACTTTGCCTTGAAGGCTTGCGCCAGCGTGGTTCGCTGGTGCTTTTTCCTGCCACACGATTCCCTTACAGTGCTGCCTCTTCCAGCCGCATCTTCGTCGGTCTGGCAGTCATCAGCAGGGAAAAGCATCGTGGAACAGGGACGTAAAGTACGCAGCCGGGTGTTGCAGTGGCGGTTGTCCGTGGGCGTGGCATTGGCCATCACTGGCCTCCAGGCGCCGGCATGGGCACAGACGGTGTCACCGGAGCAGGAACTGCTCCGGCAGCAGGAGCGCGAGCGCGTGCTGCGTGAACAGCAGGAATCCACACCGGATGTGCGCCTGCAGCCAGCCACCGAAGACCTCGGCCGCCTGCCGGTTGATGAGTCGCCCTGTTTCACCATCACCACCATCGCGCTGCAGGGCGAGCTTGCCGACCGCTTCCGCTGGGCGCTGGCGGCAGCCGATCCCCGCAGCAACCCCGCCACCGGGCGCTGCCTGGGTACGGCGGGCGTGGACATCGTGATGAAGCGCGTGCAGAACGCGATCATCGAGCGCGGCTACGTCACCACCCGCATCCTTGCCGCACCGCAGGACCTGAAGGCCGGCGTGCTGACGCTCACGGTCGTGCCAGGGCGCGTCAACGTCATCCGCTTCGCTGACGGAGAAGGCCGTACCCCCGCCCTCTGGAATGCGATGCCGGTGAAGCGTGGCGAGGTGCTGAACCTGCGTGACATCGAGCAGGCGCTGGAGAACCTGCAGCGCGTGCCGACCGCCTCAGTGGACATACAGATCGCGCCACCGGCCGATGGCGCGGCCGCCAAACCCGGCGAAAGCGACCTGGTGATCAGCTGGAAGCAGGCGCGTCCGGTACGCGTCAACCTGACCCTGGACGATGCCGGCAGCCAGAGCACGGGCAAGATGCAGGCCGGTGCCACGGTGTCGGTGGACAACCCTGCGGGCCTGAGCGATCTGTTCTACGTCAACGTGGGCAGATCGGTGTTCAACGGCAGCGAACGTGGCACCGACAGCTGGGCGGCGCACTACAGCGTACCGCTGGGCGGTTGGCTGCTGGGTGCCAACGCCAGCAAGTACGACTATGAGCAGACCGTTGCCGGTGCGTTCGAGAACTACGTCTACAGCGGCTCCAGCCGCAATGCGGAACTGCGGCTGACCCGCATGCTGTTCCGCAACGCGCATGCCAAGACCAGCATGTACGCGCGTGGCTGGTACCGCGAATCGGACAACTTCATCAACGATACCGAGATTGAAGTGCAGCGCCGGCGCATGGCTGGCTGGGAGCTGGGCCTGGGCCACCGTCACTTCATCGGCAAGGCGACACTGGATCTGAACCTGGCTTACCGCAAGGGTACCGGTGCCTTCAACGCGTTGCGTGCGCCGGAAGAGGCGTTCGGCGAAGGCACGGCGCATGGCCGCATCTATACCGCGGACGCGCAGCTGGTCCTGCCGCTGCAGTGGGGCAAGCAGAGCCTGCGCTACATCGGCAGCTGGCGTGCGCAGTGGAACCGCTCGCCATTGGTGCCGCAGGACCGGTTCTCCATTGGTGGCCGCCACACCGTGCGTGGCTTTGATGGCGAAATGTCGCTGACCGGTGAGCGTGGCTGGTTGCTGCGCAATGAAGTGGGCGTGCCCCTAGGCGGCGGTGTGGAGGCCTACGTCGCCGTTGATCACGGGCGTGTCGCCGGCCCGTCCACGGCCCGATTGCTGGGCGACCGGCTCACCGGTACGGCCCTCGGGCTTCGCGGTGGCACCCGCCACATCAACTGGGATGCGTTCGTCGGCAGCCCGCTGTCCAAGCCGCGTGGCTTCCAGACCGCCTACACCACCTTCGGAATGAACCTGGGCGTCTCGTTCTGACGCCTGCACATGACCGGCCTGCGCAGTCCCCTGCGCGGCCAACACGATGCGGTACCGCGCAGCCTGCTGCGCATACAACCCAACAGCACCGAAAGGAATCAGCGCCGTGAACAAAGTCTACCGTCTGGTCTTCAACCGTACGCTCGGCGTCATGCAGGTCGCCTCCGAGCTGGTCAACGCTGCGCACGGCGGGATAGACCACCGCGGCGGCAATACCGTCGGCACCCTGCGGCCGATCAGTTTCGCGCTCTGGCTGGTGCTGGGCTGGGTGGGATTGGTGCAGCCGCTGTCCGCGCAGCAGGCGCCGGCTGATCGCGGCCGTATTGCCGCCGACCCCGGCGCACCGGCAAACCAGCGCCCGACGGTGATCACCTCGGCCAACGGCACGCCGCAGGTGAACATCACCACGCCCAGCGCCGGCGGTGTGTCGCGCAACACCTACCAGCAGTTCGACGTCGGCCAGCAGGGTGTCATCCTCAACAACTCGCGCGGCGACGTGCAGACCCAGCTGGGTGGCTGGGTGCAGGGCAATCCGTGGCTGGCCACCGGTACCGCGCGTGTCATCCTCAACGAGGTCAACAGCAGCAACCCCAGCCACCTCAATGGCTACGTGGAGGTCGCGGGTGCGCGGGCGCAGGTGGTCATCGCCAACCCGGCCGGCATCCAGGTCAATGGCGCAGGCTTCCTCAACGCCAGCCGGGTGACCCTCACCACCGGCACGCCGATCGTTACCAATGGCGTGCTGGACGGGTATCGCGTGGAAGGCGGCAGCATCGGAGTCGGTGGTGCAGGCCTGGATACCAGTCGCGCCGACTACACCGACATCATCACCCGTTCGTTGCAGGTCAACGCCGGCATCTGGGCCAACCAGCTGCAGGCCAGCCTGGGAAGCAACGTGGTCAGTGCCGATCACAGCAGTGTCCAGGCGCAGAAGCCGGCTTCTGCGGCGCCCGTCTTCGCGCTGGACGTGGGCGCACTGGGCGGCATGTACGCCAATCGGATCTGGCTGGTCGGCAACGAACACGGCGTGGGCGTGCGCAACGCCGGCAAGATCGGCGCGCAGGCCGGTGAACTGGTAGTCACCGCCGATGGCCGGCTGGAGAATGTCGGCGCGATGCATGCGCAGCAGGACACCCGCATCGACGCCAGCGGCGGGATTGCCAATGCCGGCACGCTCAGTGCCGAGCGTGAGCTGCGCGTGCAGACCCCGGTAGGCGTCGACAATAGTGGTGGCACGCTCAATGCGCGCCGCATCGAAGTGAACGCCGATGCGCTGCGCAATCGTGGCGGCAGCATTGAACAGCTCGGAACGCAGGCGCTGCAGCTGCAGGCGGCCGATGTCAGCAATCTGCAGGGCCGCATCGGCAACGTGGCCAGCGTCTCGCCGGGTACCGGCACCGGTACCCCGCCTGGCACCGGTACGCCCGGTACGGGCAATCCGGGCACCGGCACGCCCGGCACGGGTACCCCAGGCAGCGGCTCTCCGGGCACCGGCACCCCGCCGGTCACGCCGCTCCCGCCCCTGGCAACCGGCATGCTCAACATCGCCGGAACCCTGAGCAACGACGGTGGCCGCATTGAAGCCAGCGGTGACCTGCAGCTCAGCGCCCGCAACAGCCTCGACAACAGCGACGGTACGCTGGGCGCCAGTACCCTGCAGGTACAGGGACAGGCGCTGCGCAACATGCGCGGCACCCTGCAGGTCCAGGGTGCGGCCAGCGCGCAGGTGCAGCAGCTGGACAACAGCGCCGGCCACATGACCTTCGCCCGTGGCTTCGAGTTGAAGGCGCAGTCGGCGATCAATCGTGGCGGCAGCCTTGCCCACGGTGGCAGCGCGGCGACGACCTGGACGATCGGTCAGCTCGACAACGGCGAGGGCAGCATCTCCAGCAATGCCACGCGCCTGGGTCTGGACATCGGCGCCCTGGTCAACACGAAGGGCAACATCAACCACGCCGGCAGCGAAGGGCTACTGCTGCGAGCGGAGGTACTGGAGGGTGTACAGGGCAGCATCGCTACCGCAGGCGCGGCAGACCTGCTGCTGGGCCGTGCCGACCACCGCGGCGCGCAGCTGGTCGCCCGCCAGCTCGAGCTGACGGCACAGGACTTCGACAACCGTGGCGGCCGCGTGCTGTCCACCGGCCAGCAGGCCAGTACGCTCAGCGTGCGCAATCATCTGGACAACAGCGACGGTGGCCTGCTGGCCAGCAATGCCGACCTGCAGATCGACGCAGCATCCTTTGGCAATGCCGCAGGTACCGTGCAGCAGGCGGGTACCGGCAACCTGCGCATCACCACCAACCTGCAGGGCCAGGGCGGCACCGTCCTCAGCAACGGTATCCTGCAGCTGCACGGCGATACCCTCAACCTGCGCAATGGCACCACCGCTGCACAGCGCATCGATGTACGTGCCGGCGACCTGACCACCGCGGGCGGCACGCTGACCTCGACGGGCAGTGATGCATTGCGCCTGCAGGTCGCGCGCACCCTGGACAACAGCGGCGGCACCGTGGGTGCCAATGGTGCGCTGGACATCAACGGCGGCACCGTCATCAACGATGGCGGCAAGCTGATCGCCGCAGGCACCGGCACCAGCCGCATCCATGCCAGCCAGCGGCTGCAGAACCAGCGCGGCCTGCTGTCCGGCAATGGCGACCTGGACATCACGGCCGATGGCCTGCTGAACGAGGGCGGCAGCATCGACCACGCCGGCACCGGCACGCTGAAGATCGACGCGACCTCGGTGAAGGGGACCGGTGGCAGCATTGCCAGCAACGGTCAGCTGCAGTTGAGTGGGCAGCAGCTGGACCTGCAGAAGGGCAGCACCCGCGCCCGTGACGTGAAGATCGACGCTGCCGGGCTGGACACCAGTGGCGGCAGCCTGCTGTCACTGGGCGAAAATGCGATGCAGCTGCAGGTGCAGGGCCTGCTGCGCAACGACGGCGGCAGCATCAGTGCCAACGGCGCCCAGCAGATCCACGCGGGCGCGCTGTCCAACCGCGGCGGCGCGCTCAACTCGGCCGGTACCGCGGCGTCGCAGATCCGGGTCGACGGCACCCTCGACAACAGCGGCGGCAGCATTGCCAGCAATGCGGGTAACCTGAAGTTGCAGAGCGGCGCCCTGATGAACGCAGGTGGCACGCTCAGCCATGCAGGTACCGCCGGTCTGGTCATCGACACCGGGCGCCTGGACGGCGCGAAGGGACAGATCGCCACCGCCGGCGCACTGCAGCTCAACGCGGCCGAAGTCGATCACCAGAGCGCGTCGCTGACCGCCACGCAACTGGACATCACGGCAGCCGGGTGGAACAACCGGGGCGGACGCATCGTCGCCACTGGCACCGGCAGCAATACGCTGCGCGTGCAGGGCACCCTGGACAACGGCAATGGTGGCACCCTCGCCAGCAACGGCAATCTGGATATCCACGCGCGCACCTTCGGCAATGCCGGGGGAACCGTGCAGCAGGCCGGTTCCGGCAGCCTGGCCATCACCACGCAGGACCTGACCGGTGCCGGTGGCACCCTGCTCAGCAATGGTTCGCTGGACCTGCAGGGCGACAGCCTCGATCTGCGCGACGGCACCACGACGGCGCAACGCATCAGCATCGATGGTGACAGCGTGATCACGGCAGGTGGTCAGTTGAGCGCGCTGGGCGCCCAGCCCCTTCAGCTGCAGGCCCGCAGCCTGCTCGACAATACCGGCGGAACGCTGGGCAGCAATGGCGCCATCGACGTACGCGCAGGGCGCTTCGTCAACGACCATGGCAAGCTGATTGCGGCCGGTGAAGCGGCCTCTGCGATCCGGGCTGCACAGCTGGAGAACCGCAGCGGATCGATCTCTGCCAACGGCAACCTGCACATCGAGGCGGAAACACTGTCGGGCCAGGGCGGCAGTATCGGTACTGCCCGCGCGCTGGATCTGCAGGGCGGGTCGCTGGACCTCCGCGGCGGTACCGTGGCGGCCGAGCAGCTCGACATCGTGGCCGGCAGCCTGGACAACAGTGCGGGTGCGCTGCGCGCTACGGGCAGTGGAACGCTGACGATGCAGATCAGCGGTCGCTTGGCCAACGACGCCGGCACCATTGCCAGCAACGGTGCCCAGCACATCGAAGCCAGTGAGCTCTCCAACCGTGGCGGCACGCTCAGTTCGGCCGGCAGCGCGTCCACTGAGCTCCGCATCGACGGCCTGTTCGACAACAGCAACGGCATGCTGGCCAGCAATGGCGCGGCGCTGAAGATCGACGCCGGCAGCATGGCCAGCGTCAAGGGCACGCTCAGCCATGCCGGCAGCCAGGGCCTGCTGCTGCGCACCAGGCAACTGGATGGCCAGGGCGGCACCATCGCCAGCGCGGGCGCCATCACCCTGCAGGCGGGCAGCGTGGACCATCGCGGCGCTACCCTGCAGGCCGAGCGCATCGCGCTGGACGCACAGTCATTCGACAACCGCGCCGGCAAGGTCATGGCGACTGGCGCGGAGGGCAGCCGGATCGACGTGGTCGGCAGCCTGGACAACGGTGAGGGAGGCCTGCTGGCCAGCAATGGCGACCTGGGCATCCAGGCGGCGGTGTTCGGCAATGCCGGCGGTACCGTGCAGCACGCTGGCGAAGGCGTGCTTTCGATCAATACTGGAACGCTCAACGGTACGGGCGGCACGCTGGTCAGCAATGGCAGCCTGCTGCTGAAGGGCACCACCACCGACCTGCGGGCGGGTGTCACCTCGGCCAAGCGGATCGAGATGGATACCGGCACCCTGATCACCGCCGGCGGCACGCTCACCGCGACCGGCGGCGACATGCTGCGGCTGAGCGCGCGCGAACGCATCGACAACAGCGGCGGCACCGTATCCAGCAACGGTGGGCTGGACCTGCGCAGCGCCGAGCTGGTCAATGCTGGCGGTACGCTGCAGTCCGCCGGTACAGCGGCCAGCCAGCTGAACATCGGCCAGAACCTCAACAACCGTGGCGGTCGCATCCTGGCCAACGGCGAGCTCGGCATCACCGCCGGCAGCATCGACAACCAGGGCGGCACGCTGCACAGCGCTGCACGCCTGGTGGCAAAGGCCGATGGCCTGCTCGACAACAGCAACAAGGGTGTCATCGCCAGCGGTGCGGGCATGCGCGTGTCAGCGGCTTCGCTGGACAACCGCACCGGCAGCATCGAGCAGGCGGGCGACAGCCTGTTGCAGATCGATGCCGACACGCTGCAGGGTCATGCCGGCCGCATCGTCAGCAATGGCGAGCTGCAACTGAAGGGCGAGACCATCGATCTCAGTGCGGGCACCACGGCCGCGCAGCAGGTCAGCGTCGAGGCCGGCCAGCTGGACAACACGGCGGGCACGCTGACCGCTACCGGCAACCAGGCGATGTCGCTGCAGGTACGCGGCGCGCTGGGCAATGACGGCGGCACCATCGCTGCCAACGGTGCGCAGCAGATCAGCGCCGGTTCGCTGTCGAATGCGGGCGGTACCTTAAGTTCGGCAGGTACGTCCGACAGCCGGATCACCGTCACCGGCCGTTTCAACAACGGCGGCGGCACCCTCGCCAGCAATGCCGGCAACCTGCGTGTCGATGCCGGGCAACTGGTCAATGCCGCGGGCAGCATCGTCCATGCAGGGAAGGGCGTATTGACCGTACAGGCCACCCAGCTGGACGGCGCCGGCGGCAGCATCGCCACGGCAGGCGGATTGCAGCTGGATGCAGTGACCGTGGACCATCGCGGCGCCACCCTCACTGCCGATCACTTCGCCCTCAACGTCGACCGCTTCGACAACCAGAACGGCAAGCTGCTGGCGACGGGCGCGCAGGCCAGTACCGTGCAGGCCACCACGTCACTGGACAACGGTGGCAACGGCCTGATCGCCAGCAATGGCGACCTGACACTGACCAGTGCAGTGTTCGGCAATGCCGGCGGCACCGTGCAGCAAGCTGGCACCGGCATGCTGGCCATCAACACACACACCTTGAATGCCCAGGGCGGCAAGCTGCTCAGCAATGGCGCCCTGCAGTTGACCGGCGAAACCACCGACCTGCGTGACGGCACGCTGTCGGCTACCCGCATCGCCGTGGATACAGGCACGCTGCTCAACGCGGGCGGTTCGATCATCGCCTCTGGCAGCGATGCATTGAAGGTGTCCGCGCGCGACAGGCTGGACAACAGCGGTGGCACGCTTGCCGGCAATGGCACGCTGGATCTGCGCAGCGCGCAGCTGCTCAACAACCGGGGCACGATCCAGGCTGCCGGCGGCGGTATCAGCACCCTGGCGATCACCCACGCGCTGGAGAATCGCGGTGGCCGCATCCTGACCACAGGAGACGCCACCCTCACCGCAGGCGCGTTCGACAATCGCGGCGGCATCGTGCACAGCGATGGCAGCAGCGCATTGACCGTGCGCGTCGACGGCCTGCTCGACAACAGCGACAAGGGCACCCTGTCTGCCGGAGGCGCACTGCTGGCCGAGGCACAGTCCATCAACAACGATGGTGGCACCGTGGCTGCTGGTCAGGACATGCAGCTGACCAGCGCCGATGCGCTGCGCAACCAGGGCGGCCTGGTCCAGGCCGGCAAGCACCTGCAGGTCTCGGCCAGCGGCCTGAACAACAACAGTGGCCGGATCATCGCCAACGATCTGCAGCTGGATACCCGCGGCCAGGCACTGGACAACCGCAGCGGCATCATTGCCAGCCTTTCCGGAAACGCAGAGCTGCGCAGCGGTGCCCTGGACAACACAGGCGGCCTGCTGCAGTCGGCGGCAGCCCTCAGCATCAACACCGCCGGACAGCGGCTGATCAATGCCGGTTCCAACGGCAACGGCATTGTCAGCAGTGGCACGCTGCAGATCCGCAGCGGCGATCTGGACAACCGTGGTGGCGCGGTGTCCGCCAAGGCCGGTGCCGACGTGCAGGCCATCAACATCGACAACAGTGGCGGCGGCTCGCTGGTGAGTGCGGCCGACCTGCTGCTGCGCGCGCAGCAGCTGGCCAACACCGGTGGCAGCGTGACCGCCGGTGGCAATGCCGACATCAGCTTGCAGGGCGCGCTGCTCAACAGTGGCGGCCTGGTGGCCGCGACCGGCCGCCTCGACCTGCAGGCCGGCCATGTCGACAACCGCAATACGCTCAGCCCGGGCAATGGTCCTGCACTGGGGTTGCAGGGCAAGACCCTGCAGGTGACCACCAGCAACCTGGACAACCAGAACGGCCAGGTGATTGCCGACAACCTCGTGCTGCAGGTGAACCAGCGCCTGGACAACAGCGGTGGCCTGGTGTCGGCGGCGCTGGGCTCCGATGTCCGCGCCGATACCCTGGTCAACAGCGGCGGCACCCTGGTGGCCGGCAGGCAGCAGACCCTCCGCACCCGCGAGATCATTGGTGATGGCCGGCTGATGTCGCAGGGTGACATGACTCTGGAGCTGGGCCAGAGCCACACCAACCGTGGCGAGATGGTGGCCAACGGCACGCTGAGCCTGTCCATCCAGGGCAACCTGGACAACACCGGCAAGCTGGCCGGCGCCAACGTCAACATCAATGCGGGCAACATCACCAACGCCTCCACCGGCGAGATCAGCAGCATCGGCCTGACCCGCCTTGCAGCGGGCGGCGCACTGGTCAACTACGGCCTGCTGGACGGCAACGTCACCCATATTACCGCCGCGACCGTCGACAACATCGGCAGCGGCCGCATCTACGGTGACCGCGTCGCCATCCAGGCAAGTTCGCTCAACAACCTGGCAGCCAACATCGGCGGCGTGGACCGTGCAGGTACCATCGCCGCGCGCCAGCGCCTGGACCTCGGCGTCGGCACGCTGACCAACAGCGGCAAGAGCCTGATCTTCAGCGATGGCGACGCTGCCATCGGCGGTGCCCTGAACGGCCTGGGCGCGGTAGGCAGCGCCCAGAAGGTGGACAACATCGGCTCCACCATCGAGGTCAGCGGCAACCTGGACCTGTCCGCGCTGGCGGTGAACAACATCCGCGAGAACGTGGTCGTGGAGAAGGTCACCACCGTGCATGCACCGGTGCGGCTGGAACAACCCGGCTGGTTCAAGAACGCCAACAACAACAACCGGGATTTCCGCGCTACCTCGAATTACCAGCCGTATGAGATCTACTACCTCAACCCGGCGGACATCCTCGAAGACACCCCCTATGTCACTCCGGATGGCCAGCAGATCCGCAAGGCGGTGATCCGGCTGTCCAGCAACACCAGCGCCTATGCGTTCGCCCGCGGTGGCGTGCATGGCGCACGCGCGTCACGTGAGCGCCTGAGCGTGCAGGACGGCACGGTCACGATCTATTACGTCAGCCGCGCCGACAACCGCAACAATCCCGATCAGCTTGGCGCAGGCGCGGAAGATCCCTTCCGCGATCTGTCCACCCGTGGTCCGGGGTCGCCGCCGATCGAGTACGTGACCGATACCCTTCGGTACAACAACGCCTACGGCACCTGCACCACGACCTGCGTGCAGATCATCACCTATCCGGACTATAACAATCCGGACGCGACGCTGATCAACATGCAGCGTCACCCGCAGGAGACCAGCGGCAACGAGAAGACCCGCATTGCCACCCGCACCACCGTGGAAGACGTGGTGGTTTCGGCAGGAAACAACGCCGTGATCAACGCGGGCGGCAGCATGCGGATCAGCACCGATCGGCTGGAGAACCGTTTCGCCAACATCGCCGCGGGTCGCGACCTGGCCATCGTCGGCCTGAACCGCGATCAGTCCGAGGTGATCAATGCTGCCGAGCAGCTGACCCGTACCAGCACCTTCGACAACCAGTCCATCACCTACGGTGGCTCCTCCAGCCGCTGGAAGGCGGCACCGATCACCGAGAAGACCGGCGCGCTGGGTTCGTCGATAACCGCCGGTGGCAAGCTCACCATCGATGTCGGCAACCTGCGCAACGACAACAACGGGGGCAGCAACCCCAACGCCGGTGGTGGCAAGGGCACCGCGCAGCTGGATACCAACGGCCGCGGTGCAGGTGCGGTCGGCCCTGGCGCGGGCAGCGTGCAGGGGCCCGGCCAGAGCACAGGCCAGGGTGCCGGCAGCGTGGACGCACAGGGGCCGGGCACCGCTGGCGCGGCGCAGGGCGCCAACGGTGGTCATCAGCAGGCGGTCGCCCAGACCGACGGCGTGCGCGCGGACGCGACGGGTGCCCAGGGCCCGAGCCAGGCCGGCAACGCCGGGGCGGGTGCTGGCACGGCGCAGGACATCAATGCCGCCCAGGCCGGGCAGGCCAATGCCAACGGCCCGGCGGCGGTGCGCGCCGGAGAGCATGCCGGCAGTGGTGGCAATGCCGCAGTGGATGGCAAGCAGGCCACGACGACAACCGGTGCTGATCCGCGCGTGGTGATCACCACCAGCCCGAATGCCAGTGCACCCACCGCCAGCCTGTTCAATGTGGACGCCAACCGTGGCAACCACATCGTGGAAACCGACCCGCGCTTTGCCAGCTATCGCGATTGGCTCAGCTCGGATTACCTGCTGCAGCGCGCAGGCTTCGATCCCTCGCAGACGCAGAAGCGCCTGGGCGACGGCTTCTACGAGCAGAAGCTGGTGCGCGAGCAGATCGGCGAACTCACCGGCCGCCGCTTCCTTACCGGCCATGCCAGCGACGAGGACCAGTACCGCGCGCTGCTCGAGGCCGGTGCCACGGTGGCGAGCGAATGGGGCCTGCGCCCAGGCGTAGCGCTCACCGCCGAGCAGATGGCACGCCTGACCAGCGACATCGTCTGGCTGGTGGAAAAGGACGTCACCCTGGCCGATGGCTCGGTGGTTCGCGCGTTGGTCCCGCAGGTCTACCTGCGGGTGCTGCCGGGCGACCTTGGCAACGATGGCGCATTGCTGGCCGGCGCGGAGGTGGACGTCAAACTGCGCGGTGACCTGGTCAACAGCGGCACGATTGCCGGCCGGCAGCTGGTCAGCATCGATGCCGGCAACATCCGCAACCTGTCCGGCGGCCAGATCAGCGGTGCCCAGGTGGGCCTGTCGGCGCGGCAGGACATCGACATCATCGGCAGTACCGTCAAGGCTACCGATGCGCTGGCGTTGAAGGCCGGCGGCAACATCACCGTGGCCTCGACCACCACGGAATGGAAGGATCAGGGCGACCGCCTGTCGCAGCAGAAGACAACGCTGGATCGCGTGGCGGGCCTGTATGTCACCAACTCCGGTGGCGATGGCGTGCTGTCGGTGGTGGCCGGCGGTGACATCGGCCTCAAGGCTGCAGAGATCCGCAATGCCGGCAGCCACGGCATCACCCAGCTGGTTGCCGGTGGCAACCTGGACCTGGGTGCGCAGACGTTGGGCCAGAGCAGTGCGCTGAACCACGACAGCCGCAACCACACCAGCAACAGCCAGACCACGCATGCGGTGACGTCGATTGAGGGCGCTGGCGATGTGGTGCTGGCGGCGGGCAAGGACATCAACCTGGCTGCAACCCGCATCAAGGCCGATGGCGGCATGGCCCTGCAGGCCGGTGGCGATATCAACAGCCAGGCGCTGGTGGACAGCCGCAGCAGCGACTTCAATGCAGGTGGCAAGCGCAGCTCGCTGCAGATCAGCCAGAGTGATGAGACCGTGCGTGGCAGCCAGTTGCAGGCTGGCGACAATGTAGTGCTGAGAGCGAACCGCGATATCAACCTGACTGCCACCCAGGTTGCCAGCTCGGATGGCACGCTGAGTGTGGCGGCCGGTCGCGACGTCAACCTGCTTTCGGCCAACGAAACGCATGACTTCAGCCTGGACAGCTACGACAAGAAAAAGAAAACCCTGTCGAGCACCACCACCACCCGCCACGCCGAGAGCAGCGACAGCTACGCCATTGGCACCGGCCTGATGGGCGAGAGCGTGAGCGTCACCGCCGGCCGCGATCTGACCGCCGTAGGCGCGGTGGTTGATGCCACCGGCACAGTGGTCCTCGGTGCGGGCAACAATGTGCTGATCACTTCTGCGGAAGACCATCACAGCAGTGAGTCCAGCGAGACCAGGAAGAAGTCCGGCTTCACCGGTGGCTTCTCCAATGGAACCGCTTCGATCGGCTACGGCAGCTCGAAGAACAGCAGCAGTTCTGCCGAGCAGTCGACCACCCAGGTCGGCTCCGCCATCGCCTCGCGCGAAGGCAGCGTGCTGATCAACGCCGGCAACCAGCTGACGATCGCCGCGTCCGACGTGGCCGCAGGCAAGGACCTGACCTTGGTCGGCAAGGACATCAACCTGATTGCCCGCCAGGATACGGTGGATACCCAGGCCAGCCAGTCGAGCAAGTCCAGCGGGTTCTCGGTGGGCGTCACCTACGACCCGGCCAAGGCGTACCGCACTGCACGCGACAACGCCACCGAAGGCATGGCCGACAGTGGCACGATGATGGGCCGGATCACGCGTACCGCTGAAGGCGTAGCGGCCGGCGTGTCGGCGGCCGTGCTGCCGGCGATCACGGCCGGCAGCCAGCGCTCGAACAGCAACCAGAGCCACTCCACCAGTGACGCCCGGGTCAGCAACCTCAATGCTGGCGGCAATCTCTCGCTGATCGCCAATGGCGGCTCGATCACCAGCCAGGGTGCGCAGATGACGGCCGAGGGCAATGCTGTCCTGCTGGCCACCAAGGACATCGTGTTCGATGTCGCGCACAACACCGAGCGCAGTGACAGCGACAGCCGGGGCAAGGGTTGGGGTATCGCCACCAACTCCGCCGGTCTGCCGTTTGGCACCAACAATTCGCGCAGCGAGGGCGCCGGCCAGAGCGATACCATCACCGGCACACAGCTGTCGGTGGGTGGCGGTGTACGCATGGCCACCACAGAGGGCGATATCAGCCTGACCGCCGCCAACATTGCGGCGGAAAAGGACGTCAGCATCCGCGCTGCGGGCGACCTGACGATCCGTAGTGGGCAGGACACGGTCAGCAATGCCAACCGCTCGGACAGCAAGGCGATCGGCACTGTGCAGATCTCCGATACCGAGAAGTTCTCCGGCTGGCATCGCGAGCAGCATCGCGATGACAGCGCGCAGGTCTCGCAGGTAGCCAGCACCATTGGCAGTCTCGGCGGCAACGTCAACCTCACCGCCGGTGGCAAGTACACGCAGAGCGCCAGCAATGTGGTGGCGGCCAAGGACGTGAACATCACTGCCGCTGAGATCGAGCTGCTGACCGCTGACGAAAGCGGTCACTACTCGCAGAGCGACAAGGACCTGAAGATCGGCGCCTTCGCGCGGGTGAAATCGCCGTTGATCGATCTGCTCAACAACGTCGACGCCGCCCGCAAGTCCGACGACCGCCTGCAGAAGATGCAGGGGCTTGCTGCTGGTGCCAATGCCTATCAGGCCGCCAGTGCCATCTCCAGCATGGCCGGCAAGGGCGGAGGCGGGGCACTGATCAGTGCCGAGGCCGGCGTTGGCTTCAAGACCTCCAGCAGCAGTGCCGACGGCAGCAGCCAGGTCTCGCGTGGCTCTACCATCCAGGGCGGCGGCAACGTCAACCTGACCAGCACCCAGGGCGACATCCACGTGGTGCAGGGCAACCTGAGCGCGGGCAACACGCTCAGTCTGGATTCGGCCGGTGACATCCTGCTGGAAGCCGGCAAGGCGCATGTGGCCGACCGTAGCAAGAGCAGCAATGCCGGCGCCGAAGTCGGCGTGGGCGTTGCGGTGGGTGCGCAGACCGGTGTGTATGTCTACGCCGAAGCGAGTGTGGGCAGCAGCAAGTCCAATGCCGAGAGCAGCACCTGGCAGAACACCACGCTGACCGGCAAGAACATCTCGATGAAGGCCGAGGGCGATACCACCCTTCGCGGCGCGACCGCCACCGCCGACCGCATCGACGTCAAGACGGGGGGCACGCTGACCATCGAATCGCTGCAGGACGTCGCCGAGAGCATGTCCAAGAACAGCCAGGTGGGCGGCCGCGTGCAGGTCTCGTTCGGCACCGCGTGGAACGCCGACGGCTACGCCAGCGGAGGCAAGGCCAACGGTAGCTATCAGGGCGTTGGCCAGCAGAGCGGCCTGTTTGCCGGCAATGGTGGTTATCACGTGGATGCTGGCCACGTGAATCTGGTGGGCGGCGCGATCGCCAGCACCAATGCAGGAAACAGCGAGCTGACTGCGGATTCGCTGACGTTTACCGACCTGCAGAACCATATGGACTACAAGGCCACGTCGGGCAGCATCAGCGGTGGCTTCGGCAGCAGTGGCAAGGGCCCGACGGACAAGAGTGTGGGAGCGGTTGAGCAGCTGCAGGGTATCGGCAGCAGCATCAAATCCGGAACGTTCGGCGGCGTGGATGGTGTCGGGTTCGGCGGTGGACTGCCGATGCATGAAAGTGGCAGCGACAGTTCAAGCACGCGTGCAACACTGACCGAGGGCAATATCACCATCGGCGGCAGGAAGACCACAGCGGCCGAACTTGGTGTCAATACCGATGCAGCTGCGGCACACCGCGCGCTGGAGGCAATGCCGGATGCCAACAAGATGCTGGCCGATCAGCAGGCGATGGCGAATGCAGCAGGCACGGTACTGGCCACCAGCAAGCAGATCGCATCGGACATTGGAAGCTACGGGATCAACAAGATCACTGATGCCTACCTGGAAGGGAAGAGCGCCGCAGAGAAGGAGGCGTTTGCCAACCTCAGTTCCAAGGACCAGTACGCCGCCCTTGCCGGATTTGACAGCTCCTACCCTGATGCACTGGTCACGCAGCAGAAGTGGGCACCCGACGGTACCTACGGCCGTGCGCTCAACGCGGTCTCCACCGCGCTGGTCGGCGGCGTGGCAGGGCAGGCAGGTGGTCAGGTCATCCCGAACACACTCGCGCCCTACGCCGCTGAGCTGATTGGAAAGACATTCGATCCAAACAAGCAGAGCGCCGTCCCAAGTGAGGCGATGCAGATGCTCTCGCACGCGCTTCTTGGCGCGCTGCTTGCGGAGGCGAATGGGGGTTCGGCGGGTACCGGAGCCGCTGCTGCAGGAGGTGGTGAACTGGCAGCCAAATTCCTGGGTGACTACTACGCGCGGCAGAATGGCGGGCAGCTGACTCCGGAGCAGGAACAGCAGATCAAGGCATTGGGCCAGGCGGTCGGCGCGATGGCTGGTGGGATTGGTGGAGACGGAGCCATGGGTGCGGCGTTGGGAGCCACCATCGCCAAGAACTCCGTCGAGAACAACTACCTGAATCATGCAGAGCGCATGCAGTTCCTGGACGCCATGCTTAGCTGCATGAAGAGCGGGGAGCGTTGCGGCGAACAGAAGGAGCTGGCAGCGCTGTCGGATGCGCGCAATACGGCACTGATTGCAGCATGTACCGCGGCTGCCGATTCGCCTGCCTGCCGCGCAGAGCAGTCGAAACTGGGTGACGCCTATTGGTCACTTACCCAGAATGATTCCACCTATCTGCGATGGATCAACGACAATGGCCTTGATCTGGCCCAGGCGGCACTGACGAAGGGCAATGGTGGCCAGCTCGCCTCCGATCTGCTGACGCATACGTCTTCCCTGGATGCCCGTTACAAGATCACCTGTGCAGCGGCAGGGCGCTGCGATCCATTCACCGCCGGCATGCTCGCGTTGAATGGGAAGACACAGGAGGCGGCGGCCAACGCGGCACTGAATCTGCTGTTCGACAAGGCGGGCTCGGGAGCAGGCGTGGTGACCAACGCGGGTGGAATGGTCATGGACATGGCGAAGATGAATGCCATCTACATGTCCATTGAGAGCACCAAGCAGGCCTTGAACGACTTCCAGCGCATCGGTGAAATTGGCGGCTGGGGTGTCATGAAGGAAAAGGGCGCCGGCGCCTGGTCGTCCATTTCAGGCTACTTCGGGAACGGCTGGGATGCGGCGACCTACGAGCTGGGCCTGAACCAGAAATGGAACCTGGCCGATGTGGCCGCAAACGGATTCACCAAGGGTGACATGGGGCTGGACGTCGCATTGGCTGTGATCAGCCTGGGTGATGTCACCGCGATGCGGGCGGCCGCGAAGGCCAGGAAACTGGCGGCGTTGGAGTCAGGCGCCGCTGCAAAGCCGGTGGCACCCGATCTGGTCCCCCCGCGACAGCCGGCAGACGTCCCGGCGCCTGTGAACAAGCCGTTGGCACTGCCTTCGCCAGAGTTCAATGTTCCCAACGGTTACACGCTGGTCAAGAACGCCGATGGCACGGCCAGCGTTACTGGTCCGCGAGGAGGAACCTACACCTCGACCGGGAGATATACGGATGAAGGCAAGCCGATCTTCAAAGACAATAGTGGGGGTTACGTCACCTTGGATGGTGCGCGTTCATCGGTCCCCGCTCCCGTCGATTTCGAGTCTGCTCCCAAGCATCATATTTGCACCAATAAATGTCTTGTGGGGGCCAATGGAAAGGTCGCGTGGACCAAAGAGTACATGCGGTTCTTCGAAGGCGCAGGGCTTGATATAAACAAGTCTGTAGAGAATCTGGTTGCAGTCAAGGGCCATCGTGGGCCGCACCCTGAGGCATACCATCAGTACGTATATGATAATCTTGACAGAGCGACCAGTGGCTTGAAGCCTGGCACGGCAGCGTACAACTCTGCAGTCACAAGAACGCTGGAGAGGATGAAGGCAGAAGCGGTTATCGTGGGAAGTCAGGTCAACAAGTGGTTGACGAGGAGTTGAGTTGAAATACTTTCGCATCAGGCCCGACATGAGCATTGCAGAGCGATGGACTCTAGGGAATATCAATCATGTGGATAACTGGCTCTTCATAGATCCTCCCGTCAACTTCATGGAACCTGGGACCTACAGCCTTGATCTCGTGAATTGTGGGGTTGAGGTCGATTACTCTCTTGCCGGGTATGCAAGTGTTCCAGTGGTAAGTGCGAGATTTCGAGATGCGCTTGTTGGCTTGCCTGAGTTCGATGAGCCCTATATGAATGTCGTTGTCGAACCATTGATCATCGAGGGTCAGGATGTTCGTGGCGAGTACTCTGTATTGATCGTGGAGACGCGCGTTGACTGCGTAGACGAAGGTCGTTCCGATTTCATGAAGTTTGAAGAGGATGATCCGGTCAGACCGGATCTCTCGGGTCAGTACAGGGCGTTCACGAAACTCATTGTCGATCGAGAGAGGATCGGCGCGAGGCATATTTTCCGAATCGAGAAATTCATGGGCGCGTTGATCGTGAGTGAAGAGGTGAGGCGTCGCCTGGATGAGGCTGGGGTGGTTGGTGCGGTCTACGATCCTGTTACTGAATGAGTAATCAATCAGTACATGGAAAGTTGACAAAATGCGTGGCGCTACCGACCTGTTATGGGTATGTATCTATCCATCTGGTCGGCGTGCTTGGTCGCAGGGGCGATTGTCTTCCTCGATTCTGAGTTCCGAATCAGCTCCCTCCGCTGCGGTCAGATGCGCGTGGTGGCACTCATTCCATGTGATCTACTGTGGGGTTTGGTTCGCTGTATCCTCATGCTTGGGTTGGTCACCCTACCTGTCCTGAGTATCGTGGCGATCGTGCGCTTCATGCGGCACCGCAGCTGCGGGCGTCCTGAACTATTTTGCTTATTTGTTCGTTGGTTGTTTTCGGACTTTCCGCGACGTACTTCACTTCCTGCTGGATATCCGCTCAGGGCCAAGGGGGGGGGGGCAGCGGTGCTTCGGGTGATCGGCGTCCGGCAAGTGCAGACTCCATATGAATGAAACAGGTTCAATCAGCTCGGCAGTAGCGATATGAGCAATGTGGGCAAGATGACGAAGTGGTCGATCGCGCTTCTGTCAATCGCCAGTGTACTGGCTACGATTTGTCCATGATCAGTTCCCGCCTCCCTGTTTCCGCACCGCTGGCACTGGCCCTTGCGGCCTGCGCGGCTAGCGCGCCGGTGCAGCACACCCCGTTCGTCACCTGGGTGTGGTCGCCGAACCAGAACGCGCACACGCCGGATGGAATGGATGATGTGATTTCTGTGAGGACGAGGAATCAGTGAGTACTGAGGGCATTGCAATCCATCTTCAGGCACGGCCTGACAGAGCCATCTCGATTGCCGAGAGGCATCTCCATGTCATGGATAGGATGTCGGCAATCGAGTGCCCATTGGGATTCCATGCTCTCGAGCTGCCGCCTGTACCCGACTGTGGAGGAGAATTGCTGGCAAGCTATGAGATCAAGACTGGACTGAAAGGTCTGTCGATCATCGGTACATACGCTTTCAGGGGGACCGGGTACGACTACGCGGATGTGGCTGCGTTGGACGAGATCACTCTGTATGGGTTCAGAAGCAGCAACAAGGCACGGGACTATCCGAGCGTTCTGACGAACTGCGTCGCTTCTGTTGCCGAGGCGTTCGGTGCGTACAGAGTGAAGGTCACGTACGGCATGCATTCGATGGACTATCAGGACGGTGTGGGCCGAGAGGGGCCAACCCTTGAGGATCTGAAAGCTGCTGGAGTCAAGGATTTCGACGGCAGGAAGAACATCCTGACGATGTACCCTGCCCAGTTCTGGGATGCCCGGCTTTGCAGCGACGCACTTGGATTTGGACCCGAGGAGGTTTCCTCCCGCCTTGAAGGTAAGGTTGATAAGGTGGAACTGACAGCGAGTGGTGTCTACATTCTCCTGAGTGACAAGGTTGATCTTTCCTATGAGGAGTATCTGTAGTTCAATCGCCGCGCAAAAGCGCTTCTGGGTTTGCAGTAGTCCGGAGCGTGACGGGATGACCCGACGGGTTACGTAACGCACCTCATCGATCCGAGCACCAGTAGTCTGATCAACATCACGGTGCCTGGAGCACATGCATTGGATCCGGGCTTTGTGATCCGACAGGTGCATACGAATGGATCCGGTGGATTCTCAGTCTCAACCAGAGGCTGGGGTACGGGTTCGAGTCCAATGTTCAACTAGAATTCGTGGGCCGATAGACAAGTGTGGAGTTCCAGTACGCGCGATATTGGTAGCGAAATTGGCAAGTTGCAGTGGCTTTGGAGTACTTTTCCCTCGAGGCAGAAACGCATGAGCTACCGGGGCCCTGATGGAAAGATGGTGGAGGTCTGCCAGTGAGTGAGCGTGAGTTGGGGGCAAAGATTGTGTCCGTGATTGCCAGTTCCGCGCTTGGAGGGGCTTTATTCATAGGCATTCCGCTGAGTTATCGGATAGGCAGTCTTTCGCAGGCTGCAATTTTCGCATCGCTGGTTTGCGCCATAGCTGCTGTGTTGGGCCTCATCTTCGGTGTGCCTGGGGTTATGCTTGTGGATAAATTTCTTCCGCGGCTCAAAGCTCGCCATGTTGTAGCTGCACCAGTCTGTGCCTTGTTGGCGTGGCTCGTGTTCGAGGGTGCCTTCTCTCCTGGCGCTTGGATAAAGGTCTGGACCAGTCCTTCCTTTTGGCTTGAGTGGGCTCCCAGGCGCGCTGGCATCATGCTTTTCATTGGGTTGGCCGCGGGTGCCTTCTACATGTTGATCTGGCCGCGGATTGGACGAATGATGAAGGTCAACACGGCCTGTGATTGAGGGCGATGGAATCGGGTGCCTGTGCGCAGCAAGGTGGCGGCGGCTGACAGCCAGGCATACAGCGGCGCGGGGAAGTGGGGCGCCTCGATGACTACAACCGTGCACTGAACGCAGTGACGACGGCGCTGGTGAGTGGTGTGGCGGGACAGGGCGCTGGTCAGGTCGCGCCCAATGCACTGGCGCCATATGCCGCTTACTTCATCGGCAGCAAGCTGGACCCGAGCCACGGCAGCGATCCCAATGCGACTCTGCACTTTCTGTCGCATACGGTGTTGGGTGCGCCGCTGGCGGAAGCCAATGGAGGCAGCGCGGGAACCGAAGCGGTGTCCGCGACCGGCGGCGAGTTGGCCGCGAGAGTGCTGACCAATTCGTTGACCGGCGGAAACCCCGCCAAGCTGAGCCCGGAACAGAAGGAGGTGGCGCTGGCGCTGTCGCACGCGGTCGGAGTACTGGCGGGTGGCTTGTTAGCGCAGGATCTGGCTGGGATCACGTTGAATGCGGGGATTGCCAAGAATTCGGTTGAGAACAACTTCCTTGCGGAAGAACAGGCTCGTGCAATGAAGCAGCAGCTCGACGAGTGCGGCGGCGACACTTCATGCCAGAAGACGGTGCGTGATGTTGTTAAGCAACTGTCGGAGCGAATGGACTACGGGCTGCTATCGGTGTGTAGCGCGAACTCGTCGAGCCCTGCGTGTCAGGTGTTTGTCAATGCGGCCGTCTCCTACAAGTACGGCTCGTGGCCCGGAGTGCTTGGGCTGTTCGATGAACTTGGTCACAGTAGCGAGGCGCTTTCCTCGTTCGGCCACTCCCTGAACGGACGTGCCTATCGTGAGCTGATTTTTGAGAGTGGGGGCTCCAGCCGGTCTATATCCTGCCTCAAGAACACACTGTAGCTGCACTGGCGGAGTAGGCCGGGAATCTTGACAGGACGATTGATCAGTACGGCCTCTTCTCGAAGGAATCATCAGCTGAGCTGGGGCTTGGACTTTCGAAGGTACTGCTTCGAAAATATGGCGCTGTTACCATAATCGAAGGGAGCGGAGGCCTCGGGAAGGGTGCGAAGGCGGGCAGTTCTGAAGCACTGCGATGATGAGTTTGGAAGAAAATTCTCTGGCGAAGAAATTATTAATGGAAAGTGGGTGGCTTTTAATGTCGGATAGTTTCGAAAAATTCTCTTGCATTGATTTTACGGCTCTGTATGGAAGTGTGGTTTCGTTGAGGGCTTTTCTTGTTGTTCGTGGTAGGGAATGCTTTCTGGTGGATAGTCGTGATCATCAATTTTCTGATCTTAGGATGGATGTGTGTTCACCTGGTCTCGAAAGGTTGCTTGATGAGGCAGTGGGGGGATGGGTTGGTGGTGTTTCCTCATACTTTGATGAGATCCTCATATCGGGAGTAGTTCGCGAAGCGACGACCCGGAGAGACCTTGCGTCCATTGCGGAAGTTTCAAGACTTACACTTTTCAGGGATGAATTGGTGTTTGAAGTGATAGTTTGATGTTGGTTGTTTGCGGATACTGATTGGTACTTTGTGGTCTGATTGAGGTTGTGGGTTTTTGATTATTTTGGTTGTCATTGGAGAGTGGGGTTGTGTCTAGTGTCGGGCGAGGTGTTTGCGTGCAATTGTTTCTATGGGCTCGTGCGGGTCATTAGGCGAATTGTGGTTGTCGAATATCCGGTTTCAGGGCCAAGGGGTGTCTGGGAGATCGGCACTTCGCGCCGAACGACTGCTGCAGTCCATGGTTACAATCCGTCCATGATCAGCCCCCGCCTTCTGGTTTCCGCACTGCTGGCGCTCGCCCTGACGGCCTGCACCGCCACCGCGCCCGTGCAGCACAACCCGCTCGCCACCTGGGTGCCGTCACCCAACCAGAACGCGCGCACGCCACTCATCATCGTCATCCACCACACCGAGCAGAAGTCGGTGCAGCAGAGCCTGCATACGCTGCGTACCGCCAACAGTGGTGGGCCGGTCAGTGCGCACTACCTGATCGGCGCCGATGGCCATCGCTATCAACTGGTCGCCGATGAGCGCCGTGCCTGGCACGCCGGTGCCGGGCGCTGGGGCACCATCACCGATCTCAACTCGGCTTCGATCGGCATCGAGCTCGACAACGATGGCCGCAGCCGGTTCAGTGCGGCGCAGATCGAATCACTGATCCTGCTGCTGCGCGACCTCACCACCCGCCTGAACATCCCGCCGCGCCAGGTGATTGGCCACGCCGATCTGGCGCCGACGCGCAAGCAGGATCCGAGCCGCTTCTTCCCCTGGCAGCAGTTGGCCGAGGCCGGCTTTGGCGTGTGGCCGCGCGCGGCCGACGGTGCTGCGCCAGAGGGTTTCGACGCGTGGAATGCGCTGGCCCGCTTTGGCTATTCGCTGGACAACCGCGAGGCCACCGTCGCCGCCTTCCACCGCCGTTTCCGTGGCCGCGACGACCTGCCGAAGACGCTGGATGCCGAAGACGCGCGCATCCTGTACTCGCTGCTGCTGCAGACGCCGTGACCCCGCGCATGAACGCTTGGCCCCGCGCTGGGTTGCCGCCCAGCGGCCGGCCCGCCACCATGGCGGCATGATCGATTCCGCTACCTTCTTCAAGCGCAGGCACTGGACCCTGTTGGCAGCGGCGGTGCTCGCCGGTTGCGCCACCACCGCTCCCCGCACGGGTTCCGAAGCGCCCACGCCGACCTCACCGCCGGCGGCCACCTACGCCAGGGTCGACTGGAAAGCCCTGCCAGCGGTCTCCAACAGCGATCTGCAGGCCGGTTTCGTTGCCTGGCGCAGCAGCTGCACCCGCCTGAAGAACGATGCCGTCTGGGCCAGACCCTGCGCCACCGCCGCAGCGGTGTCAGACAAGGACCCGGCCGCGATCCGCCAGTTCCTGCAGCGCGACCTTGATGCCTATGCGCTGCGTGCCGGTGGCCACCAGGCCGACGGACTGATTACCGGCTACTACGAGCCGATCTATGCCGGCAGCCTGACCCGCACCGACAAGGCGACGGTGCCGGTCTACGGCACTCCCGATGATCTGGTGGTGGTGCAGCTGGAGAGCCTCTACCCGGAACTGAAGGGCAAGCGCCTGCGCGGTCGCGTCGAAGGCAAGGTGCTCAAGCCCTATGACGACGCCGGCACCATCGCGGCCAAGGGCGCCAACGCCCCGGTGCTGGCCTGGCTGACCGACCCGATGGACCTGCAGCTGCTGCAGATCCAGGGGTCCGGCCGCGTGCGCCTGGCCGATGGCAAGCAGGTGCGGCTGGCCTATGCGGAACAGAATGGCCACCCCTACCGCGCCGTCGGGCGCTGGCTGGTCGACCAGGGCCAGCTGAAGAAGGAAGACGTCACCATGGACGCGATCCGCGCCTGGGCCCGGGCCAATCCCGCGCGCGTGCCGGAACTGCTGCGCAGCAACCCCAGCTACGTGTTCTTCGTGCGCAACCCGGACAGCCCGGAAGGCCCGCGTGGTTCGCTGAACGTGCCGCTCACCGCCGGCTACAGCGTGGCGGTGGACCGCAGCGTGGTGCCGCTGGGCAGCCTGCTGTGGCTCTCCACCACGCGCCCGGACGGCACCCCGGTGGTGCGCCCGGTGGCCGCGCAGGACACCGGCGGCGCCATCGCCGGTGAGGTGCGCGCCGACCTGTACTGGGGCAGCGGCGATGCCGCCGGCAAGCTGGCCGGCGACATGAAGCAGAAGGGCAATATCTGGATGCTGTGGCCGAAGGGCGTGCCCCTGCCGAACTGAACCAGCAGGGGTCGGATCCCTTTCCAAAGGGAAGGGCTCTGACCCCGGATGCCTGATAATGGCGCCATTCCGAACTTTCCGGCCGCGCCTGCGGCCAGGACCCCTGCAATGACCTACGCAAAGCACAACGCAAAACCCGGCGCGAAGTCCGCCGCAAAGAAGTACTACAAGCACTGGGCCGAATCGGGCCTGGGCAAGGGCAACGTGCTGATGGAAGCCCGTGGCGAGAAGATCGTGCGCCAGGTGGAAATCTACGGCACCAAGATGGTCTGGGCCGACGAGCAGGCCCACAGCGACGACCGCTTCCTGCTGGCCGACCAGCCAGTGTCGTTCCTGGATTTCGACGAGGACGACGAAATCTCCGCGCGTGAATTCGAAGCCGCCTGGAAGAAGGCACGGGAAGCCACCGGCTACCCGGTGTAATCCCAGCCCCCGGCACCCGCCCTTGTAGCGCCGAGCCTTGCTCGACGCTGCAAAAGCGGGCATGTGAAATGTTATATGATTACATTTCACCGCAGCCGCCCCTTCCCATGAAGACTCCCACCCTTGTGGCCGCCCTCGCGGCCGCTCCGTTCGCCCCTGAAGCTTTCGCACAGTCCGCCGATGCCGCGCTCACCCTCGGCAAGGTGCAGGTGCACCAGCATGGCGAAGGCCAGCTCAGCGCGCGCCAGGTGCTGACTTCGGTGGACGTGCTCGGCGCGGACCAGATCGAAGACCGCAACGTCTCGCACAGCTGGGAACTGCTGGGGCAGATGCCCGGCATCCAGCTCACCGAAACGCGGCAGGGGGCCGAATCGGGCAAGGTCAGCTTCCGCGCCTTCAACGGCGAGGGCTACCTCAACGCCATCAAGACCCTCATCGACGGCATCCCCAGCAACGTCAACAGTGGCAACCAGCGCTTCATCGACATGCTGTTCCCGCTGGACATCAGCTACATCGAAGTGGTGCGCGGGACCAACGACCCGCGCTATGGGCTGCACAACATCGGTGGCAACGTGAACTTCGGTACGCGTCAGGGCGGCAGCTACACCGATGCGCGCCTGGCCTACGGCAGCTACAACACCCGTGATGCACAGCTGGCGGTTGGCCGCGAAGCCAATGGCTTCGCGCAGAACTATTTTGTTGGCACCCAGGCCAGCGATGGCTATCGCGACCACGACACCTCGAAGAAGTACTCGCTGGGCGGCAAGTGGTTCTTCGGCACGCTGGACGAAGGGCTGCGCGTGGGCCTGACGGCGCGCGCCTATCACCATGAGGCCGACGAACCCGGCTTCATGACCGCCGAGGAACTGCGCACGCACCGCCGTGGCAGCGAGCTGCGCAACGGCAATGATGGCGATGACCGCGACATGCGGCAGATCGCCGCGCACGTCGACCTGAAGCTGTCCGACGCACTCACCTTCGGCACGCGGCTCTACTACAACCGCTATGAAGACGACCGCCGCGTGACCTTCAGCGACCTGCCCACCGGCAACCTGCCGCGTCAGCGCCGCGTGTGGGATGAGCGCCAGACTGGCCTGTTCAGCACGCTGACCTGGCAGGCCAGCCCAGCGCTTACCCTCGAAGGCGGCTTGAACTACGAGCAGCAGGACAACGGC
Organism: Stenotrophomonas sp. YJH_SMC_14-1; assembly: GCF_059372275.1. Lineage (NCBI taxonomy): Bacteria > Pseudomonadati > Pseudomonadota > Gammaproteobacteria > Lysobacterales > Lysobacteraceae > Stenotrophomonas > Stenotrophomonas sp. YJH_SMC_14-1. The sequence goes on from NZ_JCAFVK010000006.1 coordinate 218,490, forward strand.
TATATCCGCGAGCGCTACGCCTACGCCGAACCCACCGATTTCAGCCAGCCGCCGGCGCGGGTGCAGAACAACGATCGCCACAGCTTCGACAACTGGGGTGCCTACGTGCAGGCCGTCTACCAGCCGGTCGAGGCTTGGAAGATCGTGCCGGCCTATCGTATCGATCGCTTCAGTGGCAGCACGCACCTGATGAATGGCGTCCGCGGACGCCTGCAGGACTACGGCACCATCGGTCAGCCCAAGCTGAGCGTCATCCACAGCCTGGGCCAGACCACCCACGTCTACGCGAACTGGGGCCGCACCTTCCAGGTACTGACCGGGTCCACCGCGCCGGCCTACCTCACCCCCGGGCAGGCACCGATGCAGCCGTCCACCAACACCGGCATGGAGCTGGGCCTGAAATTCCAGCCGTTTGCCGGCAGCCAGGCACGCCTGGCGGTGTGGCAGCAGGACGCGGAAAACGAGGTATCCAACATGCCGGCCACCGGCACCACGGTCACCCTGGGCAAGACCCGCCGACGCGGCGTGGATGCGCAGCTGAGCCTGCAACTGGGCGACGACTGGACGGTATGGGCCTCGCACGCCTACCAGGAAGCGAAGATCACCCGCGACGACCGCGATGCCGGCATTTCCCTGCAGGGCCGCGAAGTGGCTGCCACCCCGCGCCATATCAGCAATCTGGGTGTGGATTACCGCGCCGCTGATGCGCTGCGGCTGGGCCTGCAGGCGCGTGCACAGGGCGATTACTACCTGGAAGAACGCAACGTGGCCGGCAAGTTCGGTGGCTTCGCCGTGCTCGACCTCAGTGCGGCCTATCAGCTCACCCCGCGTTTCAGCGTGGACCTGCAGCTGAAGAACGTCACCGGCCGCCAGTACGCCTACGCCTGGTACGACAGCTTCTTCTGGGACAGCGCCCGCCCGATGTTCTCGCCGGCCCCGGGCCGCAGCGTGTTCGTCGGCCTGAACATGAAGCTGTAACCGGCCACGCATCTGGTAGTGGTCGAGCTTGCTCGACCTGCGGCAGGGGTCAGAGCCCTTTCCTGACGGAATGGGATCCGACCCCGGACCCCCGTTTTGCACTACATTGGTGCAATGTCCGACCCCGCACCCCCGCCGTCCCTCGATGCCCTGGGCACGCCGCTGGCCTGGGCCGGGGCCGATGGCTGCATTGCCGGCTGCAATCCGGCCTTCGCCCGCTGGCTGGGCGTCAGCGTCCGGCGCCTGCTGGGTCGGCCATTGGTCGCCTTGGAAGTGCAGGGCGAGGCGTTGGCCCATTTCCTGGCCCGCGACGAGCGCGACAGCCTGCGCCTGAACCGGCTGGCGCTGGCGGTGCCCGGCGAGGCGCCGCGCTTCGCCGAGGGCTGGATGAGCCGCCGCGACGATGGCGGCTGGCTGCTGGAGGCGCATCCGGTCGATGAGTTCCCAGGACTCGATCCCACCCAGGCGCTGCCCAGCGCGCTCAGCGCGGCGCTGAAGGGGCTGGCCCACGAACTGCGTAATCCGCTGGCCGGGCTGAAGGGCGCGGCGCAGCTGCTGGCGCGGCGTGCCGCTCAGCGCGACGCCGGCGAACGTGAGCTGATCGAACTGATCGGTTCGGAGATCGAGCGCCTCAACGGCCTGCTCGACCAGCTGCTGTCGCCGGCCCCGGCCGCGCCGCATGCCGAACTGAACATCCATGCCGCGCTGGAACGCGTGCTGCGCCTGGCCGAGAGCGAAGCCGGCTGGGCGGTGCGCCTGCAGCGTGACTACGACCCCAGCATCCCCGAATTCCATGGTGACGCCGACCGCCTCACCCAGGCGGTCTGGAACCTGGTGCGCAACGCGATCCAGGCCGGCGCCGGCAACATCACCCTGCGCACCCGCGTGGAGCATGGCGTGCGCATTGCCGAGCAGCTGCACACGCTGGCGTTGCGCCTGGAAATCGCCGATGACGGCCGTGGCGTTCCCGAGGAACTGGCTGAACACCTGTTCCTGCCCTTGGTGAGTGGCCGTGCCGAAGGCACTGGCCTGGGCCTGGCGCTGGCCCAGCAGGTGGCGCGCGAGCATCGCGGCACGCTGACCTACCGCTCGCGCCCGGGCCATACCGTGTTCACTCTGCTGCTGCCGATCGTCAGCGGCGCCGCCCCGGCCGAGGAGGTCCCGCGCGATGTCTGAGTCCTCTTCGTCCCCGCAGTGCATCTGGGTGGTCGATGACGATCGGGCCGTGCGCTTCGTGCTGTGCACCGCGCTACGCGAGGCGGGCTACCAGGTCCTCGATTTCGACAGCGCCGCACCCGCCCTGCAGGCGTTGAGCGAAAGCCCGCCACCGGCGCTGCTGTTCACCGATGTGCGCATGCCCGGCGACGATGGCCTGGTGCTGCTGGACAAGCTCAAGGCCGCGCTGCCGCAGCTGCCGGTGGTGGTGATGTCGGCCTATACCGATGTAGCCAGCACGGCCGGCGCGTTCCGCGGTGGCGCGCATGAATTCCTGTCCAAGCCGTTCGATCTGGACGATGCGGTGGCACTGGCGCAACGGGTGCTGCCGGCCGTCGCACCGGCATTGGCGGCGGCCACACCTGCGGCCGAAGCGCATAGCGACCAACCGCCGCAACTGGTGGGCGATACCCCGCCGATGCGCGCGCTGTTCCGCGCCATCGGTCGCCTGGCGCAGGCACCGCTGGCGGTGCTGATCACCGGCGAGACCGGCACCGGCAAGGAGCTGGTGGCCAATGCGCTGCATCGCGAATCACCGCGCGCGCAGGGGCCCTTCGTCGCGCTCAATACCGCTGCAATCCCGTCCGAGCTGCTGGAAAGCGAGTTGTTCGGCCACGAAGCCGGCGCCTTCACCGGCGCGCAGCGCCGCCATATCGGCCGCTTCGAGCAGGCCGATGGCGGCACACTGTTCCTGGATGAGATCGGCGACATGCCGCTGCCGTTGCAGACCCGGCTGCTGCGCGTGCTGGCGCAGGGCGAGTTCTTCCGCGTCGGTGGCCGTGAACTGATCCGCGTCGACGTGCGCGTGGTCGCCGCCACCCACCAGGACCTGGAAGGGCTGGTTGCACAAGGAAAGTTCCGCGCCGACCTGCTGCACCGCCTCGACGTGGTGCGCCTGCAGCTGCCACCGCTGCGCGAGCGCCGCGAGGACATCGCACAGCTGGCCAGTACGTTCCTGGCCGCCGCCGCGCGCAAGCTGGATACGCCGCCGAAGCGGCTGACCGCGGCCGCACTGCAGGCGCTGCGCGAACACGACTGGCCGGGCAACGTGCGCGAACTGGAAAACGTGTGCTGGCGGATGGCGGCGTTGGCGGCCGCCGACACCATCGGCGTGGCCGACGTCGATACCGCGCTCAACCGTACGCGCGGTCGTCGCAGCAGCACCACCAGCGCCGATCCAGGGCAGTGGGAAGCGCTGCTGGCCGAATGGGCACGCCGTCAGCTGGCCGAAGGCGTGGAAGGGCTGCACGCGCAGGTGCGCGAGCGGGTCGACCATGCCCTGCTGGAGGCCGCGCTGCAGATCACCCACGGCCGCCGTGCCGAAGCCGCGGCCCGCCTGGGCCTTGGCCGCAATACCCTTACCCGCAAGCTGGGCGCCGGACGCCGCCGCGGGGGCCATTGAACGGCCCCTGCACGCGATCCTCGCGCCCGCTTGCCGAACTGTTGATCGTTCATGGACGATGCAACGCTTAGTGTCATCTGCAAGGAGTCTTTGATGCGTCTGTCCTTTGCCATCCTGCCGTTGTCCGCCGCCGTGCTGCTGTCTGCCTGCGGCAGCGCGCCGAAAAAGACCGAACCTACTCCGCCGCCGCCGACCGTGGTCAGCGCAGCGAAGCAGGGCGAGGCCAATCTTGCGCCGGCCTCGGCCAGCATTGTCAGTGGCCGCATCGCACTGATGGTGGAGCCCGGCGGCATCCACATCACCGGCCTGATCGGTGGCCTGCAGCCGATGCAGCAGGCCGGCTTCCACATCCACGAGCGCGGCGACTGCAGTGCGGTGGATGCCAGCAGTGCCGGCAATCACTTCAATCCCGGTGGCGCTGCGCATGGCCGCGCCGGCACCGGCAAGCACCACCTGGGCGACATGGACAATCTGCGTGCCGACGCCCAGGGCCGCGCCAACGTCGATATCCACCTCAAGGGCGTTACCCTTGGCGGAGGCGCCGCCACCGATATCGCCGGACGTGCACTGGTCGTGCATGCCAACGCCGACGACTATCGCAGCCAGCCCGCCGGCAATGCCGGCGTCCGCATCGCCTGTGGCGTGATCCGGGTTGTCCGCTGATCACTGCAGGCATCATCCAGGGAGAGATTCCATGCGCTTGATCCACACTTCGCTGTTCGCAGCCATTGCTGCGCTGGGCCTGGCGGCCTGCAACCAGCAGCCGGCCGCGCCGCAGGCTGAAACCCCGCCGGCCGCGCCGGCCGACGGTGCCACCACCGAACCGGCTGCAACGCCGGCCCCGGCGGCTGCACCGGCTGCCGATGCTACGGCCAGCGCCGAGCTGGCACCGACCCAGGGCAACGAGACCAAGGGTAGCGTCACCTTCAAGGTGGTCGATGGCAAGGTCCACGTGACCGGCCAGATCAGCGGCCTGAAGCCGGGCAGCGAGCACGGCTTCCACATCCACGAGAAGGGCGACTGCAGCGCCCCGGACGGCATGAGTGCCGGTGGCCACTTCAACCCGGGCAAGCAGGATCACGGCAATGTCGCCACCGATCCGCACCACGGCGGCGACATGCCCAACATCAAGGCCGACGACAAGGGCGTGGCCACCATCGACGGCCCGGTGTCGAGCAACGTCAACATCGGCAAGGGTGATGACTTCGACATCATCGGCCGTGGCCTGATCGTCCACGCCGATGCGGATGACTACAAGACCCAGCCGACCGGCAATGCCGGCGCGCGCCTGGCGTGTGCGGTGATCCAGAAGGCGCAGTAAGCGCGCTCCTGCTGGAAATGGAAAACGCCGGCGCAAGCCGGCGTTTTTCTTGCATCCCTTCCTGTAGAGCCGAGCCGATGCTCGGCTGCCTTTGCTGCGGTCAGGGGGATCGCAGCAATGTGTCGCGTCGCCGCCGCAGTTCAGCGCATTCGGCAGGGCCGCTTTCACACAGGATCGAGATATCGGTCTGCATGTGGGCCTTGCCCGTCTTGGCATCGATCACTTCGCGCTTGAAGGTGCGCACCACGGCCGGTGCCGTGCGGTGGGGCGGCACCATCACCAGCCAGTGGGTCATGGTCACCGGCTTCAACCGTCCCTCGGTCATCTCGATTTCCCGCATGATCGCGCCAAGACTGGTGTTGTAGAGCGTCATCCCCGGCTGACTCGACTGATCCGGCGCAAGATCTACACCCTTCATCTTCGGCAGCGCTTCGACGAAGCCGGCGACGGTGCCGAATTCCAGCAGGGCATCATTTGCAATCACCACATCATCTGGCTCCGGCTCTGATGCCTCCGTGGCCGCTGGCTGGCGCCGCGGTTCGAAGTTGAATGACTGGGTGAAGCTGATCCAGGGGTGCTTCACGGGCGCGTCCGGCGGGCAGGTCAGCCGCCAGTTCCGTGCGGCGTTGAGCAGCGTGTCATCAATGCGTGCATCCCCGCTGCTCCGGCCGATCTTCACCTCCGTTTTTGCCGGATCGCCGGCCACCGGGCGCAACCAGACTTCCGCCGAGCCGCGCAAACCGCTGGACCGCACTGCGCTGGAGAACCTGGGTTCGTTGTCCGCCCAGCTCAGGCGGTCCAGCCGGCAAGCCGGTTCCGGAACAGGCACGACCGGTTGCGCGATGCCGCCCGGGCCCGTGCACTGATACTTCCAGCTGAGGGCCGCCTGCCGGGCTGCATCATCCAGCACCCGGTTGCGGGAGCCGTTCAGCACGCGCGCATCGTGGGCGCGGCCCTGCGCATCGACGTTGACCTGCACCTTGACCGTGTTGCTGAAGCTGATATGGCTGTCATAGACCTCGGGCTCCGCCACGGCAGCAGCGAAGGCCGGCGCAACTGTGCAGGTGGGTGTCGCGGCAACCGGTGCCGCTGCCTGGGCCATGATCGGAAGGCCACAGACGGCTGTGGCAAGCAGGGTCAGCCCTGCGCATTGAAGTGTATACAGCATGCAGTTCGTCCTTGATCGCGCATGAGTATCCATGCACAAGCCCGCAATGGTGGCACATCGCGCCGCCGAACCGGTTGGCGGCGCGTGGTGCGGCTTGATCAGCGCGCCAGCAGTTCGCGCGCGTCCTGGCCGGCCTCGCAGTGCACGAACAGTACCGGCACGCCATGTGCTTCCAGCACCGCGGCCATCTGTCGCTGGCGCATCAGGAACTGCTCGTAGATGCCCTTCAGGCGGTCGCAATCGTTCTTGCCGTAATCGTAGTGCGCGCACCAGCCGGCCGGATCGAACAGCGCCATGCGTGCTTCGCCATGCGTGTAACGCAGCAGCGGCTCGGGCGCGGCGTTGAGCCATTCGTCTTCACCGGGGGCCATGATCGCGGTCTCGATCAGCGGCCACAGTGCGGCCAGGCCCTGGTTGTCGTACTGCATCGACATCATCGCGGCCAGATCATTCACAGTGAAATAGCGCGCGTGCTCGATGCGGGCACCGAAGGTGTTCTGCGCCATCAACGCGGTGTCGGCATGGGCCATGCCGTTGGCCAGCAGCGTGTCTTCCAGCGCCTCGGCCACCGCATTGGTCGTCGCCACGTCGCTGCCGGTCAGCAGGAACGGCACCACGCGCAGGCCGCCGCCCACCAGGCTGGCGTCGGCCTGGAACGGTAGCGGCACGTCGCCCTGGGCGTCGGTACCAAAGGCCAGCAGGCGCGGGCCCTGGTTGCGGCCCGGGGCACGCATCTGCAGTTCTTCCAGGCGGCGGTGGATCGGCCAGCCCGGGCGCAGCACTTCGGCCGGGTCGAAATGGGCGGCGGCGAACACCAGGTCCAGCTCGGCCACCTGCGGCACCAGCTTGGACAGGTCGCGGCCGACGCGATCGGCCAGTTCACCGGCCTGTTCGGCGCTGAGTACCGCCTGGCGGGGGATTTCACCGCCGGCCAGTTCCAGGGCCAGCACGCCAAGGGCATTCATCGCGGGGTCGGGTTTGCTCATGGTTCCACGGTTGGCCCATCACAGGGCGGCAGCTACACTTGGCTCCATTATGCCTGCTCCGCCGTGCAGGCCATGTTGCAGACACCCTCATCCATGCCAGGTATCTCCATGCCCAACGCTCGTCCCGTCGCCATCCTCGGTGGCGTCCGCATTCCGTTCTGCCGCCAGAACACCGCGTATTCGGATGTCGGCAACCTCGGCATGTCGGTCCGTACGCTGGGCGCGCTGGTCGAACGGTTCGGCCTGCACGGCCAGCAGCTGGGTGAAGTGGCGATGGGTGCGGTGATCAAGCACTCCAGCGACTGGAACCTGGGCCGTGAAGCCACGCTGTCGTCCGGCCTGTCGCCGCTGACCCCGGGCATCACCCTGCAGCGCGCCTGTGGCACCTCGCTGGACAGCATCATCACTGTCGCCAACAAGATCGCGCTGGGCCAGATCGAATCGGGCATCGGCGGCGGTTCGGACACCACCTCCGACGTGCCGATCGTCTACGGCAAGAAGCTGCGCGCGCGCCTGCTGGCCGCCAACCGTGCCAAGAGCACCGGCGACAAGATCCGCGCGCTCACTTCCGGCTTCAAGTTCTCCGAGCTCAAGCCCGAGTTCCCGGGTGTGGCCGAGCCGCGCACCGGCAAGAGCATGGGCGACCACTGCGAGGACATGGCCAAGGAATGGAACATCTCGCGCGACTCGCAGGACGAGTGGGCGGTGTCCTCGCACAAGAAGCTGGCCGCTGCTTATGAGCGCGGTTTCTTCAACGATCTGATCGCACCGTTCCGTGGCGTCGAGCGCGACAACATCCTGCGTCCGGATACCTCGCTGGAAAAGCTGGCCACGCTGAAGCCGGCCTTCGACAAGGTCTCCGGCCGTGGCACCCTGACCGCCGCCAACTCCACGCCGCTGACCGATGGCGCCGCCGCGGTGCTGCTGGCCAGTGAAGAGTGGGCGCGTGCGCACGGCCATGAGCCGCAGGCGTACCTGCGCGATGCGCACGTCTCTGCGGTGGACTTCGTGCATGGCGAAGGCCTGCTGATGGCACCGACCGTGGCCGTGCCGGAGATGCTCAAGCGCAACGGCCTGACCCTGCAGGACTTCGACATCTACGAGATCCACGAGGCTTTCGCTGCACAGGTGCTGTGCACCCTGCGTGCGTGGGAGAGCGAGGATTACTGCCGCAACCGCCTGGGCCTGGATGCGCCGATGGGCCGTATCGACCCGGACAAGATCAACCTGCTGGGCTCGTCGCTGGCTACCGGCCACCCGTTCGCCGCCACCGGCGCCCGCGTGATCGCTACCGCAGCCAAGCAGCTGGCCGAACGTGGCGGCGGCCGCGCGCTGGTGTCGATCTGCACCGCCGGCGGCATGGGCGTGGTGGCGATCGTCGAACGCTGATCGTTGCGACCGCGCGCCAACCAAGGTTGGCGACTACCGGGTTCCACACATGAAAACGCCGCCCAATGGGCGGCGTTTTTTTGTTGCTCCGGTGGGCTCCGACCGTTGGTCGGCACGCCTCACGGCAACCGCGGGTTGCCGAACTCGTCGCGCTCTTCATTGGCGTCATACACCGGCGGCTGCACCGCGATCGGCTGCTCTTCCACCGTGGCACGCAATGGTGCCTCGCTGCCGCGCACCAGCGCCACGCTGTCCTCGCCGCGCTGCAGTCGCAGCGCATTGGCCAGGCACTGCGCGGCCAGCGCGTGCTCGCCACGCTGCGCGAACAGTTCACCCAGTGCCTCCCACGCCGGGGCACCGGCGCCGGCGGCGATGGCCTCGTGCAGGAACGTATCGGCAGCATCCCACTGCTGCTGGGCCAGGGCGACGCGGCCCTGCGCCAGATGCAGTGCGGCCGAGCCATCATGCACATTGCGCCAGCGCGCCAGGTTGGCCTGGCGGGTGGCCAGGCGCTCGGCCGGCAGACGGCCGTACAGCGCGACCAGTTCGTCGTCCCAGCGCTGGTCCAGCGCCTGTTCCAGCGCCAGCAGCGCCGGCTCATCCCAGTTCAGGGCCACCGCACGGCTGGCATAGGCGCCCACCACGTCCGGGGTCGGCCGCAGCGCCTTCGGCGTGGCTTCCCACTGTGCGGCCAATGCATTGACGTCGGCCGCTTCCAGCAGCGCCTGTGCGGCCAGGCGGGCTTCCAGTTCGCTGTTCGATTCGGCCGGCAGTACCTTGCTCTGGCGCAGCGCACCCAGCTGGCCATAGGCCTCGTGTGCGCGGCCGGCACGCGCCAGCGCTTCGGTACGCAGCCACAGGCCGCGCGGCGGCAGCGGCTGGATCGCCGCCACGTCCAATGCGTTGATCGCATCCACCGGCAGATCGCGCGCCAGCAGCTGTTCGGCGCGCAGCAGCGCCTGCAGGGTGGCATCGCTCTCGCCAAGACGCTGCAGCAGCGCTTCACCGGCGGGGCCGTCGGCACGTGCCTGTGCGCTGCGCACGGCATTGGCCAGCGCCACCGCGCTCACTTCCGGGTCCTTGGCAGCGCCATCCAGCAGCTTCTCGGCACGCTGCCACTGGCCGTGCTCGTAGGCCTGCAGGCCGTCGATCAGGCGCACCCGGCCCTGCTTGCGGCGGTAGCGGCCCCAGGCGCGGAACGGTGCGGCAATCAGGCTCCACAGCAGCCACAGCACCAGCACTGCGATCACCGACAGCAGCGCCACCTTCGGCAGGTTGCTGTGGTAGTCGTAACCGCCGTAGCGCAGGGTTACTTCACCGAAACGGTTGAGGTCATCGGCGCCCAGCCATTGCGCGGCCACCACGCCGATGGCCACCGCCAGCAACAGCACAACCAGGGATTGCAGGGGTTTCATGCGGGATTACCTCCGGTCGGTCTGGGTGCGCAGTTGCTGCAGGGTGCTGCCAAGCACGGTGTTGCTGGCCTGCAGCGGAAGCTCGCGCAAGGCCTTCAGTTCAGCACGTTGCGCGCGCAGGGCCGGTGAATCCGGCCAGCGCCGCTGTGCCCAGTGCTCCACGCGTTCCAGTGCGGTATCGCGGCCCGTGCGGTCGCCGCGTTCGATCGCGGCGCGCGCCAGGGTCAGTTCCAGCTGCAGGGCGTCGTCGGCATTGCGACGTTCGGCGGCGGTCAGCGGGCCATTCTGGCGGCTCGGGGTGATGTCCACGAACGGGGCCAGCGTCGATTGCCACCACGGTTTTGCGGTGTCGGTCGCAGCGTTGCCGGTCACCTGCGACGGCAGCCCCTGCAGTGCCCTGGCCAGGGCGTCCAGCCGCTGCAGCGACTGCACGCGCGGGCCGGCGCCCAGCGCATCCAGTGCATCGCGCTCCTGCACCAATGCCTGGCGCAGGTTCAGGCCATCGCTGTCGGGCAGATCGGCCAGCGCGGTGGCGGCCTGTGCATACAGGCGGCGCGCGCCTTCCACGTCGTCGGCATAATTCAGCCGCTGCGCCGCCTGGGTCAGCAGCAGTTCGGCCTCATCGCGCTGTACCGCCTGGCGGCCCTGGTTGGCGCTGTCGGCCAGCTTGGCCAGGTTCTCTTCCAGCAGCGCACTGCGCTGCGAAAGGCCCAGCATCTCGTCGCGCAGCACGCGGTTGGTGGTCGCCGCATCCTGCAGCCGCTGGCTGGTCGCGCGCTGGTCGCGGCGCAGTGCATCCAGCGTCGCCTCCAGGCCCTGCAGCTGCACGGCCATGGTCTGTGCCTGCGCCTCCTGTTCGTGCTGTTGCTGCTGCCAGACGTACCAGCCGGCATAGCCGCCCACGCCAAGCACGACCACCCCGGCCAGCGGCAGCAGCCAGCGCACGGGTCGACGGGGCGGGGAAACGGGCGGAGTCTCGTTCATGGGGCTTCCTTGTCGGCAACGTCGCCGGTCAGGATCCGGCAGGCCGCGTTGTGCACAGCATCACTGTTGCCGACCACAGCGGCAAGCGTGACCCACGTCCCTGTTCAGGTCGCTGCCGGGACGGTGAGCGTGGCGTGTGCAGCGGCCACCAGCTGCGCAGCGGTGGGGCCGGCGCTGCGTGTGATGCGCTGCAGGCCGAGCGCCTGCGCCTGTTCGCCGAGGCGGTCACTGGCAACCAGCACGCGGGCAGACGCCCGCAGGCGCTGCTGCCCGGCCGGCGGAAGCTGTTGCCAGAAATGCTGCAGCGCTTCGCCACTGCTCACGGCCAGTACCCACGGCTGTGCTGAATGCGCCAATCGCGCCAGCGTTCGCGGGGGCAGTCGCAGCAGGCGGCGCTGGTAGACATCGGCACGTTCGATCGTGGCGCCTGCGGCCTGCAGGTGTGCAGCAATCAGCCCGCGTCCGCCGGGCGCGGTGACCAGGCCGATGCGCAGGCCCCGCGCCTCGGCCAGCACCGGCAACGCCAGCAGGCCCTCGCTGTCCATCCGTTGCGGTGCATGCACCTCGCCGACGCCCTGCGCCCGCAGTGCGCGCGCGGTGCCTTCGCCCACGGTCAGCCACGGGCTGCGTTGCGCCTCGGCCAGTGGCAGCAGGGACGCGGCTGCGGCAACGGCGGCCGGGCTGGTGAACACCACCCGATCGCAGTTCAGCGCGCGTTGCAGCTGACGCACCACTGGCATGCCGTTCAAGCGCTGCAGGCGCCAGGGTGGCAGGGCCACCACATGCCCGCCCAGCCCAGCAACGGCGCGGCGCAGCGCGGAATTCTGGCCCTGCGGTCGCAGCGAAATGAAGGTCCAGCCCGGCTCGGAACCGGCGGCGCCAGTGGGTATCGTATGGTCGGCCATTGCCTGCATTATGCGGGCCCTTCGTTGTCGTGGTCTCTGCTCCGATGTCCGTTGATGCTCTGACTTCCTCGCTGGCCGCCCTGCAGGACGTGCTGGACTGCATGCCGGCGGTCCGCGCCATGCAGATCCAGCTCGACGGCTATGCCGATGGCGTGCTGCGCATCACCGCGCCGCTGGCCGCCAACGTCAACGACAAGGGCAACGCCTTCGGTGGCAGCCTGGCCTCGGTGCTGACCCTGTCCGGCTGGGCGCTGGTCAGCCTGCGCCTGCGCCTGGCCGGCCACGATGCCGAGGTCTACGTGGCCGACAGCAACCTGCGCTACCTGGCGCCGGTCTACGAAGACCTGCACGCCCACGCCGAAGCGGCCGAGGCCACCGGCTGGGACGCCTTCCTGAACACCTTCCGCCAGCGCCGCAAGGCCCGCATCAGCATCATCGCCACCCAGCCCGGTGCCGATGGCAAGCCTGCCGCAGAGTTCAGCGGTCGCTTTGTTGCCTTCGCCAAAGGGTAGGATGGCAGGCTGACGTTCTGGGGAAACCACCGATGCGCCGCCTCATCCAGTTCCTGATGTGTTCCCTGCTGCTGGTCAGCGCCGTGGCTTCGGCCGACGACCTGAGCCGCAAGCAGCGCAAGCTGCTGGAAGAGACCCAGATCGCCTACGGCGCCACCATCCGCTGGGGCAGCATGGACGATGCCATCGGCTATCTGGACCCCAAGCTGCGCAAGGAAAAGCCGCCTACCGAGTTCGAGCTCAACCGCTACGCGCAGCTGCGCGTGTCGTCTTACCGCGAGCGCAGCAGCGCGGCGCTGGAAGGCGGCCTGGTCGAGCGCCGGGTCGAAATCGGGGTGATCAACCAGAACACCCAGGCCGAACGCACCGTGATGGTGGTCGAGCGCTGGCGCTGGGATCCGGAGGCCAAGCGCTGGTGGCAGACCGCCGGCCTGCCGGACCTGTGGAAGGGGCAGTGACGGGCCGCGTCCGGCTTGTGCGACAATCGGCGCCCGCTTAATCGACCCGTGACCTGAGTGAATTACGAAGAGTTGCTGGCCTTTGCAGGCCGAAACCCGATGCTGTCCGCGGCCCTGGTCGGCCTGACCGTGGCCATCATCGTCACCGAGATCCGCCGCCTGTTCCGGGGCTTCAAGGGCATCAAGCCCGCCGAACTGACCCAGCTGATGAACGCGGGCGGCACGGTGGTGGTCGACCTGTCGGCCAGCGGTGACTTCGAGAAGGGCCACATTGCCGGCAGCCGCAACGCCCAGGCCAGTGCCTTCGGCCCGGACCACAAGCTGGTGGCCAACGCCAAGCAGTCGCCGGTGGTGCTGGTGTGCCGCAGCGGCAACGCCTCGGAAACCGCCGCCAAGGCGCTGAAGAAGGCCGGCTTCGAGAAGGTCTACGTGCTCGACGGCGGCATTCCCGCCTGGCAGCAGGCCGAACTGCCGCTGGTCAAGGGCCGCAACTGATTGCCGCGGGTGGCGGATCCGGCCTTGTATGGGCCTGATCCCGCCCCCATCGCAGTAATTCGACCATCGTTTTCATTGCATTCATTGGAGTTACTGGAAATGTCCGAAGAGATCACCAACGGCGCTGCTGCGCCGGTCGATGCCGCCACCGGCCCCGCTTTCACCGTCGAGAAGATCTACGTCAAGGACGTCTCCTTCGAGTCGCCGAACGCCCCGACCATCTTCAATGACCAGGTGCAGCCGGAGCTGCAGCTGAACCTGAACCAGCAGGTGCAGCGCCTGGGTGAGAACGCCTTCGAAGTCGTGCTGGCCGTGACCCTGACCTGCCAGGCCGGTGAGCGCACCGCCTACGTGGCCGAAGTGAAGCAGGCCGGCGTGTTCGGCCTGGTCGGCCTGGACCCGCAGTCGATCGACGTGCTGCTCGGCACCCAGTGCCCGAATATCCTGTTCCCGTACGTGCGCCAGCTGATCAGCGACCTGATCCAGGCCGGCGGCTTCCCGCCGTTCTTCCTGCAGCCGATCAACTTCGAAGGCCTGTACGCAGAAACCCTGCGCCAGCGCCAGGAGCAGGGCGACGCACCGTCGCTGGCTGACTCCGAGCCGGCTGGCAACGCCTGATTCCTGCCGCGACGTCACGGATGAGCACTACCGCTGACAAGATCGCCGTGCTTGGCGCCGGTTCCTGGGGAACCGCGCTGGCCAGCCTGCTCGCACGGCACGGTCATCCGACCGTGCTGTGGGGGCGCGATGCTGCCGTGGTCGAAGCCATCGACCAGCGCCACGAGAACCCGCGTTACCTGCCGGGCATCCCGCTGCCGGACAGCCTGCGTGCCACCACCGACCTGGCGTCGGCGGTGGAGGGCGCGGCCTGGATCCTGGTGGTGACCCCCTCGCATGCCTTCGGCGAAACCGTGCGTGCGCTGGCGCCGCTGCGTCCTGCCGGTGCCGGCGTGGCCTGGGCCACCAAGGGCTTCGAACCCGGTTCGGGCCGCTTCCTGCATGAAGTGGCGCGCGAAGTGCTGGGTGAGGACGTGCCGCTGGCCGTTGTCACCGGGCCGTCGTTCGCCAAGGAAGTGACCCAGGGCCTGCCGACCGCGATCACCGTGCACGGCGACGTGCCCGAGTTCGCGCAGATGGTGGCCGAGGCGATGCATGGCCCGGCGTTCCGCGCCTACACCGGCGACGACATGGTTGGTGCCGAGCTGGGCGGCGCGATGAAGAACGTGCTGGCCGTGGCCACCGGCGTGGCCGATGGCATGCAGCTGGGCCTCAACGCCCGTGCCGGCCTGATCACCCGTGGCCTCAACGAGATGCTGCGCCTGGCCGCTGCCATCGGTGCCAAGCCGGAAACGCTGATGGGCCTGGCGGGCCTGGGCGATCTGGTGCTGACCTGCACCGGCGACCTGTCGCGCAACCGCCGCCTGGGCCTGGCCCTGGGCCGTGGCCAGACGCTGCAGGATGCCGTGCGCGAAATCGGCCAGGTGGTCGAGTCGGTGCAGACCGCCGACGAAGTGATGCGACAGGCGCGCCGCCATGGCATCGACCTGCCGATCTCCGACCGCGTGCGTGCCGTGCTGCATGGCGAGCAGACGCCGGAAGAAGGCCTGCGCGCATTGCTGGCGCGGGAACAGAAACCGGAATACCCGGACACGCTGTTCAAGTGAATCGAAAAACCCCGGCTACGTGCCGGGGTTTTTTCATCAGGGAGTACACGCGGGTGCCGGACGGGAGACAGGCTTTGGTGGGTGCCAAGCTTGCTTGGCATCACGCGCGCTGCATATCCACGCATGGCGTGGATCTACTGCAACGCCGATCACCGCGCCCGTGGCGGCGCGCTGGTGTTGTCCATGTCCGAAAAGATCAGCCACGGCCCATCCCCCACGCGCTTCAACGTGAGCGTGAACTTGCCGGTATCGCCCACGTTGTTGCCGTAGCTGTACGCACCGACGATGTAGCCCGTGTTGCCCTCCATCGAATACGCCAGCGCACGCAGCCGCAACGGGCTGCCGCCCTGGCCGGCATACGCGGCCTCGATCGCACTGCGGCCGCGCACCGGCGGCTGGTTGCTCTGCAGCACAAAGCCATCCTCGGCGAACAGCGCACCCAATGCCTTGACATCACCCGTGCGCCACGCCTGCTCGTAGTCGCGCAGTACACGGTCCAGTGGTGCGGGCAGCGCGATATCGGGAAGCGGCTGTGCGGGCTTCGCGCCTTCTGCATCGTGGGCAGTTGCCGGCGATGCCATCAGCAGGGCACTGCAGAAGATCATGGCGAGTCGTGTGCGGCGCATGCGTCCAGGCCCTGGCGATGATGGGAAGGCTTCAGACGCATCCTAGCGCGCCGCTGGTTAGAATCACGCGGCCGCCGATTCGGCGGACGCAGCGCAGATCAGACAAGGACACGGAATGAAGATGCGAATCACAGGGATGGCGATGATGGCCGCGCTGCTGGCAGCCTGCGGACAGGCACCGGAAAAGACTGGCGAGACTGCACCTGCTGTGGCGCCAGCGCCGACCGCCGAAGCACCGGCCGCCGCGGCGGCGGTGGTCGAGAAGGAACCGTCCGCCGAAGACGGTGTGGACCCCTCGGTGTGGGACAACGAAGGCGAACCGGAAGACCCGAGCGCCGGCGGGGAACTCACCTGCGCGGACAACCCGCTGGCGACGCATTTCTTCACCCTGGTGGGCGGCAATACCGTGGACGACTGCGGCCGCAAGGATCCGAAGGTGCTGGCCGCGTTCAACGCCCTGATGAAGAACACGGCCGCAGCCGAATCCGCTGACAAGGAGATTCCATCGCTGCGCGAACGCCTGTTGAGCGGGCCCAGCGGTCCTGGCGAACTGGTAGTGCTGCAGGGTGAGCCGTGGTGGTTCTACACCGCCTGCCAGGCCCACGACTGCCCCGGCACGGCGTTGGCGATGCTGTATTCGCCCGATCAGTCGAAGATGGTTGGCCGTCTTACCGCGCGCTGCCGTGTATGGTGGCTGGGCGAGCCGACGGCGGAACAACGTGCGCAGATCGAACAGCGCCAGCCACTGCAGGATGCCGCGTTGAAGGAGGACAGCGCACTCTGCGAGTGATGTGGCGCGCGCCGCAGCGCCGGGCCGTGCCCGGCGTTGCAGTGAGCGTTGTTCCCCGTATCACCCTTCCGGCCGCATGCGTGCGCTGACCTGTGCTGTCAGCGACAGACTGACCATCATCAGGCCCTCCATCACACGGTCGCCCACGTACTCCTCGTCGGGTCCGTTCTGGCGCACGCGCTCGGCAGCCAGCAGCATTTCCAGCGCCACTCGCAGGCCGGTCAATGCGCAATCCGCGTCGGCCAAGGCCATGCGGCGGCCGGGCATCTGATGACGTTCCGGCCAGGGCTGGCCGTCGGCGGCGGCGCCCTTGCCGATGCGGTCGAGCGTGGCGATGAAACCGTGCGGATCGTGCGGGTGCAGTGCTTCCGAGGGCGCGTCCGCGTTGGCGGGCACGGACTGCGCGCGCAGGCGGGAGGATTCGTGTGTGCTCATGGCAAGGGCTCCGTGCAGGACAGACGGTAACCGCCACATAGAGGTGGCGGGCGGAGACGTGGCTCGAAAACCGGGAGATCACGAACGAGACCGGCAGGCGCAAGGCCTCCACGTTCCGCCCGCCATAGCCGGCAGACGGAATGCCAGCCGGCGCCACGCGGGGTGACGCCGGCTGGCAAGCGCAAACAACGTTCGTGATCTAACGGGTTTTCGAGGCCCGGCCACCCATTTTCCGGCGGCCCACCATCTGTACCGCCGTCGCTGCGCAACGCCAATCAGAAGAGTTGCATTCAACGCTGGATCAAAGACGCTTCTGGCATTTTTGCATGCTGTTAAGCCGTCGCAGACGCAGGCGCCGCAACGTCCGTAGCGGCATGGGGAATATGCGACATGGGTCGAAGTTGATGACGTGGCGTACGGGCACTCCACCAGGCCGATGACGACAGTGCGGGGCGAAGAACGTAAATCGACTTCGGCGCACTCCGGTGTGTCAGTGCTCTTCGCGTCTCTCGTACCAGGCTTGAGTACGGTTCACGATCCGCACCACAGACAACATGACCGGCACCTCGATCAGTACACCCACCACCGTCGCCAGCGCAGCCCCCGAATGCACGCCGAACAGTCCCACCGCGGTGGCTACCGCCAGTTCGAAGAAATTGCTGGCACCAATCAACGCCGAAGGGCCGGCCACGCAATGCGCCACGCCCAGGCGACGATTGAGCAGGTAGGCCAGGCCGGAAGTGAAATAGACCTGGATCAGGATCGGCACCGCAATCAGTGCGATCACCAGCGGCTGCTCCACGATCTGTCGGCCCTGGAAGCCGAACAGCAGCACCAGCGTCAGCAGCAGGGCGGACAGCGACAGCGGACCCAGCCGTCGAAGCGCACGCTGCAGCCTCGCCT
Organism: Stenotrophomonas sp. YJH_SMC_14-1; assembly: GCF_059372275.1. NCBI lineage: Bacteria > Pseudomonadati > Pseudomonadota > Gammaproteobacteria > Lysobacterales > Lysobacteraceae > Stenotrophomonas > Stenotrophomonas sp. YJH_SMC_14-1. The sequence continues at coordinate 236,136 of NZ_JCAFVK010000006.1, forward strand.
CGCCGCCACGCGAAAGGATCCAGCGCCGCAGCAACGCGGCCACCAGCACGGGCACCACAATGTAGAGACCCACCGACAACAGCAGCGTATCCCACGGCACGGTGATCGCCGACAGGCCCAGCAACAGCGCAACCACCGGTGCGTATGCGACCACCATGATCGCGTCGTTCAAGGCCACCTGGCTCAGGGTGAAGTTGGCATCACCGCGGCACAGGTTGCTCCACACGAACACCATGGCGGTGCAGGGCGCGGCCGCCAGCAGGATCAAACCGGCGATGTAGCTGTCGATCTGTGCTGCGGGCAGCCAGTCCGCGAAGGCATGGCGCAGGAACAGCCAGCCCAGCAGCGCCATCGAAAACGGCTTGACCGCCCAGTTGATGAACAGTGTCACCCCGATGCCCTTCCAGTGCTGCTGCAACTGGCGCATTGCGCGGAAGTCGACCTTCAGCAACATCGGGATGATCATCAGCCAGATCAGCGCGGCAACCGGCAGGTTGACCTTGGCGATTTCGGCCGAGGCCAACTCCGCGAAAGCACCGGGTAGGAAGTGGCCCAGCAGCGTGCCGACCGCAATGCAAAGCCCGACCCAAAGCGTCAGGTGGCGTTCGAACAGATTCATGCGGGAAGTCACGGCATGCTGTCGGTCGGCTGCAACTGTCCAATCTGATCCAGCGCGTGCTGCAGCGCTTCGCGGTCGGACCACAATGAGTCAGGCAAGGCGAGCAATGCACGCAGTCGCGCCTTCACGATGGCATGGGCCAGCGAGAACGCCGCGGCTTTGTCGGCATCGCTGCCCGCCACGGCCGCTGGATCGGGCAGGCCCCAGTGGCTGCGGATGAAGTCACCGAACACCACCGGGCAGGCCTCCGCTGCGGCTGAATCGCACACGGTGATCACCAGGTCCATCGGGGCTGCATCCACGAACTCATCCCACGACTTGCTGCGCAGCCCTTCGACGGGCATTCCTTCGGCCTGCAGCTGGGCGAGCGCGAACGGATTGACCTCGCCGGTGGGCTGGCTGCCGGCACTGAAGGCGGCGAAGCAATCGCCGCCCCATGCACGCAGGGTGGCTTCGGCAAGCACGCTGCGGGCGCTGTTGCCGGTACAGAGGAACAGGACATTGCGCTTCATGTGGCTTCCATGATCAGTGAGCGGCTTGGACATGCAAAGCGCGCTGGCCGGGCAGAGACGAGTGAACTCGGCAGAGCTGCGGATCGCCTCCGCTATCTGCGCGCGATCACATCCGGCATAGCCGTGCCGCGCGAACCACGTGCCTGCCGATGTTGTCAGCAGCACCAGTTCCCTGACCTGCATACGGCAGGCCACCTCTTCGGCCGCTGCCAGCAATGCGCGCCCAAGGCCGGTATTGCGTCGGTCATCAGACACCACCAGGGAGCGGAGCAGCGCCGAGGCGCCGAAAACCTGCAATCCAACGGCGCCCACGGGGACGCCATCGAGGTCCGCGACGAAAAACACGACCTTGCTGCTTTCCAGATCGGCCACGGGTAACTGCGCCTGCTGCAGAAGATCCCGGATGTAGGACAGGTCGTCGCGTGCGCCGGCACGAATCACGGGGTCTGGCTTCATCTCAGCACCTGCATGCCGGTTCGCTTGCCGCGCACTGCTGGTCCGGCGAACCCGCGCAGCAGTTGTGGGTGAGGTACTCGATCAAGCCGTTCATGGCATCGAAGTTGGCGCGGTAGCAGACGTGGCGGCCCTGGCTTTCGCTCTCCACCAGCCCGGCCTGCACGAGCTCCTTCAGGTGGAAGCTGAGCGTGGCTGGGGGCACCTGCAGGGCCGTGGCGATGTCGCCCGCCATGCGACCTGCCGGGCCAGCCTCCACCAGCAAGCGGAAGGCAGCCAAGCGGGTGGCATGGCCCAGGGCAGTCAGGGCAGCAATTGCATTCAACGTTTCCATATTTCTAGAATAATCGAATGAATAAGCCCATCACAAGCCCCCATCTACCGAATCTGGTAGACGCCTCGCTGCCCCAGCCCGATCACCACCAGCTCGCCGCGGCAGATCCGGGACCGCCACGCATCCTCCTGCTCTACGGCTCGCTTCGGCCGCAGTCGTTCAGTCGCAAGCTGGCGCTGGAAGCCGAGCGATTGCTGCGTCACCTGGGGTGCGAGACCCGCGTGTTCGATCCGCATGCGCTGCCCATGCTGGACAGCGTGCACCCGCACCACCCTGAAGTGCAGCGACTGCGCGAATGGTCGCAGTGGTCGGAAGGCCAGGTCTGGGTCAGCCCCGAGCGGCATGGCACGGTCACCGGCGTGTTCAAGAACCAGATCGACTGGTTGCCGCTGGAAGATGGCAGCGTGCGGCCCACGCAGGGCAGGACGCTGGCGCTGCTGCAGGTGAGTGGCGGCTCGCAGTCGTTCAATACCGTCAACACGTTGCGCGTGCTCGGCCGTTGGATGCGCGTGCTGACCATCCCCAACCAGTCGTCAGTGGCCAAGGCCTGGCAGGAATTCGATGACGACGGCCGGATGAAACCCTCGCCGTACTACGATCGGGTGGTGGATGTGATGGAAGAGCTGGTGAAGTTCACGCTGCTGACGCGTGGCAGGACGGACTACCTGGTGGACCGTTACAGCGAGAGGAAGGGCGATGCGCATGCCGCTGCATTGGCGCGGGCGGCGGGCGCTGCGGCTTCCTGACTTCCAGTACGCAAACGCTTTCCACTACCCACTTCTACTTGCTTGCGCGCCGCGCGCCTTTCTCGTCTTCGTCCTTTGCATCGCCACGGCTCTGCGCGAACTCCGGGAACGTCTTCGCGATCGAATCCTTGTCCGGCAGGATGTAGAACACACCGCCCTTCTCGAACGTGGACTGCACGATCTGCTCGTAGAACGCGGGCGAGACGTTGATGCAGCCGTGGGTGACGCGGTTGTCGTCCGGCGTCGGCGTTGCCAGCCGTTGGGCGCGTTTCTCTTTCGGGGTGCCTGGCGGCAGCGGGTGCATCGAGACGGCGGAATCGTAGTCCACCCACAGCACGCGCCCGGCATCGTCGGAGGGGCCGTAGCCACCAATGAAACGGCCGGCAGGGGTGGTGCGGTCATGGCCGGGAATCGCGCTCAGTGCGAGCTTGGCAACACCAGGGGCCGAGTGATCACCGATGGCCGAACCGAACAGCGCCGGTGCCGCGCCGCGCAGCTTACCGTCGCCGCCGAAGATCAGGACCTGCGCGGCGGCCTTGTCCATGATTGCGAACGGGTAGCCCTGGTTGTCCTTGCTGGCAACCACCCAGCCGGCCAGCTCGATCACTGTTTCGGACACGCTCTGGTCGGGTGGAAGTTCATCAACGGCAGCAATTCGCTGTTCAGGCGCTTCCTTGTCCTTGCCCTTGGCGCTGGCTGCGCCGCTGCACGCAACGGCCAGTGCCATCGCCAGTGCGGCATGGAGGACGCGGCGTGCAGGGGAGGAGGAGGTACGAATGGGACGGCTCCTTGCAATTCTGGGTGGAAGGATGCCAGTGGCCGGCGAAGGCCACTGGTTCCCGATACAGAGGTGGATCAATTCAAAGGATGAGGGAGCTATCAGCCGCGCGGCTTGCGACCGGCCGGTGCCCTTTCAAGCTGCTGTACGCGGCCTTCGATCTGGTCCAGACGCTGGTTGGCCTGCTGCGCCGACTGGTTGGCGGACTCGGCACTCTGGGCAGCGCCCTGCACCTTTACGTCGAGCTGATCGAGGCGCGAGTTGATGGTTGCGAACTCGTCCTTGTAGGTGGCGCAAGCGCCGAGGCTTACGGTGGCCACGATGGCGACGGTGATGGCGCGTGCTGCGTTGATGTGCTGCTTGGTCAGTTTCATTTCCAACTCCCTCCTTCGTCTGGGGAAGCTGGAATATAGCGGCGTTTGTTCCCGGCGCTAGCCCGTGCTTTCAGCTGGAATTTGAGTACGTGGATGGGCTGTGAAGGCCTGTAGATCAACAAACCTTAACAAGCGGGATCAAGCGAACTGATCTGCATCGGCGAAGCGCCTTGTGCCTGTTAAACGTTACCCATTCACCTGCATGAAGCCGGCATCACGGCATGCGCGTCTGCGTGCTTTCGCCTACTCCGCACGCAGGTTGCCATCCACTTGCTTCCAGCAGCGCCGCAGCGTTCCCGGGCTGGACATCCAGCAGTTCGGCGACGCCGCTGCGCGTGTCGGCCGCGCGCGCAACATAGGCATGGGCGATGCGATAGCCGATCCAGTAGCCGAGATCTCCGCGGCGCGCATCGTTGCCGGGACCGTTGTACAGCCACCTCGAAAGATCGGTACCCATGCTGTCCTGCAGGAACGCACGCTCCAGCGCACACTCGCGACCCTGCGTCCAACGCTGCAGATGCGCGTTGGCCGGTTGCCCGGAGATCCGTTCGGCCACGTATTCGGCGCCCCCTTCCAGCAGGGTCTGATAGAGCAGGGTGGGCTGCTCGATGTCCACGCGTGCACCGGGCTGTTGCACGTGCACATACTCATGCGCGATCAGATGCACGAAGCGGTCACCTACGTCGGTCTGCATCCAGTCGGCGTTGCACAGTGCTTCCAGTCCGATGACCACACCTGCTTCGGTAGTCACGCCACCACTGTTGCCGCGGCCCACCAGTACGGTCACCGGGGGAAAGCGCGCAGACGGCAACAGGGCGCCAAGTCGATCGACGGCAGCGGCGACGCGCGTGCGGATCGATGGCAATGCGGTCGCGCAGGTTCTCGCTTTCGCAAACAATGCCGGCTTGTCCTGGATGGCCCTGGCCAGCCGCTCCATCGAGCCGATACGGCGGTCGGTGAAGCTGCGCAGGGCATCCGTACCCGCATCCAGATAGCCGTGTTGCAGATCATCGGCGCTTGGGCGCCCTTGGTTGGCGTCCAGCACCTTGAAGAAGCGCGTGACATCGTCTGTCTGTACGACGATGTGCCTGGCAGAAACGATGCGCTCAGCGGCCTGTGCCTGCAGTAGCACAACCGGCGAGGCGATCAGGATCAGAGCCCGCATCAAGCACCGAGCGTGGTGCGCGCAAGAAGCCGACAGCGGTCCCATGCGGAGTTCCCTGAACGCCAGCCTTATTTATACACCAGTCAGTTCAATATTCAGGGTTGATTAGACCCCCTAACGGATAATTCACACCTGTCGACCGCCTCTTCTCTCTCCCCCTCCCGGGAGGCGGCCGACGAAACCAAAATAATTAAAGGTGTGTCCCGATGAACAAGAATTCGCTGCTCGCCCTGGGTCTTCTGGCTGCTCTGCCGTTCGCTGCATCGGCAACCGATGGCCTGTCGTACAACTACGTTGAAGGCGGCTACGTGAACACCGATGCCAAGGGCGGCGACGCCGACGGCTGGAAGGTGAAGGGTTCCGTGGCGGTGCACCCGAACTTCCACATCTTCGGCGACTACAGCGCGCAGGAGACCGACAAGTTCAAGAATGACGTCGACCAGTGGCGCATCGGCGCCGGCTACAACTACGGCATCGCACCGAACACCGACCTGGTGGCTCGCGTTGCGTACCAGAAGTTCGACATGAAGCATGGCCTGGACTTCAACGGCTACTCGACCGAAGTTGGCGTGCGCACCGCGTTCAACCCGTACGTGGAAGGCTACGTGATGGCCGGCTACGAGGACTACACCAAGAAGCACGGCATCAACCCGGACGGCGAGTTCTATGGCCGTGTCGGCGCCACCGCCAAGTTCAACCAGAACTGGGGCCTGAGTGGCGAAGTGAAGCTGGCCAAGGCCGGCGACCGCGAGTGGTTCGTGGGCCCGCGCTTCACCTGGTAACAAACGCCTGTCGTTAGTGCGTGTTGTGCTGGCGTGTGACTCTCTCTCCCCCACACGCCAACCGAAGCCCGGCCTCGCGCCGGGCTTCACTTTTATGGGCCCCGTGGCGCCACAATGCGGCATGGGCGGCCCTTCCTCTCTTGCAGGCACCGGCACGATCTACCAGGAGCATCTGGCGCCTGCGCCGCTGCGCGGCCACTTTGGCCAGCTGTGGCAGAGCCAGCTTCCTGCCGATGCCGATGGGCACATCACCGTATTGCCCGATGGCTGCGTGGATATCCTCTGGCGCGACGGTGCGCTGTTCGTCGTCGGCCCGGACCGCGTGGCCGCGCACCCGGCGCTGGCACCCGGTGCGCAGGTGCTGGGCGCGCGCTTCCGTCCCGGCCAGGCATTGGCCGCGCTGGGCCTGCCCTTGGCCGGGATCATCGGCCAGGCCGTGCCACTGGCCGACCTGAAGGGCGCGTGGGCGAACAAGGCGGCGGCCTCCATCGGCGACACCGCGCCTGCACAGCGCCTGCAGCGAATGGCGCACTGCCTGCAACAGCACATGGGTGCGGCCGCGCTCGATACGCCGGCGCAGCGCGCCCATGTCCTGTTCCAGGCGCTCGCCGCGGGTAATGCCACGCTGGATACGCTGGCGGCGCACCTGGGCCTGAGCCCGCGCAGCCTACGGCGTTTCAGCCAGGCGCAGTTCGGCTACGGCGCCAAGACGCTGGAGCGGATCCTGCGGCTGCAACGTTTCCTGCGCCAGAGTCGCGCGCTGCCACTGCATTCGTTGGCGATGCTGGCCGCTGATGCCGGCTATGCCGACCAGGCCCATCTCAGCCGCGAGGCGCGTGAACTGGCGGGCATGACCGCCAGCGAGCTGCGCCTGGAGTGGGGACAATGATGGCCGTTTTGTTCAAGACCACTGTGCTGCATTGATCGATGCTGGGCTCCCACCACGGAGCCTCGCCATGAATCCTGCCGCGCCCCACGATGCCGAACGCCGCATCGACAACATCGAATTCAACGTCGCCGACATTGACCGTAGCAAGCGCTTCTACGGCGAGGTGTTCGGCTGGCGCTTCACGGACTACGGCACGGCCTACACCGAGTTCGACGACGGCCGTCTGAAAGGTGGCTTCGTGGCCGACGCGGCGGTGCGTGCCCACGGGGGGCCGCTGGTGATCCTCTACTGCGCGGACCTGGCCGATGCACAGCAACGCGTGATCGCCGCCGGTGGCGAGGTGGTGCAGGCGGTGTTCGCCTTCCCGGGTGGTCGCCGCTTCCACTTCCGCGATCTGGATGGCTACGAACTGGCGGTCTGGAGTGATGTGGATTGAGGCCTTCGTACCTTCGCCGGTGGACGGAACGAGAACCGCTCCGTCCCCGGTCAGGCGGTTCCGCTATGATCGCCCGCACATCGCCACACGCGATGCGCCCGCCTCAAGCCAGCAGGAACCGCCGTGAACTCCCAGCCCGCACCGATCACCGCCGTCAACCACACGCTCCACAACGAGCCGCAGCAGATCACCGCGCCACTGACCCATTCGGCGGCGTTCCTGGTGCTGAAGGTGAAGGATGACGAGGCGTCGATCGCCAAGGCACGCGAGGTGCTGGCCAGCACCGACGACCTGATCAAGAACACCGCCATCCGCGAGATCGAACGCACCTTCACCTGCAACGTGGCCATCGGCCACCGCGTGTGGCAGCCGCTGGTGGGCACCACGCCGCCGCGCGAGCTGCAGCCGTTCCGCGAGATCAAGGGCGCGACCCATACCGCTGTGTCCACGCCGGGCGACCTGCTGTACCACATCCGTGCACGTACCATGGACCTGATCGTGGCGTTCGAACGCAACCTGCTGATGGCCTTTGGCGATGCGGTGGAGACGGTCGATGACGTGGCCGGCTTCCGCTATTTCGATGGCCGCGACCTGCTCGATTTCGTTGACGGCACCGCCAACCCGGAAGGGCTGTCGCTGCCGGAAGCCACCATCGTGGGCGAGGAAGACCCGGAGCATGCCGGCGGCAGTTACGTGGTGGTGCAGAAGTACCTGCACAATCTTGATGCCTGGCGCGCGCAGAAGACCGAAGCGCAGGAAGCGATCATCGGCCGCACCAAGCACGACAACATCGAGCTGGACGATGCGCCGGCCGATGCGCAGAAGTCGCACAAGACGCTGTGCACCATCGAGGATGCCGACGGCGAGCACGAGATCCTGCGCGACAACATGCCGTTCGCCAACCCGGGTCGCGGCGAGTACGGCACCTACTTCATCGGCTACACGCGCCGCCTGTGGGTGATCGAGAAGATGCTCGAGCGCATGTTCATCGGCAATCCCGCACCGCTGCATGACCGCATCCTTGATTTCTCCACCGCCACCACCGGCGTGACCTTCTTCGCGCCCTCGCGCAAGGTGCTGGCCGACCTGGGCGACTGATCACGGCTCTCGTCCTTGCGCATGCTACTGGCCGCTCTGTTCCAGTAGATCCACGCCATGCATGGCGTGGCTCTACTGTGCCGCCATCTGCCTGTCATCTACCGCGCCGACCATCAGCGGTTGGATGGGAGCGCAGGGGCGGGCGATGGCGATGGCAAGGAACACAACCGGTGCACGCCGCTGGTGGCGGCCACTGGCCGCGTTGTTCGGCGCGTTGGCACTGGGGAGTGCCAGCGTTTCCGCGCAGGAAGCCCCTGCACACTGGATGGCCTATGCCGCCGCCGTGGGGGGGCAGCTGCAGCAGCGCCTGCAGCAGGAGCAGGATCCGCAGGCGCAGCGTGTGCTGGAATGGCTGCAGGCACATCCGGATGCGCCGACGCCGTTGCCGGTGAGCGTGTGGATCGCGGCGGATGGCCGCATTTCGAAGCTGGAATTCGACAGCCTGGGTGATGCCCAGGTCGACGCCGACCTGCGCGCGACCCTGCAGAGTGCATCCCTGCAGGCCGCGCCACCGGCCGACATGCGCCAGCCGCTGCGGCTGGGTTTGGTGCTGACCCAGTAGCAACTGTCTTGTCAGGGGCAGCCGAGGGCCACCTCGGCGTCTCGCTTACGGGCGTTGAGGATCACCAGCATTTTGCGCATGACCGCCACGAGCGCCACCTTGCTCGCTTTGCCCTTGGCCTTCAGGCCAGCGTAA